>NZ_JAJNAL010000009.1 GCF_022271405.1 Rhodopseudomonas infernalis | reverse complement strand
AAGCGGGAGAGGGAGCGCGCTGCGTGTGGGGAAGCGCACTGCCTCATGGGCAGAATCGGCCGGAATGGGCTATAGCAACCGCATGGCCCCAATCCCCTGCCCGTTCGCATGACCCGTTCCGCACCCCGCGAAACCGACGACGACCTCGACGCACGCATGCTGTCGACGCTGAATCATGTGTTCGGCCTGCCGGGGTTTCGCGGCCAGCAGGAGGCGATCGTGCGGCATGTGGCCGATGGCGGCGATGCGCTGGTGCTGATGCCGACCGGGGGCGGCAAGTCGCTTTGCTATCAGTTGCCGGCGCTGCTGCGCGAGGGCTGCGGGGTCGTGGTGTCGCCGCTGATCGCGCTGATGCGCGACCAGGTCGCCGGGCTGCTGGAATCGGGCGTGCGCGCCGCCGCGCTGAATTCGACGCTGTCCTATGACGAGGCCAATGCGCTCGAGCAGCAATTGCTCAGAGGCGAACTCGATCTGCTGTACGTCGCGCCAGAGCGGCTGCTGACGCCGCGCTGCCTGTCGCTGCTGGCGCGTGCCAAGATCGCGCTGTTTGCGATCGACGAGGCGCATTGCGTGTCGCAATGGGGGCACGACTTCCGGCCCGAATATGTCGGCCTGTCGGCGATCGCCGAGAAATTCCCGACCGTGCCGCGGATCGCGCTGACCGCCACGGCCGACGCGCTGACCCGCCGCGAAATCGCCGAGCGGCTGTCGCTGACGGATGCGCCTTGCTTCGTGTCGAGTTTCGACCGGCCCAACATCCGCTACAGCATCGTCGACAAGCAGAACGCGCCGGCGCAGCTCAAGGCGTTCATCGCCGACAAGCATGTCGGCCATTCCGGCGTGGTGTATTGCCTGTCGCGCGCCAAGGTCGAGGACGTGGCCGATACGCTGTGCAAGGCCGGCATCCATGCGCTGCCGTATCACGCCGGCCTGCCTGCCGAGATTCGCGCCCGCAACCAGGACCGCTTCCTGAGCGAAGACGGCGTGGTGATCGTCGCCACCATCGCGTTCGGCATGGGCATCGACAAGCCGGACGTGCGCTTCGTCGCGCATCTCGATCTGCCCAAGAGCATCGAGGCCTACTACCAGGAGACTGGCCGCGCCGGCCGCGACGGCAAGCCGTCGGAAGCGTGGATGGCTTACGGCCTCAGCGACATCGTGCAGCAGCGCCGGATGATCGACGAGAGTACCGGCTCGGACGCGTTCAAGCGCGTCTCGATGGGCAAGCTCGACGCGCTGGTGGGGCTGTGCGAATCCACCAGCTGCCGCCGCACGCGGCTGCTCGGCTATTTCGGCGAAGCCTCGGCGCATGAGAATTGCGGCAATTGCGACAACTGCCTGACGCCGCCCAAGGTCATCGACGGCACCGTGGCAGCGCAGAAGCTGTTGTCCTGCGCCTATCGCACCGGGCAACGGTTCGGCGCGCAGCATCTGATCGACGTGCTGCTCGGCCGGCTGACCGAGCGCGTCGGCCAATTCGGCCACGACAAGCTGTCGGTGTTCGGCATCGGCAGCGAATTCAACGAAAAGCAATGGCGCGCGGTGATCCGGCAGCTGGTGTCGCTCGGCCATCTGGCGCCGGACAGCGAGGCGTTCGGCGCGCTGAAGTTCACCGAGAGTTCGCGCGCGGTGCTGAAGGGCGACGCCCAGGTGATGCTGCGCGAACAGACCGGCGGCCGGCCGCCCCGCGCCAAATCGCGCCGCGGCGATCTGGTCGGCGCACCGCCGCGCGAGACCTCCGGCGATCCGGAGCTGTTCGCGGCCCTGAAGGCGTGGCGCTCAGAGGTGGCGAAGAGCCGCGGCGTGCCGGCCTATGTGGTGCTGCACGACGCCACCATGGACGGCATCGCGGCGGTGCGGCCGCGCACGCTCGACGAACTGCGCGGCATCCCCGGCATCGGCGACAAGAAGCTGGAGATTTACGGCGCGGCGCTGCTGGCGGTGATCGGCGGCACGCAGCGCTAGTGCAATCCACTGGTCCGGATCCTGCAAAGCCCGCCCTGAACGGCTTCAGGAGACGCGGCGATGCCGCTTTACGGTTTTCATTGTGGGAAATGCGACACGGATAGCGAACTGCTGGTCGGCTTTGCCGACAAGCCGCGCTGCCCGCATTGTCATAGCCGCAACAAGATGGAGCGGCTGGTGTCGCGCCCGGCGCCGCCCGGCAAGAGCAAGGGCACGATCCAGGCCGCCCGCGCGCGGGCTGCGCGCGAGGGCCATCTTTCCAACTACAGCCGCAAAGAGCGCGGTGGCTGAGCGACGGATAGACCGTTCGGATCAGTAATCGCCATAACCGCTGGCGGGGGCGTAACCGTAGGCGTCGTACGGGCTGTCATAGCCGCCGCCGCGTGCAAAGTAGCGCGGGTTGGCGACGCAATTGCCGCCGGTGCCACGCGCCGAATAGGTGCAGGACGCAAAGGTGGGGTAGCTGCAGTCGCCCGGATAGCCCTGCAGCGCACCCTGCTGGCAATACGGATATTCGACCGCCGCGGCGGCGGGCTTTGCGGTAACGAGTTGGGTTGCGCCGAATGCACCGAGCGCCACAGCAGCCAGAGCCAAAGATTTCATCGTGCAATCTCCTTCGTCGTTGATCCGTCGACCGTGTCGACATTGGCGAGCCAACGGTGCGATGCAGCGAACGTTCCGGGTTTTGGGTCACGAAGCGTTGTCGCAGGGCGCGCCAGCCGCTCGCGCCGCCGCGATCTGCGGTCGCGGCGCGAAACTAATCGTTCGTGCCCCGGACGCTGCGCAGCGCGCCGCTCTGGCGGCGTGGTGCGCTTCAGAGCGGGGGTCACGGTTTGCCTTAGTGCCGCAAAGAAACCGGGGTCACGGATCTGCGAGGCGGCACTGCGTGCCGCCTCGCGTCCGGGACACGGAGCTGAATTGCGCGACGTGGCGGCGGGTGGCACAAGGGGGCCGCTACCAAACAACAGACGCGCGATCGCGCCGCGGCCAATTGCCGCCGTGCGGAAAGCGCCGCAGCAAGGGAGAGAAGCAATGCCGCATCCGATCGAAGCGCCCGGCGTGGTCGGTCCGTTCGCCGGACTGGACGTACCGTGGCTGCTGCGGCTGCACGCGCAGACGCGGCGCGACCATCCCTTCATCATCTGGGCGCCGTTCGACGCCCCGGCGCGGGTGTGGAGCTACGGCGAATTCCACGAGCGGGTCGGCGCGCTCGCCGCCGGCCTCGTGGCACGCGGCGTCAAGCCGGGCGACGCGGTGCTGATCCATCTGGATAATTGCGCGGAGTTTCTGCTGAGCTGGTTCGCCTGCGTCGAGCTCGGCGCGCTGGCGGTGACCACCAACACCCGCTCGGCCGCCGCCGAGATCGAATACTTCGCGGGTCACTGCGGCGCCGTCGCCGCCATCACCCAGCCGGCCTATGCCGATCTCGTGTCGGCGAACTGCAAGGGGCTGCGCTGGATCGCTGTGATCTCGCACGATCCGGGCTCGCCGCTGCCGGCCCAGCCGGTCGCCAAGGCGGACTCATTCGAGAACCTGTTCGGCGACAGCGCGAACCGGCCGCGCCGCGCCACCGATCCGTTCGCGCCGTGCAGCGTGCAGTACACCTCCGGTACGACGTCGCGGCCGAAGGCGGTGCTGTGGACCCACGCCAACGCGCTGTGGGGCGCCAAGATCAACGCCGCGCACCAGACGCTGCGCGCCGACGACGTGCATCTGGCCTACCTGCCGCTGTTCCACACCAATGCGCTGGCCTATTCGATGCTGGCGAGCCTGTGGGTCGGGGGGACCTGCGTGGTGCAGCCGCGGTTCTCGTCGAGCCGGTTCTGGAAGGTCTCACTGGAGCATCGCTGCACCTGGAATTCCAACATCGCGTTCTGCCTGAAGGCGCTGATGGACCAGGAGACGCCGAAGGATCACAGCTTCCGGCTGTGGGGCACGGCGGTGGCCGATCCGCCCGTGTTCAGGAACTTCGGCATCAAGATCATCGGCTGGTGGGGCATGACCGAGACCATCACCCACGGCATCATCGCCGAGGCCGATCAGCCGAACACCCCGATGACGATCGGACGCGCCGCGCCGGAATACAGCCTGCGCATCGTCGGTGACGACGGCGCGCCGACCCAGGTCGGCGATACCGGCAACCTGCTGATCAAGGGCGTGCCCGGCCTGTCGCTGTTCAAGGAGTATCTGCACAACGAGCAGGCGACCCGCGACAGCTTCGATGAGCACGGTTACTTCATCACCGGCGACCGCGTCACGCTGCTGGAGCACGGCGCCATCAAGTTCGGCGACCGCGCCAAGGACATGCTCAAGGTCGGCGGCGAGAACGTCGCGGCGTCCGAGATCGAACAGGTGGTGATCACCGTGCCGGGCGTGCGCGAAGCCGCGGTGGTGGCCAAGAAGCACCCGATGCTCGACGAAGTGCCGGTGGTGTTCGTGATCCCGCAAGCCGGCGTCGCCGGGGCGCCGCCGGATTTTGCCGACCGCATCGCCGCCGCCTGCGCGGCCGCGCTGGCCGACTTCAAGCGCCCGCGCGAAATCCGCCTGGTCGACGACATGCCGCGCTCGACGCTGGAGAAAGTGGCGAAGGCGGAGCTGCGCAAGCTGCTGGCGGAGTAAGCGCGACGCCGCGCCCGTAGGGTGGGAAAAGCGCAGCGTGCCCACCGGCCTCGCATCAAGTTGACGGTTTGAATCACGCGTGGGCACGGCGCTACGCGCCTTTGCCCACCCTACAAGTGATCCCCCGTCATTCCGGGGCGTGAACTACCCGCCCAGTGCGACCGGACGGAAGGCTTGCAGCAGGCGCTGGTCGATCTTGTCGCCCAGCGCTTCCATCGCCGAGAAGGCGGGCAGCGGCAGCAGCGACAGGTGGTTCTTGCGCTGCGCAACCAGCGACGTGAAGATGTCGACGATGGTGGTGATGCGGACGATGTCGCTGATCTGGTCGCCGTGCAGCGCGTCCGGATAGCCGGAGCCGTCGAGCAGCTCGTGATGGTGAAGCACGACCTCGAGCGTCTCGCGCGGAAACGTCCCCTCGGCGGCGAGCGCGTCGTAGCCGAGCCGCGGGTGCTCGCGATATTTGCGAAGCCGCTCGCCCGCCAGACCATCGACATGGTCGAGCAGTGCGACATCGACGAATGCCTTGCCGACGTCGAACAGCAGCGCCGCGCGCGTCAACCGACGCTGATCTTCCTCGCGCATGCCGAGATGCTGCGCGAACGCCACCGCATAGCCGGTGGCGAACAGCGCCAGCCGGTAGCTCTCATTGTGATGGCGGCCGACGGCAATGAGCCATTCGCGTAGCGAGCCGCGTTTGATCGCCCTGAGGATCGGCGTTTCGGCTTGCTGGACGTCGTCATAGGTCAGCGGCCGGCCGGCCGGCAGCCGCTCGAACATCTTGACCAACACGCCGTGCGCAGCGGCGACGCCTTTCGTCACCGCCGCGGCGCGCGCGTCGGCAGAGGTTTCGGACGCGTCGGGGAATGCCGCGCGGATCCGCGCCAGCAGGTCGCGGGCGTCGAACGGGCGCGCGATTGTATCAGTCGCGCCGAGTGCCCAGGCCTGCATCGAGCCGTGGTGCAGTTCGTCGGCGAGCACGAACAGCCGCGGAAACGATTGATAGCCGCCGCGGAGTAGCTTGCGTCGCACCGCCTGCACGCTTTCGGCCGACCGTAGATTGATATCGACGACGATACCGGACAGATCGTGCGCTGGCGCATCCGGAAGCTGCACGGTGGCAATGATCTGCACCTCGGCGACGCCGCTCAGGATCCGCGCCAGATCTGCACTGAGGTCGCGGCGATCGGACGCCAGCAAGAGCCTGCGTCGCGGCTCGGTTTCGGGCTCAGCTTGTCGGGCGGCAGCATTCATGAATCACCAATCCGAAGGGTACGCACGTCTGTCTCACCCCTAACGGGAAATTGATTCCCACTGCTTAATGGGCATTCTTAACACCGCATGTATTTTTGCTCCGGATTTGCCAAGCATTGTCAGAAAACTCCGAGCCTGCTCTCGGCATTGCACTGCGAAAGGTTTATGCTGAGGCGAACCGGGGGATATCGATGTCACATAGCGTACAGAACGGTCGCGATGTCGAAATATCCCGACCTCGGACACTCGTCGCCTTTGCAAGGCTTGCGAGCGTCCTCACGGTATGCGGGCTGGCGCTGATGGCAGCACCCGGCGCAGAGGCGCAGCGGATCGAACCGCCGTCATTCACCGCAACGCTGTCCAACACCACGCCATTGGCTTTCGGCATGGATGCGGTCACCGCGGCGCACGCCCTCGGCACGCCGCTCAACTACATCAGCGGCCGTCCGGGCGACGAGATGTTCCTGGCGATCCGGAACGCCGGCGGCAGTGGGTTTTTCGATCGCCGCGACCGGCTGTTTCTGCAATTTCGCCACGGCCGCCTGACCGGCTGGAAAGGCGACTGGGGTCGCAATTGGATGTGGCAGTAGCCGCATTCGCTCCACACCATCACTTCTATCACCACCAACACAGGGGTTGCTCGTGGGACACGACATCACGCTGACGGCTGACGACGGATTTCAACTCGGTGGCTATCGCGCCGATCCCGCCGGGGCTGCTGCCGCTTCGGTGGTGGTGATCCAGGAAATCTTCGGCGTCAATCACCACATCCGCGCGGTCTGCGACCGCTTCGCCGCGCAAGGCTATCGGGCGATCGCGCCGGCGATCTTCGATCGCATCGAGCGCAATTTCCAGAGCGGCTATTCGCCGGAGGACGTCGCCGTGGCCCGCAAGTTCGTGGAGAACCCGGACTGGGACGCGATGCTGCGCGACGTCAAGGCGGCGATCGATGCCGTCAAGGCCGAGGGCCCGGTCGGCATCATCGGCTATTGTCTCGGCGGCAGCGTCGCCTACCTGGCGGCGGCGCGACTCGAGGGAGTGAGTGCCGCGATCGGCTATTACGGCGGCGCCATCGTGCGCTTCGCCGACGAAGCCCCGAAGGCGCCGACCCAGCTGCATTTCGGCGAAAAGGATTCGGGCATTCCGCTCGCCGACGTCGAGGCCATCCGCAGCAAGCGGCCGGAGGTCGACATCCACGTCTACCTCGAAGCCCAGCACGGCTTCAGCTGCGACGAACGCGCCAGCTTCGACAAGCAAAGCTCCGACCGCGCCTGGCAGCGCAGCCTGGATTTCTTCGGCACGTATTTGAAGTAAGCGACTTGGCGCGACAAGCGCCGTCATTGCGAGCGCAGCGAAGCAATCCAGCGCCGAGCCACGCTGGATGCTTCGTCGCTGCGCTCCTCGCGATGACGGAGCGATAGGCTGAGCCGGGCGAGACGACAGGTGATGGGGCGGCGCTGTTACTAACCGCCCGCGCTAGAACCAGCGTTCGCCGACGAGGACGGTGTCGCCCGGACTGAGCGGCGTGGCGAGCGGCACCTGGGCGCGGACCAGCGCGCCGTTTTCCGGATGAGTCAGGATTGCGCCGTCGCGCTTTGCGCGGGGCGTGAAGCCGCCGGCGATCGCGATCGCACTCTCCACCGTCATGTTCGGCACGTAAGGATATTGGCCCGGCGCCAGCACCTCACCGAGGATGAAGAAGGGCCGATAGGATTCGATCTCGACCGCCACCGACGGCTCGCGGATGAAGCCGTTGCGCAGCCGCGCCGTGATCGCGGCGGCGAGGCCGGCGGGGGTGCGGCCGCGCGCCGGCACGCTGCCGATCAGCGGCATGGTGATCGCCCCGGACGCATCGATCGCATACGTGTTGGTGAGCCCTTCCTGGCCGTAGACGACGACGCGCAGCCGGTCGCCGGCGTCGAGCCGATATTCCGGCCGGGGTCCAGGACCGCCGGGCGCATACGCGACCGGTCCGGGGCCGATCTGGCCGCTGTAAGCCAGACTGTCGAGCGTATTGCCGGGCTGAACCGCGACCGGCCCCTGCCGCCGCATACACCCGCCCAGCACCAGCGCGGCCGTCACGGCAATGATCGACAATCGAAACGCACGGTCCACACGCACTGGAGCCATTCCCTCTCCATGAGATGACTCCGTTTATGCCCCGTTAGGGTTAACAAACTCTTGGCAGTTGCTATCGGTTTGCCGATGCCAAGCTCTCAATGCGCTTACGCCGCTCTCCCGCACCCCCGCCGCAGCAGGCCCCCTCTCCCGCTTGCGGGAGAGGGGGCGCCGGTGATCAGGCGGGCACGCCGATGCCGACCGGGCAGGACACGCCGGTGCCGCCGAGGCCGCAATAGCCGCCGGGGTTCTTGGCGAGGTACTGCTGATGATAATCCTCGGCGAAGTAGAACTCGCCGGCCGGCGCGAGTTCGGTGGTGATGGGACCGAACCGCTTGGCGCCGAGCGCCTGCTGATACGCCTCGCGCGATGCCTTCGCGGCTTGCGCCTGATCGTCGCCGAACGTGTAGATCGCCGAGCGATATTGCGAGCCGACGTCGTTGCCCTGGCGCATGCCCTGGGTCGGGTCGTGACTCTCCCAGAACGTCTTCAGCAGCGTCTCGTAGGAAATCTTGGTCGGATCGAACACCACCAGCACCGCTTCGGTGTGGCCGGTCCGACCGGAGCAAACCTCCTCATAGGTCGGGTTCGGCGTGTAGCCGCCGGCATAGCCGACCGCCGTGGTGTAGACGCCCTCACCGAGCTCCCAGAATTTCCGCTCGGCGCCCCAAAAGCAGCCGAGCCCGAACACGGCCTGCTGCAGCCCTTCGGGATACGGCGGCTGGATCTGATGGCCGTTGACGAAATGGCTGCGCGCCGTGGGGATCGGCGTGGCGCGGCCCGGCAGCGCTTCGCTGGCGCTGGGCATCGTGGTCGACTTGCGCATGAAGAACATGGACACCTCCCGGCGCTGCGCGCTGATCGCGCCGAACGCCTATTGCACGATGAGCACCGGCCCGGCTCTCCCGGCCACGACAGGTTCTCAACTAGACTGCAATATAGGTATCGAGGCGCCGAACGTCAGGTTTCGCCACGTCAGTCGCGCGCGTAACCGATCAACGGCTTGCGCGGCCGGAACAGCAGCATCAGCAGCAGGCCGAGGATGCCCAGCACCGCGAAGGTCGGCTGCGCCAGCAGCAGCCGAACGCCGTCCCAGGCCGCCGGCGCCGACTGCTCGACCCACAACCGGAACGCGTTCTGGCTGGACTGGTGGACGTCGTTCCAGAACTCGCCGAGGCGGGTCAGCTGCAACGTGCTGTCGGCCACCGAGCGCGCGCCGTCATAGACCAGGAAGATGAACCCTCCGGTCAGCAGCAAAAGTCCGATCAATCGAAAGAACCCGCGGATCATCGTCCACCCCGATGGAATTCACCGCCCCCGCTCCGCATCTACCGGGCGATCGCACAAAACACAACCTCGCCAGCATCTTATACAAGGTGGGGCGGCGATTCGGGGCGCCCTTCCGCAGGCCACTCGGCGTAAACCCGGCAAAACCGGCAGCCGTGACCGTTGACGCTGGAAAGCGGTGGCTTTATAAGGCCCGCAATGGCGGTGGGGGTCTTCCCGGCCGCCGATCGTCTTTGAAGCAGCGCGACGTTTTTGTCGACGGGCTTTGGGGGCAATCTTCAGGACATCCGGAACACACGGCGAGGCTCCGATCAGCGGCGGCTTCACCATCAGCCCGGCCCTCCGCATCGGAGGCCGCTGCAGGATTTGAGAGAACATGGCCAATACGTCTTCCGCGAAGAAAGCGACCCGCAAGATTGCCCGGCGCACCGCGGTCAACAAGTCGCGCCGCACCCAGATGCGCGGTACGGTCCGGACCGTCGAAGAAGCGATCGCCAGCGGCGACCGCGATGCCGCGCTGAAGGCGATGGCCAATGCAGAGCCGGCGCTGATGCGCGCCGCGCAGCGCAACATCATCCATCGCAACACCGCGAGCCGGAAGGTGTCGCGTCTGGCCAGCCGCATCGCGCAGCTCGGCAAGTAATTCTCACGTTCCAATCGTGACTCGAATGCCCGGCTTGGCCGGGCATTTTTTGTGGCCGGTGTGGCCGGCTGTTGTATGACCGGCGAAGCCGGATGTAGTGCGCCCGGCTCTGCCGGGTTTTTTTGTGCGCGGCATCGCCAGCGCCAGCATCGCGCACACTGCGGCCGCGCCCTGCGAGAGAACATCCGACTTGTCGCTCAGGCCTCCGCTGCAGCAGACGACCTGACGCGCGTCGTGACGAACGCGCACTAATCATTTCGATGCGCGCCTCTCAGTGAGCGCGTGTACGTCATCGCCCCAATCGCAACGTCATGGTCGCCGCACGCGTTGAACCCACCGCGCTGTCTGGCCGCACGCTAAGAGCGCGTGTCACACAACCCGAGGGCTGTCACAGCGATGACAGAAAGCGTTGCAGCACAGCGGCAACTCGAACTGAACAAAATCGCACAGCAAGACGTCGTCGCGCGCCTCGGAACTTTACGCAGTGCAATATCGGTGTGGGCTACCCTGCTCCGGCGCACACAAAAATGCACGATCAGCGAGAGACTTAAAGGCAAAGCGAAGAGGAGCACTTTGAAAACGCCATAGCCCGAGCGTCAAAGGTAAAGGATTCATGAAAAACTTTTTGCCGTGCGATCGAATTGTCACGCGTCTTCCGGGCGTCGAATCTGTGCACAGATTCAAAATCTTGCCGCGCAGGCTGTTAGTCGCGTTGGATCGGCATCGCGCCGCTGCCGCCTTCCGCGCCACTACTGACGAATCAATTCCGTTGCGGCCTCCGGGAGGTCGTGTATTTCTTAGATCGCTCGCGACGCCCGCGGCTCTTCAGATCAGCGCGATTTGAGAACCAAGGGCGGGCATGCAGATCGGCGGCGGTATGCGTGTTTGCGGCGTTTTTCAAATGACAGCCGGGTTGTCACTCATAGCGATATGAGACCGGCGAAGCTGTGCCTGACAGCGTGCGAGACGTTCGCTTGCGAACGTGTCGCGTGAACGATGGTGGGCGACATCGACAACCCGGCCGAAGGGAAAACACGCAGCGGCTTGGATGCAGATTTGACTCGACGACATCCTGCCGCGCGTAAGCGCGTCAGGAAGGGGGAGGTTTCATGAGCAACGGATTCACCGGTTCATTTCTGTACGCCGTGCTATCGGCATGTCATTGTCAAACGACTACACCGACTCTCACCAGTCGCTATCGCGCTCGAACTCCGGGGTCTCCGTCGAGTCTGCGCTGACCTGAAGCAATCACGTTCATCGGACCCGGCCTGACGTCGGCACGTTGCCGAACGGCGAACCCGTGTCCCCATTTGCTTCGCGACGCCGTGGCGCGGCGTGAGCTGTCATGCTCCCGCTCGCCGCGTTGACATCACTCAATCTGAAAAGCTGCTGAAATGTCGAATATGGAACATGATCGCTGGTCTCGCGTCAAAGGCCGCCTGCGCACGAGCGTTGGCGAAGACGTGTATTCGAGCTGGTTCGCCCGCATGGACCTCGAAGCCATTCAGCAAGAGAGCGTGCACCTGTCGGTGCCGACGCGTTTTCTGAAGAGCTGGATCCAGACGCACTACTCCGACAAGGTGCTGACCTGCTGGCAGGCCGAGATTCCCGAAGTGAACCGCATCGAAGTGACGGTGCGCTCGCCGATGCGCGCCGCTACGCCCGCAGCCAAGGACGCCGCAGCGCCGGCCGACCATCGCCGCGAGGAGCATCGTCCCGCAGCCGAATTGCGCAGCACCGGCGCGACCGTGCCGGCCGCCTCCAATCACGACGCGCTGGGCGGCTCGCCGCTCGATCCGCGCCTGACCTTTGCGAGCTTCGTGGTCGGCCGCTCCAACACGCTGGCGCATGCCGCCGCCAAGCAGGTGGCCGAAGGCCGCCGCGGCGATCCGGTGATGTTCAATCCGCTGTACATCCATTCCGGCGTCGGCCTCGGCAAGACGCATCTGCTGCAGGCCGTGACCTGGTCCGGCAATGCCGGCACCGAGCGCAAGGTGCTGTATCTGACCGCCGAGAAATTCATGTACGGCTTCGTCGCCGCGCTGAAGACGCAGACCTCACTCGCCTTCAAGGAAGCGCTGCGCGGCATCGACGTGCTGGTGATCGACGACCTGCAGTTCCTGCAGGGCAAGACCACCCAGGCCGAGTTCTGCCACACGCTGAATGCGCTGATCGACGCCGGCCGCCAGGTGGTGGTCGCAGCCGATCGGCCGCCGTCGGATCTCGAAAGCCTCGACGAACGCGTGCGCTCCCGACTCGCCGGCGGCCTCGTGGTCGAGATGGCGACGCTCGGCGAAGATCTCCGCCTCGGCATTCTGAAATCGCGCGTCGTCGCGGCGCGCGCACATCATGCCAGCTTCGACGTCCCGCAGCCGGTGCTCGAGTATCTGGCGCGCAGCATCACGCATAACGGCCGCGACCTCGAAGGCGCGATCAACCGGCTGCTTGCCCATTCGAAGCTCAACGCCCAGCCGGTGACGCTGGAGATGGCCGAGCACGAGGTGCGCGACCTGATCCGCCCCTGCGAGCCGAAGCGGATCAAGATCGAGGACATCCAGCGCATCGTCGCGCGGCAGTACAATGTCAGCCGCTCCGATCTGCTGTCGTCGCGCCGCACCGCCAATGTGGTTCGCCCGCGCCAGGTCGCGATGTATCTGGCCAAGACGCTGACGCTGCGCTCGCTGCCGGAAATCGGCCGCCGCTTCGGCGGGCGCGACCACACCACCGTGTTGCATGCCGTGCGCAAGATCGAAGGACTGGTGTCCAAGGACACCACGCTGTCCGACGAGGTGGAATCGCTGAAGCGCCAGCTCCAGGAATAAGCTGCTCCCGTGCAGCGGCGCGGCCCGCCCCTAAAGGCGGGCCGTTCGGCGGGAAAATCGGGGAAATTCCGGCGCGTGCCGCCGGCGCACCCTTGCGTCCGCCAGCTTAACACGCCACCTTGCGCTCCCCCTGCGGGGTCGGGCGACATCCCGCAGGGTTCTCGTGCCGTGGCGCCGTTTCCGGCCGCCCGGCTCCTCCATACCTCCGGGGACTCCATCGCGACGATGCGGGTACGGATCAGGCGGGTTGTGTCATGAAGGTCACGGTCGAACGCGCGCAATTGTTGAAGTCGCTGGGCCACGTTCACCGCGTGGTCGAGCGCCGCAACACCATTCCGATTCTCGGCAACGTGCTGGTGCGCGCCGAAAGCAACCAGCTCGCGCTCAAGGCGACCGATCTCGACTTGGAAGTCACCGAAACGCTGCCGGCGGAAACCGCGACCGCGGGGTCGACCACCGTGCCGGCCCACATGTTCTACGACATCGTCCGCAAGCTGCCGGACGGTTCGCAGATTGTGCTGGAGACCGACGGTGATCGCTCGGTGCTGGCAATCCGCGCCGGACGTTCGCGCTTCACGCTGCAGACGCTGCCGGAAAGCGACTTCCCCGATCTCGCCCCCGGCGAGATGAGCCACTCCTTCGCCGTACCGGCAGCCGACGTGAAGCGGCTGATCGATCGTACGCAATTTGCGATATCGACCGAAGAGACCCGCTACTACCTCAACGGCATCTATCTGCACACCACCGGCTCGACCAAGGACGCCAAGCTGCGCGCGGTCGCGACCGATGGCCATCGTCTGGCGCAGGTCGACCTCGCGCAGCCCGCCGGCGCGGCCGGCATGCCGGGCGTGATCGTTCCGCGCAAGACGGTCGGCGAAGTGCAGCGCCTGATCGAGGACACCGAAGCCGAGATCGGCCTCGAACTCTCGGCCGGCAAGATCCGCTTCACGATCGGCAACGTCGTGCTGACCTCCAAGCTGATCGACGGCACCTTCCCCGATTACGGCCGGGTGATTCCGCAGAACAACGACAAGGAACTGATCGTCGACAAGAAGGACTTCGAAGCTGCGGTCGACCGCGTCTCGACGATCTCGTCCGAACGCGGCCGCGCCGTGAAGCTGGCGCTGTCGGCCGGCAAGCTGGTGCTGTCGGTGACCAATCCGGATTCCGGCAGCGCCACCGAAGAGCTCGAGGTCGAGTACGCGTCCGACCCGCTCGATATCGGCTTCAACTCCCGCTATCTGCTCGACATCGCCGCCCAGATCGAAGGCGAAGTCGCCGTGCTGCGTCTCGCCGACCCCGGTTCCCCGACCCTGATCCAGGACCGCGACGCCAAGACGGCGCTCTACGTGCTGATGCCGATGCGGGTGTAGGGTAACTCGTCTCAACACCATCGTCGTCATCGCCCGGCTTGACCGGGCGACCCAGTATTCCAGAGCTTCGCGGCCACCAAGGAACGCTCTGGAATACTGGGCCCTCCGCTTTCGCGGAGGGTGACGGCCGTGCAAGCTGCAGCGGCTCGCAACTCCCTCAGCGCAGACCATGGTATGACCGCCTCCCGCATCACCCGCCTGTCGCTGACGCACTTCCGGAGTTATCGCGCGGCGGCGATGACGACGGATGCCGAGCGCGTGGTGCTGGTCGGGGCGAACGGGGCCGGCAAAACCAATTGCCTGGAGGCGATCTCGTTTCTGTCGCCGGGGCGGGGGCTGCGGCGGGCGACGCTGGACGATGTCGCCGACAATGAGGGCGACGGCTCCTGGGCGGTGTCGGCCGAGGTCGAGGGCGCGCTTGGTCTTGCCACGCTCGGCACCGGGATCGATCCGCCGCGCGCCGACGCGCCGATGTCGCGGCGCTGCCGGATCGACCGCGAGCCGGTCGGCTCGGCCACCGCATTCGGCGATCACCTGCGCATGGTGTGGCTGACGCCGGCGATGGACGGGCTGTTCATGGGCGCGGCTTCCGAACGGCGGCGGTTCTTCGACCGGCTGGTGCTGGCGATCGACAGCCAGCATTCCGGCCGCGTCTCGGCGCTCGACCGCAGCCTGCGGTCGCGCAACCGCCTGCTGGAAGATTATCGCAACGCCGACTCGCATTGGCTCGATGCGATCGAGCGCGAGACCGCGGAACTCGCCGTCGCGGTGGCGGCGATGCGCGGCCAGACCGCGACGCGGCTCGCGGCGATGCTCGATGCTCGCGGCGCGGCCTCGGCGTTTCCCTCGGCAAAGATCATGCTCGACGGCTGGATGGAGAGCGCGCTGCTCACCGAACCCGCCACCACGGTCGAGGATCGCTACCGCCAGGTGCTGCGCGACAGCCGGCCGCGCGACGCTGCCGCCGGCCGCACCCTCGATGGCCCGCATCTGACCGATCTCGACGTTTTGTACGCACCGAAGGCAATGCCGGCCCGCGACGCCTCGACCGGCGAGCAGAAGGCGCTGCTGATCGGCCTGGTGCTGGCGCATGCGCAGCTGGTCTCGGAAATGACCGGCATCACCCCGCTGCTGCTGCTCGACGAGGTGGTGGCGCATCTAGACCCGGGCCGCCGCGCGGCGCTGTTCGACGAACTCGCGCGGCTCGGCGCGCAGGTCTGGATGACCGGCGCGGACCCCGCGGCGTTCGCCGAGATCGGCGCGGGCGCACAGATTTTCACCGTCGAATCCGGCCGCATCACGCCGCAGAAATGAGCACGGCAAGGCCGTGGCCGCAGCCGGAACCAGCGGTTCCGCAACGCGTTCGCGCAGCCGTCGAAACGGCCGTTTGGCGGCTTGCGAATCGAAGAAAAAATCCTATCTCTTCAATAACTTGCAACGGGCTACTTTGGGCTAGGCGCGCCCGGCCTTTCGTGGCACAAAGGACGCCTCATCGCGCGCCCGCAAGCCGATTCGATTTCACCCTTCAAAGGTTGTTGCATGACTGAACCCGCCCGGCAGCCGATCGCCGAAACCCCGTCGCCCGTTCCGGCCGAATACGGCGCGGAATCGATCCGGGTGCTGAAGGGGCTCGACGCCGTGCGCAAGCGGCCCGGCATGTATATCGGCGACACCGACGACGGCAGCGGCCTGCACCACATGGTGTACGAAGTCGTCGATAACGCCATCGACGAGGCGCTCGCCGGCCACGCCAGCGCGGTCGAAGTCATCCTCAATGCCGACGGCTCGGTGACGGTGCGCGACGACGGCCGCGGCATCCCGGTCGACATCCACAAGGGCGAAGGCATCTCGGCGGCCGAGGTCATCATGACCCAGCTCCACGCCGGCGGAAAATTCGACCAGAACTCCTACAAGGTCTCCGGCGGTCTGCACGGCGTCGGCGTCTCGGTGGTCAACGCGCTGTCGAGCAAGCTGATCCTGCGCGTCTGGCGCAACGGCAAAGAGCACATCATCGAGTTCGCCCATGGCGACGCGGTGGCGCCGCTGAGCGTCGTCGGCGACGCCAACGGGCGGCGCGGCACCGAGGTGACGTTTTTCGCATCACCGGAAACGTTCACGCACATCGAATATGACTTCGCTACGCTCGAGCACCGGCTGCGCGAACTCGCCTTCCTGAATTCCGGCGTCAACATCCTGCTGTCCGACCTGCGCCACGCGGTCGAAAAGCGCGAGGAGATGCGCTACGAGGGCGGCGTCACCGAATTCGTCAAGTATCTCGACCGCAACAAGAAGCCGATCGTGCCGGAGCCGATCGTCGTTGGCGCCGATCTCAACGGCATCACGGTCGAAGCCGCGCTATGGTGGAACGATACGTACCACGAGAACGTGCTGTGCTTCACCAACAACATCCCGCAGCGCGACGGCGGCACGCATCTGGCCGGCTTCCGCGCCGCGCTGACGCGGCAGGTCAACGGCTACGCGGATAGCAACGCCAAGAAGGAAAAGATCGCGCTGACCGGCGACGATTGCCGCGAAGGCCTCACCGCGGTGCTGTCGGTGAAAGTGCCGGATCCGAAATTCTCGTCGCAGACCAAGGACAAGCTGGTGTCCTCGGAAGTGCGCCCGGTGGTCGAAAACGTGCTCAACGAGGCGCTCGCCGCCTGGTTCGAGGAGCACCCGTCCGAGGCCAAGACCATCGTCGGCAAGGTGATCGAAGCCGCCGCCGCCCGCGAAGCGGCGCGAAAGGCGCGCGAACTGACGCGGCGCAAGGGCGCGCTCGACATCGCCTCGCTGCCTGGCAAGCTCGCCGACTGCCAGGAGCGCGATCCGTCGAAATCCGAACTGTTCATCGTCGAGGGTGACTCGGCCGGCGGAAGCGCCAAGCAGGGCCGCAACCGCGAATTCCAGGCCGTCCTGCCCCTCCGGGGCAAGATCTTGAACGTCGAGCGCGCGCGCTTCGACAAGATGCTGAGTTCCGAGCAGATCGGCACGCTGATCACCGCGCTCGGCACCGGCATCGGCCGCGACGATTTCGACATCGCCAAACTGCGCTACCACAAGATTATCCTGATGACCGACGCCGACGTCGACGGCGCGCACATCCGGACTTTGCTGCTGACGTTCTTCTTCCGGCAGATGCCGGCGCTGATCGACGGCGGCTTCCTCTACATCGCCCAGCCGCCGCTCTACAAAGTCACGCGCGGCAAGTCGGAGCAGTATCTCAAGGACGAGCGCGCGCTCGAGGACTACCTGATCTCGACCGGCCTCGACGACTGCGTGTTCAAGCTTGCCAACGGCTCGGAACGCGGCGGCCGCGACCTGTTGGCGCTGGTCGAGGACGCGCGCGCGATCCGCTCGACGCTGCACAATCTGCACAGCCGCTACAACCGCAGCGTGGTCGAGCAGGCGGCGATCGCAGGCGTGCTCACCCCCGAGATCAGCAAGGATGTCGCGACCGCCACCGAGGCTGCCGCCTACATCGCGCGCCGACTCGACGTGCTGGCCGACGAAGTCGAACGCGGCTGGATCGGCCGCTTCACCGAGGGTGAAGGCTTCCACTTCGAACGCACCGTGCGCGGCGTCAAGGACGTCGCGATGATCGACGACGCCCTGCTCGGCTCCGCCGACGCCCGCAAGCTCGACGAATACGCCGCCGTGCTGCAGGAGGTCTATCCGCGTCCCGGCGTGCTGCGCCGCAAGGACGCCGAGACGGCGATCCACGGCCCGGTCAGCCTGTTCGAGGCGGTCACCGACGCCGGCCGCAAGGGCATCGCACTGCAGCGTTACAAAGGCCTCGGCGAAATGAACCCGAGCCAGCTCTGGGAAACCACGCTCGACACCAACGCCCGCTCGCTGCTGCAGGTGAAGGTCCGCGAAGTCGACGAAGCCGACGACATCTTCACCAAGCTGATGGGCGACGTCGTCGAACCCCGCCGCGAATTCATCCAGGAGAATTCTCTGCAGGCAACGGTGGACGTGTAGGGGCTGGCACGAAGGAAGGCAGACAACCGGACGTTCGGTTGTCTTCCGAGCGAGACCGGCACGGTCTATGATGGGCGGCCGTTCCCGCGGCTGTTCGGAGATACGAGCATGGTCGACATCACGGTGCATCTCGACGAAGAGCTGTATGACAAGGCATCGCGCGTCGCTCGCCTCGACAGCGTCAGCGTGCAGCAGCTAGTCGAAGACGCGGTCAAGCGACATCTCGACTATGTCGAGACGGTCGAGGATTTCTCCAAGATGGCGCCGCTTTCGCTCGCCGACTACGAGCTGGTGCGCGACGCCGACGAGAGCGATGTCGATTTCGACGCGAGACGTGCTCTGTTTCGATGAGCGGCGCGATGACTACGCCCTTTCGTCGCGGCGATATGGTGTGGAGCTACTTCCCGTTTGCTGAAGCTCCCGACACCCCGGCGATCGTCCGGCACGCGGCTGTCATCGTCGGCGTTTTCTCGGCCAATGATGCTGCACGACTAGCCGGCCGATCCGCGCCGGCCTATGGCGCCGCAGTCGCCGTCTACACCTCGTCTCAGATTCGAAAGTTTGGCGACCGGCTGCCGATCGGGTCGTTGGGGTCGGCGTGGACAGGGCACGGCAAAACAACAACACGCGAGCATTCTTCATCGATACGCGCGTGCGGGCGTACCTTCCGATTCACGAGGCTTTTTTCCCCGACATCGATACGCCTCATCACGGCGTGATCGCATCGATCGACCAAGGGCTTTTCAAGCGTGTGGTCGAGGAGTTCGCCCGCGTCAACGAGCGAGCGCCCGAACAGATCGTTACGCTCGGCCCGTTGCGGCCACGCTGAGCGCGCTACGCCGCCTCCCCGGCTTTCAGCACACCACGGCGGATCTGGTCTTCTTCGATCGACTCGAACAGCGCCTTGAAGTTGCCTTCGCCGAAGCCGTCGTCGCCCTTGCGCTGGATGAATTCGAAGAAGATCGGGCCGATCGCGTTGGCCGAGAAGATCTGCAGCAGCACCTTGGTCTGGCCGCCGTCCACAACGCCTTCGCCGTCGATCAGGATGCCATTCTGCTGCAGCCGCGCAATGTCCTCGCCGTGCTTCGGCAGCCGCGCGTCGATCTTTTCGAAATACGTCTGCGGCGGTGACGGCATGAACGGCAGGCCGCTCGCGCGCAGGCTCTCGACGGTGCCGTAGATGTCGCGGCAGCCGCAGGCGATGTGCTGAATGCCCTCACCGCGATACAGCGTCAGATACTCCTCGATCTGCCCGGCATCGCCAGCGTCTTCATTGATCGGAATCCGGATCTTGCCGTCCGGGCTGGTCAGGGCGCGTGAGAACAGGCCGGAGGCGCGGCCTTCGATGTCGAAGAAGCGGATCTGCCGGAAATTGAACAGCTTGGCGTAGAACCCGGTCCACACGTCCATGCGGCCGCGATGCACGTTGTGGGTGAGATGATCGAGGTAGTAGAGGCCAGCGCCTGCGGGCCGGGCGTCGCGCGCACCGGTCCACTCGAACTCGGCGTCGTAGGCCGAGCCCTTGGCGCCATAGCGGTCGACGAAATACAGCAGGCTGCCGCCGATGCCCTTGATGACCGGGACGTCGAGCGTCGCCTGCGCGGGCGTGACACCGGCCGGCTCGGCGCCGAGCGCGATCGCACGCTCATAGGCCTGCCTGGCATCGACGACGCGGAACGCCATCGACGGCGCGCACGGCCCGTGCGCGGCAACAAAGTCGGTGCCGTGGCTGCCGGGCTGCTCGTTGACCAGATAGTTGACGTCGCCCTGGCGATACACCGAGATCGCCTTGCTGCGATGCTTCGCCACCAGGCTGAAGCCCATCAGCCGGAACAGCGCGTGGAGCTGCGCCGGATCGGGATGCGCGAATTCGACGAACTCGAAGCCATCGGTGCCCATCGGATTGTCGGCGCTGATCGTGGCCGGCTGCGCATCGTGCGGAAATGGTCCCATCGGTGGCTCCTCCGTGTTCGATTTGGAGCCGGTATTATTATCCGGCCCGGGCGCAAGGAGCGTGCATACATGCGCCGATTGCGCTAATCTATGCACGATCCACGCATAATTGACGGTTTTGGCGCATGATTTCGATCGATGCTTTCGACCTGAAGATCCTCAGCGCGCTGCAGGACGACGGCCGGCTGACCAATCAGGAACTGGCCGACCGGGTGCAGCTGTCGCCGTCGCAATGCTCGCGGCGGCGGATGCGGCTGGAACAGGACAACATCATCACCGGCTATCGGGCCGAGCTGGCAGCCGACGCGCTGGGGTTCGGGGTCGTCGCCTTCATCCAGATCACGCTGGCGACGCACTCGCCCGACAATTCCAAGAAATTCCGGTCGCTGGTCGGCCGGATCGATGAGGTCCAGGAAGCCTATTCGCTCACCGGGGACTCGGACTACGTCCTCAAGGCCGTGCTGCGCGACCTCAAGGGCCTGTCAGACCTAGTTAATAACGTACTCATGCCGCACCAAAGTGTCGCACATGTGCGCTCGTCGATCGTGCTCGACCGGCTCAAGGAAAGCGCCCGGCTGCCGCTGAAGCAACTCGCCGGTTGAGATACGCGTCATGTGCACGACGATGTGAAGAGCGTGCCGTCGGTATTCGTGAAGTAACTGCACAACGCCAGCATTGCGCATCGATTGACCGCCTGCGGCCGGAAACTTACGCGCTCGGCGGCGTTCTGCACCGGAACGTTGTCTCCGACGAACGGACCGGCCCATGGTGGAACTCAACGACCTAGAACTTTCCCGGCGGAACCTGCTGCTGGGATCTGCGGCGACGATCGCGCTCGGCGCGAATTCCGGCGCCGCCTCGGCACAACCAACTTCAGCCGGCGCAGCGTCGCCTGCGGCTGAAGCTGCGCCGTCGACCGCGAAGGTCTCGTTCACCGTCAACGGTGCGGCGCGTGATCTCGACATCGATACCCGCACGACCTTGCTCGATGCGCTGCGCGAGCATCTGCATCTCACCGGATCCAAGAAGGGCTGCGATCAGGGCCAATGCGGTGCCTGCACGGTGATCGTGGACGGCCGCCGCATCGCCTCGTGCCTGTCGCTGGCGGTGATGCACGAGGGCGACGAGATCACCACGATCGAAGGCCTCGGCACGCCGGACAAACTGCATCCGATGCAGGCCGCCTTCGTCAAACACGACGGCTATCAGTGCGGCTATTGCACGCCGGGGCAGATCTGCTCGGCGGTCGCCGTGCTCGACGAAGTCAAGGCCGGCATTCCAAGCCACGTCACGGCCGATCTGATGGCCAAGCCCGAGCTCACCAATGACGAACTGCGCGAACGCATGAGCGGCAACATCTGCCGCTGCGGCGCCTATTCCAACATCGCCGAAGCGATCACCGAAGTCGCAGGGAGGCCGGCATGAAGCCGTTTACTTACGAGCGTGCCAAGTCCCCGGCCGAAGCCGCCGCGGCCGCCGCACGGTCACCGAATGCAAAGTTCGTCGCCGGCGGCACCAATCTGCTGGACCTGATGAAGCTGCAGATCGAGGCGCCGCAGCACCTCATCGACGTCAACAATATCGGCCTCGATAAGATCGAAGAGACGAAAGACGGCGGCCTGCGGATCGGCGCGCTGGTGCGCAACACCGATCTCGCCGCCGATATGCGCGTGCGCCGCGACTACGCGGTGCTGTCGCGCGCGCTGCTTGCCGGCGCCAACGGCCAGCTGCGCAACCAGGCGACCACCGCCGGCAATCTTCTGCAGCGAACCCGCTGCCCCTACTTCTACGACACCAACCAGCCGTGCAACAAACGCAGCCCCGGCAGCGGTTGCGGTGCGTTGCAGGGCTACAGCCGTCAGCTCGCAATCATCGGTGTCAGCGATGCCTGCATCGCCACGCATCCGAGCGACATGGCGGTGGCCATGCGGGTGCTCGATGCGACTGTGGAGACCGTCAGCAGCGACGGTGCGACACGCACCATTCCGATGGCCGAGTTTCATCGCCTGCCCGAGGACCGGCCGCAGGACGACACGACGCTGCGTGCGGGCGAACTGATCACCGCGGTGATGCTGCCGAAGCCGGCGGGCGGCACCCATGTGTATCGCAAAGTGCGTGACCGGGCGTCGTTCGCCTTCGCGCTGATTTCGGTCGCGGCGATCGTGCAGCGTGACGGCAGCGGCCGCGTCGCCGTCGGCGGTGTCGCGCATAAGCCGTGGCGTATCGAGGACACCGAGCGCGAGATGCCGCGCGGCGCGCAGGCCGTGACGCGGCGGCTGTTCGACGGTGCGCGGACGACCGAACACAACGCTTTCAAGCTTCCCCTTGTCGAGCGAACGCTGGGCGCCGTGCTGGCCGAAGCGAAAGGCTGATCCCATGAAATTCGACGCCCCCGCAACGACCAACCCGATCGACCGCCTCACCGTGGTCGGCCAGCCCGTCGATCGCATCGATGGACCGCTCAAGACCACCGGCACCGCCCGCTACGCCTATGAACGCCACGACGTCGCGGCGAACGCCGCGTACGGTTACATCCTTGGTGCGGCGATCCCCAAAGGACGGATCACCGCGATGGACCTGGCGGCAGCCAAGGCGGCGCCGGGTGTCCGCGCGATCGTGACGGCCGACAACGCCGGCAAACTCGGCAAGGGTGGCCGCAACACCGCCAAGCTGCTCGGCGGCCCGCAGATCGAGCATTATCATCAGGCGGTCGCGCTGGTGGTGGCGGACACGTTCGAACAGGCGCGCGCCGCCGCCAGCCTGATCCGGGTCGACTACGCGGCCGACAAAGGCGCGTTCGATCTTCATGCCGGCATGGACGGCGCGAAGCCCGCCAAGGTGATGTCGGATCCAGGCGACACCTCCGTGGGTGATTTTGCGGCGGCGTTCGCGTCGGCGCCGGTGACGATCGATCAGACCTACACCACGCCCGACGAATCGCACGCGATGATGGAGCCGCATGCGTCGACGGCCGCGTGGGAGGGCGACAAGCTGACGGTGTGGACGTCCAACCAGATGATCGCCTGGGGCGTCGGCGATCTCGCCAAGACGCTGAATATGGACAAGGAAAACGTCCGTCTGGTGTCGCCCTATATCGGCGGCGGTTTCGGCAGCAAGCTGTTCCTGCGCACCGACGCGGTGCTCGCAGCGCTCGGCGCGCGCGCCGCCGGACGGCCCGTGAAGGTGACGCTGCAGCGTGCGCTGATCTTCAACAACACGACGCATCGGCCCGCCACTGTGCAGCGCCTCCGGCTCGGCGCCACCAAGGACGGCAAGATCACCGCGATCGGGCATGAAAGCTGGTCCGGCGACCTGCCGGACGGCGAGCCGGAGGCAGCAGTCAGCCAGACCCGACTGCTTTATGCCGGCGCCAATCGGATGACCGCGACGCGCCTGGCGGTGCTCGATCTCCCCGAAGGCAACGCGATGCGTGCGCCCGGTGAAGCGCCGGGGCTGATGGCGCTGGAAATCGCCATCGATGAGATGGCGGAGAAGCTCGCGCTCGATCCGGTCGAATTCCGCATCCTCAATGATACTCAGGTTGTCCCCGACACATCGGAAAACAAGCCGGACGCAAAGCCGCTGCCGTTCTCTCAGCGTCAGCTGATCGAATGCATGAAGATCGGCGCCGACAAGTTCGGCTGGAGCAAGCGCGCTCAGCAGCCGGCCTCGATGCGCGACGGCCGCTGGCTGATCGGCATGGGCGTCGCGGCCGCCTTCCGCAACAACATGCTGACCAAATCGGCAGCGCGGGTCCGACTCGAACAGAGCGGCACACTCGTTGTCGAGACCGACATGACCGACATCGGCACCGGCAGCTACACCATCATCGCCCAGACCGCGGCGGAGATGATGGGCGTGCCGCTACAGAAGGTATCCGTCCAGCTCGGCGACTCGCTATTTCCGGCCTCGGCCGGCTCGGGCGGCCAGTGGGGTGGTAACAACTCCACCGCCGGCGTCTACGCGGCCTGCGTCAAGCTCCGCGAAGCGATCGCCAGCAAGCTCGGCTTCAACTCGGCCGAGGCGGACTTCCAGGGCAACGAAGTCCGCGCCGGCAATCGCACGGTGGCGCTCGCCGACGCCGTGCGCGACGGCCCGATCGAGGCCGAAGACCTGATCGAATATGGCGACATCCAGAAGCGGGCGCAGCAGTCGACCTTCGGGGCTCACTTCGTCGAAGTCGGCGTCGATTCCGCCACCGCGGAAATCCGCGTCCGCCGTATGCTCGCGGTCTGCGCCTCCGGGCGCATCCTCAACCCGAAGACGGCGCGCAGCCAGGTCATCGGCGCGATGACCATGGGGGTCGGCGCGGCGCTGATGGAGGAGCTGGTGGTCGACAAGAAGGTCGGGTTCTTCGTCAATCATGACCTCGCCGGCTACGAAGTGCCGGTACACGCCGACATCCCGCATCAGGACGTCATCTTCCTCGACGAGACCGACCCGATGTCGTCACCGATGAAGGCCAAGGGAGTCGCCGAGCTCGGCATTTGCGGCGTCGCCGCCGCGGTCGCCAATGCGGTCTACAACGCCACCGGCGTGCGCGTGCGCGACTACCCGGTGACGCTCGACAAGCTGATCGACAAGATGCCGCCGGTCGGCTGACGACAGTGAGAGTCTTATAGGCGTCGCCGTCATTCGCGGAGGCGTCATCCTGAGGTGCGCGCGTAGCGCGCCCCGAAGGATGCGGCCAAGACGTTTGCGGCAACATCCTTCGAGGCCCGCAGCGCCGCGCCGGAGCGCGGCCCAGCGGGCACCTCAGGATGACGGCGGCGTGCGTATTAGAAGCAGAACTGCTTTAGCCGCGCGGCACGGAAATCCGGCATACGAGGCCAGTGGGGCGGAAGTCGAGTTTAGCTCCGCCGCTGCCGAGACTACGCGAGATCAGTGTCTGGCCGAACCCCGACGACGTCGGCGGCGTCACCAACGGCCCGTCCTGCTCCTGCCATTCGATGCTCAACGTGTCGTCGTCGCTTGCTTCGAGGCGGCGCACCGAGATCTTTCCGCCCGGCACCGACAGCGCACCGTACTTCACCGCGTTGGTGACCAGCTCGTGGAACACGAGTCCCAGCGACACTCCGATCTTGGCGTCGACCGCGATATCGAGACCTTCGGTCATGATCCGGCCGCTCGACAGGGACGCAAACGGCTCCAGCTCGGCGCCGAGCACGTCCTTGATCTGCAAATTCTCCCAGGACGAATTCGACAGCAGCGTGTGGGTCGCGGCAAGCGCCTGCAGCCGGCCGGAGAACGACTTCTGAAAATCCTCGATGGTGCGCTCGTGCGCGGCGGTGCGGGCGCAGATCGCCAGCACCATCGCCAGCGTATTCTTGACGCGGTGGTCGAGCTCACCCATCAGCAGCGCCTGGCGCCGCTCGGCCGCCTTGCGATGCGACAGGTCGACCAGCGTGACGACGCAGCCCTGCATCCGCTCGCCCGACACCACCAGCGGCGCGGCGCTGATCATCACGTCGGTGATGGCGGCCGATGGTGCGCGCACGGCGGCTTCGAGCCCCTGCACCGGCATGCCGCTGATTGCCATGGCGACGATGTCGGCGCCGCTCATCAGCTCGGTGGCCTCCGCAAAGGTCAGATCGATCGCCTCGCCGAAGGTTCGGCCGATCGGCGACGCAGCGCAGATCCGTATCGCGGCGCCGTTGAGATGGGTGACCCGGCCGCCACGATCGCACACGATCACCGCCTCGTTGGCGGAAGCCAGGATGGCGCGCGCCAGTCGCTCGGACTCGCGCGCCGCGGCGGCTTCTTCGCGTTCGCTGATATCCGTGAAGGTGATGGCGGTGCCCCGCACCACGCCGATATCCAGCGGCGCCCCGGTCAGCAACAGACTGCGTGCGCCGGCCTCGGCGCGCAGGTGAATCTCGGCAGACTCGCGCTGCTGCACAGCCTGCGCCAGCAGACGGCGAAACTTCGCCTGATTGACGGAGTCGAGTAGATCGATCAGCACCGGCCCGGTGAGCGAATCCGCGGGCTGGCTCAGCAGCGTGCACAGCGCGGCATTGGCGTAGAGCATCTGTCCATCGGCATCGAACGCCGCGGCGCCGACGTCCATGGTCTCCATGAAGGTGCGATACGACTGGCTGGTGCCCTCGAGCGTGAACACCTGCTCGCTGTCGCCGCCCGACACCACGACGGCATCGATCTCGCCGTCGCGGATCGCCCGCAAGGTCGCTTCGGCCTCTTCGAGCCGCGCCTCGAGCTCGGTACGGCTGAGCTCGGCGACGGCCGAAGTCATGTCAGGAGCCTTCGACCGACAGATGCACCAGCACCTTCGGCGTGTCGGACAGGTCGCCGATGATCTTGCGGATCGGCACCGGCAGTTCCTTGACCAGCGTCGGGATCGCCACGATGCCGTGCTCGCGCGCAAGTTGCGGCTGCTTCTTCAGGTCGATCACCTCGACCTTGTACTTGCCGGCCAGATGCTCGGCGCAGATCCGCTCGAGATTGCGGATCGCGGCCAGCGATTTCGGCGTTTCGCCGGCGACATACAGAACGAGCTTGATCGGATCGGCCATCCTACTTCCTTATTCGGTCTCCCGGGCGCTGCGACGCAGTCCTCGCGCCCTGGCGATCGCCTCGATGTCGAACTCGCTCTGCTTCAGATAGGCATCCTCGGCGTCGGTCATCCGTTTCAATTCAGATTCGTCGGCGGCGAGTTCGGCCTGCAAGGTCTCGATCTGCGCCAACGCACGTCGGCGGCGATGAACAATTTGATCCTGCAGCCGCGCCACATCGTTGCGGCGATTCGTCTCTGCCCGGCGAACGCGCGCCTCCTCAGCGCGGCGAGCCGAGCCGGTCAGCGCGCCGCCTTCTCCCAGATAAGGCTCGAGCAGCCGGATGCCACTATCCGACATCACATATTCGCGGACCTGATTGGAGTGCGCGATACCACGCGCCTTCAACAAATAGAGCTCGCGATTGAACTCGCCGTTCGACTCGCGATTGAGCAGCAGAATCCAGGCGTCCATCAGCGACGACAGCCCGGCGTCGGTCTCCGCGTCGTGGGCGTGAGCGATGTGGGTGAACGCGCCGGTGATGCCGTGCGTCTTCAGATAATCGACGATGCGCAGCAGCATGGCCTGCACTTCGCCGAGTTCGCCGGTGCCGATGAACGCGGAGATCGGATCGAGCACCACCACGCTCGGCTTGAACCGCGCGATCTCCCGCAGCATCACCGCGAGGTGCATTTCGAGGCTGTAGAAGGTCGGCCGCGCCGCGATGTAGCGCAGTTGCCCGGCTTCGATCCAACGACCGAGATCGGTGCCGATCGACTTCATGTTGCGCACGGTCTGGGCTGCGGATTCCTCGAACGACAGATACAGCGCCCGTTCGCCGCGGCTGCAGGCGGCGTCCGCCAACATGCCGGCCAGCGAACTCTTGCCGGCACCGGCGACGCCGGTGATCAGCACGCTGCTGCCGCGATACAAACCGCCTCCCGACATCATGTCGTCGAGGTCGGGCACGCCGGTCGAGATCCGCTCTTCGAACACTTTGTGATTCAGGCCCAGCGACGAGACCGGCAGCACGCTGAAGCCGTCCTCGTCGATCAGGAACGGATACTCGTTGGTGCCGTGCGCGGTGCCGCGATATTTGACGATGCGGAGCCGCCGCGTCGAAACCTGGTTGTCGACGCGGTGATCGAGCAGGATCACACAGTCGGAAACGTATTCTTCGAGCCCCTGCCGGGTCAGCGTGCCATCACCGCGTTCGCCGGTGATAACCGCCGTCAATCCCTTCTGCTTCAGCCAGTCGAACAGCCGGCGGATCTCGGCGCGCAGCACGGCGGGATTTTGAAAGGCGGAGAACAGGCTCTCGATGGTGTCGAGCACGATGCGCTTGGCGCCGATCTGGTCGACAGCGAATTCGAGCCTGAGAAACAGCGCTTCGAGATCGTAGTCGCCGACCTCGGCAACCTCGGTGGGATCGATCGCGATGTGCTCGATCAGGATTCGCTCCTGATCGATCAGCCCCTGCAGATCGAAGCCGAGCGACTGCACGTTGTCGACGATGTCGACCGGCCGCTCCTCGAAAGTCACGAAGACGCCGGCCTCGCCATACAGCCGCGCGCCGTTGATCAGAAAGGTCGACGCAAACAGCGTCTTGCCGCACCCGGCGGAGCCGCACACCAGACTCGGCCGCCCCGCTGGCAGCCCGCCCAGTGTGAGATCATCGAAACCTTCGATGCCGGTACGAGCCTTGGCGATGCCTTCGGTCATTTGAACTCGGAATTGATCCTCTTCCAAGTTTGTATTTGAACCGGAACCGGCTGCCTAGGGGGAGCCACTGAAAATGAATTGCACCGAGCCAGGAACTTGGCGCAATGGTCGGATCGTACCGCGACCACAGGATGAAATCAGCAACGCTCACGCCGTTTGAAACAAACTAAATATCAATTGATATAACCCGCTGACTCGCATCGTCCAGGTTGCTTGACAGTAATCGCCTTGTACCAGCCGGCTCCCTGGCTATCGGGACGCGGCCGGAAGCCGGCAAGCTCGCCCGACGCCACCCTCGGAGGTAACAGCCGGGCGAGAGCCGCGATCAGGCGGCGCTGAGCGGCGGGACCGGCAACGCGGTCACCGACTTGATCTTTTCCATCGCGAAGCGCGACGTGACGTTCTTCAGCGCCACCGTGCCGATCAGCCGCTTGTAGAACACGTCGTAGGCGCGCATGTCGGCGACAACGACCCGCAGCATGTAGTCGACGTCGCCGGCCATCCGGTAGAACTCGATCACCTCCGGCATGGCCGCAACGGCGTCCGCGAAGGTCTTCAGCCAGGCTTCGGAATGGTCGCCGCTTTCGATCGACACGAAGACCGACAGCCCAAGGCCGATCTTGTCCTGGTCGACCAGCGCAACCCGGCGGGTAATCACCCCGTCGGCTTCGAGCCGCTGGATGCGCTTCCAGCACGGCGTTGACGACAGCCCGACCCGGTCGCCGATCTCAGCCACGGACAGCGAGGCATCCTGCTGCAGGACGGTCAGGATTTTCCTATCGATCGCATCGAGGCGACGGCTGGTTTCGGCAACGGGGGCTTCGACGTCAGACATGACAGAACATTCTTCCAAATCAGATGATATGAGACATCATACGTGGAAGAATTTTTCACGCAAGCCGAGTTTTTGGGCGGTGCGGCGGTGTGGCTGCCTGTGCGGACCGCCGCCCGCCGGTCACGCCACGCCGAGCTTCAGGCCGCGACTGGGGGCGAGGCTCGCGACCAGGCGCAGGGCTGCTTTGTGGGCGTCGCCGGCGGAGCGGAAGCCCTGGCCGTCGAGCGGGGTGAAATCGTCGGTGGCGGCGTGGAAGCGGAAACCACGGCCATCCCGGACCACAATGCCGGCGGCGCGCGAATTCACTTCGATGATGAAGGCGGAAGATGCGACGGCTTGGGACATGGCTGCTGCTGACTCGAAGCTGACGATTCGCGGTGTGCGAATGCCGGCCTGATAGCCGCCGTCTGTATCAGCCGGATGAAATGGACTTAAAGCTTTGGTGCTGCGACCGCTTGTGCGGCGGCTGACGATCGCGGCTAGCGCGGCTGATCCTGCGAAGACTCGCCCAGCGGCACGGCGCAACCTCTCCCGCTTGCGGGAGAGGTCGGATCGCGCAGCGATCCGGGTGAGGGCTGCGGCGGTCCGACGGATCGCTGGTTCACTGCTCGGGGCGCCCTCACCCCAGCCCTCTCCCGCAGGTAGGAGAGGGGGCGCGCTGCGATGCGGGGAGAGGGATGTGTCTCGACCGAGCCTTCTGATCAGCAGCAGGACATCGGCGGAAACATCGGCTGCAGTTTGCGCAGTGCGCGGTAGCAGCGGGCGAAGATGCGGTAGGGCCAGGGCTGCGCCTGCAGCCAGCGTTCCTTGACGTCGTCGTCGCTGCCCGGCGGCACCTCGACACGCGTCTCAGGCTGCGCGGGGCGCGGGATCAGGGCATCCGGATCGACATAAGTGAGCAGTGCCATCGCAGCCTCGCTCTTCAGCCTGGTTTATGGACCGGCGGCGGCAGCTTCTGGTCGTCGTCGGAAATCGCGCGCCAGGCGGCGCCGTCGAGATCTTCGTATTGACCGCTCTTGAGCGACCACAGGAAAGCCGCCAGACCGAGCAGCCCGAGCACCAGCGCCAGCGGCACCAGGATCACCATGACTTCCATCTACCGGCCTCCCAGGCGGACGCGGCGGGCGCGCATCGCATTCAGCATCACCAGCACCGACGAGCCGGACATCGCCAGCGCGGCGATCAGCGGCGTGGCGAAGCCGGCGATCGCGATCGGCACCGCCAGCACATTGTAGCCGATCGCCAGCGTCAGATTCTGGCGCATCACGCTCATCGCCTTGCGCGAATAGTCGACCGCGGCCAGCACCGGCGCAAGCTCCTTGCCGAGAAACACCAGATCGGCGGTGGCCTGGCTGAGATGGGTGGCACTGATCGGCGACATCGACACATGCGCGGCGGCGAGCGACGGCGCGTCGTTCATGCCGTCACCGACCATCATGACGGTGCGGCCCTGCGCCTTCAGCGCCTCGATATGGGCGATCTTCTCGGCGGGCGTCACGCCGGCGCGCCAGGCGCCGACGCCGAGCGCGTCCGCCGCATGCCGCACCGCCGGCTCGCGATCGCCGGACAGCAGCTCGACCGCGATGCCGCGATTGATCAATGCGTCAATCGTCTTGGCGGCGTCGGGCCGCAGCAATTGCCGGACCGCGAACACGGTGCGCTGATCGCCGCGGCTGAAGGCGACGACCGAGACTTCCGGATCTTCGCTGAGAATCGCGTTGGCTTCAAAGTCGGCACCGCAGAATGACGGACTGCCGAGCCGCAGTTCCTCGCCGTCGATCAGCGCGCGCACGCCGCGGCCGGGCTCCTCGGTGACGCCGGACAACGGCGCCTTGGCGCCAGCAGCCCGCGCCACTGCAGCCGCGACCGGATGATGGCTGGCGAGCGCGAGCCGGCCGGCGAGGTGGAACACATCGGCCGGCACGGCAGCGGCGTTGACGACATCGAGCTCGGGCAGCGTCAGCGTGCCGGTCTTGTCGAACACGATGGTGTCGACGGCCGAGGCCCGCTCGATCGCGTCGCCGGCATTGAGCAGCACGCCGGCCCGGAACATCGCGCCCGACGCGACGGTCTGCACCGCCGGAATCGCCAGCCCAAGCGCGCAGGGACAGGTGATGATCAGCACCGCGATGCCGATGACGATGGCGTCGTGCCAACTCGCGCCGGCCAGCACCCAGCCGATCACGGTGAGCAGCGCGGTGGCGTGTACCACCGGCGCGTAGAGCTGCGATGCGCGGTCGGCGAGCCGGACATAGCGCGAGCGCGCCTGCAGCGCGTGGTCGAGCAGCCGTGTGATCTCCGACAGCAGCGTGCCTTCGGCCGCCGCGGCGACGCGCACGCGCAGCGTGCCGGTGATGTTCAGCGTGCCGGCGTAAACCTGCGTGCCGCGCTCGGCCTTCACATACAGGGTCTCGCCGGTGATCAGGCTCTGGTCGATCTCGGAGCGGCCTTCGATCACGGTGCCGTCGACCGCGCAGCGCTCGCCGGGCCGCAGCAGAACGATGTCGCCGACCCGCACCGCGGCGATCGGCACTTCGGCGATTTCGTCGGGGCCGACGAATTTGGTGGCGGTCTCGGCCTTCAGCGCCGCGAGATTGCCGGCGACCGCGCGGGTCTTCTGCCGCATCTTCTGATCGAGGAAGCGGCCCGCCAGCAGGAACGCGATCAGCATGATGGCCGCGTCGAAATACGTGTGCTCGGCGTGGTTGATGGTCTCGACCAGCGACATGCCGAGCGCCAGCGTGACGCCGATCGTGATCGGCACGTCCATGTTGACGCTCTTGGCGCTGAGCGCGCGCCAGGCCGATAGGAAGAACGGCTGGCCCGCATAGGCGGCGCAGGGCAGCACCACCAGCGCCGACAGCCAGTGGAAGAAGTCGCGCGCTTCCGGGCTGAGATCGCCGCCGAACCACACCGGCACCGACAGCATCATCACGTTCATGGTGGCGAACGCCGCGACGCCGAGGCAGCGCAGCAGGAATTTGCTGCGTTCGGATTCCTCGACTTCGGCACGGACAGGCTCGTACGGATAGGCCTTGTAGCCGAGCTCGGCGAGCCGATCGATGAACAGCGCCGGCTCGAGGACGCCCTTCTTCCACTCCACCGCGAGGCGGCGGTCGGTGAGGTTGACGCGCGCCAGCGTGACGTCCGGAATCGCCGCGAGGCCGCGCTCGATCTTGGCCATGCAAGCGGCGCAGGTAACGCCTTCGACCGCGAGGTCGAGATGCGCGACCTCCTGATCGACGTCCTTGACGTAGTGAGAGAAATCCCGCGTCAGCAACATGCAGCGACCCTTCGATCTTCCGCCCCCGGCGGCCAGATCAGTCCAGCTTCAGGCGATTCTTCGACAGGAACATGCGGACGGCGCTCTGGTCACCTTCCAGCACCAGATCCCAGCGTCCCGGCATCAGCTCGGTGAGGCCGCCCTGGTACACACCGCCGCCGAGCTCGGCGAGCAGGATCTCGCGGTCGAACTGCTTGTCGGCCGGCCGCTCCAGCCGGCCCACGAACGACAGGCCCGTGAGCGGCAGACCGGCCTTGTCACGGGCTTCGACCCGCAGCATCGCCTTGCCGTCGGGCTCGCGCGTCAGCCTGGCGTCGACCTTCCAGCCGCGCACCTCCTGATCCCGCGCGGCCGCAATCTCGTTTTCATAGCCGAGGCTCGCCGCATAGGCGCTGTCGACCTCGGTGCCGGGCAGTGTCTTGATCGCCAGCGTCATCATCAGCCCGTTGACGCCGAACACGACGCCGAAGAACGCGACCAGCGATGCGAGCACGACCTTGCCGGTGAGTTGCCGGGGTTTGGCGGACGAACGGGACATGACAGCGACTCCGGTTGCGGCTCAGGGCGTGACGAACACGTCCTTGGCGGACGTGACTTCGCCGAGGCCGATATCGGTGACGCGGAACGTCACCGGCACGGACTTGGCGATCTCTTCGTTCGAGTTGGAATCCACCAGCACGCGCAGCTCGGTGGTGGTGTCGCGGGCCAGGATGATCATCGGCCGGTCGGGCGTGATCGAATCGGCGCCGACGACGTGGATGCGGGCGTTCGGCGGCCCATCGACATCGACCGCGACGACGCGATCGAAGCCGCGCTTGTTGAGGAAGCGGATGGTGTAGCCGTTGCGGATCGAGCCGTCGCTGAGCCGCACCGCGACCGGGTTGCGGTCGTGCAGCACGTTGAGGTCGAGCAGGCTGCGGTTCATCAGCGCATACAGCATGATCGCGCCGATGCCGACGATGATGGCCGAGTAGACCACAGTGCGGGCCCGCAGCGGCTTGAAGACCTCCGGCTTGCCCTCCATCCGGCGGTGGATGTTGATGTCGTTGTCGTAGCCGATCAGCCGCGTCGGCCGGCCGATCTTGGTCATGACGTTGTCGCAGGCGTCGATGCACAGACCGCACTGGATGCAGTCGAGCTGCGGCCCGTTGCGGATGTCGATGCCGGTCGGGCACACCGCGACGCACTGGTTGCAGTCGACGCAATCGCCGACCTGCTCGCCGGCGGCGCGCAGCGCCGCGGCCTTCTTGAACGAGGTGCGCTTTTCGCCGCGGTCGTATTTGTAGGTGACGTTGAGCGCCCATTCGTCGGTCAGCGCCGCCTGAATGCGCGGCCACGGGCACATGTAGACGCAGACCTGCTCGCGCATGAAGCCGGCGAGCGTGTAGGTCGTGAACGTCAGAATGCCGATCCAGATATAGGCGACCATCGGCGCCTGGAAGGTGACCAGCTCCTTGATCAGCGTCGGCGCGTCGGCGAAGTACAGCACCCAGGCGCCGCCGGTCCACCAGGCGATCATCAGCCAGATCGAGTGCTTCAGCACCAGCTCGGCGCCGCGCTGCAGCGACCAGCCTTCGGTGGCCTTGAGCATCCGCTCGCGGCGGTCGCCCTCGATCAGCCGCTCGACCGCGTAGAACAGATCGGTCCACACCGTCTGCGGGCACAGATAGCCGCACCAGACGCGGCCGCCGAGCGCATTCATCAGGAACAGCGCCACCGCCGCGACGATCAGCAGGCCGGTGAAATAATAGATCTCCTGCGGCCACAGCTCGATGAAGAAGAAGTAGAAGCGATTGTTGGCGAGATCGATCAGCACCGCCTGATCGGGCGCGCCGAGACCGCGGTTCCAGCGCACGAACGGCAGCAAGTAGTAGATGCCGAGGCAGACCACCATCAGGATCCACTTGATCCGGCGGAATGGCCCTGTGACGCTCTGCTGGTAGATCTTCTTGCCCGCCGCATACAGGGGACCATCGTCCTCGTCGGGGGTGAAGTCCGCTTGGCGCAGCGGCTTGTTCATGTCGGGGCTCGTTTTTGGTGTTGGGTCGTCGAGCATTGGCTCGTTCCGTATGGTCTCGTTTCGGGGCCGACTCTCGGGCGCCCCCGCCACCCGAGAGTCCGCCCCGAAGGAGGCGGCTACTTGCCGCCGCCCAGCGAGTGCACGTACACCGCCATCGCCTTGATGGTGGCGGGGTCGAGGCGCCCGGCCCAGGCCGGCATCACACCGCCGCGGCCGTTGGTCAGCGTCTCGATCATGGTCGCTTCGTCCGAACCGTACAGCCAGATCTTGTCGGTCAGATTGGGCGCGCCGAACTCCGGATTGCCCTTGGCCTCGTCGCCGTGACAGGACGAGCAGTTATCTGCGAACAGCTGTTTGCCGGCCGCAAGATCGGCACCGGGCCTGGTCGACAGGCCGGACAGCGACCGCACGTAGTTCACCACGGTGACGATCTGGTCGTTGGTCAGCAGGCCGTCCTTGCCGAACGCCGGCATATTGCCCAGGTGACCCTCGTCGTTGCCGGAGCGGGCGCCGTATTTGATGGTGTGTTCGATCTGCTCGAGCGAACCGCCCCACAGCCAGTCGTCGTCGTTGAGGTTGGGGAAGCCCTTGGCGCCGGCGGCGCCGGAGCCGTGGCAGGCGGCGCAATTGTCGCCGAACACCACCTTGCCCTTGGCGCGGGCCAGCGCCAGCAGCGCCGGGTCCTTCTCGATGTCGGCGAGCGGCGCAGTGGCGAGCGCCGCCATCTTGTCGCCGCGCACCTTCTCGAGGTTGGCGAGATCGACGGCAAGCTCGGCGCGAGACGAATAGCCGAACAGGCCCTTGGTGTAGCTGTCGGCCAACGGCCAGGCCGGGTACACGACGAAATAGCCCAGCGCCCAGACGATGCAGGCGTAGAAGGTCCAGATCCACCACCGCGGCAGCGGCGTGTTCAGTTCCTTGATGCCGTCCCATTCATGGCCGGTCGTCGAGGTGCCGGTGACCTTGTCGATCTCGGCGTGATGTGTGTGGTCAGCCATGGTCGTATCAATCCTCTCGCAGCGGCATGCGCGCGGCGTCGTCGAAAGCCGACTTGTTTTTGGGCCACAGCGCGTAGGCGACGATGGCGAAGAAGATCACCATGAACAGCGGCGTCCACCACACGGTGACGAAGCTGGACACGATGTTCTCGACGGAGATGATCGCTTTCATGTTCCGACCTCAGCGCAGATTGGCTTTTTCGTTGTAGAGCTTGAAGTCGACGAGCGTGCCGAGCATCTGCAGGTAGGCGACCAGCGCGTCGAGTTCGGTCGGGGCGCCGCCCTGGCCGTCGAAATTGCGCACCACCGCCTTCGGGTAGCGCTTCAGCAGATCCGCCGCGGCGGCGCTGTCCGGATCGACCTGAGTCATCAGGTCCTCCGACGCCTTGGCGACGTCTTCTTCGGTGTAGGGCACGCCGAGCGTCCGGTTGGTGCGCAGATGGTCGGCGATCGAGCTCGCGTCCACCGTGTTGCTGGCCAGGAAGGCGTAGCCCGGCATCACCGACTGCGGCACGATCGAGCGCGGGTTCTTCAGATGCGAGACGTGCCAGTCGTCGGAGTACTTGCCGCCGACCCGCGCCAGATCCGGACCGGTGCGCTTGGAGCCCCACTGGAACGGATGGTCGTACATCGACTCCGCGGCCAGAGAGTAGTGGCCGTAGCGCTCGATCTCGTCGCGCAGCGGACGGATCATCTGCGAGTGGCACAGATAGCAGCCCTCGCGGATATAGACGTTGCGGCCGGCGAGTTCGAGCGGGGTGTAGGGGCGAACCCCGTCGACCTTCTCGATCGTGCTCTTGAGGTAGAACAGCGGCGTGATTTCGACCAGGCCGCCGATCGCGATGACGAGAAGGATACCCACGATCAGGACGATCGAGTTCGTCTCGAAGATCTTGTGACGATTCCAGAAAGACATCGACCTTTTCCTTACTCGGCGGCCTGCAGGGCGACGCTCGGCTGGGCCTCTGACGATTCACCGACCCGAACCGTCATCCAGAGATTGTAGGCCATGATCAGCGCGCCGATCAGGAACAGCCCGCCGCCCGCAGCGCGGATCGCATAGAACGGATGCATCGCCTCGACGGATTCGATGAACGAGTATTCGAGGAAGCCGAGCGACGTGTAGGCGCGCCACATCAGGCCCTGCAGGATGCCGGAGACCCACATCGCCGAGATGTAGAGGACGATGCCGAGGGTCGCGATCCAGAAGTGCCAGTTGACCAGACGCAGGCTGTAGAGCTGCTTGCGGCCCCACACCCACGGCACCAGGCAATACAGCGCGCCGAAGGAGACGAAGCCGACCCAGCCGAGCGCACCGGAGTGCACGTGGCCGACGGTCCAGTCGGTGTAGTGGCTGAGCGAATTGACCGCCTTGATGGCCATCATCGGACCTTCGAAGGTCGACATGCCGTAGAACGCGACCGACACCACCATCATGCGGAGCACCGGATCGGTGCGCAGCTTGTCCCAGGCGCCGGACAGCGTCATCAGACCGTTGATCATGCCGCCCCAGGAGGGCATCCACAGCATGATCGAGAACGTCATGCCGAGCGTCTGCGTCCAATCCGGCAGCGCGGTGTAGTGCAGATGATGCGGACCGGCCCAGATGTACAGGAAGATCAGCGCCCAGAAGTGGATGATCGACAGCCGGTACGAATAGACCGGCCGCTCCGCCCGCTTCGGAATGAAGTAGTACATGATGGCGAGGAAGCCGGCGGTCAGGAAGAAGCCGACCGCGTTGTGGCCGTACCACCACTGGAACATCGCGTCCTGCACACCAGCCCAGGCGATGTAGGACTTCGAGCCGAGCAGCGAGACCGGCAGCGTCGGGTTGTTGCCGAGATGCAGCACCGCGATGGTCAGGATGAAGGCGAGGTAGAACCAGTTCGCCACATAGATGTGGGGCTCTTTGCGCTTCATCAACGTCGCGACGAAGATCAACAGGTAAGTGACCCAGACGATCGTGAGCCACAGGTCGGCGTACCATTCCGGTTCGGCGTATTCCTTCGACTGGGTGACGCCGAGCAGATAGCCCGTGCCCGCGATCACGATGAAGAAGTTGTAGCCGATCGCCACAAACCACGGCGCGAGGTCGCCGGCGAGGCGCGCCCGCGTGGTTCGCTGCACGACGTAGTAGGAGGTTGCCAGCAGCACGTTGCCGCCGAAGGCGAACACCACCGCGGAGGTGTGAAGCGGCCGCAGCCGGCCGAAATTCACCCACTGGGCGACGTTGAGCCCCGGATAGGCCAGCTCGAGCGCGATGTAGAGGCCGGCCGAGAAGCCGGCGATGCCCCAGAACATCGCCATGAAGGACAGGAATTTGATCGGGCCGAGATTGTAGTTCGGCACGCCGTTGATTTCCTGCGGCGGCAGACCGGTGCGGCGGCTGTAGCGGGTGATGATCGCGAAGACGGCCCAGGCGCTGAAGGCAGCGCCGAGAGCGGCGTGGAAGGCGAACGGCGCATCCTTGGCGAAGATCGTCGCGTAGATGCACAGCACCGTGGTCAAGGTGAACACGACCGTCAGACCACCCTCGCCGAAGGTGATCCGCTTAGATGTGAGAGCTTGATTCATCTGATCAATCTTTTCTCGGCGGGGCAGTTGGTCGCAACAAACCTGGAATCCGTCGAGGTCGATTGATCGAAATCAAATTGCACAATTTTGCGCCAGACCGGAGTGATCGGCGACGCGCGGCGTTCGGATTCGGCAAGAATCGCAGCAAAGCAAGCGCCCGCCGCAGCGTCGCCTCGGTCCAGTACGAGGCATTTTCAGAAGCGCTGAGCAACGGCTTTAGACAAAGGGATGAGTTGCCGTTCACGCAACTCATTGCCATTTGCGGATGCTCGCAGAGCGCGACGGCAGAACACCCCAATGGTCGCGCCGTGCCATCGACAAGCAAGGGCCCCCTCGCCGTCAGGTACTAACGTCAAAGTGGCGACGCCCGGCCGCCTACGATTCGCGGAGAGGAGTACCCTCACCCGGATCGCGGCGCGATTCGATCTCTCCCGCAGGCGGGAGAGGTTACGCCGTGCCCGTTGGGCCGGTCATCGTGAGCCACGCGCCGCAGCGGGCTCCCTCTCCCGCTTGCGGGAGAGGGTTGGGGTCAGGGCGCACCAGGCACTGGAGTCGATCGCCCGGCGATCAGCCGCGCTGGTGCTCGTAGGCCTTGAGGTGGGTGTAGATCACCCGCAGTCGCTCGGCCGGCAGACCGGCGGCGTCGCCGCGGGCGATCAGGTCGCCGATCACGTGATCGGCCTCGATCCTGGCGCCGGCCTGGATGTCCCGGAACATCGATGCGGTGAGCTTGGAGCCGGCGGCAAGCAGCATGCCGCGGGTGCGCTCGACGAACGGCGCGCGCGGCGGATGGCCGGCCGCGGTGGCGATCGCGCTGATCTCCTCGACCACGCCGAGCATGAATTCGGCGCCGCCGGGCGCGGCCAGGATGTCGCCGACCGGCGCCCGCATCAGGCTGGTAGAGCCGGCGAGCGAGGCCAGAAACACCCATTTTTCCCACATCTCCTGCATCACCTCGGGTGACGCGTTGACGTCGAAGCCGGCGCCACCGAGGGCCTGCGCGATCGCGGCGACGCGCGGGCTGGTGCCGCCGTCCCGCTCGCCGAAGGTGATGGAATTCATCGGCGCGAGTTGCACGACGTGGCGCTGCGCATCCAGCATCGCGGCGATCACGCATTGGCCGCCGAGCACGCGGTCACGGCCGAACTGCGCGTCCAGCGTGTCGAGATGCTTGAGGCCGTTGAGCAGCGGCAGCACCGCGGTCTGCGGCCCGACACCGCCCGCGAACGACGCGATGGCGTCGTCGAGATCGAACGCCTTACAGCTCAACAGCACCAGATCGTACTCGGGCTTCAGATCGGCTGACTGCAGCGCCGGCGGATTGGCGATCGTCGCGTCGCCGTTCGGGCTCTTGATGACGAGGCCGTCGCGCGCCAGCTCGGCGGCTCGACCCGGCCGAACCAGAAACGTGACGTCCCGCCCCGCCTGCAACAGCCGCCCGCCGAAATAGCCGCCGATAGCGCCGGCGCCTACGATCAGAATACGCATCCTCTTCTCCCGAGTGAGTTCAGTTTGGCAAGGCGCGCATGCCCGCGACGAGCCCATGCCCGTAGGATGGGTTGAGCGCAGCGAAACCCATGTCGCCGCCTTGGTCGATGGGTTTCGCTTCGCTCAACCCATCCTACGATCTCGTCGTGACGAGCTTTGCTCAGCCGTACATCTCTTCGACGTCGCGGAGCTGTTCCTTGCCGAAGAACATGTCGCTGCCGACGAAAAAGGTCGGAGACCCGAAGGCGCCACGGGCGACGGCGTCGTCGGTGTTGGCGATCAGCTTGGCCTTGACCTCCGGCTCCTGCGCGCGGGTCAGCAGCTTCTTGCCGTCGAGCCTCGACGACGTCAGCGCCGCGGCGGCGATCTCGAGATCGTCCATCTTCTTCGGCTCGACCCACATGTGGTGGAACGCCGCCTCGACATACTGGTCGAACACGCCTTCGAGCTGCGCCGCGACGGCGGCGCGCATCAGATTCAGCGTGTTGACCGGAAAATGCGGATTCCACACATAAGGCTCGACCGCGTAGCGCTTGATGAAACGCTCGGTCTCGACCGCGTGGTATTCGCGCTTGTTCTTGACGCCCGCCAGCGTCTCGGCCGGCGACTTGTTGTTGGTGGCCTTGAAGATGCCGCCGAGCAGCACCGGCAGATAGTCGAACCGGGCGCCGATGCGCTGTTCGATCGCGGGAATTGCCTCGTGCGCCAGGAATGCGTTGGGGCTGCCGAAGTCGAACAGGAATTGCGGGGCGGGCAAGGGCATCAGGTCCTCCGGCGGCGCGTCGTGCGCGTCTTATATGATTTGTATCATGCCATTCAGCCTAACGGGTCGGCCCGTCGCAATCAACCGGGAGCCGGCCATGCCGGCTGCGCCAACCGGCGGGCGTGACGGCGGATATCGGCCGGCCACAACTCGGTGCAGCGCGCAAACTTTGCGCCGTCTCCGGCGAACAGCGCCCGCGCGGCTTCTTCGTAGTCCGCCCGATCGCCGGCCATCACCGTCATGAAGCGATGCGCGGCCTCACGGGCGGCGCGGATACGATCGGTGTCGGCCGAGGCATGGCGCGCTTCGTCGACCAGCCGGCGCAGCGCCACCGAGGCGCCGCCGCGCTGCTGGCCGAGCCATTCCCAGTGCCGCGGCAGCAGCGTCACCTCGCGCGCCACCACGCCGAGTTTCGGCCGCCCGCGCCCGCGCGGCGCGTCGCCCTCGCATGCCGGCTCCGGCGGCTGATCGGCGGGCAGCCGCGCCAGCACCTCGGTCAGCGAGCCGCGCAGATCGAAATCGAGCTGCTGCGACGCCGCGTCGAACACCAGCACGCCCGCCTCGCCGCGATCGGCCAGCGGCTTGATCGCCATCACCACAGTGGGGAGGTCGCCCTCCGCCAGCAGGCGGTCGCCATGAAAGGCCACATGGCTGGGCGCAGTTTCGGTGATCATGAGCGGTCGCTCCCGTGCATCAGAACGACTCAATATTTTATCCGGGTAAAATTGACAAGGCCTGTCCCGCCCTGCTAGGACGCACGCCGCACCAACACGCAAAAGGACCCACGATGACCAAGCTCGACCGCAAGGCGGCGATCAACGCCTACAAGGAGCGCAAGCCGAAGGCGGCGATCTTCGCGCTACGCTGTGCGGCGGCCGATGCGGTGTGGATCGGACCGACGCTCAATCCCGACACTGTGCAGAACAAGATCTGGTTCACGCTGCGGCAGGGCGGCCATCCCAACCGCGCGTTGCAGCAGGCGTGGACCGCGCACGGCGCCGAGGCTTTCGCGCTCGAAACGCTGGAAGTGTTCGAGCCCGACGAGGACCGCTATCTGCGCGACAACCAGCTCAAGGATCGCGCCGCGCATTGGCGGGACCGGCTCGGCGCGCGGCCGCTCTGAAAGCCGGCGCATCGTCGGCGAAATCGTAGTCGGATCCGGCGATTCCGCGCTATGAACGCGAACCATTGTCGCGCGAGGTCGCCATGCTCACCGTCCACCATCTCAACAACTCCCGCTCGCAACGCGTGCTCTGGCTGCTCGAAGAGCTCGGCGTGCCGTACGAGATCAAGCGCTATCAGCGCCAGCCCGACATGATGGCGCCGAAGGAGCTGCGCGCCGTGCATCCGCTCGGCAAATCGCCGGTGATCACCGATAACGGCGCTACCATCGCCGAATCCGGCGCGATCATCGAATACATCATCGACAGCTATGGCGAGGGCCGGCTGATCCCGCCGCCGAAAACGCCCGAGCGGCTGCGCTACACCTATTGGCTGCACTACGCCGAAGGCTCGGCGATGCCGCCGCTGCTGCTCAAGCTGTTGTTCACGATGATGCCGCAGCGCGCCCCGCTGCTGCTCCGGCCGCTGGTCAAGGCCGTGGCGAACGGTGCGCTCACCGGCTTCGTCGATCCGCAGCTCAAGCAGCATATGGCGTTCTGGGAAGCCGAGCTCGGCAAGAGCGCGTACTTCGCCGGCCCCGACTTCACCGCCGCCGACATCCAGATGAGCTTCCCGTTAGAGGCCGCCGCCTCCCGCGCCGGCCTCGACCAGGCCTATCCCAAAGCGCTGGCGTGGCTCGCCAAAATTCACGCCCGCCCGGCGTATCAGCGCGCGCTCGAGAAGGGCGGGCCGTATGAGATCGGGAAGGCGTAAGTAATAGCTTTAGTTCGAGAGACCGCCGTTAGCGCCGAGCACGGCCTGCTCCCTCTCCCGCTTGCGGGAGAGGGAGCGCGCATTACTTTGGGCAATCTCGCTATCCCATCGGCAGCGGCGTCACCTTGACGCCCGGCGGCGGGGCGTCGTCGTCCGGCACGAAGAAGTCCGACATCAGCGGCACGCTCGGGTCGACCCGGTAGCGCTCGAAGTCAGTCACGCCCGCCTCAAACAGCACCTTGTCGTCAATGCAGAATTGCCCGGTGAAGTCGCGCGACGGTTTGGTGAAGATCGCATGCGCGGCGTCGCCCATGATGTCCGGCGTGCGGCTGGCGCGCATCATCGCATCGCCGCCGAGCAGATTGCCGACCGCGGCGGTGGCGATCGTGGTGCGCGGCCACAGCGCATTCACCGCAACCCCCGCGCCCTTCAGTTCGCCCGACAGGCCGAGCACCACCATGCTCATGCCGAACTTCGCGCTGGTATAGGCGGTCGAGGCCGCGAACCATTTCGGCTTCATGTCGAGCGGCGGCGACAGCATCAGGATGTGGGGATTATCAGCCTTCTTCAGATGCGGAATGCAATATTTCGACACCATGAAGGTGCCGCGGGTGTTGATGCCCGTCATCAGGTCGTAGCGCTTCATGTCGGTCGCCTGCGAATTGGTCAGGCTGATGGCGCTGGCATTGTTGACGCAGATATCGAGCCCGCCGAACTCCGCGACCGTCTTGTCGACCGCCTCGATCACCTGCGTCTCGTCGCGGATGTCGCACACCAGCGGCAGCGCCTTGCCGCCGGCGGCGCGGATCTCGTCGGCCGCGGTGTAGATCGTGCCCTTGAGTTTCGGATGCGGCTCGGCAGTCTTGGCGGCGATCGCGATATTCGCTCCATCCCGCGCCGCCCGCAGCGCGATCGCCAGCCCAATGCCGCGGCTGGCGCCGGTGATGAACAGCGTCTTGCCTTTTAGTGATGCCATGGCGGTCTCCTGATCGCTCAAATCGAAATCGCCGGGGAGATTAGCAGAGCGCCGCCGCATCCGCTTGTGGCAAGACGTTATTCCTCCCGTGCTGGCCGAAGCGTCGCCACGCGCAGGGCGAGCTCCCTGCCCCGCTTGCGGGGGAGGGAGCGCGCCCTGCGTGGGGAGAGGCTTCGTCTCACAATGACTCGGCTTAACCTACTAATTCCCCGCCGCCGTCGCGCCGCGCGTCCTGGGATCCGGGGCGCCGTGGAAACCCGCGGCGTCGATGAAGATCGTGTTGGTCGATGTCTGGCCGAGTGGGACGGCGATGCGGTGGCCCAGGGCGCGGAGTGCGTCGAGCGTGGCGTCGGGGAAGCCGGCCTCGACGCGGACTTCGTCCGGCATCCATTGATGATGCAGCCGCGGCGCAGCGACAGCCGCGACGACGTTCATGCGATAGTCGAGCACATCGACGATCACCTGCAGGGTCGCCGAAATGATCCGGCTGCCGCCCGGCGAACCTGTGACCAGCACCGGCCGGCCGTCCTTCAGCACGATGGTCGGCGACATCGACGACAGCGGCCGCTTGCCGGGCGCCGGCAGGTTCGCCGCGAAGCCGACCAGGCCGTAGGCGTTCGACGCGCCCGGCGCCGCGGTGAAATCGTCGAGTTCGTTGTTGAGCAGCACGCCGGTGCCGTCGGCGATCAGACCGACGCCGTAGCTGAAGTTCAGCGTGTAGGTGTTGCTGACCGCGTTGCCCTGGTCGTCGGCGACCGAGTAGTGCGTGGTGTTCTCGCCCTCCTTCGGCTGCGACACCGCGTCGGCCGCCGGCGTCGCGCGCTTCAGATCAATCCCCTTGCGCAGCGTCGCCGCGTAGTCCTTCGACAGCAGCTTCGCGGTCGGCGCGTCGCTGAACGCCGGATCGCCGAGATAGCGGGCGCGGTCGGCGTAAGCACGCTTCATCGACTCGATCAGCAGGTGCAGCGACGGGGCGCTGCCCTGCGCGTAGTCGTGCATCGCAAAACCTTCGAGGATGTTCAGCGTCTCGACCAGCACCACGCCGCCGGACGACGGCAGCGGCATCGCCACGATGTCGTAACCGCGATAGCTGCCGCGCACCGGCTTGCGCACCACCGCCTGATAGTTCGCCAGATCCTCCGTGGTGATCAGCCCGCCGGCACCGCGAATGCTCCGCGCGAGCTTGTCCGCGACTTCGCCGCGATAGAAGCCGTCCGGCCCCTTGTCGGCGATCGCCTGCAGCGTCATCGCGAGATCGGGCTGCCTCAGCCGGTCGCCGTCCTGCAGCGCCGAGCCGTCGGGACGAGCCAGCACCTTCTGGGTCGACGGCCAGCGCGACAGCCAGGCGTGCCATTGCGGAAACGTATCGGCGTTGTCGTCGGCAATGATGAATCCATCACGCGCCAGTTCGATCGCCGGCCGCAGCACGTCGCGCAGCGAGAACTTGCCCGAGCCGTATGTGTCCAGCGCCAGCGCCAGACCCGCCACCGTGCCGGGTACGCCGATGCCGAGCGCGGATTTGCGCGACTTGTCGGCGTCGGGCTTGCCGTCGGTCAGGAACATGTCCTGCGTGGCGGCCTGCGGCGCGGTCTCGCGATAATCGATCGCGACGTCCTCGTTCTTCGCCGCGGAGTGGATCACCATGAAGCCGCCGCCACCGAGATTGCCGGCGCGCGGATAGGTCACCGCCATCGCAAAGCCGGTCGCGACCGCGGCGTCGATCGCATTGCCGCCGCGCGCCAGAAACTTGGCGCCGATTTCGGCCGCGAGCTTCTCCTGCGCCACCACCATGCCGTGCCTGGCGACCACCGCCTTAGCGGAGGCGGGATCGCGCAGCGCGCCGCCGCGCATGTCCTGCGCGGTCGCCGCGATGGGCGCAAAGCTCAGCGCGGTGATGGTCCACGCCGTCACGATTGTGCGATGAAGAAACGTCATGCTGCTCATTTCGGGTTCCGGGGACGCGGGTGCAGGCTGCTCCGCGCCGGCGAATCCTATAGGGATTGGCCGGGCCGGCCAAATCCCGGCGCAGCAGGAACGGAACAAGATGGCGTCATCGATCGTCGCGGAGAGTGCACCGGACACTGCGCCGCGAACCTATCCGTCGCGCCCCGCGGTGCTCGGCTGGATCTTGTTCGACTGGGCGGCGCAGCCTTACTTCACGCTGATCACCACCTTCATCTTCGCGCCCTATTTCGTCACTTACGTCGCGCCCGATCCGGCCACCGGACAATCCTGGTGGGGCTTCGCCACCGCGGCGAGCGGCTTCCTGATCGCGCTGGCGTCGCCGGTGCTCGGCGCGGTGGCGGATGCCAGCGGCCGGCGCAAGCCGTGGATCGCGCTGTTTGGCGCGATGCTGGTGATCGGCTCGTGCCTGATGTGGTTCGGCCGGCCGAGCGATCCGCATATCATCCTGCCGCTGCTGATCGCCTATGCGCTCGCCACCGTCGGGGTCGAGTTCGCCACCGTGTTCAACAACGCGATGATGCCGAATCTCGTCCCGCCCGAGAAGATCGGCCGCTTATCAGGCACCGGCTGGGCGACCGGCTATATCGGCGGCATCCTGTCGCTCATTCTGGTGCTCGGCTTTCTCGCCGCCAGCCCCGACACCGGCAAGACGCTGCTCGGTGTCACGCCGCTGTTCGGGCTCGATCCGGCGATGCACGAAGGCGACCGCATCAGCGGACCGCTCACCGGCATCTGGTTCGTGGTGTTCGTGCTACCGATGTTTCTGCTGACGCCGGATTTTCCGGCTAAGCTGAAAGCGCGCGCCGCGGTGCGCGAGGGCCTGCGCGAACTGCGCGAGACGCTGCGCGACCTGCCGAACCGGCGCTCGCTCGCCGCGTTCCTGCTCGCCAACATGATCTACACCGATGGCCTGGTGTCGCTATTCGCGTTCGGCGGCATCTACGCCACCGGCACGTTCGGCTGGAACACCATTCAGATCGGCAGCTTCGGCGTGATCCTGGCGATCGCCGCGACCATCGGCGCCTTCGTCGGCGGACGGCTCGACGACGCGCTCGGCTCCAAGCGGGTGATCGCCGGCTCGATGGTGCTGCTGCTGATCGCGATCGCCGGCATCCTGCTGATCGATCCGTCGCACATCGTGTTCGTCGAGGTGACGCCGCCGCAACCCGGCGCCGCGCTGTTCGCCGCACCGGCGGAGCGCGCGTACTTGTTGCTCGGCTGCCTGATCGGCATCGCCGGCGGCCCGTTGCAGGCGGCGTCGCGCACGCTCTTGATCCGGATCGCGCCGCGCGACCGCATCGCGCAGTATTTCGGCCTGTTCGCGCTGACCGGCAAGGTGACGTCGTTCATCGGCCCGCTGCTGATCGCGACAGTCACGGCAATCACCGCGAGTCAGAAGGCCGGCATGGCGGTGCTGGTGGTGTTCTTCGTCGCCGGGCTGGCGCTGCTGACCCGGGTCCGGCCTTCGGCGGACGTCTGAAACCCGGTCCGTGGACAAAGCCGCCGGCGTGGTCTATATGAGCCCGCATGATCCGTCCGACCGCCTCGTACTGGTACTTCTATTTTAGCAGCTCGCTGGCGGCGGGAGGATTTCGCGCGATCTGAAGATTGCAGCATCGAAGTCCGAAAAGCCGCCAGACCTGGCGGCTTTTTCGTTTGAGCCGGCAGGTCTCCCTCACAAGGAGCAGACTGCCGTGTTGACCACCACCGACGACCTTCGCCTGCAGAAGATCACCGAACTGAGTACGCCCGACGAAGTCATAGGCGAGATTCCGCGTACGCTGACCGCGACACGCACAGTCGCGGCGAGCCGTAGCGCGATTCACGCCATCCTGACCGGTGCCGACGACCGGCTGCTGGTCGTGGTCGGCCCCTGTTCGATTCACGATCCGGCCGCAGCCATGGACTATGCCAGCCGTCTGGCGGCGCTGCGCGAGACCCTGGCCGACCGGCTCGAGATCGTGATGCGGGTGTATTTCGAAAAGCCGCGTACCACGGTGGGCTGGAAGGGGCTGATCAACGACCCCGACCTGGACGGCAGCTTCCGGATCGACAAGGGACTGCGGCTCGCGCGTCAGGTACTTGCGGCCGTGAACAATCTCGGCCTGCCGGCCGCGACCGAATTCCTCGACCTGATCACGCCGCAATACATCGCGGATCTGGTCGCCTGGGGAGCGATCGGCGCCCGCACCACCGAGAGCCAGATTCACCGCGAGCTGGCGTCGGGCCTGTCGTGCCCGATCGGCTTCAAGAACGGCACCGACGGCAACGTCCGGATCGCCGCGGAGGCGGTGAAGTCCGCGGCGCAGCCGCATCATTTCATGGCGGTGACCAAGCGCGGCCGCAACGCCATCGCGGCCACCACCGGCAACAGCGACTGCCACGTCATCCTGCGCGGCGGCGTGACGCCGAACTACGACGCCGCGAACGTCGACGCCGCCGCCGCGGTGCTCGGCAAGAACGGCCTGGCACCGCGTCTGATGATCGACGCCAGCCACGCCAACAGCAGCAAGCAGCCGGACAATCAGCCGAAGGTCACGGCCGATATCGGGCGTCAGCTCGCGGCCGGCGATGACCGCATCTGCGGCGTGATGATCGAGAGCAATCTGGTCGCCGGCCGGCAGGACGTCGTCCCGGGTCGGCCGCTGCAATATGGCCAGAGCATCACCGACGGCTGCATCGACTGGGCGACCACCGAGACGGTGCTGCACGAGCTGGCTGACGCGGTCGAAGCCCGGCGAGCGGCACGGCACACCGTGGGTAGCCGACAGCAAGGAGCTGCGGCCTGACAAGCCTGGGCGCGGGGCGGCGATTGTTCAAATCGCTGTCCCGCTGCCCGCAGCGCGTTGTCAGTGCCGGAAGTGCCGCGTGCCGGTGAATACCATGGCGATGCCGGCGTCGTCGGCGGCCTTGATCACTTCGTCGTCGCGCACCGAGCCGCCGGGCTGGATCACCGCGGTGGCGCCGGCTTCGATGCAGGCCAGCATGCCATCGGCGAACGGGAAGAACGCGTCGGAGGCGACCACCGAGCCCTTGGTCATCGGCGCGGCGAGCTTCATCACCTCGGCGGCGTCCTGCGCCTTGCGGGCCGCGATCCGCGCGGAGTCGACACGGCTCATTTGTCCGGCGCCGATGCCGACCGTGGCGAGGTCCTTGGCGTAGATGATCGTGTTCGACTTGACGTGCTTGCCGACCCGGAAGGCGAACTTCAGGTCGCGCAGTTCGGCCTCGGTGGGCTGCCGCTTGGTGACAACCTTGAGCGCCATGTCGTCCACCACCGCATTGTCGCGCGACTGCACCAACAGGCCGCCGGCGACGGTCTTGTAGGTCAGGCCCATGGCACGCGGATCGGGCAGCGCGCCCGCGAGCAGCAGCCGCAGGTTCTTCTTCGCCGCGACGATCGCGATCGCCTCGTCGGTGGCGTCCGGCGCGATGATCACTTCGGTGAAGATTTCGGTGATGGCGCGCGCCGCTTCGGCGTCGAGCGTGCGGTTGAGCGCGACGATGCCGCCGAATGCCGAGACCGAGTCACAGGCCAGCGCCTTGTGGTACGCATCGAGCAGGCTCGACCCTTCGGCGACGCCGCAGGGGTTGGCGTGCTTGACGATCACGCAGGCGGCGGTGCGCGCCGCGTCGAACTCGCCGATGCACTCGTAGGCGGCGTCGGTGTCGTTGATGTTGTTGTAGGACAGCTCCTTGCCCTGCACCTGGCGCGCCGTGGCGACGCCGGGGCGCTTCTCCGGCGTGGCGTAGAACGCCGCGGTCTGGTGCGGGTTTTCGCCGTAGCGCAGCGACTGGATCAGCCGGCCGCCGATCGCGCGGAAGTCCGGGGCGTCGGTCTTCAGCTGAAGCGCGAACCAGTTGGAGATCGCCGCATCATACGCCGCGGTGCGCGCATAGGCCTTGGCGGCGAGGCGCTTGCGCAAGCTCAGCGTGGTTGCGCCGTCGTTCGCAGCCAGCTCGTCGAGCACGGCCTGATAATCGCTGGCCTCGACCACCACCGCGACGTCGTCGTGATTCTTGGCCGCCGCACGGATCATCGCCGGGCCGCCGATGTCGATATTCTCGATGCAGTCTTCGTAGCCGGCGCCTTTGTCGACGGTGGCCTCGAACGGATAGAGGTTCACCACCAGCAGATCGATCTGCGAAATGCCGTGCGCGGCCATCGCCTGGGTGTGTTCGTCATTGTCGCGGATCGCCAGCAGGCCGCCGTGCACCTTCGGATGCAGCGTCTTGACCCGGCCGTCCATCATTTCCGGAAAGCCCGTCAGTTCGGAGACGTCCTTGACCGGGAGCCCCGCGGCCGCGATCGCCTTGGCGGTGCCGCCGGTGGAAACGAGTTCGACGCCATGGCCGGAAAGCGCACGGGCGAAATCGATCAGTCCGGTCTTGTCGGAGACGGACAGCAGGGCGCGGGTGACGCGGCGGGGAGTCGGACTCATGGGCAGGATCCTCTGGTTGAAGGAAACAAATGCCCAGGCGCGCGGCAGATCAATTTCGCGCTTCCCGATGGTGCTCCATCCTTGGTCGCCAGTCGCGCGAAACGCCGTCTCGTTAGCAGTTTTCACAGGTCGCCACAACGGCGACCAAGGTCGCTGGCGGCGCAGATCGGGCCTGCGCGGGACGCGGACGACCGGCTTCAGCGCACCGGCATGCTGAAGACGAAGCGGGTTTCCTGCGGGGTCGAGCTCGCCGAGAGTGTGCCGCCATGGGCGCGGGCGATCTCCGAGGCGATGTACAGGCCGAGACCCAGCCCCTGCTTGGCGGGTTCGATCTCGCCGCGATAAAATGGCTGAAACAGCCGCGTCAGCGCCGGCGCCGGGATCGGTTCGCCGGCATTGCTGACCGACAGTTCGAAGATTTGGGCGTCGGAGCGGGCGACGACCCGCACCGGCTGATCCGGCGCGCCATAGGCCACCGCGTTGGCGAGCAGGTTGGACAGCAGCTGCGCGATCCGGCCGGCGTCGCAGCTCACCGGCACGGCGAGATCGGCATGCAGCTCGATCGCGCGATCGGGCGCGGTCGTCCGCTGTTCCGACACCACCTGCTCGACCAGCGGCAGCAGCGGCTGCGCCGATCTGCTCCGCAGCGACAGCCCGTCGCCGAGCCGGCCGCGCGCGAAATCCATCACGTCGTCGATCAGCCCGGACATCCGCGCCACAGCGTTGCGCATCAGTCCGAGCACTTCCGGGGCACGCTCCGGCGCCTTGGTCAGCACGCGCGTGCCGGCGCTGATCGCCGCCAGCGGATTGCGCAAATCGTGGCCGAGCACCGCGATGAACTGCTCGCGCAGCTCGGCGGTCTGGCGTGCATCGAGCAGATGCGCCTCCGAGGCCTGCAGGCGCTCGAACGCATCCAGATGGGTCCCGATCAATTCGGCGAACAGCTTGAAGGTGATGGTGGTTTCCGGCGTGTTGAGACGGGCCGGCCGCGGATCGATGGCGCACAGCGTGCCGAACATCTCGCCGTTCGCCCGCATGATCGGCACCGAGATATAGCTCTGAAAGCCGTATTGGGCCGGCGTATGATGGTTGCGGAACACGATGTCTTCGGCGACGTGGTCGATCACAACCGCCTGCCTGTCCTGCCGGATCTCGTGGCAGATCGTGGTCTCGACCTGCAGCTCGCCGCCCGGCACCAGCCCGAACGAGATCTCGTCCCGCACCGCGCAGCACACCCACCGGCTCTCGGTCACGCGCGCGACGGCCGCAAACCCCATCCCGGTGGTGCGGCAGACGACTTCCAAGATCAGCGGGACGGCGTCGATCCGCTGCACCGCGTCGATATCGGCCTGAATGCCGTCTGCCATTGTCGCTCGCTTGCCGGCCGGAGCCCTGTCCTTTGGATCAACGGCTACCCCGGACCTTCAGGAAATGCCATCGCGAAATCTACAGCGGCAATTCCGGTTCGCGGCGGGCCGCGCGGCGGGCGCTGGTGGCTTGCGGCGAGGCGTTGGAACGAATGAAGCTCCAGCGCACGTTCGGGGCTTCGAGCGAATTCTGCCGGATCACGATCTGAGCCGAACGCCGCGGCCCGTCGTTACCGGCCAGGAACACGGTCTCCTCGAGATCGACAGTGTCGTCGGCGGCCTCGAACGTCCAGACCTCGCGATTGGGCAGCACCAGCATCACGCCCTTGGCGTCGCTGAGCCGGCTGGCTTTGACCTGCGGATGCAGATGGAAGCGCAACACGTAATCGGCCTGCGCGGCGCGGTGGCGGCCACCCTGCGCCGGCGCCAGCGTGTCCTCGCCGTCGACCCGGCTGCCGTCGTGCTTCACCATGATGACGCGCTGATGCAGCACGCCGAACCTGTCGCGATAGCCGTCGTGCGACGTCGTCAACAGCACGCCGTTCGCCACCTCTTCGCGGCGGTTCTCGACATGGTTCGGGCCGCTGACAATCGGCGCGCCCTGCAGCAGCTTCTTCATCGCCGAGCGCTCGACGAAGCCGCAGGACGAGGTGTCGTGACACACCACCGTCGAGTGCGCCGCGGTCGAGCGCGCGAAGCCGCGCCAGCTTTCGCGATTGGTGCCCGGCATGCCGCAATTGGTGACGATCCGGCACGCCCCGGAGGACAATTCGAACGACAGGCAGCCGGCATGCGCGTCCTGACTGACATTCGCCGGCGGCGGCGGGCCGACGTCGACGATTACCAGCGTCGAGCCGGCGTCGATCCGCTGATAGCCGGAATGCGGCATGCTCGACATCGGCGTGCCGTGGCTGTCGTCATAGGCCAGCAGCGTCGCCAGCAGATCCGATGGCGTCGCGCTCATGCCGTTGAACAACGCGATCGCGCCGTCGCCATGGCGGAAGAACCGCAGCATCGGCATCATCCGGTCGATCGCGTTCAGCAGCGCCGGCGGCGGAGCGATGTTTCTCGCCGCAAACGTCTGACGCAGCGGCAGGAGGTCGATCAGGAGTTCGATCAGCGCACCTGGATTGCGCGAGACGTGGCCGCCATCGGGCAGGACCTGGCGCTGCAATTCTTCGGACAGCCGCTTGGTGGCGCCGCGGATATTGCGCGCCTGGTTGGCGAGGCACAGCGCCGCGTAGCACAGCGCGATCGTCACCTGCAGCCGCGGCACGCCATCCGAGACGTCGAGCAGCGCGTAGCGTAGCGCCCGAACCTCGCGCGTCAGTCCCCGCAGATAGCGGCGATAGAACCGCCCGTCGGTGTCGGACAGCACCAGCGGCGCCTGCGACAACAGTGAGATCACCCGCCGCGCCATGACCTCCGGGCGGCGGCCCACCGGCCGGTGCCGTGCCATGTTGCCGAGCCAGTCGTCGACCAGCGAGCGGGCGTTGGCGCGGGTGATGGCGGTGTCGGCGGCGCGCAGATGGCGCAGCCAGCCGAAGCCGAACAATGCGGCTTCCCAATCGTCCGAGGGCGATTCCAGTTCGAAGATCGAGCGCCCATGGCAGGTGACGATCTTGCCGGCGAACACGAAGCGGCCCGCATAGACCTCGGCCGCACGGGTGGCGTCGGCGGTGCGCAGATCGTGCGGCGCGATGATCAGCCGATCGGTGCGGCCCGGCCACAGTCGCGTCAGCACCGCCGAACCGCCGGAGGCACGCGCCATCATGTTCCGCGCGAAGCGGCCAACGATCAGACTGGAGATTCGTCGGCGGTGGACGGCGGACACGCGTGCTAGGGCTCCCGGTTCGTGGATCGCGCCCGCCTGGCGCGACGGTCGACCAGCGGATTTCAGTTTCAGCAAGGCGTCGGCAGCCTTCGCGCGCCACGGCGCTTTCGATGCAGCCAGCTCTGAGTGAAACAGCTCTGAGGACATCTGCGCGCAAGCGGAAGGATGTTGTGAACCAAAGCAACCTCGGATTAACGAAAATTCGTTTCGAATCCTTTTAGTCCGGAATTGGCCACCGCACACCCTGCCGTTGGGCAGGGTGTGGACGGACAACTTCCGGGACTGTCGCGCCGCGCGCGCGGTATTAATTTATTGGTGGGATTACAGCGACTTCGTCAGCCGCGCCGCGTAAAAACCGTCGACCCCGGCAAGCCGCGGATCGGCGTGGGGCAAATGCGACGGCAGCGTGCGGACGTCGCCTTCCGGCGTGATGAACTCGGCGAGCCCGGCGACCTCCTCGGCCGCGACCGGAACGCGACGCATGACTGATTCGTCCGCAAGCAGCGTGGCGATCGCCTGCTCGCCCTCCTCGGGCTCCAGCGAGCAGGTGCAGTACACCAGCGTGCCGCCGGGCCGCAGCAGCGCCACCGCCTTGTGCAGCAGCCGGCTTTGCACCGCCGCCAGCGCGCCGATGTCGGCCTCCTGCTTCAGCCAGGCGACGTCGGGATGGCGGCGAATCGTGCCGGTGGAGGCGCACGGCGCGTCGACCAGCACGGCGTCGAAACTGCCGGGCGCATCGGCGCGCCATTCGGTGGCATCGGCAACGCCGGTCTCGGCCTGCAGCGACAGCCGCGTCAGATTCTCCCGCAGCCGGGCGACGCGGGCCGGCGAACGGTCGATCGCGCTGACGCGGGCCCCGGCCTGGGCGAGCTGAGCGGTCTTTCCGCCGGGCGCGGCGCAGAGGTCGGCCACCGCCTTGTCGGCGAGATCGCCGAACAGCCGCGCCGGCAGCGCCGCGGCGGCGTCCTGGACCCACCATTGGCCATCGTCAAAGCCCGGCAGCATCTTGACCGAGCCCTGCAACTGCGTCCGTACAGTGCCGGTCGGCAGCATCTCGCCGTACAAGCGGCCGGCCCAATGCTCCGGATCCGACTTCACCGTGATGTCGAGCGAAGGCTCGTGGCTGATCGCGACCGCGATCGCCCGCGCCGCTTCCTCGCCGTAATGCGCGCTCCAGCGCGCCATCAGCCATTGCGGCACATCCAGCGCCTGGCCGGAGACTTCATCGACCAGCGGCTGCCCCTCGCGGGCGCAGCGCCGCAGCACCGCATTGACGAGGCCGGTATATTTGGCTGCGCGGCGGTCGGACTGTACCAGCCGCACCGACAGATCGACGGCCGCATGATCCGGCACGTCCATCCAGAGAATTTGCGCGGCGCCGATCAACAGCGCGCTGCGCGCCCGCGGCGCATCGGTCGGCACGCCACGATCGAGCATCCGCCCCAGCAGATGTTCGAGCGTGCCGAGCCGGCGCAGGATCGTCGCCACCAGGCGCCGCATCAGCGCGCGGTCGCGATCCGCCAGCGTTTTCAGGCCGGGATGGGCGGCGGGGCCTTCGAGCTGTTCGTCGAGCGTCCGCCGCTTGCCGAGAACGCCGTCCAGAATGTCGGCGGCGATCCGACGCGCGGCGAGCCCCGGCACTTCGGATGGCTGAGCGAATCTTGGAGCAGGCATGGAGGGAGGGTATCACACTGGAGGAAGGATGCCGCGCGCGGAGCGATGCGGCGCCCGGGATCGATGGCAGGCGAATATGCCGATTCTAAGAATCCCGCCCCATACCATGTTGCGTCCGCGTGGCCCGCGCCTTAGATCGCGATGACGACGAAAGGCCGAGCCATGACCGACGCTGATCTGAAGATGCCCGCTCCCGAGCTGCCGCGCAAAGACTTGCCGGAGGCCGCCAAGCGCGCGCTGGCCGAAGCCGAAGCTCGCCGCGTCGAAGCCGCCCGCCACGCCGAAGCGCGCGCCAAAGAGTTTCAGGGCCCCAAGGGCCCCGAGCCGACCCGCTACGGCGATTGGGAAGTCAAAGGCATCGCGTCGGATTTCTGAGCTCCTGCTTTCAGCAAGTCAGGCTGGTCCGCCTGCTCCAGTCCTTCCGCGAAAGAAAATAAAAAGGGGGCCGCCATCGACGACCCCCTTCCTAAAGACTGACCCCAGGAGCTTGCCAGTTATGGCAGAGGCCGACCTGAGGTATACGGCCGCGAACTTAGCCTCTAGAAAGTTTCTGGCAAGTTAAAATTCAGGATTTTTTAAAAGTTCATAGAAGCGGCCAGCGCAGCAATGAGAACGCAAGAACTCAATGAACACCTCAAGAAGTCCATTTCGATCAAAAGGTTAGAGAAATATCTAGCAGCCGTAGGTGGCGACCTCGACAAGGCTCTCAAACTTTACGAGGAGAACATGCGATTGGCTGAGGCGTTCTACTCCCCGCTTCAGTGCCTGGAAGTATGCCTCCGAAACGCCCTCAATTCCCAAATGTGCACTGTTTTTGGAGACGACTGGCTTACCACCAACAAAGCTCCTTTGGGAGATGGAGCGAGGGTCAACATTCAAAAGGCGATAATCGAACTGCAAAGACACGGCCATAGCGCCACGCAGGACGATATCGTCGCTGAACTGAATCTTGGATTCTGGGTAGGCTTGTTAGGGCCCGCCTACGATGCAACCCTGTGGCGAATGACGCTGTACAAAGCATTTAATGCATCAGGAGGGCAGAAACGGTCAGTGGTTCATGGACGCTTCAACGCACTACGGCGGTTTAGGAACAGAGTAGCCCATCACGAACCGATTTTTCAAAAACCGCTAGAACAACTTCATACCGAGATCATCGGAGCAATCGGATGGATGTGCCGTCACACATCATCCTGGGCACTTTACCATAGTCGGTTCGAAATAGTTTCCACTACGGCTACGGATTGATCGCTCTTCAGTTTCCCAACTAATCGGGATCTAAAGCTTACCGCATGTTGCAAGCTTCACGTCGCAGGTCTACGCGAGCTTCGCGATCATTAGGACGAAGCAAGTATCGGGCGATTCTGCCGTGGGTGTTCGTGCTCGGTATCGCGGCCGGCACCATGCTGCCGGCGCGGCACTGGATCCACTGGCCGTGGACCAAGCCGCCTGTCTCGCAGGCCAACCCGCAAGACAGCGAGACGGTGTGGCGGCGCGCCGGCAATCCCACCGTCCGGCATCCGGTCGACGTGCTGTACACGATCGACGGCGACACCTTCGAGGCGCGGGTGCATCTGTTGCCCGGCCACGACCTCGTCACCCGCATCCGGCTGCGCGGCATCGACGCGCCGGAGCTGAAGGCGCAATGCGCCAAGGAACTGCAACTCGCCGAAGCCGCCACCGACGCGCTGCGCAATCTGCTGCGCCAGGGCGAGGTCGCGATCTACAACATCGGCCCCGACAAATACGAAGGCCGCGTCGTCGCCGACGTCGCGACGAAGCGCACGCCGAACGTGTCGGCGGCCCTGCTCGAAGCCGGCCACGCGCGAGCTTATGGCGGCGGCCATCGGGATCGCTGGTGCGGCAGCAAGTAAGCGCCGACGGTGTCACGGGCGATGACGACGGGGATGGGTGCGCACAGCACGTAGGGTGGGCAAAGCGAAGCGTGCCCACCATTAGCTCGCATCACACCCGCGTGGGCACGGCGCTTCGCGCCTTTGCCCACCCTACGGATCTACACCACGTCATCGTCCGGATCGACCGGGCGACCCAGTATCGCAGAGCGTGACCACTAAGTAATAATTACTCCTCGACACTGCATCACCCGCTTTCGTGGGTGATGCAGTGATGATGGACACCGAACAGGGCGGCCTCAGTCGATCTTCTTGCCGGCGGTCTCGGGCGCCGCGAAGGTCGCCGTGATGGTGATCAGCGCCAGCACGATCAGATACACCGAGATCGGCCAGGTCGCGCCGCTCCAGGCCAGCAGGCTCGCCGCGATGATCGGCGTAAAGCCGCCGCTGAGCGCGGCGCCGACCTGGAAGCCCAGCGACGCGCCACTGTAGCGCAGCCGGGCATCGAACAGCTCCGACATCCAGGCGGCGCCGATCGCGAACATGATGCCCTGGCCGAGGCTGAGCGCGATCGCCACCGTGATGGCGATGATGGTCGGATTGGCGGTGTCGAACAGCCAGAACAGCGGGAACGCGAACGCGATCGAGAACGTGCAGGCGGCAAAGAACATGATCCGCCGGCCGTAGCGATCGGCCATCCAGCCGAACAGCGGGATCGTGAACAGCTCGATGAAGGCGGCGATCATCAGACCGTTCAGGATCGTGCTCCGCGGCAGCCCGAGCTTGACGGTGACGTAGGAGATCGAGAACACCGTCACCACGCTGACGTAGGCGATCTCCGAAACCTTGAGGCCGACCGCCGTCAGGAAGGTCCGCGGATGCTGGGTGAGGATTTCCATCACCGGCAGCCTGGCCACGACGTTCTGCTTGCGCACCCGCTGGAACGCGGGCGTTTCGTGGAGGCGCAGGCGGATGAACAGCCCCACCGCGACAAGGATCGCGCTCGCCCAGAACGGCACGCGCCAGCCCCAGCTCAGAAATTCCTTCTCGGGCAACTGGGTCGCGAGCGCGAACACGCCGATCGATGCGATCACGCCGAGCGGATAGCCGAGCTGGACGATGCTGCCGAAGAAGCCGCGCCGTTTGTCGGGCACGCTCTCAACCACCATCAGCACCGCGCCGCCCCATTCGCCACCGATGCCGAGGCCCTGCACGAGTCGCAGCGCAACCAGCAGGATCGGCGCCAGGATGCCGATCTGATCATAGGTCGGCAGGCAGCCGATCAGGAAGGTGCCGACCCCCATGATGAGGATGGTCATCGACAGCATCGCCTTGCGGCCGAGCTTGTCGCCGAAATGGCCGAAGATCGCGCCGCCGAGCGGCCGGGCCAGGAACCCCACCGCGTAGGAGCCGAACGCCGCAATGGTCCCGACCACCGGGTCGAAGCTCGGGAAGAACAGCTTGTTGAACACCAGCGCGGCCGCGGTGCCGTAGATCAGGAAGTCGTACCACTCGACGGTGGTGCCGATGACGCTGGACCAGACGACCTTGCGTCGCTCGGCTGCGGACAGTGAGTTGGGTTCGGCCAGTGCCTCGGTATCGGCCGGCATCGCTGTGATCGACATCGCTTGCTGCACTCCATTTTGGTGGAAGAAATTCCATCAAAATGGAAAGCAAGCAGCATGCCAATCGTTCGCATCAGAGGTCGAGCGTCACCCCGACCCGGGCCCGGGACACGCAGGGCGTCATTTTCTCCTGCCGATCGGCCAAAGACAGCACGCTGTCGCGGTGAATCACGATGCCGTCGCGATAGCCGCAGATGCAGGCGCCGCACACGCCAAGCTCACAGGAGGACGGCATGATGAATCCATTGGCACGCAGCACATCGAGTGCCGAACGATCAGCCGGCACGCGTAGCGTCCGGCCGCTGGACGCGATGGTGATGTCGAACGGCTCGGGCTTGAAGTTCTCGTCGAGCGTCGCCTGAAATGCCTCGGTGTGGCGACGCTGCGTGGGCCATTGCGCCGCATCGGCCGCGGCGATGAGCGCGCCGGTCAGCCGCGGCGGGCCGCAGAAGTACAACTGCGCATCCGGCGCTGCACCGATCGAGGCGATGATCGTATCGACGTTGCCCGGGACTTCATCACTGAAGTAAGCCTTCAGCCTGTCGCCGAGGCTGTGCTGCAGATCGGTCAGCAGCGGCGCGTGGCTGCGGCTGCGCGCGAAGAAGTGTAGTTCGAAATCGTCGCCCCGCTCCGCCGCGTCCCGCGCCAGCGCCGCCATCGGCGTGACGCCGATGCCGCCCGCCACGAACACGTGCCGGCTGCCTTGCTTCAGGGCGAAGTTGTTACGCGGCGCCGAGCAATTCACCGCGTCGCCGACCGCGACATGGTCGTGAATCCAGCTCGATCCGCCGCGGCCATCCGGCGCGCGCTTGACGGCGATGCGATAGTGGCTGCGGTCGCGCGGATCGCCGCATAGCGAGTATTGCCGGATCTTGCCGTCCGGCAGATGCAGATCGACATGGGCGCCGCCCGTCCATGCCGGCAATTCGGGCCGCCGCGGATGACGCAGCGTCAGCACCACGACATCGGGCGTCTCCTCGGTGCGCGCGGTCACCTGGAGCTTCATGATCATCCGTGCGGTCATGACGGCCTCAATCGTCCAGCGGCTCGATCGGGTCGCCGGGCCTGATGACGCCGCCGACTTCGATCCAGCAATTGAGCCCCGACCGGTTGTAGAGCGGCAGGTAGACCGGCTCGCCCAGCAGTTCCTCGAGATATTTGCAGGGGAAGTTCAGCCGGCCGCCGCGCAGCACGGTTTCGCCGACCCGGAAGCGCTTGCCGACCAGGTGATTGAGCGGCACCCCCCGGGTGGTCAGGTTGCGGCGATGATCGATCGGGTCGAGCTTGATCGGGCCGCTCTGCAGCGGCGGATCGTTGCTGGCGAGCGCCTCGATCGCCTCGATCTCGATCAGCGTCACCTCGCGAATGTCGGGCTTCGGCGAATAGGTGCCGGTCCCGAGAAAATAACGATCCCCCTCGATGCCCTTCCCGGGCACCAGCCGCGCCTCCTGGCGCTCCTCCATTTCGTAGGAGGCCGCCGGCGCGGTGTGAATGTGCAGAAGGACGCCGCCTTTCCAGTCCGTCATCGCCGCCGCCTCAGGCCTGGTCCACCAGGGCGATGCACTCGATCTCGACCAGCACGTCGCGCGGCAGCCGGGCGACTTCGATCGTCGAGCGCGCCGGCAGCGAGCCGCCGAAGGTTTCCGCATAGATCGCGTTCATGGCCGCGAAGTCGTTCATATTCTTCAGGAAAACCGTGGTCTTGACGACGCTCGCCGGGGACGCGCCGGCGGCCGCCAGAACCGCCGCCACATTGGCCAGCGACTGCCGGGTCTGCGCCTCGACGCCGTCCGGCACTTTGCCGGCGAGATCCACCGGCAGCTGGCCCGCGACGAACACCAGACCGGCGCCGGAAATCGCCTGGGAATACGGACCGGCGGCCGGCGGCGCCTCGGGGGTGCGGATGATGGTGCGCGTGGTCATGGCTTCGCTCCTCTGGGAAAGGAGCGAATATTGGAATAATTTCTAATCTAGTGGAAGTCTGAAATTACCGCAGGCTGGAGCTGTTGATGATCAAAAAATACTCACACTCGGAATCGTCCGGATTGGTGAACTGGTGGGCCTCCTGGGCCTGGAAATAGATCGCGTCGCCGGTGTTCAGCATCACCCGCCGGGCGCCGAGCCGGACTTCGAGCCGGCCCTTGAGCATGTAGATGTATTCCTCAACGCCGTGGCGGTGGCCGACGAATTCGCCGGTGGTGCCGCGCGGCGGCACGGTGTTGAGCACCCAGTCCACACCGCGGCCGGGCAGCACCGGCGAGATGCAGCGGCGCTGATAGCCGGAGGTGGCGTCGCTCAGGATCGGCTGGCGATCGGCCGGGATCACGATGATCTCGCTCTCCACCGGATGCGCCATCAGCTGCGAGAACGTGGTGCCGAGCGCCTCAGCCAGCCGCGATAATGTGCTGGTCGACGGCACCGTCTCGCCGCGCTCGACCTTCGAGATCATCGATCGGCTGACGCCCGACAGCGTGCTCAGCGCCTCGAGCGACAACTGCTTGGCCTTGCGGTGACGGCGCAGCTCCTCAGCCAGAACCCGAAGCTGTTCGGAGACGCCTTCCTCGATGTCCACCCGCTCTGACAGCACGTCGCGATTCACAGCTGTGTCTCTCTTGCCGTCGTCGTTCGTAGGGTGGGTTAGCGCGCAGCGCGTAACCCACCGACTTACTTCCTCGCCGCGAAAGCTGGTGGGTTACGACGCAACAGCGCCTAACCCACCCTACGGCGTTGCGCTCAGCCCTTGTCGCTTTCCAGCTTCGGGATGTGGTGGCCCTCGCCGGCCGACAGCAGGCCGGACTTGGCGTAGAGGCCGAGCTTGGCACGGGTGTCGGCGATGTCGAGGTTGCGCATCGTCAGTTGGCCGATGCGGTCGGCCGGCGTGAACGGCGCGTCCTCGACCTTCTCCATGCTGAGCCGCTCCGGCGCATAAGTCAGGTTCGGGCTCTGCGTATTGACCAGCGAGTAGTCGTTGCCGCGGCGCAGTTCGAGCGTCACTTCACCGGTGATGGCGCGGGCGACCCAGCGCTGCGCGGTCTCGCGCAGCATCAGGGCCTGCGAGTCGAACCAGCGGCCCTGATACAACAGCCGGCCGAGCCGCATGCCGTTGATGCGATACTGCTCGATGGTGTCTTCGTTGTGGATGCCGGTGACCAGCCGCTCATAGGCGATGTGCAGCAGCGCCATGCCGGGCGCCTCGTAAATGCCGCGGCTCTTGGCCTCGATGATGCGGTTTTCGATCTGGTCGCTCATGCCGAGGCCGTGCCGGCCGCCGATGGCGTTGGCCTCGTAGAACAGCGCGACCGCGTCACTGAACGTCTTGCCGTTGAGCGCGACCGGCTGGCCTTCCTCGAACCGCACCGTGACCGCTTCGGCCTTAACGGCGCAATCCTCGCGCCAGAACGGCACGCCCATGATCGGGTTGACGATCTTGATGCCGGAATCGAGATGCTCGAGATCCTTGGCTTCGTGCGTCGCGCCGAGCAGATTGCTGTCGGTCGAGTACGCCTTCTCGGCGCTCATCTTGTAGGCGAATCCGTTGGCGGTCATGAACGCCGACATCTCGGCGCGGCCGCCGAGTTCGTCGATGAACTGCTGATCGAGCCAGGGCTTGTAGATCCGCAGGCTCGGATTGGTCAGCAGGCCGTAGCGATAGAACCGCTCGATGTCGTTGCCCTTGTAGGTCGAGCCGTCGCCCCAGATGTTGACGCCATCTTCCTTCATCGCCGACACCAGCATGGTGCCGGTGACGGCGCGGCCGAGCGGGGTCGTGTTGAAATACGCGATGCCGCCGGTCGACACATGGAAGGCGCCGGCCTGGATCGCCGCGATGCCTTCGTGGACGAGCTGGGTCCGGCAGTCGACCAGCCGGGCCTTCTCGGCGCCGAACTCCATCGCCTTGCGCGGGATGGCGTCGTAATCGGCCTCGTCGGGCTGCCCCAGGTTTGCCGTATAGGCGAACACCTTGGCGCCCTTCTGCTTCATCCACAGCAGCGCCGCGCTGGTGTCGAGCCCGCCCGAGAACGCGATACCGACATTGTCTCCTTTGGGCAGGCTCTTCAGAATCGTCGTCATGGGACTTCCAATCGGGTCAGGCGGGGGCTCGTTTGCGCTGCGCGAATATCAAACTTCGCGCCGGCGGGCACGCGTTTAATCGCCTAGACGGCCGCCGGAGCCGGTCCGACGTCGTGGCCGCGGCGCTTCTGCCGCCAGCGATACAGCGGCCAGAACGCCCTCGTCAGCGCCGCATCGACGCGTTCGTCCGTGGTGCGGCTCCAGGCCCAGCGATAGATCAGCGCGTAGAGCAGCCAGATCACCAGGAAGGTGACGAGACCCGCGATCGTCACGTCAGTGAAGAAGTGCCCGCCGAACGCCATCCGCAGCCCGCTGGTGACGGTGCCGAACACGAAGGCGGCCGCGTAGGCGTAGGGCCGGACCGAGAGCGGCGTCAGCGCCGCCGGTGCGAAGGTCCAGTAGGCGGTGGCGCCCTCGCCGGAGAAGAACGAGCAGTTCTTCGGGCAGGCGCCGCGCGGATCCCACCAAGCCTTGAACTGCCACGGCCCGTTGAACTCGGCGACTGCGGCCGGCCGTGGCCGGCCCCAATGAGTCTTGAACGTCAGATTGGTCAGGATTCCGGCCGCCAAGATGATGCTGATCAGCAGGAACGCCATGGTCCGGCCTTTGACCAGCAGCGGCTTGTCCGGCCGCACCATCTTGACCACGAAGGCGACCAGCGACGGCGCCGCAAACGCCCAGGCGATCCACATCGCCGCATCGCGCGAGAACGCCGCCAGGCCGACGGAACTCATCGGGAAGCGTTTGGTCGCGGGGTCGTAGAACAGCGCTGCCAGCTGCATGTCGAGCTCCGGATAGAGCCCGAACAGCAGGCCGATCACGGCAAACAACGCCAGTGCAATGACAAGTCCGGTCCGGTTCATGGCGCGGGTTTAGCCGAGGCGACGGGGGATGAAAAGCCGGCGCGACGCTACGCTGCAGGCGGCGGCGCGGCCGGGGGCGACGGCTGGGATCGCGCCGGGTGAGCCGCCAGCGGCGCACGCGGCCGCGGCGGGTCGCGCCACAGCCCGGCATTGCGGCCGGCGATCAGCCAGTACACCAGGCCGCCGACGATGCCGGCGCCGGTCATGATTTCGAGATGCCGCCGGACGATGCCGTCGAACCGCAGCGTGCCGGGATCGAACGGCACCAGCCCGAGATAGCAGCCGACCCCGACCAGGCCGCCGCCGATCGCATAGGCCAGCGCGCTGCGGATCGAGAACGCCTCGGTCACCAGCACCACGATCAGCGCCGGCACCAGCGCGAAACCGGACACGAAGATGAAGCCGAAACCAAGCACGATGTTCAGCGTGTCCTGATCGAGCGGCGCATCGGTGACGGCGCTCAGCTCAGGGAACAGCATCGCCCCGACCACGATGATTCCTGCGGCCAGCGAAGCGAACAGGAAGCCGAACGCGATCGCGAACAGGTGGCCGATCAGCGACATGATGCGCCTTCGCGTGCCGCCAAGACGTGGATGGCCGGGACAAGCCCACGCATGACGGCCGGGGATGAGGCCAAGCCGCTCATCAATCCGTCATCGCCATCGCGCGCAGGGCATCGCGCTCGCGGACGGACAGTTTTTCCGTCTCGGACTTGAGCTGACCACACGCCGCCAGGATATCGCGGCCGCGCGGGGTGCGGACCGGGGAGGAGTAGCCGGCGTTGAAGACGTACTCCGAGAATTTCTCGATCTGGTCCCAGTCCGAGCACTCGTATTTCGAGCCGGGCCACGGATTGAAAGGGATCAGATTGATTTTGGCCGGAATGCCTTTGAGCATCTGCACCAGCCGCCGCGCATCGTCGAGCGAATCGTTGACGCCCTTCAGCATCACGTATTCGAACGTGATGCGCCGCGCGTTCGAGGCGCCCGGATAGTCGCGGCAGGCCTGCAGCAGTTCCTTCAGCGGGTACTTGCGGTTCAGCGGCACCAGCTCGTCGCGTAGTTCGTCGCGCACCGCGTGCAGCGAGATCGCCAGCATCACGCCGATCTCGTCGCCGGTCCGCTTGATGTTCGGCACCACGCCGGAGGTCGACAGCGTCACCCGGCGCCGCGAAATGCCGATGCCTTCATTGTCGGTGACGATCAGGAGCGCGTCGCGCACTGCGTCGAAATTGTACAGGGGCTCGCCCATCCCCATCATCACGATGTTGGTGACCAGGCGGTTGCCGTTCGGCGTTTCGCGGTCGATCCAGTCATTGAGGCGGTCGCGCGCCACCATCACCTGGCCGACGATTTCGCCGGCGGTGAGGTTGCGGACCAGCCGCTGCGTGCCGGTGTGGCAGAACGAGCAGTTCAGCGTGCAGCCGACCTGGCTGGACACGCACAGCGTGCCGCGGTCGGTCTCCGGGATGTAGACGCACTCGACCTCGTGGGCCTTCTGGGCGTCGTTGCCGCTCGGCAGCCGCAGCAGCCATTTGCGGGTGCCGTCGGCGGAAATCTGCTCGGCGACCACTTCGGGCCTGTCGACTGTGAGATGCTCCGCCAGCATCGCGCGCAGATCCTTGGAGACGTTGGTCATCTCCGAAAAATCCCTGGCACCGCGCACATACATCCAGTGCCACAACTGTTGCGCCCGCATCTTGCGCTGCGGCGGCGCCACGCCGATCTCGCCGAGCTTGTCGGCGATCTCGGCTCGCGACAGCCCGACCAGCGACGGCTTGGCCGGCGGCACGTAGGTTTCGAGCGGTGTCTTTTCGAGCAGCGCGGCGCGGGTCATGGCGGTCCGGTTCAGGCGGGCCGGTCGGCCCGCAGCAAGCACAGCATCCTCGGCCTGAGCAGCGGCCGAACGCCGCGTCTCGAAGGATGAGGTCGGTCACAATCCCATGGTTCGAGACGCCCGCTGTTGCGGGCTTCTCACCATGAGGCACTGACGCGGCCATCCGCGTCTCAAAATCTTTTGTCAGATAAGGCTTTTTCGCCGTTCTGCAAAGCCGCGAATCGCGGCAGCCGGCCCGCGCCCCGGCTCAGCCGCCGCAGTTCTGCGCAACCTTGTCGAGCGCCTGGGCCAGGCCCTTCAGCGAAAACACGTCGGTGGTTGCGGTTCCCTTGGCGGAAACGCCTTTGACGGTGACCTCGCCGGACTTCCGCAGCGCCTCGACCAGCCGGTCTTCCTCGGCGGCGTTCTTGATCCAGAGGCCGTCGCCCTGCGTGTACATCGCGAACGACGCGCCGCCGACCTCCATGGTCGATTCGGACCCCGGCTTCAGCGGATAGCCGATCATCACCGAGACCTCGTTGGCCACCTTCTCGGCCGGACGGGTCGAGATGAAGGCGTAGGCCGGATCTCGCGGTCGGTTCGGCGGGGTTGTTCTGGACGACGACGGCTTGGCGAGTACGAAGCAGACCTTCTTGCCGCCCGGCGCCGCCATATAGGCGCCCCAGGAGCCGTACTGGCCGATCAGGCTCGGCTCGGCGCCCACGCTCGCGGGCTTGGCTTCCGAGCCGGATGACTTTCCCTTCGAAGCAGGAGCCGCCATCGCGGCGCTCGCCACGCCGCATCCCACCAGTCCCGCCATTGCGGCAATCAGCATTCGCCTCACGTTCATGGGCAAGTCTGGTCCCTTATCATTGTGACTGCAAAATGGCTGGCAGGCCTCGCCTCCACGCGCGATCCGGAATAACCGGGATGGCCGATTCTGGAAAGCCGCAAAAGCCTTGATCTGTCGCGGTATTCCGCATCCGACAGGTAGCTGCCGTACGCTCAGGATTTGGCGCGCGCCGCGCGGTGCGCGGCCCAGTCGGCCTCGCTCCAGGCGAGCAGATCTTCGGCGCCGGACGAGCGCAGATGGGCTCCGCCGTCCTGCACCACCATCTCGCCGGTGATGAAGCCGGCACGATCTGAAATCAGGAAGCTCGCCAGATCGGCAAGCTCGGCGTGATTGCCGACGCGGCCGACCGGCGCCCGCGACGCCGAATCGACGCTCCGCGCCTGCGGCTGCAACTGCGCGGAGGCGCCGGGCGTCGGAAAAGCGCCGGGCGCGATCGCCACGGTGCGAATCCGCTTCGGCCCCCACTCCACCGCGAGGCTCTTGGTCATCGCCAGCAGCGCCGACTTCGCCATCGCGGACGGCACCGTGAAGGCGCGGCCGGTGACGGTCGAGGTCGACAGGATGCTGAGCACCACGCCGGGACGCTCAGCTGCGATCCAGCGGCGGCCGGCGCCGAGCGTACAATACAGCGCGCCGTGCAGCGTCGGCCCCAGGATCGCATCGGCGGCGCGTGCGGACAGCTGCTCGGTCTGGGCGATGAAGGTCGCGGCCGCGTTGTTGACCAGCACGTCGACCGGCGCCTCGCGCCAGACCGCATCGAGCATCGCCTCGACCGCGTCGGCATCGCGAATATCGCAGCGATGCGTCGTGACGTTGGCGCCGCACGCGCGCAGTTCAGTGGCGACATCCTGCAGCAACTGTTCGCGCCGCCCGCACAGCACGAGCGAAGCGCCGAGCCCGGCAAACCGCCGCGCCATCGCGGCACCGAGCCCCGATCCGCCGCCGGTGATCAGGATACGCTTGCCCGCGAGCAAACCGGCTTCGAACATGACGCAACTCCCTGATTGACCGCGAGGCGGAATTATTTTGCTTAGTTGCACACTGCGTCATGCCCGGACGTGATCCGGGCATCCATCTTCTTCGAAACCGGATGGATTGACGGGTCAAGCCCGGCAATGACGGCGCAGAGACTAGCAGGGCCCGAAACCGATTGTCCCTCGCGCCCAAATCCGGCAGAACGGCACACAATCACAAACCTCGTACCCTGGGTGGATACATGAAGGCGATTCTCTGCCGGCAATACTGCGGTCCCGACGACCTCGAATACGCCGAGGTTCCTGATCCTGTGGCAGGCCCGGGCGAAGCGGTGATCGCCATCAAGGCGGCGGCGCTGAACTTTTTCGACATCCTGATGATCCAGGGCAAGTACCAGATCAAGCCGCCGTTTCCGTTCTCGCCATGTGCCGAAGTCGCCGGTGTGATCGAGAGCGTCGGTGAAGGCGTCACCGATCTGAAGCCGGGCGACCGCGTCGCGGCGTCCTGCGGCCACAACGGCGCGCGCGAAAAGATCGCGCTGCCGGCCGCGTCGATCGTCAAGATCCCCGACAATCTCGATTATGACCGCGCCGCCGGCATCTTCATCATCTACGGCACCGCGCTGCATGCGCTGGAAGACCGCGCCAGCCCGAAGCCGGGCGAGACGCTGGCCGTGCTCGGTGCCGCCGGCGGCACCGGGCTCGCCGCCTGCGAACTCGGCAAGCTGATGGGCCTCAAGGTGATCGCCTGCGCGTCGTCCGACGAAAAGCTGGAGTTCGCCAAGCAGCACGGCGCCGAGCTGGGGCTGAACTACGCGAAGGAAGACCTCAAGGAAGGCCTGAAGAAGCTGACCGGCGGCAAGGGCGTCGATATCATCTTCGATCCGGTCGGCGGCAGCTACGCCGAAGCGGCGCTGCGTTCGATCGCCTGGGAAGGCCGCTTCCTGGTAATCGGCTTTGCGGCCGGCGACATTCCGAAGATGCCGCTCAACCTCGCGCTGCTGAAGGGCTGCGACATCCGTGGCGTATTCTGGGGCGCGTGGACGCGGATCAATCCGGAGAAGAACCGCGCCAACCTCGAGAAGCTGGTGCAATGGGCCGCCGAGGGCAAGATCTCCTCGCACGTCGACCGCACCTTCCCGCTGGCGCAGACCGCCGACGCCCTGAAAGTGCTCGCCGGCCGCCAAGCCATGGGCAAGGTGATTCTGCATCCGTAAGTGATAAGTAGGGTGGGCAAAGGCGCGCAGCGCCGTGCCCACGCGCGCAAGACGTCAAAGCCTTTCGCGTGGCTCCGTGGGCACGCTTCGCTTTGCCCACCCTACAAATTACGACTGCGTTGAAACCCTGTGTCCCGGACAAGCGGCAGCGCGTCAGCGCTGGCGCACAGATCCGGGCCCCCGGTTTGAGGCCGAACGAACCGGGGCCCCGGATCAGCAGCGCACCGCTTCGCGGTCCGCTTTGTCCGGGGCACGGGTGGCTGGCGTAAGTGGACTGACCCGAGCGTTTGCGTTGCTGCCGGCTCGCGCCAGCAATCCCGGTACCAAGGCTTCGGCCGCGTGGGCGCCGGAGATGACCACGGCCTCCACGCCGGCGCCGATGTTGCCGCCGCCGGCGATCACCAGATTTGGCAACGGCGTCTTCGAGCCCTTGAGCTGGCCGGCGGTCGACATGCCGTAGATCGAGCCGGCGCTCGCCCAGTCGTAGCGCGCATAGGTCACCGGGCTGGCATCGGTGCGATACACGATGTGCTGCGACAGATTTGGGATCACCGTTTCGGCCGCGGCGATCATGCGATCACCGAGCTCGCGCTTGCGCCGCAAATAGTCCTCCGACTGCCGCCACGCTTTGTAATCGTTGCCGCCGCCCTCTGCCGGAAACCAGCCCTGCGCCTCGGCGTGCGGCACCAGCGCGATCAGCGACAGGATCGAATGGCCGGGCGGCGCGGCGGTGGAATCGCATGTCGACATCATCGCGATGCCGAGCTTCATCGGCGCATGCAGATGCGTCGACGGGCCGAGATCCGGCACGAAGTCGACGCCGAGATGCACGCTGAAGCAGGAGTTCGCCGGCGCGGCTTGTTTGATGTGGGCCCGGAAGGCGCCCGGCAGGGCCGCGGCTGGCACCAGCTCGAGCAGCGTGCGCTTGAGGTCCGCATTCGACACCACCGAACGGGCCCGGACGTTCTCGCCATTGGCGAGCACGACGCCGGCGGCACGCCCGTTCTCGACCAGGATTTGGCTCACTGCGGTCTTCAGGCGCACCTGTCCGCCGCGCGCCTCGATCGCCTCGACCAGCGCGTCCGAGACGACGCTCGAACCACCGCGCGGATAGAAGCCGCCGTTGAAGTAATAGCCGAAGATCGGCACCATCCGGGCGCAGGTGAACGACTCGTGGCCGTCACCGATATAGCCGGACAGGCCGTTGATCACCGCGACCGCCGCCGGATCGCGGACATGAGCGGCGACCAGCTCGGCGAATGGCCGGTTCATCCATTTATAGGCGTTCGGATGCTGCCGGGGAAATGCCAGCAACTCTTCGACGGTCGCGGGCGGACCCGGAATGCCGCCGCGGCGGTCGCCGGTGGCGAACATGTCGTCGAGGATCGCCTTGATCTCGGCGAACAGCGCCGCGATTCCGGCGGCGCTGTCCGGAAACCGCTCGCCGAGCACACGGACGTAGTCGCGCCAATCCGGCGGCACTTCGATCATGCCGGCCTCGGATTGGAAGCTCTGGGACACCCGTTCCCAGACGATGCGGTCGGCGACGCCGAGCCGCTCGAGCAGACGGCAGAATGGCCCGCCCGGATGCACACCGGAGAAATCGTGCGGGCCGGCATCGAACCGATACAGCACCGGCCGGCCGCCGTGATGCGCCTTGCGGAGATAGCAGTGGCAATAGCCGCCGGCGACGACGTGCTGTTCGAACACCCTGACCTTCAGCCCGGCGTCGGCGAGCAGCGCTGCCGCCGTGAGTCCGCCGATGCCGGCGCCGATCACCACGACATCACAGTCGGCCGGTTCATCGGCGGCAAACGACGGTGCGGGCCACCGATAGGCTTCCTGCGCGGCGGCCATCCGCTGCAGCACGAGGCGGATCGCGAGCTTCGGCCCGAAAATCGACACTACCGCGCCGAAGGTGACCAGCGCGGTGATCACTTCGGTGGGCGCGCCGGCGTAGCGGCAGGCCGCGATTGCGCCGAACAGCAAGGCCCATAGACCCGTGATGGCGGCATTGACAATGAAGAACTGCGGCGTGGCGGCGTTGGCCGCATAGGCGGCGCGAGAGTAATCGGCCGTCCACGGCCGTCGAGCCAGCAGGCTCGCCGCGCTGATCGCCGACAATCCTGCAAACGACAGCCACAGCGCGTTGGCTGCAGCCAGTTCGGGCGCGATCAGCAGCAGCACTGCGAGACCGGCAAACAGCGCGAGGCCACCGGCTTCGAGCACGAACAGCTCGCGGCGCCAGGCTCGCCACAGATTGCCGATCACCGACAACGCCAGCCCGCTCCAGATCGCGGCGCTTGGCTGATGCATCGCCAGCAGCGACCAGAACAGAGCGAACGGCACCAGCACCATCTTGACGGTCAGGAAGATCTTCATCGCAGCCTCCGGGTCTTGCGCCTCGGCCTGTGCCCTGCTGCACCACGGGTTGAATGCCCGCGGGCAAAGCGGTACCGTCCGGTACCGAGGTTGTAGCACAACTGGTACCGATGGGTACCGAAATCTTGAAATCTGTGACAAACGAAGCCAGGATGCTGAACGACAACGATAAAATCGATGATCCGCGGCGCGGCGCGATTCTGCAGGCGGCTTTCGACGTGTTCGTCGAAAAGGGATTCGAGGCCGCCACGACGGCCGAGATCGTCCGGCGGGCGCGGACCTCGAAGCGTACGCTGTACGGCTATTTTGCCAGCAAGCAGGACATCCTGATCGCGCTGGTGCGCTACGGCAGCCAGAGGATGCAGCCGTCACCCGATCTGCCGGAGCCGCAGGACCGCGTGCAGTTTCTCGCCCTGCTGGAGCTGTTCGGCCGCGGCTTCCTCGCCGAATTCCTGCATCCGGAGCGCACCGCCATGTATCGGCTGGCGATCGCCGAGGCCGGCCGCGGCGGCGGAGACGTGGCGCGCGAACTCGACATCCACGGCCGTCAGCCGGTGATGCGGGCGATCACGCAGTTCTTCGATCAGGCCGCGGCGCGCGGCATCATCCGCAGCGACGACAGCGGCATGCTGATCGGCGTGTTCTTTTCGGTGCTGATCGGATTCACGCAATTGCAGACGCTGCTGGGCACCGATCCTCCGCTCACCGCGGAGGCGATCGCCGCGCGCGCCGCGCTGGCAAGACGCGCGACCGAGCGGATGATGGCGCCGTAAATCAGTGGCCACTCAGCTGGCGCGGTGCGCGTCTCGGAGTGACGCGACTGAGCGAGCGCCTGGCAGTCTTACGCTTCGCGGCCTTACGCCTCGTGTTGCAGGCCGCGCTGGATCGCCGCGTGGGCGGCTTCGCGGTGGGCGGGGGTGATGTTGCTGGCGACCATGCGCAGCGCGGCCGCCAGGATCGCGGCGTCGTCGGTGAAACCCAGCACCGGCAGGATGTCCGGCACGAAATCGAACGGCAGCACGAAATACGCGATCGCGCCGAGCAGGGCGACCTGAACGTGCCGCGGCGTCTGGCGATCGAACGCGCAATAATACGCCGCCAGAATATCCTCGGCGAACGGCAGATGCACAGCGACGCGCTTGATCTTGTGCCAGAATTTCCGGCGCAGCGTTTCGGGATCCTGCGCGAGTTTGTCGGCCGGCTCGAACCCCACACTATGTTCCGTCGTCATCGCGTCCCCGCCTCCGCGGAATTTTATCAACGCTCCAGAATGTGGGGTTTCGCAGCGTCGATGCAAGCAGCCGGCGTCAGACGCCGAGCTCGCGCGCGATGGCATTCATCGCGGTCGCCAGCTTGACGTCGCGGCCGGTGACGCCGCCGGCATCGTGTGTGGTCAGCACCACCTCGACGGTCTTGTAGACGTTGCGCCATTCCGGGTGGTGATCGCTCTTCTCGGCGATCAGCGCCACGCGGGTCATAAAGCCGAACGCCTGGTTGAAATCGCCGAACACGAAGGTGCGGGCGATCGCGCCGCGGCCCGGCACCTCGCTCCAGTCCGCAAGACCGTCCAGCGCCGCACGCAGTCCGTCGCCCGACAACAGCTCCGTCATGAACCTTCTCCTCACGTCGTTGTTATCGGCCGCGTCGCGCGCGGACCGAAGCCGGCCACAAACGGCGGGCCAGATCACCGCCTGCGATTCACCATATGGTGGCTGCGGCCGCAAACCAGCAGTGCGGCGAGGGAGGGAACTGCTAGGATGGAGTTCCGACCGGGGACAACGACATTGGCCACTGCCCGGTCGACGGACGAGTCCGAGCCGTTGGATCCCTATCTGCACCCTGCTCCGCGCCCTGTGCGCCGACGAATGAGGCTGATCTCGCTCGCCACGATCCTGGCGCTGGTCGGCGCCCTCAGCGCCGCCTATTACTTCGCGATGCGCCCGGCGACGCTGAAGATCGCGGTCGGCCCGCAGGCCGGCGACGACGTCCGGTTGATCCAGGCGCTGGCGCAGGTGTTTTCCCGCGAACGCAACACCGTCCGGATGCGCCCGATCGTCACCGACGGCCCGGCGGCGAGCGCCTCGGCGCTGCGCACCAATGCGGCCGATCTGGCGGTGATCCGGGGTGACCTGCCGGTGCCGCGCAATGCCCGCTCGGTGGCGGTGCTGCACAAGAACCTCGCGGTGCTGTGGGCGCCCGGCAAGATCGTCGGCAAGCGCGGCAAAGGCACGGCAGCCATTTCCGAGATTACCCAACTGGTCGGCAAACGGGTTGGCGTGATCGGCCGCACCGAAGCCAATTCCGGGCTGCTGCGGGTGATCCTGCAGCAATATGGTGTCGATCCCACCAAGGTGGAAAATGTTCAGCTCGCGGTCGGCGACGTCGCCGACGCGGTGAAAACTCGCAAGGTCGACGCCTTCCTGGCCGCCGGCCCGCTCAACAGCAAGGTGATCAGCGAGGCGCTGGCCGCAACCGCTTCGTCCGGCCGCGAGCCGGTGTTCCTCGGGATCGACTCGTCAGAAGCCCTGGTGGCCAATCATCCGACCTATGAGGCGGCCACGATCCCGGCCGGCGCGTTCGGCGGCTCGCCGGTGCGGCCGAGCGACGACATCAAGACGATCAGCTTCTCGCACTACATCGTGGCGCGCGACGGCGTCTCCGACAGCACCATCGCGACCTTCACCCAGCAGCTGTTCACGGCGCGCCAGACCGTGATGACGGAGAATCCGCTGGCCGCGAAGATCGAGACGCCGGACACCGACAAGGACGCGGTGATCCCTGTGCAGCCCGGCGCCGCCGCCTATGTGGACGGAGACGAGAAGAGCTTCCTCGATCGCTACAGCGACCTGATCTGGTTCTCGCTGATGGGGCTGTCGGCGACCGGATCGATCGGCGCCTGGTTCGCCAGCTATCTGCGCAAGGACGAGCGCATCAGCAACGTAACCCAGCGCGACCGGCTGCTCGACATGCTGGCCAGCGCGCGCCGCTCCGACTCGTGCGACGAACTCGACGCGATGCAGACCGAGGCCGACGTCATCCTGCGCGACGCCCTGAATGGCTACGAAAACGGCGCGATCGACAGCGCGGCGCTGACCGCGTTCAGTATTGCGCTGGAGCAATTCCACAATGCGGTCGCCGACCGCAAGACGCTGCTCGCCGCGCTGCCGCCCGCGCCCGTGCGCCCGGCGCGGCCGCAGGCAGTGTGAGACGACGAGCGCTCAGCGCAGCAGCCGGCGCCAGCCGATCACCACGCCACTGACCGACACCAGCAGCCCGGCGAGCGACAGTCCGATCACCACGATATCCCAGGCCGGCCGATAAGCGAGCAGCGGCGGCAGGTCGAAGCTGTGCAGCGCGTTGAACAGCCAGCGGCGCACGCGCGCGCTGCGATCGCTCCAGCCAATGATCTCGCCGGTCGCGGGAGCAACATAGACCCAGCTTTGCGCCTCGTCGCCGAAACCGGCGCGCAGCACCGGGAGCAGCCGTTGCTGATGATGCGTGTACCAGTACAGATCCGGCTGCTCGAGCCGCTGCTGCAGCGTCATGGTCGCGTTCGGGATGAGCCGGCCGGCAGCCGCGAACAGACGATCCTCGGGCAGCGTTCGCGCAGCGCCGCTGATCGGATCGACCACGCCTTGCGATCCGTCACGATGCGCCAGCAGCATCAGGGCCGTGCCGTCGACCCACACGAACCGCGCCTCCACCACGCCGGGCCGATCGCGCGCCGGAAGCGCCGCCGTGATGGTCGGCGCATCGTGGCCGGCGTAGCGCTGTAGCGCTGCGCTACGATCGCCACGGCCGGCAAACAGGCCGAACGGGTTCATCGACAGCCAGCCCGAGAACATCCAGGTCAGCACCACCACGCCGGCCACCAGCCCGACGACATGGTGCCACGCCATCCAGCCGCGATACGGCGTGACGCGTCCGCCCGCGTAGCGCCGGCGCAGGCCGGCCCGCAGCAGGCCGATCCAGATTCCGCTGAATGCCGTGACCATGCAGATGCCGGAGATCCATATCACCACCTGCCGCCACAGCGGCGCGTCCTGGCGCAGCACGGTGAGATAGATCCAGTGCGGGATCGCGCCGAGCCAGTTCCAGACCCGCTCGTGCCGCGTGGTATCGAGCACGATCTCGCCGCTGCGCGACGAGACATAAAGCTCAGTCCCGGCGGCATCGCCGAGATCGACCAGATACAGCGGCCGGTCCGGATCGTAGCGCGCCGTCACGCTCCACTGGTCGCGCTCGACCGTCCCGAGCAAGCGCGGGGTCACGGCAGCGGGATGATGCCGCGCCGCCGCGAGCGCCTGATCTGGCGTGACATCAGCGATGGGGCGGCCGGTCACGGCGGAAATCGTCTGCCGCGGTCGTTTCCAGTCGGCGACCCGATACACCGGCTCGCCGTCCAGCATCGTCAGCCGCAGCTCGCGCGGGTAGCGCGACAGGCCGGCGGCGGCCATCGCCTGATCCGGCGACAGCGCGACGCGCGACAGGGCGAGATCGGGCAGCGCCGCGCGGCGCTCACTCGTGGTGAGAGCGGGGAAGGCGACGTACATCATCACCACGCCCGAGACGAACCAGATCGCGAACAGCACGCAGCTCGCGATGCCGAGCCAGCGGTGGCCGAGATACAGCCACCGCTTCAGCCGCCGCACGGCGGAGCGCATCGTCAGAACTTCACGTTATACGAAAGCTCCGCGGTCCGCGGCATGCCGAGCAGCCATTGGTTGGTGTTGCCCGACGTCGCGTAGACCGTGTCGAACAGGTTGTAGACCCGCAACGCGAAGGTCTGCTGCGCGTCCGGCTTCCACATCAGCCCGGCATTGACGACATTGTAGGCCGGCCGCACCAGCGTGTTGGCATTGTCAGCCCAGGTATCGCCGACCAGCTGCACACCGGCATTGGCCGACCAGCCCGGCGCGAACGCCCAGGTCGCCCAGATATTGCTGACCACCTGCGGCACGTTGGCCGGCACGTTGCCGGCGTAGTTCACCGCCTTGCCGCCGACCACCTGGGTGAAGTCGTCGTACTTGGCGCGCAGCAGCGCCACGTTGGCGTCGAGCCGCAGCGTGTCGGTGACCTTGAGGCCCGCCGAGGCCTCGATGCCGCGCGAGGATTGCTGGCCGATCTGAAGCGGGATGGTGTTGGCGGGGTTCTGCGGATCGCGCGCCAACAGATTGTTCTTGACGATCTGATACGCCGCCAGCGTCCATTCGGCGCGGCCGCCGGCGAGTTGCTGCTTGACGCCGATTTCGACCTGCTTGCCGGTCGACAGCGCGAAATCGCGGTTGACGCCCGTCATGGTGATCAAATTGGTGACCGGATCGACCGCCGTGGAATATTGGCCATAGAACGCCAGATCCTTGATCGGCGTGTAGACCAGGCCGGCGCGCCAGCTCGGCGCCGAGTAGGTCTTTTCGAAGCTGTTCGACGGCGTCAGGAAATCGGTGCGCTCGACGCTCGGATGATCCGAACGAATGCCACCCACCACCGACAGCTGATCGGTCAGGCTGAGGCGGTTCTCGGCGAACAATCCGTATTGCAGGGTCTGCGTGTGGAAGCTCGGCCGGGTCGGGCTGATGAACTGGAAGTTCCCGGGATCGAAATTGTAGGGCGACACCGAGGATGTGCCCGCATAGGGCGAGTTGTTGGTGTGAGAGAAGGTGATGCGGTTGATGTCGAAGCCGGCGACGAACTCGTTGGCAAGGCCGAACAGATGGCCGCGCAGCGTGGTGTCGAAGCGGTTGCCGATCTGCTCCTGGTCGTGGAAGATCTCGATATAGGAGCTGCGGTTGATCTTTCCGGTGGTCGGGCTGTAGGCGTAGCTCTCGACGTCCTTCCAATGCCGGTGCGTGCTGAGATAGTAGCTGACGTTCTTCACCGAGATGCCCTCGGCGACGTCCCATTCGGTCTTCAGCTGGGTCCAGTTGTCGCGATAGCGAATCGATGCATCGCCGACATTGTAGTTCTGGAAGCGCAGCGATTCGTCGAGCCGGCCGCTGACCAGCGGCGTGCCGAAATAGCGCGACGGGCTGCGGTCGGCGTAATCCTCGCTGAGCGTGAAGGCGAGATTGTCGGCGGCCTGCACCCGCACCGAACCCGAGACAGCGACGTTGGAAGTCTTGTCGCGATCGACCCAGCCGTCCGACATGTTGCCGATCGCGGCGAGCCGGTAGCTGACATTCGGATTGATCGGGCCGCCGCTATCGACGGCGAGCCGCCGCGTCAAATTGGTATCGAGCGAGATCTCGGCCTCGTTGCGCGGCAGCCAGAGCGGCTTCTTCGAGATCACGTTGATAGCGCCCCCGATCGCCCCCTCGCCGTACATCACCGAGGCCGGACCGCGCAGCACTTCGATGCGCTGCGCCGTCCAGGTGTCGAACGGATACGTCATGGTGCCGGAGCCGACATACATCCGGGTGCCGTCGTAGAGCGACATCACGGTGCCGTTGCCGGTGAAGCCGCGGGTGTTGAAGGCAAGGCCCCCATTGCCGGGCGCCGGGCTCGCCGTGAAGCCGGTGGCGTTCTGCGTCACCGCGTCGATCACGCTGTGCTGGCCGCGTTCGGCGATGGTGTCGGCGGTGATGATCTCGACGCTCGCCGGCGTTTGCAGCGGCGTCAGATTGAGGCGGCTGGCGCTGGAGGCCGGGGTGCCGAGATTGAACGTCGGAGGCGCCGCCGTGGAGGCCGCGGCCGCCTGGGTTGGCGAGGGGGCCGGCGTCGCGGCGGGACGGGCAGCGGCCCGGCGTTGACGCGACGATCCGGCGGTCGTAGACGCGCGCGGTTTCGACGGCCGGGCGCTCTGGCCTTCCACCACGACAGGATCGAGGCTGCGGGGAACGGTCTGGGCCTCGGCGGTGGCCGGCCAGATCAGGGCTGCAAAGGCGACGGACGACAGCAGGCGCCGGTTACGCCCGGCGGCATTCAGGAGGGGAGTCATTGTTCAGGCTCGCGGTAAACGTGGCACGTCACCGCGAACGAAGTCTTGCCGCGACCGGAGCTCCGGACGCAGTTCGACACCCATCAGGACACCCCGCCCAATGTGCTCGCGTGTGACCACGACTGACGGCAGGTCTCCTGGCTCGCGGGTCACCGCCTTTCGCCGCCTTCCCGGGCACGAGTCCCAGTGGCGCTTGGCGAAAGGCTCGCCGCTTACAGTTGCGGGGGCAGCTGCGGAATCGGATCGACCTGGATCCTCACCGCATTCCCTATTGATCCCTTGCGGGAACCGTCGGTTACCACCGTAGGGTGGCGGCAAGCGCTCTGTCAACGCGAACGGACTCGCGTTCCCCAGCCGACGATCCGTGGGAGTCGGAGTTCGCGAGGATTGGGACGCAGCGCGGAAAAAGACAGAAAGACCGGTGTCCGGTGGGAAAAGCATGAAGGACCTGGGGGACGGAGAGCATCGACGATATGTAATGTTATAACGTTGCATATACATGCGATGCAAGCGCCCCCCCCCCCGAGGTGGCCGCTTGTCAGATTTGGGACTGCCGCCCAGCCGCGATCAGATCAGCATGATCGCGGCTGTCTTGCACGGAAGCTCGGAGCCTACAGGCCGACACCCTTCGCCGCCCAGGCAGCCATCTCGCCGTCCGCGATCGTCAGCGACACCCGCCAGTGGTCGTCGTTCCGCCGCAGGATATAGACGTGCTCCCATGCGGCGACGGGTTGGCCGCCTTCTCCGAGCATGCGGTAAGCGATCCGCGCCTGCGCGACGTTCGGAAACAGTTCGGTCGCCGACAGCAGGCTACCTTCCGGCCGGACCACGCCCTGCAGGCGGTAGAACTCCATCAGCATCACGCAGTGCTCCCGAAAGCCCTGCCGATCCATCGCGAAGTTGCCGCTCGGCGCCGGAAACAGTCCGACCGGGTCCCAAAGCTCGCTCAGCGCGTCGGCATCATTGCGCGCAAATGCGCCGATGTAGCCGGCGAAGAAACTTTGAATCTCATCCTGAAACGTTCTGCCGATTCCGCCGCTCACGCCGCAATCGCCTTGGCGAAACCGACATTCGCCCCGACGAGCTGCGCTTTGACGATGTCGTTGAACGACAGGGTCGGATTTGCCTCGGCCAGCATCCCGATCTTCATCCAGAACTCGGCCTGCGCATTGATGGAGCGGCACATCACCGTGCTGGCGCGGCGCGCTTCTTCATGCAGTTCGTCGTCGATCTTGACGATCCCCATCGCTGCCCCCTCTTGTTCGATACGAAACGTATATGTTTCGTATCGAACTACGTCAATGTTCGCGGGACGCCCGCCGCCGTCGCGCGGTAGCGGACTAGTGATCGGGAAGGCTCTGCGCAGCCACCCCAGCAGGACGCCCGAACGGGCACCCAAGCCTCGGACCGCGCAGGAGAAATCGCCGAAGTCCCGATCGTCATTGTTTTTTCGCGATTTTTGAGTATATTGCGTCGCAACGCGTGCAAGTGCCCGGCCCCTCGATTGGCCGGGCCTGTTTTTTGGAATTGCCCCACGCGTTTCAGACATAGGCAGACTGCGGCGCGCCACCGGCGCCTCCGCTGGTGTGCCTGCAATCGCGCTGACGATTGGCAACCGGCCGCAGGACCCGACAGAGACAACATGAACCTTCGTAACATCGCCATTATCGCCCACGTCGACCACGGTAAAACCACCCTCGTCGACAAGCTTCTGCAGCAGTCCGGCACCTATCGCGACAACCAGCGCCAGGTCGAACGGGCGATGGACTCCAATGATCTGGAGCGCGAGCGCGGCATCACCATTCTGGCCAAGTGCACCTCGGTGGTGTGGGGCGAGACGCATATCAACATCGTCGACACCCCCGGCCACGCCGATTTCGGCGGTGAGGTCGAGCGCATCCTGTCGATGGTCGACGGCGTGATCGTGCTGGTCGACGCCGCCGAAGGCCCGATGCCGCAGACCAAGTTCGTGGTCGGCAAGGCGCTGAAGCTCGGCCTCAAGCCGATCGTCGCCATCAACAAGGTCGACCGCTCTGACGCCCGCGTCACCGAAGTCGTCAACGAGGTGTTCGACCTGTTCGCGGCGCTCGATGCCACCGACGATCAGCTCGACTTCCCGATCCTGTACGGCTCGGGCAAGAACGGCTGGATGTCGGACAAGCCGGACGGCGATTCGAGCGAAGGCATGAAGCCGCTGTTCGAGCTGGTGCTCAAGCACGTGCCGCCGCCGTCGGTCGAAGACGGTCCGTTCCGCCTGCTCGGCACCATCCTCGAAGCCAACCCCTATCTCGGCCGCATCATCACCGGCCGCATCGCGTCCGGCACGTTGAAGCCGAACCAGGCCGTCAAGGTGTTGTCGCGTGACGGCAAGCTGGTCGAGACCGGCCGTATCACCAAGATCCTCGCCTTCCGCGGCCTCGAGCGCGTGCCGCTCGACATCGCCGAAGCCGGCGACATCGTCGCGATCGCGGGCCTCACCAAGGGCACCGTCGCCGACACCTTCTGCGATCCGTCGGTCGACACCCCGATCCAGGCCCAGCCGATCGATCCGCCGACCGTGTCGATGTCGTTCATCGTCAACAACTCGCCGCTCGCCGGCACCGAAGGCGACAAGGTCACCAGCCGCCTGATCCGCGACCGCCTGATGCGCGAAGCCGAAGGCAACGTCGCGTTGCGCGTCGTCGAGGCCGCCGACAAGGACGCGATGGAAGTGTCCGGCCGCGGCGAATTGCAGCTGGCGATCCTGATCGAGAACATGCGCCGCGAGGGCTTCGAGCTCTCGGTGTCGCGTCCGCGCGTCGTCCTGACTCGCGACGAAGACGGCCAGCTGCTCGAGCCGGTCGAGGAAGTCGTGATCGACGTCGACGAGGAGTTCTCCGGCGTCGTCGTGCAGAAGATGAGCGAGCGCAAGGCCGAGATGATCGAGATGCGGCCCTCGGGCGGCAATCGTCTGCGTCTGGTGTTCTACGCGCCGACCCGCGGGTTGATCGGTTACCAGGGCGAACTGATGACCGACACCAAGGGCACGGCCATCATGAACCGGCTGTTCCACAACTACCTGCCGTATCGCGGCGAGATCCAGGGCCGCCGCAACGGCGTGCTGATCTCCAACGATCAGGGCGAGGCGGTCGCCTACGCGATGTTCAAGCTGGAAGACCGCGGCCCGATGATGATCGAGCCCGGCTGGAAGGTCTACAAGGGCATGATCGTCGGCGAGCACACCCGCGACAACGATCTCGAGATCAACGTCCTGAAGGGCAAGCAGCTCACCAACATCCGCACCACCTCGAAGGACGAGGCCGTCCGTCTCACCCCGCCGATCCGCATGACGCTGGAAAAGGCGCTGGCCTATATCGAGGACGACGAACTGGTCGAGATCACCCCGAAGTCGATCCGGCTGCGCAAGCGCCTGCTCGATGCCAACGAGCGCAAGCGCGCCGAGAAGAGCAAGCAGGCGGTCGCCTGAGGGGCGAATGGCGAAGTGGCGAGTGGCGAATAGGGAGTAGCGAATAGGGGGTGCAGGAACTTCACCAATCCCTGCTAGTCTATTCGCCATTCGCTATTCGCCGGTTCGTATGCCTCTCCCCTCCTCCATCGATGTCGCCATCATCGGCGCCGGCGCAGCGGGCCTCGGCGCCGCGCGAACGCTGGAAAACTCCGGCCTGTCGGTGATCGTGCTCGAAGCACGCGACCGGATCGGTGGCCGCGCCTTTACCAAACAAGTGACACCCGAGATCGCCTTCGACGTCGGCTGCGGCTGGCTGCATTCGGCCGACGAAAACTCGTTCGTCGGCATCGCCGGGCAGCTCGGCATCGCCGTTGATAAGACCGATCCGCCGTGGGGCAAGCCGAGCTTTCGCGACGCGTTTCCGCCGCGCGAGCGCGCCGCGTTCAATGCGGCGCTGGACGATTACTTCGAGCGGGTGTGGCAAGCGGCCAGGCGCAAGACCGATGCGGCCGCATCGACGCTGCTGGAGCCCGGCAATCGCTGGAACCCGATGATCGACGCGGTGTCGACCTACGTCAACGGCGCCGAGCTGGACCGCATCTCGATCCACGACGTCGAAGCCTATCGCGACACCAAGATCAACTGGCGGGTTCGCCGGGGCTATGGCGCGCTGGTTGCCGCCTACGGTGCCTCCTGCCCCGTGGTGTTGAACTGCGCCGTCGCGCTGATTGATCACAGCGGGCTGAGCGTGAAACTAACAACCACGCAGGGCACGCTCACCGCCGCCAAGGTGATCATCACGGTGCCGACCAATCTGATCGCCGACGAGGCGATCCGGTTCGCCCCGGAACTCCCCATCAAGCTCAAGGCTGCGCGCAACCTGCCGCTCGGCGTCGACGACAAGGTGATGCTGAAGCTGTCGGACCCGAACGGCTTTCCGGCCGACGGCAATTTGCGCGCCGCGACGATGCGGACCGCGATGGGCACCTATCACTTGCGGCCGTTCGGCAACGATTGCATCGAGGGCTTCTTCGGCGGCCGCTTCGCGCGCGAACTGGAGGAGGCCGGCGACGGCGCCTTCGCGGCGCAGGCGATCGACGAGATCGCCGGACTGCTCGGCAACGACATCCGCCGCAAGCTGTCGCCGCTCGCGGCATCCCGCTGGGCCCACGATCCATTTGCGCGCGGCGCCTACTCCCACGCGCTGCCCGGCCACGCCGGCGCCCGCGCGGTGCTGGCGACCCCGGTCGACGGCCGGCTGTTCTTTGCCGGCGAAGCCACCTCGCCGCATTTCTTCTCGACCGTCCATGGCGCCCGCGATTCGGGCGAGCGAGCCGCAAGGGAAGTTCTCGCGGCGTAGTTGCCGGCGCTGCTGTTAGCTGCCGCGCTGCACTGCGAAATGGAGACATTCCGGTCGCACCATCTGTCCGATTCCGGCACAGCTTCGTCCCGGGTGGTGCAGAAAATCCACATGTTAACCGATAATTAAGGTTGGACCTTGAAGCCGGCCCCGCGACTTGCTTTGATCGGTGTCATGAGCACAACGCTGATCGAGGTTCGGCCGGCCAAGCCTGCGGATGCGCCCGCGGTGGCCTCCACCCATGACGAGGCCTGGCGATCTGCCTATCAGGGCATCATCCCGGGCGCCGAACTGGAAAAGCTGATCAACCGCCGGGGGCCGACCTGGTGGGATTCGGCGATCAGCAAGGGCAGCCGCGTCAGCGTGCTGTGCTTCGGCGACAAGGTCGCCGGCTACGCCAATTATGGACGCAATCGCGCCCGCAGCCTGCATTTCGACGGCGAGATCTACGAACTTTATCTGCGTCCGGAATTCCAGGGCCTCGGCTTCGGCCGGCGGCTGTTCACCTCGGCGCGCCGCGACCTGGTGCAGAGCGGCCTGAAGAGCATGGTGATCTGGGCGCTGTCGGACAACGAAGCGGCGACCGAGTTCTATCGTGCGCTCGGCGGCCGGATGGTGGCGCGCTCTTCGGAGCGGTTCGGCCAGAAGTCGCTCGACAAGGTCGCGTTCGCCTGGAGCAGCTGAGGGTCCGGCCTGCGCCGCCGCTGATTTGCGCTGGCGAAGGACGCGGGCTCGCGCTATTCGAACCGCTCCCGTAATCAATCACCCCGGAGTACTCGATGCGCATTGACGCAATCCCCGTCGGCGTCAACCCGCCCCATGATGTCAACGTAATCATCGAGGTCCCGGTCGGCGGTGAGCCGATCAAATACGAAATGGACAAGGACGCCGGCACGCTGGTGGTCGACCGGTTTCTCTATACCGCAATGCGTTATCCGGGGAACTACGGCTTCATTCCGCACACGTTGTCGGACGACGGCGATCCCTGCGACGTGCTGGTGGCCAACACCCGCGGCATCGTGCCCGGCGCGATGATGAGCGTGCGGCCGGTCGGCGTACTGTTCATGAGCGACGAGGCCGGCCACGACGAGAAGATCATCGCGGTGCCGTCGTCGAAGCTGACCCAACGCTACGACCGCATCAAGACCTACTCGGACCTGCCCGAGATCACGCTGCACCAGATCCAGCACTTCTTCGAGCACTACAAGGACCTCGAGCCCGGCAAATGGGTGAAGGTGCTGCGCTGGGGCGGTGCCGAGGATGCCCACAAGCTGATCCTCGAAGGCATCGAGCGCGCCAACGCTGCGAAAGCCGCCAAGGCTTGAGGCGCCCGCAGCGGCCACCAGGGAGACTGTGATGCGCCGGCTGCTGAAATGGATACGCAACATCGTGGCGATCGCGCTGGTCGCGGTCGCCGCCCTCGCCGCCGCGCTGGCCTACAATGCCTTCCGGCAGCCGTCGCGTCAGCTTGCGGTCGAACCGGTGACGCCCGTCGAGATCGACGCACAGGGCACCGCGCAACGCCTCGCCGCGGCGATCCGCTTTCCTACCATCTCGAATTTCCTCAATCCCGAGCAGGACGCCGAGGCGCTGCGCGGTCTGCAGGCCCACATCGTCGCCAGCTTTCCGGCGCTGCACGCTGCCGCTCAGCGCGAACTCGTGGGCGGCAAGAGCCTGCTCTACACGTGGCAGGGCTCGGACCCGACCGCCAAGCCGATCGCGCTGCTGGCGCATCAGGACGTGGTGCCGATCGCGCCGCGCACCGAGCAGGACTGGCAGCACAAGCCGTTCGACGGCGTGATCGAAGGCGGCTACGTCTGGGGCCGCGGCTCCTGGGACGACAAGGGCAACCTGTTCGCCATCCTGGAAGCCGCCGAGCTGATGGCCCGGCACGGGTTCAAGCCGAAGCGCACGATTTACTTCGCCTTCGGCCATGACGAGGAAGTCTCCGGCCTGCGCGGCGCCAAGCAGATCGCCCAGCTGCTCGCCTCGCGCAATGTGCGGCTCGACTTCGTTCTGGACGAAGGCCTGCTGATCACCGAAGGCGTGATGAAGGGCCTCGACAAGCCGGCGGCGCTGATCGGCGTCTCGGAAAAGGGCTACGCCACGCTGGTGCTGACCGCGCGCGGCACGCCGGGCCATTCGTCGATGCCGCCGCGCGACACTGCGATCGGCATGCTGGCGGCCGGGCTGACGCATCTCGAGGACAACCGCCTGCCGATGCGGATCCGCGGCTCAGTGGCCGAGATGTTCGACACGCTGGCGCCGGAAATGCGCGGCTTCAACCGCATCGTGCTGTCGAACCTGTGGCTGTTCCGGCCGCTGCTGCTGCGCGAATTCGCCAAGAGCGGCGCCACCGCCGCCATGGTGCAGACCTCGACGGCCCTGACCGTTTTCAACGCCGGCGACAAGGACAATGTGCTGCCCGGCGTCGCCGAGGCCAGCGTCAATTTCCGGCTGCTGCCGGGCGACACCCAGGCCAGCATCACCGACCATGTCCGCACCAGCGTCGCCAACGACCGCATCGAGATCAAGCCGTTCGACGGCAATTTCGACCCGCCGCCGGTGACCGGCACGGCGGGCCCGGCCTACGCCACGCTCAATCGCACCATTCGCGAGATCTTTCCCGATGTGGTGGTCGCCCCGGGCCTGATGATCGCCGCGACGGACTCGCGACACTATGCGGACATCGCCGACAACATCTTCCGCTTCTCCCCGGTCCGCGCCAATAACGAAGACCTCAAGCGCTTCCACGGCACCAACGAACGCCTCAGCATCAGCAACTACGCCGACATGATCCGGTTTTATGTGCGGCTGATGCAGTCGACGGCGGGCTAGCCGACACGGCGACGCCGTCTCCGTCATTGCGAGGAGCGAAGTAGGATGGGTTGAGCGCGAGCGAAACCCATCACTCTCGTGCACGTCCTTTCGTGGGTTTCGCTGCGCTCAACCCACGCTACGGCACCCGGCCTACACCGCCGGCTTCGGCAGGCCGTGAATCGCGCTGGCGGCGCGGATGGTGTTGACCAGCAGGCAGGCCACAGTCATCAGACCGACGCCGCCCGGTACCGGGGTGATAGCGCCCGCCACCTCCTTGGCCTCGTTGAACGCGACGTCGCCGAGCAGCTTGTCCTTGCCGCCGTCGGGCGACGGGGTGCGGTTGATGCCGACGTCGATCACGGTGGCGCCCGGCTTGATCCAGTCGCCCTTGACCATCTCGGCCTTGCCGACCGCGGCGAACACCAGATCGGCTTGCCGGCACAGCGCCGGCAGGTCGCGCGAGCGCGAATGCGCGATCGTCACCGTGGCGTTTTCGTTGAGCAGCAGTTGCACCAGCGGCTTTCCGACCAGATTGGAGCGGCCGATCACGATCGCATTCATGCCCTCGAGCGATGCGTGGACCTGCTTGGCCATGATGATGCAGCCGAGCGGCGTGCACGGCGTCAGCGCGAACAGTCCGGAGGCCAGCCGGCCCGCATTGGTCGGGTTGAGGCCGTCGACGTCCTTGGCCGGATCGATCGCGTCGATCACCGCGGCCGAATCGAGCCCCTTGGGCAGCGGCAATTGCACCAGGATGCCGTGCACCGCCGGATCGGCGTTGAGCTTGCCGATCAGCGCCAGCAGTTCGGCCTGCGGCACGTCGGCGGGCAGCCGGTGCTCGAACGACGCCATGCCGGCTTCCTGGGTCTGCTTGTGCTTGGAGCGGACATAGACTTCCGACGCCGGATCGCTGCCGACCAGCACCACCGCCAATCCAGGCGTGATGCCGTGATCGGCCTTGATTCGCGTCACTTCCGCGGCCACGCGGGCGCGCAGATCGGCCGAGATGATTTTTCCGTCGATGATCTGGGCAGTCATGTGGTCCCCCTAACCGGCGCCGTGGCCAAGCGCTGCGCGGCCGCCGAAAAACAAAAACCTCCCCGGATGGAGAGGCGGTCGGATACGTCGTCGCCCTCGCGGGCCTCCCTGATCGTCAGCCGGCGGACTTGGCGGCCGTCAGGCTGCGCAACGCGTCGCCGAGTTTCTTCGGATCGCCGTCGATCGCGATCTGCTTCTGCCGCGAAGTCGCCCCCGACAGCAACCGGACGTCGCGCTTCGGCACACCGAGCGATTTCGCCAGCAGTTCGAGCACCGCCCGGTTGGCCTCGCCGCCGTCTGCGATCGCCCGGACCCGGACCTTCACCACGCAGCGGCCGTCCGCCAGCGTCTCCAGCCCGTCGATGTCGTCCCGGCCACCCCGCGGCGTGACCCGTACCGCCACGGCGACACCCTGAGCAGAATACCGCCAAGCCTCGGCCATGGACACTCCGGGGCTGTGCGTCAGTGGCTCAGAACACCGCTGGGTAGATGTAATAGGTGATCACCCGCTGCAGGAACATGATGATCAGGATCAGGATGATCGGCGAGATGTCGAGGCCGCCCAGCGACGGCAGCAGATTGCGAATCGGCGCCAGCAGCGGCTCGGTGATCCGGTAGAGGAATTCGGACACCGCCGAGACGAACTGGTTGCGGGTGTTCACGACATTGAAGGCGATCAACCAGGACAGGATCGCCGAGGCGATCAGCAGCCAGATGTACAGATCCAGAATGATGAGGATGATATCGAGAATGGCGCGCATGACGGGAAAAAGCTCGCGGGTTCGAACGCGGGACGGCTGTGCCGTAAATATCGGTTCGGCCCGGCCCAAACAAGGGAACTCAAAGCAATAAAGCCCGATGACAATGACGTGTCGGAAGCCGCCGCCACGTCCTTGACTTGGCGTTGGTGGCCACTGTAAATGGCGGCGTTCGCTGATCGGTGCTTCGCGCACCGACCGCGGAGGGGCCATAGCTCAGCTGGGAGAGCGCGTCGTTCGCAATGACGAGGTCGGCGGTTCGATCCCGCCTGGCTCCACCAGCCTTCGCTGGCTTTGCCAGCTTCGGCTCGGCAAGCCTGCCCATCGTGGCGAAGGCTGCCGCGGCGTAGCCCGAAGGGCGAAGACGAGCCGCTGATTTAGCCGGCCCCGCGCAGCAACAATCCCAGCACCGACGTTTTCCGATCCGTTTGGACTCACGCACAATCCTTCGTCATGGCCGGGCTCGTCCCGGCCATCCACGCCTTTGCTGAGGGGAACCGCTGGAAGGCGTGGATGCCCGGCACGAGGCCGGGCATGACGGGCGTGGTCACGCGCTTCGAAACTGCGGTGGGCGTTTTTCGACGAAGCTGGCGACGCCTTCCTTGAAGTCTTCGCTGGCGAGCGAGACGGTCATTTCGCGATTCGCCTCGATGGTGGCTTCGGCCAGCGTCTGGAACGGCACTTCGTAGAGCTGGCGCTTGATCACCCGCATCGAAGCCGGCGAAACGTTGTCGGCGAGGTCGCGCGCATACGCATAGGTCTGTTCGCGCAGCTGATCGGCCGGATACAGCCGGTTGACCAGCCCGATCCGCAGCGCCTCATCGGCCGAGACGCGGCGCGCCGACAGCAACAGATCGAGTGCGTTGGCATGGCCGACGATCCGCGGCAGCATCCAGGAAATGCCGTGCTCGGCGATCAGTCCGCGCCGCGCAAAGGCGGTGGTGAACACGGCGGTGTCGACCGCAAAGCGGACGTCGCAATACAGCGCGTGCACCAGGCCGATGCCGGCGGTGGCGCCGTTCAGCATGCCGATGATCGGCTTGCCGATCGCCGGATAGAACGCGTAGCGGGTCTGCCAGTCGGGCCGGCGGTTCATGTCGAACGCCGGCAGCGCCGAGGCGCGGCGGATATCGGCGGGATCGATCTTTTGCAGCACCTCCATGTCGGCGCCGGCGCAGAAGCCGCGACCCGCGCCGGTGAGCACGATCACCCGCACCTCTGGATCCGCCGCCGCGGTCTCCATCGCCTCGCGGACCTCGCGCTCCATCACCGGGGTCCAGGCGTTCATCCGGTCCGGCCGGTTCAGCGTGATGGTGGCGATCCGGTCGGCGACCTCATACAGGATGTGCTCGGTGCTCATCGGCGTGTCTTCCCTTCTTGCTCTTGTTGCGCCCTTGAGACGGGCCGTCTTGATGAAACCGTGTGGCTGATCAGCCGCGGCGTGAGCCCTTCGGGCGCGCCAGATAGGCTTGCGTCTCCGGGCGCTCCTGCAGCCAGCCGCTCCAGCGCCGAAACACCTTGGCCATCCGCTCCGGCGCGACGCCGAGCTGCTGCATCGCCACGCCGCCATTGACCGACTCGCGGTACTCGGCGATCAGCCCGTCCCGCAGCACGAAGCGGCTCATGCCGTCGATCACCACGCGCTGGCCTTTGAATTCCGGGACCGTGGAGGTGAAGCTGGACAGCGACCAGGCATAGCCCTGCGTGCCGTCGCAGACCGGATCGAACATCTCCCAGCGATAATCGGCGGCGTCGCGATGAAACAGCCCCTGCATCATGTGGGCGATGTCGGCGCGGCCGGTGTGCGGGCCGTAGATGTAGTCGTGATACACCGCGTCTTCGGTGAAATGCGCCGCGAACCGGCCGCCGTCGCCGGATTCGGCCGAGCGTGTGAACGCTTCCAACAGCCGCGCGAAATCCTCGCTGGTCATATCGCCTCCCCTGCCGGCACACCAAACGCAGATCAGCGTCGAAGCATGCGAGCTGACGCGCCGATCATGCTCCGCCGGCGCTTGACCGCGACTCTAGCAATCGCCGCGGGGGAAGGGGAAGGCGTTCGAGCCGGTGCGACGTCAGCGCCGCCGCAGCTGCAGTCCGCTGACGGCCGCGGCGACGAAGCCGCGCGGGAAGAAACGCAGCAGGAACGGCACGGCCTTGACGCCGAGCCCCGGAATCACCAGCCGCTTGTTGTTCATCAGGCCGCGATAGGCCTGCCGCGCGACCTCGGCGGGATGCACGTTGAGCACCATCGAGTCGAAGCCGGGTTCGAAGCCGGCACGGAGCTGGAATTCGGTCGGCACCGGGCCGGGACACAGCGCGGTGACGCGCACGCCCTTCTTGCCGAGCTCCTGATGCAGGGCTTCGCTCAGCGACAGCACATAGGCCTTGGACGCATAGTACACGGCCATGCCGGGGCCCGGCAGGAAGCCGGCGATCGACGCGACGTTGAGGATACCGCCACGCAGCGCCGAAATGCTGCCCGCAAACCGCAGCGACAGATCGGTGAGCGCCCGAATATTGACGTCGATGATGCCGAGCTGGTCCTCGCGGTCCATCTCGACGGCGTGGCCGAACAGTCCGTAGCCGGCATTGTTGACCAGATACTCCACCTCGACGCCTGCCGCGGCCAGGCTGGCCACGATGGCGTCGACGCTGTCGGGCTTGGCGAGGTCGGAGGCGATGATGATCGGCTCCGCCCCACCCTTGGCTCTGATTTCGGCTGCCAGCGCTTCCAGCCGGTCGGCCCGGCGCGCCACCAGGACAACCCGATGCGAGTTGGCGGCGAAGATCCGCGCCAATTCAGCACCGATACCGGCCGATGCCCCCGTAATCAAAGTCACGCGTTCAGTCACGATTCAGACTCATCAATGGAGGCCCGGTGAGGCCGGATCATTACTAGGCCTTAGGCAAGATGGAAGCAGCGTGCAAGACTGTTCGCTGGCGGACATGCCGCTTCAGTGAGCAGGACGCAAAAAAAGCCGGCGCAATCCGGCGCCGGCTCTGTCGAACATGACAATTCGGTAATAAGTAGCGGCCGGCCGTCGGCTTAGTTCGCCGGGTCGGTTTCGACCTGCTGCGCCGCCACCTGGCGCTTGAGGTTGATGCGATCGCGCGCCGAGACGGCGAGGAGATCGGCGGCCCGCCACACCACGTTCTCCTCGAACTCGGTGACGTTGCCATCGGCGAACACCAGCTCCCACATCATCTCGATGATGCGCAGCCGGCCTTCCTCGTTGACCGAACGCATGATCACACTGGTGAAGTGGTACAGATCGACGGCCTCGCCTTCGACCAACATCGCGTCCTCGATCAGCCGGCTCGCGGTGGCGGCGTCGAGACCGAACCGGGCTTCGAGCAGCGAATGCAACTTGCGGCGTTCGACCTCGGAAGGTTCGCCGTCGAGCGAAATCACGTGAATCAGCAACGCGGTAGCGGCGAGCCGATAGCCGCCATCGTCGAAATTCAATTCGTCGGGCGCACTCGGCGCAACCACGTCGGAGATGAATTGGCGTAGTTTTTCCAGCATCGGTGCGGGGCTTTCGGAAAGGCGGGAGCTCACGCTCGTTCTATACGTGGAAACGTAACGTCGGCAATCCAAGCCGGTTCCCCTGCGCCGAATGACACTTTGTCAACGTCGCCAATGCGTTAAGGAATCTCATAGACCAGCACCTTGTCGGCGATGCCGCGTAGCGCGGCGTGCTTCTCGATCGGTGCGATCGCCTGCTCGTCCAGGATCTTGGTCACCGCGGGCGTGGCGATCACCGCGCCGGTGAGATGGATCGCCTGCGTGGTGGCAAGGCCAAGCACGCGCGCGGCGATGTTGACGGTCTGGCCGAAGTAATCCTGCCGGTCGTTGAGCATCACCGCGAGGCACGGCCCTTCGTGGATGCCAATTTTGACCACCAGATCCTTGGTGCCGCGTTCCTGGTTGAGCGCGTCCATCGCCTTGCGCATCCGCAGCGACGCGGCGAGCGCGTGCTCCGGGCGATTGAACGTCGCCATCACGGCGTCGCCGATGGTCTTCACCACCGCGCCCTTCTCGGCCGCGATGATCTCCAGCAGCGCGCGGAAATGCGCCCGCACCAGATCGAACGCCGCGAGGTCGCCGACCCGCTGATACAACGCCGTCGAGCCCTTCAGGTCGGTGAACAGGAAGGTCAGCGAGGTGATCTTCAGCCGCTGATCGGCGGTGAGGTTATCGGCCTTGAACACGTCGCGGAAGGTCTGGTTGGTCAACATCCGTTTGGCGGTGAGGATCGGCTTGCGCTTGCCGAGCAGCGTATGCAGCGCGTCGGCCGCAACCCACACGGCCGGCAGCACGCGCGTCTCGGCGTTGTTGATCAGCGTCAGCCGTACGGGCCCCGGCTGCAACGACAGCGTCGGCGTCAGCGCATGGCTGCGGTCGTAGTTGAGCGCCACCGACCTCACCTCGTCGGTGCGCTCCCCCGCCACGTCGATGAACTGCGCCGCGTGCGTCACCGGCTCGAACACGATGATGAATTCGGCCGGCAGATCGAGTGACAGTTCGGCGGTTGCGCCGGGTGCGATCTCCACCGCAGCCAGCGTGTCCTGATCCGACAGCCGCGCCAGCACCTGTTCGTCGATCTCGATGCCGGAGCTCCAATACATCTGCCGTGTGTAGTCCCACATCGACAGATTGCCGGGATCGTGCGCGCCGATCCGGCGCACCGAGGGATGCACCGTGAAGGCGGCTTCGACCTGATCGTCGAGCGAGGCCTCGTACCCCTTGGCGCACAGCGCGCAGATATATTCCTCGTGGCGTAGCGCCTTGAGCGACGGATGGCTGTCGAGCACGCCGCTGCAGCCCGGGCACAGCACGTTCCAGCTCATGTCGAACAGCCCGAGCTGAGCCGCATGCAGGAAGCCGGAGATCACTTTCTCCTCGTCCAGCCCGGTACGGCTGGCGAATTCCAGCAGGTTGATGCGATTGAGGTCGTGATCCTGGCCGTCGGCGATCAGTTGGGCGATCGCATCGACGACGCGGGCGTCGGTGGTTTGGCGAAGCACGGCGTAGAGCGGGCGAACGTCGGTCATGGGCCTCATCTAGGTGGCGTCCGGCCCGCGGCCAAATGACGCCTGCTTGATCAACGGCGGGTGAGCCTGAATGCCGGCGAGCGGTCCGGCTGGGTGGTGACCACGCCGATCGGCATCACCGGCGCGCGGTCGATCAGTTCGACCCGGAAAGCAGACACGATCCGGGCCAGCGCCAGCGTCGCTTCGACCAGTGCGAAATGGGCCCCGATGCACACCCGCGGCCCGACGCCGAACGGCAGATAGGCAAAGCGGTCCGGCGGCGTCGCGCCGGGCAGGAAGCGCGACGGCATGAAGGCGTTCGGATTGTCCCACAGCTTCTCGTGTCGGTGCAGCAGCCAGGGCGCGATCAGGATCACGTCGTGCTTGCGGATCGGCTCGCCCGCAACACTGTCCGGCCCGGCGGCGGCGCGGGCGATCAGGAAGGCCGGCGGATACAGCCGCAGCGTTTCGTCCAGCACCGCGCGGGTGAAGGGGAGTTTGTCGAGCGCGTCGGTTTGGCCGGTGGCGCGGGCTTCGTCGGCGACGTCGTTCTGCGTCTCCGGATCGAGCGCCAGCAGATACAACGCCCAGAACAGCGCCGTCGCGGTGGTCTCGTGGCCGGCCAGGATCATGGTGGCGACCTGATCGCCGAGCTGATCGTCCGAAAAGGCTTCGCCGGTTTCCGGATCACGCGCCGCGACCATCAGGTCGAACAGATCACGCGGCGGCGCGCCTTCGGATTTGCCGGCGGCGCGGCGGGCCGCGATCAGTTCGCCGACAAACTTCGTCCACCGCCGCCGGAAGAACGCGCGCGAAATGTCCTGCGGGCTCGGCCAGCCGAGCGGCAGCAGCAGATCGAGGAAACGCGGGCTGGCGAGCTTCATGCCGTATTCGATGACGAAGTCGCGCAGCCGCTGGCCGTGCTGCCCCATCTCGAACGAGAACATCGTGCGCCCGGCGATCTCCAGCGCCAACCGCTGCATCGCTTCGCGCAGATCGACCGGCGTGCCGATGCTGTGCTCGAATTCGGTGACGATCTCCTCGGTCGCGGAGATCATATGCGGCACCAGCGTGCCGACCGCGCGCGGCGTGAATGCCGGCGCCAGCGTGCGGCGCTGATGCTTCCAGGCGCGACCTTCGGCGAGCAGCAGGCCCTGACCGAGGATCGGCCGCAGCACGCGGATGCCCGCCGCGGTGCGCGTGTAGTTCTCGTAATTGTCGATCAGCACGTGCCGGATGTCGTCCGGCCTGTTGAGGATGTAGCTGGCGTGATTGAAGAAGCGCCCCTTGATGACGTCGTCTTCGTAGGCGCGCTGGCCCCAGCTGGCGATCGCATTGTGGCGGATCGCGGCGAGCCGGCCGAGCGCGCCCATTCCCTCCGGCGCACGCGGCAGCGTCGGCGGCACCAGCGGCGCGCGCTCGGACAACTCATAAGCCTCGGCAATACTCACGTCGCGCTCCTGGCGTTCGGTTCCGCTCCCACACGAAGGTAGGGTGCAATCCGGGCGCCGGAAAGGCCGGCAGCCCCGCAGCTCAGAACGTCAGTTCCGCCACCGTGATGCGGTTTTCCCCCAGCGGCCACGCCCGCGCCACGATCCGCTCTTCGTTGAACAGACCGGCCACCGCACGGCCGACCTCGGCGGCCGGGATGGCGACGGTGGTCATCGCGTCGATCGGCACGCCGGGTTTGATATCGGCCGGCTGCTGGCCGTCGAGCAGCACGATATCGCGCGGCAGGCCGAAGTAACCGCGCGGCCGCGACAGCATCACCACGGCGCCGATGCCCGCAGCCGGCGGCTTCGCCGGTTTGGCGGCGCGCAGATGCACGACGTTGGACGAACGCGGGAACGGCGAGCGATAGATGTGGGTGGTGAGTTCGCCGGGTTGGCTCACGACGAACTCCAGCGGCCACGGCGGCTGGGTGTCGACCGGCCCCCAGCGTCCGTCCGGCCCGCTACGGCCCTCATACAGAGCGGCACCGATCCGCTCGCCGCTGTCCGGCGCGACGCGATAGACCTCGACCCGGGCTCCCTCGACGGGCCGGTTGGTCGGGACGCCGCCCGGCGTCGCGGTGACCAGCCCGCTGAGCTGCACGGTCGCTTCAGGTGTGATCGCAATCACATCCGGCTCGCGGCCGGCGATGAACTTGTAGATCTCGCGGAAGGCGCGCGGATGAAACGCGACCTCGCGATGATCGAGCGCGCCGAGCACCAGATTGGTGGCGCCGCGCAGCTCGGGCCCCTCGGCGGTGACGCCGGTCGGGGTGCCCGGCTTGCCGACGAACCGGCCGTCGGACTGGGCGTATTTGTCCTGACCGTCGCTGCGCAGGGTCAGGAAGGCGACGCCCTCGGTGACCTCGCTGTCGCCCTCATTCAGCCCGCGCAGGAACGGCCCCTTGCCGTTGAACTCGTTGCCGAGCCCGGCATCCGAGGCATAGACGCCGTGGTTGGGGGTGCCGCACAGCACCGCGTGGCTGACGTCGCCGTCGCCGCCGGCCTTGATGTAGCTGCGCACAGCGTTGCCGCCGCGCGAGCTGGCCACCAACGCCACCTTGGCGGCGCCGGTGCGCTGCTTGAGTTCCGCGATGGCGGCGCCGAGTTCGCGGCGCTGATCCTCGGTCGAGGACCGGTTGACCTGAGCGACGCCGTCGTCGTTGCGGGCCAGCGGATCGGTGAAGTCGAGCGCCGCCAGCCGCGCGCGCGGGATACCGTTGGATTCCATCCGCCAGATCTGGGTGACCCACAGCGCCGCGTGATCGCCGTTGCCATGGACGAACAGGATCGGCGGGATAGCCGCGCCGGCGTTGGGCGCAGCCGCGGTCTGCGCCAGCGCGCGCAGCGGTGCGGCGCTTAGCAGCAGGGGCACCGCGCCTAGCGACTTCAAAATGCTGCGTCTGGTCGTCGGCAAGGCGTCCTCCACGAATTTTTACGAAGCGTAGCAGGCGCTTGGCTTCGTTCAAGCGGCCGTTTGGTACTGGACAGGCGCGGAGGTTCGCAGGCATCACTGCACCAATTTCCCGCCGGCCCCGGCGAGGATAACGTCCGAAGGGAAGGCTTTGATGACGGCCAGATCGAAGCGAGGCGCATTTTCTGCCGGCGGCGTTGCGGCGCCGCTGCGCTATGCGCTGTTCCGGCGGATCTGGCTGGCGAGCCTGCTGTCGAACCTCGGCCTGATGATCAACGGCGTCGGCGCCGCCTGGGCGATGACCCAGATGACGTCCTCGGCCGACAAAGTCGCGCTGGTGCAGACCGCGCTGATGCTGCCGATCATGCTGGTGGCGATGCCGGCCGGCGCGATCGCCGACATGTACGATCGCCGCCGCGTCGCGCTGGTGTCGCTGACGCTCGGCCTCTCCGGCGCCGTTGCTCTCTCCGTCCTGGCGCATCTGCGCCTGGTGACGCCGGAGATCCTGCTCGGCTTCTGCTTCATCATCGGCATGGGCATGGCGCTGTTCGGGCCGGCTTGGCAGGCCTCGGTGTCCGAACAGGTGCCGCCCGACGCGCTGCCGGCCGCGGTGGCGCTGAACGGCATCAGCTACAACATCGCCCGCAGCTTCGGCCCGGCGGTCGGCGGCATCATCGTCGCCGCCGCTGGCGCGGTGGCGGCGTTTGCGGCGAACGCGTTGCTGTATCTGCCGCTGCTGGTGGTGCTGTTCCTGTGGCGGCGCGTCAGCGAGCCGCCGCGATTGCCGCCGGAGCGGATGAACCGCGCGATCGTCTCCGGGGTGCGCTACATCGCCAACTCGCCCTCGATCAGGATCGTGCTGGCCCGGACGCTGGTCACCGGCATCGCCGGCTCCTCGGTGCTGGCGCTGATGCCGCTGGTGGTCCGCGACGTCCTCAAGAGCGGCGCCGAAACCTACGGCATCCTGCTCGGCGCGTTCGGCGTCGGCGCGGTGATCGGCGCCCTCAATGTCGGCTCCGCGCGCGAGCGGCTCGGCAGCGAAGGCGCGATCCGCGGCTGTGCGCTGGTGATGGGCGTGGCGCTGGGGGCGATCGCGCTGAGCCACTCGGCGCTGCTCACCGCTGCGGCGCTGGTAATTGCGGGCGCAGTGTGGATGCTGGCAATCGCGCTGTTCAATATCGGCGTGCAGCTGTCGGCGCCGCGCTGGGTGGCGGGGCGCTCGCTGGCGGCGTTCCAGGCCTCGATCGCCGGCGGCGTCGCGATCGGCAGCTGGTTGTGGGGCCATGTCGCCGATCTCGCCGGCGTCGAGACCTCGATGCTGATCTCGGCCGCCACGATGCTGGTGTCGACGTTGCTCGGCCTGTTCCTGCGGATGCCGTCGGTCGGCACCCAGATCGCCGATGCGGATCTGTTGGCCGATCCGGAGGTCAAGCTGGCGGTGACGCCGCGCAGCGGGCCGGTGGTGATCGAGATCGAGTACCGGATCTCCGCCGAGGACGCGCGCTCGTTCTACGGCGTGATGCAGCAGGTGCAGCTCAGCCGGCAGCGCAACGGTGCCTATGACTGGTCGATCGCGCGCGACATCGGCGATCCGGAGCTGTGGACCGAGCGCTATCACTGCCCGACATGGTTGGACTATCTGCGGCAGCGCAATCGGTCGACCCAGGACGACCGGGCCCTGCACCAGCGCGCGATCGCATTTCACCGCGGGCCGGACGAGATCCGTATCCGCCGGATGCTGGAGCGCCCGTTCGGCTCGGTGAGGTGGAAAGAGGAATCGCCTGATCGCGCAACCGCGACCGAAGTCCTGCCGGTTGCCGGCGTCAGCGGCGGCTCGACCTGAGCGGCTTACTGGCCGTGATCGGCCAGTACCTTGGCGCAGGTCTTGCTGAGCCGGGAGCGGTTCTTCTGCAGGCACCCCAGAATGACGCCGTCGCCCTGATCCATCACGGCGCGGCAGAAGCGGGAGACGTCCCGGCCGCAGCCGGGATCGGGCCGCCCCGACTGCGCCTGCGCGGCGGAGGCAAGCAGCAGCAGCGAAATCACCGAAGCAACGACTTTCAACATGAGGCCTATCCAAGCTTTCAACGACGCGCGAAGCGTTGAGCAAGTCGCACGTCGCGAGTTGGTTCCGCTTGCCTGCGGGTCAGCGCGCGGCTAGCCGTCGCGCGGAACGATCACGGTCGGCTTGGTCATCTCGACCACGTCCTTGGCCTGATCGGTCAGCACACGGAACTGGGTCTGCAAGAACTCGGTCTGGATCCGGACGACGTCCTGAAAATCCTTGGCATGCAGCAATTGCTGCGAGAAGTCGAAGGTCGCCTGGACGTTGCGATCGACATAGCCCTTCAGCGTGGTGGCCTGGCTGCTATTGCCGATCGGCGTCACCGACAGGCTCTTTTCGATGAACTGCAGATAGTTGTTCATCGCGCCGCGCGCCTGTTCGAGGTTCTTCGACATCATGTTCAGAATGACATCGGACGAATTGTTGTCTGCCATCGCAATATCCTCCAGATCCGGGCGCCTTGCTTATTGATGTTCAAATCGCCCGCGCCGTCCAGCGGCAGCGGAGACGATTTGACGAAATGGCTAATTACCAATCGGACGACGATGCGGCGCGCCAACCGACGCTGCCGCACCCTTCTGCTCGCGTCGCCCCTCGGCCACGCGCGCCCTCGGCGCGACCAACGTCAGTTGAAGCGCGCCCGGTCGAGCTGATCGGTCGTCTTCTGGGCGCGGTAGATCTCGCTCACGTACCAGGCCAGCAGGATCAGCGTGGCGATCCGCACCACCGAGACCGGCAGCATCAGGCTGAAGGCGACGATCAGCAGTGCCACGGCGGCGGCCTTCAGCACCTTCAGGCGGTCGTCGAAGATCGGCAGGAACCAGACCTTGTTTTCTTCCGCCCAGAACGGCGGCTTGACGCGATGCAAGCCGTAGCGCGCCCAGGTATCCTTGAAGCCGAGCTCATAGGCCCACACCAGATACAGCGTGACCCAGAACGACAGGAAAGCGACGACGACAGACATCGGCCCGGCGGCGAAGCCGATCACGATCAGCACTGCGAGCGCGAGTGCGACGAACCATTTTTGCATCGGTTTGACCCTTGATACTGCAAGGGCTCCGCCGCCGGACATTCAGCTGCGCAGCCCTCGTTGAAACGTGCCGGCGGCGCTTATTTGCGGGCGCAGGACACCACGATGGCAGTCGAAGACGGTCCGCAGCTTGCCGTGATCTGCCCGTTCTCCACCAGAAGACTTTCGCTGAACTTCGCCCCGGTCGAGCCGATACAGATCGCCGAGATCAGTGCCTCGTCGGCCTCGCAAGTGGTCGGACAACCGTTCGCCGAGCACGACGACGATGTCACGGTGCGGAACGCGGGCGGCGGCGGCGGCGCCACCGGCGTCGCCGCGACGGCAGGCTCGATCAGGACAGCCCGCGGGCCGCCGACGCGGTCACTGACCGCGAGTGCAGCAACGAGGGCGACGGAGCCGAGTAGGATCATCGTCGAGGAGCGCATACTACCTCCATACCAATTTGGTTTGCACGATACCGGTCTTACTGAAGCATCGTAGCAACACAGAGGAAATTCAACAGGGACAAGTTTAGTCAGACTAAATGCCGGACGAGTGAAGACGGTTCGCAGCGCGTGAAGATTTCACGATGAGCAGCTGCTGCGCCGCGCCATCGATTGCTGAGCAGGCGCGATACCGACGCCTATCGGGCTGGAGACGCGGCGGTTTCTCGCAATGCGGGATGCATGCGAAATGCTCGGCGATCGCCGGTGGGAGCCACGGAGATCGGCGGGACGACATGAACCTTCGCGTCTGCTGATCGATTAGTTCGCCGCAATTCGTCCGGGATCTTCCGGACAACGCGCCGCGCTCCAACCGCGTAGCTCGGCACGCTCGTATCGAAAACGCTCCCCTGATTCGCGGTCGGACTGCGTGGCGCCGCCCCGGTCGGACCATGAGGATGCGGTCGGATGCTCTCGCCGGACGTCGTTTGTCACGCAACCGACAGCTTGGAAGGTCTAAGCAGCCCTGATGGTGGACCGCTGCCGACCGGTCGCGCGACCAAGCTCTGCCATGACAAGGCGGGCGCCCGAGCCTGCCGCTCCGATTGGAATTCCCGATGAACAACGTTCTTCTGCTCAAACTCCACCGCTGGATCACTTTCGTGTTCGCGCTGCCGCTGATCGCGCTGATCCTCACCGGCCTGATCCTGTCGGTGGAGCCGATCATCCAAAGCCGCGGGCTGCCCGCCGGCATGGCGGATGGCGATCGCATTGCCGGCCTGTTGCAACGCTACGATCCCGCCGGCAAGGCGCGCGGTCTCGCGATCAACGCCAGCGGACAACAGATGCGCCTGATGGGTGTCGGCGCGCCGACGATCGACCTCACCACCGGCAACGCCGCCGCCGCGCCGGACCGGCTCGGCGAGCTGATGCTGTGGGCGCGGCGCACCCACGAGCATCTGCTCGGCTACGACTGGCTGGTGATCGGATCGACCGTCGCAATGCTGGTGATCATGGGGATCGGCATCCTGATGGGCCTGCCGCGGCTGCGCAACAGCCTCGCCGGCTGGCACAAGGGCGCCGCCTGGTTCACGCTGCCGCTGCTGCTGCTCAGCCCGATCACCGGGCTTTTCATGGCGTTCGGCTGGACGCTAACCGGTCCGCCATCGCCGCCGCTGAGGCCGTCGCTGCCGCTCGCCGACGCGGTGCGCACACTCGCACAACAGCATGATGTGGCGCATCTGGCGATGCTGTCGCAACGCGGTCAGCGGATGATCGCGCGGATTTATGAAGACGGCGAGCTGCGCGCCTACAGCTTCACGGCCGACGGCCTCGCACCGCTGCCGCGCAACTGGCCGCGGCTGCTCCACGAAGGCAATTGGTCGGCGCTGATCTCCGGCCCCCTCAACGTCATCGTCTCGGTCATACTGGCCGGCCTGCTGATGACCGGACTGCTGCTGTGGGCACGCCGCAAGCTGCGCCGGCGGCCTGAACGCCCGGCCCGCGCGACGCCCGCGACCGGCACCGCCTGAGGGCGCGGCCAATCGCTAAGGCCGGGTTAATTCGACAGGCCCACTTCGCGGCCCAAGGTGAACGGATCGTTCTGTGCTGCGGACGTTAAGTGCCGGCAGCTTCACCGCCGCGAGCGCGCCATGTCCAGTATCTCGTCGATCGCCGTGTCCGGCCTCAACGCCGCGACCCGGCGCCTGGAAGTCTCGGCCAGCAACATCGCCAATCAGCAATCGACCGGCGCGTTGCCGGGGCCCAACGGCAGCCTGCCGCCCGGTGCGCCGCAGCCCTATCGGCCGCTGCAGGTGAATCAGACCGCCGTCCCCGGCGGCGGCACCCAGACCAGCGTGACAACGACTTCGCCCGCCACCGTCCCGGTCTCCGATCCGCAGGCGCCGTTTGCCAATGCGGACGGCCTGGTGGCGGCGCCGAATGTCGACCTGGCGCAGGAGTTCATCGGCCAGATGGTCGCGAAGTACAGCTACGCGGCCAACCTCGCGACGCTGAAAGCCGACCGCGACATGAGCAAGGCCCTGCTCGACGCGACGGCTTGAATCGTCAATCTGGATTGCTTCGCTTCGCTCGCAATGACGGCCGGCCGACGCTCGACCGAAACTACGGCTTTGAACTACTCGATCGGCCCGTTCGCCACGCGCGGCGTGAAGTCCGGGACGCCGAGATCGTCCTTGCGGTGGCAGGCGACGTAGTGATCGGGGCCGGTGGCGTCGAGGAACGGCAGATCTTCGCGGCAGCGTTCGATCACGAACGGGCAGCGGCCGGCGAAGCGGCAGCCGGGCGGCGGGTCGACCGGTGACGGCGGTTCGCCCTTCACCAGGTACTTCGCCTTGAGTTCGTCGCGCAGCGGACCCGGCGGCACCGCCGCCGACACCAGCGACCACGTGTAAGGATGACGCGGCGCGGTGAACAGCGTCGAGGCCGGCGCCTGTTCGACCACCTTGCCGAGATACATCACGGCGATCTCGTCGCAGAATTGCTGAATGACGCCGAGATCGTGCGAGATGAAGATGTAGGTCAGTCCGCGCTCGCGCTGCAGCTTCTTCAACAGGTTCAGGATCTGCGCCTGGATCGCGACGTCGAGCGCCGAGACGGCCTCGTCGCAGACGATCATTTCGGGCTCGGGCGCCAGCGCTCGGGCGATGCACAGCCGCTGCCGCTGCCCGCCGGAGAACTGGTGCGGAAACAGATCGGCGGCTTCGGGCGGCAGGCCGACTTCGGCCAAGAGCTGTTTGACCCGCGCATCGCGCTCGCTGCGGGTGCCGATGTTCAAGAGGTCGAGCGGCTCGCGGATCTGGTCGCCGGCGCGGCGGCGCGGATCGAGCGCCGAGAACGGATCCTGGAACACGATCTGCACATGCTTGCGCACCTGCCGCAGCGCCTCGCCGGTGAGCGGCATGATGTCTTCGCCGCGAAACACGATCTGGCCGGAGGTCGACGGCACCAGCCGCATGATCGCCTGCGCGGTGGTGGACTTGCCGGAGCCGCTCTCGCCGACGATGCCGAACGTGGTGCCGCGCTTGACGCGGAAGCTGACGCCGTCGACGGCGTGGACGAAGGACGGCTTGCCCCACGGGCGCTTCCGCCCGGTGCGGAAATGCACCACGAGGTCGTTGACGTCGAGCAGGATCGGATCGCCGCCCGGCGGATTGGGGCGCTGATGCATCATGCGGCGATCTCCTCGGCGCGCCAGCACGACACCGTGTGGCCGGGCGCGATGGCGCCGAGCGGCGGCTGCGGCCGCGACCGGCAGACCTCGCGGACGTTGGCGCAGCGAGCCAGGAAGGCACAATCCGGCCCGCGCTGGCCGAGCGACGGCACCATGCCGGGGATCTCGCCGAGATCGACCCACTCGGCCGGCTTGGCGACGCCGACCGCCAGATGTGGCACGCAGCCGAGCAGCCCGCGCGTGTAGGGATGGCGCGGCGTCGCGGCGAGCTGCTGCGACGGGCCGGTCTCGATGCAGCGGCCGGCATACAGCACGGCGATATCGTCGGCGAGTTCGGCGACGGCGCCGAGATCGTGGGTGATCAGCACGATCGCGGTCTCGGTCTCGTCCTGCAGCTTGGCCAAGAGATCGAAGATCTGCGCCTGCACGGTGACGTCGAGCGCGGTGGTCGGCTCGTCGGCGATCAAGAGCTTCGGCCTGCAGGCCAGCGCCATCGCGATCATCACCCGCTGCCGCATGCCGCCCGACATCTGGTGCGGATAGGCCTTGGCGCGCTGCTCGGCGGCCGGGATCTGCACCGCCTTGAGAAACTGCACCGCCTGCTCGGTCGCATCCTTGCGGCTCATGCGGCGGTGATAATACAGCACCTCGGCGATCTGATCGCCGACGGTGTAGAGCGGGTTAAGCGCGGTCATCGGCTCCTGGAACACCATCGACACCGCGTCGCCGCGGAGCGCACGCATCCGCCGGTTCCGCGCTGTCAGCAGATCCTCGCCTTCGAGCAGGATACGGCCGCCGGTGACGACAAAACCTTCCGGCAGCAGCCGCATGATCGCCAGCGCGGTCATGCTTTTGCCGCAGCCGCTCTCGCCGACCAGCGCGATCGTCCGCCCCTTGTCGATGGTGAACGACAGATTCTCCAGCACCGGCACCAGATCGCCGCGGCGATCGGTCATGCTGACGCTGAGGTTGTCGACTTCGAGCACCGGCGCCATCATCACCTCCGTCGCAGCCGCGGATTGACCGCATCGTTGACGCCGTCGCCCACCAGGCTGATCGCCAGCACCGACAGGAAGATCGCGGCGCCAGGAAATGTCACCGCCCACCAGGCGTCGAGCACGTAGTTACGGTTCTGTCCGATCATCAGGCCCCAGCTCATCGTGTTGGGATCGCCGAGGCCGAGGAAGCTGAGGCCGCCTTCGAACAGGATCGCGACGCCGATCGCCAGCGTCGCCGACACGATGATCGGCGGCAGCGCGTTCGGCAGCACCACCCGCAGGATGAGGTGCAGATTGCCGGCGCCGGCGGCGCGCGATGCCTTGATGAAATCGAGATCGCGCAGCCGCATGAACTCGGCGCGCGTCAGCCGCGCCGCCGACGTCCAGCTCACCGCGCCGATCGCCAGCGTGATCGTGGTCAGCTTCGGCCCGAACAGAGTCACCAGCACCATGGCGAACAGCAGCGGAGGCAGCACCTGGAAGAACTCGGCGATCTTGACCAGCAGGCTGTCGATCCAGCCGCCGAAGAAGCCCGCCAGCGCGCCGACCGTGACGCCGATCGCGATGGTGATCAGCGCCGCGACCGCGCCGACCGTCAGCGTCGCGCGACCGCCATGGACCAGGCCGGCCAGCACGTCGCGGCCGAGATAATCGGTGCCGAGCCAGGCATCGGCGGATGGCGGCGTGAACGGCAGGCCGACGATCTCCAGCGGATCGATCGAGTACACCCACGGTCCCAGCACCGTCATTGCCACCAGCACGATCAGCAGCACCGCGCCGGCGACACCGGACGGGCTCTTCATGAACTGGCGGAACGCGGCTCTTGCGGGCGACACCGCCGGCGTTGCCGGCAACAGCAACGCTGCAGACGTGGGCGGAGGCGCGATCAGGGTCTGGTCGAGCGTGCTCATCGGGCCCCCGCGCGGATCCGTGGATCGATCAGGCGATATACTAGATCGGTGATGATGTTGGCAGCGATGACCATCACGGCCGAGAAGAACAGCACCGCCATCAGGGTCGGATAGTCGCGCCGCAGGATCGAGTCGAACACCAGCCGCCCCATGCCGGGCCAGCTGAACACCGTCTCGACCAGCACAGCGCCGGCGAACAGATTGCCGAACTGCAGCCCGACCACCGTGACGATCGGGATCAGCGCATTGCGCAGCGCGTGCTTGAAGATCACCACGCTTTCCGGCAGGCCCTTGGCGCGCGCGGTGCGGACATAGTCGGCCGACAGCACGTCGATCATGTTGACGCGCGACAGCCGCGAGTATTGCGCGATGAACACCAGCGCCAGCGTCAGCGACGGCAGCACCAGATGGGTGGCGACGTCGAGCACATAGGCGAAGCCGCTTTTCGGATTGACCACGTCGGCCATGCCGTTGACCGGCAGCACCGGCCATACCGAGCCGAACAGCAGCAGCAGCATCAGCCCGGTCCAGAACACCGGAGCCGCGTAGCCGGCCAGCGACAGCACGGTGACGCCGTGGCTGAGCAGGCCGTTGGGGCGCCGCGCGCTGACCACGCCGAGCAGCGTGCCGATCATCACCGCGGCGAACAGTGAGGACAATGCGAGATACAGAGAGGCCGGCAGGCGCTGGGCGATCAGGCCCAGCACCGGCTGGTTGAAGTAGTAGGAGTAACCGAAATCGCCGTGCAGCACCTTGCCGAGATACGTGAACAGCTGCGTCAGCAGGCTCTGATCGAGGCCGTATTTGGCGCGCAGCTCGGCGATGACTTCAGCCGACGCCCCACCCATCTCGCCGGCGATCACCTGCACCGGATCGCCCGGGGCAAGATGGATCAGGCAGAAATTCAGCACCAGCACCGCGAGCAGCAGCGCCGCGGCGTTGGCGAGTTTTCCGAACAGATGGGTGAGAAGCGTCATGTGGCTCGTCCGCGCTCTGCTTGATCAGGTCTTCGGCGGCGTTGCCCAGTACACTTCGTCGAGCGGCGAGACGACACCCCAGATCGTCGTCGGCAGCCCGCCGAGGCCCTTGGCGAAGGCACTGCGGAACGGAACGGCGTTGATGAAGAAGATCGGCACCTCGTCGACGACGATCTTCTGGAATTCCGAATACAACGCCTTGCGCTTCTCGGGCGAGGTCTCGACCGCCGCCTTGCCGAGGAGCTCGTCGACCTTCGGGTTGGAATATTGCTGGGTGTTCGACCAGATGATGCCCTTGCGGATGTTCGACGTCAGGTAGGTGCGGTCGACGCCGATCACCGGATCGGCCCAGTTGTAGACCGAGTCCATCGTCAGATCGAAATCGAAGTTCGACACCCGCTGCGCCCAGGTCGGGAAGTCGGGCGCGGCGCGGACCTCGAGGGTGAGGCCGACGCGCTTCAGCGCCGAGCGCATGTATTCGGCGACGTTGCGCTGCTGCTCGTCATTGCCCGGCAGATAGTCGATCGTCAGCGTGGCGCGGACACCGTTGCCGTCCGGCTTCAGCCCGGCTTCGTCGAGCAGCTTGTTGGCCTTGGCGACGTCGAATTTGTACTGCTCGACGTTCTTCTCTTCGAGCGGCGAGCCCGGTGCGATCGGGCCGATCGACGGCATCGCCTTGCCGCCCATCAGCTTGCTGACGATGAAGTCGCGGTTCGCCGCATAGGCGATCGCCTTGCGGACGCGGACGTCGTCGAGCGGCTTCTTCTTGGTGTTGAAGGCGAGCCAGTTGAGCGCGCCGAGGCCGGCGAAGCCCTTGTCGATCACCACGAGATCCTTCGACTTCTCGAGACGGTCGATGTCGCGCACGCCGGACAGGAACGGCAGCGCGTGCACTTCGCCGCGTTCGGTCGAGACCATCAGGGCGTTCGGATCGGAGATCAGCCGCACCACGATCTTGTCGAGCTTCGGCCGGCCCGGGATGAAGAACTTGTCGAACTTCTCCAGCGTGTAGTAATCGCCCTGCTTGTATTCGCCGAGCTTGTAGGGACCGGAGCCGACCGGCTTGAGATTGGCCGGGTGGGTCTTGACGTCCTGGCCGTCGCCATAGACGTGCTTGGGCAGGATCGGCATCAGCGCCGGCGACATCGCCAGCAGCAGCGCGGGATGCGGGTGCGCCAGCTTGATCACCGCGGTCTTGGGATCGGGCGTCTCGACGCTATCGACCGCGGCCAGCATCGTCTTGAACGGATGGTTGGCCTTGATGGTCATGATCGAGAACGCGACGTCCTCCGAGGTGACAGGCTTGCCGTCGTGGAACACCGCGTCGTCGACCAGCTTCAGCGTGATCGACAGCCCGTCCGGCGCGACCTCCCACGACTTGGCGAGATAAGGCTGCGGTTGCCAGTTGTCGTCGAAGCGCAGCGGGCTGGCGAATATCTGCGTGCTCGGCAGCGCCGTGGCGATGCCGGACTGCACCGCGCCGTTGAAGTGACGCGGCACCTGCGTCGAACCGATCACCAGCGTGCCGCCGCTGCCGGCGGACTGCGCGCGGGTTTCGAACGGCAGTCCCATCAGGGCGGCGCCCCCGAGAGCGCCGATAACAAAGGATCGCTTCGTCAACTTCATCGATTTGAACTCCGGCATGAGGGTTCGAGACTACCAGCCATCGGCACGCAAGCGCTGCGCATCGACGAGACGAGACAACAGGGCGCGGCGCTCACGCCGCGGCTCCGGCCGCGAGCGCGCGGTCGAGGATCGCATCCAGGACGGCCGGCTCCGGCAGAGCGGCGGTGCCGACGCCGACCAGCACGATCCCCGCCGGCTCAGTGCGATCGGTCGCCGACGGAGCAGCCGCCGGCGACAGCGACCATACACCTTCGACCATCTGAAACACCTGCGCGGCGTCCTCGCCGTCGAGCCGGCACGAGCCCTTCAGCCGCAGCAATTCGGGCGGCAGCGCCGCCACTGCGCCGGCGATCCGGGCGCGATCGAAGGTGCCGTCGCGGCGATACGCGAAGCTGCGGAAGCTGGCGCCGTGATCGGAGGCCGCCGGCGAATCCGCCCGGAATGCGGAGGCTTTCGCCGGCGCATCCAGCGACGCGAGCGTCGGCATCGTGCCGGGCGCGGTCTCGACGATCCGAAGGCCGGGACGCAGCGTCCGCACCGCCGCATGCGCAGCGGTCAGGGCCGCGGCGTCGACCAGATCGGTCTTGCTCAACAGCGCGACGTCGCAGCGCTCGAACTGGCTGCGCACGGTGGCGCCGACACGCGCATCGTCGATCAGCGCGGCGATCCGGCTGGCATCGGCCAGCACGATCACGCGGTCGAGCCGCAGCGTCGGTTCGATCAGCGCGATCTCGGCGATCTTCCACGGGTCGCCGACGCCGGAGGCCTCGATCACGATGCGCTCGAACGGCACTTCGGCATCGAGCACCTTGCACATCGTTTCGATGAAGCTGGTGCCGATGCTGCAGCAGATGCAGCCGTTGGTGAGCGTCATGGTGGTGCCGTCATGGCCCTGGATCAGCGCCGCGTCGACGTTGATCTCGCCGAAATCGTTAACCAGCACCGCGGTCCGTGGTCCGCCGCCGGCCAGCAGATGATTGACGAACGTGGTCTTGCCAGCGCCGAGGAAGCCGCCGATCACCGTGACTGGAATGGTCGCGGTCGCTTTCCTCATGCGCGGGGCGCCTCCCGGACGACGCCACCGACCACGGTACCCCAGATCGCGACGTCCTTCAGCTTCTCCGGCGCCACGCTCAGCGGATCGTCTTCCAGCACGGCGAAGTCGGCGTATTTGCCGGTCTCGATGCTGCCGACCAGATGATCCAACTTCAACGTGTAGGCGGCATCGACCGTGATGGCGGCGAGCGCCTGCTCGACGGTGAGCGCCTCGGTGTCGCGGCCGAGCACACGGCCACCCGAGGTCACGCGATTGACCGCGCACCAGGCGGTGAACAGCGGCGCCAGCGGCGTCACCGGCGCGTCCGAATGGATCGCGAACGGCACGCCGATGCGGCGCGCGGTGCCGGTGGCGTCAATCCGCGATGCGCGCTCCGGCCCCATGGTGAGTTCGTAATGCGCATCGCCCCAGTAGTAGATGTGGTTGGCGAACAGATTGGCGCAGACACCGAGATTTTTCATGCGCCGGAACTGCGCCGCATCCGCCATCTGGCAATGCTGCAAGGTGTGACGATGATCCGGCCGCGGCGCCGCGATCTGCGCCGCCTCGATGGCGTCGAGCGCCGCTTCGGTCGCCTCGTCGCCATTGGTGTGGATGTGGAGCTGGGCGCCGGCGCGGTGATACTTGTCGACCAGCCGCGGCAGTTCCTCGGGCGCGATGTACCACAGGCCGTTGGCGGCGCCGTTGTGATAGCCGGGCCAGCGCAGCCGCGCGGTGAAGCCCTGGATCGAACCGTCAACCACCAGCTTGACGATGCCGTAGTGCAGCTTGGGATTGGCGTGCGCGCGCAGCGCCTCGAGCTTGGCGATCGCCTGCTCGGGCGTGTGCGACACTGCGGCGAGCGCCGGCACCAGGCGGACGCTGAAATCGTCCTGGCTGGCGACGCTGCGATATACCTCGATGGTCGGATCGTTGAGGTCGTTGTGCAGGTCGGTGACGGTGGTGACGCCCTGCACGCAGGACGATGCCGCGTAGCGCCGCACGTCGGCCTCGGTGATGGTGCCGGCCAGCGGGTTGTGGCCGAGCGCGCGGAACAGCCGCATCCGCGCCGGGATGCCCTGCAGTTCACCACTGGCGAGTCCGTCGGCACCGGCGACGACGCCCGAAATGTCGGTCGCGCGCAGCAGGTCGGCGAGTTCGAGCGTCGCGGTGTTGACGTTGTTGATATGAAACGACGCGTGGACCACCAGCACCGGCCGCTTGGTCGAGACGCGGTCGAGATCCTGCCGAGTCAGCATCTTGCCGCCGATATGCAGCGGATCGAAGCCCCAGGCATACAGCGGCGTGGCGTCATCCGGCATCGCGGCTTCGGCTTGCTGCAACCGCGAAACGATCGACTCGATATCCGGCACGCCGGCGACCACTTTGCCTTCCGGCGAACGTCGATCGAACGCGCCGACATAAGGCTGCTTCCACATCAGGCCTTCCATGATGTGGGCGTGGCCTTCGACGAAGCCCGGCATCAGCACCTTGTCGGCGAAGCGATTATCGAGCCGCGCGCCATTCACGCACAACTCATCGGCCGAGCCCGTCGCGACGATCCGCCCATCACGCACTGCAACATGCGTCGCGACCGGACGCATCGGATTCATCGTGATGATCTTGCGGGCCGAATAAACGACGGTGTCCTGATTCACGCTGCTGAGCCTTTCGAACTTACAGTTGCAAGCGTGAAGCGATCGACCGGACCGCACTAGCGCCAGATGGCCCGGACGAATGGAGCCAGCACCTATCCGCCCAGCGCCGGGCTCGATGGCAGACTTCTTGCTTCTTGGTTTCAAACAAACATACTTGGATTCCGCCCGTCGGGATCCGCCCGCGTTGAGTAGGTTATATCGTTTGGGAAAGCTCGCACAGCTCACTTACCCGCATGCGCCGCAAGGCGGCGCGCATGATCATTCGGCAAATGCCGCCTCATTAGGCAACAGCGACACGCTGTTCTGGGGCGCGTTGTTCCGTGGGATGGATCGCGGCGGCTCGTTTCTGCAATTGCAAATCCGCCAGATCATCGTCACCGCGATCGAAGACGGCCGGCTGCCGCTCGGCATGCGGATGCCGTCGAGCCGCGATCTCGCCGCGGTGCTGAAAGTGTCGCGCAACACCGTGGTGATCGCCTACGAGCAGCTGGTCGACCAGAACTTCCTCGTGTCGCGGCAGCGCAGCGGTTACTTCGTCGCCGGCCTGTCCAAGAAGATCGCCACCGGCGCCGAGCCGGCGGAAGCCGCCAGCCGCGACGATGCGCATTGGGCCGCGCGCTACGCGGTGCAGCCATCGGCGCACCGCAACATCGTCAAGCCGGCCGACTGGCAGGCGCAACCCTATCCGTTCATTTTCGGTCAGTTCGATCCGAGCCTGTTCCCGACCAACGACTGGCGCGAGTCCGCGCGCGCGGCGCTCAGCGTTCCGGAGATCAACAACTGGGCGCGGGACCTGATCGACGGCGACGATCCGGCCCTGATCGAACAATTGCAGCTGCAGGTTCTCCCTCGCCGCGGCATTCACGCCCGCTCCGACGAGATCATGATGACGATCGGCGCGCAGCACGCGCTGTATCTGATCGCCACGCTCTTCATCAACGACCGGACCCGCGTCGGCATCGAGGAGCCGGGCTATCCGGACGCGCGCAACATCTTTCGGATGCTGACGCCGGACGTGCAGCCGCTACGTTCCGACGCGCAAGGCCTGCTGCCGGACGAGACGTTCCAGAGCTGCGCACTGGCTTACGTCACCGCCAGCCATCAATGCCCGACCGCCACGGTGATGCCGCTGCAGCGCCGGCTCGAACTGCTGAAGGCCGCCGAGACCGGTGACGTCGTACTGGTCGAGGACGACTACGAAGGCGAGCTGATGCCGGAGGCGTCGACGCTACCGCCGCTGAAGAGTCTCGATCACGCCAGCAACGTGCTCTATGTCGGCAGCCTGTCGAAGGCGCTCGCGCCGGGGCTGCGGCTCGGCTACGTGGTGGCGCCGGCGCCGGTGATCCGCGAACTTCGCGCGCTGCGCCGGCTGATGCTGCGCCACCCGCCGCTCAACAATCAGCGCGTCGCCGCACTGTTTATCGGCCTCGGCCATTATCGCTCGCACCTGCAGCAGGTCGGCCGCGTGCTGCTGGAGCGCGCCCGGATGCTCGACCGGCTGCTGCCGCAACATCTGCCGGATTGCACGTTCTCGCGCGGCCCGGGCAGCACCAACTACTGGATCGCCTGCCCGCCCGGCACCGACACCACCGCGCTGGCGCGCGAGGCGCTGGCGCAGGGCGTGGTGATCGAGCCCGGCGCGGTGTTCTCGATGGACGAGACGGCGAGCCGGCACTGCTTCCGGCTCGGCTTCTCGTCGATCCGCACCGACCGCATCGAAGTCGGCATCCGGCGCCTCGGCGAAGTGATCGCGCGGCATCTCGGCCGTTAGCGCCCCCTCGACTACGCGCTGAGCACGTCGCCGAACCGCATCCAGGCCTTGCCGTCCCATTTCTGCAACTGAACCTGCGTCAGCGGCCGGTAATTGGTCGGACTGGTGTTGACCCGGATGCCGGGCAGCAGCGTCGGCAGCTCGACGTCTTTCAGATTGGTCGCCTGCGCCATGATGTTCTCGCGCGTGCAAGTGTCGCCGCACTGCGTCAGCACCTTCACCAGCGCCGACGCCACCGTGTAGGCGTACAGATTGTAGAAGTCGTCCTTGTTGCCTTCGGGGAAGTCGCTCTGCATGAAGGCGAGGAAATCCTTGATGCCCTGGTCGTCCTTCCAGCTCGGATCGGCGACGTCCTTGAGATAGGCCGACGAGATCACGCCGACCGCGTTCTCGGGGCCGGCCGGGCCGATCGTGCCCGCATAGGACGACGAGCCGCCGGTGATGTAGTGGCGAACCTGCCAGCGCGTCTCCGCGACCTTGCGGATCGCCTGCGCGGTGAATTTCGCCGTCGTGCCCGAGATCAGCGCGTCCGGCGCCGCAGCGCGGAGCTGAAGGATCTGCGAATCGATCGTGGGGTCCGACGTCTCGTGCGAGAGCATCACGAGCTGGCCGGCCTGCCGGTCGCCGAGCACATCCTTGGCGCCGAGCACGAAATCCTTGCCGAAATCGTCGTTCTGATAGAGCACAGCGAACTTCGCGTCGGGTTTCTCCGACAGCATGTGCTTGACGAAGATCGCGGCCTCGGTGCGCGCGCTGGGCGCGAAGCCGATGCTCCACGGATGGGCCTTGTAGTCGCTCCATTTGTCGCCGTTCACCGACAGGAACAGATGCGGGACTTTCTTGGCGTTGGCGTATTTGACGATCGCCGAGTTGGGAGCGGTGCCGAGATTGCTGAACAGCAGCGCCACCTCGTCGCTCTCGACCAGCTTGCGGGTCTGCTCCACGGTCTTGGCGGGATTGAATGCGTCATCGTAGTAGATGAAATCGATCTTGCGGCCGGCGATGCCGCCGCGATCGTTGATCATCTTGAAATACGCAGCCTGGCAGCGTGCCTGCACCCCATAGGCCGACACCGGGCCGCTCTGCGGCGACGTACTGCCGATGCGGATGCTGGTCGGCGTGATGCCGGTGGTGTCGGCGGCTTGCGCCTTAAATGATGTTGCCACCAGCATCGTGGTGGCGGTGCCGAGCAGAAACCGGCGGCGGTCCATGGCTTTCATTGGGCTCTCCCCCTTGTTGTTATGTGGCCGGTCCCTGACCGGCTCGCACCAGCACCTTGATCAGCGACTTTTCGCTGCGCAGCCGGTCGAAGATCTCGGGTAGTTCATCGAGCTTCACCACGCGCGACACCATCGCGGCGGCGGTGGCGGCGTGGCGCGACAGATAGCGGCCGACGTGATGGAAATCGGCCATGGTGTAGCCGAGCACGAATTTCAGCGTCGCTTCCTTGCGGATCGCCGCCCGCGGCAGCACCCGGTCTTCGGTCATGCAGACGCCGACGATCACGGCCCGGCCGCGCGGCGCCATGATGTCGATGGTCTGCTGCAGAAAGCCGGGCGCGCCGACGCATTCGAACACGATGCCGGGCGAGCCGACGCCGAGCCGGGTCAGCGCCGCCGACAGGCCTTCCGCGACCGGATCGATCACGGCGGCAGCGCCGACCTGCAGCGCACAGGCGCGGCGGTTTGGGTCCGGTTCGCTGACGATCACTTGGGCGGCGCCGGCGTCGAGCGCCATCAGCACCACACTCAGCCCGATCGGCCCGCCGCCGATCACCAGTACGCTGGCGCCCTGCATCGGGCCGCAGACGTCGACCGCATGACGCGCCACCGCAAGCGGCTCCATCAGCGCCCCGTCCTGCAGGCTGACATTGTCCGGCAGCCGGATCGCCTGCGCGGCGCGGATCCGGACGTAGTCGGCATAGGCCCCGGGTAGATCGGGCCGGAAGCCCATGAAGCTGCCGCTGCTGCAGGCCGCATCTGCGCCCCCCTCGCAACGGCCGCCGGCGGCGCAGGTGTCGCACACCCAATACGGATTGGCCGCGACGCGGGCGCCGACCGGCCAGTCGGGCGACGTCGACTGCACCACCACGCCGGTGAATTCATGGCCCATGATGGTGCCGGGCGGCAGCACGCCCGGCGTCTCGGCCGCGTGCAGGTCCGACCCGCAGATGCCGGTGAACGCCACCTCGAGCAGCAGCTCGTCGTCGCCGAGCACCGGCACGGCAACGTCGCGCACGACGAGGCGCTCCCCGGTTTTTTCAAACACCGCCGCCTTCATGACGCCCTCCCCGCTCGCACCGGTTCGCTACGCTCACGCCTGAGGCCGGATCGGGATGTTCTCGTAGTAGGGAATCATGATCTCGCGCTTCTCGTCGCTGATCGTGCCGAGCGCGGCGGTCGTGACCGGATGCACGACGTCCGGATCGATCATGATCTCGATGCAGGACGGCTTGCCCGACGCATAGGCGCGCGCGATCGCAGGTTCGATCTCGGCGAACTCGGTGACGCGCTCGGCATGACATCCGAACGCCGCCGCGATGCTCGCGTAGTTGGTGCCGCGCAGTTCGCTGATCGCGCTGTAGTTGGCGCCGTACATGATCTGCTGGCCGTGGATCGACATGCCCCAGATCTCATTGTTGAGCACGATGGTGCAGATCGGAAGCCGGTGCCGGCTCATCGTGTCGAATTCCTGGATGTGGAAGCCCATCGCGCCGTCGCCGGTGATCTGCATCACGCGCTTGTCCGGATCGACCACCTGCGCGCCGATCGACTGGCCGGGGCCGGTGCCGAGGCAGCCGAGATAGCCGACGCCCTGAACGTGGCCGGGCTTGTCGGCGCGCAGATGAAACGCCGCCCAGCTCGCCGCCTCGCCGCCGTCCAGCACGATCGCGGCGTCGGGGCCGGCGGCGCGGACCGCTGCCTCCGCGGCCCAGAACGGATGCACGCCTTTCGGCGCCTGCTTGTCCGGAAACGCGCTATGCAGCCTGGCCGGCGCCTTGGTCACGGCCTCGATCCACTCAGGCCGCTGCGGCCAGGATTCGGCCGCGGCGGCGGTCCGCAGTGTGGTAATCGCGGCGCCGACATCGGCGACGATCGGCAGTTCGACATGGCGCAGCCGGCCGAGTTCGGCGGCGTCGCTGTGCACCTGAATTAGCCGGGCGTCGGCAGGAAAGAACGCCGTGCTACGGCCGGCGAGACGGAAGCCGAACCGGGTGCCGAGCAGCAGCGCGGCGTCCGGCCGCTGCGCCGACAGCAGCGCCAGATTGCCGACCATCTGACCGTTGAGCGGATGGCTGCTCGGAAACACGCCCATGCCGCGGGTGTTCGACACCACCGGAATCTGCGTCGCCTCGGCCAGCGCCACCAGATCGTCCCGGCAGTCCGAATAGCGCGCCTCGCCGCCGACCACGATTACCGGGCGCTCGCTCGCTTTCAGGATCGCGATCGCCGCCTTGATCTCGTCCGGATGCGGCGCCGGGCGGGGATTGATAGTGAGGCCGTGCGCGGGACGGACATCGTCCTTGTGGGCGCGCATGTGCAGCACGTCGATCGGCAGGTCGAGCAGCACCGCGCCGCGCCGGCCGGTTGTGGCCTTGCGGATCGCGAGCGCGGTGAGATCGGGAATGCGCTCGGTGTTGGTGATGCGGTGCGCGTATTTCACCATCGGCAGCGCGACGGCGATCTGGTCGACGCCGCCCTGCAGCGCGTTGGTCTCGGCCTCGCGCAGCGGCGGCGAGCCGATGATGAACAGCGTCGGAATGCTGTCGAGATGCGCGTTGAGGATCGCCGTCACCGCATTGGTGAAGCCGGGACCGGCGGTGATCACGCAGACGCCGAGCTTGCCGGTGGCGCGGGCATAGCCGTCGGCGGCATGGCCTGCCGAGGATTCGTGCCGGAAGTCGACCAGGCGAATCTCGTTGGCGATGCAGCCGCGATAGAACGACTCGAGATGGCCGCCGTGCAGCGCGAACACGGTGTCGACGCCGGCGTCGCGCAGCGTGCGGGCCAGCAGCTCGCCGCCCTCGAGCCAGTCGCCGGCTGATGAAGTCGCAGCGGACATGGTGTTTTCCTTTGTGGTTGGTTGCACGGGTCGCGGGGCTCAGGGCGCGGGCGTCAGATGCCCCAGGAAATTCGGCTGGCCGGTGCGGGCGGTGACGCCGCCATCGACCGCGAAGTTGACGCCGGTGACGTAGGACGCATCATCCGAGGCCAGGAAGGCGATCGCGCTGGCGATTTCCTCAGGCGCGCCGGGGCGGCCGAGCGGGATCAGGCGGTCGTACTCCGCCATCACGGCGGGCTTGTCGCGCAGCTTCAGCGACAGCGGCGTCGCGATCAGTCCGGGACACACCGCGTTCACGCGGACATGGTCTCGGCTGTAGTCGAGCGCCATGTTGCGGGTGAGATTGACGACGGCGCCCTTCGCCGCGTTATAGGCGGAGAAGCCGTAGTCGCCGGCGAGGCCGGAGATCGAGGCGGTGTTGACGATGTTGCCGCGGGTCTTGATCAGATGCGAGATCGCGGCACGGCTCGCATAGAAGATCGAATCGACGCAGATCCGGAACACGCGGTGCCAGTCGTCCGGCGTCACGTCGGTAATGCGGCCGAACGCGCCCATCCCGGCATTGTTGACCAGAATGTCGAGCCGCCCCTGTTCGCGCGCGGCGGTTTCGATCAGCGCGGCGATCTGCTCGGGCACGGTGACGTCGGCCACCACCGTCGAGATCCGCGCGCTGATATCAGCGAGAGCCTCTGCCTGTCGCGCAAGACCATCCTGATCGATATCGGACAGATAAACGTGAGCGCCTTCGCGCGCGAATCGCGCAGCCGTGGCGGCGCCAATGCCCGACGCCGCAGCCGTGACGACTGCGACCTTGCCGTTGAAACGCATGAGACCGCGTCCTCCCGAGATCTGCGCCGTTGGGCGCAGCATGGCGTTGATCGCCATTTTTGATATAACGCGTTATATGCGTCGCCCGTAACGCACGTCAAGCGCGCTCGCAGGGGCCGGATCGTCGCAGGCGATTTCGCAATTTTCCGCGCAGGCGATTACAACGACGCCCTGATGTGATGCCTACAGGACCCCGACCTTTGCCCCCACGCGAGCAGGCACGCGAAGAGCTGCGCCAGAAAATCATCACCGGCGCCCGCGCGTTGCTGTCCGAAACCGAGTCGGCCGAATTCTCGATGCGCGCGCTGGCCGCCAAGGCCGACGTCGCGCACATGACGCCCTACAACGTCTTCGGCTCGAAACAGGCGGTGCTGCTCGCCGTGCTCGACGCCGACATGGCGGAGTTCGCGCGCGCGGTGCACGAGCGGCACGTCACCGATCCGCTGGCTGAGATCTACGAAGTCGTCGGCCTGTGCGTCGAGTTCTGGTTCTCCGACCCGGTGTTCTACAAAACGCTGTATCGCGAACTGCTCGACCTGAAGGGCGCGCCGCAACAGGGGCTGACGATGCCGCTGCGCGAGGGATTCTGGCGGCGGCTGACGCACGCTCTGGCCGAACGGGGCTATCTGCACGATTTCGTCGCCGAGGAGCCGCTCGCGATCAACCTCCGCCGCATCGCGCTGCAGGCGATCAGCGTCTGGATCGCGCGCGATCTGTCGAAGCCCGAAGTCGAGGCCGAACTCGGCTACAGCGTGTCGCTGGCGTTGCTCGGCGTCACCACGCCCGCCGCGTCGCTCCGCGTTCGCGAGCGGTTGCTGGCCTACCAGACCGTGATCGCCACGGCGGACGCCCGTAGCGGCGAGACCAACTAATACGGACCCTGCCTGATGGTGTCCGGCACGGCCACCGCATGAACCGCCTCACATCAGTTCGCTGAAGCCCTTCGCGGCGCTGATCAGCGCGATGATCCCGAGGCTGGCGATCGAGACGTGGCGGTGCAGCTTCTCGGTGCCGCGGCGAAAGCCGAGCTCGCCGATCCAGGTGCCGAGGAATGTCACCGGCAACGCGATCACCGACAGCCACAGCACCGTCGGCGTCGCGAGGCCGACCAGCGCGATGCTGACGAAGGCCGAAATCGAGGTGACGAGGAAGAACACCAGCAGCGAGGCGCGCGCCGCGATGGCGCGAAACGGGCCCGACATGTAGTACACGATCGCCGGCGGCCCGGGCATCGCCGCCAGACCATTGAACAGGCCGGCCAGCATGCCGACGCCTGCGGTCGCCGTCCGCGACGGCACCCCGGCGAGCGCGAAGCCGCGGCCGAGCATCAGCACCGCGATGGCGATGATCACCGAGATGACGATCCGCGCGACCGGCGCCGGCGCGACGCTCAGCGCCAGCACGCCGAGCGGCGAGCCGATCACCGCGCCGACGATCAGCCAGCGCAGCGACGGCCAGTGACAATCGCGCCGGTTGCGGCGCAGATCGTTGAGGCCGGTCAGCAATTGCAGCAGCACGGCGATCGGCACCGCGGTCGCGGGCGGCATGAACAGGCCCATCAGCGGCACCGCCGCCATCGCAAAGCCGAAGCCGGTGAAGCCGCGCAGCAGCGCCGCCACGGCCACCGCCGCCATCGTTTCGGCGATGATCCGCGGCGACGGCAGCGCGCCGGCGAGGCCGGCCTGCGCGGCGGCGATCAGATCCTGCATGGTGGGTTCACCGCATGTCGATGACGACGGTCTTCTTCTTGGTGAAGTGCTCGAGCATGGCTTCCAGCGAGGCCTCCTTGCCGAGGCCCGACTTCTTGAAACCGCCATAGCTCAGATTCGGCTGGATCGTCAGGTTCTGATTGACCTGGACGTAGCCGGCATCGAGCCGCTGCACCGCGCGCAGGGCCTTGCGCAGATCGTGGGTCCACACCGTCGCGGCGAGGCCGAAATCGCTGTCGTTGGCGCGCGCGATAACGTCGTCCTCATCGTCCCACGGCTGCACACACACCACCGGGCCGAAGATCTCCTCACGCATCAGCGGCGAATCCTCCGGCAGGCCGGTGACGATGGTCGGCTGCAGATACAGGCCGTCCTTGAGATGGCTGGCGCGAGGCATCTCACCGCAGCGCGCCACCTGGGCGCCGGCGGTGCGTTCGCCGAGTGCCAGATAGGATTCGATCTTCGCCTTCTGCCGCGCCGAGATCACCGTGCCGATATCGGTCACCTCATCGAGCGGATCACCGATCACCAGCTTGGCCAGCGCGTCCTTGAGCTGCGCCACGAAGGCATCGACGAGCGTGCTGTGGACGTAGATCCGGCTCGCCGCGGTGCAGCTCTGGCCCTGGCGGGTGAAGCGCATCCCGGCGATCGCGCCGGCGATCACGCGCGCCATGTCGGCGTCCGGATAGACGATCATCGGGCTCTTGCCGCCGAGCTCGAGGCTGACCGGAATGATCTTTCGCGCGGCGGTCTGGTAGATCAGTTCGCCCACGGCCTGCGAGCCGGTGAACGTCACCTTGGCGACCGCCGGATGCTCGACCAGCGCCGAGCCGCAATCGCGGCCGGTGCCGCAGATCACGTTGAGCACGCCGGCCGGCAGCAGCTCGGCCATCAGCCGCGCCATCTCGATGGTGGCGAACGGCGCTTCTTCGGACGCTTTGACCACGACCGTGTTGCCCGCCACCAGCGCCGGGGCGATCTTCAGCATCATCAGCACCAGCGGCACGTTCCACGGCAGGATCGCGGCGACGACGCCGAGCGGCTCGCGGCTGGTGTAGGTGAGGATCTGCGGATCGAACGGCAGCGTCTCGCCCTTCAGCTCCGACGCCAGCCCCGCATACATCGTGACGATATCGATCGCGGTCGTGACTTCGCCGCGGCATTCGGTGCGGATCGCCTTGCCGGTCTCCAGCGCCAGCACGGCGGCGATCACGTCGCTGCGCGCCGCGATGGCGCGCGCCGCTTCGGCGATCAGCTTGCCGCGCTGCCGCGCCGGCGTCGCCGCCCAGCCGGGGAACGCCGCGGCGGCGGCATCGACCGCGCGGGTGACGTCGTCGGACGTCGCAGCCGGCGCCTGACCGAGCACTTCGCCGGTGGCGGGGTCGAGTACGTCGAGCGTCGTTCCGGCCACGGCCGGAACCAGCGCGTTGCCGATCAGGTGACGGCCCTGCAGTTGCGTGAACACGTCCGACACGGCGGGCGCGATGGCGGGATTGATGCGGGTGGCGATGTTGATCATCGTATCACCTTGGCGATTGCGCCTCGCGCGCGAAGGTCCAGCCGGAGCCAAGCCGTTGGGCCAGTTGGCCGCTTCGATCTGGCCGCAGACATCACGGCATCTGGTTCTAAGCACGCCCTGCGGAGCGTGACAGCCTGTGCTCGAAGCTGCCGGCCGATCCGCGCCATCATCACGGAGACGCCCCTGCGCCCACCATGATGGAATGTGCTCGCTATGTCGGAACTTGATACTCAGCGCCTGCGCCAACTCGAACTTCTGTTCGCCGCCTTCAACCGCCACGACGGCGCCGGCGTGATGGCGGTGATGACGGATGATATCGTGTTCGACGCCGCTGCCGGCCCCGAGGCATGCGGCCGCCGTATCAGCGGCGCCGCCGACGTCCGTGCCGCGTTCGAAGGCACCTTCGCAACCTTCCCGGATGTGAGCTGGGAATGCACCCGCCACGCCGTGTTCGGCGACCGCGGCATCTCCGAATGGATTTTTCGCGCGACGGCGAAAGATGGTTCACGCATCGAGGCGGAAGGCGTCGACCTGTTCGGCTTCCGCGGCGACAAGATTTTCAGCAAGAGCGCGTTCCGCAAGGACCGCCCGGCGCTGCCCGCCAAGGGAGCCGCATGATGAACCGGCCGCTGAAGACGCCGCCGCTGGCTGCCTACGACCCGCATTACGATCCGCTGGTCAGCGACGGCCCCGGCCACAACCGCGACTACGCGCCGACCTATTGGCACGCCACCGCCGGCTCGCTGCCCGCCGATGATGGTCCGGTCACGTCCGATATCGACGCCGACGTGGCGATCGTCGGCTCGGGCTACACCGGCCTCGCCTGCGCGATCTTCCTGGCGCGCGAGCACGGGCTCAAGCCGGTGGTGCTCGAAGCCAACCGCGTCGCCTGGGGCTGCAGCACCCGCAACGGCGGCCAGGGCCAGAACGCCGCCGGCCGGCTGACGCGCTCGCAATGGATCGCACGCTGGGGCCTCGACGTCGCCAAGCAGCTCCACGCCGAAATCCGCGATGGCTTCGAGACTTTCGAGGAGCTGGTGCGGCAAAGCCCGATCGACTGCGAGCCGCAACGCGGCGGCCATCTCTACATCGCGCATCGCCAGCGCAACCTCGACAAGATCTCGGCCGAAGCCACGCTGCTGCGCGACACCTTCGGCGAGCAGACCCGGATGATCGGCGCCGATCAGTTGCGCCGTGAATATCTCAACGAGGCCGAAGCTGTCGGCGCGGTGCTCGAGCCGCTCGGCACCGGCGTACACCCTGCGAAGCTTGCCTTCGGCTATCAGCAGATGGCGCGCGACCTCGGCGTCAAGATTCATCCGGCGAGCCCGGTTGCGAATATCGAGCAGCGCGGCGGCAAGCTGCATCTGCGCACGCCGGGCGGCACGGTGCGGGCCCGCGCGGTCGGCATCGCCACCGGCGCCTACACGGCGCCCGGCCTGACCCCGACGCTGCGTGGCCGCTGCATGCCGATCCTGTCGAACTCGATCGTCACCCGGCCGCTCACCGCCGCCGAACTCGAGGCGACCGGCTTCCGGACCAAGCTGGTGCTGACCGACACGCGGACGCTGCGCTACTACTACCGCCTGTTGCCGGACAACCGCATCCAGATCGGCAGCCGCTCGTCGATCACCGGGGCCGACGCCGACGCGCCGAAGCACCTGCAATTGCTGATCGACGGCCTGCACCGCAAATTCCCGGCGCTGCAGGGTATCGAGATCGACTACTCGTGGTGGGGCTGGGTCGACGTCAGCCACGACATGATGCCGCGCATCTTCCGCCCCGATCCGCGGACGAACCTGTTCTACGCGCTCGGCTACGGCGGCAACGGCGTGTCGTATTCGGCGCAGGCCGGCCGCCGCATGGCGCAGATGATCGCGGGCCAGCACTTCAAGGGCCAGGACCTGCCGATCTTCACCTCGCCGCTCCCCACCCACACCTTCGAACCCTTCCGCCGCCTCGGCCAGCGCATGCTGTATCGCTGGTATCACCTGCGCGATGAGGCGGCGTAAGGCCGCTACCTGCTTAAGCACGACCTCTCCCCGTCATTGCGAGGAGCAAAGCGACGAAGCAATCCAGAGGCGCCGAACTCGGAGCTCCTGGAGAGCTTCGCCGAGCCTGTCATCGGGCGGCGCTTCGCGCCGACCCGTTGGCTCGCAATGACGATGGGGCGGGCGCCTCGCTTCAAAAACAGCGCGCAACTACTCCCGCGCGCTCTTCATCCGCGCGACCAGCAGCTCCGCCACCATCCGGCACGACGGCGAGATGTTGCGCGAGGCGAGCTGGACCAGCGTGACTTGCGTCGCCTCCAGCCGTGGATCGCGGAGCGGCACGACGACCAGACGGCCCGACGCGATCGCCGGCATCGCGGTGTCGCGCGGCAGGAAGGTGGCGAGGTCGGTGCGCGACGCCAGCATCTGGGCGAAGGCCAGCGAATTGGTCTCGCTGCAGATCTCCAGCCGCACCTTGGCGGTGGCGCAGGCGCGGTCGATCTCCTGGCGGATGCCGAACGACGGATCCGGCACCACCACGCGCAGCCCCGCGAGTTCCTTGACGGTGCACGACTCCCGCGACGCCAACGGATGGCCGGGCGCGACGAACAGGCACAGCGACTGCCGCATCCGCGCCAGCTCGATCAGATCGCGCCGCGGCGCGCGGCCGAACAGCAACCCGAGATCCACCTCGTTGCGGCCGACGATCTCCGCCACCGCGCGCGAGCCGAGCACCGTGGTCGAGACGAAGATGCCCGGATAATCGGCCGACAGCTCGATCAGGAAGTTCGACAGAAAGTTCGACAGCATGCCCTCGACGGTGGCGACCTTGATCTGGCCACGCCGCATCGTCTCGAATTCCTGCACGCGCGTGCGGATGCCGTCGAGCAGGCTGCGGTTGTCGACCGCGTAGCGATACACCAGCCGGCCGGCATCGGTCAGCACCATGCCGCGGGCGTTGCGTTCGAACAGTTTGACCGACAGTTCCTCCTCCATCGCCTGGATCTGCCGGCTGATCGCCGACGGCGCGATCCGCAGCGTCGCGGCGGCCTGCTTGATCGAGCCGGATTCTGTCACCTCGCGGAAATAACGGATCGCCGCCGACTCGATCATCGCCATCTTTCTCTTTGCGCCATTGCCGGAAATTCCGGCAGCGATTGACTAGTGTTCGAATTATTCGATCCGAGGCCTCGAAATTCAATGCTTTTATTCGAACGGCCTGTTTGGCACAGTCAGCCCCAGCCATCACCCTTGGAGACTTCCGCATGCTTCACACGTGGGTTGCTCGCTGCGTCCGCCTCTCTGTCCCGCTCGGTCTCGCCGCGCTGGCGTCCGGAACGCACATCGCCGCAGCGTCGGCCGACGACGTGATCAAGATCGGCGCACCGCTGCCGATCACCGGGCCGCTGGCGCCCGAAGCGATCAAGCAGCAGCAGGGCTACAATCTGTGGGCCGAGCAGGCCAACAAGGCCGGCGGCATCAATGTCGGCGGCAAGAAGTACAAGGTCGAGATCGTCTACACCGACTATCAGTCGAACACGCCGCGCGCCGTGCAGGCGAGCGAGCAGCTGATCACCCAGAACAACGTCAACTTCCTGTTCGGGCCGTTCGGCTCCGGCGCCGCCAAGGCCGCCAGCACCGTGTCCGAGAAGTACAAGGTGCCGACGCTGGCCGCGACCGCCTCCTCGGTCCAGGTCTACGACCAGAACTACAAATATCTGTTCGGCACCTTCACGCCCAACGACACCCTGACGACGCCGCTGACCCAGATGGTCAAGGCCAAGGTGCCGGACGTGAAGAAGATCGCCATCCTGGCCCGCAATGATCTGTTCCCGCTGGCGATCGCCCAGGAGATGGAGAAGTCCGCCAAGGCCGCCGGCTTCGAAGTGGCGTATTTCGAGAAATACGCGATCGGCACGCTCGACCATTCGGCGACGCTGTCGTCGATCAAGGCGCTGGCGCCGCAGTGGATTTTCGTCACCGGCTACACCAACGATCTGCTGCTGGTGCGCAAGCAGATGGCCGACCAGCAGATCAAGGCGCCGGTGGTGTCGATGATCGCCGGCCCGGCCTATCAGGAGTTCATCGATGCGCTCGGCAAGGGCGCCGAGAACGTGTCGAGTGCCGCCTGGTGGCACCCGGCCGCGCAATATGAAGGCAAGGACATCTTCGGCTCGACCGCCAATTTCGTGAAGCTGTTCAAGGAGAAGTACAATAGCGAACCGGACTATGCGCACGCCTCGGCGGCGCTGTGCGGCGCGCTGTTCCAGATCGCCATCGAAAAGGCCGGCTCGACCGACCGCGAGAAAGTGCGCGACGAACTCGCCAAGATGGACGTCGTCACCTTCTTCGGCCCGGTGAAGTTCGGTGCCAACGGCCAGATCAACTCGCTCGATCCGCCAGTCTTCCAGATCCAGAGCGGCAAGCCGGTGGTGCTGTTCCCGCAGGCGATCAAGCAGGGCGAATTCAAGATCGGCGTCGAGTAAGTCGCTCCGGATTCGCACTCTCCAAATCCCTCGGCCTCCGTCATTGCGAGGAGCGAAGCGACGAAGCAATCCATGCCACGCATGGGGCCCGCTTCGCTACGCTCGCAATGACGGGGTGAGGTTTCGCCCGAAATGATCTGAATCGGCGCTCCGGCTCCGCTTCATCCTAGCCATCGACATTTCTCGCCTCCAACCAAGCAAAGCCGCGCTCATGCAAGCCATCCAGATCCTGATCAACGCGCTGGTGCTGGGCAGTCTCTATGCCTGCATCGCGATCGGGTTTTCGCTGGTGTGGGGCGTGCTCAACGTCATCAACCTGATCCACGGCTCGTTCATCGTGCTCGGCGCCTATCTGGCGTTCGGGCTGTACCAGTGGCTGCATCTGTCGCCGTGGTACGCGATCTTCGTCGCCGCGCCGCTGTTCTTCGCATTCGGCTACGTCATCCAGCGGCTGGTTCTCAACCGGGTGATCACCGCGCCGGTGCTGGTGACGCTGACGCTGACCTTCGGGCTCGATCTGATCCTGAACAACGCGATGATCTATTTCTTCACCGCCGATTATCGCAAGCTGATCCTGAGCCCGCCGCTCGGCTCGCTGGCGATCGGCGGCGTGGTGGTGCCGGTCGACCGGCTGATCGCGACGGTGACGGCGCTGCTGCTCACCGCTGTGCTGTATCTTCTGCTGCGCCGCTCCAAGGTCGGCCGGGCCATCGTGGCGGTGCGGCTCGACCGTGACGCCGCGGTGCTGATGGGCGTGCATGTGCCGTCGATCTACGCGGTCGCGTTCGGGCTCGGCGCCGCGCTCGCCGGCTGCGCCGGCGTGCTGATGGCGCTGATTTTCCCGATCTCGCCGCTGACCTCCTCCACCTTCCTCGGCAAGGCCTTCGTGGTCTGCGTGCTCGGCGGCCTCGGCAGCGTTTCGGGAGCGCTCGCGGGCGGGCTGCTGCTGGCGCTGGTCGAAACCGTCGGCGCCACCTATCTCGGCCCGGCGCACGCCACCACGCTGTCGTTCCTGTTGCTGATCATCTTCCTCATCCTGCGCCCGCAGGGCCTGCTCGGCCGAAAGGGCTTCGAATAATGACCCGCAGCCATGTCGCTCTTCTGATCCTGATCGCCTGCGTGGCGGCGCTGCCGCTGTTCGGCGGCGCCTATGCGCTGCGGCTCGGCACCATTGCCTGCATGTATGCGGTGCTGGCGCTGTCCTGGAACATCGTCGGCGGCTTCGCCGGCTATCCGTCGTTCGCCACCGCGGCGTTCTTCGGCTTCGGCGCCTATTGCACCGGCGTGCTGATGGGCAAGGGCGTGCCGATGAGCCTGGCGCTGATCGTCTCCGGCGTGCTGGCGTTGCTCGCCGCCGCATTGCTGGGCGCGGTGCTGCTGCGGCTGCGCGGGCACTACTTCGCGATCGCCAGCCTGTCGCTCGCCGAGGTGCTGCGCGAACTGGTCAACAACGCCACCGACCTGACCGGCGGCGGCATGGGGCTGAACATTCCGCTCACCTCCGGCGCCGGCGTGATGGCGGAGGCGACGTACTACTTCTACACGATGTGGGGCGTGATGCTGCTGACCGCCCTGATGGTGATCGCGGTGGCCAATTCCAAGCTCGGCTTCGCGCTGAACTGCATCCGCCAGAACGAGACGGCGTCCAGCATGGTCGGCCTCAACACCACGCTGGCCAAGGCAGCCGCGTTCGGCCTGTCGGCCTGCTTCGTCGCAGTCGCCGGCGGCATCTACGCCGCCTGGGTGCACTACATCGATCCGTCGGACGTGTTCGACATCCTGTATTCGGTGAAGCCGATCGTGATGGCGCTGATGGGCGGGCTCGGTTCGCCGCTCGGGGTCGCCTGCGGCGCGTTCCTGTATCTCGGGCTCGAGGAATTGGTGTGGCGTAACTACACCCACATCCACACCGGTGTGCTCGGCGTGCTGATCGTAGTGCTGCTGTTGTTCCTGCCGCACGGCCTGACCTCGCTTCGCGCCGACCGGCTGTGGCGGAGGACCAAGCATGTCTGAACTGCTCCGCCTCACCGGCGTCTCGCGCCGCTTCTCCGGCCTGCAGGCACTGCGCGACGTCAATCTGTCGGTCGCGCGCGGCGAAGTGCTCGGCCTGATCGGACCGAACGGCGCCGGCAAGACCACGCTGGTCAACACCATCTGCGGCGTCACCCCGGCGAATTCCGGCAGCGTCGTATTCGACGGCCGGGACATCACCCGGATCAAGACCTATCAGGCCGCCCGGCTCGGCCTGTCGCGCACCTTCCAGATCGTGCAGCCGTTCGCCGAATTCTCGGCGCTCGACAACGTCGCCGCCGCGGCGCTGTTCTCTCAGCCGGGCGCCAGCCTGAAATCGGCCCGCGAAGCCGCGCGCGAGCATCTGGCTTTCGTCGGCCTCGAGGCCCAGGCCGAACAGTCCGCCGCAACGCTGACGCTGGCGATGCGCAAGCGGCTTGAACTGGCCAAGGCGCTGGCGATGAAGCCGAAGCTGTTGTTCCTCGACGAGGTCAATGCCGGCCTCAACAGCGCCGAGGTCGAGCGCGCCACCAAGCTGATTCACCAGCTCGCCGCCGGCGGCATCACCATCGTGATGATCGAGCATCTGATGAAGGTGGTGCTGAACGTCTGCACCCGCATCGTCGTGCTCCACAACGGCCATCCGATCGCCGACGGGCCGCCGCGCGAGGTGATCAGCAATCCGGCCGTGGTCGAGGCCTATCTGGGCCAGCAATACGCGCAACGGACAGCCCGCCATGGTTGAGAATCTGATCCTCGAAGCCAAGGGGCTCGACGCCGGCTACGGCGAAATCCAGGTGCTGTGGGGCATCGACCTCGCGGTGCGCCGCGGCGAGATCACCGCGCTGATCGGCTCCAACGGCGCCGGCAAGACCACGCTGATGCGGACGCTGTCGGGCCTGATCGCGGTCCGCGCCGGCGTCTATCGCTCTGAAGGCCACGACCTCGCCGGCCGCAGCGCTGCCGAGATCCTGTCGCACGGCATCGTCCACGTGCCGGAAGGCCGGCGGCTGTTCGGCGCCATGAGCGTCGAAGAGAATCTGCTGATGGGCGCTTACCTGCGCGAGGCGGGCCGCGCCGAGATCAAGCGCGACCTCGATCAGGTCTACAGCACGTTCCCGAAACTGCGCGAGCGTCGCAATCAGCAGGCCGCCACGCTGTCCGGCGGCGAACAGCAGATGTGCGCGATCGGCCGCGGCCTGATGAGCGCGCCGCTGCTGCTGATGATCGACGAACTCTCGCTCGGCCTGTCGCCGCTGCTGGTGGAGCAGCTGGTCGACGCACTGCGCGTACTCAACAAGGGCGGCACCTCGATCCTGCTGGTCGAGCAGGACGTCACCATCGCGCTTGATTTGTGCGACCGCGCCTTCGTGATGGACATGGGCCGCATTGTCCGCGAGGGCTCGGGCGAGGAGCTGCTCGCCGACCCGATCGTCCGCGACGCCTATCTGGGCGTGCTGCAGGAATGACACTCCCGAATTTCACTGCCTGATCGAAAGAGGAATCATGATCGAGACCGTCGAAGCCCCGAACAGCGGCTACCGCTACATGCCGGGCGTGTTCCAGTATTCCTGCGGCATCGCCGCGCTGCCGGGCTTTGCGATCGAGCGCGTGCGCTTCGCCAACCCTGTGCCGCTGAAGCAGGGCTTTGCGAAGATCGCCGAGATCCTGAAGGAAGCCGGCCGTCCGCTGACCGCGTTCGGCGCCTGCGAGCTGCGCTCGCCCGCGCCGTTCACCGAGTCCGGCTTCAAGGCATTCAACGAGATCTACATCCAGACGCTGGTCGACTGGGGCATCATGAAGGACGGCATCAACCCGATCGCCCGCAGCAACGTCTGCCCGCAGATCGATCCGCCGGCGGAGCCGAGCTTCTACGCGTTCTCCTACACGGTGCCGGCCGAGAACGCGCCGCCCTCCTTCGTGATCGCCGGCAGCGGCGAGGCGCCCGAGGGCAAGGGCAATTATCGCGACCACACCGTGGCGCTCGGCGACACCAGCGCGACCGGCCTGCAGCAGAAGGCGCAGTTCGTGCTCGGCGAGATGGAGCGCCGGATGAGCGCGTTCGGCGGCACCTGGGCCGACGTCACCGGCGCACAGCTTTACACCGTGCACGACATCCATCCGTTCCTGGAGAGCGAGCTCGGCAAGCGCGGCGTATTCCGCCACGGCCTGACCTGGCACTTCAACCGCCCGCCGATCGAAGGTCTCGACTACGAGATGGATTGCCGCAGCGTCCATCGCGAGCGCGTGGTCTGATCGGCAAAGACGGACCGATGAACAGCAGCCGGGCCCCGCAACGCGTCGCCATCGCCGGGCTCGGCGCAATTGGCGGCGCGATCGCACGTGAACTCGATCGCGGCCTGGACGGGCTGACGCTGACCGCCGTCGCCAGCGGCAGCCCCGAGAAACATCGCGATTTCCTCGCGACGTTTCGGACCCCGCCGCAGCTGGTAGCGCTCGATCAGCTCCACGCTCACGCCGACATCGTGATCGAGGCGGCACCCGCCAGGCTGCTGCACGCGATCGTCGAGCCGTTCGTCAGAAGCGGCAAGACCGCGATCGTGCTCAGCGCTGCGGCGCTGCTGCAGCACGAGGACCTGATCGACATCGCCAAACAGAATGGCGGGCAGATCATCGTGCCGACCGGCGCGCTGATCGGCCTCGACGCGGTGACGGCCGCCGCGGTCGGCACGATTCATTCGGTACGGATGATCACGCGCAAGCCGGTGGACGGCTTGCGCGGCGCGCCGTTCATCGTCGACAACGGCATCGACATCGACAACGTGACCGAGCCGCTGAAGCTGTTCGACGGCAGCGCCCGCGAGGCCGGCAAGGGCTTTCCGGCCAATCTCAACGTCGCGGTGGCGCTGTCGCTCGCCGGCATCGGCCCAGACCGCACCATGGTGGAAATCTGGGCCGACCCCGGCGTCACCCGCAACACCCACCGCATCGAGGTCGATTCGGATTCGGCACGGTTTTCGATGACGATCGAGAACATCCCCTCCGACAACCCCCGCACCGGCCTGATCACTCCGCTCTCGGTGATCGCCCTCCTGCGCAAGCAGGGCGCCGCGCTGCGGGTGGGGACTTAGTCGACTCAGCCCTTCCAGGCTGCACCGCATCGTCATCCTGAAGAGCCCGGGCATGACGGCGGAGAGTCGGTGCTGGACTTCTTGGCCGATTGCGCGTCGCGGGCCTCGAAGGATGACGCCAAGCTATTTTGCGATAAGTTTCAGCAGCCACCAATGAACAAAGACCGCCGCGGGCACCGCCCCGGCGGCGCGGGAGGATGCATGCAGTTTCATCTCGACGGCTTTGTGCTGGGCGATCCGTCGATCGCCGATCCGGCCGAGCGCAATCCGTCCTCCGACGCGAGCGGTGCTGTGCCCGCCGAGGTCGATGTGCTGATCGTCGGCTGCGGGCCGGCGGGGCTGACGCTGGCCGCGCAGCTCGCGCAATTCCCCGACATCACCACCTGCATCGTCGAGCAGAAGCCGGGCCCGCTGCAGTTCGGCCAGGCCGACGGCATCGCCTGCCGCACCGTCGAGATGTTCGAGGCCTTCGGCTTCAGCGAGCGCGTGCTGAAAGAGGCGTGCTGGATCAACGAGACGACGTTCTGGAAGCCCGACGACGCGCAGCCCGCGCACATCGCGCGCAGCGGCTGGGTTCAGGATGTCGAGGACGGGCTGTCGGAATTCCCCCACGTCGTGCTCAACCAGGCCCGCGTCCACGACTTTTATCTCGACATGATGCGGCGCTCCGCCAAGCTGGAGCCGTACTACGCCCGCCGCATGGTGGCACTGCAGCCGCCGCCGGACGACCATGATCCGGCGCAGCGCGTGACGGTGACGCTGGAGCGGCAGGACCCTGCGCATCAGGGCGAAACCGAAACCATCAAGGCGCGCTACGTGATCGGCTGCGACGGCGCGCGCAGCGTCGTGCGCGGCGCGATCGGCCGCGAGCTGCGCGGCGATTCGGCCAACCACGCCTGGGGCGTGATGGACGTGCTCGCGGTCACCGACTTTCCCGACATCCGCTGCAAGGCGCTGATCCAGTCGGCCGAGCACGGCAGCCTGCTGATCATTCCGCGCGAGGGCGGCTATCTGGTCCGGCTCTATGTCGAGCTGACCCGGCTCGACACCGCCGAGCGGGTCGCTAACCGGAAACTCGGCCTCGACGACCTGATCGCCAAGGCGCAGCGCATTCTGCATCCGTACAGGCTCGAGGCCAAGCAGGTGCCGTGGTGGTCGATCTATGAGATCGGCCAGCGGCTCACCGACAAATTCGACGACGTCCCGGATGATGCGGACTCGTCCCGGCTGCCGCGCGTGTTCATCGCCGGCGACGCCTGCCATACGCATAGTCCGAAGGCCGGCCAGGGCATGAACGTGTCGATGCAGGACGCCTTCAATCTCGGCTGGAAGCTCGCCGCGGTGCTGCGCGGCCGCGCCAAGCCGGCGCTGCTGCACAGCTACTCGGCCGAGCGCCGCGCCGTCGCCAAGGAGCTGATCGATTTCGACCGTGAGTGGGCCGCGCTGCTGGCGTCGGCCAAGCACGACGGCGGCAAAGCCGACCCGGCCGAGACCCAGCGCTACTTCGTGCAGCACGGCCGCTACACCGCCGGCACCGCCACGCACTACGCGCCGTCGCGGCTCACCGGCAGCGACAGCTATCAGCACCTCGCGACCGGCTTCGTGGTCGGCACGCGCTTTCACTCGGCGCCGGTGATACGGCTCGCCGACGCCAAGCCGCTGCAGCTCGGCCACGTCGCGCGCGCCGACGGCCGGTTCCGGCTGTATGTGTTCGCGAACGACCAGGACCCTGGCGATCCGTCGGCCCCGATTCATCGCCTGTGCGAATGGCTCGCCGACGCCCCGGCCTCGCCGCTGAACAAATATCGCAGGGCGAGCGAGGACATCGACGCAGTCATCGACGTCCGCGCGGTGTTTCAACAGCATCATCGCGCGCTGTCGATCGCCGCGATGCCGGCGCTGCTCCTCCCCGCCAAGGGCAAGCTCGGCCTGACCGATTACGAGAAGATGTTCTGCCCCGATCTGAAGACCGGCCCGGATATTTTCGCGTTGCGCGGCATCGACCGGAAGTCCGGCTGCATGGTGGTGGTGCGGCCGGACCAGTATGTCGCCCAGTTGCTGCCACTGGACGGCACCGCAGAGCTCGCGGCGTATTTCGACGGCTTTCTGCAGGGGTGATCCTGGCGGCAAACGCGAGCTTGGAAATCAGCAGTTTCGCCCCGTCATTGCGTTCGATTCTTGTGGTCAGGCTCTGGAGCGCTTGGGCGGCCGGCCGCGCCGATATGCCGCCTTTCCTCGCAAGGACCGCCGGGGGAAAATGCCCGGATATCCCAAAAGCCGTTTGGTGGCTCGATGCTGTTGTGCCGCCGGGCGGATCGCCAGGGAATGCCCCGGCGATGTCCTGCCCTTGCATCGCCGATGCAATCCTGCAAACCCTGCCTGACATCTTCGAAAGCCGGTCGCTGCCCCGCAGCTGTCGCTTTGTGCACACCGCCAGTCGCCTTGTCCGAAGGGAGTCGATGCAGCTCGCTCTGATTGTTCTGCTTCCGCTACTCGGCGCCGTGCTGCCCGTCGTCGCGATTCGGGCCGGGCGCAATGTCTGCGCGCTGGTGACGGGCGGAATCAGCCTCGCGGCGCTGGTTGTGCTGCTGGCACAGGCGCCCTCGGTGATCGCCGGCCAAACGGTACGCTTCAGCACCGACTGGGTGCCGGCGCTGGGACTGTCGTTCGGCTTCTTCCTCGACGGGCTCGGGTTGTTCTTCGCCGCGCTGATCCTCGGCATCGGCCTGTTGGTGATCATCTACGCGCGGTTCTATCTGCACCGCGACGACCCGATGGGGCGGTTCTTCGCGTTCCTGCTGCTGTTCCAGGGCGCGATGCTGGGCATCGTGCTCAGCGACAACATCCTGCTGCTGGTGGTATTCTGGGAGCTGACCAGTCTCAGCTCGTTCCTGCTGATCGGCTATTGGAGCCATCTGCCGGAAGGCCGCCAGGGCGCCCGGATGGCGCTCGTGGTTACCGGCGGCGGCGGGTTGCTGCTGATGGCCGGCATGCTGCTGCTCGGCCAGGCCGCCGGCTCCTATGAGCTGACCGAGATCCTGCAGCGCGGCGACGCCATCAAGGCCTCGCCGCTGTACATGCCGATCCTGCTGCTGGTGCTCGGCGCGGCGTTCACCAAGTCGGCGCAGTTTCCGTTCCACTTCTGGCTGCCGCACGCGATGGCGGCGCCGACGCCGGTGTCGGCCTATCTGCACTCCGCCACCATGGTCAAAGCCGGCATCTTCCTGCTGGCGCGACTGTGGCCGGTGCTGTCCGGCACCGAAGCCTGGTTCGCGATCGTCGCCACCACCGGCCTCGTCACGATGCTGATCGGCGCCTGGATCGCGCTGTTCAAGGACGACCTCAAGGGCATCCTGGCGCATTCCACCGTCAGCCATCTCGGGCTGATGACGATGCTGCTCGGCTTCGGCACACGCTTCGCCGTGATCGCCTGCATGTTTCACATCCTCAACCACGCAACCTTCAAGGCCGCGTTGTTCATGAGCGCCGGCATCGTCGACCACGAGACCGGCACGCGCAGCCTGCGCCGGCTCGGCGGGCTCGCACGGCTGATGCCGATCAGCGCGGCGCTGGCACTGATCGCCACCGCCTCGATGGCCGGCGTGCCGCTGCTCAATGGTTTTCTGTCCAAGGAGATGATGCTGGAGGCCGCCGCCGACACCACCGTGTTCGGCAGCATCTGGATCGTCCCGGCGGCGGCGACGCTCGGCGCGCTGCTGTCGGTCGCGTATTCGGCGCGGTTCGTGTTCGGAACGTATCTCGGCCAGCCGCGCGCGGCGCTCGACCACCACCCGCACGATCCGCCGTTCGGCATGTGGGCGCCGGTCGCCGTGCTGGTCATCCTCGTCGTGGCGATCGGCGTCGCGCCGCAATTCCTCGCCGGCGGCATCGTCGAGCGGACCGCGCAGGCGGTGGTCGGCGCCGCAAAGCTCGACTTTCATCCGCTGGCGATCTGGCACGGCCTGACCTGGCCGCTGCTGATGAGCGCGATCGCACTCGCCGGCGGCCTCACGCTTCTACTCGTTCATACACCGCTCGAGACGCTGCGCGGCGCGCTGCCGCGGCCCGACGCCAAGGCGATGTTCGACGCGGTGATCGCAGCGTCGGTCCGCGCATCGCGCTGGACGATCCGCCGGCTGCATAATGACTCGCTGTCGCGCTATCTGGCGGTGATCACGCTGACCATCCTGATCGTCGGCGCCGCCGGCTTCCTCAGCGGCCGTTATGAGCCCGGCACCCGCGCGATGCTGCCGGTCAATCTGCCGGCGCTGGTCGGCTGGCTCTTGCTGATTGCGGCCAGCATCGCCGTGATGGCGTTCCATGTGCATCGCCTGCTGGTGCTGATCCTGAGCAGCGTCGCCGGGCTGATCGTGTCGCTGACCTTCATGCAGTTCTCGGCGCCCGACCTGGCGCTGACGCAGATTTCGGTCGAAGTCGTCACCGTGATCCTGCTGCTGCTGGCGCTCAATCTGCTGCCGAAGCTGACGCCCGCCGAGCCGCTGCCGCAAAGGCTGCGGAGCGGCGTGATCGCCGGCGTCGGCGGCCTCGCGGCAGCTGCGCTGGCTTATGCGGTGATGACGCGCGACGGCGCCTCGATCTCGGCGTATCACCTGGCCGAATCCAAGCCGGGCGGCGGCGGCACCAATGTGGTCAACGTCATCCTGGTTGACTTCCGCGGCTTCGACACGTTCGGCGAGATCATCGTGCTGTGCATCGCCGCGCTGGTAATCTACGCGCTGCTCGCCAGTGCGCTGGAAGGCGCCGCGGCGCGCCGGCTCGACGCGATGCGCCAGCGCAACGATTCCGCCGACGCGCATCCGCTGGTTCTCGTCGTCACCGCCCGCGTGCTGCTGCCGCTGGCCATCACGGTCGGCATGTACATCTTCCTGCGCGGCCATAATCAGCCGGGCGGCGGCTTCATCGCCGGGCTGATCGTCGCCATCGCCATCATCATGCAGTTCATGGCGAGCGGCTACGCCTGGAGCGCCGAGCAGCGGCGGATCGACGGCCATCGGCTGCTCGGCGCCGGCGTGCTCACCGCCGCCGCGACCGGGCTCGGAGCCATGCTGTTCGGCACGCCGTTCCTCACCAGTTCGTTCGGCTATTTTCATCTGCCGCTGATCGGCGAGATCGAACTCGCGACCGCGATGCTGTTCGACACCGGCGTGTTCCTCACCGTGGTCGGCACCGTGGTGCTGTCGCTGTCGCAGATCTCGCGGGTCGAGCGCCGCGCCAAGCGCGGCCCGGCGCCCGTCGGCCCCTCCGACATCACGCTGGTGCGCCAGGGCGCATCGCCGGCGCAGGAGGGCTGAATGGAAATCCTGGTCGCGAGCGCCATCGGCGTGCTGACGATGGCGGGCCTGTATCTGGTCCTGTGCCGGCATGCCTTCCCGGTGATCATCGGCACCACCTTCCTGTCCTATGCGGTCAATCTGTTCCTGTTCGCGATGGGGCGGCTGGCGATCGACAAGGCGCCGATCATCACCAAGGACGTCACCGACTATGTCGACCCGCTGCCGCAGGCGCTGGTGCTGACCGCAATCGTGATCTCGTTCGGCATGACGGCGCTGGTGGTGGTGCTGGCGCTGCGCGGCTTCCTCGAAAGCGGCAGCGAGCGCGTCGATGCCGGCGACGAGCACGAGCACGAGGCCGGCCGATGACGGATCTGATCGTCGCCCCGATCGTGCTGCCCGCCGCCGTCGCGGCGTTCCTGGTGCTGGCGCTGCGCCACGACCTTGTCGCACAGCGCATCGTCTCCAGCGCCGCGACGCTGGCGCTGCTGGCCCTCGCGATCTGGCTCTACGCCTCCGCGGCGGATAGCGCGCCGCAGCCTTATCTGCTCGGGGACTGGCGCGCGCCGTTCGGCATCGTGCTGGTGCTCGATCGGCTCGCGGCCACCATGCTGCTGCTCACCGCGCTGCTTGCGGCCCTGGTGCTGATCTACGCGATGGCGGGCTGGGACAAAGCGGGACGGCATTTCCATCCGCTGTTCCAGTTTCAGCTGATGGGGCTGAACGGCGCGTTCCTCACCGGCGACGTGTTCAATCTGTTCGTGTTCTTCGAGGTGATGCTGATCGCCTCCTACGGGCTGATGCTGCACGGCGGCGGACCGCGGCGGCTGCGCGCCGGCTTCAACTACGTGGCGATCAATCTGATCGGCTCGACGCTGTTTCTGTTCGCGGTCGGCCTGATCTACGCCGTCACCGGCACGCTCAACATGGCGGACCTCGCCGGCAAGGTCGCGCAGATCGCGCCCGGCGATGAGGCGCTGCTCCGCGTCGGCGCGCTGCTGCTGCTGCTGGTGTTCGCCCTGAAGGCCGCTTTGGTGCCGCTGCAATGGTGGCTGCCCTCGGCCTACGCGGCAGCAGCCGCGCCGGTCGCGGCGCTGTTCATGATGATGACCAAGGTCGGCGCCTATTCGATCGTCCGGGTCTACACGATCGTGTTCGGCGCGAACGCCGGCAGCGTCGCCGACATCGCCATGCCCTGGGTGGTGCCGGCGGCGCTGGCAACGCTGCTGCTCGGCGCGGTCGGCGTGCTGGCGAGCGCGTCGCTGACCGGACTGGTGTGCTTTGCGATCGTGTGGTCGATGGGCTCGCTGCTGCTGGCGCTCGGGCTGTTCGATCAGGCCGGTCTCGCCGCGGGCCTGTACTACCTGCTGCACTCGACGCTGAGCGGCGCGGCGCTGTTCCTGCTCGCCGATCTGGTGATCGCGCAGCGCGCCGGCCCCGCCGACCGGCTGGTGCCCGCGCCGCCGCTGCCGCACGCGAATCTTCTTGCCGGCCTGTTCTTCGCCGCGGCGATCGCCATCACCGGCATGCCGCCGCTGTCCGGCTTCCTCGGCAAGCTGCTGATCCTCGACGCCGTCTGGCGCAGCCCTCTCGCGGTGACGAGTTGGTGCGTGGTGCTGGGCACCAGCCTGATCGTGATCATCGGCTTCGCCCGCGCCGGCAGCACACTGTTCTGGAAGGTCGCCCCGAAGCCTTCGGAAGCGACGACGTCCCCAGCCCCGCGCATCGCGCTGCAGGCGACCGTGATCTCCGCTTTGCTCGGCGCCACCGTGCTGCTGGCGCTGTTCGCCGGCCCGGTGACGCGCGACCTCGCCGCGACGGCGCGGCAGGCGCTCGACGTCACCGCCTATGTACGCGCCGTCGACCCGGCGTCGTGGACCGCCCTGACGCAAGGAGGCGCCCGATGACGCGCCTGCTGCCGCATCCGATGTTCACGCTGCTGATCGCCGCCGTCTGGGTGGCGCTGATCAATTCGGTCTCGCTCGGCACCGTGCTGTTCGGCCTGATACTCGGCGTCGCGATCCCGCTGTTCACCAGCCCGTATTGGCCGGAGCGCCCGAGGATCCGCCGGCCGCTCAAGATCCTCGAATATTTCGCGATCGTCGGCTGGGACATCGTGGTGTCCAACATCCAGGTCGCCATCTGGGTGCTGTTCTGGCGGGCGTCGCGGTTGCAGACCCGCTACGTCGTGGTGCCGATCGAGCTGACGTCGCCCGAGGCCATCGCGCTCTTGGCCGGCACCATCACCATGACGCCCGGCACCGTCAGCGCCGATCTCGCCGCCGATGGCAGCGCCATCCTGGTGCATTGCCTGCACACCAGCGATCCGGACGACACGGTGGCGCAGATCAAGACCCGCTACGAACGCCGGCTGAAGGAGATCTTTGGATGATCGCAACCGCGTGCCTGATCGCCGTCTCCATCATTGCCGTCGCGGCGCTGATGAACCTGTATCGGCTCGCCAAGGGCCCGGACGTGCTCGACCGCATCCTGACGCTGGAAACGCTGGTCACCAACACCATCGGCCTCGTGGTGGTGATCGGCATCTGGTACGGCACCAGTCTGTATTTCGAGATCGCGCTGTTGTTCGTCGCGGTCGGCTTCCTGTCCACCGTCGCGTTCTGCAAATATCTGCTGCGCGGCAACGTAATCGAGTAACCGCGATGGCGTGGCTCAGCGAAGTCCTGGTCTCGGCGCTGATCCTGATCGGCGCGCTGTTTTTGTTCGTCGGCTCGTTCGGGCTGGTGAAGCTGCCGGACATCATGCAGCGGCTGCATGCGCCGACCAAATCCACCACGCTCGGCATCGGCTCGCTGCTGATCGCCTCGCTGCTGTATTTCGCGCTGATCCGCGGCGACGTATCGCTGCACGAACTGCTGATCACGCTGTTTCTGTTCCTGACCGCGCCGATCACCGCCCACATGATCTCGAAGTCCCACATCCTGCGCAACCGCGCCGTGCAGGAAGAATTGCCGCAGCCGCCCGGCGGCGAAGGCTGGGCCACACTCAAGCAGCCGCGCAGTACGGCGGATCAGGGCGCGGATATTTAGCCGAGCATCAACCCCACCGTCATTGCGAGCGAAGCGAAGCAATCCAGAAGCGCAGTGCACGGAGCTGGATTGCTTCGTCGCGGAGCCTGTGCCCGGACAGCGCGCAGCGCTGATCCGGGTGCTCCTCGCAATGACGGCGGGGATGGGGCAACGGTCTTGTCACACACACTGCGACAGCGCCGGGATCGGCAGGCCGGTCCATACCGTGGCGACTAGCGCCGTCACGGTCGTGCCGATCGCGGCCTTGCGAGTGAAAGCTGGCGTCGTCTCGTCGGAGCGCGGCAGGCGGACGCAATAAATCAGCAAGCCGATCAGCGCGACAATATGCAGTCCCCAGATCGCCAGCAGCACGACGCGTAGCAAGCTGTTGCCGCCGATCATCTCGCTCTGCCAGCCGAATGCGCAGCCAACCGACAGGCCGCCATACAGCAGCGTGAACGCCAGGGCCCAGACGATGAAGCCGGCGCTGATCAGCAGCAGCGATGCCGGACGCGTCGGCGCGCGGGTCATCGAGGCGCTCCCATCACCAGCGGCAGGCCGTACACGATCAGCAGCGTGCCGACCGCCAGCGCAGCCGTGAAGGCGCTCCACAGCGCGCCGATCCGCAGATCGACGCTGCGCCGCGCCGAGACATAGCCGGTGCGGCTGCGCCAGATCCCGAACCCAGCCAACACCGCGCCGACCGCGAGGTGCAGCCCGACATACAGCAGGATCACCAGCGTGGCGGCCGCGTAGGCGTGTCGCGTCGGGTCCGGCACCGCGGCGACGACGAGCGCGAGCCCGGCCAGCGCCGCGCCCTGCCCGATCACCGCCAGCGCCAGCGCGCCCTCGCGCCGCGGTCCGCTGCCGATAACGCGCCGCGCAGTCGCTGCGACGCTGGCGAGCGCCGCGAGGAGCGCGCCGCCTGCGATCAGTGCCACGCCCACCGGCGCCCACGCGATCAGCGCCAGCGGCGGCCAGTTCGGCGCCACCACCCACAGAAACAGCAGCCCGAAGGCCAGCGACGCATAGGCGGTGGCATCCGCCGCCAGCGTCAATCCCATCGCCCACAGCGACGGCGGCGACGCGGCCTCGCTGTGCAGTATCGCCTGCGCGCCGTTGCCGATCGGCAGTTCGCCCCGGTCGCTGCGCTCGCCCGACACCGGCGTCCAGGCCAGGAACATCGCCACGATCGCCGGCAGCGCCAGCACCGCGAGCCAATACAGCTTGAACAGCACCGCGGCGAAGAACACGCCCGTCACCAACGCGGTGAACAGCGGCAGCATCGTCGGCGACGGCAGCCGCACGATCTGCTCGAGCCGGCCCGACATCATGTCGACACCGAGCGTCTCCAGCCAGCCATTGCGGACGAAGCCGAGGTAACCATCGCCGCGCGCCAGCCGGTTGGCGAGCCCCGGCTGATCCGCGAGCGGCGACCGGGTCGTGACGTCGGGCAGCGCGCCGAAATTGTAGCTCGGCGGCGGCGTCGCCATCGCCCATTCCAGCGTGCCGGCGCCCCACGGATTGCGCGGGCCGCGCTTGCCGTGCAGCCAGTGCATGACCACGTCGACGGTGAACAGCGCGAAGCCGATCGCCATCACGAAGCCTCCGATCGACGACACCAGATTGAGCCATTCCCATCCGGTGTCGGCGCCGTAGGTGCTGATCCGGCGCGGCATGCCGAGCAGGCCGGTCCAGTGCATGATCAGGAAGGTGAGATTGAAGCCGATGATGATCAGCCAGAATGCCGGCACGCCGAGGCTGTGGCGCGGCACGCGGCCGGTGAAGTGCGGCAGCCAGTAATACGCGGCCGCCAGCATCGGGAAGATGAAGCCGCCGACCAGCACGTAGTGCAGATGTGCGACGACGAAGTGCGTATCGTGGACCTGCCAGTTGAACGGCACGATCGCCAGCATCACGCCGGTGAGCCCGCCGATCACGAACACCGAGAAGAACCCGAGCAGATACAGCATCGGCAGCTTGAGTTGCGGCCGTCCGGCCGCGAGCGTGCCGATCCAGGCGAAGATCTGCACCGCGGTCGGCACCGCCACCGCGGTCGAGGCCGCCGAGAAGAACGCCAGCGCCAGATGCGGAATGCCGACCGTGAACATGTGGTGCACCCACAGCCCGAAGCTGAGGAAGGCGAGCGCCACGATACTCACCACGATCCAGACGTAGCCGATGATCTCGCGCCGCGCGAGCACCGGCAGGATGGTCGACACCATGCCGGCTGCCGGCAGGAAGATGATGTAGACCTCCGGGTGGCCGAACAGCCAGAACAGATGCTGCCACAGCAGCGAGTCGCCGCCGCGCGCCGCGTCGAAGAACGGCAGGTCGAAGGCGCGCTCGACCTCGAGCAGCACCGAGCCGAGGATCAGCGGCGGAAAGCCGAACAGCATCATGAAGGCGGTGACCAGCAGATACCACGCCAGCAGCGGCATCTTGTCGAGCGACATGCCGGGCGCCCGCATCTTGAGAATCGTCGCGATGATCTCGACCGCCGCCGACAGCGCCGAGATCTCCACGAAGGTGATGCCGATCAGCCAGATGTCGGCATTGATGCCGGGCGTGTAGGCCTTCGAACTCAGCGGCGTGTACATGAACCAGCCGCCGTCCGGCGCCAGGCCGAGCGCCATCGCGATCAGCAGGATCGAGCCGCCGAACAGATAGCACCAATAGCCGTAGGCGCCGAGCCGCGGAAACGCCATGTCGCGCGCGCCGAGCATCTTGGGCAACAGATAGATCGCCAGCCCTTCGAACATCGGGATGGCGAACAGGAACATCATCACCGTGCCGTGCATGGTGAAGATCTGATTGTAGAGTCCGGGCTCGAGAAAAGCGCTGCGCGGCGTGGCGAGCTGGGCGCGGATCAGCATCGCCAGCACGCCGCCGACGCCGAAGAACACGAAGGCGGTGAGGATGAAGCGGCGACCGACGATGGTGTGGTTGACGGCGGAGAGCCGGCCCCAGCCCGGCGCCGTGCCCCAGATCCGCTCGAGCTGCTTGTGCAGGCGGACCGCGCTGGTCGCGGCCGCCGGCGTCTCGTCGCGCGGCGCGCTCATGGTGTATCCTTCGGGAGCTTATCGAGCCGGGCTTCGAACGCGTCGCCGTCGTGCGCCTGCACGGCGAAATCCATCACGGTGTGGCCGGTGCCGCAGAATTCGGCGCAGACGCCGCGATAGCGGCCGGGCTGCGACGCCGACAGCCGCACCACATTGGTGTGACCCGGGATCGCATCGACCTTGCCGCCGAGCCGCGGAATCCAGAAGCCGTGAATGACGTCGGCGGTGGTGACGTGCAGATCGGCGGCGCAGCCGACCGGCAGATGCAGCTCGTTGACGGACACGCGCGTGCCGTCTGGCCCGGGATAGCGGAACGTCCACTCCCATTGCCGCACCAGCACGTCGATCCGCACCGGCGCATCGGCGCGCGGATGCGCGAGTAATTTCTCACCGATGTAGAAGCCGTAACCAAGCAGCGGCGTCAGCACCAGCGCCGGCAGCACCAGCCCGCCGCCGACCAGCCACAGTTTTGGCGAGGCGCTGCGATCTGACGCGGGCTTGATAAACACCCACAGCAGCAGAGCCATCACCAGACAGAACAGCAGCGTGGAGCCGATCAGCATCGCCCACCACAGCGACGCGATCGCCTCCGCCGAAGGTCCCGCCGGATCCACGGTCGACAGCGGGCCGGAGCAGCCGGCGAGCAACACGCCGCCGCTGCCGATGACGCCCGCTTTGAACCAAGCGCGGCGCCGGCGCATTAAGCTGACGCGAGGTGCACAATGCCGAAGACGGTTGTCGAAGAAATTCGTGCTTACGATACCAACTCCATCGTGGCGCTGGCCGGTCATCCGATCCATGCGATGATGGTGTCGTTCCCGATCGCGCTGGTGATCGCCACACTCGGCTGCGACATTTTCTACTGGTGGGGCGCAGATCCGTTCTGGGCGCGCGCCGGACTGTGGGCGAGCGGCTTCGCATTCTGGCTCGGCGTCGCCGCCAGCCTCGCCGGCACCGCCGAGCTGCTGCTGGTCGAGGGCATCCGCAAGCGGACGGCGAGCTGGATGCATGCGCTCGCCGGCGTCATGCTGGTGTCGATCGCCGGCGCTAATTGGGGGCTGCGCTTGGTCGATCACGAGAACATCCTGCCGGTGGGCCTGATGATGTCGGCGCTCGGCTCGGTGTTCGTCGGAATCGCCGGATGGCATGGCGGCAAGCTGGTGTTCGATCACGGCATCGGCCTGATGGTGTCGAGCAAGGATTGAAGCCCGCCGGGCTCGCGCATCCATTTCGGGACCGCGGCGTATTCGATCGCGGGCTTGTCCAGGATCAGCACCAGGATCACGCCGATCACCGCGATCGTGACCACGGTCATTGTCCAGCGCCGCCACGGCGCGTAGTGCCCTTCCGGTTCGAACAGGCTCAGGATCACGTAGCCGGCCCGCATGTGAATGATCACCAACAGACCAACCACGACCAGCTTCAGCATCATCCAGGTGGTGAAGACCTCGCGCAGAAACAACAACACCGTGCCGGCCACTACCGCCACGAATCCCGCCGGCGACACCAGGCTGATGAACAAGGTCCGGATGTAGCGATGCAGTTCGACCGCCTCGCGGCGGGACAGCCGGCTGCGCCGGACGAACAGGCCCGGCAACACCAGCAGACCGCCGCACCACACGATCAGCGCGGTGATATGGATCGCTTTCAGCCACGCGATCATCGCGCGGGTTCGTCGGCGACGCCCGCGCCGAACCGGCTGACCAGCAGCATCAGGGCCGCGATCAGATAGGGGATTGCGGCCGGCACCCACATGATCAGTCCTGCGAGCTGCTGATCCTGCAACGCGCCGAGGCCCCACGGCGTGGTGACGCCGAGATGCGCGTCGTAGAGCGGCGTCCGCGCGAAGGTGATGACGGCGCCGAGCAGCCCCATCTGCACCACCGAGCCGAGCAGCAGCGCCAGCGCGCCGCCGAGCCGCACCGCCGGCGCCAGCACCGCCAGCCACAGCAGCAGCGCGCTGCCGAGCAGGCCCAGCTCCATCACCCAGAACATCCGCGTGTCGGCGAGCGCGGCCGCATAGGGCGCAGGCGCATGCCACAGCCACAGCAGCACCATGTGCAGCAGGAACGCCGCGGTGCCGGCAAGGCCGGGCATCCGCAACGCCGCCAGACGCCTCGGCAGTGACAGAATGAGCAGCGGCGCGACGCCGGCGACAAGCACGACATGATGCGCGACCCGCGCGGAAAACAGCGCCGACGTCAGCGCGCATAGCGGCGACACGAACAGCAGCGCCATCAGCGTCCAGGCAGCACCGGCCAATATCAGCCTGGGATTGCGCCCGTCGCTGATACGCTCGCGCATCAGCGCGCCGAGATGCAGCGCAGCGGCGCCCACGATCGCGACGATCAGCACCGGATCGAGATTCCAGCGGCCCAGCCACTCGGCCGGCAACGGCGCCGCGCCGCAATACGGCACGATCATCGCGGCGCGCACCGGCGATCCGCCGGCATCCGCGCGGCGAGCGCTGCAAAAGCATGACGCTGTCGCGCCGGGGAGACGTGCAAGATCAGCTCCGAAGATTGAGATGTGCCCTAATCGCCAACGCGCGCCTGCGCTGCGGGATGCACACCCGCGTGGTGGCAAATGGTCACAGCATCGCTCCATGGCTGGGCCCCGGCCCTTGCGCTAGCCTGAGAAAAAATCAGGGAGGGGACCATGTCTGCGACGATCAATCGCCGTCACTTCATTGCGGCCGGCACCACGGCGCTGGCGCTGCCGTTCGTCGCGCGCGGCGCATCCGCGCAAACGCAATGGCCATCGCGGCAGATCCGGCTGATCTGCAGCTATCCGGCCGGCGGCCAGACCGATCTTTTGGCGCGCGCGTTCGGTGACTTCATCTCCCGACAGGTCGACAAGACCGTGGTGATCGAGAACAAGGCCGGCGCGTCGGGCTCGATCGGCACCGCCGAAGTCGCGCGCGCCGAGCCCGATGGCCATACGCTGCTGTGCTCGATCTCAACGACCTACATGATGAACCGGGTGATGATGAAGAACCCCGGCTACGACATGGACAAGGATCTGACGCTGGTCAGCGCCATCCCGGGCGGCGGCCTGCTGCTGATCGCCAATCCCAAGCACGGCATCAAGACGCTGGACGATTTCGTCGCTTTCGCCCGCAAGAGCGGCAGGGTGAACTTCGGCACCTACAGCGCCGGCTCGGCGCCGCACATGACGATCCACGAACTCAACAAGCAATACGGCCTGAATATCGAGCCGATCCATTATCGCGGCGAGGCGCCGATGTGGACCGGCATGCTCGACGGCTCGCTCGACGTCGCAATGGGTAGCTACACCGCCGCCAAACCGGTGCTGGAAAGCGATCGCGGCACGGTGTTCGCGGTCAACTCCAAGAAGGTCGACGCCCTGCCGCAGATCAAGACGCTGCCCGAACAGGGGGCGACCGCGAAGTTCTTCAAGGTCAGCGGCTTCACCGGCTTCGCGGTGCCGAAGGCGACGCCGCAGCCGATCGTCGAGCGACTCGGCGCCCTCTGCGTCGCCGCCAACGAGGATCCGAAGGTGAAGGCCGCGCTCGCCACTTTCTTGCTGGAGCCTGCGCTCGGCTCCAAGGAAAGCAACGCGCTGTATCAGCGCGAACTCCCCGTCTGGCTGGAGAGCGCACAGGCGCTCGGCCTGCAGCCGGCGTGAGCTCCCGACGCCGCGGATCTATCGGACCGAGAAACTGACCGGCACCGAGATGCGCAGCGACGCCTGGGTCAGCTCCGGCGGAAACGCCGGCAGCGGCTCGGCGCGGCGCACCATCGCCAGCGTCTCGGCGTCGAGCGCCGCATTGCCGGACGAACGCGCCAGACTCGCGCCGAGCACCTGCCCGCTGCGCCCGACGGTGAACACCAGCGTCGCGGTGCCCTGCTGGCCGGCAGCGCGGGCTTCGGCCGGATAGCGCTTGTAGCGCTGCAGATGCGCGGCGAGGCGCTGCCGATAGGACGGCAGCACCGCCGCCGCCATCGCACCGGCCGCCGCGGCCATCGCGTCGCGCGCGCGGCGCTCGACATTCGGCGCGGCACTCGTCCGCGGCGCTGGCGGCTGCTCGGACGGATGCAGCTTGGCGACGCGCTGCGGCTTCGGCTTCACCCGCTTCGGCTTGTCGGGCGCCGGCTCGAGCTTCGGCGGTTCGGCCTCGGCCTTCGGCGCCGGCTTCTGCTCCGGCGGCAGCGGCACCAGCGGCGCCTCTTGAATCGGGGTCGGCGCGATCTCCGGCGCTACCGCGGCCTGCGCGACCGGCTCGGGCTCCGGCTCCGCGCTCGGCGCTTCGGCCTCCTGCATGGTCGGGCCGGGCGCGAGATCGAGCGGGCTCGCCTGCGGTGCGGCGGTGATGGGGGCGAGGTCGATCATCACCACCGGCGTCGCTTCGCCCGGAGTCTGCTCGTGCGCATAGGTGGCGAGCGCGGCCGCGACGGCGGCGGCGTGGACGCCGACGATCACCGCGGCGCAGACCAGCCAGCGCGACACGCCGGTCCGTTCCGGGAAGGCATGCAGCGCACAGGCATTCATCGCTCCCCTCCTTCATCGAGCCCGACCAGCGCGACCTTGAGATAGCCGGCGTCGCGCAGCAGGTTCATCGCCGCCATCAGTTCGCCGTAACTCACCGCCTTGTCGGCGCGCAGAAAGATCCGCTCGTCCTTGTTGCCGAGCGTCGCCGCGGCGAGCGCGGAGCCGAGCCCGTCGCGCGGCACGCTGTCCTCGCCGATCGCCAGCGACAGATCGGCGCGCAGCGACACGAACACCGGCTTGTCCGGCCGCGGCTGCGATGCGGCGGTCGAGGCCGGCAGGTCGACGCCGACATCGACGGTGGCGAGCGGCGCCGCCACCATGAAGATGATCAGCAGCACCAGCATCACGTCGATGAACGGCGTGACGTTGATCTCGTGCGTCTCGGCGAGTTCGTCGTCGCCGGCGCGACGTGTGCCGAGCCTGGCGCCCATCTGCTATCTCACCGCACGTGCCGGCCGCGCCGCCGGGCGTGCGGCTTCGCGGCTGATCAGCAGCATCAGCTGTGCCGAGGCGTCGCCGAGCAGCGCCCGATAGGATGCGATGCGCCGCGACAAATGATTGTAGATCACCACCGCGGGAATCGCCGCGACCAGGCCGAGCGCGGTCGCCAGCAGCGCCTCGGCGATGCCCGGCGCGACGACGGCGAGATTGGTGGTGTTGGCCTTCGAGATTCCCACGAACGCATTCATGATGCCCCACACCGTGCCGAACAGCCCGACGAACGGCGCCACCGCGCCGATGCTGGCGAGCAGGCCGGTGCCGATCGCGATCCGCCGCGCGGCGGCGGCCTCGACACGCTCCAGCCGCAGCGCGACCCGATCGGCAAAACCCTCGTCCTGCATGCCGCCGGACAGACTGGCCTCCCGCGCGACCGAACGGATCATCTGCGACACCGCATCGGCGGCCTCACCGCATTCGGCTTCGACCTGCGCCAGCGAGGTGCCGTTCTCCAGCAGGCCGAGGCCACGCCGCGCCTGCACGGCGGCGCGGCGCAGCTCGATCGACTTCGACAGCCACACCGTCCAGGCCGCGAGCGAAGCCAGTGCCAGACCGATCATCACGGTTTTGACGACCACGTCGGCGCCGAGAAACATCCCCCACGGCGACAGGTCACGCGGCAGCGCCGCCATCTCGGCCGCCGCGGCCGCCCGGCCCGGCAGCAGCGTCAGCGCGGCGAGCAGCAACGCGGCGGCCCGAGCGCCGCGCCGCGCGATATGATGGCGACTAGTCAACCGGCTCCCCGCCAAGCTGATCGGCGAGCACGCGGAATCGCGCCATCTGGTCGGCGCGCAATTCGCGCTTCTCGTCGCGGCCGACGAACACCTTGAACATGACGCCGCCACTCTGGTTCAGGAACGCCACGAAGGCGCTCGACTTGCCCATGAACGGACGCTCGACGAAAGCGACGGCGCCGCAATTGTCGTGCTTCAAATGGCCGTGCAGTCCCTTCGGCTGCATCAGGTTGAAGTAGCCGCGGCCGATCTCGCCGCGTGGCACCTCTCCGGTGAATTCGAAGATCGCGTCGTCACTGTGCACGATCAGCGTCACCTCGCCCCAGGTCGCGAGCTCGGCCATCGCCGGAACGAATCCCTCGCCCGGCCCGAGCCGCGCCATGCCGGCCGGCAGCGCTTCGATCACCTCGCGCGGCGACACGCCCCATTGCCGCGCGACGTCCTCGATCACCGCGCCGGGGTTCTCCGCCAGATGCGCCTTCAGATCGGCGGCTGCGGATTTCACGACGGACATCGCCATGCTGCTCTCTCCTTGTCAGGCCGCGGCCGAATTGCGCTCGGTGCGCAGCACTTCGAAGCCCTCGAACCGGGGGTGGCCGAGATACAGGCTCTGCCCGGTGTCATTGCCGGCGCGCGCATGCGAGCGGCGGAACTGTTCGGACCGCGTCCAGGCTTCGAACGCGTCTTTGTCGGCCCAGGTGGTGTGGGTCGAATACAGCGTGTGATCGTCCGCAACCGGTCCCTTGAGGAGATGAAATTCGACGAACCCGGGCATCTCGCTGAGATAGGACTCGCGCGACTGCCAGATCGCTTCGAAGGCCTGCTCGGCGCCGCGTTTCACTTGGAACCGGTTCATCGCAATAAACATCTCGTCTCCCCTGCCGTTGATGGACTAATCGCCGCCCGCGCAATGCTTCCGTCGCGGGCGGTGAAATTCTACGCTCCGCCGAAATGCACCTTGAGGCCGCCCTTGTAAACAATGCCGGGACCGGGGCTGCTGAACAGCACATCGTTCTGCGTGGTGCCGTCGGACGACGAACCGGGGATCGCATACGGACGATAATAGCTGTTGAGCAGATTATCGACCGAGAAGCTCAGCGTCACGTCCTGCGTCGGCCGGTAGGCGACGTTGAGATTGACGAGGTCGTAGGACGTCGCCGGCAGATAGCCGGACGGCAGATTGGTGTTGGCCGCGTAGGACGCCCATTGCGCCGCGATCGTCAGTTGCCGGTCGAGCAGCCGCACGCCGCCCGAGGTGACGACCTTGCGCGACGGCACCGAGCCGAGGCCGAGGCCGGTGTCCGGATTGGTCCCGCGCAGCACCGAAGCTGACACGCCGACGAACCACTGGCCGGCATCGTAGGCGGTTTCCACCTCGACGCCATCGATCCGCGCATGCGGGATGTTCTGATACTGATAATACTTGCTGGACACGCCCGATATCGGGAAGCCCATGAACACGACCCTGTACACCTCGGGGGTCGAGGCGACGAGTTCGATGTAATTGTCGATGTCGTTGCGGAAGGCGTTGATCTTGCCGCGGAAGCTGTCGCCCGCCATGAACACGTCGTTGAACTTGAGATTGAGGCCGAACTCCTTGTTCTTGCCGACCTCCGGCCGCAGCCCCGCGTTCGGCAGCAGGCAGAACAGGCCGCCGCGGCCGTCCGCGCAGGTGAACAACGCCGGCCCGCCGCCGGTGGCGTGCGCGCCCGCGATCAGCGTCTCGGTGATCGACGGTGCACGGTAGCCCTCCGCATAGCTGACATAGGGCGTGACCCCCGCCAGCGGCGTGACGCCGATGGTGATCTTCGGCGACAGCCGGCTGCCGCTCGCCGTGGTGGTGGCCGAGGTCAGCTCGTAATGATCGAACCGCGCCGCGCCGATCACCTCCAGCCAGCTCGCATAATTGTTCTTGAACTGGACGAAGCCGCCGGAAACCGTGCGCTCGCCGCTCGGCGTGGTGACGTTGGAGTTGCCGCGCGAATCCCAGGTCGTGACCTTGTCGTTGAAGGCGTCGACGCCGTAGGTGACCGCCGTGCGCCAATCACCGAAATCGAACCGGGTGGTGTTGTTGGCGTCGATGCCGATGGTGTCGAGCCGGTAGCCGCGCTGGTCGCCGACGCAGCCGGAGATGTCGTTGCCGACATTGCCGGCGCCGCAATAGGCCGAGCCGCTGGTCGAGTTGTGATAGGTCTTGGTCTGGTCGTTGTCGGTGCGGTTGCCGTACAGGCTGATGTTCCAGTCGAACAGCATGTCGTCCGGCCGCGAATATTTCCAGCTCAGCGTGCCGGTCGAGTTGCGCACGTTGGAATCATACACCGACGAGCCCTGATACAGCGCGCGCTGCGCCGCGGTCAGCACCGGGCCGCGGTTGAACTGGCCGATATTGTAGTTGTAGTCCTGGAACAGGCCGCCGATCTTGATCTCGTGGCCCTCGGCCGGCCGCACCGTGACCTTCAGCAGGCCGCCGGCGATGTCGTTGCCGGTGTTGCCGATCTCGGTGCCGGCGCCGTCCTTGTAGTTGCCCTGCGTGCGATACAGCGCGCCGCCGAACACGTCGACGGTGGGATCGACGCGGACGCCGCCGAAGATCGAGCCGAGCCCGCGCGCATTGTTGCTGCCGTAGGAGCCGGTCATATCGACGCCCCAGCGTTCGCCGGCGCGCAGCACGTCCTCGATGTCCTTGGTGCGGAACGACACCACGCCGCCGATCGCGCCGGAGCCGTAGATATTGGCGCTCGGCCCGCGCACCACATCGACGCCGCCGATCAGTTCGGGATCGAGGAAGAACGAGCCCTGCGCGTTGTGGCCGGAGCGCTGATAGTTCTGCCGCGCGCCGTCGACCACGACGCCGACGCGGCCGAAATCCTGCAGGCCGCGGATGTTGATCGCAGTCGAGGGATCGTCGCCGCGGTCCTGGAACGATACGCCCGGCGTCGCCACGAAGATGTCCTGCAGCCGGTTCGGCTGCAATTGCTGGATCTGACCGGCGGTGATGGCGCTGGCCGGCGCCAGCGCATCGATTGCCCGCTCCTCGGTCTTGGTCGCCACCACGGTGATGGCGTCGAGCGACTGGGTAGAGACGCCGGCTTGCGCATAGGCGTCGCGCGGATTGGAAGCTGCGGCCTGCGGCGCCGGCTTGGTCGCCTGCCGGCCGGCGACCGGCTTCTGCTTTTTCGGGTCGGGCGATGGCGCCGCGGTTTGCGCCGCACCGGGCGGCGCCACCAACGCGACGAATGATACGGATAATAACAGCGCACAGATGCGCGACCCCAGCCCCACCATGACAGCCCCGATCGAATAATGTTGATTGCGGCTGGCGGGCTCGCCCGAAGGCAGCTGGCTGGCAGAACGCCGTCGGCCAATGCCAACGGATTGCAATTTGGTAACGAAGCCCAATCACACGGTCAACGCCGCGACCGCCGATTAAAGTGATTATAAAGAAGCGCCGGCCCGGACGCTTACTACGCGTCGGCGAATTCACGGATGTCAGCCGGCTCGGCCGGCAGCGTCGTGCGGTCGACGGCGGACAGGATCAGCCGCGCGGTCGCCGGCGACGCAGCGACGCGGAGCACCAGTTCGGCGAGGTCGGCGCGCGCGATGCGGCCGTGGACCCGCGGATCCGCGTAGAGCGCGCCGGAGCCGGTCGGCGCGCCGTCGGTGAGGCCGCCCGGGCGGATGATGGTCCAGTCGAGATCGAGCGCGCGCAGATGATCCTCGGCGCGGGTCTTGGCTTCGAGCACCGGACCGATCGCCGCAATGATGCGCTCGGAGGCGAACGGCCGGCTGTCGCCGCAGGCGAGCGAAGAGACCTGCACGAGACGGCGCACGCCGCAACCCGCCGCCGCATCCGAGATCGCGTCGTTGCCGGCTTCGTCCACCAGCCGCCCGTCCGGCAGCGCGCCGCCGACCGACGACACGATCAGATCCGGCGCCACCCGGCCGACCACCTCGGCGACCGCTGCCGCATCGCCGAGATCCAGAACGGATGAATCGGCGACCCCGCCCAGCTCACGCAGTCGCTGGGCATCGCGGCCAGCGGCGTAGACGGTCCAGCCCCGCGCGGCGGCCTGGGCCACGAGATGCCGACCGGTGAGGCCGGTCGCGCCAAACACTAGGATCTTCATGCCTTCGTCCCCAGCCTGATCGACGACACAGCGACGCTAGGCGATTCCGCATCCATGCGCAGCCTCGGACAGCGTGGCCGATTGCAGCCCCGCCAGCAAGCCGCTGGTCAGGTTGCTGATCCAGAACGAACCGGCGCAGCTCGGCCGAAACCCGTCGCCGCTGAGGTCCCCGAGCCCGGCCGCCGCCCAGTTGGCGAGCAGCGGCGCGACCGCCACGCGGAAGCCGGGACGCATGGTCTCGACCGCCGCGAGATCGAGCTGCCCGGATTCCAGCCCCGCGGCGATCATCGCGTGCGCCGCATGATGAGCCGGCACCAGCGCCAGCCCCTCGACCGGCTCCAGCTGTTGTTCGATCATCTGGCGGCGCTGCGCGATATCCATGACGTTGCGCCAGCGATGGCCGTGCGCCTGCCCGCCGGCGCCCGCGCCGAACGGCAGGCAGGTGACGCCGCGCTTGATCGCCGCGTTGTAGCGGTTGAACTCGCGCGCCGACCGAACCAGATGCGACTGCGACACCTGCAACCAGCCGAGGGCCGTCAGCCGCTCCACTGCGTCCGCATAGATGCGCGCCTGCTCGCCCGGCGTCGCGGGCGGCGGCAGCTTGCCCTTCTCGACCGCCATCGCCATCGGCGCGCCGGGAAAGATGTTGAGTGCGTAAAGCGTGACGCCGTCGAGCCCGATCTCATCGACGGTCTCGATATCGCGGCTCCAGTCGCTCCGCGTCTGGCCCGGCAGCCCGTAAATCAGGTCGCACACCACCGCGGTGCGGCCGAGCGCCATCAGCTCGGCGAGAAACAGCGCCACCTCCGGCCCCGCCAGCCGACGGCCGAGCCGGCGCCGCACCTGCGTCGAAAACGTCTGCACGCCGATCGACAGCCGCGTGACGCCGGCGTCGGCGACCTTGGCGCCCTTCGCAAGGTCGAAGCCGAACGAGCGGCCCTCCAACGTGATCTCGCAGTCGCTGGTCAGCGGCAGATAGCGATGCAGGCCTTCGATCAGCCGCGCTAGATCGTCGGCCGCCAGCGCCGAGGGCGTGCCGCCGCCGATATACACCGCGTCGATCGGCGCCGACGCCACCAGCGGGGTTTGCGACTTGGCGGCGAGTTCGGCCAGCAGGTCATCCACATAGGCCGGCCCTGCCTCCTGGCGCCAGACATTCTGGAAGAAGCCGCAGAACAGACAATGCGTCTGGCAGAACGGCACGTGCAGATACGCCACCGCGGTCTCGTCGCGCGGCGTCGCGAACACGCGCTGCATCACGGTGTCGACGTTCTCGGGATCGATCGGCCGGCTGCCGCGCCATGGCGGCGAGAACGAACGCCGCTCGAACGCCTCGGTCAGCGGATCGCAGCCGACGCGCACGAAGTAATCACTGACGCGCACCGCGGCGCCGTGCGCCGGATCCCGGCCGTGCCCGGCCTGTGACGATCGGCCGCCCATCTGAGCCTTCAACATCCGCGTCATCGTCCCCGCTCCGCCTTCATGACGCGCGGCCGCGTGACGCCCGCGCGCGCAGCGCAGGTGCTGGCCGGCACGACCATCCTGAATTCCGATACAACTTCAATGAGGAGCTGGCGGGCGCTGCTGGTGCAGGGGGCTGGCTGGCCGTACTAGCATGGCGACCGCCTGGCGGATCGCCGATGCGGCGAACTTGACGATGCCCCCGTCACCCGTCAAGCGACGCACCACGCGTTTAAAATGATTGTAAGACACATTCCCGCGCGATGATCCTATAACGGCCGCTGATAGTTCAATTGATCGACGGCGACCTCATGATCGAACGCGCGAATACCGGCAGCACGGCGCCAGCCGGTGCTCACACTCCATCGACCACGCGCGCCATTCGGATGATCGACAATCAGGTCGAGAGCAGCGACTTGTTTTCGCTCGGCCGCGAGATCGTGATCGCACATGGCGACGACAAGTACCGGCTGCGCCTGACGTCTCAGAACAAGCTGATCCTCACCAAATGACGCGCCCGGCCCTCCTTCGCGCGGCGTGCGCGCTGCTGACGGCGACCGCCATCGGGCTGTCGTCGCAGGCTCATGGCGGCGGGCCGGTGGTGCGCGACGCGCACGGCCGCGACGTGATGATCAACGACACGTCGCGGATCGTCTCGGTCGGCGGTGCCATCACCGAAGTGCTGGTCGCGCTCGGCTTCGAGCGGCGCATCGCCGGCCTCGATTCCACCAGCACGTTTCCGCCCGAAGCGGTGAAGGATAAACCCAACGTCGGTTACTTGCGCCAGCTGTCCGCCGAAGGCGTGATCGGGCTGAACCCGACGCTGATCCTGGCGATGGACAGCGCCGGCCCGAAGCAGACCATGCAGGCGATCGAGGCTGCGAAGATTCCGCTGGTGTCGATCCCCGAGACCTTCACCGAGCAGGGCCTGCTCGACAAGATCAGGCTGATCGGCCATGCGATGCAGGCCGACACCGGCGCGACGTGCCTCGCCAACGCTGTGGCGCAGGATTTCGACCAGCTCCGGCTGCTGCGCGCCAAGATCACCAGGCCGCTTCGCGTGATGTTCGTGATGTCGCTGGTCAACGGCCAGGCAATGGCGGCCGGCCGCAACACCGCCGCCAATGAGATCATCGAGCTGTCCGGCGGCGTCAACGCGATCGACGGATACGACGGCTACAAGACCATCAACGACGAGGCCATCGTCGCCGCGAAGCCCGACGCCGTGCTCACCATCCGGCGCAGCCGCGACACGTTCGAGGCCGACGCGTTCTATGCGCATCCGGCCTTCGCGTTGACGCCGGCCGGCGCCAACCGCGCCTTCCTGGCGATGGACGGGCTTTATCTGCTCGGCTTCGGGCCGCGCACGCCCGCTGCGGCGCGCGACGTCGCGGCGGCGCTGTATCCGCAGCTCGCGCCGCAAGCCGGCAGCTTCAGCCCGAAGGCGGCGAGCGCCGACTGCCGCTCATGAGCGTGATGGAGATCGGCCGCAGGCGCACCGCGCGGTCGTTCCGGCCGCGCTCCGGCGCGACGCTGGCGGTGCTGATCGGCCTGCTGCTCGTCGCCGCAGGCGCGGCGCTGACCGTCGGCGCCGCCGGCATTCCGCTGTCGCGGCTGCCCGCAGCACTATTCATGCACGATGCGCAAGGCCCGCTGGCGCTGCGCGACCAGATGGTGGTGTGGTCGATCCGTCTGCCGCGCATCGTGACCGCGGCGATCATCGGCGCGTTGCTCGCCGCCTCCGGCACGCTGATGCAGGGGCTGTTTCGCAATCCGCTCGCCGATCCGGCGCTGGTCGGCGTCGCCAGCGGCGGCGCGCTCGCGGCGGCGGTGTCGATCGTGCTGCTCGACCAGGTGCTCGGAGCGAATCTCCGCTTCCTGCAGGATCAGTTACTACCGATCGCCGCGTTCGGCGGATCGCTCGCCACCACCATATTGTTGTATCGCATCGCCAGCCGCGCCGGCCGCACCTCGATCGCGCTGTTCCTGCTCGCCGGCATCGCGATCGCGGCGATCGCCAATGCGGGCATCGGCGTGCTGGTGTTTCTCGCCGACGACCGCCAGCTCCGCGATATCACCTTCTGGATGATGGGCTCGCTCAGCGGCGCGAGCTGGGCCAAGGCGTCGTCGAGCGCGCTGGTGCTGCTGATCGCCCTGCTGGTGTTCGTCAAGGTCGCGCGGCATCTCGATCTCTTGGTCCTGGGCGAGTCCGAGGCGTACCACACCGGCGTCGATGTCGAGCGGCTGAAGCTTTTGTCGATCGTGCTGGTGTCGTCGATGACCGGCGTCGCGGTCTCGATCTGCGGCGTGATCGGCTTCGTCGGAATCGTGGTGCCACATCTGCTGCGGCTGCTGATCGGCCCGTCGCACCGGCTGCTGCTGCCGGCCTCGGCCTGCCTCGGCGCCGCCATGCTGGTCGCCGCCGACACCGTCGCGCGCACCATCGTGGCCCCGGCGGAGATGCCGATCGGCATCCTCACCGCCGCGATCGGCGCGCCGTTCTTTCTCGCGCTGCTGCTGCGGCAGCGCAAGCTGGTCGGCCTGTGAGCGCGCGGCTGCAAGCGATCGCGGCGAGCTTTGCGACCGGCGGCACCACGCTGGTCGATCGCATCGACCTCAACATCGCGCAGGGCGAACTGATCGCCATCGTCGGCCCCAACGGCGCCGGCAAATCGACGCTGCTGCGGCTGTTGTCGGGCGATTTGCGGCCGAGCGCCGGATCGATCCGGCTCGGCGCGCGCGAACTGGCGTCGTATCCGCCGCGCGAACTCGCCGAACGCCGCGCCGTGCTGGCGCAGCACATCGCCGTCAGCTTCCCCTTCACGGTGGACGAAATCGTCCGGATGGGCGCCGGTGAACTCGGCGGCCGGCAGGCGAATGACGCCGTCGAGGCCGCGCTGCAGGAGGTCGGGCTCGGCGATTTCCGCAGCCGCGACATCACCACGCTGTCCGGCGGCGAACAGCAGCGCGCGCATTTCGCCCGCGTGCTGGTTCAGCTCTGGACCAGCGAGGCGGCGCGCGGCCCCGGCATCCTGCTGCTCGACGAGCCGACCTCGAGCCTCGATATCCGGCATCAGCTCGATCTGGCCCAGACCGCGCGGCGCTGCGCCCGCAACGGCACCACGGTGATCGCGATCCTGCACGACCTCAATCTCGCGGTGCGATTCGCCGATCGCATCGTGATGATGCATGACGGCCACCTCGCGGCCGACGGCCCGCCCGCCGCCGTGATGCGGCCGGAGCTGATCGGCACGGTGTTCGACGTCGACCTCGCGATCCGCACCGACGCGTCGGGCAACCCGTTCGTGCTGCCGGAACTGGCGAGCCTGTAAGGGGCGGTCGACGTCTCGAAAAATGCGGCGCATCTGCCCCCCTCCCCCTTGCGGAGAGGGGTCGGGGGTGGGGGTCCACAGCGGGAGCCTTTCCCTGGGGCGCCGCCACCCCAGCCCTCTCCCGCAAGCGGCAGAGGGAGCGCGCCGGTGCGCGGGGCGAGCCGCACGATGTGATCCACCTGATCGAAAACGCGGCGCGTCAGCCCCTCCCCGGCGTCCGCTCAAGTGCCGCAGAACTCTGGGGAAAGGCTCGAACCCGGCAGCGGACCACGATGACGACGGCCGTCCTGCGCTATACTCGCGGCATCGTGTCTGCGCGCGGTTGCGCGCCGCGTTTGGTGGATCAGAACCATGGCCGTAGTCAGATCCTGGGATCAAACGCGCCGCCCAAGGCGGGCGGTGAGCGAGGCGGAGAAGCAAACCATCATCGAAGCGTGCGAACGCCTCATTGCGGACTATCTGAAGCCGCGCTTCCAGCCGAAGATCACGCCCACGGAATTCAACTATCCGGTCGATATCGGCGGGGCATGGTCCGGCGGACGATATCGCTTTTTTCAGCGGTACCGCTCCGGGTACGAGGACAATCGTGGCGAGGAGTTCAACGCACCCTTCGCCCGGCTCGATTGTATCGGACCCGACAGCTTCGATATCTACTGGATGCGGCACACCGGCAAATGGTGGAGACTGCATGCCGGCGTGACTCTGGAGGAGGCGATGCGCCTGCTCGAGATGGACGGACTGCTGCATCCAGACTGAAGGCACCGCCGACCGGACGACCGAGCGATGAGCGAATATCAGTATTACGAATTCCAGGCGATCGACCGCCCGCTGAGCACGGCCGACGTCAAGGCGCTGCGCGCGCTGTCGACGCGGGCACGGATCACCAATACGAGCTTCACCAACACCTATCATTGGGGCAATTTCAAAGGCGACCCCGCCAAGCTGATGGAACAGTGGTTCGACCTTCACCTCCATCTGGCGAACTGGGGCACGCGCTGCCTGATGATCCGCCTGCCCCGCCGGCTGGTCGAGCAGGATCAGGTCGAGGCCTTTCTTCGCGGCCATGACATTATGCGACTGTGGACCAACGGCGACAATTTGATCCTCAGCATCGGCATTGATGCCGACGATCTTGACGATGATTGGGACGACAGCAGCCGCTGGCTGGCGGAGCTGGCCCCGCTGCGAACCGCTTTGCTCGAAGGCGATCTGCGGGTGCTTTATCTGGTCTGGCTGATGGCCGTCGAGGCCGAGGCGGTGGCCCCCGACGAAACCGAGCCGCTGCCAGGGCTCGGGCCGCTGACGCCCGCACTCGAGGCCTTTGCGGATTTCTTCGCGATCGACGGCGATCTCGTCGCGGCCGCAGCCGAGCGCGACGCGCAGCCGGGCCCGACGGGCGCGGCGGCCGGACCGATCATCGCCGCCCTGACCGATCAGGAGAAGACCGGCTTTCTGAGCAGACTATTCGAGGGCGACGCTCTCGCCGTCAACGACCTCCGCAGGCTGGTCCGGACGCGCTTGCCCGCGACGGCGCCCGTGGCGGCGCGAAGAGCCGGCGACCTGCGCGCTCGCGCCGAGGCGATCCGGCAGGCCCGCGAACAGGCCGAGGCGAAGAAAATATTGGCGGAGCAGAAGCAGCGGGACAAGGCGGCCTCACGCGCGCTCCGTGCCAGACTGGACGAGATCGAGCGGCGCGGCGATCGGGTGTGGGCGGAGATCGAAACCGAGATCCAAAAGCGCAACGTCACCGGTTACGACAGGACGATTTTTCTGCTCGGCGATCTGAAGGCGATCGCAGAAGCAAAGGGCACGACCGACGCCTTCGCCCGGCGCATCGCCGATCTTCGCCAACGCTACGCCCGGAGATACACCTTCATCGAACGGCTCGACCGACTGTAACCGCAACGGGTCATGTGGATCCGCTTCACTCGAAACGCGACAGCGCGCCTGCTCCCCTCCCCCTTGCGGGGAGGGGTCGGGGGTGGGGGTCCCCGAGCACTGTGCCTGCGTGGGGGGGGGGGGGGCCCCCCCCCCCCCCCCCGGGGCGGGGGGGGGGGGGG
>NZ_JAJNAL010000087.1 GCF_022271405.1 Rhodopseudomonas infernalis | reverse complement strand
ACTTCTCCGACCAGCGCCTCGGTGATGAAGATGCGCTCGCCGTGCCACATGATCTCGCCGGAGCTGCGGACCCGCCGCACCTGGTGGTCGGCGTCGTACCAGGGGTCCTCGATCCGCTCCGGCATTTGCCGCGTCGAGATGGTGTAGAGTTCGGCCGGTGGGCGCTGGCCGAGTGCCTCGTGCGGGCGCTCCCGATTGAAGTGCTCGCGAAAGCCATCGAACCTGGCCTGCTGCTCGGTCGCATTCGACGCCGGCGGGCACGAGGTCTGTGCCTTCAGGGTCCGATGCATCCGCTCGTGACGGCCGTTCTGCTGCGGCGAAGCCGGGTGCACAAAATGCGGTTCGATCCCGAGCTTGAGCCACCAGGCCGACAGCCGGGTCAGTCCGCAGGCGCCGGTCGAGCCGAACGGCGAGCCGTTGTCGCAGCGGATCGCCGAC
>NZ_JAJNAL010000086.1 GCF_022271405.1 Rhodopseudomonas infernalis | reverse complement strand
AGGCAGTGAGCCCGCGTTTCGCGGAGAGGAGTGCCCTCACCCGGATCGCTGCGCGACACACCGCGCTCTCGTTCGTCATTCCGGGGCGCGCAGCGAAGCTGTGCGAACCCGGAATCCATATCCCCTGGAGACCGAGTAAGCGCACGGCGTGGCCGCCGCTGAGCGCCACAACGAAGCGCAGGGGTTATGGATTCCGGGCTCACGCGCTGCGCGCGTGCCCCGGAATGACGAACGTGAGGTTCGGTGCGATGCTCCTCTTGACAAAATTCCTAAAAGGACTATAGTCCGCATATCCCGTCCCAAGGAGAGGGGCGACACGCGATCGTCACGGTTCGCGGGACGGGGGGCGATGGACGCGGCAGCGTCAGGCGGGGACGTGAAGGCAGGGCGGGCTCCCTTCCGTTGGAAGGCCCCGTGAGCCGACACCGAAGCGCTGACGACCAC
>NZ_JAJNAL010000085.1 GCF_022271405.1 Rhodopseudomonas infernalis | reverse complement strand
GATGGATTCACGGTTGAAGTGCAACTGTTAGTTCCGAGAATGCCTCGGCGGGTGTCTTGAAGTCCAGGCATTTGCGTGGAGTGTTGTTGAGGCGGTCGACGTATCTTCGGAGGTCTGCCGCCGTAAGGTCGTCGAGATTTGTCTTTCGAGGCAGCCATCGTCGCAAGCGGCCGATCGAGTTTTCGACGCCGCCTTTCTGCCAGGGGCTGTGAGGATCGCAGAAGAAGGTCTGGACGCCGAGGGCTTTGTGAAGCCGATGGTGTTCGGCGAACTCGCCTCCATTGTCGAAGCTGATGGTTTGGCGCATCGCCGGTGGCAGTTTGCCGAGTTGGAGAGCGATGGCTTTGGCTGTGGCAACAGCCTTGCGATCGACCTGACGGCGAACCCGGTTGAAGCGGCTTTGTCGCTCGTGGAGCACCATGAGCCCCTGTCCGGGCCGGGAGAACATCATGAAATCGGCTTCCCAATGGCCCGCCGTCTGCCGGTTGTCGGCTTCGATCGGCCGTTCAGCGATTGAACGCCGTTGTCTGATGAGGCTTGCGGTGCTGCCGCCCCGCCGCCGGCGCCCTCGGAACTTCTTGTGACGTGGCAACAGGAGGTACCAGTAATCCTGCTGTGCGGTCCGATGATAGATGAAGCGATAGATTGACTCATGGCTGATGATGACGCGACCATGCTTCAGCGCCAGTCGGCCGGCGATCTGCTCCGGCGAATGTCCCATCGCAAGGCTTTTGCCCACGCATCTTCGCAGGTTCGGCTGGCGCGCCAGCTTGAAGCGACAATCCCAGCGCCTCCGCCGTTCGGTCAATTGCTGGGCGCGCACGGGTTCGTACCCGCCGGCCCAGACCTTCGTTCGCTTGGAATTACGCCTAAGCTCACGACTGATCGTGGAAGGCGACCGGCCCACAGCCGCCGCGATTAGATTCTGAGACACACCGCCCGCAT
>NZ_JAJNAL010000084.1 GCF_022271405.1 Rhodopseudomonas infernalis | reverse complement strand
GGTTTGTGATTCAAGATGCTGGCTGGATCGGAGGCCAGCATCGAATGGTCCGACCTCTTTCGAATGATCTTCGAGAACGAGCCGTGAGGGCGCTGGAATCCGGCGAGAGCTGCCATGCTGTGGCGGCCCGGTTCGATGTTGCCGTATCGTCCGTTGTGAAGTGGCGCCAACGCTATCGCGCGACAGGTTCGGTGGCGCCGGGCAAGATGGGCGGGCACCGCAAGCCGGTTCTGGAGCCGTATCGGGCGTTCATCGTGGAGCGGATCAGGCAGACATCACATCTGACGCTGCACGGTCTGAAGGACGAACTCGCTGCCCGAGGCGTGAAGGTCTCGCACCACGCGGTGTGGACGTTCCTGCGGCGCGAGGGTCTGAGCTTCAAAAAAAACGCTGTTCGCCCTTGAGCAGGGCCGCGCCGACGTCGCGCGGCGGCGGCAGCGTTGGCATAGTCTACAGGATCGCCTCGACCCAAGCCGGCTGGTGTTCATCGACGAGACCTGGATCAAGACCAACATGGCCCCGCTGCGCGGCTGGGGACCCAAAGGCGAGCGGCTTCGCGGTTTTGCGCCGCACGGCCACTGGCGAACGCTGACCTTCCTGGGCGCGCTGCGCTGTGACCGGCTCACTGCGCCTTGCGTGTTCGATGGGCCGATCAACGGCGAGAGCTTCCGCGCCTATGTCGAACAGCAACTCGTTCGCGTGCTGCAGCCGGGCGACATCGTCGTCATGGATAATCTCGGAAGCCACAAGTCGCCGTCCGTCCGTGAGATGATCCGAAAAGCCGGTGCCAGGCTGTGGTACCTGCCGCCATACTCGCCCGACCTCAACCCGATCGAGCAGGTGTTTGCCAAGATCAAGCACTGGATGCGCATAGCGCAAAAGCGCACGATCGACGCCGCCTGCGATCACATTGGTCACCTCGTCGGAACCATCCTGCCAGACGAATGCACCAACTACTTCGTCAACGCAGGATACGCTTCCATCAAAACATGAAACGCTCTA
>NZ_JAJNAL010000083.1 GCF_022271405.1 Rhodopseudomonas infernalis | reverse complement strand
GCGAGGCCTCTGCAAAACTGACGAGCGTGGCAAAGTGTGATTCACTTGCGCGTATCGGAGGTGGATCGGATGACGCAGGACAGTTTCATCGAGGCTTTGCTGCCGGCGGGGTTTGGGCGCAACCAGCGGCTGGATCGCATCTCGGGGCTGATCGATTGGGATCGTCTTGCTGGTTTGATCCGCAAGGTGCGGCCGGGCGAGACCGGTCGTCCGCCGTACGAGCCACTGGCGATGTTCAAAGCTTTGCTGCTGCAGCAATGGTACGGACTGTCGGACCCTGGGCTTGAGGAGGCACTGCTCGACCGGGTCTCGTTTCGACGCTTTTGCGGGTTCGCGCTGGATGCGCAGACGCCCGACGAGACCACGCTGTGCCGGTTTCGCAATGCCTTGCAGCAGGCGGGCCTTGGCGAGGCGTTGTTTCAGGAGGTTCTCCGCCAGCTCGAAGCGGCCGGATATGTCTTGAAGACAGGGACTCTGATCGACGCCACCCTGGTGCAAAGTTCAGGGCGGACGCCCGCCTCGGGATCGACACCGCGTGAGACAGAGAGCCGGTCGGCGCACGACCCGGAGGCCAACTGGACCCGGCATGGCAAGGGACGCAAGCTGTTCTTCGGCTACAAGGCGCACATCTCGGTCGATCAGGGATCGGGTCTGATCCGAGCCCGCAAACTGACCGGCGCCAAGACGGCTGAGAGCGAAGTCGCCGACGACCTCGTCCTTGGCGACGAGAAGGCCGTCTATGCCGACAAGGCCTACGAGAAGCGCGCCCGCCGCCAGGCCCTCAAAGCCCGCGGCATCAAGGACCGCATCCAGCATCGCCGCAACAAACATCAGAAGGCGCTGCAGCGTTGGCAGAGCGTGCGCAACAAGCTGATCGGCCGCGTGAGGCAGGCTGTCGAACGCACCTTCTCTCAAATCAAAGGCCGCTACCGCCTCAGCCGCATGCGCTACGCCGGCATCGCCGCCAATGCCTTCCACCTCGATCTGATCTCGATCGCCTACAATCTGCGGACCGCAGCCGCCATCCGCTGACAAACCAGCCGCAAGGCGGCTGAGCCGCCACGCGCAGTACAAATCCCATCACCAGATCTGCCAATCACCCACCTACAATGCCTGTTAGGGCGGTTTCGCAGAGGCCT
>NZ_JAJNAL010000082.1 GCF_022271405.1 Rhodopseudomonas infernalis | reverse complement strand
CCTTGTATTAGCGCGAGCTGCTATCTTTCATCGTTCCTTTCGAGGAATGCCCCGTTCCGGACGGCCATCCGGAACGGGGCGCCGGTCGTCGGATCGTGAGCGCCTCAGCCTTTCGGGCTGATCCTGAGCAAGATCGCGATCGGCTCTTCATCAGGCCCGGATGGTTGAAGGAACCGAGGGTTCGCATCACAAGGAAGGGATGACGAAGATGGCCAAGCTTAGCATGGTCTGCGCCGGAATCGACATCGGCAAGTTCAAGCTCGACACGGCGATCAACGGGACCAGTGAGTACCTGCAGGTCGACAACTCGCCCGAGGGCCACGCCGCCTTGGCGGCCTGGCTCCGCCGACACCGGGTGAAGCGGGTCGGAATGGAAGCCAGCGGAGGCTACGAACAGCCGGTGATGGCGGCGCTGCGACGCGCCGGCTTCGTCGTCGTTTGTCTGCAGCCGATGCAGGTCCGCGCCTACGCGATCTTCAAGCTGCAACGGGCCAAGAACGACAGGATCGACGCCGCCTTGATCGCGACCTGTACGGCCGCGGTCGCGGAGGTTCGGCCGCCGCCGGACCCGCGGTTTGCAGCCCTTGCCAGCCGTCTGACGATGATAGAGCAGATCACCGAAGACGTCGCCCGACTCAAGACCCGATGTGAAGCCTGTCGCGACACGCACGGTCTCGAGTTCTGGCAGGCTGAGATTGCCCGCCTCAAAGCCTGCATCCGCGCCGAACTCAAACAGCTGATCGCCGACATCCGGATCCACCCGGACCTCGCCGCGCGGCTTGACCTGATCACCAGCGTAGATGGCGTCGGTCTGCGCACCGCCGTCGCCGTGCTGATCCGGATGCCTGAGATCGGGAACGTCAGCCGCGAACAGGCCGCAGCCCTGGCCGGCCTCGCTCCCTATGACGACGACAGCGGAAGCCGGGCTGGCCAACGCCACATCGCATTCGGCCGCGAACGGCTTAGGACCAGCCTCTACGCCGCCGCCCTGCCAGCCGCCTTCAAGTGGAATCACCAGCTCGTCGCCAGCTACCGAAGCCTGACGGCCAGAGGCAAGCCTCACAAACTGGCCCTGGTCGCCTGCGCCCGAAAGCTGATCATCTTCATCAACACAGTCGTCGCCCGCGGCACCCCGTGGATCGCCAAATCAGCCGCGATCTAATGGTTGCTCAGGATGACG
>NZ_JAJNAL010000081.1 GCF_022271405.1 Rhodopseudomonas infernalis | reverse complement strand
GGGACCCAGTATCCCAGAGCGCCGGTGATACACACGAACGCTCTGGAATACTGGGTCGCCCGGACAAGCCGGGCGATGACAACTGTGCGTGTAGGAAGCGCTGCGCACGAAATCGCGTCTTGCGCTGGCGCCGATCGCTTCCGACGTTACGTCAGCCAACGCGCTGAGTAACACCTTCAGGAGCATCCTCATGCACATCAATCTGTCCGGCAAGACCGCGCTGGTCAGCGGCTCGACCGCCGGCATCGGCCACGCCATCGCCAAGGGCCTCGCCGTGACCGGCGCCAATGTCGTCGTCAACGGCCGCACGCAAGGCAAGGTCGACGTGGCGATCGCGGCGGTGAAGAAAGTCGCGCAGGGCGGCACCATCACCGGCGTCGCCGCGGACGTATCGACCGCCGAGGGCTGCGCCGCGCTGGTCAAGGCTCAGCCCGACGTCGACATCCTGATCAACAACACCGGCATCTTCGAGCCGAAGGGCTTCTTCGACATTCCGGACGAGGACTGGCAGCGCTTCTTCGACGTCAACGTGATGAGCGGCGTGCGGCTGTCGCGCGCCTACATGCCGGCGATGCTGACGCGCAACTGGGGCCGCATCGTCTTCATCGCCTCGGAATCCGCGCTGATGATTCCAAAGGAGATGATCCACTACGGCATGACCAAGACCGCGCAGCTCTCGGTCTCCCGCGGCCTCGCCGAACTGACCCGCGGCACCGCCGTGACAGTCAACGCGGTGATGCCCGGCCCGACGATGAGCGAAGGCGTGCAGACCTTCGTGGCCGATCTCGCCAAACAGAACGGCCAGTCCGAAGCCGAGGCCGCCGCCAATTTCGTCAAGCAGCACCGCCCCGGCTCGCTGATCCAGCGCTTCGCCACCGTCGAGGAGATCGCCAACATGGTGGTATACGTGTCGTCCAAGGAAGCCGCCGCCACCAACGGCGCAGCGCTGCGCGCCGAGGGCGGTTTGCTGCAGACGATCGCGTAGCACCCACCCCCGTCATTCCGGGGCGCTCGCGCAGCGAGCGAACCCGGAATCTAAAGGTTGGGACGAAGAATCCAGATCGCTAAGTCAGCACCCGCCGCAGCCCTCACCCCAACCCTCTCCCGCAAGCGGGAGAGGGAGCGCGCTGCCGGCGGTGCGGGGCAGTCGTCTTATCTCCGATTGTGTAGCAGTTCGCATCGCGTACCAGCATCACTCCACGACCGCGTTCATCCGCTGCAGTTCCGCATCGGCAGCCGTCTCCCTCTCCCGCTTGCGGGAGAGGGTTGGGGTGA
>NZ_JAJNAL010000080.1 GCF_022271405.1 Rhodopseudomonas infernalis | reverse complement strand
GCGTCTGCGTCGAGGTGCCATGATCTACAAGTATAGGTTGCACAAATCAGCGTCGTGGCCGTGCATGACCCGTCATATGCCGCTTGCTTTCGTTTTGTATTCTGATTTATTTCGTCTCGAAATAAATTCGACAGAAGCGAAAGCTGCAGTGCAGCAATTCGCAAGCGTGGCGAGGAGCGTCTGTGGGGAAGATTTTCGATCTCGCGATCATCGGCGGCGGGATCAACGGCTGTGGCATCGCGCGCGACGCGGCCGGCCGGGGCAATTCTGTATTCCTCTGTGAAATGAACGACCTCGCCAGCGGCACCTCGTCATGGTCGACCAAGCTGATCCATGGCGGGCTGCGCTATCTCGAATATTTCGAATTCCGGCTGGTGCGCGAGGCGCTGATCGAGCGCGAGCGGCTGTGGCAGATCGCGCCGCACATCATCGGACCGCTGCGTTTCGTGCTGCCGCATCATTCCGGCCTGCGGCCGGCCTGGCGGCTGCGGCTCGGGCTTTTCCTTTACGACTACATCGGCGGCCGCAAGCTGCTGCCGCCGACGCGCTCGGTCGATCTCGCCCATGACGAAGTCGGCAAGCCGCTGATCCCGGGGCGTTTCACCAAGGGCTTCGAGTACTCCGATTGCTTCGTCGACGATGCGCGGCTGGTGGTGCTGACGGCGCGCGACGCCGCCGAGCGCGGCGCCGAGATCCGTACCCGCACCCGTGCGGTCGAGGTGCGCCAGCACGACGGCATCTGGCACGTCACCACCGAGGATATGCGCAGCTGCGTGCGCAGCACCATCCAGGCCCGCGCGCTGGTCAATGCCGCCGGACCGTGGGTCGAGAACGTGCTGGCGTCCGGCTCCGGCGTGAACGCGACCTCGAAGGTGCGGCTGGTGCAGGGGTCGCACATCGTGGTGCCGAAGCTGTATGCGCACGATCGCGCCTACATCTTCCAGAATGCCGACGGCCGGATCGTGTTCGCGATCCCCTATCAGGGCGATTTCACGCTGATCGGCACCACCGACCGCGATTACCATGGCGACCCGTCGCAGGTGAAAGCGACGCCGGAGGAGATCGCCTATCTGTGCGACGCGGTGAGCGGCTATTTCGCCAAGCCGGTGAAGCCGTCCGACGTGGTGTGGACGTTCTCCGGGGTGCGGCCGCTGTATGACGACGGCGCCAGCGAAGCCAAGGCGGCGACGCGGGACTACGTGTTCGAGCTCGACACGCCCGGCGGCGCGCCGCTGCTGTCGATCTATGGCGGCAAGATCACCACCTATCGGCGGCTGTCCGAGGAGGCGCTGGAGAAGCTCGCGCCCTACGTGAAGGGCGCCCAGGCCAAGGAAGGCTGGACCGCGCAGCAGCCGCTACCGGGCGGTGATTTCGCCGTCGACGGCGGACCGGCGCTGGTGGCAGAGCTGACGCGGGACTATCCGTTCCTGGCGCAAGGCCATGCGTACCGCCTTGTTCATGCCTACGGCACCCGGGCCCGCAAATTGCTCGGCGGCGCGACCTCGATGGCCGACCTCGGCCGCGACTTCGGCGCCACATTGACGGAGGCCGAAGTCCGCTATCTGATGAAGCGCGAATGGGCCTGCAGCGCGGACGACATCGTCTGGCGGCGATCCAAGCTCGGACTGCGGCTGTCGCCTGCGGCGGTCGCCGAGCTCGATGCCTGGATGGCTGGTCACGACGCCGCCGAGAAATCCCAGCAACAGGCGGGAGGCCGGGCATGAGTGTCAGCCTGGAAAACGTCACCCGGACGATCGACGGCATGCCGGCGATCCGCGACGTGTCGCTGACGCTGGAGCGCGGCACGCTCAGCGTGCTGCTCGGGCCGACGCTCTCCGGCAAGACCTCGATCATGCGGCTGCTCGCCGGCCTCGACAAGCCGACCTCCGGCCGCGTGCTGGTCGACGGCAAGGACGTGACCGGCGCGGACGTCCGCACCCGCTCGGTGGCGATGGTGTATCAGCAATTCATCAACTACCCGTCGCTGACCGTGTACGAGAACATCGCCTCGCCGCTACGCGTGCAGGGCAAGCCGCGCGCCGAGATCGAGCGGCGTGTGCAGGAGGCGGCGAAGCTCCTGAAGCTCGAGCCGTATCTGCAGCGCACGCCGCTGCAGATGTCCGGCGGCCAGCAGCAGCGCACCGCGATCGCCCGCGCGCTGGTCAAGGGCGCCGACCTCGTGCTGCTCGACGAGCCGCTCGCCAATCTCGACTACAAGCTGCGCGAGGAGCTGCGCACCGAGCTGCCGAAGATCTTTGAGGCCTCCGGCGCGATCTTCGTCTACGCGACCACCGAGCCTTCCGAAGCGCTGCTGCTCGGCGGCCGCACCATCTGCATGTGGGAAGGCCAGGCGCTGCAGGTCGGGCCGACCCCGATGGTGTATCGCAAGCCCGACACGCTGCGCGTCGCGCAGGTGTTCTCCGATCCGCCGCTCAACATCGTCGGCGCCGAGAAGAAGGCCGGCACGGTGCACTATTCGGGCGGCATCGAAGCGCCGGCCACCGGCGTGTTCGCCGGGCTTGGCGACGGCATCTACCGGGTCGGCTTCCGGGCCCATCAGATCGAAGTGAAGCGCGCCGATCCGGATCGGCACGCATTCCAGACCACGGTGGCGATCACCGAGATCACCGGCTCGGAGAGCTTCGTGCACCTGAAGCGCGGCGACGACAATTGGGTCGCGGTGCTGCACGGCATTCACGAATTCGAGCCGGGCCAGACGCTCGATGCCGTTCTCGATCCCGCTAATCTGTTCGTGTTCGACGCGGCCGACCGCCTCGTCGCCGCGCCGAAGCCGAACTGAGGGGCAGCCCGATGGCGCGCATCGATCTCGTCGATCTGGCTCACTCCTACCTCGTCGGCGACAACCTGCCGCCCGCCGCCTATGCGCTGAAGCCGGTGTCGATGACCTGGCGGCAGGGGGGCGCCTATGCGCTGCTCGGCCCAAGCGGCTGCGGCAAGACTACGCTGCTCAACCTGATCTCCGGCATCGTCACGCCGTCGCACGGCAAGATCCTGTTCGACGGCAAGGATGTGACGCAGCTCTCGACCCGCGAGCGCAATATCGCCCAGGTGTTCCAGTTTCCGGTGATCTACGACACCATGACGGTGCGGGAGAATCTGGCGTTTCCGCTGAAGAACCGCGGCGTCGCCAAGCCGGACATCGACAAGCGCGTCGCCGAGATCGCCGCCCTGCTGGACCTGACGCCGAACCTCAACCGCAAGGCGACGCGGCTCACCGCAGACGCCAAGCAGAAGATCTCGCTCGGCCGCGGCCTCGTCCGCAACGACGTCGCCGCGATCCTGTTCGACGAGCCGCTGACGGTGATCGACCCGCATCTGAAGTGGGAACTGCGCTCCAAGCTGAAGGCGCTGCACCGCGCGCTGGATCTGACGATGATCTACGTCACCCACGACCAGACCGAAGCGTTGACCTTCGCCGATACGGTGGTGGTGATGCATGACGGCCGCGTCGTGCAAAGCGGCACCCCGGAGGAATTGTTCGAGAAGCCGGCCCACACCTTCGTCGGCTACTTCATCGGCTCGCCCGGCATGAACATTCTGCCCGCCGAGGTGAAGGGTCGCGACGCGATCGTTGGCGGCCACGCCATCCGGCTGGCGCGCGGCTACGACAATCTGCCCGCCGGCGCCAAGATCGAGATCGGCGTCCGCCCCGAATTCGTGCACCTCACCGCCAAGGCGCCGGGCGTGCTGTCGGGCCGTATCGAGCGGATCGACGATCTCGGCCGCATCCGCTTCGCCTCGGTGCGCGTCGGTGATGCCAAGTTCGCCGCGCGCGTGCCGGACGGATTCACGCCGGGCGGCGACGAGGCCGGTCTGATGATCGAACCGTCGCGCATCCACGTCTACGCCGACAGCGTGATCGTCGAGGGCAGCGCACTGGAGCAAGTCGCCTGATGGACAAGGTCGTCAACCAGAAAGCCTGGTTCCTGGTGCTGCCGGTGTTCGCCATCGTGGCGTTCTCGGCGATCCTGCCGTTGATGACGGTGGTGAACTATTCGATGCAGGACACCTTCGGCAACAATCAGTTCTTCTGGAACGGCGTCGGCTGGTTCAAGGAACTGCTCGATCCGTCGAGCGATCTCGGCGGGCGCTTCTTCGCGTCGCTGGGGCGCAACCTGGCGTTCTCGGCGATCATCCTGGCGATCGAGGTGCCGCTCGGCATCGTGGTGGCGCTGGCGATGCCGCGGCACGGCTGGTCGGTGGCGTTCTGCCTGGTGATGATGGCGTTGCCGCTGTTGATCCCGTGGAACGTGGTCGGCACCATCTGGCAGATCTTCGGCCGCCCCGACATCGGCCTGATGGGCTACACGCTCAATCATCTGGGCATCAACTACAACTACGTCTCCAACGAGTTCGACGCCTGGGCCACCGTGGTGGTGATGGACGTCTGGCACTGGACCAGCCTAGTGGCGCTGTTGTGCTATGCGGGCCTCAAATCGATCCCGGACGCGTATTATCAGGCGGCGCAGATCGACGGCGCGTCGCGCTGGGCGGTGTTCAAGGCGATCCAGCTGCCGAAGATGCACCGCGTGCTGCTGATCGCCGTGCTGCTGCGCTTCATGGACAGCTTCATGATCTACACCGAGCCGTTCGTCGTCACCGGCGGCGGTCCGGGCAACTCGACCACCTTCATCTCGATCGAACTCGTCAAGATCGCGCTCGGCCAGTTCGATCTCGGCAAGGCCGCGGCGCTGTCGATCGTCTACAATCTGATCATCATCATCGTGTGCTGGGTGTTCTACACCGTGATGACCAATGCGGGCGCCGAGCGGCGGCCGGCCGAAGGGAGCATGTGATGCATTCGATCCCCGGCCGCCGCATCGTCATGGCGCTGTATCTGCTGTTCCTGATGTTGCCGATCTACTGGCTCGTCAACATGAGCTTCAAGACCAATGGCGAGATCGTCTCGACGATGACGCTGTGGCCGCACCAGCCGACGCTGGAAAACTACCGGACGATCTTCACCGATCCGAGCTGGTATTCGGGCTACATCAACTCGCTGCAATACGTCGTCATCAACACCGTGCTGTCGATCTCGTTCGCGCTGCCGGCTGCGTATGCGTTCTCGCGCTATCGCTTCCTCGGCGACAAGCATCTGTTCTTCTGGCTGCTGTCGAACCGCATGGCGCCGGCCGCGGTCTATGCGCTGCCGTTCTTCAATCTGTATTCGGCGCTGAACCTGTTCGACACGCCGTGGGCGGTGGCGCTGGCGCATTGTCTGTTCAACGTGCCGCTGGCGGTGTGGATCCTCGAGGGCTTCGTCTCCGGCGTGCCGAAGGAGATCGACGAAACCGCGTTCCTGGACGGCTATTCGTTTCCGCGCTTCTTCGTGAAGATCCTGATGCCCCTGATCGCCTCGGGCATCGGCGTCGCGGCGTTCTTCTGCTTCATGTTCTCGTGGGTCGAGCTGCTGCTGGCGCGGACGCTGACCTCGGTCAACGCCAAACCGATCTCGGCGGTGATGACCCGTACGGTCTCGGCCGCCGGCATGGACTGGGGCCTGCTCGCCGCCGCCGGCGTGCTGACCATCATCCCGGGCGCGCTGGTGATCTGGTTCGTCCGCAACTACATCGCGCGCGGCTTCGCGCTCGGCCGGGTGTGAGGGACATGATGCTGCGCCCACATTTCCCCCGTCATTGCGAGCCAACGGGTCCGGCCTTCGGCCGGCCCGATGACAGGCTCGGCGAAGCAATCCAGAGCGCAGTGCTCGGAGCTGGATTGCTTCGTCGCTGCGCTCCTCGCAATGACGGAGAGGCCGTCATCGCGCGTAACGATCGAAGGGGAGAGTAATCATGGACTCCTTCGCCTGGATGGCGTGGACTTGGCCGACCGCGATCTTCTTCGTGGCGCTCGCCGGCACGCTCGGAACCATGACCTGGCTCGCGGTGGCCTATCCCGAGGTCGAGCGCGTCGGTGTGCTGCGGATCCCGACCACGCGCGGCGACCGGTTGTTTCTATCGCTGATCCTCGCCGCGGTGATCCATCTGGTGTTGATCTC
>NZ_JAJNAL010000008.1 GCF_022271405.1 Rhodopseudomonas infernalis | reverse complement strand
CCGCTGTGCCCGCGGCTCACCCCACCCCGGACCGTATCTCGCTTCGCGAGATGCGGTCCGACCCTCCCCCTCCAGGGGAGGGTAAAGAAGCGCCCGTGGCTGGCACGAACGATTGCACCGGGGCATGACGGGGAGAGGCTTCTACGCGGTCGCAGACTCGGTCGATGCTGCTACGCGGGCCGCGCTACGCGCGCGTGTTTCCTCGGCGCATTTGGCGGCGTGGACTTCGCGGTTGATGACTTGCAGGTTGGGCAGGCCCCAATAGCCGAGCAGTTGCGGCCATGGCGTGTCGCGGTGCTGGCGCCAGACCTTAAACAGCGGCACCTGATGATCGACCTCCGAGGTCTTCAACAGGCGCCGGTTGGTGGTGCCGCAGCGCCGGCCCTGCAGCTTGCGCAGCAGCTTGGCCTGGGCGCTCGGCGCATTCCACAGCTGCCAGGCGACCACACAAGCGCTGTGCCACGTGGCGTTCTTGTTGGGGCCGGCATCCCACAGATCGGCGTGCCAGCCGAACCGGTACACTGCTTGGCCGCAGACGCAGCAGAAGCCAGCGCCTTTCGCGAAGGCTTTTTCGCGATACGGCGCCGGCGGCGCACGAAAGCTGGTGGGCAGGCCCGCGTCCGGATCGCCGCCGATCTGCCAGCGCCATCCTTCCGGCGCGCCGCTGCGGGCGGCGAGTGCGCGGGCGAGCCGCTCGGCGCGCAAGGGATGCGCGCGCCAATAGCCGTCGATCGCCACCCGCAGCGTCGACGGCGCCCACGCACAGCTGCGCGCCCGCACCAGCACGGCCTGCGGAAACGCGTCCGGCAGCCGCTTGCTCAGCCGCGCCAGCGCCTGCGCATTGGCCTTCGCCTTCTCGTCCCGCCAGTTCGACAACCCAGCCCCTCCGCTCCGAGCCACGGTGCCGCGTCGCCCTAAAGCCTTCGTTAAGGCTGCGCGCCCGCGCGTCAACCGCCAAGCGTTCGGCGACGCGGTCCGTCGTCGAGTGGACGCATGACTTGTCGGCATTCGGTCCCGCTGCCGAACTCGGGATAGCAAGTGACGAGACAAGAGCACGCTCGCCGCTTGAACTGCTTGCCTCGCGCCACAGACCAACAGCATGTTCGATCATCTGATGATTGCTCTGGTTGTTCTGTCGTTCGGCTTTCCCGCCCTGCCGTGGCTATTCGGGGCGCGATGGGGCGCCAAAGGAATCTGGCTCAGCACCGCCCTCTCCCTCCTGCTCCTGCTCGGGGGCTTTCCATACTTGTTCGGGGCCGCGTGCCTTGCCACTAACTGCGGCCAGGGCGCGATCGCCATCTTCATGTTGGCGCCGATCTGGATCGTGTCCGCCTTGCTGACGGTCGGTTCGGCGATGATCGTATGGTCAAGATGCAAGAGTCAGCGGCAGTAGAATCAAGGGCAACGATGCTAGATCGCCGCGCCGGGTTCAGCCCGCACATCCCGCTCCGAATCTGCTGCGCCCGTCACTCCACTCGCGGATCGCCTTGAGTCTTCCGGTTTTGACCCTAAGCGGTTTTTGGGGGGGGTACGATTAGATCTCGTGCCACGGCAACAGGCCAGCCTACAACCGCTGGAAATCACTCTATAGATTGTATACTGCTGATTGTAAAAGGGCGAGGCCGACATGGCGCATGTTACCTATAATTCTCCGGACCGACTTCGCGTAGGCGCCGGCTTGCCGGTTCGGGTCAACCTGAGTTTTGGGGTCGAGAACTCCTCTAAAGCTCATCGCGAGATTTCCAAAATCAGTGCCCTGCTTGGTGGCTCTCTTCGGCCCGACCTGTTGATGGATCTTAGCATCGAGGCGATTGATCCGGAGCCTTGGGCCGTCATTCGCAGTGTTTTCTCAGGTCCAATTGGCATGTTGCCCCACTACACATTATTCTCCGAATCTCGCGGACTCGAGGAAGACGCCCTTCTTGAGCGAATTAGGAATGTCACCTCCCGAGGCGTAAATTTCATTACAATCCACTGCTCTCCAACTCGCCAATTATTCGAACTCGCCTGCAGGGTACGCAAGATACCTACGACGAGTCGCGGCGGAGGCGTAGTAATTCGCGATATGCTTATAAATGACCGCAAGCGTAGTATTTTTGCTTTGCTCTTTCCCGACATATGCCGAATCGCTAGCGACGCAGGGACAGTTATTAATCTTGGGACTGCCTTTCGATCGGCGACCGTGGCAGATGGACTGGATGACGTAGTGAAAGAAGAAATCCGAATTCAAGCTGAATATGTCGAGGTGGCGCGAAGCCAGGGCGTCAAGGTTGTCCTTGAGGGACCAGGGCACATTCGCGCAGACCAATTGAGTGATTATTGGCGCCTTATCGAACCCCTCGATGTTCCGCCGATGCCACTCGGCCCAATGGTCAGCGACCGTTACCCGATTGGCGACCATATCGCCAGCGCGATAGGAGCAGCTCAATTTATGAGCCTTAGTCGCGGCGGAGTGATAAATGCGATAACCGCTGTGGAGCACCAAGGTGGCGTCCCAAATCTTAGGCAAATGCAGGAAGGGCTGCAAGCGGCTCTTGTAGCGGCGCAAGTCGCGTCGACCAGTTATTGCGAAGATGCTATGCGGGAGGAGCAACTCATCGCAAATCGTCGAGCAGCGAGACAAAGTTGCGTAATGGACAGCAAAGAGACTGGCTGTAGTCGCTGCGAACGGCTTTGCCCCTTGGTGCATAAAGCCTATGACATTGCGACCAATACGATTCGGTGATGCTTTATCCTGATTTAAACGCGCCCATCTATCTGGGAACCGCGGACAACGCAGCGCAAGGCGAGCCTGCAAGGGCTACACAGCAATTATCATTTGAATTCATTGTTCTTTCGATATTGGGCTTCAAGATTTTGGTAGGGACTCCTTTCGTCTGGCAGTCCCAACCGTCTCTTGCTGCCGTGAGCGAATTTCAACTCCTGTTTGATGATCCTGCAGTTGGCCCGACTTTGACAAGTCGGCCGGGTCTTGGGAGTGTCAATGACTATTTTCTAGAGCGCGAGTCTGACACTAGGCTAGCAAAGCAGCTGACACTTCGGCCAACAAGCGCATTTATTGCTGAGCAACCTGGCAAAAGCGCACTTAATTGGCAGCGCTACATAGGACCTCAAATGCGCGTCGAGCCTCGGATTGACAGCGTTGAACGGCTGTTCCGAGGGCTGATTGTTGAGGACGCCGAAGCATTGAGTGACGGCGGAAGCATCAGGCGATTGGCGGAGTTCGGATTTGGAGCGAAATTCAGTCATAGAGGTCGCGATCTCGCAGACTATCATATGATGTCTCTGGCCGACCGAAGCGCACGCAATCATTTCAGTCGCGCCACTGTTGAGGATGAGATTCTTTCGGCCGATGTTACTTTTGGCTCGATAGACAAATTGCTGACGCGAACTACCGCGCTGTACCAATTGGCCAACGGCGGCGCCCATAACGCTTCTCTATTCACAAAGCCGGACATCTCTAGAGCCATGCGGCACCAAGTAGATCGCCCGGTGATTGATCGCTGGAGCGTTAGTCCGATGAACCCGTATCTATTTGCAGCAGTTATGAACGGGATTGGTGTGAGGCAAATCGCTTGGATTGCGCTCTCGGATATAAGGATTGCTCAGATCGTATCGACCCACAATCCGCTTAGAAGTTTCGCAATGTATTATCGGGAATATCTTGCGAATAGGTTGTTTGATTGGTGTGCGAAGAACAATCTTCCGACGTTCGCCGAAGCCGTTCGAATTCTGAGATATGAACTACTCTTTGACGAACAATGGAAATGGTTGGAACCAGTATCGAAACTACCTGATCGTAGATTCGATTCGACGATTGCCGGTGTCGTTGGAGGGGCATTTGGAGCGCCATTTGGTCTTGACCCACTACGAGTCGGCAGTGCCGTTAGAACAATCGTGGACTCAAGCTACAAAATCATCGATGGTCTGGGATTCATGGACACGATCCGCTTACGGGCGTTATTGCGGCGCTACCTGTCTGAGGTTGGCTTAGTCTAGATGTTGTTTGCAATATGCTGCACTCGAATCAAGTCGGCGCGGCCCATAGGGGCTTCCCTGTCGTCCGCTTCTGGCCCTTAGCGGACCTCAGCGATACTCACGCCAACTCGACGACGTCTCTAGCCCACTCCCCGCCCATCACTCCACCGGCGAGCGCGCGGCGGCGCCGAGGGACACCGCTTCCCAGATGCCTACCGCCAGCAGGATCGCCGTGGTGACGATCGACAGTGCCAGCGGCGCCATCAGCGGCGCGAACGGGATCAGTGCCAGGAGCACCGCGATCCCGGCCAGGTGCGACGGCTGCAGATGGCCGCGCACCGCACGCTTGAACAGCAGCACCCCGATCAGAAACAGCAGCGGGCCGCCGATCGTGCTGAGGGTGACTTCGATATTCGAATGGCCCGAGGGATGCGCCAGCACCTGCTCGTCGCTGACGGCGGTGACGACGATGCCGGCGACGATCGGCAGATGGATGTAGGTGTAGGCGAGCCGCGCCAGCCGGCCGGGATCGCTCGACTGCGAGATCCGCTCGGAGCCGAGATGCACGCCGATGTGGAAGTAGATCCACCACATCGCGATCGCGCCGAGCAGCGTCGAGGCGAAGGCGCCGAACGTCGTCACCGTCCATTCGATGCCGGCGAAGGTCGAGCCGGTCACCACGATCGATTCGCCGAGCGCGATGATGATGAACAGCGCGCAGCGCTCGGCCATGTGGCCGCCTTCGACGCTCCAGTCCTGCGTGGTCGAGGCGCCGATCCACGGCACGTAGAAGCCGGCCACCGGGCCGGTGTATTCGATCGCCAGCGCGACCAGCCACAGTGCGATCTGCGCGGTGCCGTCGAGCGCGCCGCCGGCGAGCCAGAACACGCCGCTGATCACCAGCCAGCTCAGGATGCGGACAAAATTGAGCCGCAGCGGCTCGGAGCGCGGCGTCGTGAAGGTCGCGAAGGCGCTGCGCCCGACCTGCATCGCCACGAAGGCCAGCGCGAACGACAGGCCGCGGCTCTCGAACGCGCGCGGAATCGAGGTCGACAGCAAGAGGCCGGCGCTCATCAGCGCGAACAGCATCAGCCGCACGCGGGTGAGTTCGGGATCGAGCCAGTTGGTGATCCAGGAGGTGTAGACCCACACCCACCAGATCGCCAGCATCAGGATCAACGTCTGCAGCGCGCCGATCGGTGTGAAATGCGCGAGCAGGAAGTGCGAGACTTGTGTGACGGCGAACACGAACACCAGGTCGAAGAACAGTTCGACATAGGTGACGCGGCTGTGCTCGTGCGGCTTGCGCACGCGGAGCAGATTGCGGGCGCCCTCGGCGCCCGTCACAATGCGGCGCCCCAAGGGGCCATCAGGCTTCCGGCACGCCGGTCTGCAGCGCGAGGGCGTGCAGTACGCCGCCCATCTGGCCGCGCAGCGAGGCGTAGACGATCTGATGCTGCTGCACCCGCGACTTGCCCCGGAACGACTCGGAGATCACCGTCGCGGCGTAATGGTCGCCATCGCCGGCGAGGTCGCGAATCGTCACTTCCGCGTCGGGAATCGCGGCCTTGATCATGGCCTCGATGTCGCGGGCATCCATCGGCATTCCAAGTCCTCCGAAATTTGATCGATTCAGGGTGGCTCCGGCATCTGCCATCCCGTACCTGTGAGATACTATAGTGCAGCGTGGCCCTTTCAAAGCCCGCCGAGGTCGCACATCTGGTTGAAGCGCGGCGCCCGCCGCAGCCCGGCCTATCGCGAGGAACGTCCATGAGAATTCCCGGTCCCGATCACCCGATCACGATCACGCCGAATCCGAAGCGGGTGCGCGTCACCGCCGGCGATGTGGTGATCGCCGAATCGAGCCAGGCGCTGACCTTGAAGGAGGCCAGCTATCCGCCGGTGCACTATATCCCGCGGGCCGACGCCAACATGGCGCTGCTGCACAAGACCGCGCGCAGCACCCACTGCCCCTACAAGGGCGACGCCAGCTATTTCAGCATCGACGCCGGCGGCACCACGCTGGACAATGCCATCTGGAGCTATGAGGCGCCGTTTCCAGCCATGACGGAGATTGCTGGCTTCCTGGCTTTCTACCCGGACAAGGTCAAAATCGACGAAATGTCGACCTAACAGTCGTTGCACCTGTCCACATTGCATCTTGCCGGACCGGCAGTTCGTGGCATTGTTCCGCCGCGGATGGACGGAGAAACACCGTGACCACAACCTATCCGACGCGAGATGGCCTTGCCGCGGCTGCGCCTGCCGCCGTTCGCGTGCGCGACCTGTCGCTCGACCGCGCCCGCACCTTCCTCACGATCCTGGTGCTGATTCACCATTCGGTGATCCCCTACACCCATTTCGGCCACACCGACCCGGCCTCCTGGATCGGCTTCGACTGCGTGGTGCTCGCCACCGACAGCTTCTTCATGGCGATGTTCTTCATGCTGTCGGGACTGTTTCTTTGGCCGAGCCTGGATCACCGCCCGCAGATCGGGTCGCTGGCGCGCGACCGCGCGATCCGGCTGGGCATCCCGTTCGCGATCGCGGCCTTCACGGTGATTCCGATCGCCTACTACGCGATCGCGCTGCGCGCCGACCCGATGCTGAGCTTCGTCGATTTTTACCGCAACATGATCACGGTCGGTCCATGGCCGAGCGGCCCGCTGTGGTTTCTGTGGGTGCTGTTCATCTACACCTTCATCGGCGGCACGATGTACCGGATCTCGCGGCACACGCTCGATCCGCTCAACCGGCTCGCGTCGCTCGGCTACCAGCGGCCGTTCGTCTACATCGTGGCGACGTTCGCGATCACCGCAGCGCTATACGTGCCGGCGCGGGTGTATTTCGGGCCCAACCAATGGCTCGAATTCGGCCCCTTCGCCGTGCAGGAAAGCCGCATCCTGCTGTATGCGGCTTATTTCTTCATGGGTGCCGGAATCGGCGCCTGTCATCCTGAATTCGGCGTGATCAGCGCCGGCGGCCGGCTGGCGAAGCAATGGTACATCTGGGCTTTGCTCGCAGTCCTGCCCTACGCGGCGATGTGGGGCTTCATCGGCATCAAGCGCGGCATCCTCGACAATCCGCCGGATCTGCCGATGTGGTACGAAGCCGGCTACGGCCTCGCCTTCGCGGCGTTCAGCGTCACCGTGATCTTCGCCATCTTGGCCTATTTCCTGCGCTTCCAGCGCGCCGGCTGGAGCATCCTCGACCCGCTGCAGCACGATGCCTACGGCATCTTTCTGGTTCACTACGCCTACATGCTGTGGCTGCAATACGCGCTGTACGATCTGGAATGGCCGGCGATCGCCAAGGCCAGCACCGTGTTCGTGCTCGGCCTGCTGCTGAGCTGGGCGACCACAGCGCTGCTGCGGAAAATCCCGGGGGCCTACCGGGTGTTGTGAGCGATCACCCGGACCATAGAGTGTGACGTTCTATGGATATCTCAAGGTGATTATTGATGCGGTTACGCGCGACACTCGGCGGACTCCTTCGAGCCGCGCTCAGATCGAACATTCTGCCGCGCAAACTGGCGACACGCGTCGGAGGCGCGGATCGACAGGCGATCATCAGGTCGTTCATCGACAGGGAACAGCCCGGGCTCGAGATCGGTCCGAGCCACGCACCATTGTGCCCGAAATCCGAAGGATTTTCCGTCGAGATCGTCGATCACATGAGCGCCGAAGGCCTGCGCGAGAAATACGCCGAACACGGCGTCGATCTCGATGCGATCGAGCTCGTCGATCACGTCTGGCATGGGGAAAGCTACGCGGACCTCACCGGTAAACCCGGTGGCTACGGCTGGATCGTCGCGTCCCACGTCATCGAACATTCACCCGACCTCATCGCCTTTCTGCAGAGCTGCGAGGAGGTCCTGACCGGGGACGGCATGCTGGCGTTGGCGATCCCCGACAAGCGGTTCTGCTTCGACCACCTGCGACGCACGACCTCGCTCGCGGCCGTGATCGATGCACACGAAGCCAAGCGGTCGAACCACTCGGTGGGAACCGCCATCGATTATTACTTGAACGTTTGCCGGCTCGCCCCGACATCATCCTGGACGGAAGCCACGGCTGAAACGCTGTCGTTCATCCACGGCATGCCGGATGCTGTCAGCGGCTCGGCCGCCCTGCGCGGTGGCGCATTCCTCGATCTGCATTCGTGGTGCTTCACGCCGTCCAGCTTCCGGCTGATGCTCGGCGATCTCCACGACCTCGGCCTGACCAAACTACGCGAGGCCGCGTTCGTCGAGACGATTGGCGGCGAATTCTTTGTTGCGTTGAGCCGGTCCGGGCAAGGCCACAAGATGTCACGACTCGAGATGGCGGTCCGCACAGCCGCCGAGGGCTAAACGCAGAGGCATGCTGCAAGGCTTGTGACGCCCACGTCTCTTTCGTCATTCCGGGGCGCGCCTCTTGGCGCCAACCCGGAATCCATAACCCCTGCGGCTTGTTACTTAGGCACGACGGATCGGACCTTGAAAGCGTCTACGCCTTCCCCGCCATGTAGTCCGGCAGCCAATGCTCATGCGCATGCCGCAGTGCCTTGAGATCGACGGTGCGTTCGCCTTCGATCTTCAGCGTGTGGCCGCCGGTGGTGCCGATCTGGGTGCAGGGGACGCCGACGTTTTTCAGCTTCGACAGCGTGGTGAGCAGATCGTCCTGCTTCACGGTGACGACGTAGCGGGCCTGATCCTCGCCGAACCACCAGGCGTGCGACACGGTCTCGCCGGGAGGCGCGTCGAGGGAGGCGCCGATGTTGCCGCTGATGGCCATCTCGGCCAGCGCAACCAACAACCCGCCGTCGGAGAGGTCGTGCACCGCCGTCACCGTGCCGGCGTGGATCATGCCGCGAACGACGTCGCCGTGGCGCTTTTCGCAGGCGAGATCGACCGGCGGCGGTGCGCCTTCTTCGCGGCCGCAGATGTCGCGCAAGTACACCGACTGGCCGAGCCAGCCCTTGGTCTCGCCGATCAGCAGGATCGCCTCGCCTTCGGCCTTGAACGCCAGCGTCGCCGACTTGGCGAAGTCGTCGAGCACGCCGACGCCGCCGATCGACGGGGTCGGCAGGATGCCGCGGCCCGAGGTCTCGTTGTAGAGCGAGACGTTGCCGGACACGATCGGCGCATCGAGCGCGATGCAGGCTTCGGCGATGCCCTTCAGGCAGCCGACCAGCTGACCCATGATCTCGGGCCGCTCCGGATTGCCGAAGTTCAGATTGTCGGTGATCGCCAGCGGCTTGCCGCCGACCGCGGTGATGTTGCGATAGGCTTCCGTCACCGCCTGCTTGCCGCCCTCGAACGGATCGGCCTCGCAATAGCGCGGCGTGACGTCGACGGTGAGCGCGAGACCCTTCGGTCCGTCTTCGACACGGACCACCGCGGCGTCGCCGCCGGGGCGCTGCAGCGTGTTGCCGCCGATGACGTGGTCGTACTGCTCCCAGACCCAGCGCTTGCTGCACAGGTCCGGCGTCGCCAGCAGCTTCTCCAGAGCCTCGGCGGCGCCCATCGGCGCGTTGATGTCGCGGGCGTGGATCACCGGCAGCTTCGGCGATTCGGTCCATGGGCGATCGTAGAGCGGCGCCTCGTCGCCGAGCTCCTTGATCGGCAGGTCGGCCTTCACCTCGCCGCCGTGCTTGACGACGAAGCGCTTGGTCGGCGTGGTGTAGCCGACGATCGCGAAGTCGAGGCCCCATTTGCGGAAGATGTCCTCGGCTTCCTTTTCCTTCTCCGGCTTCAGCACCATGAGCATGCGCTCCTGGCTTTCCGAGAGCATCATCTCGTAGGCGGTCATGCCGGTCTCGCGGGTCGGCACCGCGTCGAGATCGAGCTCGACGCCGAGGTCGCCCTTGGCGCCCATCTCCACGGCGGAACATGTCAGGCCCGCCGCGCCCATGTCCTGGATGGCGATGACGCAATCCTTGGCCATGATCTCGAGGCAGGCCTCGAGCAGCAGCTTCTCGGCGAAGGGATCCCCGACCTGCACGGTCGGGCGTTTCTCTTCCGAGCCCTCGTCGAACTCCGCCGACGCCATGGTGGCACCGCCCATGCCGTCGCGGCCGGTCTTGGAGCCGAGATAGACGATCGGCATGCCGACGCCGGAAGCGGCCGCGAGGAAGATCTTGTCGGCATCCGCGAGGCCGACCGCCATCGCGTTGACCAGGATATTGCCGTCATAGCGGGTGTGGAAACGGGTCTGGCCGCCAACCGTCGGCACGCCGAACGAATTGCCGTAGCCGCCGACGCCGGCGACGACGCCGGACACCAGGTGCCGCGTCTTGGGATGCTTCGGATCGCCGAAGCTCAGCGCATTGAGGCAGGCGATCGGCCGCGCCCCCATCGTGAAGACGTCGCGCAAAATGCCGCCGACGCCGGTGGTGGCGCCCTGATACGGCTCGATATAGCTCGGGTGGTTGTGGCTCTCCATCTTGAAGACCACCGCCTGATTGTCGCCGATGTCGATCACGCCGGCGTTCTCGCCCGGCCCCTGCAGCACCCACGGCGCCTTGGTCGGCAGCCCCTTCAGGTGGATGCGCGAGGATTTGTACGAGCAGTGCTCGTTCCACATCGCCGAGAAGATGCCGAGCTCGGTGAAGGTCGGCTCACGCCCGATCAGGTCGAGAATGCGCTGATATTCGTCCGGCTTGAGGCCATGGCTGGCGATCAGTTCCGGGGTGATCTTCGGCTCGGGAGCGGACATAGGGCAGCATTCCTCGGCGCGCCGGAGGGGCCGGCGCGGCTGGCTGTTATGTAGAAAGATCGGCCCTGTGGGGAAAGGGTTTTCTGGCCGGTTTTCCAGCAGCTTTCGTGGGGTTGACGGCCGAAACAGCCGCCCCAGCCGCGGCCGGCTCCTTCTCCCCGCCCTTGCGGGGAGAAGGGTGGGATGAGGGGCATGGCAGTGAGCCAGCGTCGAGCAAGATGGTGCGGAGGCGCACGGCGCCGCGCAGCGCGCGTGCTGACCCGAGAAGGCAGGCCCGGGTTGATGCTGTGCCTGGCCCCTCACCCGGATTGCTGCGCAATCCGACCTCTCCCCGCAATGCGGGGAGAGGTTAGGCAGTGCCTCGTGGCTTAAGCCGCCACCGCCGGCAACGCCGCCAGTGCCGTTTCGAGGTCGGCTTCGTCGTAGTCCTGATCGACCAGCTTGCCTTCGAAGTAGTTGATGTAGGCCTGCATGTCGAAATGGCCGTGGCCGGAGAGGTTGAACAGGATGGTTTCCGCCTTGCCCTCGGCCTTGCAGCGCAACGCCTCGTCGATCGCGCAGCGCACCGCGTGGGTCGATTCCGGCGCCGGCACGATGCCCTCGGTGCGGGCGAACTGCACGCCGGCTTCGAAGCAGCCGACCTGCTTGTAGGCGCGCGCTTCGATCAGGCCGAGCTCGTAGGCGTGCGACACCATCCCGCTCATGCCGTGATAGCGCAGGCCGCCGGCGTGGAAGCCCGGCGGGATGAAGGTCGAGCCGAGCGTGTGCATCTTCACCAGCGGCGTGAGATGCGCGGTGTCGCCGAAATCGTAGGCGTAGGTGCCGCGGGTCAGCGTCGGGCACGCCGCCGGCTCGACCGCAATGATCCGACGCGAGCGGCCGCCGCGCAGCTGCAGGCCGAGGAACGGGAACGCGAGGCCGGCGAAGTTCGAGCCGCCACCGGCGCAGCCGATGATCACGTCGGGATCGTCGCCCGCCATTTCGCATTGCGCGATGGCTTCCTGGCCGATGATGGTCTGGTGCAGCATCACGTGATTGAGCACCGAGCCGAGCGCGTATTTGATGTCCGGATTCTTCGCCGCGACCTCGACCGCTTCGGAGATCGCGATGCCGAGCGAGCCGGGGCTGTCCGGATTCTGCGCCAGGATGGCGCGGCCGGAGTCGGTCTCCGTCGACGGCGAGGCGATGCAGCGTGCGCCGTAGGTTTCCATCAGCGCGCGGCGATACGGCTTCTGGTCGAACGAGACGCGGACCTGGAACACCAGCACGTCGAGATCGAACAGCGAGCCGGCGAACGCCAGCGACGAGCCCCACTGCCCGGCGCCGGTCTCGGTCGACAGCTTCTTGATGCCGGCCTGCTTGTTGTACCACGCCTGCGGCACCGCGGTGTTCGGCTTGTGCGAGCCGGCGGGCGAGACGCCCTCGTACTTGTAGTAGATCTTGGCCGGCGTGCCGAGCGCCTGCTCGAGGCGGCGCGCCCGCACCAGCGGCGACGGCCGCCACATCCGGAAGATGTCGCGCACCGGCGCAGGGATATCGATATAGCGATCGGTCGCGACCTCCTGGAGGATCAGCTCCATCGGAAACAGCGGCTCCAGATCGCTCGGGCCGACCGGCTGATGCGTGCCCGGATGCAGGACCGCAGGCACCGGCGTCGGGAAGTCGGCATTGAGGTTGTACCAGGACTTCGGGATGTTCTCCTCGTCCAGGACGTACTTGATCTGGTCGCTCATTCTGTTCTCCCTCAGGCGGCCCATTGTGTGGCCGGGAGGGTATTACAGCGCGGACCGGCCTGCCAATTGCGCCGTGTCAATTGAATGACGCAGCTCCGTGCCCGGCGGCGATTGCATTGCAGCGCATCATCGGATTTATGGAGAGAGCTCGACCAAAGGATAATTCCGCCGTGCAGCAGACCGCCGACACCCGCTCCCACCGCCCGGACCTGACGATCGCGACCGAGGGCGAGTTCGCCGGCTGGCGGACCTGGACGCGCGACACCTTCGAGTCGCACAACGGGCCGTTCTGGCACCGCATCGATGACGACGGCCGCGTCCGCTGCGCCTTCCGGGTCGAGAAGAAGCACCTCAACGGCATGAAGGCCGTGCACGGTGGCTGCTTCATGACGTTCGCCGACTACTGCCTGTTCGCCATCGCCACACGGGAGCTCGACGGACCGGGCGTAACGGTGGCGTTCGGCGCCGAATTCCTCGACGCGGCTTTCGAAGGCGAGCTGATCGAAGCGTTCGGCGAAGTCACCCGCGCCGGCAAGTCGCTGATCTTCGTCCGCGGCATGCTGAAAAGCGGCGACCGCCCGCTGTTCACCTTCTCCGGCACGATCAAGCGCGTGAAGCGCAAGGTGCCGGCGACCGAGGTCGCGGATAGTCACTGAGGGAAGCTGTCGCTCCGCGATTCATTCCGGGGCGCGAGCGCAGCTCGCAAACCCGGAATCCCGAAGTTGCCAAGCACCGCCCCTCCCCGTCATTCCGGATTGCGCGCCACCGGGGCCGCGCGCAAGTCCGGAATCGATAACCACCGCACTCGCGGTTACTCACCTTCAGTAGCCACGCCGGACTCAATCAGCATCGCAAGGGGGTATGGATTCTGGGTTCGCGCTGCGCGCGCCCCGGAATGACGAACGAGAGGTTTGTGGCGCGGAGAAGCGCAGCAAGGACTTCGTGGGTGGCCTAGGCTACTTCGTCGGCAGCCCGTCGAGAAACGCCTCCGCCTCTGCCGTAATCGCTGCCTTGCGCGCCTCATCCCAGCCGGCCAGCCTGCGATAGGGCATCGCCAAACGCTGATTGCCGCGCAGCTGAGGCGCGTTGCGGATCAGGAAGGCCCAGTACAGATAGTTGAACGGGCAGGCCTTCGGTCCCGACTTCTGCTTCACATCGTAAGCGCAGCTTTTGCAGAAGTCCGACATCCGATCGATATAGGCGCCGGACGACGCATAGGGCTTCGAGGCGAGCAACCCGCCATCGGCGAATTGCGACATGCCCTGCACATTCGGCAGCTCGACCCACTCATACGCGTCGGCATAGACGACCAGGTACCATTCGGCGATCTGCTTGGGATCGACGCCGGCGAGAAGCGCGAAATTGCCCGTCACCATCAGGCGCTGAATGTGGTGCGAATAGGCGTGCCGCCGGGTGTGATCGATCGCCTCGGCCATGCAGTGCATCTCGGTCTCGCCCGACCAGTACAGCCAGGGCAGATCGCGCGTGGCTTTGAGTGCGTTGGTCTGCGCGTAGTCCGGCATCTTCAGCCAGTACACGCCGCGGACATATTCGCGCCAGCCGAGGATCTGGCGGATGAAGCCTTCGACCGCGTTCAGCGGTGCGCGCTTTGCGATGTATTCGCGTTCGGCCGCGACGCAGACTTCGCGCGGCGTCAGCAGGCCGGCGTTGAGATAGGGTGAGATCGCCGCGTGAAACACGAACGGCTCGCCGGTCGCCATCGCATCCTGATAGGCACCGAAATTCGGCAGCGCGTGTTCGAGAAACGCCTCGAAGGCCCGCAGCGCGTCGGCGCGGGTCACCGCCCATTCGAACGGGTCGAGGTCGCCGAAATGATCACCGAACCGCGCCGCAACCAGCTTGATCACTTCGCGAGTGATGGCGTCCGGCTTGACGCCGAAACGCTGCGGCACCGCCACCGACGTTGGCAACCTCTTGCGGTTGTCACTGTCGTAATTCCACTGCCCGCCGGCGGGCTCGTCACCTCGCATCAACAGATCGGTCTCGCGCCGCATCTCGCGATAGAAGAACTCCATCCGCAGCGCCTTGCGCTCGGCGGCCCATCGGGCGAACCGCGCCGTGGTGGCAAAGAAGCGGTCATCCTCGCGGATCTCGACCGGCACGCCGAGATCCAGCGCGCGAAACTCCGCCATCAGCCGCCATTCGCCCGGCGCGGTGAGGACGACGCGCGACGCCTTGTGGCGCTTCACCGCCCGTTTCAGCTCGCCGGCGATCGAACCGGTGTTACCGCGCGCATTCAGCTCGATGTAGTCGACACGGAGGCCGTCGGCGCGCAGCTCCCCGGCGAAGTGCCGCATCGCCGACAGCACGAAGGCGATCTTCTGCTTGTGATGTTTGACGTAGGTGGTCTCGTCTGCAACCTCGGCCATCAGCACCACGTCGCCGTCTGCCGCGTCACGCAGCTCCGCGATGTCGCGGGTCAGTTGGTCGCCGAGGACGAGCCGCAATGCCGTCATGCGCGGGCGACGTCCGCGGCTGTCCCGGTGGTGCGGTTGGCACGGCGTAGCTCGCCCTTGCAGCGCTCCGAGCAGGTCTTGACCCCGTCCCAGTCCCGCGCCCACTTCTTGCGCCACGCGAACGGCCGGCCGCAGGCCACGCAGGTCTTCTCAGGCAGGTCGGTTTTGGATCGCATCCGGGGCATAGGGGTCCGACAGGTTCGGTAGGTGCCGGATGAGGTACGCGGGGGACGGGAAACGGTTGCATCGGCCGCGCCGGGACCCTCTCGTTCGTCATTCCGGGACGGGCTTGCGCGAGCCCGGAATCCATATCCCCTGGACTCGCGGAGGCGCACAGCATCGCCGACGCTGCGACTCACAACAAAGCACAGTGGCTATGGATTGCCGGTTCGCTCGCTACGCGAGCGCCCCGGAATGACGAACGAGAGGCAGGGAAGCGCGGCAATGGATTGCCGGGTCAAGCTCGGCAATGACGGCAGTTAACTATGCCGCCGCCTTCAGATGCGCCGCCAGGCCTTCAAACAGGCCGCGGCCGTCGGTCGAGCCCATGATCGGTTCGACGTGGTTTTCCGGATGCGGCATCATGCCAAGCACGTTGCCGCGTTCGTTGACGATGCCGGCGATCGAGGCGGCGGCGCCGTTGATGTTGTGGCTCTCGCCGATCTCCCCCTCGGGCGAGCAGTAGCGATACAGCACGCGGCCGTCGCCCTCGAGGCGCTTCACCGTCTCTTCGTCGGCTTCGTAGTTGCCTTCGCCGTGCGCCACCGGGACCTTGATCACCTGTCCGGCGGTGTAGCCGCGGGTGAACGGGCTGTCGGCGCGCTCGACCCGCAGATGCACGTCGCGGCAGATGAATTTCAGCCGCGCGTTACGCATCAGCACGCCGGGCAACAGGCCGGATTCGCACAGGATCTGGAAGCCGTTGCAGACGCCGAGCACGAGGCCGCCATCGGCTGCAAACTTGCGCACCGCGTCCATCACCGGCGCCCGCGCGGCGATCGCGCCGCAGCGCAGATAATCGCCATAGGAAAAGCCGCCCGGGACGACGACGAGGTCGGTGCCCTGCGGCAGCTCGGTGTCGGCGTGCCACACCATCGCGGCATCGGTGCCGGAGACGAGTTTCAGCGCGCGCGCCATGTCGCGCTCGCGATTGATGCCGGGGAAGACGAGGACAGCGGATTTCATGCAATTTCCGATTTAGCGTAGAGCGGGTCTGGGACGATCTAATCCACTGCTTCGTGTCAGGTCGACATCGTCGGCGCGTCGTTCAGATCCAGACGGCGCTCGATGTGTTCGAGCCGACCATCGAAGCGACCGAGGATTGCGTACACGTTCTGGACGTCCTGTTGCATGGAGATCAAATAGCCACGCACGGCGTTCATTTCGGACTTCAATTCGTCGACCTTGTGGTCGACCTTGTCCAATCGGTGCTGAACCTGCTTCAGCACCTCAAAAATCAACTCATTGCTCACTTCAGCCATGACCTGATCCTCTGAATTTGACCCTAGCCCAGCACCTCGACGCGATAATTCTCGATCACCGTGTTCGCCAGCAGCTTGTCGGCGGCGTCTTTCAGCGCGGCTTCGGCTTTGGCTTTATCAGCAGCGCCGTCGAGCTCGATGTCGAACACCTTGCCCTGCCGCACGCTGGCGATGCCGGCGACGCCGAGCGACTTCAGCGCGCCCTCGATCGCCTTGCCCTGGGGATCGAGGATCCCGTTCTTCAAGGTAACAGTGACTCGTCCCTTCATGATCGCCTCGATGGTCCCCTCGTCGTGCCGGGCGCAGCCTCGCCCCGCTGGTCATTCCGGGGCGCGCGCCCTTTGCGCGCGAACCCGGAATCTCGATCGTCGTAACAACTTCTGGATTCCGGGTTCGCCGCTGCGCGGCGCCCCGGAATGACGGTGCGTGTGGATGCGCCCTCAGCCCTTCACCAGCACCGGACCCGATCCGACCGGGCGCTCGTTTTCCATCAGGATGCCGAGGCGCTTGGCGACTTCGGTGTAGGCCTCCAGGAGGCCGCCGAGATCGCGGCGGAAACGGTCCTTGTCGAGCTTCTCGTTCGACTTGATGTCCCACAGCCGGCACGAATCCGGCGAAATCTCGTCGGCAACGATGATCCGCATCATGTCGTTCTCGAACAGCCGGCCGCACTCCATCTTGAAGTCGACCAGACGGATGCCGATGCCGAGGAACAGGCCGGTCAGGAAATCATTGACGCGGATCGCCAGCGCCATGATGTCGTCGATCTCCTGCGGCGTCGCCCAGCCGAACGCCGTGATGTGCTCTTCCGAGACCATCGGGTCGTTGAGCTGATCGTTCTTGTAGTAGAACTCGATGATCGAGCGCGGCAGCTGGGTGCCCTCCTCGATCCCGAGCCGCTGCGACAGCGAGCCGGCCGCGACGTTGCGCACCACCACTTCGAGCGGCACGATCTCGACTTCGCGGATCAGTTGCTCGCGCATGTTCAGCCGGCGGATGAAATGGGTCGGCACCCCGATGTCGTTGAGGTGCTGAAACAGGTACTCCGAGATCCGGTTGTTGAGGACGCCCTTGCCCTCGATCACCTGATGCTTCTTGGCGTTGAACGCGGTGGCATCGTCCTTGAAGTGCTGAATCAGGGTTCCGGGCTCCGGACCTTCATAAAGCACCTTGGCTTTGCCTTCATAAATGCGACGTCGCCGGCTCATGGGGATGTACCGTGTTTTGTTGAAATCCATGGATTGGTGGCTCCGTCTGAGGATGTAGACCCACGGCGGAGCTGCCGTGAAGGCCGGAACCGGAAACAGAACAAGAACCTAGCCTCGCCGCAACCTAGCTGATTGGCCGGTCCGGCACAATCGATCCGGCCGGGTACGGCCAAGTTTTACCCGTCCGGCTGCGTCCTTGTTGGCAGTTGTCTTGTCGTTCCGCTCTGGATATCTAGGCATCGAACCCGCCCACCGCAAACCGGCCCATTCCCGCGGCCGGCTGACCAGATCGGAACAAGACATGACCACTTTCGACAAGCGCGAGGAAGGATTCGAGAAGAAGTTCGCGCATGACGAGGAACTGAAGTTCAAGGCCGAAGCTCGCCGCTCCAAGCTGCTCGGCCTGTGGACCGCCGAAAAGCTGGGCCTGACCGGCGACGCCGCCGCGGCCTATGCCAAGGAAGTCGTGGTGGCCGACCTCGAGGAAGCCGGCGACGCCGACGTCGTCCGCAAGGTCATTAAGGACCTCGCCGACAAGGGCATCACGGTCACCGAGCCGGAAATCCGCGTCAAGCTCGGCGAATTCCTCGCCCAGGCGGTGATCGAGATCAAGGCCGGGAAGTAAGGCGAGCGGTCCCGGGATACCGCGGCCCGCCTCGTGCTTTCGCCGCAGAGTTGGAAAATGCCCGGGCTGGTCCCGGGCATTTTGTTTATCTTGAAGGTCGAGGCCCTTGGACACAAACACGCTCCAACCGATTCAAGATGAGACGGCATCTCCGAGGCCGGGACAGCGTCGGTGAGGCGGCATGGCACCTGAGGATGGCAAGGGCGAAGGCGAACTGATCCTCTACCGCACCGAGGATGGCCGCGATGCATTGCAGCTTCGTCTGGTAGACGGCACGGTCTGGCTGACCCAGGCCGAGATCGCGCTGCTGTTCGAGACCACCCCGCAGAACATCACCCAACATCTGAGCGCCATCTACCAGCAGGGCGAACTGACGCCGGAGGCAACTTGTAAGCAATCCTTACAAGTTCGACTGGAAGGCGAACGCCAAGTCCGTCGGACAACGAATCTCTACAATCTCGCCGCCATCCTGGCGGTCGGCTACCGCGTCCGCAGCGCGCGCGGGGTTCAGTTCCGGCGCTGGGCCACCGAGGTTCTGAACGACTATCTGGTCAAGGGCTTCGTCATGAACGACGAGCGCCTGAAGGACCCTGCCGGTTTCGACTATTTCGACGAGCTGCTCGAACGCATCCGTGACATCCGGGCGTCCGAGAAACGATTCTATCAAAAAGTCCGCGACCTATTCGCCGCAACCAGCGCCGATTACGACCCCAAGGCCGCGACGGCCAAAACTTTCTTCGCCTCGATCCAGAACAAGCTGGTGTTCGCCATCACCGGGACGACCGCCGCCGAACTGATCGTCGCCCGGGCCGATCCGTCCCGGCCGAACATGGCGCTGACGAGTTGGAAGGGCGAGCGCGTCCGCAAAGGCGACGTCACCATCTCGAAGAACTATCTCACCGCCGCGGCCGCGGTCATCGCTGCAGACCACGAGCAACACATTATCACCGGTGACTCCGATCTGCCCCGCGCACAGCCGGTTCTACATGCGGCGCATCCAGATATAGCAGTAGCCCCGCAAGCGGATTCCTAGTCGGCAGGATTAGTGATCCGATCATTGAAATCTACAAGAAGTTGGCTCAAATATGCTGGCTGGAGGGTTGAGATGACTTCTCATTCGGCAATTGCACCACTGAAAGTCGGCGATGAGGACTTCCTTGTCGCTAGCATGATCGAGCGATGCCCTAAGACCATGATGCTGCGAGAACTCACGATGAATGCGCTCGAAGCAGCTCGCCTTGCCCCGGAGAATGAACGCTTGGTCGAGATCAGGCCCTACGAGCACAATGGCGCGAGCAAGCTTGTCATCTGGAATACCGGGACCGGCATGAGTGCACTGGAGCTGCACCAAATGTGCGACATCGCTGCTTCGATCGGAAAGAAAAAGAGTCTTACCGGCAATTTTGGGATGGGCGCAAAAGTTGCTTCCCTTCCCTCAAATCAGCATGGCATGCGTTATCGTTCCTGCAAAGACGGCAGAGTGTCGGAGGTTATTCTGTGCAAACGCGAGGGGGCATACGGTCGCCTACGCCGCAAGGACGAAGATGGCGAGGTGCATGAGGTTGTAGATGTGACCGCTGCCGTCGTTTCAGACGGCTGCGACATATCCTCAGATTGGACGGAGGTTATGCTGCTGGGCAATCGCTCCGAGCAGGACACCGTGCGCGATCCTTACGACGGAGATCCAGTCCAAGATACGCAATGGATAGCGACATATCTTTACCACCGCTTCTATAGGCTCCCCCCGGGTGTCCGCATGGTGCTGAAAAAAGGGACCAACAAACTCGACGGCAACCGAGGGTTTGAACCGATCACCGCGCGTTTAGAGCGGCACTTTGAGAAATACGAGACGGTCACCACCCTTAGTGGCATCAAAATTCATTATCTGTATGACGCGCCTTATGACAAGGCGACCGGGCACAACCGATCCATCAGTGGCGCAATCGCTTCGGCTGTGAGCACATGTGCAGTCGTTTATCGCGACGAAATGTACGATGTCGGCAAAGGGCGCGGATGGACACAAAATGCGCCAATCTTCGGAATCCCATTCGGCGCTCGACACATATCAGTGCATATCGAGTTGCCCGACGATGCGCCGGTCATTTCTGATGGCTATCGCCAATTTCTTCGCTACGCCGGAGGCGAACAGGATCAGATATCAACGAAAGATTTTGCCGAAACGGTCCGGGATCACCGGCCTATATGGCTACTTGATCTCATCCGTTCGTTTGCACCCGAAAGCACATCAAGCAACGATATCAGAGACGAACTACAGAAACTACTGAACGATCTTCAGGTTCAAAGAACCAGCCCGCGCGTTAAGGGAAGCGGCCCCATCTTAGCAGAACTAGGTAAGGGCCCAGGAGCTGAGTCTCGAGGCGACGGCCTCGGCGATTCGCGCTTGAACGGGTCTGGTGACCCAGCGGGACACAAACCCAGGGATCTCACAGCAATTCCGACAGGAGCGAAACGTGCTGATATGTTTGTGAACATGGAACGCGCGCCAGAGATTATTCCTTTGCATGACGATGCAGAGATTGAGGAGAAAGGCGTCAAGGGACGAGCCGCTCGGTATTACATCGACACCGGTCAGCTCTTCATCAATATGCAATACCCTGCCATCGAAAAGATGCGAGCATTGCTTGAGATGGAGTATGCTTCTGCGGCTGACCTCGACGCAATGCGCATACTCGTTCAGCAAAATGCGGAACGTTCAATCATGCTGCGCGTCGGGCGGGCCGTGGTTTACGCCTTGGCAAAGCAGTTGATGAAAGAGTGGGATAGCGTCGCAGTGGAACGCGCGCTCTCACCCGAGAGTTTGAGCGTCGCGGCAGACGACTACCAAGACTCTTTGCAGACGGCGCGCCGTGCCTTGGGTGCACGCTTGCGGGTGTCGAAACCTGGCACCGATGCAGAATATTCGGTAGCACTGGAAGACCACCAATAAGCAGTTTAAGCGTATGCCGCTGCCGCATGTGATCTCGGCTGGGGTGACTTTGCTAACCGTTGTCCTTGTTGCCTTGGGCCTTGAGGTCTAGTCGCTCGATCCTGAGCCGCCGCGCGACAGAGTCCGATCTCACCGCGCGCGGTCGGCGTCGCCTCACCCAAGCTTCGAGGCTTGCCAACGACAACCGTCACTTCCCCCCAAACAACCCGTTCAACTCCGCCCCCTTCGCCGCCCCGGCGAAGGCCGTGAAGGTCCCCTCCCCGGCGATCTCGCGGGCTGCATTCAAGAACCCCGCCCACGCGGCGCGCGCCAATGCGCCGCCGACGCTGATGCGGCGGACGCCGAGGTCGGCGAGGGCGACGACTGTCATGGTCGGCTGCACGATCAGCACGTTGAGCGGCTTCGGCGCGACGGCTTTCACCAGCGTGGTGATCTCGGCTGCGGTCGAGATGCCCGGCGCATAGAGGCAATCGGCGCCGGCGTCGGCGAACGCCACCAGCCGCGCCGCGGTCCTGGCGAGGTCGCGCTCGCCGCACAGGAAGCCTTCGCAGCGCGCGACCAGCAGCACGTCTTCGCCGGTGGCGTCGATCGCAGCGCGGGCCGCCTTGATACGGTCGAGGCCGAGCGCGTCGTCGTAGAGCGGTCGCGCCGCGTCGCCGGTCGAGTTCTCGATCGACAGGCCGGCGATGCCGGTCGCGACCGCGCGCGTGACATTGGCGGCGACGCCTTCCGGATCGTCGGCGAAGCCGCCTTCGAAATCCGCATTGATCGGCAGATCGACCGCCGCGCTGAGCGCCCTCAGATGCGCCAGCACGTCGTCGCAGCCGACACGGTTGTCGGCGCGTCCGGTCGACCACGCATAGCCCGAGCTGGTCGAGGCCAGCGCCTTGAAGCCGAGCTGCTGCAGCAGCCGCGCCGAGCCGACGTCCCACGGGTTGGGCAGCACGAAGCAGCCCGATTGATGCAGTTGGCGAAACGTGGCGCGTTTCTGCGAGGTGGTGGTCATCGGCGTCTCCCGTGATTTTCGAGACAGGCTAGCACGGCCGGCGAGCGACCTCGCGGCCAGCGGCTGTGCGGAAGACGATCGACACAGGCGCGACGTGACATGGGGCCCGCGAAATCGGCAGGAAGACGTGCGCGGGCGGCGACGTCTGTCCCACCTTGTGACGCCGCTTCGCGCCCGCATTAACGTTCAGAACGCTGGCGGAACAAAGCGGTGACGAATCACAGCGAATCGGGCCGTGCGGGAAAACGCGTCCTCATGTTGCGGCACCAGGCGCGTGATTGTGCTAAATCTGGGGGCTCGCTGTCCGCACGCTATTACAGCGCAAGGCGCAAGAGTTAACGCCGCCGGTGGTGGCGGTTGCCTGCATCAGCGCAACGACATTCATCGTCAGCATCATCCCCGGGGTCGCTTCGCTCGCCCGGGCTACACGGGGTGCCGTCGGCGTCGTCCCACCCTGCGACAGAGTGCCCGATCCTCATTAACGTTCGGAACGCAGGCGGAACAAACCGCCGACGAATCACAGCGAATCGGGACTAGCGAGACGATACGGCTGCATGTTGCGGCGCAGGATCACATTTGCACGCCAGATCTAGGAGCTAGATGTTCGCGCCCAGCCGCCGCGCGAGACGAAAGAGTTAACGCCGCCGGTGGAGCCAGTAGCCTGCATGAGCGCAGCGATATGCAGGGTCAGCATAAATCCCGGGGTCGCTTCGCTCGCCCGGGCTACGGTCACTACGATCACTTGTGTTGAGGCAGTCGGCGCGCCTGCCTGCGCGGCCTACCCGATCCCCACCACTTCCAGCTCCTGCGCGCCCTTCCCGACCATGTCGCCGACTTCCTTCCCCATCAGCAGCCGTGCGACCGGCGCCGCGAACGAGATCGTGCCCTGCTTCGGATCGGCTTCGTCTTCGCCGACGATGCGGTAGGTCTGGACGCGGCCGTCGGGGCGGCGGAAGGTGACGGTGCTGCCGAACGCGACAACGTCGTTCGACTCGGGCTCCGGCATCAGCTGCGCGCTGCGGACGCGGATGTCGAAATAGCGGAGGTCGCGGGCGGGGATTGCCTCGGCGCGGCGGCGTTCGTTGACGTCTTCGATCTTGGCCGCAGCCTCGACGCCTGCGCGCGCCTCCGCGAGCTGGGCTTCGAGCGCCTTCAGCCCGGCTGCGGTGACGAGATTGGGATGCTCGGAAATCGGCCGATCCGGCAGCATCGTCTCCGATGCGGTTTCGGCACTTTCTTCCTTGGTGAAGGCGACGCTCACTTAAAACTCCGTGGTCAAAGGCGGCCAGCGCCCGAGGTGACATCCGATCCGAACCGCGCGATTGCGCGGCCGACATGACCTAACGCCCGATCCCGGATTTCGCTTCGTCCCTCCAGGCGCCAATCGTCGAAGGGCGCGGCGGGCGGCGATCCGGGCGCCGGCGGTGGTTCCTATCCCTTCACCACCACCTCAAGCCGACCCAGCACGTCGGCGATATCCCGCTCGACCGCCGCGGCCTCGATCAGAACGACGCGGTAGTCGCGTGCCTCCAGCCAGTCCTTGCGCGCCGTGCGGTCGGTGGCGATCGCGTCGCTCTCGTCCGGGTTGACCAGTTCGATCGCGATGCGGTGGGGAAACGAGACGAAATCGGGGATATGGCGGCCGACCGGGGTCTGGCGCTTGAAGGTGCCGGCGAAGCGGCGGTCCTTGCGCAGATGTTCCCACAGCAGCCGCTCGGCGTCGGTCGGGTTGCGGCGGAGCATGCGGGCGAGCCCGCGCAGCGACCCGCCGTCGGCGTCGCCGCCGCCGGCCGCCGCGCGCTCGGCCAGCAGCGCGCGCAGCCGGGTCGCCTGCTCGCCGTCGAGCACACCGCCCTTGGCCGGGCCCTTGCGGCCCTCGGCGATCGCCATGATGGCGCCGTGCAGGGTGTGGATGTCCTGCTTGGTCGGGTCCATCCGGGTGAAGATGTTGCGCAGGTTCACCAGCATGGTGTCGCGCTTCTCCGGCGGGCGGAGGAACTCGACGCGATCGAGTTCGGCGACGAGGTTGTCGAAGAACGCCTGCATCTGATGCTGCGATGCCGGCTCGGAGCGCTCCGGCATGTCGAACGGCAGCGCGCCGCCGGTGGCGTGCTTGAACCATTCGTAGCCCATCAGCAGCACCGCCTGCGCCAGATTGAGCGAGGCGAAGGCGGGGTTCACCGGGAAGGTGACGATTCGGTTGGCGAGCGCGACCTCATCATTCTCGAGGCCATGGCGCTCGCGGCCGAACATGATGCCCGCCGTCGCGCCCGTCGCGGTCGCGGCGACGATCTCCTGCGCGGCGGCCTCCGGCCCGCGCACCGGCTTGGCCTGATCGTGCGCGCGCGCGGTGGTGGCGAACAGCAGCGCGCAATCGGCCACCGCGGCCTCGACGCTGTCGAACAGCTCCACCGCATCGAGGATGTGGTCGGCGCCCGCGGAGGCGCGCGTCGCGGCGATATTTGGCCAGCCGTCGCGCGGTTTTACCAGACGTAAACGCTTCAGGCCGAAATTACCCATGGCGCGGGCGCACATCCCGATGTTCTCGCCGAGCTGGGGCTCAACCAGGATCACAACAGGACCGGCTAGGTCGGTCTGGCGCTTGGATTTATCGGTGCCTGAACCGGCCATCTTCTAAGCTTTCGGATGAGCGCCCTCAGGTCGCGGCCGATGAGCCGGGCGAGAGCGGTGTGAGATTATAGCGGAGCTTGAACCAGGCCGCCTCCGGCCTTGCTTTCGGCGCTCTTGGGTTGCCAAGGCTGAGGGCTTTTCTCAAGCGAAATAAATTGTTTACCAAGACTTTTGACGGTTCGTTAAGAACGCGAGCGGCGCTTCATTCTTCACATGAGGTTGAAGCTGCGGAGCGGTTCGCGCGCGGCCCTGCCGGAGCGGTGCGCCGGCGTCCGCTGGAACGTTGCAAAACCTGCGCCTTTGCCCGTCCATTCACCTTTCGGCGCAGCGCACCCGGTGCTATAGCGGGCGCGGCTCAAGCCCAATCCCGCCCAGAACGAAGCGCTGTCCCAAAGAAGGCCCGATCCCGCATGGCGAAAATCAAGGTGAAAAATCCCGTCGTCGAACTCGACGGCGATGAGATGACCCGCATCATTTGGCAGATGATCAAGGACAAGCTGATCACGCCGTTCCTCGACCTGGAACTGATGTATTTCGACCTTGGGATGGAGTATCGCGACAAGACCGACGACCAGGTCACGATCGATGCGGCGAACGCGATCAAGCAGGTCGGCGTCGGCGTGAAGTGCGCCACCATCACCCCGGACGAAGCGCGGGTGAAGGAATTCGGCCTCAAGAACATGTGGAAGTCGCCGAACGGCACGATCCGCAACATCCTCGGCGGCGTGATCTTCCGCGAGCCGATCATCTGCAAGAACGTGCCGCGGCTCGTGCCGGGCTGGACCAAGCCGATCGTGATCGGCCGCCACGCCTATGGCGACCAGTATCGCGCGACCGATATCAAGTTCCCCGGCCCCGGCACGCTGACGATGAAGTTCGTCGGCGAGGACGGCCAGGTGATCGAGCGCGAAGTGTTCAAGGCGCCCGGCGCCGGCGTCGCGATGTCGATGTACAACCTCGACGAGTCGATCAAGGACTTCGCCCGCGCCTCGCTGAACTACGGCCTGATGCGGAACTACCCGGTGTATCTCTCGACCAAGAACACCATCATGAAAGTCTATGATGGGCGCTTCAAGGACATCTTCGAAGAGATCTTCCAGGCCGAGTTCAAGAAAGAATACGACGCCAAGGGTCTGACCTACGAGCACCGCCTGATCGACGACATGGTCGCCTCGGCGCTGAAATGGTCGGGCGGCTACGTCTGGGCCTGTAAGAACTACGACGGCGACGTGCAGTCCGACACCGTGGCGCAGGGCTACGGCTCGCTCGGCCTGATGACCTCGGTGCTGATGACGCCGGACGGCAAGACGGTGGAAGCCGAAGCCGCCCACGGCACCGTCACCCGCCACTATCGCGAGCACCAGAAGGGCAAGGCGACCTCGACCAACTCGATCGCCTCGATCTTCGCCTGGACCCGCGGCCTCGCGCATCGCGCCAAGCTCGACAGCAACGAAGAGCTCGCCCGCTTCGCCGACCTGCTCGAGAAGGTCTGCGTCGAGACCGTCGAAGCCGGCGCGATGACCAAGGACCTCGCGCTGCTGGTCGGCGCCGACCAGCGCTGGCTGTCGACCGAGGGCTTCCTCGACAAGGTCGCGCAGAACCTCAACAAGGCGATGAGCGAAAACCGGGCCGCCTAAGTCGCGGCGCACCACTGAATCAAAAAGGCGCGGATGCCCTCCGCGCCTTTTTCTTTGTCGGGCGCGCCCCTTTCCCCGCAAGCCGTGCGCTTTATGCTGGACGCCTCGACGCCCGGTTCCGTCCCTGAAAGTCCTCGCCGCCCATGACCTCCCTCCTCACCTTCTGTGCCGCCGCGGTGATGGAGATCGCCGGCTGCTTTGCGTTCTGGGCCTGGCTGCGGCTGGACCGCTCGCCGCTGTGGCTGATCCCCGGGATCGTCGCGCTGGCGCTGTTCGCCTATCTGCTGACGCTGGCCAACAGTCCGCTGGCTGGTCGCGCCTACGCCGCCTATGGCGGGATCTACATCACCGCGGCGCTGCTGTGGGGCTGGGCGATCGAGGGCCACCGGCCAGACAGTTGGGACATGATCGGCGCCGCGATTTGCCTGGTCGGGATGAGCGTGATCCTGTTCGCGCCACGCTCGCTGCCGGCGTAAGCCGATCCGGCCGAAAAGCTGCGGGGGCTCGCGGCGCCGGTCGCATCCCGCGTTTCCAAGGCGGCCGGCGCGACGATCGTTGCCGTGACGCGCGCGTCAGCGTGAACGGCGAATGCCACCAGCGCCATTTCGCCTCGGCCACCTTCGAGCTTTTCTCGACTCCGCCCCGCGTCGTCCCGGTGCCGTCGCCAGGCTTCGGTGTCATAGTGTTGTTCCTTGTCACCAGCGGTGTTCGACGGCGGAAGCATGACATTGGAGCACAGGTGGACGGGCGCGATCTCGCAGCTCGATCTGGCCAGCGGCGTTCTGCAGCAGCCCGATGGCGATTGGGTCGACGAACAGCTGCATCACGGCACCAAGGTGGTCGTCATCCTGCGCGGCGCGATGCGGGCGCGGATCGACGGCTGCGGCAGTGAGTTCAGCATCGCCGGTCCCACGGTGTGCGTGATCCGTTCGCCGGCCCATGCCTCCGGTCGCCAGATGGTGACGGCCGACGAGCCGTTGCACTACGTGATGGTCAAGGCCGCCTTTTCACCGGGCGGCGAGGGCGAACGCGATCCGCTGACGCCGCTGTTCTGCACCGATCGCCCGAGCCTGCAACACATCGAGGCGCCGCGTGCCCTGCAGGCGCTGTGCTCACAGCTTGAGGTGTGCCCCTTCGTCGGCGCGGCGCGGGATCTGTTCCTGTCCGCAAAGGCGATCGAGATCCTCGCTTTGGCCTGCGACGCGGTCGACACCAACTCCGCGATCGAGACGCTGCGGCCGTCGCTCGGCGATGTCGAGCGCTTGAAGAAAGCCCGCGCCATCCTCCTGGAACGGCTCGGGGCTCCGCCGAATTTGCCGGCTCTGGCGGCCGCGGTGGGGCTGAACACCCGCAAGCTGACGGATGGATTCCAGGCAGCCTTCGGCACCACCGTGAACGACTTCCTGCAGGACGCACGTTTGAACGAGGCGTATCGGCTGCTGTCGAGCGGCGCCACCAACGTCTCGGAGGCCGCGCATCGCGTCGGCTACACGCCCGCTTACTTCTCGGCGGTGTTCCGAAAGCGCTTCGGAATTTCTCCGCGCGATCTGCTGTAATTCCACTCCGCGGCCGCCTTACCCCGCCCGACGACGTAGAACGTTTGTAATCGTAAGAATTCGTCCGGAAATCAAAAGTCCGACGGCTTGTCGCATTCCTCGCAGTCACGCTTCTGTGCCGCGTCCTGGAGGAATATCACGATGACCACACAGCCGCGTCCAGCCGAACTAACTGCTTCACGCCAGCGAGCGATGCGGCGCAGCCGCAGATACGCCACGTCGCTGCCGATGAGTGCATTGCTGCTGATCGGCGCGGCGGCCGAGGATGCGCGGGCCCAGGCGACGGCAGTTGCGCCCGCCTCCCCGGCCGTGAACGCGCTGCCTGCCGTGGTCGTCAGCGCCCCGAAGCAGAGCAAGCCGAAGCGGAGAGCTACACGACCGACCGTGACCGCGGCTCCCGCAGCGCTCCCCCGCCCGACCTCGCGGGCGACCTACGCACGTGACGCGGACGCATCCGGGTTCGTCGCCCGGGCCAGCACGACGGGGACCAAGACCAACACACCGCTGATCGAGACGCCGCAGTCGATCTCGGTGATCAATCGCCAACAGATGGACGCGCAGAACGTTCAATCGGTGACCGACGCCTTGCGCTACTCGGCCGGCGTGGTGGCGACGACACCGGCGATCTCACAGCGTTTCGACACGTTCAGCATTCGCGGCTTCGATGCCAGCAGCAGCGGAATCCTGCGCGACGGCCTGCGCGGCACCACCGCCCAGGCGTGGCCGAAGACCGAGCCTTACGGTCTCGAACGCGTCGAGGTTCTGCGCGGGCCGAGTTCGGTGCTGTACGGCCAGAACTCGCCGGGCGGGCTGGTCAACCTCATCACCAAGCGACCGCTCGACAAGCCTTTCCACGAAGTGATGCTGCAGGGCGGCAGCTTCGACCGGCTGCAGGGGCAGTTCGATCTCAGCGGGCCGATCGACAAGGACGGCCAGTTTCTCTACCGGCTGACCGGACTGGCGCGCGACAGCAACACCCAGTTCAAGGCGGTCCCGGACGACAAGGTGTTCATCGCGCCCGCGTTCACCTGGCGGCCGGACATCGACACCACGCTGACGATCCTGACCGACTACAGCCACGAAAAGTTCGGGCCGCCGCGCCCCTACATTCCGATCCAGGGCACACTGCTTCCCAACAAGAACGGGCAGCTGCCGCGCAACCAGTTCCTCGACCAGCCCGGTCTCGACAACGATCGCACGCAGTATTCAGCCGGATATCTGTTCGAACATCGTCTCGATGACACGTTCACGATGCGGTCGAACTTCCGCTACGGCCATGTCGACCTTTTGACCAACACCGCGTCGGGCATGAGTCTCGCGGCCGACCAGCGGACGCTCAATCGCGCGCTGTATCAATTCCGCATCGTCGGCGACACCTACGCGTCCGACAATCAGATTCAGGCCGACTGGTGGATGGGCTCGACGCAGTTCGTGTCGCTGGCCGGCGTCGACTATCGTCGGTCGACCGAGGATTACTACCTCAATAGCGGCCGCGCCCCGTCGATCGACATCTTCAACCCGGTCTACAATCAGCCGATCGGCGCGGCGACCACGCCGATGGCCTCGACCTGGCAGACCTCCGACCAGGTCGGAATCTACGGCCAGCAGCAGATCAAATTCGATCGCCATTGGGTGCTGAGCTTCGGCGGTCGGCAGGACTGGTCGAACACCGCAACGGACAATCGGCTGAAGGGCTCGACCGCGACGCAGGACGACAAGGCGTTCACTTACCGGGCGGGGCTCGTCTATCTGAGCGACGTCGGTCTTGCGCCTTATATCGGTTACTCGACTTCGTTCAGCCCGGTGCTCGGGACCGACTTCTACGGCCAGTCCTACAAGCCGACCACCGGGCGACAGGCGGAGATCGGCGTCAAATTCCAGCCGGCCGGGGCGACCAGCTTCGTCACCATGTCGGTGTTCGATCTCTATCAGGAGAACGTGCAGACCACCGATCCGAACAACTCGCTCAATCGTCTTCAAGTGGGCGAGGTGCGGTCCCGCGGATTCGAGCTTCAGGGCGTCGCCAACCCGATCGCCGGCCTCAATCTCGTGGCCTCCTACACCCACGCAGATCTCACCGTAACCAAAAGCAACAGTGCCGCCGAGCTCGGCAATCGTCCGACCGGGCTGCCGGCGGACTCCGCGTCGCTGTGGGGCGACTACACGTTCCAGAGCGGGCCGCTGGCCGGCTTCGGCGCAGGCCTCGGCACGCGCTATGTCGGCGAGAGCTTCGCGGATTCTGCCAATACCATCGGCGTGCCGTCCTACGTGCTGTTCGACGCCGCGGTCCATTACGACCTCGGCCAGCTTCATCGCGATCTGAAGGGGATGCGGCTCGCCGTCAACGCCACCAACCTCACCAACAAGCAGTACTACGTGAGCTGTTCGGCCACGAGTTGCAACGCCGGCTTCGACCGCTCGGTCATCGCCAGCCTTCGCTACCGCTGGTGAACCGTTCAGGAGATCAGACGATGCGCTTCATGTCTCATCTGGCCCGAGCCGCGATCGTCGCGGTGTGGGCGTCGACGATGCCCTGCCCCGCTTCGGCGTACGAACTCAGGCCCGGCCTGACGCAAACCGCCGTCACCTATCGTGGCGAACATCGCTGGGCGTGGCGGTCGGAGGACGGCGAGACCGGCACCTTGCGCCTCGGCTTCACCGCGGTGCCGAGCGGCGACTATCTGGTCGCCGGATCGCTGCTGCTCGACGACGCCGAACTCGGAGCCAGCGGCTCCGCCCGGTGGCGGGGCGACCGCCTGATCGTCGACCTCATGGTGAGCGGCGGGATCCGCGCACAGGCGCCCGACGAAGCCAAGCAGCGGCTGTTTGCGAAAGGTGAAGTGCCGAAGCAGATCGATTCGGCCGGCTTCGCCAGCTTTCGTGCCGAACTGTCGACGGCCCTCGACGGCGTCAGCCAGCAATATCAGACCAACGTGCTCACCGGCGGCAAGGTGCAGGGGCCGATCTATCGTAACGGCACGTTGAAGCTGCTGTCGCAGTGACGAAGCGTTCCGATCACGCCGCGCGGCTGTCGGCTCGCCGCATCTGGCGTGCGCTGCATCTTCTGCTCGCACTCACCGTCGGTACCGGCCTCGCTTTGATCGGCGCGAGCGGCGCGCTGCTGGTGCTGAAGGAGCCGCTGGTCGCCCTCGAAGTCGGGCGGGAAATCGTCAAGCCGCCGCACATCGCGGGGCGGCCGGATGCCGGCGCGGACGTCTGGATCGCGCGGGCGAGCGAACGGTATCCGGAGCTCAAGGTGATCGGAGCCAACGCGCCGGGTACGGGATTCCTGCCCGGCGACGCCGCGATCGTGTTCGGCCGCCTGCCCGAAGGCGACCTCGGCGTGGTGTTCGTGCAGCGCCAGAGCGGCGAGCCGCTCGGGCTGTTCGCGTTCGATCGATCGTGGTTCGCCGCGGCAGTGAATCTGCATCGCCGGCTGCTGCTGCCGGGCCCGCTGGGCGCCAGCGTGGTCGGCTGCTGCGGCGTCGCCCTGGCGCTGTCGCTGCTGTCGGGCGCGTATCTGTGGTGGCCGCGGCAGCGCAAATGGTGGCGGTCGTTGTGGATCGGTGGATCCGCCGCCGGCCAGCGCCGTCTGATCGAATGGCACGGCGTGTCGGCGGCGTATCTGCTGGCACCGTTGCTGGTGCTGGCGACGACAGGCCTCGCGCTCACCAAGCCGCAATGGCTGGGCTTGTCGGGCGCGGCGCCGACGAAATCGGTCTCCGGCCGGTCTGCGGCGATTGTCTGTCCCGCCGGCTCGGATCTGCGCGGCGCACTTGCGGCCGCAGCTCTGGCGCATCCAGATGCCGAGATCGTCGGCGTCCTTCTTCCGCGAGGACCCGATGGCGCTTACCAGGTCAATATGCGCTCGCCATCCTCTCGGCGCGGTGACCTCGCGATAGCCGTGAGAACCGGATGCACCAGTCCGGTAGTCGAGGCAGCAGATACGGTCCCGGCCCTGCGACGAGACTGGCTGAGCCCGCTGCATGCCGATCTGCGTCTCGGCCTGCCTGGGAGCATCATCGTCCTGCTGTGCGGGATCGCGCTGCCGACGCTCTATCTGACCGGGCTCTGGCTGTGGCTCGCACGCCGGCGACGGCGGCGCGACCGATAATCTCTAGGCGGACGACACAACAGAGCGTTTGGACGGACGATCGCGCCAGACCGGACGGATCCGCTGTGCCACACCGCTGAAAATAAACGCCGGCACCACGCCAGCGACGATGGTCGAAATCAGCGGCGTGCTATGTTCCATATCAACCGTTCTTCGACATGACGACGAGAGGTGCCACCCGCCGCGCTTCAACTCATCGCCGCGTCGCATGCGGGCTCCGCGCCGAACGAGATCCGGCCGACGACGCGCATGGGGCATTGCGATCTTTTGACGCACGCCGGTGGAATTTGATCGAGCCCCGCGCCGAAACACCGGTCGCGTGATCTGGAATCAAAATGACAACTGCAAGCGATATCGGCGTCTACCGCGAAGCCCTGGTGTTTCTCGGGACCGCCGGCGTAGTGATTCCGCTGATGACGCGGCTGCGCATCAGCCCGGTCCTCGGCTTTCTGGTCGCCGGCCTCGTGCTCGGCCCCTATAGCCTTGGACGACTCGGCGACGGAATACCCTGGCTGCAGGCCATCACCATCACCTCGCAGGAAGCGGTCGATCGGCTCGCCGAACTCGGCGTCGCCTTTCTGCTGTTCACCATCGGGCTCGAACTGTCGTTCGACCGGCTTTGGACGATGCGCCGGCTGGTGTTCGGACTCGGCATGCTGCAGGTGGTGCTGACCACCGCGGCGATCGCCGGCATCGCCATCGGCTTCGGCAACACGGTCGAGGCCAGTCTGGTGATCGGCGCCTGTCTGGCGCTCTCCTCGACCGCGATCGTGCTGCAGCTTCTCGCGGAGCAGAAGCGGCTGACGACGCTGGCGGGGCGCAGCATCTTCGCGGTGCTGCTGGCTCAGGATCTGGCGGTGGTGCCAATCCTGTTTCTGATCGTCGTGCTGGGCAACGCCAATGGCGGGGCCGTGCAAGGCGCGAACGCCGCCAGCTCGGTATGGTTCGGTCTGGCGATGGCGCTGATCCAGGCTATCGCCGCGGTCCTGCTGATCGTCGGCTTCGGACGTCTGGTGTTGCGACGGCTGTTCCGACTGGTGGCGCATACCCGCAACCGCGAATTGTTCATGGCCACCATCCTGTTCGTGGTGGTCGGCACTTCGTTGCTGACTCACGTCGCCGGGCTGTCGATGGCGCTCGGCGCCTTCCTGGCCGGGCTGGTGTTGGCCGAGACGGAGTTTCGCCGCCAGGTCGAAGTCGACATCGAGCCGTTCAAGGGCATGCTGCTCGGGCTGTTCTTCATCTCGGTCGGGATGCGGATCGATCTCGCCGAAGTCGCGCGCTACCCGCTGATGGTGGCGGCCTCGGTGTTCGGCATGGTGACGCTGAAGGCGGCGCTGGTCGCCGGGCTGACCCGCGCGTTCGGCCTGTCCTGGCCGGTGGTGGCCGAAGCGAGCCTGCTGCTCGCCGGCGGCGGCGAATTCGCATTCCTGGTGCTCGGGCTCGCCAGCTCGTCGGGACTGGTCACTCACGAGGTCGAGCAGTTCATGCTGCTGGTGTCGTCGGGCACGATGATGTTGACGCCATATCTGGCGCGGCTGGCGCGCAAGGCCAGCAAGCGCGTCCGCAACGCGACCGCGCTGGCCGATGGTCACGCTGATCCAGGCCCCGCCGAGGAGGGCCGCATCATCATCGTCGGCTATGGCCGCGTCGGCCGCATCCTCGGCGACATCCTGACTAAGCAGGACAAGCCGTTCATCGGCATCGAGATCGATCCCGAGACGGTGGGGCGGGCACGCCGCGCCGGGCGCAATCTGGTTTACGGCGACGCCACGCAGCGCGCGTTCCTGCGCAAATGCGGGCTCGCCGAAGCGCCGGCGCTGGTGGTGACGATGCACGATGCGGTGGCGGCCGAGCACGTCGTCGCCGCTGCGCGGGCCGAGCGCCCCGACTTGCCGGTGATCGTCCGCGCCCGCGACGCCGAACACGCGCGCCGGCTGTTCAAGCTCGGCGCCACCGACGTGGTCCGCGAGGTTCTCGAAGCCAGCTTCGAAATCGCCTCCACCGTGCTGCAGACCCTCGGCACCCCGGTCGGCAAGGTCATCGCCATCATCCACGATGAGCGCGATACGCGGAAGAAACAGGTCCGCGAGGGGATAGCAGCGGTGGATTAACGGGCGCGGCCGAAGCCGCCACGCGACAGCGCGATCACGATAATGATCAGCGGGACGGCAAGCGCCGCCCAGGACAACGACCGCCAGATCGCATCGTTGCCGAGCAACGCTGCCGCGAGCCCCGCCGCGATCAGAGCCGCGAGCGCGAGCGGCCAGCGCCAAATCCGCAACAGCGTTTGCGCTCTCATTCGGCGGGCCCCGGCGACAGCACATTCGCTGTGTCGGCGGCCGCTGTGCCGGCGGCGGGAGCAATCTCGGCTGCGCCGGCGAAGTCGCTGCGACGCGCCCACCAGAGATACAAGCCGCTGCCGAGTACCACGATGGTGACGCAATCGAGCAGCGCCCAAATGATCTTCAGCGGCATCCCGCCATAATCACCAAAATGCAATGGGCGCGAGACCTGTAGCGCGGTCAGATACCACGGCATCTGCACGACCGCCGCCAGCTTGCCGTTACGCGCATCGACCAGCACCGGCTTGAACAACCGCGAGGTCAGCGGGTCGTGCCCCTTGGTCCAGACGATGTAGTGATAGGGCGAACCGAACGGCGATCCCGGAAATGTGACACTGACCGGAGTCATCCCCGGCGTTGCGGCTTCTGCGACCTCAAGCGCGGCGCGGGGCGATGACGGCTGTGCCGGGATCGGCGATCCCGCGAACGAAGCAAGCATGGCCCGCACCTCCGTCATTTGCCACAACGAGAACATCGGCTTCGACAGTTCATTGATCACGCCGGTGACACCGACCACCAGCAGCCACACCAGCGGAACGACACCGAGCAGATTGTGCAGATCGAGCCATTTCAGCCGACGCGAGCGCCCCGACCGGATCGTGGCGAACTCCAGCCGCCGCATGAAGGGGCCGTACACCACCGCGCCTGAGACGATCGCGACGACGAACAGCAGCCCCATCGCGCCCAGAAACAGTTCGCCCGGCAGGCCCGCGAACAGATCGACGTGGAGTTGCCGCACCACGTTCATGACCGACGCTGCTCGCCCATCGAGGGGCGCCCCGTTCTTGAGCACGTCTCCCGTGCGCGCGTCGAACCGGATCTGGCGCATGGACCGCCGGTCGGCCTGAAACGCCTCCCACGACGGCGCCAGCGACACCACGACCTTCGGCTCGTCGTCGCCGACGACCGCGAACATCACAGTCTGGTCCGGATAGGCGGCCCGGCTTTTCGCAATCAGCCGATCGAGATCGATGCGGGCCGCGTCCGGCGGCATGGCAGCGTAAGGGAGCGCGTCGTCGAACAGATCGGCGATTTCGTCTTCAAAGACCAGCGGGAGCCCGGTGACGCAGATCAGCAGCAGAAACACGGTGCAGATCAGGCTGCTCCACTTGTGTATCCACAGCCATTTCAGCAGGGTAGCCCGCCTCACCGCTCCGGTCCTCAAGCCTGGTTCACCACCGATAGCGCAGGGTCGCGATCACTTCGCGACGCAGGCCGTAATAGCAGCCGAAATCCTGGCAGATGCCGACATAGATTTTGTCGAACAGATTGGTGGCGTTGACCGACAGTTTCATCCCGATGAACTGCTTGCCGAGCGCGCTCAGGTCGTAGTGGATCGCCGCGTCGACCAGCGTCACCGCCGGCACGTTGAACGGCGTCGTGGAGTTCGGCAGATAGTTCGAGGTGGTGCCGGCGCTCTCTCCGATGTAGCGCACGCCGCCCGCCACGCCGAAGCCGTCCAGCGGGCCGCTGTGGAAGGTGTAGTCCGCCCAGGCGCTCGCCGAATGGGTGGGTATACCGATCGGACGCTTGCCGAGCTGCGCCGCATTGTTGGACTTGGTGACGGTGAGATCCAGATAGGTGTAGGACGCCAGCGCGGTGAGGTTGGCGTTCACCTCCGCCTTGGCCTCCACCTCTACGCCGCGCGAACGGATCTCACCGGTCTGCACGCTCTTGCCGACATGCGTCGGGTCGGGATCGGTCGTCAGCACGTTTTGCTGGGTCAGATCGAAATACGCCAGCGTGTACAGCGATTTCGGATTCGGCTGGTATTTGACGCCTGCCTCGTATTGCTGGCCGCGGGTCGGCACGAAGGCGTTGCCGAAGAAATCCGTTCCTACCGTGGGCTGGAACGACTCGGTGTACTGAACGTAGGGCGACACGCCGTTGTCGAACTTGTACAAGAGCGCGCCCCGCTTGGTGATGGCGGAGTCCGATTTGTCAGCGGTCTGAACGCCGCTGTAGAGATTTTTGGTCTGAGAATCCGCCTGATCGCGGCGAATGCCGAGCAGCGCGACCCAGTTGTCGACCTTGATCTGATCCTGGGCATAGACGCCGAACTGCTGGACGTTCTGGCCGTTCGCGGAAACCGGATTGACGACGGGAATGGTGCCGTAGACGGGCGCGAAGGCATTGATCGTCGTCGCCGTTCCGGTGCCGTTGTAAGCCTTGTCCGAAGCGTTGCGATAATCGATGCCGAACAGCGTGGTGTGCTCGAACGATCCGATCCGGAACCTGCCCTCCGCCTGCGTATCGACGGAGAACGACTTGATGTACTCCCGCGTGGTATAGGCGCCGCGCGTCAGCTTGGTCGGATCGGTCGAAAAATTCGGCGATGTCACCGCGATGTCGGTGTCGCTGTCCATGTAGCGCAAGTTCTGCCTCAGCGTCAGGCCGTTACCGACATTGTGCTCCAACAGATAGCCGATCGAACCGTAGCTGCGCGAGGTGTGATCGAACCCGGGTTCGCCGGAGAAGAAGCTGGTCGGAATCGTCTGCCCCTTATAGGGATAGATCGTGCCGATCCCGTAAGGCGAAATCTGATTGTAGAATCCAGCCCTAGGATCGCGCTGATAGGTGCCGAGGACGGTGAGCGTGGTGTCGTTGGTCGGGCGCCAGGTCAAGGACGGTGCGATGGAAACCCGCTGATAGCCCTGGTAGTCGACCTGGCTGCCGACGTCGAAGCCGGACGCGGTCAGCCGATAGGCAAGCTCCTTGTTACTGTCGAGCGGGCCGCTGAGATCGACGCCACTCTGAATCCGGCCGCGCGTGCCGGTCGACACGAACATCTCGTGATTGGGCTCGAAGCTCGGTCGTTTGCTGACCATATTGACGATGCCGCCGGGTGACGCCTGCCCGTACAGAATCGAGGCCGGACCGCGCAGCACTTCGATGCGCTCGAGATTGAACGGATCAACGATGGTGTAGTTGTAGATGCCGAAATTCAGCAGCCGCAAGCCGTCGAGATACTGATCACCGAGGAAGCCTCTAATGTATACCGCGTCGAAGCGAGCATCGGCGCCGGTGACTTCGCTGCGCACTCCCGGCAGGTACCGGACCGCCTGCCCCGCGCTCTGGAACGCCTGCGCCTGAATCTGATCCTGCGTCACGACGGAGATCGACTGCGGCGTCTCGATCAACGGCGTATCGGTCTTGGTGCCGGTGCCGCTGCGGGTAGCGACAATGCCGTCGACATGTCCCCACGCAGTCTCGCGCGCAGCAGTCGCGGTGCGCGTAGCTTGCGGCAGCTGGTTAGACGGCTGGCGTGCGCGCACGATGCGCCGCAACGTCGACGAACTGCTACGGCCGCGCGAGGCGGATGTCGATCGACGTGCCTGCTGCGGCGCGTCGACGGTGACAGATGGAAGCGGCGTTGCGGTGCCTTGCGGGAAGGCGGGAGAGACGTCCATCAGGACGACAATCATCGTGCCTGCGGCACAGGAAATCGCAGCACGCGTCATCGCATGGCTTGTTGTTTTCATAGGTCGCCCCCAACAGGTCGACGTGTCGACCTGCTCAACGGGGTATATCCAGAGTTCCGTATGCCCGGAACCCGAGTGGGAATAGAATACCTCTACCTTCCAGACTTGGATCCGATCTACCAACCCGAACGAGCAAGCCATCGACGGCGTTCTAGTCCGTGCGGAAGTCATTGATTCCGCCGCGAACGAAGTGCGGATTTGCGGGCCGCGCGGGCGCGCCGGAATGACCGGGGGCGCCATCGGCCCCGGAATCTCGTAGTCGGGGGCACAGTCTTCGCAGCAACTTCCTTCGCAGCAACTTCGGGATTCCGGGTTCACGCAGGTGCGCTGCGCGGCCCGGAATGAATCGCGGAGAGGCAGTGCGTTAGGGAGAGCGCGCCTGTTCCGCTGCGCGAGCGGAACGGAGTTTCACGAGCTTACTTATCGATCGGTGCGGCTGCTGCCTCGTTCGAGGCGGCTGGTCGTGGGAGGTCGGCGCTTCGTCCGATCGCAACGGCATCGAAAGCGTCGAACGGATGAAGCTGGGGAAAGCGCAAAGCCTGGAAGACGTTGCCGGCCTGGTCGGGGCCTGCGCCGTCACCATCCTGGCCGTCATTATCATTTCGGCGCTGTATGTCGGCCGCGAGGTGTTCGTGCCAGTGGCGCTGGCGATCCTCCTCAGCTTCGTGCTGGCACGGCCGGTCAATCTGCTGCAGTCGATACGGGTGCCGCGCGCGGTGGCGGCGATCACAACCGTGCTGCTCGCCTTCGTGGTGATCTTCGCGCTCGGCAGCCTGATCGCCACGCAGCTGTCGCGCCTCGCCAACGACCTGCCGCAATATCAGTCGACGATCCAGTCCAAGATCACCTCGCTGCGCGGCGTCACCGGCGGCTCCTCCACCCTGGAGCGTGCCGAAGGCATGCTGCAGGATCTCAGCAAGGAGCTCAACAAGCCCAACAGAGCGACGCCGTCGCTGAGCAACCCGTCGCCGACCACGTCGGCGGGAGGTCCCGTCGCACCGGTCCCCGTCGAGGTGCTGCAGCCCGATCCGGGGACGCTGGCCAACCTTCGCTCGCTGATCGCGCCGCTGATCTCTCCGCTGGCGATGACCGGCATCATCGTGATCTTCGTCGTTTTCATTCTGCTGCAGAAGGAAGACCTGAGGAACCGGCTGATCCGTCTCGCCGGCACCCGCGATCTGCAGCGCACCACCGCGGCACTCGACGATGCGGCCGGCAGACTAAGCCGGCTGTTCCTCAATCAGCTGCTGCTCAACTCCGGCTTCGGTGTGCTGATCGGCACCGGACTGTGGATCATCGGCGTGCCGAGCCCGGCACTGTGGGGCATCCTGGCCGCGGTGCTGCGCTTCGTGCCCTACATCGGCTCGATTATCGCGGCGGCGTTTCCGATGACGCTGGCCGTGGCGGTGGATCCGGGCTGGTCGATGCTGATCTGGACGGCAGCGCTTTTCTTCATCATCGAACCGGCGATCGCACATGTCGTAGAGCCGTGGATGTATGGCCGCAGCACAGGATTATCACCGGTCGCGGTGGTGATTTCGGCAACGTTCTGGACGGCGCTATGGGGACCGATCGGGCTGGTACTTGCCACGCCGCTGACGGTCTGCCTGGTCGTTCTGGGACGGCATGTCGAGCGGCTGGCGTTTCTCGACGTGATGTTCGGCGACCGGCCGGCGCTTTCTCCGCCGGAGATCTTCTATCAGCGGATGCTGGCCGGCGACCCGACCGAGGCCGCCGAAAAGGCCGAGCAGTTTCTCAAGGAACGCTCGCTGTCATCGTACTACGACGACGTCGCGATGAAGGGCCTGCAACTCGCACAGGCGGATCTCGAACGCGACGCGCTCGACACGGTGCGGCTGGCCCGGATCAAGGAGACGGTGCTGGATTTCACCGAGGACCTCACCGACGAGGTCGAGCACGAACCGGACGGCGAACAATCGACCGAGGACGCCGAGGCGGCCGCCGCCGTCGACGACACGCCGGAAGACCATGCCAATGACGGGCTGCCGACGCTGAAGCCGACCGAACTCGAACCGCAATGGCAAGGCGCGGCCGCGGTGTTGTGCATCGGCGCACGCTCCGAGCTCGACGAGGCCGCCGCCCTGATGCTGTCGCATCTGTGCCGCGTACACGGCCTCGGCTCCCGGGCCGACGCGCCGAGCGCGCTGTCGACCAAGAACATCTTCGGTCTCGACGTGTCGAACGTCGCGCTGATTTGCCTGACCTATCTGGAGATCCCGAACAGCACGCACATCCGCTACGCCGTTCGCCGCCTCCGCCGCAAGGCGCCGCAGGCGAAGATCATGGTGGCGCTGCTGTCGGCGACCGGCACGACGGGACAGGACGGACAAGGCTCCGTACAGGCTGACACGATCGTGCTCAACCTGCACGACGCCGTCGCGTTCTGTCTCGACGAAGCCACCGCCGCCCCGCCTCCGCAGACCATCGAGCAACCGCTGTCCAGCGTGGCGGTGTGAGGCGTACCGGCGAAGCGGGTTGGCCCCTCACCGTCATTCCGGGGCGCGCGCAGCACACTTCCCCCTCGTCATTCCGGGGCGCGCGTAGCGCGAACCCGGAATCTCACAGCTGTTGGGTACGGCCTTCGTAACAACCTCGAGATTCCGGGTTCACGCAGCTTCGCTGCGTGCCCCGGAATGACGCGGGGAGAGGCGGAGGCACAACGCTGCCCCCTTCATGCCCGACACTTTCCCTTGTCATTCCGGGGTCGCGTAGCTTCGCTGCGGGCGACGGTGTGACATGGAGTGAGGTTGTTACCTCGCCGGGGCGCGGCGGTAGTGGTAGCGATATAGCTCGTGGTCGAAGCCGAGGCTGGCATACAGCGCGCAGCCGGCGGTGTTGTCGGCGATGACCTGCAGACAGGCGGCTGTGGCGCCGTGACTGGTGGCCCAGGCAAAGAGAGCTTGCATCATGCGCCGGCCCAAGCCCTGGCCGCGGAGCAACTCGTCGACGACCACCGACTCGACCACCAACAGGTCGCCGTGCAGCGCGCCGTAGGCGGTGGCGACGATGTGGCCGTGCTGGTGGAGCGCGAGGAAGCCGGTCGGTACAGCGATTGCGTCGATGACACGGGCGTAGACAGCCGCATGCGAGCTCGACTGTGCCTGCAGCCGCGCGATCGCCGCGAGCCAGGAGGCGTCGGCGCGTGGGGTGATGATGATGGCCGGCGCAGCAGCTGACGCATCTGCAGCTGACGCATCTGAAAGAGGCGGACTGCTTTCGAAACGCTCGCCGGCAAAGTCGCGCAGCAGCGTGCAGGTCTCGCCCTCGCGCGAAAAGCCGTGCTGATCGAGTTCGCGATCGATCTGCGCCGCGCCGGCCAGCAGCGTCGGCACGCGGACGATCAGCGGTTGGCCATGATGTCGATAGAGCGCGGCGAAGTCGGCGAGATGCGGCGCGATCGACGTCGCGCGCTCGTGCAGCGGATTGACCGAGTTGGCGCGGCGCGAGACGCCTTCGCCAAACCGCAGCAGCCAGTCGCCGCGCATCGCGCTGCGCAGGCTGGGCCAGGCGTCGAGGCAGGCCTGCTCGGCCCGCCACGCCATGCCGCTGGTCATGCTATCCGCCGATCGCGGCCGCGATCGCTTCGAGCGCGGCATCAGCCTTGGACCCATCCGGGCCGCCGGCCTGCGCCATGTCGGGCTTACCGCCGCCGCCCTTGCCGCCGAGCACTTCGGACGCCTTGCGGACCAGATCGACGGCCGAGAACCGCGACACCAGATCGGGCGTGACGCCGACCACGATCGAGCCCTTGCCATCCTCGCTCTTGGCGATCAGCGCGATCACGCCGGAGCCGATCTGCTTCTTTCCCTGATCGACCAGGCTCTTGAGATCCTTGATCTCGATGCCTTCGACCGCGCGCGCCATCAGCTTGACGCCGCCGATGTCGCGCACATCGCCGCTGCCGCCGGCGGCCGCACCACCACCGCCCATCGCCAGCTTCTTGCGCGCCTCGGCGAGTTCGCGTTCGAGTTTCTTGCGTTCCTGCACGATGGCACTGGCGCGCGACGTGACATCGCCGAGCGATGCGTTGAGCTCCGCCGACACCACGCGCAGATCGTTGCGCAGATTGTTCAGCGCCTGCCGCGCCTGCCGGCCGGTCAGCGCCTCGATGCGGCGAACGCCGGAGGCCACCGCGCTCTCGCCGGTGATTGACACCAGGCCGATGTCGCCGGTGCGCTTGACGTGCGTGCCGCCGCAGAGTTCGACCGACCAGCCGAACACGTTCGAGCCGTGATCGCGCGCGGCCTTGCCCATCGAGACGACGCGAACCTCGTCGCCGTACTTCTCGCCGAACAACGCGCGGGCGCCGGCCTCGCGGGCGTCGTCGACGGCCATCAGCCGGGTCACGACCTCGTCGTTCTCCAGCACGATGTCGTTGGCGATGTCTTCGACCTGGCGCAGCTCGTCCGGCGTGATCGGCTTCTGGTGCACGAAGTCGAAGCGCAGCCGGTCGGGCGCGACCATCGAGCCCTTCTGGGCGATGTGATCGCCGAGCACCTGGCGCAGCGCCTCGTGCAGCAGATGGGTCGCCGAGTGATTGGCGCGGATCGCCGAGCGGCGGGCGTGATCGACCTCGAGCGCAAGCGCATCGCCGAGCGAAATGGCGCCCTCCTCGACGGTGCCGAAATGCACGAACAGATCCCCGGCCTTCTTCATCGTGTCGGTGACGCGGAAGCGCACGCCGTCGGCGGTCAGCACACCGGTGTCGCCGACCTGACCGCCGGACTCGGCGTAGAACGGCGTCTGGTTGAACACGATCGCCCCTTGCTCGCCGGCCTTCAGCGCGTCGACTTCGGCACCGTCCCTCACCAGCGCAGTGACGACGCCCTCGGCGGTCTCGGTGTCGTAGCCCAAAAATTCGGTGGCGCCGTGCTTGTCGCGCAGGCCGAACCACACCGCCTCTGTCGCCGCCTCGCCGCTACCAGCCCATGAGGCACGCGCCTTGGCACGCTGGCGGTCCATCGCGTCGGTGAACGACGCGATGTCGACGTTGATACCGCGGTTGCGTAGCGCGTCCTGCGTCAGATCGAGCGGGAAGCCGTAGGTGTCGTACAGCGTGAACGCGGTCTCGCCGTCGAACATGTCGCCCTTCTTCAGGGTCGCGCTCTTCTCGTCGAGGATCGACAGGCCGCGCTCCAGCGTCTTGCGGAAGCGCGTCTCTTCGAGCCGCATCGTCTCCTCGATCATCGCCTCGGCGCGCACCAGCTCGGGATAGGCCTGGCCCATCTCGCGCACCAGCGCCCACACCAGCCGCCACATCAGCGGCTCCTTGGCGCCGAGCAGCTGCGCGTGGCGCATCGCGCGGCGCATGATCCGGCGCAGCACGTAGCCGCGGCCTTCGTTCGATGGCAGCACGCCGTCGGCGATCAGGAACGAAGACGAGCGCAGGTGATCGGCGATGACACGGAACGACGCCGCGTCCTGTTCGCCCGGCCCACGGCCGAGCGCCGACGAGGTCGCGTCGATCAGATTGCGGAACAGATCGGTCTCGAACACACTGTCGACGCCCTGCAGGATGGACGCCATGCGCTCCAGGCCCATGCCGGTGTCGATCGACGGACGCGGCAGCGGCACGCGCTCGTCCTTCGTCACCTGGTCGTACTGCATGAACACCAGATTCCAGAATTCGAGGAAGCGATCGCCGTCCTCGTCGGGGCTTCCGGGCGGGCCGCCGAAGATGTGCTCGCCGCGATCGATGAAGATCTCCGAGCACGGACCGCACGGACCGGTGTCGCCCATCGCCCAGAAATTGTCGGAGGTCGGGATGCGGATGATGCGGTCGTCGGAGAAGCCGGCGATCTTCTTCCAGTAGTTCGCCGCCTCGTCGTCGGTGTGGTACACGGTGACGAGCAGCTTGTCCTTCTTCAGGCCGAAATCCTTGGTGATCAGATTCCAGGCGAGCTCGATCGCGCGTTCCTTGAAGTAATCGCCGAACGAGAAGTTGCCGAGCATCTCGAAGAAGGTGAGATGCCGGGCGGTGTAGCCGACATTGTCGAGGTCATTGTGCTTGCCGCCGGCGCGGACGCATTTCTGCGACGTGGTGGCGCGCTGATACGGGCGCTTCTCCAGCCCGGTGAAGACGTTCTTGAACTGCACCATGCCCGCATTGGTGAACATGAGGGTCGGGTCGTTGCGCGGCACCAGCGGCGACGACGAGACAGCCTCGTGGCCATTCTTGGCGAAGTAGTTCAGAAACGCAGACCTGATTTCGTTAACGCCGCTCATGTTCGTCCATTCAGTCCGGAATGCCCGCGAAACGCCCGCCGGACCCCACTGTCCCGGAGTCCAGCCTTTTAGACGGGGGGCCGGCCGCTGTCCAGAAAGTGGGCATGGATTCAGTTGGTTGCCACTGACCTGGACGATAGCGAACTTCCGTTGATAGCTCGCTGCACTGCGTTGACAGCCTTGCTGCGGCCGTGTTTCTGTCCTACCTACCTTAGACTAAGTCGCGTCGGGAGAGATCGGCCCAATTCTTGATTGAAGGGGGCCGGCGCCGAAGGAGCAACCGCCCCGGAAACTCTCAGGCAAACGGACCGCGCGATTTGATGACATCTGGAAAGAGACCCTGCCGGGCGCGTCCCGGGCAGGTCCGCCGACGGGATAATGCTCTCAGGCACAGCGACAGATGGGGCTCGAGTGGTGACGAGAAATAGGTCTCGGGAACCGTGGGAGCCTTGTGAATGCTGGCGCGCGACGATTCAAAATCCTTGAAACGGACACCGCTGCACGCGCTGCATCTGGCGCGCGGCGGAAAGATGGTGCCGTTTGCCGGCTACGACATGCCGGTGCAATACGCGCCCGGCGTGCTGAAAGAGCACCTCCACACCCGCGCCGCTGCCGGCCTGTTCGATGTCTCGCACATGGGCCAGATCGAGCTGCGGGCCAAATCCGGCCAGCTCGACGACGCCGCGCACGCGCTGGAAAGGCTGGTGCCGCAGGACATCGCGGCGCTTGCCCCCGGCCGTCAGCGCTACGCGCAATTCACCAATGAATCCGGCGGCATCCTCGACGATCTGATGGTGACCAATCTCGGTGACCGGCTGTTCCTGGTCGTCAACGCCGCCTGCAAGGTCGAGGACGAGGCGCATCTGCGGGCGCATCTTTCGGAGGTCTGCGACATCACCGCCCTGCCCGAGCGCGCGCTGCTGGCGCTGCAGGGGCCGAAAGCCGAGAGCGTGCTGGCGAAATTCTGTGCAGATGTGACCACGCTGCGCTTCATGGACGTCGCCGAACTCAGCCTGAACGGCCTGCCCTGCATCGTCTCGCGCTCCGGCTACACCGGCGAGGACGGCTTCGAGATCTCGGTGCCGGCGGACGGCGCCGAGGCGTTCGCCGAGAAGCTGCTGGCCGATCCGGACGTGCTGCCGATCGGGCTCGGTGCCCGCGACAGTCTGCGGCTGGAAGCCGGGCTCTGCCTTTACGGCCACGACATCGACACCACCACCACGCCCGTCGAGGGCGCGCTGACCTGGTCGATCCAGAAGAGCCGTCGCAATGGCGGTGCGCGGCCGGGCGGCTTCTTCGGCGATTCGACCATTCTGAAGCAGCTCGATAGCGGCAGCTCGCGCAGCCGCGTCGGCCTGCGGCCCGAGGGCCGCGCCCCGGTGCGCGAAGGCGCGCCGCTGTTCGCCAGCGCCGACTCGGCGGAGACGATCGGCACCGTGACCTCGGGCGGCTTCGGCCCATGCCTGAACGCGCCGATGGCGATGGGGTATCTGCCGCGCTCGCACGCCAAGCTCGACACGCAGGTTTTTGCCGAGGTGCGCGGGCAGCGTCTGCCGCTGCGCGTCGCCGCCACGCCGTTCGTTCCGAACACCTACAAGCGCTGAGGACCCCGCATGACCACGCTCTATACCTCCGATCACGAGTGGCTGAAGATCGAAGGCGACGTCGCCACCATCGGCATCACCAACTACGCACAGGAACAGCTCGGCGACGTGGTTTTCGTCGAACTGCCGAAGGTCGGCCGCAGCGTCAAGAAGGCGGAAGCGGCCGCGGTGGTCGAGTCGGTCAAGGCGGCATCCGACGTCTACGCGCCGATCAGCGGCGAAGTGCTCGAAGTCAACGAGACGCTCGGCACCGAGCCGGCGCTGGTGAACTCCGACGCCGACGGCGCCGCCTGGTTCTTCAAGCTGAAGATCGCCGACAAGAGCGAACTCGACGGACTGATGGACGCAGCCGCCTACAAGGCCCACACGGCTTAGTACCAAAGCCGTCATGCCCGGGCTTGTTCCGGGCATCCACGCCTTCGAGCGTGTCATCGGATGCAAGACGTGGATGGCCGGGACAAGCCCGGCCATGACGAGCTGATGAGTACTTGAACAGTTGCGAAGCCGCGAAAAGTGCGAGCGCGCATTTCCAGTTGGACTTCTCGAAACGAGGACCTGAGCATGCCGCATCGCCGACCGATCGACGCCGCCAATGACTTCGTGCGACGGCATATCGGGCCCTCGCCGCAAGATATCGGCGCGATGCTGTCCACCGTCGGCGCCGGCAGCCTCGAGCAACTGATGGCCGAGACGCTGCCGTTTGCGATCCGCAACAAGGAGCCGCTGGCACTCGGTGCGCCGCTGTCGGAGACTGAAGCTTTGGCGCACATGGCCGAGCTGGCGGCGCAGAACCAAGTATTCACCTCGCTGATCGGCCAAGGCTATTCGGGCACGGTGCTGCCGACCGTGATCCAGCGCAATATTCTGGAAAATCCCGCCTGGTACACGGCCTACACGCCGTATCAGCCCGAGATCAGCCAGGGCCGGCTGGAAGCGCTGTTCAATTTCCAGACCATGATCTGCGACCTCACCGGGCTGGACGTCGCCAACGCCTCGCTGCTCGACGAGGCGACCGCCGCGGCCGAAGCGATGGCGCTGGCGGAGCGCGCCGCCGCGGCGAAGTCGAAGACGTTCTTCGTCGATCGCGACACCCATCCGCAGACGCTGGCGGTGCTACGTACGCGCGCCGAGCCGCTCGGCTGGACGATTCTGGTTGGCGATCCGGACACCGAGCTCGACGGCGCCGAGGTGTTCGGCGCACTGCTGCAATATCCCGGCTCATCCGGCGCACTTCGTGATCCGCGCGCCGCGATCGCCAAGCTGCACGAGAAGGGCGCGCTGGCCGTGATGGCCGCCGATCTTTTGGCGCTGACGCTGATCACCCCGCCAGGCGAACTCGGCGCCGACATCGCGATCGGTTCGGCACAGCGCTTCGGCGTGCCGATGGGCTATGGCGGTCCGCACGCGGCCTATATGTCGGCGCGCGACAGCCTGAAGCGAAGCCTGCCCGGCCGCATCGTCGGCCTGTCGATCGACAGCCACGGCCAGCCGGCCTATCGGCTGGCGCTGCAGACCCGCGAACAGCACATCCGCCGCGAGAAGGCGACCTCGAATATCTGCACCGCGCAGGTGCTGCTGGCGGTGATCGCCTCGATGTATGCGGTCTACCACGGCCCTGACGGTCTGGCCGCGATGGCCCGTCGCGTTCACCGCCGCACCGCGACGCTCGCCGCCGGCCTCAAGCAGCTCGGCTTCGCGCCGGCGAACGACACGTATTTCGACACGCTGACCGTCGAGGTCGGCGACAAGCGCGACGCCATCGTGGCGCGCGCCGAGGCCGAAAAGATCAACCTGCGGATCAACGCGAGTTCGCTCGGCATCGCGCTCGACGAGACCACCACACCGGCGACCGTCGAGGCGCTGTGGCGCGCGTTCGGCGGTTCGCTCGACTATGCGAGCGTCGAGCGTGGCGCCGCCGATACGCTGCCGAACGGTCTGAAGCGGACCAGCGATTTCATGACGCAGGCCGCGTTCCAGGACTATCGCTCGGAGACCGAACTGCTGCGCTACATGCGCAAGCTCAGCGACCGCGACCTCGCGCTCGACCGCGCGATGATCCCGCTCGGCTCCTGCACCATGAAGCTGAACGCCACCACCGAAATGATGCCGCTGACCTGGCCGGCGTTCGGCAGCCTGCACCCGTTCGTGCCGCGCGCGCAGGCCGAAGGCTATCACGCGATGTTCGCGACACTCGAAGCCTGGCTGGCCGAGATCACCGGCTACGACGCGGTGTCGCTGCAGCCGAATTCGGGCGCACAGGGTGAGTATGCGGGTCTGCTGGCGATCCGCGGCTATCATCTGTCGCGCGGTGAGCCGCACCGCAGGATCTGCCTGATCCCGTCCTCGGCGCACGGCACCAATCCGGCGTCGGCCACGATGGTCGGCATGGATGTGGTCGTGGTCGCCTGCAACAGCCACGGCGACGTCGACGTCGACGATCTGCGTGCCAAGGCCGAGGCGCATTCGGCCAATCTGGCCGCGGTGATGATCACCTACCCGTCGACCCACGGGGTGTTCGAGGAGCATATCCGCGACATCTGCGACATCGTCCACGCCCATGGCGGCCAGGTCTATCTCGACGGCGCCAATCTCAACGCCCAGGTCGGCCTCGCCCGTCCCGGCGCATACGGCGCCGACGTCAGCCACCTCAATCTGCACAAGACGTTCTGCATCCCGCACGGCGGCGGCGGCCCCGGCATGGGGCCGATCGGCGTCAAGGCGCATCTGGCGCCGTTCCTGCCCGGCCATCCGGCCGAAGGCGAGCCGACCTCCGGCGTGCTGCACGGCGGCGGCACGGTGTCGGCGGCGCCTTACGGTTCGGCGTCGATCCTGACCATCTCCTACATCTACATCCTGATGATGGGCGGAGCCGGGCTGCAGCGCGCCACCGAGATCGCCATCCTCAACGCCAACTACATCGCCGCCAAGCTGCAGCCGCATTTCCCCGTGCTGTATCGCAACCTCCGCGGCCGCGTCGCGCATGAATGCATCGTCGATCCGCGGCCGCTGAAGACCACCTCGGGCGTCACCGTCGACGATATTGCCAAGCGGCTGATCGACTACGGCTTCCACGCGCCGACCATGAGCTTCCCGGTGCCGGGTACGTTAATGATCGAGCCGACCGAGTCGGAATCGAAGGCCGAAATCGACCGGTTCTGCGACGCCATGATCGCGATTCGCCGCGAGATCGCGCAGGTCGAGGAAGGCCGGTTCAAGATCGAGCAATCGCCGCTGCGGCACGCGCCGCACACCGTTCACGACGTCACCTCCGCAGAGTGGACGCGCCCCTACCCGCGCACGGAAGGCTGCTTCCCGGCGCCGCATTCGCGCACGGATAAATACTGGAGCCCGGTCGGTCGCGTCGACAACGTCTACGGCGACCGCAACCTGATCTGTTCCTGCCCGCCGATCGAAGATTACGCACTGGCCGCGGACCACGCGCGGGCGGCGGAGTAAAGCGGGAGCAACGATGGGCAGGGAACGACTGGTCAGGAGTTAGATCGCCCCTCCTTAGCGTTCTAACTCCCGATCATGATCGAGCTCGGGCGCGCGAGTCGTCTCTTTACTTGACGAACGATCCTCTAGAAAGCTTGGTAATGATATCGTGGCGAGCGCCTGTTCGTTGCGCATGACTACTTCAGCCAAAGCGAGGCGATTTGTGTCGCGACTCGAATTTCGAGAACTACCCGTTGGTGGATTCGTGATCGGCCTTCCGACCGAAATGCGGTTTGAGGCGAAGCTGGTCGATTAAAAGCGAAGCGGGAAGTCAAACATCGTGGATGCAGCCTGATCAATCTGGCGTAAGCCAGTTCATTCCCGGCATACTTCTCTTAACGTGCTCGTAGCCGATCTCAGGAATGAAAAATGTAATACGGAAAATTTTCCCCCTGAGAAAAGTACAATCTTCGAACATTATTCCGTTTGCAGTGAAAGCATCGTCCTTGACCTTGCATGCGTCACAGCCAATGAAGTTCACCCCGTTCATGCTTCCAGCGCCCGGCTTGGTGGCTGACAGAGCGGCGTTCGCCGGACCTAATATCTCGCAATCTATAAACGTCTTCCCTCTGACTATCGGCTCGATCGGAGATACTAGGTCGGCAACGTTTATTCGTACATTTCGGAATGTCTGTTCAAGTGGATTAATGCGCTCCGTTTCTTGGTAAAATCGTTCTTGGATACTGGCATTCACCAACCACAGCCGCGCCCTAGCAAAAACTGCATAGAAAATTGCCGTAATCGTTACGCCCACGAAACCGGCAGCTATCCAGGAAAGAGGTGCCCACTCCTGAAAGGCTGTTATTGCCCAAGTTGCCCATGCAGGAAGGGCGAAGCTCAATGCCCACCCCAGCAACAGCGCAAGCTTACCGAGATCCTTCCAAATCCAAGAGATTAGTTTACTAAAAATTGTCATGCACAATTATGCCGAGTTAAGAATGATCTACGCAACAAATAAAGTAGCCCATTTTAGGTCTATTAGCGCTATCTGACAGCGCCCGACAATCCATCTCATGCAAAGATCGTCCGAAATCTCGCCCCACGCGCGCACAATCAATTTGTGGGTCCAGCGGACGCCGACGGCGTCGGCCCGCGGGCGGGCAGTGCAAATCGTGGGCGACTAAGTGTTGAGAGATGGATTTGCACAAAGCAGATCGTCGGCACCCGAGAAAGCTGGTGACAAAATGCCGCAAAGCATTTGAGGCGATGCAGATTATCACGCGCTCTAAAATGCTGGGGCGCCCCCCTTCGCTGGCGATGACGGCGGAGAATCGTGCGAGCGGTGCAATGACGGTCGGGCACCGAGCACCCGCGCGACAAACAACTCATCATCTTAAAAAGGTGCGGCGAGCGCTACGGGTTCCCCGGCAACAGGGGTTCGCGGCGCCCGCCGGCTTTAACTGTTACGACCACCGGGCCGGCGTGATCGCCGGCCGCGAGGACTTACTCTTCGACCGGCTCCTCGCCGTCTGCGTCGGTCTCCGGCGAGCCGGCGAGAATCTGTTCGGCGATCAGACCGGAATTCTGCCGGATCGACGCTTCGATCTTGGCGGTGAGATCCGGGTTGGCGCGCAGGAATGCCTTGGCGTTCTCGCGGCCCTGGCCGAGCCGCTGGCTGTCATGCGAGAACCATGCGCCGGACTTATCGACAACACCAGCCTTGACGCCGAGGTCGAGGATCTCACCCAGTTTGGAGATGCCCTCGCCGTACATGATGTCGAACTCGACCTGTTTGAACGGCGGCGCCAGCTTGTTCTTCACCACCTTGACCCGGGTCTGGTTGCCCACGACTTCGTCGCGATCCTTGATCTGGCCGATGCGGCGGATGTCGAGGCGGACCGAGGCGTAGAACTTCAGCGCATTGCCGCCTGTCGTGGTCTCGGGCGAGCCGTACATCACGCCGATCTTCATCCGGATCTGATTGATGAAAATCACCATGGTGTGCGACTTGTTGATCGAGGCGGTGAGCTTGCGCAGCGCCTGGCTCATCAAGCGGGCCTGCAGGCCGGGCAGCGCGTCGCCCATCTCGCCTTCGAGTTCGGCGCGCGGCACCAGTGCCGCCACCGAGTCGACGATCAGCACGTCAATCGCGCCGGAGCGCACCAGCGTGTCGGCGATTTCCAGCGCCTGTTCGCCATGGTCAGGTTGCGAGATCAGCAGCTCGTCGACATTGACGCCGAGCTTGCGGGCATAGACCGGATCGAGCGCGTGCTCCGCATCGATGAAGGCGCAGATGCCGCCCTTCTTCTGGGCCTCGGCGACGCAATGCAGCGCCAGCGTGGTTTTGCCCGAGGATTCGGGCCCATAAATCTCGACGACACGCCCCTTCGGGAGGCCGCCGACGCCGAGCGCGATATCCAGCCCGAGCGAGCCAGAGGAGATCGTCTCGATGTCCATCGAACGATCGTTCTTGCCGAGCTTCATCACCGAGCCCTTGCCGAACTGACGCTCGATCTGTGACAGCGCAGCAGAGAGCGCCTTGGATTTGTCCATTGAAGAACCTTCGACGATACGCAGGGCAGTGGGGCCGGAAGCCATGTGATGCTCCTTATGAACGGGATTCGCCGAGGGGACAAACCGCGGTGGTCGAGACCTGATGCAACCAATGTACACGGTTCGTTCCGTGTTCGCAATATGTTCTTCTCATTCTTGGTGGGTAGTGTCTCACTTTGAAAACTGAACTTTTTGCTTAGGGGTTGTACGGGCATCCCCCGTACAACGGATTTTCTACAATTGATTGACCTTCAGTAATTGACTTTTCACCCATGCACTATACGTTCGCCATCAATAATACCCCGCCCGCCTCTCCTTGGAAGCGCATATGGTGGGGTTTTCCTTGTCTGGGGCCGCAACTTTGGCGCGCATTACGTTTGCGAAGCCCGCTCTTGGATTGGAAGAGCAGGCCATACTTCTCGCTAGCCGAGGCTTGGTTTTCGAGAATTGGGCAGATTCCTTCGACCACTTACAGCACATTGGCTATTATAGGTTCTCTGGCTATCTGCACCCCTTCAAATCCGGTCTTAACGGCGGTTCGGCGTATTACCACCCGGGCACGACATTTGAGTTGGTCCACGACAGATATATTTTCGACCGCAAGCTTCGGATGTTGGTGCTAGAGGCTGTTGAAAAAATTGAGATAGCTGCCCGCGCCGCTATATCGAATTCGGTCGCGTCAAGACATGGCCCGCACTGGTACATGGACAAAACTAAATTCGGAAGACCGGGCTTCTATCATCGGCATGAGCGATTTGACCTTGATGCATGGCACGCCGATTTCATCGCAGATTTAAAACGGCAAATTGGCCATAACCAAGCTTCAAGACGTGATGTCTTTATCAAGCACTATTACAACTCATACGATCGCCCGGAGTTGCCGCCGTGCTGGATGACATTTGAGGTAATATCATTTGGATCAATCTCTCAGTGCTTCAAGTTTCTAAAGCACCCCGAATACGGCGATGTCTGCAGAAAGTTTGGGCTCAACCACCAGATTCTAAGTTCTTGGCTGCACGCAATCTCATATGTCAGAAACCTTTGTGCTCATCATTCGAGGCTCTGGAACCGCGTTTTAACGATTAAGCTAACAATTCCAAATGCTCGTAGAGTGCAGTTTAACGGTCAGAATGACCGTATTTATTCGGTACTACTAGCAATGCAGATCATTTTGCAAAAGATATGGTCTAACAACCATTGGGCAGAAGCCCTTGGAAAGATCATCGATTCACACCCGCGTATTCCCCTAACGTCTATGGGATTTCCCGAGGACTGGAAACAGAGAAAAGAATGGCGCCTTGCGCCTTAAGCGCCCGGTTGGCGCGTGCGTTTTCTTTCGTCCCGCGCATCGATTAGCGCAACAATGCCTTCCGTATTCCAAAGCTTTTCCGTAACTCCTGCGGCCATTGCGGGTGTCACTCTTAGCGTCTTATGGATACGGCAGAAATTGTAAAACATGAAGTAGAGCGCCAGCGCGTGGCAGTGGTTGTCGAGCTTCTTTGAGAAGGCGTTGGTCAGTCGGGTGAAGCGGCGCATTCCCATCCGCATGTTGAGGTTCTGGCGTTCCACATAAGACGTGCTGACGTGCTTGATATCCGGCTCACCCTCAACCTTCACCTTCTTTGAGCCAATGCACTCTGCGGGGCTGTAGCGGCTCTCGTCGCCTTTTCCAGGGGCCGCGCCGTAAATCTCGACCAGTTGGGCGTAGTCGATGCCATCGACGCCAAAAGCCTCCTGAACGGCTTCCAGATATACCTTGAGTCCGTCAGTCGTCAGCTGCATCCGGGTCTTAACCCGGTCACGCAAGTCCTCCATGATGTTCGCCGCGTTGTCAGCATCGCGGTCGCCGACGCTCCATGTCACGATGAGCTTGGTGTCGGCATCCAGCGCCGTCCAAGTCCAGACGTTGCCAGCGCCCTTCGGAGCGGCCTTGGCGGCCTTTACGTTCTTGTCCTTCGAGTAGCAAAACGACCAGATTTCATCGCACTGGACGCGCTTGCAGTTCAGGCCGCGAACATACTGGTCATGATAGGCGGCGCAGACCTGTCCGGCATCGACCAGCATCTTGCTAACCGTGTTGATCGACACGTCAGCCACCCGGCTGATCGACCGCATGGAGCTTCCCTCGCAAAGCATCGAGAGGATCTGGACACGCTTCTGCAGGGGCAATTTGTTCATGCGTTCATAATGAAATTTTCATACTTGATGTCAAGCATAAAGTTCAGTTTGCAAGTTTGCGCAAACCGGCTAAGCTGCGGCCATGATGGATGATTCCAGCCAATTTCGCTCCCCGGATCAGCTTATCGACGCCCTTTTGAAGGAAAAAGGATGGACGAACAGGATTTTGTCGCTGGTGCTAGGGATGGATGAGACGGCCGTTTCTCGGATCGTCAACGGCAAACGTGCCATCGATGCCGATCTAGCCGTCGTCTTGGAGGAAGCGTTCTGCGTCCCCGCCGAGCACTTCCTTGAGCTTCAGCAAAGCTATGACCTATCCCAAGCCCGACTGGCCGCACGGCATGATCCGGTACGAGAGACCCGCGCGCATCTCTTTGGCAAGTTGCCTGTTTCGGAAATGATTAAACGGGGGTGGATAAACGCTAAAGACCTCAAAGACCCGATGGTCCAGCCGGAGCTAGTGCGCTTCTTCGGCGTCAACCGTGTCGAAGACATCGAGATACTTCCGCACGCGGCTAAAAGAACACAGGTCAATACTGAAGCTACTCCTGTGCAACTCGCATGGCTTTACCGGGTTCGAAAGATCGCGAGCGAAATGCTTGTCGCGCGCTATTCCCCAGCATCCGCCAAATCTGCAATTTCAAAACTTAGGCCGTTACTCTCATCTGCCGAGGAAGCGCGGAAAGTGCCTCGCATACTCGCCGAGCACGGCATCCGTTTTTTAGTCGTCGAATCTCTTCCCTCGGCAAAAATCGACGGCGTATGTTTTTGGCTGAACGAGAGGTCTCCGGTGATCGCGCTTTCGATGCGCTTCGATCGGATCGATAATTTTTGGTTTGTCCTAAGACACGAATTGGAGCACGTCGACCAGCGGCATGGCGCCGGTGGCATGATGCTGGACTCCGATTTGGAAGGCGATAGTGCCGGCACTTGCGAAGGCATTGCTGAGGAAGAACGCGTAGCAAATGCCGCTGCCGCTGAGTTCTGCGTACCACAAAAGATGTTGGAAGCCTTCGTTGCAAGAAAGGCTCCAATGTTCTCCGAACGAGACATCTTGGCTTTTGCCAAGATGATCAACGTTCACCCTGGTTTGATTGCAGGGCAATTGCGTCGCCGCATCGGTCGATATGACCGGTTCGGCAATCATATCGTGAAGATCCGTTCGATCGTGACGCCTAACGCGATCACGGACGGTTGGGGAGATGTTGTGCCGCTAGGCAATTGATCAAACGGAGATACCTCGATGTCTAGACGTAAGGAACGGCAGCGTCTCATCCGAGCTTATAAGGAAGAGACGAAGGTTACTGAAATTGACATGCGTAAGGTTGCGTTGTGGGCAGTGAAGCGCGGTTGGCCGCTTCCTACGCCGCCAGACCCGATTGACTTGCTCACTAAACAGTTCTCGGACGACGCTCGCGAAGTCATTAGTTATGACAAGACGACGGGGAAGCCATATCGCGTCTATCACGCCGTAAAGCAGGCTCACGGCGGGACGCAACTGCACTTCTTTGTCGATATTGAAGAAGCGACGCGGCCCCAGATGCACATGTCCCTCTACAACCGACGTGAGCAGATGGTCAGCGACGGTGTGATGCTCACCTACGATCAAGATCACTGGAACGCGGCGCACCCAAGCGAAGAGCCGATTCAGATGGTTCTGGATCTGGCGTTCGATATTGAGCTGCGTAAGAGCGCGGATGACAGGGACGATAAGGCGGCTTAACGGTCGCCTTTTTTCCATCTTGCCTCGGCAGCGACTCGGGCAATTTCCGAGCGCTGTTCGGGGGTGAGGCTGGCTGCGCGGGCTTTGCCGCCCCGTTTGCCCAAGGCTGCTGCCGCCTTGGTTTCCGGCTCGGTGCCTTCCTCGATCTCCCCGGTGGCGATCCGAGCAACCATGACGGCGGCGCCGATCACGTCGGCGGGGCGTTTTTCGCCTTTGGGGCCTCTGGGCATCAAAGAGCCTTCAGTTTGAGGATTTCGTCCGGATGCTCCTGAACAGAGAGGCCGTTCTTGCCATCGCCATCGATGCTGAAATTGATGCGGGTGAAGTCGTTTCCGGCCGCGCCTGATAAACGCTGAATTGTCAGCGCATTGCCTAAATTTACGAGCACTTCGCGCCCGCCGTGTCCTGTACACCTAACCCACCTATCGCCCATCTACGCCTCCTGCTTTCCGCTAAGCATACCACGGTGGCAGGACCAGCGAAACCGGCCGTCAAGTGGGAATATTTTCAAAATGAGACACTACCTCTTGGTGCGATCGCCGGTGGGCCAGCCCGCTCGTCTTCCCCACAGCCGAAGTCAACGCTTCCGAGGGATAAACGCTGTTGAAAACCGGTGCATAGGCTTCGCGATTTGATCGGCGACAATGCCGCGCTGCCGGCACGATGCACCTTTAGTCGTATGTGGCAACCGATTGGGACCGAGAGCTACGACGTTGGTCTGGAACTGGCCGTGATCGTCGATGGCCGGGTCGAGTGGAATCTGGAGCCATGCCGACGCGTGATCGGCGGATGGGTCCACTGCCATACCCACGAAGCCGTACCGCGCCGGCCGACGCACTGGCGACTGTCGCAGATGCCGATCGCCTTCGGCACCGACTGAAGACAGTCGGAATCAACACCGGGCCGGCGCCTGGACCACTGACAGCTACGCGCGATTCGAATCGAAACGGGCGCAGACCAACCGCGACGCTCCTTGAACGCTGACGACCGTCGCAAAGCTCGCCGTGACGACGAGCGGGCGCGTGAAGCCAGGTCGAGCAAATCCGAGTTGGCCTTCATGGTTCATCAATGCTTACCGCGCAGAACTGCAGCATGCGCATGCAGCTCGCCCCACCTCAGCCGCCGGACAAGGTCAAAGTTCTCTGCAGCAAATGCAGAGTTCCGTTCCGCGAGAAGGTCAAGAACGTTCGCGAGGGGTTCCAGGTGCAGTGTCCGAACTGCACCAAGCTGATCACCTTTTCCACCGACTCGGCGGATCCGGGCGTGCAGCGGGCGTTCACCGAGGTCCGCCGGATCAAGAACGGCATGATGCTGTCGATCAATCGTGGCGACGGCGGCTTCTCGGGCTGATTGGGCGATCGTGTCACGCCGAGCTTCGCCTCAGCGCAGGCTCTGCAGCCCCCACATCACCAGCAGCATCGCAGGCACGCAGGGCACCGCCCATTTCGCCCAGGCGATCAGCCCGGGGACGGCGCCGACGCGGAACGCGGCGATCAGCCGATAGGTCACGATGATCCAGGGCAGGATGATCCCGACCAGAATGGCGTCCACGTACCAAGTCATAGATCAACTCCCGCGCGTTACTCGACTGCAGCTTTAGCGCGCTCCGATGTGTCCATGCCATCCGCCCATGGACGCATCTCGCGTGTTCGTTCCAGGCGGAACGGAACTTCCAGATCATCCGGGACTTGTCGATCTTGGAAGTCGATGCCTGTGGCAGGGGTTCGTCTTGGAAAATTCGATCGTGGTGCTGGTCGTCGAAGACGAACCGATGATCCAGAGCCTTGTGCAGGAAGCTCTCGAGGAAGGCGGGTTTCAGGTCGAGGCCGTGGCTTCCGGCGAGGACGCAGAGAAACTGCTGGCGCAGCCGGACCGTTTCCGCGCGGTAATCACAGACGTCAATCTCGGCCGCGATCGCATGGACGGCTGGGATGTGGGGCGCCTGGCGCGAGAAACCGATCCCAGCTTGCCAGTGATCTACATGACCGGCGACAGCGCCGCCGAGTGGGCATCCCGCGGCGTCCCAAACAGCCTCCTGATCACCAAGCCGTTCGCACCATCTCAGGTCGTCTCCGCAGTCGCGCAGCTTTTGAACAATCCGACGGCAAGTCTCCCGCCAGGGGCGTGACCGGTGAACATGGGTCGTTGAAGCTGCAAGGAGTTTTCCTGACAGCATCCGTACTTTCCCTTGATCCAGCGATGCGGCCGGCAGTCGACAGAGGGCCGCAATCGCTGTATTTTTCCACCATTCGGACAGGCAGTCGTATCGCGCGGGTCGGCTTTGGCCGGCCAACAATCCCGGAACGAACAGGCACTTCCTTGGAGAAGTTTGTTCGCGAAGAGAACCTCAAGCTGTATCGACGGCTGCTGTCGGAAACCCAAGACGAAGAGCGGCGACGCGTGCTGCTGCAACTGATGGCCAGCCTGAACGATCGCGATCGGCAGATGCGCAGCGTGCGCTAAGCCCGGGGCGATGATCGGGCTCGCGGGCGCGCCTGAGTTCGCAGTCGTGGCAAACACGCCGTGGCTTGAGTACCGCGGGTAGTACCGGGAAGACAGATCGCGTCAGAGCGGCGGAAATCAGTTTTTGATTTCACGCAATGCGAGCCCGAGCTGGCCGGATAGCCTGCCCGCCGTCATTGCCGAGCTTTCTAGAGGTGGGGAGTTCCGACGCTGACGGGAGCCCCGAACATGGCCTCGTTCGGGGCTCCTTCATTCCAGGGTGTCTCCGCCCCAGCAATCGACGGCGAGCGGCAGCCCCGACGATGCGCCAGCGGGCTTGCGCCATCGCAATTTCGGCGGACAGCAATCGGCGTAAACTTGGCGAAGCCGTGGTCTGCACCGCCGGCGGGATGCTTCCTTGGAAAGGCCGATGACGCCTCCCGACAGCATCCCCGATGCAGCTTTGCGGCCAGCGCAACGGGTCCGCGGACGGGCCCAAGCTCACAGGGAGTGTGGAATGCGTCTCGGCAGTTCGATCTTGATGGTAACGGCAGCACTGGCGCTGGCCGGCTGCGACCTCGGTCAGGGCACGCCCGGCCCCCAAGGCGAGCAAGGTCCCGCTGGCCCGGCTGGCCCGGCCGGTCCTCCCGGCAAGGACGGCGCTTCGTCGAGCAATTTCCGCACCGTGACCTCGACGACGTGCTCGTCCGATGGCTGCCCAACGACCTGCGACAGCGGCGAGACACTGGTGTCGGCGCTGTGCATCGGCAGCGCCTCGGCCCGGTTCAGCGACACCATTGCGGTCGAGCGCGGCGTGCTGACGGCGCGCTGCGGCCCGACCGCAGCAAGCATCGTACTGAGCTGCGCGCGCCAATAAGGAAGCGTGCCTCGCGGCGACAGTACTGAGTCCCCCGACCGATGGCGACCTGCATCCAGTTCCCCGACTGAGGTGCAGGCCATCGAAGTCGATAGATTCTGCATGCATTCTTAGGTATAATTATACTACTTTTGATCTAGATCAAAGGGCCGAGGGTTCGGGCCGGCAATCGTCCCGTAAACTTCCCGGGAGCTCCGGCCTCTCCGATGCCCCATGTGATCTACAAATGCCCGCGGACTGCCATGAAGGTTCAGGCCTGGGTCGCTGAGGATATCACGCCGCCGACGGCGACGACATTCGAGCTGATCCGCTGTCCGGCCTGCACCCAGGTGCACTTCGTCAACCGCACCGACGGCAAACTGCTCGGCGACAAGAGCTGACGCGGAGGACGCCCTGCGGCGCCGGTCACGGGCGCTTGTGCTGCGACCGCATCGATACTCACCCTGACCAAATCGCCGAGCGGATCGAACCGCTATTCAGAGCGACGAACGTCGAGGTCCGGCTGCCGCGCCCTGTCGGGCAGCACGGTGCTCCGCAGCGCCGGATAGACCTCGATGTGGCCATTATAGTTGATGAAGCCGAGCTTGCGGAACTTGTTCATGAAGTGGCTGACGCGCGACCGCGTCGTGCCGATCATCTCCGCCAGCGTCTCCTGGCTGATATCGACCGGGAGCGATTTGACGGTGTCGTTTTCGCCGAGGTCGGCGAGCAGAAGTAACAGCCGCGCCAGTCGTTTCTCGCTCGAATTGAACAACTGATCGATCAGATCTTCCTCGACCCGGCAATTACGCTTCAGCAGGTGCGTCATGAAGTACTCGCACATGCCCGATTCACGCTGCAGCGTCGCGATCAGCGTCGAGCCGGTCAGCGTGGTGACGGTGCAGTCTTCGAGCGCCACCGCAGTGGAGACTCGGCGGCGCCCGATCAGCGCGCTCTCGCCAAAGAACTGGCCGGCTTCGAGAACGGCGACGACGCCTTCCTTGCCCTGCTCCGACATCACCACGAGCTTGATGCGCCCGTGCTGCAAGTACAACACGCTGTCGGCCCTGTCGCCTTGGGCGAAGATGTGTTGATTTTTACGGAATTGCTGGATTGTCCGGCCCGGCCCCGCACTGCCTAGGAACGCCATCGGGTCGAATGCCGCCTCGAAAGAATTCACGTGTGATCCTGCAATCGCTTCAACGCCGTCTGCCGTCGAACGCGAGCAGCCGCGCGGCGAACAGTCGCCGCAGCGGACCATCAACATCAATTCTATAGAAAAATCTGTGCCGTTTTGAACACGAGATCTCGGCGTGGTCGCACTTATCTGCGGAAATTAGTTTGTTGCCGGCCCGGACTTTTTCGACTTCGTAGTCGCGGTCTTCGGCTTGGAAGGTGTGGTCTCGTTGCTACGCACGTCGCCCCACGGATCGTTCGGCGCCTTGGCATCGGGGATCTTGCGCAGCGATTCACGATAAGCCTTGTCTCTGATCGCGTCCTGAGCCTTCTCCTCAGGTGACTTATGCTGAACCTCGGGCATCAGGTTCACGTTCGGCATTTGAGCATAGGCCGGGCCGACCAACAGGATGCTCACCGCAGCGCCGCGCAACAACTTCATTGGACACTCCTACGCGGCCCAGCGGCCGCGACTGCATTACAGGCGATCGGATCTGCAGGATTTTGGCGACGGTATCCAATCGTCCCAGATTGGACCACAACGCGTGCAGCCGTTGAGAAAAATTGCCGCAACAACCACGCCGAGCACCAGCACCGAACGCTTTACCATACGCCACCCTACTGAACGGCCGGACCTTAAGGGAACGACCGTGGCGTTTTCAAGCCGTGCAGAATCGGGTCCGATACAACCAAATGGCATGCCCTCCGCACGGATGGAGGCGACGGTCACGTATCGACATGCATCAAGGGAGAAACGTTATGGCTGATAGCGCTCAGGCGGCGGAATTCGGGCTCGAGGACGCGCGTCGGATGCTGGATGAAATGTTCGCGCCCTGGGTGCTCGACCTCAGGCTCTCGGTCGAAACGATCGAAACCAATCCGCCGCAGGGCGCCGCCGCGGATTGGCAGCCCGGAGCGACGCTGCGGATGGCGTTCTCGGAGCGGATCTGCCGCAGCGGCGGCATCGTCTGCGGTCAGGCGCTGATGGCACTCGCCGACACCGCAATGGTGTTCGCGATCAGCGCCGCCAACCGCGGCTTCAGACCGATGACCACTGTCGATCAGACCACCCATTTCCTCAAAGCGGTCAGTTCGTCCGACGTTCTCGCCGAAGCCCGCGTGGTGCGGCTCGGCCGTACCATGAGCTTCGGCCGCGTCACGTTGTACGGAGCCGGTGGAGGCAATCCCGTCGCCATGGTGTCGAGCGCGTTTGCGATGCTGTGACGGCTTACCGGCCGAGCACCTTAGCGGCCGCGATGACGATGCTGGCGGTGAGGTTGGCCGCGACAAGCGCCGACCTGCCTGGCGTTTCCACGAACGCCTCGGTGTCGATGATCTCCCCGTCCGACTCGCCTTCGAGCGTCGGCCTGCGCTGCACTCGGCGAGGTCATCAATCCAGCGGCGCAAGCTGCCGCGTACACGGTCCTCATGGTTGCTCCTTCGGCCCTACGGAACTCAACCGAACAGAATCCTGCGGCGTGCGCAGCCGGCGCGCCTGAGAGGAATGGGGAACAGGGAGGGGAGACGGGCGACGCTCTGGTAAACGAATCCTAAACAGCACACGCGTTTGCAGCGCAATCGCATCAAAGTCTCCGTAATTTTCCTATGCGAAGGTCCAGCATCGCAATAGAGCGGACCCGAGACGATGACCGAGAGACGAAGCGTCCCCCGCCAGCGAGTCTACAAGCGCGGCACAGTCGCGTTCAACAGCGCTGGCTTCGAATGCACGGTTCGCAACCTGTCGGCCAGCGGCGCGCGGATTGACCTCGAGGGCCCTGTGGGCCTGCCCGAGCACTTCATGCTGGTAATCGAAAGCGACAAGGTGATGCATCGCTGCCGCCCGGTCTGGAGCAGCGCCCAGCGCGTTGGTGTCGCCTTCGAGTAGCCGATCGCCGGCTCACATCGGCGACCGGCGTCGATCAGTAGCGTCCGCCCCCTCCGCCGATATTGCCGCCGGTCGGCCCACGCGGGCCGATACTGCCGCCACGGAAGCCGCCGCCGATCGAAATCCCGGGGCCCCGCGGCACGTCGTAATAGTCCGGTGGCGGACGACGCACGACAACGACATCGTCGACATCATCCTCGTAGTACACACGGCCGCGCGGCGGCTTTGACGCTGTCCGCTTTGGCTCATCGCGCTCGGCGCGCTTCGGTTTGGACTTCTCGGTTTTCTTATCGGCCTTCTTCTCGATTGCCGGCGGCGCGCCGCATGGGCAGGTCGCGCCGGATGCCGGCGTCAGCGCGGCGACAGGCGTGGGACCAAGCGACGTGGCGACCGGAACAGCCACCGCGACTTCCGGCTTGTTGCGCAGCCGCAGCTCCAGCTTCCTGGCGGTGACGGTCAGATCGCTCTCGGGATACTGATCGAGAAACGTCTTGTAGGCCGATGCGGTGTTGGCGAGCACCGCTTTGTTCCAGGCCTGCATCCTGCGATGGCGATCGAGCCAGCGCTTCGCCTGGGTGCCGAGCGGCGGCTCGGCGAACAGCGACACAAAAGCCTCATAGGCGTCGACCGAGCCGTCGGAGACGATCAGTTCGTTCGCCTCTTCGACCTTCTTGCCTTTGAGCAGGCTCCGCCATTCCTCCACCGTGCGCTTCTTCTCCGGCTGCGCCGCGGCCTCGCTCGCGCCGAAGAACCGGAAGTCATCGATCAGCGACGATGAGTCCCACGGCGTCTGTCGGCCCTCGGTGGCCTTGTTGACCGCCAGCCGGACGCGCTTGAACGTGTCCTCGATCTGCAGCCCGCTCTTGCGGCCGGCCTCCAGCAGCGCCGTCGTATAAGGGCTGTTGGCGCCGCCGCCGTCTTCGGCTTCGGCGCCCGGCGAGGTCGAGAACGAAACGAAGGTGCCGGGCGAACCGGTCTTGGTATCGACCAGCGCCAGCCCCTGCCCGGTCGTCTTGCGGATCTCGGGGAATGGGTTGTTACGGCAGGCATCCAGCATGATGATGCGGCTGCGCGTCGGCACCGAAGTCAGCGTATTGAGCACGTCGTCGAGCCGCACTGCCTGCAGCGGGATGTCGGTCTCGCGCTTCGGATCGATGTCGACAGGGATCAGATAGTTCTCGCCGTCGACCTGGATGCCGTGGCCGGCATAGAACATCAGCGCCACGGTGTCGGGCCCCTTGGCGGCGATCTTGGCGGCGAAGTCGCCGACCATCTGGCGCAGCTCGGTCTGGGTCAGGTCGTTGGCGGCGGTGACCTCGAAGCCGGCCTCGCCGAGCAGCTTCTCGACCGCCTTGGCGTCATTGGCCGGGTTCGGCAGCGCCGGGACCGCCCGATAGGCAGACTGCCCCACCACCAGCGCAACGCGGCTCTCAGCCCATGCGGCCTTCGCTCCCAGCACCAGCACAGCAGCCATCGCCGCCGTCCAAATCGCGCGCATCAATAGTCCTCCAGATCAATCCCCGTCGTTGGTCGGCCCGCACGGCACTGCGGTTCACCCCCGCGGCAATCCGACGCCGCGCCAGCGAGGATGGCCATTCAACGAGCCGGGTAAGGCTCGATTAACACTACCCGGCAAATCCGCGCCTCAGCTTACGGAATCGAACACCCGCTCCGCTAGCTTCCGGCACGCACGGCCGTGCTGCAAGGCGCGGCCCCGGAGGATTCAGGACGCACCCGTAGTGGACATCTCGCAAGCAACGCCGGCCGCTCGCAACGCGTCGCAGGACGCGGCGCCCCGCGCCTTGCCGTCGCTCGCCGCGCTCGATGAGCAGGCCTGGCGCGATCTGGCCGGGCGCGTCATCGAGCCGAACGGCTACTATCTGCCGGAGTGGACGCTGGCCGCGAACGGCGATGCCCGCGCCCGCAGCGTGACGCGCGCCCTGACTGCGTTTGATGCTGGGAGCCGCCTCACCGGCCTGCTGCCCGTGCTGTCGTGCTGGAACGCCTACCGGCTACCGCTGCCGGTGCTGGTCTCGGCCGATCCGTTCCGCTCGCTCGATACACCGCTGCTCGACCGTGCCGACGGGATCCAGGCCGCCGCAACGCTGCTGACGGGGGCGCGTGGCACCGGCGCCCGGGCGCTGCTGCTGCGCGATGTCGCACGGGACGGTGACGCGGTGCGGCTGCTGACGCAGGCGGCGCAGGCCGAAGGCCGTGAGCCGGTGCTGTTGCGCGGCTGGTCGCGCGCCTGCCTCGATGCGACACGCGACAGCGAGGAATTGCTGCGCGATGCGCTCGGCGGCAAGCGGCTGAAGGAATATCGTCGTCTACTGCGCCGCCTCGCCGATCATCGCGAAGTGCGCTTCAGCGTGGCGCAGACGCCTGGCGACGTGGCGCAAGGCTACGACGTGTTCCTGGCGCTCGAAGCCAGCGGCTGGAAGGGCCGCCGCGGCACCGCGCTGCTGCATCAGCCGGAGCTGGCGGCGCGGCTGCGGCAGGCGGCCGTTGCCTTGGCTGGACGCGGCGCCTGCGAGATTGCGCTGCTGCACGCGGGCGACGAGGCGATCGCCGCCGGCATCGTGCTGCGGCATGGCGATCGCGCTTACTTCTTCAAGCTGGGCATAGCCGAACAGCATGCGCGCAGCTCACCCGGCGTGCTGCTGACGCTGGAGCTGACGCGGCATCTGTGCGCCGATCCGGCGATCCGGCTGGTCGACTCCACCGCCGCGCCCGACCACCCGATGATCGATCCGATCTGGCGCGGCCGGTTTGCGGTCGGCGACGTGCTGATCCCGCTGCGCACCCGCGATCCGCTGTTCGCGCCGATCACCGCGGCGCTCCGCGCCCGCGAGGCATTGCGCCAGACCGCAAAGCGGCTGCTGAAGCGTTGAGGCCTACTCCGCCGCCTGCGCGTTGATCTCCTCCGAGATGTGGCGGATCGCCTTGGCGAGCTGTGCCGGATCCTGCGCGCCGGACACCGCGTATTTCTGCGCGAACACAAAGGTCGGCACACCCGAGATGCCCTTCTCGGCCGCCTCGTTGGCCTGCCCGGCGATCAGTTCGACATCCGTATCGGTGGCCAGCCTGGCGCGGATCTCGTCGGGGTTCAGACCGATCTCGGCCGCGGCTTGCACCAGCACGTTGATATCCGTCAGGTCGCCGCCGTCGCGGAAGTACAACTCCATCAGCCGCTGCTTCATCGCCGGGCCCTTGCCGATCGCGTCGGCCCAGTGGATCAGGCGGTGGCAATCGATCGTGTTGGGCTGCCGCTTCACGAGGTCGGGATGATACTCCAGCCCCTCCTGCGCGGCCGCGTCGACGACGCGGCTGGCGAGTTCCTTGTAGCGCTCCGGCGATCCGAATTTCTGAGTGAGATACGCGTCGCGCTCGATGCCTTCGCGCGGCACCGAGGGATTGAGGAAGAACGGCCGGAAAGTCAGCTCGACCGGCACGTCGGGCGCGAGCGCCAGCGCCTGCTCGATCCGCTTCTTGCCGATATAGCACCACGGGCAGACCACGTCGGAGACGACATCGATCTTCAGCGGCTTCAGCGCGCTCATCGGCGCCTCCTGGTTTCGTTTCCCTGGCTCACAGTCCCATACAGATGGGCGCGGGGCAATTGCGTGCAAGGCGCTACAGGTTTGCAGCCATGCCGCGGAGCACGGCCGCGGTGGCCTCATCCGCCGGGAAGAACGTCTCGATCGCGATCTCCGACAGCGTCACATCGACCGGCGTGCCGAACACCATGGTGGTGGAAATGAAGCTTAGTGTTCCACTTTCGTGCCGCAGCCGGAACGGCACCGCGACCGCATCGGCCGCGACCGGCGCGGCGCGGGCCGGCACCGGATAGGTCTTGAGCTCGTGATACAGCTCGAGCAGCTTGGGATCCGCACTCACCTCGCATTGCCGGTGTAGCCGCTCCAGGAGATGCGCGCACCATTCGCCGAGATTGGCGGTGCGCGCCGCCAGCCCGTCGGGATGAAACGACAACCGCAGCACGTTGAGCGGCGGCGTCAGCAGCGACGGCGCGACACCGTCCAGCAGCGGCATCACCATGCGATTGGCGGCGACCAGGTTCCAGTGCCGATCGACGGCGAGCGCCGGATTGGGCTCGTGCGCCTTCAGCACCTGCTCGACCGCGCCGCGCGCCGCGGCAAGTGCCGGATCGTCCAGCGTCCGCAGCGGGAACGCCGGCGCGAAGCCCGCCGCCACCAGCAGCACGTTGCGCTCGCGCAGCGGCACGTCGAGCCGCTCGGCGAGACGCATCACCATGTCGCGCGACGGCGCGGCGCGGCCGGTTTCGACGAACGACAGATGACGCGCGGAAATCTCCGCGTCGAGTGCGAGATCGAGCTGGCTCAGCCGGCGGCGCTGCCGCCATTGCCGCAAGTAATCGCCGATGCGGACCGGTTGCGCGCCGGCGGCGGCCTGGGCCGAGGAGATGGACGTGTTCATGCGGCAAAACTAGCACGCGCCCGGCACAGCTTCCATGACCTGCGAGGTAATCGAATTCGGCGGCGGGCGCCCTCATGGTTCGAACATCGCCCATCGAACCAAAGGAGACGATCATGATTCACCCGTCCTTGCTGCTTCGCCGCGCACTGCAGGCCGATGCGCTGGTGAGCGGCGCCATGGCGCTGCTGCTGACGCTCGGCGCCGGCATGCTGGCCCCGCTGTTGGCGCTGCCGCAACCGCTGCTGCTGGAAACCGGCCTGTTCCTGATTGCCTACGCGGCGTTCGTCGGCTGGCTCGGCAGCCGCGCCGCGCTGCAGCGCCCGTTGGTGCTGCTGGTGATCATCGGCAACGCGCTGTGGACGCTTGGCAGCATCACCTTGCTGCTCAGCAGCGCGGTCGCGCCCAATGCGCTCGGCCTCGCCTTCGTGGTGATGCAGGCCATCGCCGTCGGCGTGTTCGCGGAGCTGCAATATATGGGGCTGAAGCGGAGCCACGCGGCGGTGACGGCCCAACCGTCATTGCGAGCGAAGCGAAGCAATCCACGCGCCGAGCACTGCGCTGGATTGCTTCGTCGCTGCGCTCCTCGCAATGACACGGAGAAGCTGTTCGAAGCCTTCAGGGCAAGCGCGTGTTTGTTGCTAAAACTGCCGTAAGGCGTGGATGCCCGGGACAAGCCCGGGCATGACGGAGGATTGTGCAGACGAAAGACCGGGCGAACTAAGCCGCGGCCTTGCCGGACTTCGGCTTCGCGGATTTGGGCTGCGTCTTCGACGCCTTGGCCTTGGAAGCCTTGGCGCCGGCCTTTGCTGACTTCGCCTTCGCCGACTTCATGTCGGCCTTGGAAGACTTCACCTTATCAGCCTTCACCTTTTCAGCCTTTGGCTTGCCGGCCTTAGCCTTGGACTTCGCAGCTTCCTTGTCCTTTGACTTATCCGCCTTGCCCTTCGCCTTTTGCTTGTCCTGCTTCTTCTCGGCGCGGGCTTCGGCGGCCTTCTTCAGGCGCTTCTTCTCGCAGGCGTCGCATTTGCAGCCGATCGGCTTTAGATACTCTTTGAAGTACTCGGTGCCGTAGTCGTAGTTGATCTCTTCGCCGGGCTCGATGTTCTTGATCGCCCGGATCATGATCTTGCGCTTGCGGACGCTGACGTCCGACTCGGCGTTCGGCTTGCAGGAATGATTGATGTAGCGCGCGATATTCTTGCGCACCGAGCCGTCGACGGTCCAACGCTTGCTGATCTGGAACAGATACTTGTTCTCGACCGCGTCGTCCTTCTTCTTGTTGCAGTCGAGCATCGGCCCGAAATAGCGGATGATCTTGGTGCCCTTCTTGATCGGCTCCGTGGCGAACAGGCCGAGGCCCGTCTTGGAGCGACCGACACGATAGGGCTTGGACGAAGGATCCGGCATGAGCTTTGAACGTCACGAACGATGAAAGGGCGCAAGCGGCCCTTCTAGATCGATTCCGCCGCGATGTGCAGGGGTTTCAGGGCTCGTCGCAGCGCCGTCCCCAGCCAGATCGGCAACGCTGCCGCGGTCAGGCCGCGCCCTTGTCCTTCAGCTGGCGATAGCGTTCGAGCAGGCGCTCGCCCTTGGCGGCGATCCGCCGGGCCGCCGCCTCGGTCTTCGGCACCGGCTCGCCCCACGCGTGGGCGGACAGCGCGAAGCGGGTCGGCTGACCTTGCTTGTCCTTGAGGGCCGGCAACTTGGCACGGCCATAGAACCGCACGGCCCAGCTTCCCTTGCGGCGCATTTCGGCCGGCGACATCTGTGACGCCGTCTTCGTCACGCCGGGCTTGAGGTGCGCGCCGTCCCGTTCGGCGAAGGCCTTGCGGCCCGCCGCGGTCAGGCCGCCGCGAGGGTCCTTCTCGGCCGGCTGTCTGGAAGACCTCCGGACTGGAGAGGTTCTGGCGGCCGCCGCCTTGCGCGGGGTGGCCCGCGTGCTTTTCTTCTTGGCTGAAGCTTTGCTGGTCGAGGATTTCTTCTTCGAGGCCTTCTTGCCCGCAGAGCCTTTGCGGGCGGTGGCCTTCTTCTTGGCTGACTTCTTGGCTGAGGACTCCTTGGCCGTTTTGGCTTTCTTGGACGCCTTCGACGCGGATGATTTAAACTTTGAGGACTTGGATGATTTCGACGTCGAGGCTAGGGCCATGTTGTCCACCAGGTTGGGATAGGGCCGCCCGGCGCGTTTCGCGCGAGCCTTGGCGGCGGACTTTTTGGCCGGCGACAGATGCTTCGACGCCTTGCCGGCGCGCTTGCGCGGGTTGCTTCGCGACCACGGCGCCTTTTTGGCGCTCTTCGTCCTGGAGGATTTAGGTGCTGCTTTTCGCGTCGATTTGGCCATGGCGCACCAACGCCACACAGCACTTCCGGTTTCACGCCGGCGTGAGACAATCGCCTCGCGCTGCTGCGCGGTTTACTTCACGTTCCGCCCCGCGCACTATCGGGACGATCGATCCGCGCCGCGGCGCGGGTGCTGCCGGGAGGAACTCGCGATGAAGGCCGCGTTCGCCAAGCTCGGCAACGATTTCTTCTCCACCATCCTTTTCGTGGTGCTGTATTTCTCGACCGGTAACGTCGCCCTGGCCACGATCGTGGCGGTGATCGGCGCGGTCGGCCAGTTTCTCTATGCCCGCGTCAAAGGCTTCCGGCTCGACGTCATGGCCTATGCCAGCGTCGCCATGGTGGTGGTGCTCGGCGGGGCGACACTGCTGACCAACGATCCGCGCTTCGTGCTGATCAAGCCGAGCATCGGCCACATCGCGGTCGGCGCCATCATGCTGCGGCGGGACTGGATGCTGCGCTACGTGCCGCCGATCGTCGCCACGACGATCCCCGACTACGTGCGGGTGTCCGGTTATTTCTGGGCGGTGCTGATGATTGCGCTCGGCGCCGGCGTGATCGCCGCGGCGATGACCGGTGATATCAAGGCCTGGACGTTCTTTGTGATGGTGATCGCGCCAGCCGCCAAGGTGGCGGCGCTTGCGGCGCAGTATTTGGTGTTCCGGCTGGCGATCCGCAGCCGCCGCCGCGCCGAAACCGCCGCGGCTGTGTCGATGGCCGAATAGCCGCGCCGGCCGGGATCTACAGCTGCGGCGCAACCGCAGCGAGCGTCGACGTCACCTGTTGTTCGATCTCGATCGTCGCCGCCGCGTAGCGCTCGTCGCCTTCGTAGACCGCCACGATGCTGTGCGGACCGGGCGGCAGCGCCAAGGTGGTGAACGCCGCCGCACCGGCGTGGTCGAGCCGCAAATGGCCGGCAATCACCTCGTCGCCGTCGCGCAGCGTGACACGGCCGCAGGGCACGCCGGCATGGCCGGTCACCGTGACGCTGAAGGTCACCAGATCGCCCGGCGCCACCAGCTCGCTCGACGAGGACAGCGTCAGCGCCGGTTGCATCCGGATATTGAGCGGAACCTGCGCCGACTGGCTGGGCAGCATGATCAGCGGCAGATACGCGGTGGTGCCGCTGTAATCGGCGCGCAGCATATGCCGCCCGGGCGACACCCCGTCGATGATGATCTGCGGCTGCTCGACGCCGCTCCAACCCAGCACCTGCTGGGTGGTCATGTCGTGGAAGGTGATGCGTCCCTCTGGAACCCCGGCACCGAACGGCGTGGTGACCTCCGCCCGCAGTGTGGCGCGCCCCGGCACGGCCGGGTCCACAGTCACCGTCAGGCCGATCGTGGTGCGCTCGGAGAGCACTTCATATTGAGCGAGCGCCGTGCCCGGCAGTGCAATCAGGACCAGCGCGGCAACCCCAATCAGGGCTCGCCAGAATGACATCCGCATAACGAGTCTCCACCATTGGCGGTGAACCTCGGGACGTCCTCCGACGAGCATCCTATCACCTGATCAATACCGCACCACTGGTATCTGTATCCGTAAAAGCGCGGATGGTTCAGCGCGACGCGCACCCTTGCTGCGCCATCCTGCCTACTGGCGGCATCGTGGTTGTGAATTATCCTGCAAGCGCGTCGGCATTTTCTGAAAGCTCGAACTTTCTGCAGCCGAGCCGAATTCCACTTCGCGCGAAAACGCATTAAAGCAGGGTCGCCGGCCGTGTCCCACGGCCTGCTCAAGGGAGAAACAGATGGCAGTCGACGGAAACTGGAAGATCACCATGAGCACGCCGATGGGCGAGCGGCAGGCCGACCTGACGCTGAAGGCCGATGGCGGCACGCTCACCGGCACGCAATCCGCCGATGGCGATTCCGGCCAGATCTTCGACGGCACGGTGAACGGCGACGACCTCGCCTGGAAGCTCGACATCACCAACCCGATCCCGCTGACGCTGACCTACACCGGCAAGGTGTCGGGCGATAGCATCTCGGGCGAAATGGGCATCGGCCCGATGGGCTCATTCCCGTTCACCGGCACGCGGGCGTAAGGCACCCCGCCTCCCCGGCAGCGCCCCGCCTGCGCGGCAGCGCACCCGCCCCAAGCAGTCATTCCGGGGCGCTCGCGTCAGCGAGCGAGCCCGGAATCCCGAGATGTTCTGCGTTGAACCGCTTGGGTGCCCTGAACGGCGAGATTCCGGGTTCGCTCACTTCGTGAGCGCCCCGGAATGACGAAGCAGGTGGCAGGCGCGCGGAGGCGCCTCAGCCCAGATTCAGTTCCTTGAAGAAATCATTCCCCTTGTCGTCGACGATGATGAAGGCCGGGAAGTCGACGACGTCGATCTTCCAGATCGCCTCCATGCCGAGCTCCGGATATTCCAGCACCTCGACCTTCTTGATGCAGTGCTCGGCGAGGTTGGCGGCCGCGCCGCCGATCGAGCCGAGATAGAAGCCGCCGTATTTCTTGCACGCCTCGCGCACCGCGGGCGCGCGGTTGCCCTTGGCGACCATCACCATCGAGCCGCCGGCCGCCTGGAACTGATCGACGAACGAATCCATCCGCCCCGCGGTGGTCGGGCCGAATGCGCCGGAGGCGTAGCCGTCCGGGGTCTTGGCCGGGCCGGCGTAGTACACCGGGTGGTTCTTGAAGTAGTCCGGCAGCGGCTCGCCCTTGTCGAGGCGCTCGCGCAGCTTGGCGTGGGCGGCGTCGCGCGCCACGATCATCGTGCCGGTCAGCGACAGCCGGGTCTTGGTCGGATATTGCGTCAGCTTGGCGAGGATGTCCTTCATCGGCTGGTCCAGATCGATCTGCACCACCTCGCCGCCGAGCGCCTGCTCGACCTCCGGCAGATACTGCGCCGGATTGTGCTCGAGCTCTTCGAGATACACGCCGTCCTTGGTGATTTTGCCGAGCACCTGACGATCGGCCGAGCACGACACGCCGAGCCCGATCGGCAGCGACGCGCCGTGGCGCGGCAGCCGGATGACGCGGACGTCGTGGCAGAAGTACTTGCCGCCGAACTGCGCGCCCACTCCCAGGCTTTGCGTCATCTTGAGGATTTCCTGCTCCATCTCCAGGTCGCGGAAGGCGTTGCCGTCCGCCGAGCCTTGCGTGGGCAGCGCATCGAGATAGCGCGCCGAGGCGAGCTTCACGGTCTTCATGCACAGCTCGGCCGAGGTGCCGCCGATCACGATCGCGAGGTGATAGGGCGGGCACGCCGCGGTGCCGAGCGTCAGCACCTTCTCCTTCAGGAACGCGAGCAGCCGGTCGCGGGTCAGCACCGAGGGCGTCGCCTGGAACAGGAAGCTCTTGTTGGCCGAGCCGCCGCCCTTGGCCATGAACATGAACTTGTAGGCGTCATCGCCCTCGGCGTAGATCTCGCACTGCGCCGGCATGTTGTTGGCGGTGTTCTTCTCCTCATACATGGTCAGCGGCGCGACCTGCGAGTAGCGCAGGTTGCGGCGCAGATAAGCATCGCGCGCGCCTTCCGACAGCGCCGCCTCGTCGTCGCCGGCGGTGATGACGTTGCAGCCCTTCTTGCCCATGATGATCGCCGTGCCGGTGTCCTGGCACATCGGCAGCACGCCGCCAGCGGCGATGTTGGCGTTCTTCAGGAAATCCAGCGCCACGAACTTGTCGTTCGGGCTCGCCTCGTTGTCGTCGAGGATCTTGCGCAGCTGGGCGAGATGGCCCGGCCGCAGATAATGGTTGATGTCGCCGAACGCCGCCTCCGACAGCGCCCGCAGCGCCTCGCGCTCGACCACCAGCATGTCCCGGCCCAGCACGTTCTCCACCCGCACGCCCTCGGAGGTGATCTTTCGATACGGCGTGGTGTCCGTTCCCAGCGGAAACAGCGGCGTGTGCTTGTACGGCGGAACCGGAGTGGCGGCGGACGGAATGGCGGTGGGAGCGTTCATGGGCGGGGCCTCGAATGGGGAAATTCGGGGCCCTGTCTAGGCGGTTTCGGCGGGATTTTGAAGGGTTCAAAATGGGCGGGAGACTTGCCGAGGGCGCGTCTGGAAGCTCCCGTGATGCAGTCTTCTGTCAGGCGGCGCCGTCGGCCGCATCCTGGGTGGGGTCTGCTGGAAGCTCAATGGGCACCGCCCCGACCAAGGCCTCAGTTGGCAGCATGCTCGCCTCCACAGAGCAAACGGACTTCTCCTCGGGCCCGGTCAGCTCTAGTTCGGCGGCGTCTCGCATCGCCTCCGTGCTGACGCTTGCAGGAACCGCTTTTTCTTCTGGCAGACGGGGAGCTGTGCGTTGCCATGCGCGCAAATGCTGCCCGGCCTGATCGTAGGCTTGAGGCACAATCGATTCGAGATCCACAATGAAATTCTTACGTTGAGAGAAACGAGCCCCAATATCGCGAACAAGGAACACGTCGAAAGACGTGACAACCTGTCCAGCTCGCTCGTCCACGGCGTCATCGATGTTCTCTCTGAGCACCTTCAGAGGCCGTTGAGTGCTACTTGTTCTGCCTGGCCAGTAAAGTCGAACGTGCCAGTTTTCATTTGTCGTCGATGGCAACTGGCGCAACAACCAGTTCAACCTCGCCTTTGTCCCCTTTTTGTCGTCGGGTGCGCGGAGGTGCATGGAAATAGTCAGCGATCGCGCCTTAACGTCAGCAGTGACTTCCAGAGGAGACGCCGCGTCTGGAACGATCAATGTCGCCGACAAGGTATGATCATCACACAAGAGGCAGCTATCAGCCTTCGCTCGTGCATCCAAGTCCCGCAGATGCTCTCTCGGAATCCGCGGCGAGACTTCGACTCCAAGCTGGCGACTCATCGTGAGAGAGAGATTTCTTACAACTTGATGCCACGCTCCTACCACTTCCCGAGTGGAAGGAGAGCTCGCCGCAGGCACCGCCCCCGCCTGTATGGAGGCGACCAGATCCGTCCAGCAGGCCGGCATCTGATCGAAACCCCGAACCCCCGCGCTGGGATGCGTCAGAAAACGGACCATCTCATTGAGAATGAACCGTTGATCCCGATCGAGAATCTCGTCGTTGGCGAGAAGTAAACTAGCCTCAGTCAACACATGCATCCAAGACCAATGAAATAGCTCTATCTTTCGTCTGGCCGACGTAGCGAGCTGCAGAGGATGCACCGCAGGAACGGCAGCAAACTGATTTGAAATAGTAATCAGCGCATCGATCTCGTTCTCACGCGCAAGGGCCAGGTAGCTCTCGACTTGGCCTATCTCCAAATCAAAATTTCCGACCTTAGCTTCAACAAGGGCTCGCCATTGCCGGCTGCCCGTTGTGAGCACGATAAGCCCATCCGGACGAATCTTGTCGACCTTCGATGAAAAACAGATCTCAGTGAACGTCTCAATTTTCGTTCGAGGACCTACCCGCTGACCGACAGTGCCCATCATCGAGTGGCCGAATTCATCGACATTCGCAAGGCAGGCGAGCAGGATCGACGCTGTACGGCCTTCTTTAGAAGTGTCCGCTAAGACCGGAAATAGCCGAGCCCGTTCTCCTCGGCTCAAATAGCTTGGAATATCCGACATCGATCAACCCCAAATACTCATTTAAAATAACAATATCGCATCCTCCACAAAAAAGGGAAAGATGCAAATCGAGCTTTGGTTTGAAGTGTGTTCGACGCCTATGGCGAAAGGATGCGAGGATATTCGCTTATCGTCAGCGCCGCCCCTCCGAGCCCTCCACATAACCGTCCACCAGCGCTCTGATCATGTGCTGATACGGCACCTTCTGTTTGGCCGCGGCGCGCTTGAAAAAATCCACCGAGCGCCGCGACAGGCTGAGGGTTACCTTGACGCTGCCTTCGCGTAGCACGAGACGATCCGGCGGCGGCAAGACGTCGCCGACGATCCGCGCCCGACCAATCTCATCTTTCTTCCGTTTCACCACCCGAGCCCTCACGGAAGAGCTGCTCGAAATGTCGGCGGGCTTCGTCGAGCGTCAACACCGCCCCGCCTTTCATCGCGATCCGGCGTCGAACTTCCGCGGCCTGCGCTTCGGTCAGGTGATAAGGGTTCGCATCCGCTTCCTCCATCACCAATAGTAGCTGGGCGGCATCCTTCTGGCGCTCGGGGGGCCATGTCAGGACGCGGTCCAAAATCGCTTTGATATCGTCTTGATCCATATCTTATCCTAACACAACCAGAGCCGGCCGGTGGGTGTTGGCGGCGATACTTGCATCTCGCCTCGTGCCACGGTTGAGTGCGGAGGTACCGAGGAGAATCGTCGATGCCGATCCGACTGCCCTGCTTGACTGTGGCCACCGTCCTCCCCCTCTTGACGGCCCTCGCCTCCCCCGCCCATGCCGATCGCTGCGATGACCTTGCGCAGCAGCTCAAGTCACAGATCGACGGGGTGACGATCGGCAAGACGGTGGCGAATGTGATCTATCTGGCGCATCCGGCGGCGAAGTCGTTGCGGCTGGGGTGTCCGAGCCGGACGGTGAAGAACGAGGTCTTCGGGATCGCGCCGGCGCGAAAGCCGTCGGCGGAGTTTCAGGAGCTGATCGCCAGCGCCTCGGCAATCGTGTTCACGATCCCCAAGGCCGATACGCGGCGCGGGGTGAAGCGCTGCTTTGGCCGGGTCGGCTTGTTGCGCGGCAACGACGTCAAATCGCGGTTTCGCCGGCTCGACATGCGCTGCATCCGCGGCAAGACGGATTCGTCAATCGCGGTGTCGCGCGACAAGAGCGAATAGGCGCCGGACGCTTCCACGGCGCAGCTCGGCCGGGGCGGATCGGGGCGCCGGGCAAGCACGGCATTTGAAGTAAATCCCACCACCCGGTTGCGCGCAAAGTTCACTGGAAGGCGCGATGCTCGCATCATCCGATGACGGGCGCGGTCCCGCCCAACGCATAGGGCGAACGACCATCCCCGAGAGTCGTCGGAGACACTCGCAAACCTACGAGGATCGATGATGAGTAGTATCTCGAGCGTCTCGTCGACGCCCGTCTCGAAGCCGGCTGTCGAAGCGAGCCCCCCGCCCCCTCCGCCCCCGCCGAAGGACAAGGACGACTCCTCCACAACGCAGCCGGTCAAGGCGGCTCTGCCGCCCGGACAAGGAACGCGGGTCGACCAGCTCGCCTGATCGCGAGCGGGCGATCAGCCATCGTGACCAGACTTGGTGACCAGCCCCGCCCTGCGCGGGGCTTTTCACGTCCGGCGCACCTATTTTCAGAGTCCGGCGTTATCCCGCCGTCTCCGCACTGGTACAGAGGAGACAAGACAAGCCCGATCGGCCGGGCGGCGGAGCGCGATCATGACCGGACTGAAAGTGTGCACCGGCGGCTGCCATTGCGGCCAGGTGCGGTTCGAATGCACCACCGACCTCACCATGGTGACGGCCTGCAACTGCTCGATCTGCACCAAGAAGGGCCTGCATCTGACCTTCCTGCCACCGCAGAGCTTTCAACTGCGGGCCGGACAGGACAGCCTGAAGGAGTATCTGTTCAACCAGCGGGCGATCCGTCATCAGCAGTGCGGCGAGTGCGGCGTCGAAGTGTTCGCGCGCGGAACCAAGCCGGACGGCAGCGAAGTCATCGCCCTCAACGTCGCCTGCATCGACGGCATCGATCTAGCTACGCTGAAGCTGACGCCCGTCGATGGCAAGAGCAGGTAGCAGGACGTCGCCAAACTCTCATTCGTCATTCCGGGGCGCGAGCGCAGCTCGCGAACCCGGAATCCATAACCACCAGCGACTGTTACTTATCCGCGATCCTCTTCGGTGCTTCAACGGGAATCCAGGTGATATAGATTCCGGGTTCGCGCGGAGCCTGTCATCTGGCCGGCCGAAGGCCGGACCCGGTGGCGCGCCCCGGAATGACTCGTGAAGAGGATATGCGCGCCGACCCCAAGCTGCTTACTTGTCCAGCGCCTTGTAGTGGCGGAAGATGCCGTCTTCGTTGAATGGGATGCGGCGGTCGCTGGCGAGGTAGGCGGCGATGCTGGGGCGCTCGGCGATGCGGTCGTGCAGCGCGACCAGGCCCGGAATCTTGCGTTCGAACTTCTTCATGGACTTCGGAAACGCGTAGCGCAGGCCTTCGACGATCTGGAACAACGACAGGTCCGCATAGGTCAACTTTCGGCCGGTGACGAACGGGCCGCCGCCCTCTATCAGCCGCTCGAAATAGCCGCAGTATTTCGGCATGCGCTCCTTGCGGAACGCCGCGGCGCGCAACTTTGCGGCGCTCTTCTGGTCTTCGTAGTACAGCAACGTGCCGATCGGGTGATGGGTGTCGTGCACCTCCTGCACCAGATCGGCGATGGTGAGTTGCAGCTCGTGCACCCACAGCCGGCCGGCTTCGGTCTTCGGCGCGAGGCCATGGCGGTCACCGAGATACAGCAGGATGTTGGCGGTCTGGCCGATCATCAGCGAGCCGGCCTTCAGAAAGGGCGGCGCAAAGGACGGCGTGCCGGTCCTGGCCTGCATCATCTTCATCATGGCGGGGACGCCGGATTTGCTCTGCCGGGCGACATCGACATAGCTCGCCTTGGCTTCCTCCAGCGCGAGCCGGACGAACTCGCCGCGTCCCTGGATGGTGGGCCAGTAATACAGCTCGTAATGCATCGGCATCGCTCCTCGTCTTGATCGGCGACATCCATCGTCTGGCCGATCATCCAAGGTCAATGCGGAAGCGTCGGTCCGGTTCACCGTTTGGAACCGCGACGTGGCGGCGGATCAACCGCACATAAAAAAGCGCCGCGGAAGAATCCGCGGCGCTGGAAGCCTCATGCGGGAGACGAGGCTCAGGTGGTCTGCTGGATCGCTGACAGCTCCCAGTCAACGCCCGGCCGACGGGCAAAGGTCCAGACCTCGGTGGCCTCGATCGGCGTCTCGCTGCCGGCGACGAGCCGGTTGGTGCCGCGCTCGAGCGTCTTGTCGACCAGCGAGAAGCGCATCGCCACCGTGGCGTAGTCGGTATCGCCTTCGCGCCAAGCTTCGGCGAGGTCGCCCTGCAGCAGCTTCACGTCCGACACCTTGTTGATGTCGTTGCTCGCCTTGTTCTCCGCCAGATCCTTGGCGAAGTACGAAGCCATTTCCGGCGTCGCGAGCTGGTTCAGCCGCTCCTGGTCCTCGTTCGACCAGGCCGCCTGGATGTCGGTCAGCAGGCGTTCGAACGCCTCATAGTCTTCCGGCTTGATCTCCAGCGGAGGCTGGTTCGGGGCGCTGCCGCCGCCGAAACCGAAGCCGCTGCGATAGGCCGGCGCCGGTTCCGGACCCGGACCGACGGTCGGGCCAGCGCCGGCGCTGGTGTTGGCATAGGCCGGCTGGGGCTGCGGGTTGTTGCGGCGCTGCCACCACGACCACGCCAGCCGTGCGACGACGACCACCAGCACGACCTGCAGGATCAGGCCGATGATCGAGGCAAAGCCGCCGAGGCCGGACATGAAGCCGCCACCGAACAGCATGCCGAGCAGGCCGGCGCCGAGGAAGCCGGCGGCGAGGCCGCCGAGCATGCCCATGCCGGGCCGGTTGAAGAAGCCACCCTTGGCGGCCGCGCCGGCTGCCGGCGCGTTCATGCCGGGGCTGCCCGGCTGGGTCATGGTGCGGTTGAACGGCTGCGCTGCGCCCGGCGCCGTGGGGGTCGCCTTGGGAGCCGAGAAGGTGCGCGAGCCGCGCGAACCGGAATTACCGCCGCCGCCGATGCGGGCTTCTGCCGCCGACGACAGCGCGAGCGCCAGCGGCATGGCCAGCGACAGGGTCACGGCCAAAGCGGCAACAGCGCCACGCGTGCGATGCAAAAAGTTCATTGGTTTCCCTCGATTCCCCGGCAGGGGGAAAGCTCTCTCAAAATGGGCAGCAGCGGACAAAAGTGAAGGATGCGCAACGCCGCAGGGGCCGTCGCAACCTGCGGCCCTCGGTCGCGGGGACAAGCCCGTTTCGGATGGTGAATGAGGCGAGCGCCGAGCTAGTTCGGCGCCATCGTTTCCTTCACCTTCGCGACCAGGGCGCTGAGCGCGAAGGGCTTGGCCAGGAAGGCGAATTGTTCGTTTTCCGGCAGGCTCTTTTCGAACGCGTCTTCGGCGTAGCCGGAGACGAAGATGATCTTCAGGTCCGGATTGCGGCCGCGCATCGCCTTCAGCAGCGTCGGGCCGTCCATCTCCGGCATCACCACGTCGGACACCACCAGATCGACCGCGCCGCCATTGGCGTCGAACTCCTCCAACGCCTCAATGCCGTTCGAGGCTTCGATCACCTGGTAGCCGCGTGAGCGCAGGCCGCGGGCGTTGAGCGAGCGCAGCCCCTCTTCGTCCTCGACCAGCAGGATGGTGCCCTGCCCGGTCATGTCGCCGCGCGGCTTGGCGGCCGCGGCCGCAGCGGCGGCCTCCGCAGCGGAGCCGCTCGGCGCTGGCGCTTCCGGCTGCGGCTCGGCGGCCGCTTCGTGACGCGGGAGGAAGATCTGGAAGGTGGTGCCCTTGCCGACTACGCTGTCGACGTAAACGAAGCCGCCGGTCTGCTTGATGATGCCGTACACGGTCGACAGCCCCAGGCCGGTGCCCTTGCCGACTTCCTTGGTCGAGAAGAACGGCTCGAAGATCTTGTCGACGATGTCGGCCGGAATGCCAGTGCCGGAGTCGCTGACGTCGATGCGGACGTAGTCGGCAGCCGGCATGCCCTTGTGGGCAAGCTGCGCGACGTCGGCCGCGGCGACGTTCGAGGTCCGGATCGTCAGCCTGCCGCCTTCCGGCATCGCGTCGCGGGCGTTGACGGCGAGATTGACGATGACCTGCTCGAACTGCGAGACGTCGGCCTTGGTGCGCCAGAGGTCGCGGCCGTGCTGCATTTCCAGCGTGATCTTCTCGCCGATCAGCCGCTTCAGCAGCCGGTCGATATCGGTAAGCGCCTCGCCGAGATCGAGCACCTGCGGCCGCAGCGTCTGCTTGCGCGAGAACGCCAGCAGCTGCCGTACCAGCGTCGCGGCGCGGGTGGCGTTCTGCTTGATCTGCATGATGTCCTGGAACGACGGATCGGTCGGCTTGTGGGCGTTCAGCAGGAAGTCGTTGGCCATCATGATGGCCGAGAGCACGTTGTTGAAATCATGCGCGATGCCGCCGGCGAGCTGGCCGATGGTGTCCATCTTTTGCGCCTGGTTGACCTGGTTCTCCAGCGCGCGGCGCTCGGTGGTCTCGAGCAGATAGACGATTGCCGCCTCGGCATCGCCGTCGTCCGCCACCGCCGTGACGAAGAACTGGCCCCAGCGCTCCTTGGCGCCGTCGAGCATCACCTCGACCGGCGCGATGTCGGCCTGGCCCTGCGCGGCCTGATCGATCGCGGCGCCCAACGTGGCGCGGTCGCGGGTGCTGACGGCGGCGAGGATCGATTTGGCGGCGCCGCCGGACGGATCGAGGCTCTGCGCCAGCTTGGCAAAGCGGGCGTTGGCGCGCACCACCGCGCCGGATTTGTCCACCGTGGCGATCGCCATCGGGGTGTGGTCGAAGAACCGCATGAAGCGGATCTCGGCGGCGCGCTGCGGATCGAGCCGCTCGTCGCGGGCGCGGCTGATCACCAGCGTGCGCGAGGCGCCCGGCGTGCCGTCGGCGCCGAAGGCGAGCTTGTGATACAGTCGCACCGGCATGGTCTTGCCGCTGCGCATTTTCAGGTCGATGTCGAAGACTTCGGTCTTGACCTCGCCCGGTTCGGGCACGATCGAGGTCAGCAGCGCCGAACCGTCGCCGGACACGATGTCACCGAGCTTCAATCCGCCCGAGCCGATCTCGGCGAGGTCGTGGTCCAGCCAGTTCGCCAGCGTCGCGTTGACGTAGACCAGGTTGCCGCCGGCATCGACCGAGAAGAAGCCGCAGGGCGCGTGGTCGAGATATTCGATGGCGTGCTGCAGCTCCTGGAACACGTCCTCCTGGTGCTCGCGGTCGCGCGTGATGTCGGCGATCGACCACACCGTCTGCTTCGCCTCGCGTTTGCCCGAGCCGAGCGGCCGCACCCGCAGCCGCATCCAGCGGCCGGCCGCGCCCTCGGCGCCGGCGACCCGCACCTCTTCCTGCAGCCGCTTGCCCTCGCGCGAGGCCTTCAGCAACCGAAACACCGCTTCGGAGACATCCGGATTGCCGATGAACACCCGCTCGACCGGCCGGACATCCTGCATCGAGCCGGCGCCGGTCAGCGCCAGATAGGCCGCATTGGCGTAGACTACGTGGCCGCGCGAATCGGTGACGGCGATGCCGTCGATCGCGCCCTCGGAGATCGACCGCAGCACAGGATCGGCCGCGGCGCGATCGGCAAAGCCGACGATGCCGGCCGCGAAGGCGAACAGCATGAACAGCCCGACCATCGCCAGCAGCGCCAGCAGGCCGAGGATATAGGGCTGCGCCTCGGCCCGGCCGAGCGTCATGAACGCCACTGCGGCGGCCACGATGGCGCCCGCCACCAGCAGCACCAGCGCGATGCTGCCGCTGCGGCGCCCCGGCTCCGTCGACGAAGCCTGATGGTCGTTGATAGTCATGGTCACCGAACCGATCCCTTGCCTGCCGGCGCAGCGGCGGCCAGCATCCACCTGCCTGAATCGGAGCCGACCGCGCAAGCAAATCTATCCCGGGGACAGCATCCAACGCCCTCTTTGCGGGCAGCGACCAGCCTGGAAAGCGCCCTTTCCGACGCGTCGCCGCGTCCGGCGCCAGGGGCGTGGAACTGAACGCGCCGATTGCATTGGATAGCCCCCGCCGAACCGGTCGCCGCCAACTGTTCTGGCTTTCGCCTCGGGACTGTAGCCGCTGGGCTTGCGGGCTGTTTTCGCGCGGGCGGCGCCTTCATCGGCGCGCCGCCGATCGTCACCGGACGTTCAGTCGATATTTCGTCCGTTCGCGCGCCGGTACTCCGTGGGCGATGCCTCGAATTTCTTCCGAAACGACCGATTGAAGTACGAGATGTCGTTGAAGCCGCAGGCGAAGGCGACGCTGGAAACCGCCTGATCGGGCATCTGCGACAGCGCGTGCGCAGACCGCTCGAGCCGCTTCGCCCGGATCGTTTCGCCGAACGTCATCTCGGCTGCCGCAAATAACCGATGCAGCTGGCGGGGCGAAATCCTGAACTGCCGGCACACGCTTTCGATCGAGAGGGCCGGATCGTGAAGGTTGTCGTCGACGTGTTTGAGAACCGAGCTCAGCATCGCCTGCCGGGCCGATCCCACGGCAACGTCCGCCGCCTCGGCGCTTCCACCGAGCGACAACGCGACCAGATCCACCACCATGCCGGCGATCGCATCGTGTGACGACACCGGCATGACCGGGGCGCGTTCGAACACCGACTGCAGGAAATCGACGGCGAGCGCCCCCATCGCCGTTTCGCGCGAGACTCGTATCGCGGTCGAGGCCACGGGATCTCTCAACAACGGATCGAGGAGTCGCTTCGGAATCCTCAACGAACGAGTCTCGGGATCCGTCCGATAGTCGAGATGGTATGGCTCGGTCGTATCCACGAGATAAAACTCGTTCGGCCGCACCAACACCTCGCGTCCCCTCTGCCGGGCGACAACGTCGCCCTTGGTCTGCAGGTTGACGAAATAATACTCGAGCGGTGTCTTGCTGATTTCGGCCGGCCCCCGTTCGACGACGTGCCGCTCGGTCAACAACCTCGTGACGTTCACGTCCGACATCAGCGTCGCCGTGACGCTGCCGGAAAACCGGCCTTGGCGACGCCGAACGGGATTGAGTGTGATGTAGGCTTCGCAAAGAACTTCGCGCCAGAAGCTGAACTGCTCGTGCGCGGGCAGATCTTCAGTCGTCCAGAACGGCATGACGAGCTCCGGAACCGCATCAGCAACAAAGTCACGCGCTAAACGCTAGGTCCGCATATTTTGTTTTACCGTTCAAGCCCAAAAAGTGGGGCAACGCTGCACTGCAAACAAGCAAACTAAGCAATCCAACTGCTTGTCGCTCTCCCGGAGAGCCGCGTTGTCGCTCGCGGACAAGAGAATTGTCACTACCGTCCAAGACAAGCCGCCGGCCCGGATATTTGCTTGCGACCTGCTAATCATCTTCATGCAGGAGACCACATGAGCATCGAATTCGAATTGAGCGAGCAACAGGTTGCATTGCGGGAGGGCGCGCGCGCCTTCGCTACCACGGTCCTGAAAGACGTTCGGCCGACTATCCGTAACTATCAGAAGCCGGATGAGCGGTTCTACTCGATCAGGCCCTTCCACGCGAAGGCGGTCGAGGCGGGATTTCTCAAAGGGCTGTTTCCGAAAGAATACGGCGGCACCGAAGTTTCGACACTCGATTTCGCGCTTGCAGCAGAAGAACTGGCGGCGGTGGACGTCAACGTTCCCTCCGCGGTCCTCGGGACCGGGCTCGGCGTCAAGCCGATCATCTTCTACGGCAATGACGAACAGAAAAAGCGATTCCTGCCGGACTTCATCGAAGACGGAACGCGGCTCGCCGCGCTGGCTTTCACCGAGGTGACTGGCGGCGCCAACTTCGATGCCGCCGATCCCCGCTTTGGTGTGAGGACGTTCGCGATCCGCGAAGGCGACGAATGGGTCATCAACGGCGAGAAACACTACACCACGAACGGGACCGGCTGGGACGGCAACAACTGCCACTTGTACGCCGTGGTTTGCCGAACCGACCCCGCAAAGAACGCCGCGGAATCGCTGGCAGTCATCATGGTCCCGGGCAACACGCCCGGCATCTCCGTCACCGGACTACTCGACACCGTGGGCCATCGCGCATCGATTTCGCCTCGGATGAAATTCGAGAACGTTCGGGTGCCGGCAGGCAACATCATCGGCAAACCGGGCGACGGCATCAAGATCGTATCCACCAACTTTGCCTGGACGGCCGCACTGATCGGCGCCGCCTGCGTCGGCGTCATGCGAACCGCCTTCGACCATGCTCTCGCCTTCTCGAAGCAGGACTCCCGTTCCGGCCCCTGCTTGATCATCGACTATCCGACAGTCGGCTACATGCTCGCGGACATGAAGATGAAGATCGAAGCCTGCAGATACCTGACCTGGAAGGCCTGCCAGCAGTTCGACCGCTCGAAAGGCCAGGAGCAGGAACTCGCCGTGATGACCAAGGTGTTCTGCTCGGAGACCTGTGTGGATGTCGTCTACGACGCCATGCGGGTCGTCGGGGTCGACAGTTACACCGACATGCATCCGCTGGCTGAACTCATGAACGACGCGATGTGCTTTCCGCTCTACGACGGCGGCAACATGGGGGCGCGGCGACGCCAATTGCACAGCATCCTCAAGAGCGACGCTTACGATCCGCACTTCGCCCCTTACGGCACGTTCGGCAAATAGAACCGTCCTCGATCCGGAGCGCTACCACGGCGGCGCTTCGGATCAAGATCCGCTTCAAGTCCGCCGTGCGAACAGATTGCGCTTCAGGTTCATGACGTAGCCGATCACCTCGGCGACCGCCTGATAGTGCTCGACCGGGATCTCCGCGTCGATCTCGACGGTGGCATAGAGCGCGCGCGCCAGCGGCACGTTTTCGACGATCGGCACGTTGTTGGCCTTGGCGACTTCGCGGATCTTGAACGCGATCGCGTCGGCGCCCTTGGCGACGCAGATCGGCGCCTGCATGCCGCGCTCGTATTTCAGCGCCACCGAGAAGTGGGTCGGGTTGGTGATCACCACCGATGCGCTCGGCACCGCCGCCATCATCCGCTTCTTCATCCGCTGATAGCGGATCTGGCGGATGCGGCCTTTGATGTGCGGATCGCCTTCGGACTGTTTGTACTCTTCCTTGACCTCCTGAAGCGACATTTTCTGCCGCTCGTGCCAGGTGCGATACTGGAAGAAGTAGTCGCCGGCCGCCACGAAGGCGAGCGCGCCGGCGACCGCGCCCATCAGCTTCAGCGTCAGCGACACGGTGACGCCGAGCAGCGCGGCGACGTCCATCTGCAGCAGCGCGTCGAGCCGGTCGCGCTCCGGATACAGCACCGCCACCATGATCACGCCGAGGGCGATCACCTTGAACAGGCCCTTGAGGAAGTTGGCGATCGCCTGCTTGCCGAACAGCCGCTTAGCACCTTCCAGCGGCGACAGCTTGCTGAATTTCGGCTGCAACCCCTCGGTCGAGAACACCAGCCTATGCTGGACCAGATTGCTGCCGATCGCGACCAGCGCCAGCAGCAACAGCGGCACGCCGAGCACCGAGATCATCATGTATAGCAGGCTTTTGGTCAGAGCCATCAGGCCGGCGCCGTCGACCTTCAGCATCCACGACTTCTCGATCAACGCCTTCATCGGCCCGGCGATGCCGGTGCCGATCGAGCCCGAGAACGACGAAACCAGCAGCGTCGCGCCAGCGATGACGAACCAGGTATTGACCTCCTGGCTCTTGGCGACGTCGCCGCGTTGCAGCGCATCGTCGAGTTTCTTTTGTGTTGGTTCTTGTTGTTTCTCTTCGTCGTTATCGTCGGCCATTGCTCAGCCTTCCCGGTCCAGGAGGCTCAGCCCGGCGTCAGATCGCGCATCACGCCGCCGAAATAGCCGACAAAAACGCCCATCATCGTGGTGATCACCGCCGCGAAGATGATGAAGCCGATCATGATGGAGAGCGGCACGCCGACGAAATAAACCTGCATCTGCGGCATCAGCCGCGCCAGGATGCCGAGCCCGATGTTGAACACCAGACCAAACACCAGGAACGGCGCCGCGAGCTGCATTCCGATCTTGAACGACGCTGCGAATGCGCGCGTCGCCAGCGCCGCGACGTCGCCGCTGTTGAGCAGTTCGCCCGGAGCGAAGATCTTGTAGCTGTCGCTCAGCGCCTGAATCACCAGATAGTGCGAATCCGTGGCGAACAGCATCGTCACGCCGAGAATTGTCAGGAAGTTGCCGATCAGCATTCCCTGCTGACCCTGCGTAGGGTCGATCGCGGTGACGAAGCCGAGCCCGAGTTGCTGGGCGATGACGGAGCCCGCGACCTGCAGCGCCGCCAGCGTCACGCGCGCGGTGGCGCCGAGCACGATGCCGATGATGATCTCCTGCACCATCAGCACCAGCAGCGGCGTCAGCGACGACATGTCGACCTGGTAGGCGGCGCGGTGCAGCGGCAGGATGATCAGCGTCAGCGCCAGCGCGATCGACAGTTTGACCCGTGTCGGGATGTTGGTCTCGCCCAGCGTCGGCAGCAGCATCACCATCGCGCCGATGCGGGCGAACACCAGCATGAAGGCGGCGCCGAGCGCAGGCAGGAACGAGATGTCGATGCGCATGGCGAACTTCTGCGTCGGGACGGGCAACCTTCGCGCCGGCGTGGCTGCGCGCAGCGGCGAGAGCCACCGCGGACGCTGCGCACCGGCCCGAGGCGCGGATCCCGATCATGCGTCAACCGCCGGTGATTCGCGATGAGATCCGCAGCATCTCGGCCTGGAGCTGGTCGGCCATGAACGGCAGCGTCAACACCAGGGTGATGAAGATCGCGATGATCTTCGGCACGAACACCAGCGTCTGTTCCTGGATCTGGGTCAGCGCCTGCACCAGCGACACCGCGACGCCGACCACGAGGCCGACCACCATCAGCGGCGCCGAGACGATGACGATCGTCCAGATCGCATCGCGCGCGACGTCGAGGGTTTCGGGGCCGGTCATGTCGAATTCCTTCGTTAAGTCTGTCGTCATTGCGAGGAGCGAAGCGACGAAGTAATCCGGCTCGCTGCACGGGTCTGGATTGCTTCGCTGCGCTCGCAATGACCGGCTTCTGTCCGAAGCCGCGTTGCGCGAGCGATCAGCGCTGCAATCAGATCGGCATTCTCAGAATTTCTTCGTAAGACTGGATCACCCGGTCGCGCACCGACACCAGCGTCGATACCGCGACGTCGGTTTCGGCGACCGCGGTCACCACGTCCATGATGTTCGACTTGCCGTTGGCCATCGCCACGGTCTGGGCGTCCGACTTGCGGCCGGCGTCGAGCACGCTGCTCATCGCGTCCTTGACCAGCGCGCCGAACGATGGGCCGTTGTCGGTCGGCTTGCCGGCGCCGGCCGGATTGGCGAGCCGGGCGAGGCTCGCATAAGCGTTGGCTGCGGAAATCGGGGATGCCATGGGTGGTCTCCTGGGGCGTCTGGCTCAGGTCCGGTCAGGCCTTGAGGATGTCGAGGGTGCGCTGGATCATCCGGCGCGTCGCGCTGATGACGTTAAGGTTGGCTTCGTAGGACCGCTGCGCGGCGCGCATATCGGTCATTTCGATCACCGAATTGACGTTCGGATATTTGACGTTGCCGTTTGCATCCGCGGCCGGATTGGTCGGCTCGTATTTGAGCTGAAAGGCCGAGGTGTCCGGCTTGATCCGCCCGAGCGCGACGGTGCGCGCGTCGAGAGTGCGGTCGAGCGCCGACGTGAAGGTCGGCACCTTGCGGCGATACGGATCGCCGCCCGGCGTCTGTGCGGTCGAATCGACGTTGGCAATGTTTTCGGAGATCACCCGCATCCGCCCGGCCTGCGCGCGCAGCCCGGAGGTGGCGATACCCATCGACCTCGCGAAATCGCCTGCATCGTCTGCCATGGTTCAATCTCCTAAGTCAGCGCTTGCCGATCGCGGTCTTCAGCAGGCCGAGGCTGCGGCTGTAGAGCGAGGTCGCGGCGGCGTAGTCCATCTGGTTGGCCGAGACCTTCATCATCTGGTCCTCGAGATTGACGGCGTTGCCGGCGGGCCGGGTCTGAAACCCGGTGCGGCGATCATCCGCGAACGAGGTGGTGCCGCCGGTCGGCCTGAGATGCGACGCGCTGGTCATCATCATCGGCAGCGAGCCGCCCGCGGTGGGACCTGTGAGATGACCGCCACCGTCGAATTTCGGCGCGACCAGGTCGCGCGGCTGGAAGTTCGGGGTGTCGGAGTTCGACACATTCTCGGCCAGCACCTTTTGACGCTCCTGATGCCATTGCATCTTGGTGCGCAGCGCCGCCAGCATCGGAAGATCGTTGATCGCCATCGCCGTCCCCCCTCCCGGTCACGCGTGGAGCGACTCCCCCGGGAGTAGGCAGAATTTGCCGGGCACATGGTTAACGGCCGGTTAAGATTGGTTACGAAAGCCTTGCCATATCGTTACCAAGGCGTTCACGCGGCGCCCGCCGGCGCCGGAATGCGGCCGAATTTGCGGCCGCAGTCCCCATGTTTCGTGGACGACAAGAAAAACGGGATGGCGGTTCCTGCCGCTGGTTATTAAGAAGGGTTAAGAAACGCGCTGCTCGTCGCCGGCGTTGACCCGTTCTGGCCGCTGCCGAGCAGGCACCACCGATGCGTTTCTCCGGGGATCGAGCATGCAGCAGCCATTGATGTTCTTTTTTGCGTTTCTGGCCGTCCTGGCGATGATCGGGGCCGCCGCCTGGCTGGTCCGTCGGTTCGCCGGCAACCGCCTCGGCGCGAGTACCAAGACGGGACGAATGCCGCGTCTGGCGGTGATCGACGCCGCAGCGGTCGACGGCCGGCGCCGGCTGGTGCTGGTACGCCGCGACAATATCGAACATCTGTTGATGATCGGCGGCCCGAGCGACCTCGTGGTCGAGAGCAATATCGTCCGCGCCAATCCGTCGCGGGACGCAGCGCGTCCCGGTCTCGGCGTGGAACCGCGACTCAATCCGCTGGATTGGGAGACAGAAACCGGCTCCGAGGCGCCCGAGCTGGAGCTGCCGCCCCGCCCCTCGCGGCCCGCCTTCGCCGACGAACTACGGCGCCCGGTTCCGCCTGCGATGCCGCCGCGCCGCGCCAGCGAATTTCCCGCCAGCGATCCGTTTGCCGGCCTGGCGCCGGAGCCGATGGTGCGGCCCGAAGCCCCGGTGAGCCGTCCGGAGCCGCGGCCGGAAATTCGTCCCGAGCCCCGGGCCGAAGCTCGCCCTGAGCCCCGGCTCGAGCCGGCGCCACGCCCGCGTCCCGACCCGGTGATGCCGCGTCCGCCGCGGCCTGAACTGCCGAAGGCGCCGCCGCCGCTTCGTGCCGAGCGCCCGATACCGCCCGCCCCGCCAGCCCCACCCTTTGCTCCCGCCGCGCCGGCTCCGACCGCCGCCGCGCCGCAGCCCTCTCCCGATTTGGCCGCTGCCGATCAGAATCTTGCCGAGATGGCCAATCGGCTCGAAGCCGCGCTGCGCCGCCCGACCGATACGAAGCCGGACGCCGCGCCAGAGCCTCCGGCCCGTCCCGCAGCTCGTGCGCCGGAGCCTCGCCTCGAGCCCCGTCCCGACCCGACTGCCGCTCCGGCTCCGGCTCCCAAATCCGGCTTCGAAAGCCTCGAAGACGAGATGGCGTCGCTACTGGGGCGGCCGAAGTCGCCTTCGTGAGCCGGCCGACCAACCCGCGTAGAGTTTTTCAGTTTCTCGCCGTCCTGATCGCCAGCGTTGTCGCGCTGGCGGCACCGACGTATGCGCAGGACGTCAGCATCAATTTCGGCGCCGGCGGCGGCACCGGCGTCACCGAGCGCGCGATCCAGCTGATTGCGCTGCTGACGGTGCTGTCGATCGCGCCGTCGATCCTGATCATGATGACGTCGTTCACCCGCATCGTCGTGGTGCTGTCGCTGCTGCGCACCGCGCTCGGCACTGCGACCGCGCCGCCGAACGCGGTGATCATCGCGCTGGCGCTGTTCCTCACCGCCTTCGTGATGGGACCGACGCTACAGAAATCCTACGACGACGGCATCAAGCCACTGATCGCCAACGAGATGACCGTCGAGGACGCACTGGTCCGCGCCACCGGTCCCTTGCGCATCTTCATGCAGAAGAACGTCCGCGAGAAGGATCTCAAGCTGTTCCTCGACCTGTCCGGCGAAGCGCCGCCGGCGACGCCCGAGGACTTGTCGCTGCGCATCCTGATGCCAGCCTTCATGATCTCCGAACTGAAGCGCGCCTTCGAGATCGGCTTCCTGCTGTTCCTGCCGTTCCTGATCATCGATCTCGTCGTCGCCTCGGTGCTGATGTCGATGGGCATGATGATGCTGCCGCCGGTGGTGGTGTCGTTGCCGTTCAAGCTGATCTTTTTCGTTCTGGTCGACGGCTGGTCGCTGGTGGCCGGGAGCCTGGTGCAGAGCTATTCGGGCAGCGGATAGACACATCGCGCGGCGGACGGCGCGGATCTGGGTCGTCCGGTCTCACTCCAGATCAGACGCCGCCGACAATGCGCTCAGAACAGTCTCGATCGCCGCCTCGGTGGTTGCGTCCTCACCGACTTGGCCACAGCGGGCCGCGTAGTAGGCCGTCACGGCGTGCATCGCCGCCCGCAGGTCGGGAGCCGGAGACGGAGGCAACGTCCTGATCAGGTCTGCGAGCATGGCCTGTTCGACCTGTTCGGCGCGGAGTTCGGCACGCATGACGGTCTCGCGCAGATCTTTGGGCTGCTGGATCGACGACGGCATGCTTTTCAACGTTCGTCTGACCGTCCGCAGCGGCTGCACGATCTCCGTGCGCCAAGCCGCGACCATCTCGTCGAGCAATGCCACTTCACGCTCGCCGATTGCGATGCCGAGTCGTGATCCGCCAAACAGGCAGACCAGCAGCACGTTGATGTCGACTCCGAAACGGTCTTGAAGCCGCAGACAGGCCGGCTGCACTCCGGCTCGGCCGTAAACATCGAGAGCGAAGGTCCAATGCGGCCCGTCGAGATCCGGCGGTTCGGTCATCGGCAATTGTCCGTGGGTCATTCGTCGCGATCGGCCGGTTTTGCGGCGACGTCCATCTTCGATCCGGTCCATCGCCGCGAAATGCCGGCATCGATTCCGAACAAATCGAGCGCGCGGCTCAGCGTATGGTCGACGATCTCGTCGATGCTCCGCGGCCGAATGTAGAACGCCGGCACCGGAGGCATCACGACGGCGCCCATCTCGGTCAACTCGGCCATCGTGCGCAGATGACCGAGGTGCAACGGGGTCTCCCGCACCAGGAGGACGAGCCGCCGCCGCTCCTTCAGCACCACGTCGGCCGCACGCGTCAGCAGCGAGGAGGTCACGCCGCTGGCGATCTCCGACATCGAGCGGATCGAGCAGGGAGCGACGATCATTCCGGCCGTGGGGAACGATCCGCTGGAGATCGAGGCGCCGATATCGTCGACCTGGTGAACCACGCTGGCCCGCGCACGGATATCGGACACTTTCAGATCGGTTTCATGGGCGAGCGTCACCTGTGCAGAGCGCGTCATCACCAGATGACTCTCGATCCCGAGCGTTGCCAGAATGTCGAGCAGACGGACCCCGAGAATGATGCCCGACGCGCCGCTGATGCCGACGATGATCGGCTTTGATGGATTTGTCATCGACGCATGCCGCCCTCAGACCGGTTCGCACTCGAAGGTGGACGGATAGCACCACGGACATGCCTGCTCGGCGGAGCGGCCGAGCGGATCCCATTCCGGCAGGCTGTCCCAGACGGCCTCCCCGGCCGATTGAGCGCGCTGGTTCAGCTCGGCGAAATCGATCCCGGGAATGATGCCATTCTCCATCCGGATCACGCCATCGACGATCACCGTCTCGACATCGTCCCCCACGCCGCACTCGACCAGGCTCTTGACCGGGTCGCGTACCGGGCCATAGCGCAGCGAATTGCCGCCGGACAGGTTGATGATCACGATGTCGGCGACCGCACCGGGAGCCAGACGCCCGAGATCGTCGCGGCCGACCGAAATGGCGCCGCCCAGCGTCGCAGCCTCGAGCGCCTCGCCGGCGGTCGCGGCAAGGTAGGTCTCGCTCATGATCTTGCCCAGATAGGATGCCGTCCGCATGTTCATGATCATGTCGCGCGGATAAGTATCAGAGCCGATCGAGATGTTTACGCCCGCGGCGCGATATCGCATCCAGCTGTCCAGCGTGCGCGAGCGCCGCACGATGTTGATCGGGCAGTGCGAGATGCTGACACCGGCGTCGCCCATCAGGCGCAGATCGTCCTTGCGGGCGAAATTGAGGTTGGCATTGTCGGAGATGAAATTGCCGTGGCCGATGTTGAGCGTCGGTCGCAGCATGCCAAGGCTGTCGAGCAGCTCGATCGGCGTCATCATGTATTCGCGCACGGTCTCGTGAAATTCGATCACGCTGTAGGCCGCATGGGTGGCCATCGGCAGCCCGAGTTCGTCGGCGAGTTCGCGGGTCCGTCGCAGCAGGTCCAGGCTTGCGGTCTCGACCTCGCGCGGCACCAGGATGCCCCGGACGCGGCCCTCTGCAGCGCCGTCATTGCGGGCGATCCAATCGACCGCGACGTCGAGGCCGTCGAGGCCGAGCTGATCGTCGCGGATCCGTTTCAAACGGCCCTGCTCGTCGCCGACCCAGCGGCCGCAGTCGAAACCGGGCGCCAGATAGGCGCGGGTGCCGAGCCGCGTCACTTCCGCCAGCAACGCATCCTGCACCTTCAGCTGACTGCCGAACTCGACGAAGGTGGTGACGCCGTTGCGTAGCAGTTCGGCCACCGTGAAGGTGGCGTTAAGCGCGAAAGCTGCTTCGGCGCCCGGATCGCCATGCTTCAGATAGCGGGGATCACCGCTGACCGTCTTGCCCTCCTTGGGCACGCTGATTTCGAGAAACGGTTGGCCGTAATACATCGGGCGGCCGGTGTCGGAGATCAACCGGTGCGACGCGCGATGACCGGAGTGCACATGGGTGTCGATGAAGCCGGGCGTCACCAGCTTGCCCTTTGCGTCGATCGTGCGGTCGACATCGCCCTCGAAAGCGCGGCCGACGTAAACGATGCGGTTGCCCTCGTACACCAGCACGGCGTCGCGCAATAGCGTGTGACGTCCCTTGTCGTGCCCGACGATCCAGCCGGCCTCGATCTTCGTACGCATCAGATAGCTGTTCCTTCGGAAGGTTGGGACGTCGTCTCCGGCGGCACCGCGGCGCGGGAGCGGATGCCGGGCCGCATCTGCCACAGTCCGACCAGCGCCAGCAGAATGAAGCCGATAATCTCGGCTGTGAGGTTGGGCACGATCAGCAGGACGCCGCCGGCGAACAGGATCCCCCGCATCACCAATGAGAGCCGTCCCAGCGCGAATCCTCCCGAGGCCGCCGCCGTTGCGCAGACGCCGATGGCGGCGGTGCCGACGGTGCGGACATTGTCCAGCGCACTGCCTTGCAGCAGGAGCGCCGGATCGGCGACAAACGCGAACGGGATGATGAAGCCCGGGATGGCGAGACCGAACGCGATCAGTCCCGTGGTCCACAGCGACCCACCGCTGACGCCGGCGGCCGCATAGGCGGCCAGCGCGACGGGCGGCGTCACCATCGACAGCACCGCGAAATAGAAGATGAACAGGTGAGCCTCGAGCGCCGGCACGCCGAGATTCTGCAATGCGGGTCCGACCAGAATGGCAGCCACCAGATAGGCGGCGGCGGTGGGCATGCCCATGCCGAACACCAACGTCAGCAGCATGGCGCCGATCAGCGAGACGAACAGCGAGTTGCCGGCGATGTCCAGCAGCCAGCGCTCCAGATGCAGCGCCATCCCGGTGTGAACCAGGATGCCGACGATGATCCCTGCAACGGCGGACGGAATCGCCACCTCGGCGGCGCTCCGTGCTCCTGCCACGAGGGCGGCATAAATATCGCGGGGCATCAGCCGCGTCGTCGCGCGCAGCCAGCTGATGATGATGATCGCAACCGCCGTGATAGCGCCGACACGCATCAGTGAATATTGCGACGTCAGCAAATAGACCATGAGGCCGAGCGGAAGCAGCACATGCCAGCGCTCTTTCAAGCCCCGCCAAGATTCCGCGAGCGGAAGATCGCGGGTCGGAACGAGGCCGTAGCGCCGCGAATAGCTGTCCACCAGCACGTAGAGCGACAGATAGAACAGCACCGCCGGCACGATCGCGGCGTAGGCGACCGTCCCATAGGTCACGCCGACGATGTCGGCCAGGATGAAAGCGGCCGCGCCCATCACCGGCGGGGCGAGTTGCCCCCCCGTTGAGGCGGTGGCTTCGACCGCGCCGGCGAAATTGCGGCTGAAGCCGGTGCGGCGCATCAACGGAATGGTGACCACGCCCGTCATCAGCACGTTGGCGACTGCGCTGCCCGACACCGTGCCGAACAAGCCCGACGAAACGATACTCGCCTTGGCGGCTCCGCCCCAAGCCCGGCCGGTGGCGCAATAGGCGAGATCGACAAACAGGCGGCCGGCACCGGAGCGCTCCAGGAACGCGCCGACGATGACGAAGTAGAACACCATATTGGCGGAGGCCGAGATCGGTGTGCCGAAGATGCCCTGTCCGGAGAGAAGCTGGAGATCGACGAACCGCTTCAGCGACAACCCCCTGTTGTCGAATGGAGCGGGCAGATACGGCCCCAGAAAAACGTAGAGAATGAACAGCACCGCCAGCGACATCAGGACGGTGCCGGCAATTCGGCGCGCGGCTTCCAGCAGCAGCAGGATCAGGACGATGCCGAACACATAGTCCGCCGTGTAGACCGGATCGACGCCCTCGATCCGCTCGGCCACGCGCGCGCCCTGCATGTAGAAATAGCTTGCGCAGGCCAGTGCCAGGCCGGCGCACAGCACGTCGAACAATGGGACGTCGTCCCCTTCCTTGCGTCGGCCGCGAAGTCCTACCACCAGATAGGCGATGGCGGTCGTCGCGCCGACATGTGCCGAGAGCAGTGATATTTCGTAGATCGCCCGGCTGGCGAACACCGGGATGAACTGCACGACCGCGAGCGCAATCGCGATCAGACCTACCAGAAACCGCGCATTGCGGGCAGATAACGTCATGGTCTCGCTCTCGGCTGTTGGTCCGGATCCGGAAGTGGCGGCTGTTACTTCATCAGCCCGGCTTCACGGTAGTACTTCGCCGCGCCCGGATGGATCGGGCAGTTGCCGTTGAGGGCGGGGTCCGCGGCGAGTTTGGGATCGAAGTCGGCCAGAGCTGCGTGGATCCGGGGCATCGCCGCCGCGTTCTCCACCAGCGTTTTGGCGATCGTATAGGCCGCGTCGTTGGAGACGCTCGACGCGATCAGGATGTTGGACGCGGCGCGCACCGTCTTGACCGGCTCGGTCTGCCCCTTGAAGGTGTTGGCCGGAACGGTGACGTCGGCCCAGCCGTACTTCTCCGTCATTCCCTTGATCACGTCGTCCGGCAGGGGAAGCATGATCATGTCGTTGACGGTGGTGATCTGCGTGGCAGCGGGATGGCCCTTCGTCACCACATGCGCCCAGCCACCGGCGTTGCCGTCCTTGATGATCTCGGCCGTCCCCGAGCGGGTCGACGGTTCGATCAATCCTCCCTTCTGCGCCACCGCTTCCTTGCTGGACCCCAGCAGGGTGAGAACCTGACGTACGCCCTGCTCGCCGGTGCCGCCGGCCTGAGTGGTCAGAAGATGGAACTTGTTCTTGCCGGCGACGATGTCATTCCAGGATGTCACCCCGGACGCCCGGGTGACGAAGGTGCTGAAGTAATAGGTATCGAGCCCGCCGATCAGGCCCATGACCTTGTCCTGCTTCTGCGAGAATGCGCCGAAGCCGCCGCAGCCCTCGGCCGAAGTGACCGCGAAGCTGATTCCGAGTTCGGCCTCGCCGCTCTGGATCAGCTTGATGTTGCCGACGCCGCCGGCGATGGGAAGAACGTCGATGCTCGACCCTTTGGGAAGCTGTTTGGTCAGGAGATCGGCGAAGCCCGCGCCGTAATTGTACCAGGCCGATCCGACGCCAACGGTGGCGAAGCGGAGTTTCACCGCCGGCTGTGCCGAGGCGGCCGCAAGGCCGGCCGACGTTGCGAGGGTCAGGCTGAAGCAGAAAGCGGTCAATCGTCTCATCGGCTCGTCTCCTTTGCTGCCTATACGTAGTTGCTTGCGCGCAGCGGCCGGGCTCACAAGGTGATGCCCGCCGCACTGAGAATGGCCCGGGCCCGATCGCGCGCCTCGTCCGGGACGACCAGTCGCTCTGCAAATTCCCGGCCGCTGGGGCGGGTCGCGTCGATGCCCATTTTGGTGACGGTGAAGCTTTGCGGGTCGGAACTCGGATCGATCACTGCGCCCTTGACGCCGGGGATGAAGAAGATGTCCTTCTCGGCTTGAACCCGGGTGGCGATCGCCCAGAACACGTCGTTGAGATCGAAGATGTCGACGTCGTCATCCACCACGATGACGTACTTGGTGTAGAGTTCTGTCCCCAGCGCAGCCATCACCGCCATCTGCGGCTCGCCTGCCGCGGTCTTCTTCATCGCGACGACGGCGAGGAACGCCCCACAGGTCGAGTGCGGGACATGCACCGCCGTCACGTTCGGCAGGTTTCGGCGGAGCGCATTGAGAATTTCGCCCTCGCGGGTCACGCATGAGATGAGAATGTGATCCTTCGACATTCCCGCCGTGATGCTGTGGAAGAAAGCGTCGCGGCGCATGCGGATGCGGTGCGCGACAAACACATTCTGGGTGCTGCGGTAGGAAGCATAGCCCGTGAACTCGCCGAACGGCCCCTCCGGCTCGTGCACGTTGGCAAGGATTTCTCCTTCGATCACCATCTCGGCGCCGGCCGGCGCCTCGAGATCGCCGACGCCGCACTTGGCGAGCCGATAAGGCTGCCCGAACAGAGCCCCGATAATCTCGTACTTGCGGACATCGGCGCCGTAGGCGTAGGTCATCGAGCCCATGTAGTGCAGCGGGTGCACCCCGATGGTGATGGCGGCGGGAAGCGATTGGCCGCGCTGCTCGGCGCGACGGTGATACTCGTACATCCGGCGCCGCGAATGCAGCGAGATCCCCAGCCGGTTCTTGCCGGTGAGCATCAGGCGGTGGAAGCCGGTGGTGTCGATGCCGGTGACGGGGTCGCGGGCCGTGACTTGACCGGCGGTGATGTAGGGCGCGGCGTCGACAGTGAACTGATGCGGAATCGGCAACTTGGTGAGATCGACGGCATCGCCTTCGAGGACGATGTCGTCCCATTCCCCGCGCTCGACCAACTCACAGGGAATCGGATGCTGGCTGCGCTCGCGAAAGACGGTCGGCAGTTCGGACGCTCCGACGCCGAGGCAGGCACCGAGCAACTTGCGGTTTGCGGCGATGTTGGTGACGCAGGCCATGCCGGAATCGCCGAGCTTGTCGAACATCACGACCGGGCTTCGCCCCGCACGATCAAGCTCGAGAACCATTGCGGTGGACACCAGGCGTGCATCCACGCGTTCGTGGATCTGGAGATACTCTTCAGGGAAGCGGGTCCGGACCATGTCCAGAAAACCGCGCAAGCTCTGAGCTGCCGTCGTCTCGTTCAAGCTCCAGACTCCTCGATTTCATCAGTACACTGATGATCTGTCCGCAGTCGGAGCTGCGTGCGGCCGACGCTCCGAGCAACCATTTTGATCAGTATGCTGACGGATTTGACGTGGACAACGTCAAACATTCACCAGTTGGCGCTCACAGATTGCGCAGCACGGTGCGTCCAACGCCGTTGTTGGATTCGACCAGCAACGCGAGATGCCGGATGAAAGTGTCCCGCTCTTTCTCCGGCAACGGGGCGATGAGACGGCTGTGCGCCCTGTCCAGCGCCGTCTGCATGTCGGCGAGCATCGCGCTGCCTTCCTGCGTGAGAAAGGCCAGCCGGACGCGGCGATCCTTTTCCGCCTCTTCGCGTCGGATGATCCCGCGCTTTTCGAGTCGGGTCAGCACATTGGACGTTGTGGTCCGGTCCATGCCGATCTCCGCAGCCAGCGCCACCTGATCAAGGCCCGGCTTGCCGAGGAGAACCTGCATGATGCTGGTCTGAACCGGCGTGGTCCCGAACTGCTCGCACTCCTTGAGGTATATGGCGACGTAAATCTGGTGCAGCCGACGCACCAGGAATCCCGGCCGCCTGAACAGATTTTGGGCTTTTGTTTTCGCTTTATCCGCCACGCGACCGCTCCTCGAGAATCTCAACCATCCTGATTTGCCGAAAAGCGCGGAGAATCCAAGGGGCGTCCGAAAACAGCTAGCGAAACACGGCGCCTGGGGGTGCCTGCCGCTGATTTGACGATCGACGCGACGCCCCGCCCCTTGCGGCTCGGCTACGCCGCGACGAGTCGACGCCTCTGAGAATAAGATCGATACCAGCGAGAAAGTCGGCCCGGTCGTCGTGAGCGAGCAACTGTCCGGCGATGCTATGCGTGAAGGGATAGTCGGCCGGATCGAGCTCGGACCAGGCGATCGACACCGACCCAAGGAAGTCGGAGCGATCCAGGCCGAGCGTGCGGGCGAGTTGCCCGTTGGCTGCGTTCTGCCCGCCGACACCGAGCATGTAGTTCAGCAACGCACCGACGGTCGCCCACTGCTCCTCGTCCGGCACGCCGAGAGCACGAACCTGCTGTCCGATGCTTTCGAGAATGCGCACCATCGGCAACCGTCCAGGCGCGCGTGCCAGTGCCGAACCGACCCACGGATGCGCGTCGATCATGTCGAACAACCCCAGAGCGAGGCCGCGAATGGTCGCTTCCGGCGTCGCGCCTGCCAACGAGACGTTGACCGTGCGGGCGACGATGGAGTCGCAGGCGGCGATCAGCAGCTCGCTCTTGTTGGGGATGTGCCCATAGATGGCGCCGGGCCCGGTGGAAAGCCGTTCGGACAGGGCCCGGAATGTCAGGCCGTCCTCTCCGCTGCCGTCCAACAGATCGATCGACGCTTCGATAATGCGCTCCCGCGAGAGCGCTTGCAGCCGTCGGCGCGTGCCACCTGCATGTCTGACCATGCTGCATCTTGACATGTTTGGAACGTCGTTCCAATACATTGGAACGACGTTCCATCGGCGCCTTTGCGCGTCCCGAATGGCGGCCCGCAACGGAGCAACGTGATGAATAACCCGATCGCGATCATCGGCGCCGGTCTGGGCGGGCTGACGCTTGCCAGGATCCTCCACGTTCACGGTATCGCAGCCACGGTCTACGACGCGGAAGCATCGGCGAGCGCGCGGCCACAGGGCGGCTTGCTCGATATTCACGAATACAATGGGCAACTCGCGCTCAAGGCCGCGGGACTGTTCGATCGGTTTCTTGCGATCATCCAGCGCGGTGCCGATGCAAAACGGATCGTCAACAATGCTGGCAACGTCCTGCTGGACTGGCCGGACCTCGGCAATGGCGGTCGGCCCGAGGTGGACCGCGGCGATCTCCGAAGGATTCTGCTCGACTCACTTCCCGCCGATACGATCCGCTGGGGACACAGGCTTGCGACGGTGTCACCGCTGGGCAGCGGGCGGCACCTGCTGACGTTCGCCAACGGCTCGACGGTGAGTACCGATCTGCTGGTGGGGGCCGACGGCGCGTGGTCGAAAGTTCGACCGCTTCTGTCCAAAGCAACGCCCGCCTATGTCGGCACGACGTTCATCGAGACGCAATTGTTCGACGCCGACACCCGCCACAAGGCCAGCGCCGAAGCGATCGGCGGCGGCACGATGATGGCGATTGCGCCGGGCAAAGGGATCCTTGCTCACCGCCACGCCAACGGCACTCTGCGCACCTACGTAGCCTTGAACACGCCGGAAGACTGGATTGGCAGCATCGACTTCACCGACCGGACGGCGGCCTTGGCCAGAGTCGCGTCGGAATTCAACGGTTGGGCCCCGGAACTAACGGCACTTATTACCGAGAGCGAGACCGAACCCGTGCTTCGCCCAATCCATGCGCTTCCAGTCGATCACCGCTGGGATCGCCTGCCCGGAGTCACGCTGCTCGGCGATGCGGCACACCTGATGTCGCCGTTTGCCGGCGAAGGAGCCAATCTCGCCATGTACGACGGCGCCGAGCTCGGCAAGGCGATCGCCGCCAATCCCGGTGACGTCGAAGCTGCGCTCGTCGCCTATGAAAAACAACTCTTCCCCCGCAGCGCATCCGCGGCGGCCGAGACGGATCGGAACCTCAGATTGTTCTTCAGCAGCGCCGCGCCTCAGTGCGTGGTCGACCTCTTCGTCAACTACCTGGCTGTCAACTAATCGCCCCGTCCGCGACTCTCGCGCGGCGCCGGCTGACTAATGATCCGCCGCCGCTTCACGCCGCGTGCGGGTGATCGCCGGCAGCGAGCCGGTCGATGTCATGTCGGCGCCGGGCGGGGTGGCGCGGGCGCTGGCGTCGGGGAAGCGTTGCTTCATCTCGCGCAGGAAGCCTTCCAGCGTGTCGACGCTCGCGGCCATCTTGGCGATCGCCGCAAAGGCGGCGCTGTCGCCCGAGGCCGGCTTGCTGGCGATGTCGAATGCAGTTTGATCGGCCGGGTCGGTCATCAGCGGCGCAAACTTCTCGCGGAAACGCCCGAGGCCAAGTGCATCATCGGCGAGCGCGTAGCCGATCACGGCGCGGATCACGTCGCTCTTCTCGTCGGACGACAGCGGCGTGAAGTCCTTCCAGCGATCGCCGAGATAGAGTTCGATCTGCTCGGACGATTCCCGCCAGCGACGCGCCGCCCAATGGATGTCGGAGCGCAGCCGGATCGCTTCGCGACCGCCGATATTGCTGATGATGTCGAGCGCGAGATCGTGCCGGCCGATGTCGCTCTGCGCCCGCGCCTCGATCAGCAGCCGCTGCTGTCGCAGCTCGCCGGCGAGATCGGCGATGCGCGACGAATGCAGCGCCGCGATCGCGCGGTCCGGCTTGCGGTTCATCAGATAAACCATCGCCAGCCTTGCGGCGACCTGCGCCCGCGCCGCGCCCTCGAGCCGCTTGTCGACCTGATACTGCAACAACTCGCTGGCCTGATCGAGCAGGTCGATCGCGACCAGGCGATCGGACAGCCGGCGGATCATCTCGTCGCCGCGGCGGCCGATCGGCGTCAGTTCGCGGAATTCGTAGAAGGTCGCCAGCGCCTCGATCGGCGGAATGTCGTCACCCTTGTTGCCGATATACATCTGGCTGAACAGCGCGCGGCTGTCGTCCTGCGCCTGGCGTGCAGAGTCGGAATTCGGCGCGAGCTGCGTCGCGATCCGCGCCGCCATCAGCGCGTCGCGATAACGGCCGGCATCGGTGTAGAGCTTCGACAGCAATTGCTGGGTGCGGACTTCGAGATCGTCGCCGCGCCAGGTCACCGACAGCCGCTCGAGTTCCGGCAGCGCGTCCTCGGGCGAGAGCTCGCCGCGCTTGGAGCGCAGCACGACGTCGCGGAATTTCGCTTCGCTCGCGGCCTGCCGATCCGCCGACGCCATAGCTTCCTTGTAGCGCCGCAGCGCCTCCTGATCGCGGCCGAGCGCTTCGTCGAGCCAGCCGCGCATCATCGCCAGCTGCGGCGCCATCGCCGGCGGCACCCCGACCAGGTCGAAATCGCTGCTGATCTTGGCGGCGCCGGAGTAATCGCGCACTTCGAGCGAGGCGCGCATCGCGGTCTGCAGCACTTCACGCTGGATGTCGAGCGGCAGCGCCGTGACGGCGAACTGCACCGACTTCAGCTTCTCGCGCGCCTCGGCCCATTTGCCCTGACGCGCCAGCGCGACGCCCTTCCACATCTGCGCCTCGTAGGTCGAGGCGATCGCCGGGTTGGCGACGTCCTTCAGCGTCTGCTCCGGCCGCAGCATCAGTGCGGTAGCGGCCGCGTGGCCGATCATCGCGGCGGGGTCTTCCTGGCCGGGCTTGCTGCCGAGCAATGCCAGATCGAGCGCACCCTTGGCTTCCTGATACATGCCCCGGGCCATGTAGAACCGCGCCAGATCGAGCCGCGCCGGCAAGCGATCCTCGCCAGTCGCGGCCGTCAGAGCGTTGATCCGCGCGTCGAGCGCCGGCAAATAGCGGCCTTCCTGATCCTTCGACCATTGCGTCACGTCGAAGAACGGCCGCTCGCTCGGCGAACCCGCCTGCCCGGCCGGCTCGGCCGACGACAAGGTCAGTCCGCCGGGACGCGACAACACCACCGCATCGGCCGCGGTCTCCACCGTCACGTCGTCGGATTTCAATTCGATCACCACGCCGTGCAGCGACTCCAGCAGATTGAACTCGACGAAGCTCTGCCGCTTGATGAAGCCGCGCGGCGGCGGCAGCGCGGTGGCCACCGTCAGCGCATCGCCGGCTTCCGGATCGATCAGGCGGTGCAGCTTGCCGAGCCCGCTGAGCGTAATGCTGACCGTCGCGCGGTTCGGATCGGCGATGTTGCGCACCGCGTTCAGCGGCCGCGGCGCCGCCCGGCCGGAATCAGCCAGCATGATCGACCAGGATCTGCCGGAGCCGTCCTCGTCGCTCAGCGTCGCAAGCTGCGGCCGATCGAGTCTAATGCGGATCGCCTGTCCGCTGGGCAGCGCGACGCGGCTGACGTCGCCGACGATACCGCCGCCTTCGCGACGGATCGCGGTGAGATCGAACGGAGCCGTGTTGTCGAGCACCAGCCACAGCACCTCGCCGCGGCGGAACAACGCCACCGGCGTCGGCGCCGCGAATGACAGGTCGAACTGCAGACCATCGGTGCTGCGCCGGGCCTCGACCGGCCGGGCCGCATTCGACGCAGCCGGGGCGAGCGCGACCGGCGCAGAGGCCGGCGCGGCCGCTTTCGGCGCAGCCGCGGCCGCTGGTGCCGCAACGGGCTCGGGTCCCGCGACCGCCGCCACCGCGACCGGTGCAACCGCTGGCGGATCGCTGGCCCGCGCAGGCGGCCCTGCGAGTGACGGCGGAGCAACCTTCGGCGTTGCGGCCGCGGGCTTGGTCTCTGGCTTGGCCTCCGTCTTTGTCTCGGCGCTCGCAGCGGGATTTGCCTCAGGCTTGGCCGCTTCGGGCTTCGTCTCCGGCCTGGCTGCGACAGGCTTCGCGGCCTCCGGCTTTTGCGTCTCCTGCTTTGCAGCTGCCGGCTTGCTTTCGAGCTTCGCAGCCGCTTCGAGCTTGGCGATTTCAGGCAGCACCAGCGCCGCGTCGCTCTTCTTCTGCGGTTCGCTCTCCTGCGGCTGGAAGCTGACGTCGACGACGAAGTTTTTGTCCTCCCGGAACGAGCGCACGTCCGCGCCGCCAATCAGTGCGAAGTCGACGCTGGAGCCGTTGCCGTCGATCTTCTGGCTGATCGCCCCGACATTCGGCGCGCCCGCGAGTTGCGCGTCGGCGAGGTCGAAGTTGAGGCCGGTGTTGAACTGCACCGTCAGCTTCTTCTCGCTCAGCGTCGACGACACCTGAACGCCCGGCGGCACTTCGAACACGTAGCGCACGAAGGTCGGCTGCATCGACGCGCGGACCCGGATCGGCGGACGCTTCTTGACATCGGCTCTGGCTTGCTGGGCACGCAGCGCGCGCTCCGCCGCACGGGCACGCTCGGCGAGTGCTTTCACGACGTCCTGCGGCAGACTCGGCGGCGCGCCCGCCCAATTTTCGGGCAAGAGGTCGACATAGAGGCGCTCGCCGGCGGCCATGGGATTGACCGTGAACTTGCGCAGCAGCGCCAACCGCACCGCGTAGCCATCCGGATCGAGCCGCGCCGAGCCGATGTAGTCGCGCCCGGACTCGGTGAGCTTGTCGATTGGAATATCGACCGGACGCTTGAATCGGATGACGACGATCAAGCCGGCCATCACCACGTCGGAGTCGACATCCTCGGCAAGCTGAAACAGCAGTCGGCCATAACCACCGCTGGCGTCGAAGCTGGCCTCGCCGCGCACGGCCTGCGCCACCGCCGGCTGCGCCGAAAGGGCGACGGCCATGCTGAGCCCTATTGCGAGGCAGACTTGCGCGAGGCGCCAGCAGAGCGCCCGCGACCAGTTTACAACGGCAGCCATCCGCGCCATCGGTGTCTTCCGGTCAACGACCCTGTTCTGGCGGGCGAACCGAACCCGCCCTTTGCGTTATCCGATGCACCGCCGCCCGCACGGTTCCCCATGCAGGCATTCCCACGCCACTTCACCACGGAAGCTGTTAACGCTGGTTTAACCATCGCCCATCCCGTTGCTACCAGAGACGTCTGACAACCGTCGCGCGATGGATGCATCGTTTGGGATGCGGTCATCTGATTTTAATTAGTCGGCTAATCCTAAATTCTGTAGTAAGAATTACGAGCGGGTCGAAAGTCAAAATTCCTCCATCGATACACATCAGACTTCTCATCAGCCGTTCAATTGGGGAACGCTATAGTTATGCTGTTGAAGGGATTGTATAAAGTCGAATTTGAAACGGCCCGTCGAAAAGCGGTCGGCGTGGTGTTTGCAAGTGACGGAAAGCTCCGCGGTGGCAGTTCGGCCTTTGCCTATATCGGTAGTTACGAGCAGGATGGCGGCCAGATTCACGGTAAAATCACGAGCCGTCGGCACACCAACGATCCCAACGTGGCATCCGTGTTCGGCGTCGACGAAGTTCGCGTTGACTTTCACGGCTCATCGATCGGCGATTTCGCGCAGGTCGAAGGCACCGCGGCCGAAGCTCCCGCTCTCGGCTTCAAGGCTGTACTGACGCGAATCTGCGACTGATCGAAATACGTGCACACGGGCTGCACGCAGTAAGTAATAAATTACCTCCCGGGAACCGGTCGACCTTCGATCTTGGGCAGCGCGGCCGCAGTCGCCGAGCTCTTGCCGCTGGCGCGGCGGGCCATTTCGACCGTCAGCTTCTCGGCGGCTTCCGGCGTCATCAGACCGAGAATGTCCGACATCTTGCGCGGCGCGATTTGTGACGCGATCTCGATAAGCACCGGCATCTCGAGGCGATCGAAGATCTTGGCTGCGTCCTTTGGCTTCATCGACTCGTACATCGTGATGATGCCCTTGAACCGCGCGGCTTCAGCCTCGCTCTTCTGCTCGTTCGCCTTGCCGATCTGGCCCTCGGTCGCCTTCATCTCGTCGACGCGGGATTCGATCCGCTTCTCGGCGGCCTTCAGCAGACTCTCGCGGATTTCAACTTCGCGGGCGCGCGCGTCGAGTTCCTGGCGGCGCGCTTGCAGCCGCTCGAGGATCGCCCGCTCGGACGGTGAAATGCCGGCCGGCTGTTCGACCGGCGGCTCGGATGGCTTGACGTCCTCCGGGGCTGCAACCGTCGGCTTCTGTTCTTCCTTTTTCGCCGGAGCCTGGACCGAGCCGGTGATGTCGGAGGACAGTTCGGGATTCGCAGCCTTGGCGGCAGCGCCGCCCGGGTAGTTCAGGTTGGCCTGCGCCCACGACGGCTTGGTCGCGTTCGGATCGTAGTCGAACACGTAGCCGCCATCGAGCAGCAGGCCGGCGATCTTCAGCACGGCCAGGCCGAGGATCGCGACCAGCACCACCGGAAGGATGCGGATATCCCGGAGTGCGGTCATGCAGCCAGGCCGCTGTGTCGTCGCCGATCGGCGAAGGCTTCAGCCGCGGCTGCGTTGGCGCGTGCTGCCGACAGCGTCGGCGCGTCTGGCTGCTCCGACGACGGCCGCGCGGCGAGGACGATCTTCGACAGACGGCGCAGCACATTGTCGCCTTCGGCGAGTTGCTTCTTGAGAGTCTCGGACATCGCGCTCGCTGCGGCGATGTCGCGGCCGAGATTCTCGTTGACCTCGCGCACCGTGAGCTTGAGCCCGCCGATCGCGCGTTCGGCGATCTCGGTGACGGTGATCAGTTCGCCGATCGTCGCCTTCAGCGACTGCTCGTCGGCCTTCAGCCGCAGCAACCGCTTGTTGAGCAGCCAGCAATAACCGATCGTCAGCAGCAACAGCACGGCGACGAGGCTTTCGATGACGAGTCCCAGGGTATGGCTCATTGTGCCTCCATCATTTTGCTTTGCTCGTCGGTCCGTTCGAACATCGCGTAGGTCGTGACCGGCTTGCGGAGTGGTTTGGTGACGCGGATCGCGACGCGGTCGCCGACGCGGCCCATCCGGCCTTCCGTCAACGTGACGTTGCCGCAGCGGACCGCGACCAGCGCGTCGGCGCGCAAATCGAGCGGCAGGGTGTCGCCGACCTGCAGCGCCATCAGTTGCTTCAACGGCACTTCGGCTTCGTACAGCACCGCATCGACCGAGATCTCGGCCTGGCCGATCTCGGTGGCGAGATGGCCTTCCCAGACTTGGTTACGGCCGAACTTCTCGCCCATGAACATCTGCATCAACACGCCGCGGATCGGTTCGATCGTGGCGTAGGGCAGCAGCAGCTCGATATTGCCGCCGCGATCTTCCATGTCGATATGCAGGCGGACAAGAATGGCGGCGTTGGCCGGACGGCTGATCGCGGCGAAGCGCGGATTGGTCTCCAGCCGGTCGATCGAGAACGCCACCGGCGACAGCGGCCGGAACGCCTGTTCGGCGTCGGCGAGTACGACTTCGAGCAGCCGCTTGACCAGGTTGGTTTCGATCGTGGTGTAGGGCCGGCCTTCGATGCGCAGCGACGCCTGACCGCGGCGACCGCCGAGCAGCACGTCGATCATCGAATAGATAAGGCTGGAATCGACGGTGGCGAGGCCGAAATTCTGCCACTCCTCGGCCTTGAACACGCACAGCACCGCGGGCAGCGGAATCGAATTCATATAGTCGCCGAACCGCACCGAGGTGATGCGGTCGAGCGAGACTTCGACGTTGTCGGAGGTGAAGTTGCGCAGGCTCGTCGTCATCAACCGCACCAGGCGGTCGAACACGATTTCGAGCATCGGCAGACGCTCGTAGGACACCATCGCCGAGTCGATGATGGCGCGGATGCCGGAGTTCTCGTCGAGATGCACCTCGCCGACGCTGAAGCCGAGGAGATTGTCGATCTCCTCCTGCGACAGCACGCGCTCGCCGCCGTTCTTGCCACCGCCGAGATCGCGACCGCCATCGTCGACCATGGCGGCCCATTGCTCCGCCATCGTCCCGGTGAGTTCGTTCTCCTGCGCAGCCTTGGCCGCGGCCTCGGGATCTTCCGAGGCCATCGACGCTTCCCATTGGGCTGCGATGGCGTCTTGGTCGAGTTGTTCCTGGCCGGCCATGTCAGCTCACTGCACCAGCACTTCCTTGAACAGCACCGCGTTCACCTGCGCTGGTGCGATCGCGACGTTGACCCGGCGGGTCAGCTCTTCCTTCATGCGGAACATCCCGACCGAGCCGTTGAGGTCGTTCGAGCGCAGTTCGCGCAAGTAGGTCTGAAACAGGTCGGTGATACGCGGCATCGTCGGCTTGATCTGCTCGGCGAGCTTGTCGTCCTTCACTTCCAGCACGATCTTGGCCTTGAGGTACTGCACCCGCTCGCCCGGCGAGCCGGCGAGATTGACCATGATCTCCGGCACCTCGACGAAATTCGGCGGCTTCACCTTCTCGACGTGCTCGGCGTGTTCCTTATCCTTGTTGTGGCCCTTGGACATGAAGAACCATGCGCCGCCGCCGCCACCGACCAGCAGCAGCACGGCCGCGGCGATGATGATGATCAGCTTCTTCTTGCTTTTCGGCGCAGCGCCTTCGGCGCCCTCGGCGCCTTCTTCCGGTTTCTCTGAATCCGCCATCGGCTGCGTCCGCCTGCAAGAAGAGCCGTGCCGTCCGGGCGAACCGTTAACGCGAAACTAAGCCGCCAGCGCCTCGAGCCCTGATCATGCGACGCTAATGTCGCAATGGTTAACGGAACCTTTCCAGAGCGCCCCCGACTAGGAAGATTTTGCCGGGCAACATGGTCAACAGATCCTTATTGCCGACCTCCCAGCGCTCTCCAAGAACGTTAAGCAATTGATTTAATTTGCTTTTATGAGTTGGCACGCCGCTCGCAAGACGGAAGGGCGAACCGCGGCTTGGGAGAGCTTCGGTTCACGGCATCCGCCGAGGGTCTGGGAGGACCGGAAGCGGATCGTTAAAGGGAGAATACCGATGCAGAATACGCTTCTGGTCGGCTTGTCGCGGCAGGTCGTGCTCGAACGACAGATGGATGTCGTCGCGAACAACCTGGCGAACGTGAACACCAATGGCTTCAAGGCCCAGCGTTCGATGTTTCAGGAATTCCTGAACACCGGGGCGCACGAAGACAATTTCCAGCAGCCGGACCGCCGGGTCAGTTTCGTGCAGGACCGCGCCGCCTATCACGACTTCTCCTCCGGACCGCTGGACGAGACCAAGAACCCGCTCGACATCGCCATCGACGGCTCGGCCTTCCTGGTGGTGCAGACTCCGGCCGGCGAGCGCTACACCCGCGACGGCAAGCTCTCGATCAATCCGCAGGGCCAGCTCGTCAACGCCTCCGGCTATCAGGTGCTCGGCAACTCCGGCCCGATCGTGTTCCAGCCGACCGACAAGGCGATCAACATCGCCGCCGACGGCAATGTCAGCGTGATCGAAGGCAGCGCGGTGATCGACTCGCTGCGCGGCAAGCTCCGGATGGTGTCGTTCGCGCGGCCGCAGAGCCTGGAGAAGCAGGGCGACAATCTCTATGCCGCCACCAACGATCCCGGCGCGCCCGACACCAAATCGCAGGTGCGCCAAGGCTACGTCGAGAAATCGAACGTCAATTCGGTCGCCGAGATGTCGCGGATGATCGCCGTCAGCCGCTCCTACCAATCCGTTTCCGCCCTGCTGCAGCAGGAAGGCGACCTGCAGAAGACCGCCATCGAGCGGCTTGCTGACGTGCCGGCGTAAAGGAGACCTGAGATGCGCGCACTCTACACCGCGGCGACCGGAATGGCCGCTCAGGAGCTCAACGTTCAGGTGATCTCCAACAACATCGCCAATATGCGAACCACCGGGTTCAAGAAGCAGACGGCGCAGTTTCAGGACCTGATCTACGACCACGTCCGCCGCGTCGGCACCCAGGCGTCCGATCAGGGCACGATCATTCCGGTCGGCGTCGATATCGGCGGCGGCGTCAAGACCGTCGGCACGCCGCGGCTGATGACCCAGGGCACGCTGTCGACCACCGGCAACGATCTCGACCTCGCGGTCCGCGGCGAAGGCTTCTTCAAGATCCAGATGCCGGACGGCACCTATCGCTACACGCGCGACGGCTCGTTCACCACCGACAACACCGGCCGCGTGGTCACCGCAGCCGGCAATCCGGTGCAGCCGACCATCACCATTCCGAACGGCGCCTACGGCATCACGGTCGCGAGCAACGGCCAGGTCTCGGTGACTGTCTCGGGCTCGACCACGCCGACCGTGATCGGCCAGATCGGCCTGACCCGCTTCATCAACAAGACCGGCCTGCAGCCGGAAGGCGACAATCTGTTCCTCGAAACCCAGGCTTCGGGCCCGCCGCAGGACGGCATCGCCACCGTCGATGGCCTCGGCGACATGCTGCAGAAGACGCTGGAGCAGGCCAACGTCGAAGTCGTCAATGAAATCTCCGACCTGATCGCCGCGCAGCGCGCCTACGAGATGAACGCCAAGGTCGTCAGCGCCGCCGACCAGATGCTGCAGTCCACCTCCAACATGTTCCGCTGAGGGAGCTGACCGATGATCCGTTCTCTCCTCGCCGCCTTGCTCGTTGCAACACCGATCGCAGCGGTCGCCGCCGAAACCGCGCCCGCCCCGCGCCTGTCGCCGCAGGTCGAAGACGTGCTGCGCACGCCGGTGCTGCGCGCCCACATCGAAGTCGCCGACGAACTGGTCCGGATCGGCGACCTGATCGACAACGCCGGCGTCGCCGCACAGATCGCCGTGTATCGGGCGCCTGATCTCGGGACCACCGGCGCGTTGTCGACAAACGCGGTGATCGCCACGCTGCGCGCCCATCAGGTGATCGGCGTCGACACCCGCGACATCCGCGAAGTCACCGTCACCCGGCTGGCACGCAGCCTGCCGGCGAAGGAGATCGAGAAGCAGGTGATCGAGGTTCTGCAGCGCCGTCACGGTCTCGGCGACGCCGAGGATCTGGCGCTGACCTGGGATCGCGAGATCGAGGCGCGCACCCTGCCGGCAAATTACAGCGGCGCCCCGATGCTGGTCGCCGATCGGTTCGACCGCCGCAGCGGCCGCTTCGATCTCAGCTTCGAGATCAGCGGCGGCGCCGACAATGCGCCGGTGCGTCTTCGCGTCACCGGCACGGCCGTCGAGACGGCCCCGGTAACCGTGCTGACCCGGCCGATCGAACGAAACGAAGTGATCAAGGTCTCCGACGTCGCGATCGAGCGCCGTCCGAAAGCCGAGGTCACCTCCGACACCGTCACGCGCGAGGCCGCGATCGGCATGCAGACGCGGCGATCGCTGCGCGGCGGCCAGGTGATGCGAACCACCGATCTCACCAAGCCGGACCTCGTGACCCGCGACCAGAGCGTGACGCTGATCTACGAGGCCGCCGGCATCTATCTGACCTCGCGCGGCAAGGCGTTGGAAACCGGCACCGAAGGCGACGTCGTCAACGTGCTGAATCTGCAATCGAAGCGAACCGTGCCCGCGACCGTGGTGGGACGTGGCCAGGTGGTGGTGATGGTCGCCGTGCCGCGGGTCCTCGCCAGCGCCGGCGGAGCTGCGTCCGCCGTGGCGCCCGAACCCTCCATCGCCCGCAGTTCCGCCGCGAAGCCCGAGTGAGTTCAATGTACAAGTCCATCCCGACCAACCGTCTCGTCCTGATCGCCGCGCTGCTGGCGACGGGCGGCTTTGCCGGCGGCTGCTCCTCGATCGACCGGCTCGCCGCGATTGGCGAGCGGCCGGCGCTGAGTGCGATCGAGAATCCCACCACCCAGCCGGGCTACAAGCCGGTGCAGATGCCGATGCCGAAGCCGGAGGTCGCCTCCTACAACGCCAACTCGCTGTGGCGGAACGGCTCGCGCGCGTTCTTCCGCGATCAGCGCGCCGCCAAGGTCGGCGATATCATGACCGTGACGGTGAACTTCACCGACAAGGCCAACATCGCCAACGAGACCCAGCGCAGCCGAAAGAACACCGACGATTCCGGCATCACCGATTTCATCGGCAGCAAGACCATCACCAACCCCGCCACCGCGGTGTTGCCCGGCCGCATCCTGACCACGGACTCGACCTCGACGAGCGATGGCAAGGGCTCGGTGCAGCGCCAGGAAGCGCTGCAGACAAGCGTCGCCGCGGTGGTGACGCAGGTGCTGCCGAACGGCAATCTGGTGGTCGAGGGCAAGCAGGAAATCCGCGTCAATTTCGAAGTCCGCGAACTGATCGTCGCCGGCATCGTCCGGCCGGAAGACATCCAGAGCGACAACACCATCGACAGCAGCAAGATCGCGCAGGCCCGCATCGCCTATGGCGGTCGCGGCCAGATCACCGATGTGCAGCAGCCGCGCTACGGCTCGCAGGTGATGGACGTGCTGCTGCCGTTCTGACGGACATGATCTAACACAACGAGCTCCCACACCCGGCTGCGAACCTAGGCGCAGTCAGGTGTTCCAACGCGGCCTCCTCCGGCTCTCCCCCGGACGGAGGCCGCGGCCTCTTCAAGCTACGTAGTACTTTCTAGATCGCCGAAGGTGGTCACAAATTCCGTCATGGCCGGGCTTGTCCCGGCCATCCACGCCTTTGATGCGATTCCGTCAGCAAGGCGTGGATGCCCGGCACAAGGCCGGGCATGACGGGTGGAAACGAAAGTACCCGATCTCAAAGGGCGATGAGCCGCAAGCGACTCCGGACTACTCAGCAGTTTCGATCAACCCGATTGCGGTTCGCCTTCGCCCACCGCGCCTGCGTGACGGGCCGGCTTTCGGCGCTCCACCCGGCGGAGTACGAAGACGTAGAACACCGGCACGAACAGCACCGCCAGCAGGGTCGCCGACAGCATGCCGCCGAGCACGCCGGTGCCGATCGCGTTCTGGCTGCCGGCGCTGACCCCGGTCGCGAACGCCAGCGGCGTGACGCCGAGGATGAACGCGAGCGACGTCATGATGATCGGCCTAAACCGCACCGTCGCAGCCTCGATCGCCGCCTCGCGCAGCGACTTGCCCTCGGCGTGCAGCTCCTTGGCGAATTCGACGATCAGGATCGCGTTCTTCGCCGACAGGCCGATGATCGCGATCAGGCCGACCTTGAAGTAGATGTCGTTCGGCAGCTCGCGGATCATCACCGCGAGCAGCGAGCCGATGATGCCGAGCGGCACCACCAGCATCACCGACAGCGGGATCGACCAGCTCTCGTACAAGGCGGCCAACAGCAGGAACACGAACAGCACGCTGAGGCCGAGCAGGAACGGCGCCTGATTGCCAGACTGGATTTCCTGCAAGGACTGTCCGGCCCATTCGAAGCCGAAGCCGCTCGGCAATTGCTTGGCCAGCCGCTCCATCTCGGCCAGCGCTTCCCCCGAGGAGTGGCCGGGCGCGGCATCGCCGGCGAAGCGGACCGACGGATAGCCGTTGAAGCCGACCACCTGGATCGGGCCCTTCGACCATTCGGTGCGGGCGAAGGCCGACAGCGGCACCATGCCGCCGCTGGAGTTGCGCACGTTGAGTTTCAGCAGATCGTCCGCCCGCATGCGCCGCGTGTCGAGCGCCTGAATGGTGACGCGCTGCATCCGGCCGGCGTTCGGAAAATCGTTGACGTAGGCCGACCCCAGGCTCGCGGTGATGGTCGCGTTGATGTCGGCGAACGACACCCCGAAGGTGTTGGCCTTCTCGCGGTCGATCACCAGATTGAGCTGCGCCGAATTGGCGAGGCCCTCGACACGCACGCCCGCCAGCACCGGACTTTCCGCCGCCGCCGCCGTCAACTGCGCGGCTGCCTCGTCGAGCGCCGCCGTGCCGCGGCTACCGCGATCCTGAAGCCGGAAGGTGAAGCCGGTGAAATTGCCGAGGCCATCGATCGGCGGCGGCGACAGCGCCATCACCGACGCGTCGCCGATCTTCGCCAGATGCACATTCGCGCGCCTGGCGATCGTTTCCGCATCGTCATCGCCGCGCACGCTCCAGTCCTTCAGCGTCACGAAGGCGACCGCCGCGCTCTGGGCGTTGCCGGAGAAGCTGAAGCCCGACACGGTGAACACCTGGGCGACGCTCGTATCCTCGAGGAAGACCTTCTCGGCCTGCTCGATCGAATTCATCGCACGGCTCTGCGTGGCCTCGGTCGGCGCCTGGATATCGACGATCAGATAGCCCTGATCCTCGGCCGGCAGAAACGCCGCCGGCAGCCGCAGATACGCCCAGCCGAGCGCAGCCAGCAGCGCGAGATAGATCACCATCATCCGCCCGATCCGTCCGGTCGCCCATCCGACCGCGGACTGATAGCGACCCGCGACGCTGTTGAACGCGCGGTTGAACCAGCCGAAGAAGCCGTGCTTCTCGTGATGATCCGCAGGCACTGGCTTCAGGAACGTGGCGCACAAGGCCGGCGTCAGGGTCAGCGCCAGGAAGCTCGAGAACAGGATCGACACCACCATCGTCAGGCTGAACTGGCGATAGATGATGCCGACCGCGCCGGGGAAGAAGGCCATCGGCACGAACACCGCCGTCAGCACCAGCGTGATACCGACGATCGCACCGCGGATCTGCTGCATCGCTTTCTCGGTCGCCGCCCGCGGCGACAGGCCCTCGGTCGCCATCAGCCGTTCGACGTTCTCGACGACGACGATCGCGTCGTCGACCAGGATGCCGATCGCCAGCACCATCGCGAACATCGTCAGCACGTTGATCGAGAAGCCGGTGGCGAACATCACCGCGCAGGTGCCGAGCAGCGCAATCGGCACCACGATGGTCGGGATCAGCGTGTAGCGGATGTTCTGCAGGAACAGGAACATCACGACGAACACCAGACCGACCGCCTCGGCGAGCGTGTACAGCACCTTCTCGATCGACCCCTGAATGAACGGCGAGGTGTTGTAGGGGATCTCGTAAGTCAGTCCCTTCGGGAAGTATTTCGACAGCTCCTTCATCTTGGCGGTGACCGCCTTCGACGTCGCAAGCGCGTTCGCGGTCGCGGAGAGCTGGATGCCGATCGCCGCCGCGGGCTGGCCGTTGAGCCGGCTCTCGGTGTTGTAGTCCTCGCCGCCGACCTCAATCCGGGCGACGTCGCGCAGGCGCACGGTCGATCCGTTGCGATTGGCGCGCAGCACGATGGCGCCGAACTCCTCGGGCGTGCCGAGCTGGCCCTTGACCAGCACGGGCGCGGAGACTTCCTGCGAGATCGGATTGGGCGTGGCGCCGATACGGCCGGCGGCGACCTGCGCGTTCTGAGAAGCGATCGCCGCCGACACGTCGGCGACCGTCAGGCTGAGGCCGAGCAGCTTGTCAGGATCGATCCAGACCCGCATCGAACGCTGCGTGCCGAACAGCTGCGCCTTGCCGACGCCTTCGACGCGGCGAATCTCGCTGAGCAGATTGCGCGTGATGTAGTCGCCGACGCCGATGCTATCGATCGACCCGTCGGTCGACTGCACCGAGATGAACATCAGGAACGCGCTGGAGGCCTCGTCGACCACGATGCCGCGCTGGGTGACGGCGCTCGGCAGCCGCGATTCCACGCGCCTGATGCGGTTCTGCACGTCGACCGTCGCCTGCGCCAGCGACGTCCCCGGCTGGAACGACACCTCGATCGAGATCGCACCGGTCGCGTCCGCCGTCGACTCGAAGTACATCAGGCCGGGAATGCCGTTGAGCTGATCCTCGATCAGCCGCGTGACGCCCTGATAGATCTCCTCGGACGACGCGCCCGGGTAGTTGGCGGTCACCGAGATCTTCGCCGGCACGACATTGGGATATTGCGCGACCGGCAGAAACGGAATCGCCAGTGCGCCCGCGATCATGATGAAGATCGCCACCACCCACGCGAAGATGGGCCGCGCGATGAAGAAAGCCGACATGATCGTGACCTCAGTTGGTGCGCGCAGGAGCCTTCGCGGCGCCGACCGATGTCGCGCTTCGCCACGGCCTGGGCTCAACAGCCGTCCCCGCTGCCAGCGCCTGGAAGCCTTCGACGACGACGGCCTCGCCGGCCTTCAGGCCGCTCGCAATGATCCAGCGACCGTCGACCAGACGCGCCGGCGTCACCGGCCGCAGCACGGCCTTGTTGTCGGCACCGACGACGAACAGCTGCGCCTGTCCGCCCGGATCGCGACGTAGCGCGCGCTCGGGCACCGCGAGGACGTTCTTCTCTTCGCCCTGGACGATCTGCACGCGCACATACATCCCCGGCAACAGATCGCCGTCGGGATTGGGAAATTCGCCGCGTAGCGTGATCTGGCCGGTGCCGGCCTCGACGGAAGCCTCGGAGAACAACAGCCGACCGCGCTGCGCATACTCCGACCCGTCGTCGAACCGCAGGCGGACGTCCGCGTCGATCGCCTCACCACGCCGTGCCGCCTGCGCCGCCGTACGCTTGAGCGCGAGCAGATCGTTCGCCGACTGGGTGAAGTCGGCATAGACCGGATCGATCTGCTGAATGGTGGCGAGGCTCTCGCTGCCGCCGACGGTGAACAACGCGCCCTCGGTGATCAGCGCGCGGCCGATGCGGCCGGTGATCGGCGCCCGCACGTCGGTGTATTGCAGATCGAGTTCGGCCCCCTGCAGCCCGGCGCGGGCCGATGCTTCGTCGGCCTCTGCCTGGGCGAGTTCGGCAATCGCCTTGTCGTAGAGCTGGCCGGTGGTCGCATCGCGATCCTTCAGCCGGATCTGGCGCTCCGCCTGCTGCGCCGCCAGCGCGCGCGTCGCCTCGGCCCGCTGCACCGCGGCCTTCGCGCTCGCGACGCGGACCTGGAACGGCGCCGGATCGATCCGATACAGCACGTCGCCCTGCTTGACGGTGGTGCCCTGCTTGAACACGCGCTCGACGATGATGCCGGAGACACGCGGCCGCACCTCGGCAATCCGCGTCGGCGCGATGCGGCCGGGCAGATCGTTGACGATGCGCACCGTTTCGGGCGCAACCGTCACCACGCTCACCACCACCGCCGGCTTTGCCTTCTCGGCCTCGGCCTGCTTGTCGCCGCAGCCCGCCAGGCCGAGCGCCACTGCGAGGGCGCAGGCCTCGCGCAGGCTCGCCATCCTTATCGTCGTCACTGAACTATTCTCCGATCGCAACGGCCGTGCGAGACTCCTGCCCGCCCATCGCCAGCCGCCAGAAAGATACCGCGCGGTTGGTATATTACATCGTTGACAATGACAACGGGGCGACATCATGACTTCGTAGGAAGGCAAGATAGAAAGTGTCTTGAATGGCGCCCACGGCCTACGAGCGGAAGAAACAACCTGAAGTCGTAAGACAGGCCCTGATCGACTGCGCCGCGCGTCTGGCGATGGAGCGCGGGCTGCAAGCCGTCACCGTGCAGGCGGTCGCGGCCGCGGCGGGCGTCACCAAAGGCGGCCTGTTTCATCACTTCGCTTCCAAGGAAAAGCTGATCGAGGCGGTCTTCGACGCGCAGCTCGACGTGTTCGGTGCGGCGGTCGACGAAGCTCTGCAACGCGACCATGGGAGCTACGGCTGTTTCACCCGCGCCTATGTGATGGCCACCTTCAAGCTCGGCGAAGAGGACGAAGGCCAATGCGGCGGCGCGCTGGCGGTGTCGATGATGACCGACCCGCTGCTACGACCGCGCTGGTCGGTGTGGATGCGAGCCCGGATGGCCAAGCACAAGAAGACCGACTCCGCGCCGGCGCTGGAGATCGTCCGTCTCGCCGCAGACGGCGCCTGGCTGGCCGATCTCACGGATCTTGCGCCCGATCTGCGGATGAGCCGCAAGAAGCTGCTGGCGCGGCTGATCGCGATGACCAGGAAGGACTGATCATCGGACCGAGGCCGGCGACCGACTGAGCGCGTTGATCGCAAACCACGTTTGCACAAACATGATCCGGCGCATCGACGGCATGCCGGCTTCGCTGTTGTATCAGCCCGGACGCTCACTATTTCCGCTACCGACCCGGTCCATCCTGCGTCCGCGGGGTCCGGCACGATGGAGAGACCACATGATTAGACTCGGCGCCGCTCTGGGTGCGGCCGCGATGATCGTCGGCTTCATGGGAGCGCCGGCGTCCGCACGCGATTTCCCCTACTGCCTGCAGGGCGGCGATTGGGGCTATCCGGGCAATTGCCAGTTCGACTCCTACGAGCAGTGCATGGCGACAGCTTCGGGCACCCGCGCCGGCTGCGACATCAATCCGGTGGTCGCCTTCCGCCGCCAGCAGCAGCCGGATCTCACGCAGCAGCCCGCGCCGAGATCGCGCCGCCACCAGTCGCAGTGAAAGCGACGCCGCGACGCGATGATGAGATCTAGTGACCGGGCGCGCCGAGCGCGGCGCCCGGCTTGTCGTGGGTGCCTAGACGATCCACCAGCGTCGCGGTGGCTTCGTTCATCCCCACCACGTCGACCGCAATGCCGTGGCGGCGGAATTTCAGCACCACGCGGTCGAGTGCGTTGATGCTGGTGATATCCCAGAGATGCGCGTTCGCCAGATCGATCACGACCCGCTCCAGATCGGCCTCGCGAAAATCGAACGCGCTGTGGAAGGCCTCGGCGGTAGCGAAGAAGATCTGCCCGGCGACCTTGTAGGTCCGCACCGGCCCGCCGTCGCGCGATGACTCGACGCGGAAAAGCCGGGTCACCTTGTGGGCGAAGAACAATCCGCTCAGCACGACGCCGAACAGCACGCCCTTGGCGAGATCGTGGGTGCCGACAACAACCACCACGGTACCGAGCATGACGAAGCTCGAGGAGCGTGGATGCGTCACCAGCGTGCGAACCGACTTCCACTGGAAGGTGTTGATCGACACCATGATCATCACCGCCACCAGTGCGGCCATCGGGATCTGCGCGACGTACGGCCCCAGCACGACGATCAGGAACAACAGAAACGCGCCCGCCCACAGCGTCGATAGCCGACCGCGTCCGCCGGACGAAACGTTGATCACCGATTGTCCGATCATCGCGCAACCAGCCATACCGCCGAACAGTCCCGACACCATGTTGGCGAGGCCCTGACCCGCGCATTCGCGGTTCTTGTCGGACGTGGTGTCGGTCATCTCGTCGATGATCGCCGCCGTCATCAGGCTTTCGAGGAGTCCCACCATCGCGATGGTCAGCGAAGTCGGTAGAATGATGCGCAGGGTCTCGAATGTGAACGGGACCTGCGGAAGGGCGAACCACGGCAATTCGTTCGGCAGCGCGCCCATGTCGCCGACCTTGTGGATGCCGAGACCGAGATACATCGAGACCCCCGTCAGCAGAATGATCGCCACCAGGGGCGAAGGCACTGCTTTGGTGAGGCGCGGCAGGCCGTAAATGATCACGAGCCCGGCCGCCGTCATCGCATACACCGCCGGACCGCGTCCGATCAGTTCAGGCATCTGCGCGGCGAAGATGAGAATTGCGAGTGCATTGACAAAGCCGGTGACGACCGATCGCGAGACGAAACGCATCAGCGTGCCAAGCCGCATCAGACTTGCGACGATCTGGATCACGCCGGTCAGGATCGTCGCGGCAAACAGGTAGCCGACGCCGTGCTCCTTCACCAACGTTATCATCAACAGCGCGGTGGCGCCGGTCGCCGCTGAGATCATCGCGGGTCGGCCACCGGCAAAGGCGGTGACCACGGCGATGCAGAAGGATGCGTACAGTCCGACCTTGGGATCGACTCCGGCAATGATCGAGAATGCGATCGCCTCTGGAATCAGCGCAAGGGCCACCACCGTCCCCGCGAGGAGTTCACGGGTGACGTTCGGAGCCCATTCGCTCCGCAGATGTATCATGTCCATGAAGAGAGTTGCTTTCGTGGGTGACGCGCTTGCCGCGCGTCAGGCGCAAAAGGTCGATCGGCCCGAGGACAGGCAGATTCTTAAAAGAGAACTTTTGCGTGGTCCGGCGGATCGGCGGCCGGAAGAGCCACCCGGAGTTTCACCGGGTCCGATTTATAAGTAACACTTTACCCGACATGATGCCGCGGCGCAATATTTTCAAACCACCACGCGCGTGATGCTTGTCGAGAACGGCAACCCGGAGGTCCTGTCAGCAGGACCACCGGGGCCAGACTTATCGCCGAGCGCAGCCCGCTACTCGTCGCGGTAGACTTTTTCGCGCTTCTCGTGGCGCTCCTGGGCTTCCACCGACAGGGTTGCGATCGGACGGGCCTCGAGCCGCTTCAGCGAAATCGGCTCGCCGGTCTCTTCGCAATAGCCGTAGGTGTTGTCTTCGATGCGCTGCAACGCGGCATCGATCTTGGAGATCAGCTTGCGCTGCCGATCGCGCGCGCGCAGCTCGATCGCGCGGTCGGTTTCCGACGAGGCGCGATCGGCCAGGTCGGGGTGGTTGACGTTTTCTTCTTGAAGGGTCTGGAGCGTGAGTTTTGCTTCGCGCAAAATCTCGTCCTTCCAGGCCAGCAACTTCGCACGAAAATACTCACGTTGCCGTTCATTCATGAACGGCTCTTTCTCGGAGGGTCGATAGCTTTTCAACTTATCCAAGGGGCAATCCATGATCTCGTTGGGCGGCAAAAAATCCCGCCTGCGCGGCAGCTTATATAGCGCGCGCAGATGACAGACAATATCGTCCGCCATTCCGCCCCCAAGCGAGCCAAGCCCTCGTCGCCTAGACGGAACTCGTGCCGAAGTGGTCAGTATTGGCCGGCTTTGGCGAGTTCGACTTCGACCCGTAGCTCGATTTCCGACAACACCGCGTCGAGACCCGGATCGCCGGACGAGGCCTTAAGCTCCGCCGCGGCAGCGCGCAGCCGCATCACGGTCGACGGATCGAAATTGCCGGCCAGCAGGCCCATTTTTAGATCGTCGAGCACGTCGAGCGCCGTCCGACCGCGCGCGACCGAACGTTTGCGGCGCTCGGTGGCGTCCTCGACGCCCTGCATGGCCAGCAGCGCCTCGAGCCCCGTCGGTGCCAGCGGCGCATGCACCGCCCGGGCTTCAGGCTCCGGCTGCGCGCCGCCGGTGGGCAATGAGAACGTGCTCGAGCCGCTGCGACGGACCGTGCTCGAGGGTGTCGATGTGGAGGTGCCGTTCGGGCCGTAGATTCGCATGGTCTTTCTCGCCGGACTGTTCCTGGCTAAGCGCCGCGCCTGAACAGCATACACCCAAGCTGACAAGCGCGCTGAGAGCCCGGGAACCCAACCTCGCGGTTTATGGTTAACGGCGGGTAAACGATCGGCAAGATTTGCCGGGCGGTGTCGGTTTTGCCGTGGGCAGCGCTGCGGCCCCGCCATCGCCATCGCGATTTAGTTATTCAGAACAGATGCTTATCAAATCCTGGCGATTGGCACGGGTCTCGCAAGACGACTGCTGAGGCCGTTTCGCGTCTGGACGCGACGGCCATCGCGGGAGTCCGAGAATGCCGAGCGTTTCGTCCACGATCCTGAAGCTGGCCGCAGTCGCCCTGTCCGCGCTGCTGCTGTCGGGGGTGGCCGCCAGCGCGACGTCGCGCATCAAAGACCTCGCCAATATCGAGGGCGTCCGGCAGAATCAGCTGATCGGCTACGGCCTCGTGGTCGGCCTCAACGGCACCGGCGATACGCTGAACAACATCCCCTTCACCAAGCAATCGCTGCAGGCGATGCTGGAGCGAATGGGCGTCAACATCCGCGGCGCCACCATCCGCACCGGCAACGTCGCCGCCGTGATGGTGACCGGCAATCTGCCCGCTTTCGCCACCCAAGGCACCCGGATGGACGTCACTGTCTCGGCGCTCGGCGACGCCAAGAATCTGCAGGGCGGCACGTTGCTCGTGACGCCGCTGCTGGGCGCCGACGGCAATGTATACGCCGTGGCGCAAGGCTCGCTGGCGATCGGCGGCTTCCAGGCCGAGGGCGATGCCGCCAAGATCACCCGCGGCGTCCCCACCGTCGGCCGTATCGCCAACGGCGCGATCATCGAACGCGAAATCGAATTCGCCCTGAACCGGCTGCCGATGGTGCGGCTGGCGCTGCGCAACGCCGACTTCACCACCGCCAAGCGCATCGCCGCGGCGGTCAACGACTTTCTTGGCACCAAGAGCGCAGAGCCGATCGATCCGTCGACCGTGCAGCTCTCGATCCCGGCCGAATTCAAAGGCAACGCCGTCGCCTTCGTCACCGAAATCGAGCAGTTGCAGGTCGAGCCGGATCAGGCTGCCAAGATCATCATCGACGAACGCAGCGGCATCATCGTGATGGGCCGCGACGTCCGTGTCGCCACCGTTGCGGTGGCGCAGGGCAACCTCACCGTGTCGATTTCCGAAAGCCCGCAGGTCAGCCAGCCCAACCCCTTGTCGCGCGGTCGCACCGTGGTGACGCCGAACACGCGGGTCGGCGTCACCGAAGACGGCAAGAAGCTGGCGCTGGTCAAGGACGGCGTGTCGCTGCAGCAGCTGGTCGACGGCCTCAACGGCCTCGGCATCGGCCCCCGCGACCTGATCGGCATCCTGCAGGCCATCAAGGCCGCCGGCGCCATCGAAGCCGATATCGAGGTGATGTGATGTCGCTTGTCCCGGTCAACTATCCGACCACCGCTCCGACGCGCAACGGCCGCCCCGACCACGATATGGCTGCGGCACTCGCAAAGGTCTCGCCGGAGGCCCAGACGAAGGCACGCAATTCCGCCCGCGACTTCGAGGCGATGTTTCTGAATTCGATGTTCTCGCAGATGACCTCGGGGCTGAAGGGCGAAGGCCCGTTCGGCGACACGGTCGGAACCGGGGTCTGGCGCTCGATGCTGACGGAACAGTATTCGCAGACCGTGGCGAAGGCTGGCGGCGTCGGCATTGCCAGCGATGTGTTCCGCACCCTCATTCTTCAACAGGCGAACGGCAAGGCCTGAGCAGCAAGGACGACGCATGATGCAGATGCAACGCCAGCCGGCGCCCGCCCCGGCCCCATCCGTCACTTCACCGATCGACGCGCGCCAGCTCGCCAACGTGCTGACCGAGATCATGAACAATCTGCTGGCGCTGATCGAACAGGAGACCGAACTCGTCCGCGCCGGCAAGATCCCGGAGGCGATGAAGCTCGAGCCGCAGAAGAACGACCTTACCAAGCGCTATATCGCGGCGATCACGCTGGTGCGCGCCAGCCAGCCCTACATGGCGAAAGCGACCCCCGACCTGCTCGGCGCCCTGCACCGCCACCACGAAGTGTTTCGCGCGATGCTGCAGGTCAACCTCACTGTACTGGCGACCGCACACGCGGTGTCGGAAGGCATCGTCCGCGGCGTCAATGCCGAGGTGCAGAAGCGCAACATCCCGCAGACCTACACGGCCGCCGGCAGGCGCGCCGCGCCCGGCCCACGCAACCTGACGCCGATCGCGGTGAGCCGGTCGCTGTAGCCGCGCGGCCGTCCGCGCCGCAGTCGCCATGGCCGGGCCGTCCCGGTGGCTCCAACTCGAATCAAATCTGACTGAACGGTGTAGAACAACTTTCAAAACTTCTGTGCAGCATCTCCTGGGCGGGTGAATTGACCTTGATGGAGCCAGGAGGCTGCCATGAGTTTCGACTTCACCGTGAAGCCGGTGGGGCAATTGGTGATACCGCCCGTGGTCAGGCTTCAGCCTGAAGCGGTCCAATCTGCCGTGGCGACACAATTGCCCGCACCGCAAAGCGTGTCCGCTACGGCGAACGGAGGCGGCAGCAATGCCGTCGCGAGCAACGCCGCCAAGGTCGGCGCCGACACCATCTCGCGCCAGGTGATCTTCGATCAGGCATCGGCCGCGATGGTGTACGTCTCGGTCGACGAGTCGACCGCCGAAGTGATCAACCAATATCCGGAATCCTGGCAGCTCAAGGCGCGCGCTTACTTCCGCGAACAGGATCAATCGAAACTGCAGCAGCGCACCGGCCCGATCCCGACCGATCGAATCGCGTGAACGCAGCAGCGATTGGGATGATGCCCCGGCTTGCAGCGCAAGCGCGGGCAATCACTCGTGACTGAGAGTGGGATCGTTATCGGCGTAGACCGCGTCGCGTTGGACGCGGGACCGGTTAGCCGCGGCCGCTGAGACCGGCGGCGATGTTGCGGTTGATCTCGATCAGCGCATTGAGCGGCTCGACCTGCGGAGCCATCTGCAGCGCCGCCGACTGGCTGAGCACGAACACGCCGATATTGGCGATGTTCTGCCGGATATCCAGCGTCTGCGGGCTGTCGTCGCGCAGCGCGTCGCTGACGAACAGCGACCACAGCTTGCGATTGAACATCAGCGCTTCGTTCATGCCGATGGCGCCGCGCTCGTCCCAGTTCGTCACAACGTCCTGGAGCTGCCGGGCGGCTTTGAGCAGAGCTTGCGCTTCGATCTCCCGCGGAGAAGCCGTCCGTTGCGCGGTACGGGCATACGCTTGAGCAGCACTCGACATGACTACCTCTGCAGCAATTCTTCTTCACGCTTGATGAGAGGCCGCAACTCCCTCAGCGCTTTATAAAGCTGGCCGCTTAAAATTAGATTACTCGTGGCCTCGATCGTGTCGCGAAAACTCGGCACGGCCTCGAGAAGTTCTTTGATGAAGCCGAGATACAAGTCCTGATACGCGGGAATATCGTTCTGCAGATACATCATCTGCACGCACAGATAGACGCGCTTCACCGGGGTGTTGGCGGTCTCGGCGGTGAGGATGTCCTTCTCGCGCATGATCGGCGCGTCGCCGTCGATCAGAAACGTGGTGCGCGAATCGGAATTGGTGATCACGCTTTGCCCGATCACGATCCGCTCGAACGGCTTCAATTCGACTCGCAATGGCATCGTGTTGTCCTTTGATGGCGATCCGTCGATCGCGGTCGGCGCGACCGGCCGACGACTCAGGTGCGTCGGGCCGCGCGCCAGTTATGCGCCGGCTACGCGTCGCTATCCAATGCCGTGTTCGGTGGATAAGTCGGGCCCGGCGTTGCCGGCCCGAGAATCGCCGCGTTGCGCGGAGGCGCGCGTGCGCCTCCGCTGCCGTTCTGTCGCGCTTAACGGAGCAGCTGCAGCACACTCTGCTGCGACTGGTTGGCCAGCGACAGCGCCGAGACCGCGATCGACTGGCGCGTCGAAAGTGCCTGGCTGTTGGCCGCTTCTTCGTTGGTGTCGGCAAGCGTCAGGTTGGACGAGCCAGTCTGCAACACGTTAATCAGGTTCTTGGCGAAGTCCTGGCGGATCTGCACGATCGACAGGTTCGAACCATACGACGACGCCTGCGAGCGCAGCGTGGTCGACGCGTTGTTCAGAGCGGTCAGCGTCTTGTTGGTCGCGGCGTTGTCGATGAAGTCGACGCCGGACACCAGCGTCGGCAGGCCGAGCGCCGCCGGGCTGAGCGCGGTGCCGACGATGTTCAGAGTCGACTTGCCGGTCTCGTTGAACACCAGCTTCAGCGTGTCGCCGTTGAGCAGATTGACGCCGTTGAACGAGGCGTCCTGCGACGTGGTGGTGATCTGCTGAATGACGTTGTTGTACTGATCGACCAGCTTGGACCGCGCCATCTGCGCGGTGACGTCGGCCACCGGCGGATTTGGCGTGCTGAAGGTCAGCGTCGCCGTGATGGTGCCGCCGACCGTGCCGCCGTCGGCGACCGAACCGAGTGTCGCCGACGCATAGTCGTTGTTCGAGGAGATCGTCAGCAAGCCATTGGCATCGATCTGCGCGGTCATGTTGTTGGTCGCCAGCTTTGCATTGAGCTGTGCCAGCGTCTTCACCGTGCCGCCGGTGCCGTCGCCGAAGATGACGTTGACCGGCGTTCCGCCCTTGAACGAGGTGAAGGTCAGGCTCTTGCCGGAGACGCCGCCGGTGCCGGACGCGCGCGAGGCCTTGAACTCGGTCGAGGTGCCGGTGTTGCCGGCGAGGCCGAGCGCCACCAGCGCATTGCCGGTGCCGCTGATGGTGAGATCGGAGGCGCTGCCGGTCGAGATCTTCAGCGCGCCGCTCGACAGCGACGAACTCGCCGAGTTGACCTGGGTCGACAGCGTGGCGCCGCCCGAATTCAGCTTTGCGATCTGCACGCCGGTGGCAAGATCGATCGCAGTCAGCACGTCGGCGATGGTGCCGCCCTGCAGATACACGGTCGAATTGCCGAGACCATCGGTCTCGATATTGCCGGTCACGCCGGTGTGGGTGGCGGACGCCGCAGGCACCGGGGCGTTCTTGAAGGTGACGATGTTGCCGTTGACGTTCAGCGTCGCGCCGTCCTGGATCAGCGTGCCGATCGTCGCCGCACTGGTGGTGCGGGTCGCGGTCACCGTGGCCGGGCCGGGACCGGTGGACCCGGTCAGCTTCAGCGTGTTGAGGAAGTCGGCCGGACCGGTGATGCTGAGATCAGCGCCGGTCGACGTCTGCAGGGTCACGACACCCGAACCAGAGATCTGCGAAGGCGTGCCGTTGGTCGCGAAGGTCGCGACGCCGCCGGCGATCGTGGCGGTCTTGACGCCGCTCGCCAGATCGATCGCGGTCAGCACGTCCCCGACCGTGGCCGAGGTGTAGGCGTTGCTGGTGCCCATGTAGATCGTCGAGTTACCCGACGTATCGGTGACGATATTGCCGAGCACGCCCGAACCGGCCAGCAGGCCTGCCGCGTTCGGCGGATCGCTGGCCTTGAACACGATCGACTTGCCGTTCACGTTCAGCGTGGTGCCGTCGGCGATGGCGCCGGTCTGCAAACCGCCGACCGTGTTGAACAGCTTGGTGGTGGCGGTGATCGCGCTGGTCGCGCCGGTGTTCAGCGCCACGTCGACGGTCGGGCTCAGATTGAGCTTCGCCATCACCTGGCCGCCGGTCGTATCGCTGATCGACAGCGCACGATTGGTGCCGGTGTGCAACTCGAGCCGGCCGTTGGCGTCGACCACCGACGGATTGCTGGTGTTGCCGTTGATCGAGTCGACGGTCGCCAGCAGCGCGCTGAGCGGCTGATTGATGCCGATCGTGTAGTTGCCGTTGCCGTCGTTGGCCTGCGAGCCCGTCGTGGTGAAGGTGATGGTCTTGCCGTTGACGACGAGGACATCACCGGCCTGCGGGCCGGTTGCGGTGCTGGTCAGGCCGCTGGTCAGCGCGCTGATCAGGGTCGTGCCGTCCGCGAGCGCGCTGGCCGTGCCGATGTGCAGCGCCGTGCCGGTGGCCGAGTTGTCGGCCGCGACCGGCTTGGTGATCGCCGAGCCGCCGGTGATGCTGCCGACGCCGCCGCCGAGCGTGCTGCTCAGCGCCACCGGCGTGGTGCCGCCGGCATTGCCATTGTTGACCACGTTGCTGGTGGCGGTCGCGCTGGCGAAGGTCTGGGTGCCGCGCAGATCGTCCGGCGTCGCGCCTGCGATGGTGGCTGAAACGTTTGATTTCGTGGTGTAGCCGACGTTCGACTGCAGCGCCTGGTTGGCGATCGACTTGGCGGTGTCGATCAGCTTGTTCAGCGATGTGATGCCGGTGTTGGCCGCCTGCAGGATCTGGACGCCATTGCTGATGCCGTCGAGCAGATTGTTGATGTCGCTGGCCCGGCTGTCGAGCCCTGCCGCGGTGAAGAAGTTTGTTGGATTGTCGAGCGCGGTGTTGACCTTCTTGCCGCTCGCAAGCCGGTTCTGGGTGGTCGACAGCAGCTCTGCGGTCGATTGCAGAGATAACAGATTCTGGCGAACTGATGCCGAGAGAACCACGTCAGACATGGTGCAAACCTTCCTGATCCGCGCTGTGCGACGACTTCGGTCGTACGCTGCTGCTCGCGCGCGGGCTCTGCCGCGTCGCTCGCCGGTTGTGTTTAGACGCCTGTTCTGGAGAGGGACCTCGGCCGTGCTCGCGCACTGTCCGGATCAACGCAGCCGATTCTCGGCCAAACCTTCTTCCTGAGCATCGGTACTATGGCGCGCGGACTTTAAAATATGGTTAACAGCCGATTAAGGCCGCTCGGGCATTTAAAAAGTGTAGTTTATCAATGGCCTGGAAATAGCGGGATGGTTTGGGCGAGACCGCCGCAGGGCATCCCTGCCCTTTTTTTCCTAACGCGAATCAAAAAAAGACGGCGGGGTTTCCCCCGCCGCCTCGTGACGATGTTGCGACGTGCGCTGCGGATCAGCGCAGCAGCTGGAGCACGCCCTGCTGCGACTGGTTGGCCAGCGACAGCGCGGACACTGCGATCGACTGGCGGGTCGTCAGCGCCTGGCTGTTGGCCGCTTCCTCGTTGGTGTCGGCCAGCGTCAGGTTGGCCGAGCCGGTCTGCAGCACGTTGATCAGGTTCTTCGAGAACTCCTGACGGGCCTGCACGATCGACAGGTTGGAACCGAAGGCCGAAGCCTGCGACCGCAGCGTGGTGGAAGCGGTGTTCAGCTTCGCCAGCACCGCATTGGTGTGCGAGTTGTCGATGAAGTCGGTCCCGGCGTTCAGGCTCGACAGGCCGAGGCCGGTCGGGTTGTTGGTGACGCCCTGGATCGAGATCGTCGACTTGCCGGTTTCGTTGAACACCAGCTTCAGGGTGTCGCCGTTCAGCAGGTTGACGCCGTTGAACGAAGCATCCTGGGCCGTGGTGGTGATCTGGTCCATGATGTCGTTGAACTGCTTGACCAGGCCCGCGCGGGTGGTCTGCGCGTTCGGGTCAGCCACCGGCGCCGCCGGCACCGAGAACGTTGCCGAAGAAGCCAGGGTGCCGCCGATCGCACCGCCGTCTGCGCCACCCAGGGTGTAGGAGGCGTAGTCGTTCGATGCGGCGATCGTCAGCTTGCCGGTCGAGTTGTCGATCGACGCCGTCATGTTGTTGGCGGCGAGCGCAACGTTGAGCTGAGCCAGCGTCTTGACCGTGCCGTTGGTGCCGTCGCCGAGCGTGACGTTGACCGCCGAACCGCCCTTGAACGAGCTGAACGTCAGGCTCTTGCCGTCGAGGTTGCCCTCGCTGGCACCGCGAGACGCCGTGAACGTGGTCGCAGTGCCGCTCGGACCCGTCAGGCCCAGCGCCGCCAGCGCGTTGCCGGTGCCGTTGATGCTCAGATCGGAGGTGAGGCCGGTCGAGATCTTCAGCGTGCCGCTCGCCAGGATCGACGAGTTGGCGGTGCCGGTGGCAGTCGCCACGGTGGCACCCGAGACACCCAGCGTCGCCTTCTGCACGCCGGTGGCCAGGTCGATCGCCTTCAGCACGTCATTGATGGTGCCCTTCTGCAGGTACACCGTCGAATTGCCGTTGCCGTCGGTTTCGACGTTGCCGGTAATGCCCTGATGGGTCGACGACGCGGTCGGAACCGCGGCGTTCTTGAACGTGATGGTCTTGCCATTGACGTTCAGGGTCGAGCCGTCTTCGATCAGCGTGCCCATGGTCGAGGCGCTGGTGGTGCGGGTCGACGACAGGGTCACCGGGCCGGAGCCGGCCGACGTGGTCAGACCCATGTTGTTGAACAGGTCGGACCAGCCGGTGATGCTGAGGTCGGCACCGGTCGAGCCACGGATCGTGGTGATACCGGCAGCGGAGGTCGAAGCGGTCTGGCCGGAGTTGGTGCTGATGTTGGCCACGCCGTTCGAGATGCTGGCTGACTTCACACCGCTGGCAAGATCGATGGCAGTCAGCACGTCACCGACGGTCGCGTTGGTGAAGTTGGTCTGATTGCCGAGATAGATCGTCGAATTGCCGTTGCCGTCGGTCGAGATCCGGCCGAGCACGCCGGTGCCGGTCGAAGCGTCGGAAGCGAGCGGCGCGTCGGCGGCCTTGAACGTGATGGTCTTGCCATTGACGCTCAGGGTGGTGCCGTCGGCGATCGCGCTGGTGCTGAGCGCACCCTGCGTGTTGAACAGCTTCGTCGTGTCGGTGACGTTGGCAGCGGCGCCAGCGGCACCGAACGCAACGGTGCCGGCAGACAGACCGAGCTTGCTCAGCACGGTGCCGTTCGAGTTGTCCCCGAGGGTCAGCGGGCTGTTGGTGCCGGTGTGCAGCTCGATCAAGCCGCCGGTGACGGTCGACGTCTTGGCGGTGTTGCCGTTGATGGTGTCGATGGTGTCGAGCAGCGAGTCGATCGACTGGTCGATACCGATCGTGTAGTTGCCGTAGCTGTCCTTGCTGGACGCGCCGGCGGTGGTGAAGGTGATGGTCTTGCCGTTCACCGTGATCGAGTCGCCGGACACCGGGCCTGTGGCCGAGGCAGTCGCACCGTTGGTCAGCGCGCTGATCAGGGTCGCGCCCGTCGCATCCGCACCACCGGTGCCGATCTTCAGAGCGGTGCCGTTGACCGTACCATCGGTGGCCGAGTTGGTCGTCGTCTTGGCGACCGTGTTGGCGATCGAGTTCGCGGCGGCGCCGAGCGTATCGGTGGCCGACAGCGGTGTGGTGCCGCCGGCGGTGCCGTCAAACAGCACGGAGCCGAGCGCGGTGGAGCTGGTGAAGCTCTGAGTGCCGCGCAGGTCGTCGGCGGTGGCGCCGGCGATCGTGGTCGAGACGTTCGACTTGGTCGCGTAGCCCGTGACGGTCTGCAGAGCCTGGTTGGCGATCGACTTGGCGCTGTCCACCAGCTTGGTGAGCGAGGTGATGCCGGTGTTCGCGGCCTGCAGAATCTGCACGCCGTTGCCAATGCCGTCGAGGAGGTTGTTGATGTCGCTGGCACGGGCGTCGAGCGAGGCGGCCGTGAAGAAGTTGGTCGGATTATCGAGCGCCGTGTTCACCTTCTTGCCGGACGAGAGGCGGCTCTGGGTGGTGGCGAGCAAGTCTGCCGTGGCCTGAAGCGACGAGAGATTCTGGCGAACGGCGTTCGAGAGAACGATACCTGACATGTGATGCTACCTTCCTGGTGCGCAAATACGATCTTCTTGATCGACCGCGGAACCATGACGGGCAGACTCTAAAAATGCGTAAAGGTAAGGCACTCCCTTTAGCGCACGAAAGCGCGCATAAAACGATGGCTTTTTCCTCGTGAAACAACGAGGTAGCGCATCTCATAGTGCGCGAATTCAGCGCCGCGTCGGCCTAAAGATGCTGAATTTCGTTCGGCTTGCGGGGATTGTACCGTGGCTGCACGCAAACAAAAGCCGCCGTGCGATCGACGCAACGGCGGCTCATTCGTTGACAGACCTTTAACTAAAGAAACTTGACGAGGCTCATCTGATAGAGCTGCGACGTTAACTGATACGACGCCTGCAGACTGGTCTGCAGCGCCAGGATCTTGGTCGCGACTTCGTCATTGTTCACGCCCTCGATCGAATCCAGCATGGTCTGCGCCAGCGCCTTGGTCTGGGTCTGGCGGTCGCCGGTGGCCTTCATCGCGGCCTGGGCGCCGGCGAGGTCCGCCTGGATATTCTGGATCGTCTGCTCCCCCGACACCACCGCGAGGTTCGCTGACACGCGCTGGTTGAGCGCGGCGAGTTTATTGGCGCCGTTCGGATCGCTTGCCGAGGTGGTCACCGCGGCGAACACCGCCACGGTCTGCAACTGCTTGCGCAGCGCCTGCTCGTCGGCCCGGATGCCGTATTGCACCGTGATGGAGTCGTCGACGCGGCCAATGGCGGTGCCGCGCGCCGGATCTGTCGATGAGTCCGGCTCGCCATTGTACCAGAACACGGTATCGGCCTTGGTGCCGGCCACCTGCGCGGTGGCGGCGCCGAACGGCGCGGTGCCGGCGACCCGCAGCGGCGGCGTCTTGTTGAAGAAGTCGTCGCCGGCCTTGATGGCCGAAGCGGCGGACAGCGCACTGCCCGACAGCTTCTGCACCGCATCGGTAAGCGCCGTCTTCAGGTTTCCAGCGGTGATCGACGGCGACGCAGGCACCGCCGGTACCGCCAGGGGATCGCCCGGGTCGATCGCGAAGCTGTTGGCCGGCAGCGGCGACTGAGACGACGCCGTCAGCTTGATCGTCTCCTGCGAGCCGTCCGGCAGGTTGAAGGTGAACGACACGGTGTCGCCCTCGTTCGGCAGATTGCCGCCCAGGTCGATCCCCATCGCCACTGGGTTGGGCGCTGCCGGCGCCGAGGTCGGCGGCGTCTCGGTGGGCTGGGTCACCGTCGCGCCGGCGATGGTGGTGGCGATCGACGAGATCTTCAGACCGAACGGCGAGGCCCCGATCGCGGTCGGCGTCGCGTAGGGATTGGCCGCGAAATCTTCGCCGATCTGCACCGAGGTCGGCGTGGCGCCGGTCGAGACGATCGTCCGCCCCATGCCGTCGGTGCCGACATCGGCGTCGTGGCGTTCGCTGATGATCTGCTTGAGCCCGGCGATCGCAGCGCCGTTGCCGTTCATGATCTGATCGGCCGAGGTCACCGGCGCGGTGTCGGTGGCGCGCCCCGAAAACAGATAGCGTCCGCTGGACTGCGCGTTCAGCATGTCGACGGCATCGAAGAAATCCAGCCCGGCCGTCTTCTGCCCGGCCGACTGGCCGGTGTTGTCGAGCGTCGCGCCGGCGCTCGCGGCGGCACCCTTCACCTCGCTGCCGATCGCGTCGAGCCGCTGCAGCGACAGATTGGCGACGCTGATCCGGGTGTTGATGTTGGTCATGGTGTCGGAATAGCTGGCGATGTTCGCCACCTGCGCGCGCATGCCGATCGCCAGGCTGCGGCCGGTCCCGTCGCCCGCATAGGTCGTCGAAACGCGACCGTTCGCGAGCTGCGCGGTCAGGTTCTCGATCTGGCTCCGGATGTTGATAATTCCGGTGCCGATGTAGGATGTACGCCCGCTTACGCCGTCGATTGCCATTGCTGCCTCACATCGCCTGCATCAGCGTCTGATACATCTGGTTCACCGTCGACATCACGCGCGCATTGGCCGAATAGGCGTTCTGCAGCGACAGCAGATGCGCCATTTCATCGTCCATGTTGACGCCGGAGTTCGTCGAGTACTTCTGCTGCAGCGTGTTCAGCACCACGTTCTGGCCATCGGAAAGCTGCGACGCCGCTTGCGCGTTGGAGCCCTGCAGCGACACGAATTGCTGCAGATAGTTCTGCAGCGTGCCGTTATAGGGCGTGCCGGTCGAGCCCACCCCGGTCGAGGGCGAATACAAGAATTTGCTGGTGCTGAGCTGCTTCAGGATGAAATCGGGACGCGTGGTGTCGCCGGCTGCCGTCGACGCCGAATAGGACACCAGCTTGTCGGAGTCGTTGACCAGTGCCGGATTGACGGCGATCCGCTGCGCGAAGCCGGTCATCTGCGAACCGGAGCCGGTCAGCGCACCGCTATAGGCGGAGCTGCCGTCAGTGAACAACGGCAATTCTGCGCTGCCCCCGGCGAGCGACGTCTCCGTGCTCGTCACCGACGCCGCGGTGACGATGGAGAAGTTGGGATTGTTCAGCACCGTGATGTTCGGCGCGGTGCCGGTGAATTGCAGGTTGCGGCTGTTCAATGCGGCGTTGAGCTGCGCGGTGACGGATCCCGACGCGCCGGAGAAATCGATCCCGACCACATAGTCGTTGGGATCGAGCGTGGCGGTCTGCGGCAGCGGCAGCACCGACGGATCGTCGACCCGCATCACCGAGACGGTGCGCTGGGCCCCGGTGGCCGTGTCGGTGTAGCTGATATTGACGGTGTTGCCGGACTTCATGTTCGACAGATCGAGTGCGAAGCCGGCCTGGGTGCCGGACGTCACCGGAGTGCCGGCCGTGGTCTTGTCCGACAACGCGCTCGCCATCGAGGCGGCGAACTGATCGAGCTGAGTCTGCGCCTGCACCAGCGACTTGTCGCGCAGCTCGATATAGGCCGCCATCTTGCCGGATTTCAGCGAGCTGGTCAGATCGATCGAGCTGCCGTCCGCGTAGCTGACCTTGACGGACCCGAGCTGACTGGTTGCGGCGTTCGAACTCCAGGTCGTGCTCGGCGTCACCGTGCCCTGGGCATCGAACGACAGCTTGGCGGCCTGCATGCCGGCGAGTTGCACGCCGGAGCCGGTGAAGACCGTCACCTGATTGGAACCGTCGGTGACGACGCGGATGTCCATCAGTTGCGCGAGCTGGCTGATCGCCTGGTCGCGCTGGTCGAGCATCGCCGCCGTCGCCGTGTCGGTCGAGGTGCCCCCGGCCGGATTGCTGCGGATGTTGTTGTTGATCGAGGCGATCTGCTGCAGCAGATTGTTGGCGGTGGTGGTGCTGTCCGACAGCCCGGTCTCGGCGCCGGTGCGCAGCGACTGGATGCCGTTCGACATCGCGTTCAGCGCGCCGGACATCACCTGCGCCGCATTGAGCAGGCCGATCCGGGCCGAGGTGCTGTCCGGGCTGGTGGCGAGTGCGCGCACTGCGGCGGTCAGGCTGTTGAAGGAATCTTCCAGCGTCCCGGTCGAGTTCGGGTCGCCGAACAATCCCTGCACCTGGTTGAGGAAATCCGACCGCAGCGAAGCGTAGGACGCGCCGGAGGTTTCGGTGCGCAGCTGGGCCTGCAGGAAGGCGTCGAGTTCGCGGTTGACGCCGACGACCGAGACGCCGCTGCCGGACGGGCCCGAATAGGTCTGGACCTGATCGATGGTCTTGCGAACGTAGCCGGGCGTTTCCGCATTGGCGACGTTCGACGACACCAGCGACATCGCCGCCTGGTTCGCACGCAGGCCGGCCATCGCGATCGAAAGTGCGTCTCCGAGACTCATGACCGGCTACCCGTTGACCGAAACAGAACGAGGCGTGCGATGCACCTCAGCGCATCACGTTGAGCAGGTCCTGCACCATGGTGTTGGCCGTGGTGATGACCTTGGTGTTGGCCGAATAGGCCTGCTGCGTGACGATCAGCTTGGTGAATTCGTCGGCGATGTCGGTGTTTGAAGACTCCAGCGACGAGCCCGAGATGCTGCCGCCCTTGCCGTACAGCGGCTCGCCGGACTCGTTGGTGACCTCGAACGCACCGCCATCGATTCGATTCAGAAAGTTCGCGCCGTTGAAGGTCGCGACCGAGACTTCGGCGAGGTCGATGTTGCGGCCGTTGGAATAAGAGCCGACGACGCGGCCTTCATTGCTCACCGAGACGCTGACCAGCTGGCCCGCGGCGTAGCCATCCTGCTGCAGCTGATTGACCTGAACATTGCCGTTGGTGTCGGCGAACTGGGTCAGGCCGCCTGTGCCGAACGAGACCGTGACGGTGCCGAGCGACACGCCGGACACGGTGAGGTTCGCCAACGACAGCTGCCCGATCACCGGGTTCATCTGCCCCGTCGCGCTGAACGAGAAGTTAGTATTGACGTTCTGCCAGGCCACCTGACTGCCAGTGGCATTCGGATTGACCTGATAGAACAAATTCCAGGTGTCGGTGTGCCCGGCACCGAGCGTCGAGGAGTCGATTTTGGCCCAACGGAACTGCACGTTCACCGGAGCGCCGCTGCCGTCATAGGCGGTCGTGGCGCCGCCGGAGATCGATTCGTCGAGGAAGGCCTGGTTGTCGGTGCCGATCACTTGGCCCGTGCCCACTGTGCCGCCGCCGGTGCGCATCACCGTCACGGGGCTGGTCAGGCCGAGCGTCGCGAAACCGCCGGCCGAAGACGTAATGAGCAGATCCGACGCCGTGCCGGTGTGCAGCGTCACCGAGCCGGCTGCGGCCGAAGATGCCGTGCCGGTGTTGCCGTTCGCCGTGTCGATCGCGCCGAGCAGATTGGCGACCGTCGCGGTGGCAAGGTCGAGATAGGTGGTGTTGGCGGCCGAGCCCGCCGAACCGCCGGCCCCTGAATCGTAGAAGGCGATGGTTTTCGCCGCGGATCCGGTTCCGACCGTCACCGTGTCGGTGATCGTGAAGCTGGTCGCAACGGCGTCACCGGAGCTGCCCTTCAGCAACGTCGCCCCGGTGATTGGGCTGCCTGCCTTGTTGTTCGACGACAGGCCGACTTTGGTGTTGTCGCCGAACGGCGGCGGCGAAGTGCCGACGACCTGCGGGTTGGACGCGAAGTCGGCCGGACGCAACAATTCGGAGCCAGGCACCGCAGTGTCGTGCTTGGTGGTCAGCGGGTAGCTTGCCAGGTTGGCGCGATAGCTGATCTTGGTGGTCGCCTGCGACGGCAGGAAGTCATTCTGAAACTTCAGCACCTGCGGCGTGCTGCCGACCGGATTGCCGGTCGTCGAATCGATCGGCACACCTTGCAGGTAGTAGCCCGAGCCGTTGACCAGATAGCCGTTCTTGTCGAGCGAGAAGTCGCCGCGACGGGTGTAGTTGTTGACGCCTGTGAAGATCGGACTGTTGTCTGCAAAGGAGCCGGGCTTCTGGACCGCAAAGAAGCCTTCGCCGTTGATCGCCATATAGGTCGAGACCGAGGCCGACTGAACGGAGCCGGCCAGCGTGTTGGTCAGCCGCGACTCGGAAGTCACCGAGCCCGCGGCCTGCTGGCTGCTGCCACCTTGCGGGACCAGATCGAGAAATGAGGTGTCGACGCGCTTGAAGGCGGTGGTCTGGGAGTTGGCGATATTCCCGGAGATGTTCTCCAGCGCGTAGGAGTTCGAGCGCAGGCCCGCGACCGAGGTGGTGAGAGCGCCGAAAATACCCATTACTCACTTCTCCCAATTCAAGCCGCCGTGTCGGCTGGCTGTGCTGTCTGGTCGGACACGATCTGTGGGAGCTTCCGCAAACTCCGTGCCAACGAAACAATGCAGCTGTTTCAGTGGCTTAAGAACTATCCAACGGGCCGAAGCCGTGGCGGAATTGCCGGCTTCGGCAAGAATTGCCGATTGATCGTCAGCTGGACGACCAAAAGTTCCGACACGGAACTGCGAAGTCGGAACTTTTTGAGAAGACGCGCGTTCGGACCGTTCAATCGTGTCGGGGGCAGCGTTGGCCGACCTAAAATTGCCGGTTGTATCGCCCGGAGACGAATCGGCCGGTCTTGACCATCTCTTCCTCGGTGGAGGAGAACTCACGACGCTGTCGCGGGAGTTCGATTGGCCGTCGACGTCGTTGGGGGCGCCCGAGCAATGGCCTCAAGCGCTCAAGACTGCCGTCCGGATCATGTTGACGTCGCAACAGCCGATCTGGATCGGCTGGGGCAGCGACCTGATTTTCTTCTACAACGACGCCTACAAGGCGATCATCGGCGGCAAGCATCCGTGGGCCCTGGGCCTGCCGACCCGCGAGGTCTGGCACGAGATCTGGGACGACATCGCGCCGCTGCTCGCCAAGGCCACCAGCGGACATGAAGGTACCTACGTCGAAGCCCAGCTCCTGATCATGGAGCGCAACGGCTTCCCGGAAGAGACCTATTACACCTTCTCCTACAGCCCGATCCCGACCGAAGACGGCTCGCCCGGCGGCATCTTCTGCGCCAATACCGACGACACCCAGCGCGTCATCAGCGAGCGGCAGCTGTCGCTGCTGCGCGAGGTAGCCAGCAACGCGGCGCAATCGCGCAACGTGGCGCAAGCCTGCGAAAGCAGTGCCGCAGCCCTGGCAAGCAACCCGCGCGATCTGCCGTTCGCCCTGATCTATCTGGTCGAGCCCGGCGGCGAGACTGCACGGCTCGCCGCATCGGCCGGCATCGATGCCAACCATCCCGGCGTCAAGCCGATACTGTCGGTCGCGCCGGGCGCGGAGTCGTGGCCGGTGGCCGACGCGATGGTGTCAGGAACGCCGCAACTGGTCGACGATCTCCAGGCGCGGTTCGGCTTCGAATTTCCCACCGGCGGCTGGCGCAGTCCGCCGACCCGCGCGATCGTGCTGCCGATCCAGTCGAGCGGCGATACCGGCCATTCCGGCTTTCTGGTCGCCGGCCTCAATCCATTCAGGCTGTACGACGTCGGCTATCGCGACTTCCTGGCGCTGGTGGCCGGGCAGATCGCGGCCGCGATCACCAACGCCGATGCTTACGAAGAAGAGCGCCGCCGCGCCGAAGCGCTCGCCGAGATCGACCGGGCCAAGACCGCGTTCTTCTCCAATGTCAGCCATGAATTTCGCACCCCGCTGACGTTGATGCTGAGCCCGCTCGAGGAGGTGATCACGCAGACCGGGCTGTCTGACGATCAGCAGGCCCTGCTCGGCATTGCCCACCGCAACGGCCTGCGCCTGCTCAAGCTGGTCAACACCCTGCTCGACTTCGCCCGGATCGAGGCCGGCCGACTCACCGCTCATTTTCGTCCGGTAGATCTGCCGGCATTCACGGCCGAGCTCGCCTCCAATTTTCGCTCCGCAATGGACAAGGCCGGGTTGCGACTGGTGATCGACGCGCCGCCATTGCCGCAGCCGGTCTATGTCGATCGCGATATGTGGGAGAAGGTCGTCCTCAACCTGCTCTCCAATGCCTTCAAGTTCACCTTCGAGGGCGAAGTCGCCGTCTCGGTCGGCGCCTCGCCGGACGGCCGGTCGGCCGAGATCGTGGTGCGCGACACCGGCACCGGCATCCCGCCCGAAGAGATCCCGTATCTGTTCGAACGCTTCCGCCGTGTCGAAGGCGCGCGCGGCCGGTCGATCGAAGGCAGCGGCATCGGGCTCGCGCTGGTGCAGGAGCTCGTCAAGCTGCACAGCGGCAGCATCCGCGTGGAAAGCGAAATCGGACGCGGCAGCGCGTTCCACGTCACGCTGCCGTTCGGTACCGCGCATGTGCCGGCTGGCCGGCCTCAGCCGGTTTCGCATCAGGTTTCCACCAACATTCGGGCCCAGGCCTATCTGGATGAAGCGATGGGCTGGCTGGAGGGCGACGGCGGCGCGGCCGACCTGCCTCACGCGTCGTCCGCCGAAGACCTCGGACTCGGCATCCGCCGCGACGAAGTCCGGCCCCGCGTCCTGCTCGCCGACGACAATCCCGACATGCGCGACTACGTGGTGCGCCTGCTCGGCGACAGCTACGAGGTCGAAGCCGTGGGTGACGGCGTGGCCGCCCTGGAGGCCGCCTGGAAGCATCGGCCTGATCTGGTTCTGTCCGACATCATGATGCCGCGGCTCGACGGACTGAACCTGCTGAAGGCGCTGCGCAACGATCCCAGGCTGTCCGACGTGCCGGTGATCTTTCTGTCGGCGCGCGCCGGCGAGGAAGCCAAGGTCGAGGGTCTGGAGGCCGGTGCCGACGACTATCTCAGCAAGCCGTTCAGCGCCCGCGAATTGCTGGCGCGGGTGCGGTCCAATCTCGACACCGCCGAGGTGCGGCGCGAAGCGCTGCGCACCGAACACACGCTGCGGCAGGAAGCACAGGCGGCACGCGACCGCGCCGAGAGCATCCTCGCCAGTATCAGCGACGGCTTCGTGGCGATCGACAGCGAGTATCGCTTCACCTACGTCAACACCGCCGCCGAACGGATGATGCGGCGTCGGGCCTCGCAACTGATCGGCAAAATCTGCCAGGAGGTCTATCCGGCACTGACCGGAAGCCGCATCGAAGTAGCCTTGCGCCGCGCGATGGACGAGCGCGCCGGCTCGGAATTCGAGATCGAGCATGGGCCGAGCAGGCGCTGGTTCAACCTGCGCGTCGCGCCGACCAATTCCAGCAGCGTGTCGGTGTATTTCCGCGACATCACCGAGCGCAAGCGCGCCGAGACGGCGATGCGCAACCTCAACGAACAGCTCGAAGAGCAGGTCGCCGCACGCACCGCCGAACTGCGCCAGAAAGAAGCGCGGCTACGCACGATCTTCGCCGCCAGCTACACCTACCAGGCCCTGCTCGGCGTCGACGGCGTCCTGATCGACGCCAATCTCACATCCTTGTCCGGCATCGGCGCAGCGCTGGACGACGTTGTCGGCAAACCGGTCTGGGATACTCCCTGGTTCGCCGGCACGCCGGGCATGACGGAGATGATCAAGGAAGCCGTGTCCGCCGTCGCCGCTGGAGGAACCGTGCGTCGCGAGCTGCATCTCAACCTGCCGGTCGGCGGCTGGCGCTGGTTCGACTTCCAGATGCGCCCGGTGCACGACGCGCAGGGACAGGTCATCGCCATCGTTCCCGAGGCCGTCGAGATCACCGTGCGGCGCAAGGCGGAGGAAGCCTTTCGCCAAGCCCAGAAGATGGAGGCGATCGGCCAGCTCACCGGCGGCGTGGCGCACGACTTCAACAATCTGCTCACCGTGATCCGCTCCTCGGCCGATCTGCTGCGCCGGCGCGAACTGCCGCCCGATCGCATGCGGCGCTACGTCGATGCGATTTCCGATACGGCCGATCGCGCGGCCAAACTGACCGGCCAGCTCCTCACCTTCGCGCGCCGTCATGCGCAGAACCGTCAGGTCTTCGACGTCACCGCGCAAATCGAGCAGATCGCCGAGATGCTCAGAACCGCCCTCGGCTCGCGCGCCGGGTTCACGCTGACGATTGACGAACGCCCGCTCGCGATCGAAGCCGATGCCAACCAGTTCGATGCGGCGCTGGTCAATCTGGTGGCCAATGCACGCGACGCGATGGATGGCCAGGGCGAACTGCAGATCCGCGTCGTCCGCGCCCGCCCGACCTATCAAGAAGACGCCGCGGGCATCGGCGACGTCGTCGCCGTGTCGATCACCGACACCGGCTCGGGCATCGCGCCCGACCAGATCGACCGCATCTTCGAGCCGTTCTTCACCACCAAGGACGTCGGCCGCGGCACCGGACTCGGCCTTTCCCAGGTCTACGGCTTCGTCAAGCAATCCGGCGGCCACGTCTCGGTCGACAGCGAACTCGGCAAGGGCACCACCATCACGCTGCGGCTGCCGCTCAGCGACAAACCGATCGAACAGCGCGAGCGCACTGCGCCGGGCGACAGCGACAAGTCCGAGGAGCGCAAGCGGGTCTTGGTGGTGGAGGACAATGCGGAGGTCGGAGAGTTCTCGACCCAGCTGCTGCACGACCTCGGCTACGAGACCGTGCTGGCCTCGAGCGCCGAACAGGCCCTGCAGCTGCTCGGCCAGGACGCCGCGCGTTTCAACATCGTGCTCAGCGACGTCGTGATGCCCGGAATGGACGGAGTCGCGCTCGGCCGCGAGATCCGAACCCGCTGGCCGAACCTGCCGATCGTGTTGAACTCGGGCTACGCCAATGTCCTGGCCGACGACGGCCACCACGGCTTCGAACTGCTGCACAAGCCGTATTCGGTCGAAGATCTGTCCAAGGTGCTACGCCGCGCGTTGGCGATGTCCGCCAGCGCGCTTGGCTGAAACGCCGCTGCGGTTCCGGCTTGCGCCAGATCAGGACATCCGCCCATCATCATGGTAACAAGCGACCAGATCATCATGGTAACAAGCGACCAGAGTTCAACGGCGGGCGATCAAGGCATGAGCGAAGGCGAGATGGCGCAGCATGTGCTGCAGTGCTTACGGCAGACCGAGCTGGCCGATCCCAAGGGAGCGCTCGGCATCCTCAATGGGCTGGTCGGGCTGGTGCAGGGCGACGGCACGCCGCATTCGTTCGAAGTCGACGAAGCGCGCGCGTCGACTTTCATGGCCGTCTGCGAATACGCCAAGGCGCTGCATCGCGGCATCCCGGCCGACACCTTGCGCCCTGCCGCGATCGAGGCCGCCGAGAAGTGGCAGATGCTGGTCCGCTGAACGACCGAGCGTTCAGCGTCCGCAATCTTTCGGCGGCACCAGGCGATAGAAGTAGTCCTTGGTCTTTCCGGTGCGGGTGCGCAGCACCGGCACGCTGATGCGTTTCTCATCCGACATCGTCAGATCGGGAAAGGCCGCCGCAAAATCTGTCGGGACCTGCGGCAGCGTGTAGATCAGCACGGCGCCCCGCGACGCGAGCTTGGCGCGATCGAACCACCGGGCTTTGGGGATGAAATCCAGCGTCATCGAGTCGCCATCCGGGCCGGCGGCGATGCCGATGCCGTACACCGTCTGGCGATCGCCGAGGAAATAGCCCGGACCACATGTGTACTTGCTGTTCCAGTCATCCAGAATCAGCCGGGCCGCCGGCGCGGTCGCTTCCTGCAGTCCGCTGTGCGAGGCGAAGAACAGATAGATAACCGACACCGCGACCGCCAATACGCCGTACAACGTGCCGAGCGACAGCACGGTCTGGCGCATCACGGCGTCGCGGCGGTCCGCCGCCCACGAGAACAGCGGCGCCAGCGCTAGCACCGACAGCTCCGCGAAAGGCGCGCCGTAGCGCGCGATATACTCCAGTCCCAGCCCGACGATCAGGACCAGCAGCACCGCGAACATCGCGATGTTGACGATGACGACGAATTTCAGCTCGTCGCTGGCCGCTGCGAAACGTGGTACGCGCCACACCACCATCCGCCGCGCGACGGATATCCCCAGAACGGCCGCGCCCGGCAGCAGGATCGGCAGATAGCCGACGACAAGCCAGCCGAGCCGCCGCGCGGTGTCCGCCATCGAACCGAAGCCGGTGAAATGCCGCTCGCCGTAATGAATCGTGCTTCCGACCTGTAGCGCCGCAATGACATGCGGCAGGATCAGCAGCCCGCCGACGAGTGCGGCGACGTACAAGCCCGGTCGGCGCAGGCAGGATCGAAACGACGGCACGGCGATGATGCCGACCGCGATGCCGATCAGCAGCACCGCCGCATTGTACTTGGTCAGCGCAGCGACCGCCGTCCAGACGCCGAACAGAATCCAGTGCAGCCAGCGATCGGTGCTGCGGCCACGCATGAAGTGATACAGCACCGCGGGCCACGACATCAGTTGCAGGATGTCGGCGTTGAGCGCCCATGAGAGCGGGGCGAACACCACGTAGAACGAGGCCCCGGTCAGCGCCAGCACATAGGCCGCCATGCTGCGCTCGATCAGCAGCCGCAGCGTCGCGTACAGATAAGCGAGACCAATCGCGAGGCAGATCTGGTTGGCCGCCACGATGGCGGTGCCGGACGGACCGAACAGCCGGTCGACGATGCCGCCGAACCACACCATCATCGGCGGATGGACCGGCGTCACCAGCGGAAAATGGCGGCCCCACGCAACCAGCTCACGGGTATCGTAGAGCGGCGTGGGAAAAACGAGCGCCGCCAGCCCTATCGGAAGCAGCAGCGCAAATGCGACCAGACCAAGCAGACCAACAGAGAATCCCGATCGGGATAAGGTGCGATCCATTCCGCCTGCCGCCAACATATCCAAAAGTTAATGTTGCGGCTTGATGGGGGACGCGGCGCGGCCTTGTCAATCGCGGCCGCGACTTTCATTCCGGAAAACCTCCGAGGCGAGCCCCGGCGGCACGGGAACCCGACAACGCGTACGATACCGATCACTCCGACGCCGTCATAGCGCCGGAGTCGATCGCCGTCTTGTATCAGCTTGGGCTGGACGGCGACGGCTTGAAGGTCAGCGCATAGCCGTCCATGCAGTAGCGCAGGCCGGTCGGCTTGGGGCCGTCGTCGAACACGTGGCCGAGATGTCCGCCGCAGCGGCGGCAATGCACCTCGGTTCGGATCATGCCGAGCGTCGAATCCTTGCGCTCGCCGACGGCATTCGGCAGCGGCTGCCAGAAGCTCGGCCAGCCGGTGCCGCTGTCGTATTTGGTGTCGGAGGCAAACAGCGGCAGGTCGCACCCGGCGCAGGCGAAAGTGCCCTTGCGGTGCTCCTTCAGCAGCGGACTGGAGAACGGCCGTTCGGTGCCCTCCTCGCGCAAGATATGATACTGCATCGGCGTGAGCTGCGCCCGCCACTCCTCCGGCGTCTTCTCGATCTCGAATTTTTCGGCCGCGCGGGCCTCCTCCGGCCGCAGCCAACGGAAGCCGAACACCGACGCAACGGCGGCGGAAGCAAGAAGCAGACGGCGGTCGATCATGGCGGTCTCCGTCGATGGTGGGCGCTGCTGCCCGGAGGTGTGTCGTTCGCAGATGCGCAGCCACGTCCGCGGAAGTTACAACACACACCCCGCTGCAGGCTCACATTGTCGCGAGCGTTGTTACGCGGAGGGGGAACCAGCCTCGGTCCGCTGTTCGACTGGGCGATCGCTCTTTGTCGGCGAAGCCGGCGTTTGCTCCGGCAGTACCCGCCTTACGCTGCGATTGGCCGCTTCGCGCCGCTCCTCACGTTGCCGGCTGCGCTCGGCAGCGCGTTCGCGGTAGCGCGCCAGCAGGCCGGAGGCGATCGCCGTGCGGCGTTCCGCGATGGCGACGCCCTGCCCCACGACCCGGCCGATCTTGCCGCCTGCCCAGACCAGCTCGAACGGATCGAACAGCCGCCAGCGCTGATCGCCATGCACAATGCCCTGCGCGATCAGGCGGCCGGCGATCGCCGTCGTGGAGAGCCCATGCCGGCCGAACCCGCTCGCCACCCACAACCCGCGCCGCAATTCGCCGATCTGCGGCATGCCGTGCACGGTCTGGCCGATCGGCGCGCTCCAGCTGCGCTCGATCGCCACCGCGCCGAGCTGTGGATACAGCGCCGCGATCCGCCGCCGGATCAGCCCTTCCAGCCGCCTAGGGGCGATATCGAAGGTGGTCTCCGGCCCGGTCCACAGCAGCCGGTCGCCGCCGACGATTCGGTAGTGATCGACGCCATCGGTGTCGGCGATCGACCCGGTGAAGGCGATCGCCTCCGCCAGCCGCTCGCCGAGGGGCGCCGTCAGGGCCGCCATCCGCCACATCGGCAGCAGCGTCCGCGTCAGCCGCGGCGAGGCGGCGCCAAGATGGACATTTCCGGCAAGCACGATGTCCGACGCCCGCATCCGCGCATGCGGCGTGACGATCCGCTTGCGAATGCCCGACGAGTCGATGCCGAGCACCGGCGTATCCTCGAAGATCCGAACCCCGGCCCGCCGCGCCATTGCCTCGAGCCCGCGGATATAGCGCCGGCCGTCGAGCTGGAACGCACCGGGAAAATGGATGGCGTGGAAATAGCGCTGCGTACGCAGCACCTCGCGGACACGGTCGATCTGCCAGCCTTCGACCTCGGAGCCGAAATCAACGCCGAGCGTCTGCAGACGCTCGACCAGCCGGTCGCCGAGATCGACATTGGAGACCTCGAGCGCACCCGACGACAGCGCGATGCCCGGCATCGCCTCCTCGGTGGCCCGCGCGCGGACGATGTCCATGCCTTCGCGCGACAGCGCCCACAGGTCGCTGGCGTGCCCGACGCCTACGCGCTCGATCAGCTCGCCGATCGGCACGCCGTAGCCCGGCAGCACGCTGCCGAGCGTCGCGCTCGAAGCCGCCCAGCCGACGCGTCGCGCTTCCAGCACCGCGACGCTGAGCCCAAGCTGCGCCGCCTCCAGCGCTACCGACAGACCGGCCAGACCGGCCCCGACCACGCACAGATCGACGTCGAGGTCGAAGGTCAGCCGCGCATGCAGATCCGAGGCCGCCTCGGTCGGGAGCGGATGCGGTCCATTCGTCGCACTTGTGACGGAGGGGGTCATGACGTTTTCTTACGGATAGCCCGGGCGATTGTCACCTTGTCCTCCCGGCGCTTCTCGATTAATCCGCAAGCTCGCCCGCCGGAAAGGGACACATGCGCCGACTGATCCTGCTGCGTCACGCCAAGACTGAAACGGATGCGCCGACCGGCAAGGACCACGACCGCCGGCTCGAGGAACGCGGCCGGGCCGATGCGGCCGCAATGGCGGAGTGGCTGGCGGAGCAACAGCTGGTGCCGGACCAGGTGCTGGTGTCGACCGCGACCCGGACGCGGCAGACCTGGGACATCCTGTCCGAGTTGTTTCCTGGCGCGGAACCGCAGGTCGAACACTTGCCGGAATTATACAGCGCCAGCGCCGCGCAGTTGCTCGCCGCGGTGCACGAGGTTTCGGCCGGCATCAACCGTCTGATGCTGGTCGGACACAATCCCGGCCTGCAGGAACTCGCGCTCGGCCTGACCTGCGGGACGAACGAGGGCGACCGCCGGATGCTGTCCGGCAACATGCCGACCAGCGCGATCGCCGTGATCGACTTCCCGATCGCCGACTGGGCCGATGCCCGCTTCGGCACCGGCAAGCTGCAGCATTTCGTCAGCCCGAAGATTTTGCGCGAGGCCAGTTAGCTTTCTTGGCGCGCTGTTGGTGAGGGAGGCCGCCGATGTTCAAACGAATTCTGGTGCCGATCGATCTTGCCGACACCGCGCTGGCGAAGAAAGCGATCGATACGGCCGCGACGCTGGCCCACACCTACGACGGCACGGTGCGGCTGCTTCACGTGATCTCGCTGACCCCCGTGGTACTCGCCGAATACGTCCCGGCGGATTTCGACGATCAGCAGCGCAGCGATGCCGAAGCCGCACTCGCCGAGGTGGCGGCCACCTCCGGCATCGAGTCGTCGCGGCTTTCCACGGCGGTGCGCCAGGGCGGCATCTATCACGAGATCATCGAAGAGGTGACCGCGATCGGCGCCGATCTGATCGTGATGAGTTCGCACCGCCCGGCCATGCGCAGCTACTTCCTCGGCTCCAACGCGGGCCACGTCGTCCGCTACGCGCCCTGCTCGGTGCTGGTGGTGCGAAATACCGCGTGACGAAGCAGCGGGGCGTGACCGCGGCGGCCGACACGGCGCGGAGACGTGCGACTAAAGGCGCCAGAACAGCGACGCCCACACCGCCGCAGCGGCGGTGACGCCGATGGCCAAGGGCAGCATAGCGGCGACGCGCCGGCGCCCGCCGGCATAGATGCCCGCGATCCGCCAGCCGAGCCAGAGCGACCAGGCAGCGGCGCCGATCAGCATCGTCGCCCGCAGACCCGCAACGAAATCCAGGAAGATGCCGTTCTGGCCGAGCAGCGTCACCGTCGTCATCGACAGTCCCAGAAATACACCGCAGCCGGCGAGCGGGATCAGGCTCTGCACCATGTGATGGAAACGCGCGGGCGACCATGCCCCGAGCCACCGCGTCGCGACCGCAACGCCGCCGCCGACGCCGATGCCGACGAGCGCGGCGAACAGCAGCAGATAGCCGATCAGCACGGCGCCATCGAGCAGCGTCATGACGTCGCTCTGATCTGGATAGTTGGTGAAAATCCACCACGGCGCCGTTGCTTCCAGCGGCCACATCAGCCGGTGCTCGATCAGCCATTCGGCGGAAAATTGTTTTGCCGCGATGTAGATCGAGCTGGAGCCCCAATGAAAAGCGCCGGCCGCCAGGCCGAGCAATCCGAACAGGATGACGAGCGTCTCGACCGCATTGGTCTCGGATCCGGCGACGTTGACGATCTCATGATTGGGCGAGCGGCGCGCCAGCGTCACGGCACCGCGGAAGCCGCTGCAACGTCCGCACATGTGGCAGGCGGCGCTGCCCTTCATGGTGCCGATCGCAACCAGCGGCGCGCAATCGACCCGCGCCGGCGCGCCCCCGCGCGGCTTCTGCCATGATTGCCAGGAATTCAGATCGACCCGGTAGTGTAGCGGCGCGAGCTTCGCCAACACCCCGAACACCCGCGAGACCGGGCACAGATAGCGACACCAGACCCGCTTGTTGCGGCCGTAGAACCAGCCGATCACGACCGCGCCCACCGTGGAGCCGCCGAGCAGCACCAGCGCCGCCTGCGGATATTGATAGACGCTGATCATCTGGCCGTAGATCGTGGTGAGCGAGAACGCGACGAACGGCCAGCCCTTCCATGTGATCCACCCGGGCACGGCGTATCCCCGGCTGCGGGCGCTGATGGTCTCGCTCAGCGAGCCTTCCGGACACAGCACGCCGCACCACAACCGGCCGAACAGCACCATGCTGAGCAGCACGAATGGCCACCAGATGCCCCAGAACGCGAACTGCGCCGCCAGCGTGAGGTTGCTCCAGATCCGCGCGGTCTGTTCCGGCATCGGCAGCAGCGGCGGAACGATCAGCAACGCGAGATAGATCAGCACCACGGCCCATTGCACGACGGCGACAGCACGGCGGTGGCGGCCCAGCCAGTCGCCGAGCGCCGCAAGACCGGCGTCGAGATCGCTGGCCGAGGCGCGCCGCCACTTGGGCGTGAACGACCTCAAGCTGCCTTGCCGCGACGCGGCCAAAACAGAATCAGGCACATCAGCCCCCAATACAGTCCATACACCAGCACATGAACAAGGTCGGGTCGGGCCCGATAGCCGGTCAGAGCCCCGATGATCCCGCCAGCGCCGCCGCTATCGGACAGAAGCGCCGAGGAGTCCCACAGCCGCCCCGACAAGGACGGCAGCACACCGAGGCCGACGAGATTGTCGACGCCGGTGACCAGCAATGACGCCGCCAGAAACAGCAGCATGATCTCGGTCGTCCGAAAGAAGATCCGCCACGAGATCAGTCGGCTGCCGACCTGCAGCAGATAGTAGGTGACGATCGCGAGGCCGAAGCCGAACAGCGCCACCGGAATCAGCGTCATCAGTTGGTCCGAACGGGCCCACGCCAGCGTTCCGTAGAGGAACACCACGGTCTCGCTGCCCTCCCGCGCCACCGCGATCAGCGCCAGCACGAACACGCCCCACCAGTTCGCCCGGTCGGCCGCCCGTTGCAGCGAGGTCTCCAGCTCGCGCTTCAGCGACCCGCCGTGCGCGCGCATCCAGAACACCATCTGGACGATCAGCGCGGCGGCGATCAGCACCGCAGCGGTCTGATAGGCCTGCAGCACATCGTCCGACAGCGTCTCGCCGAACCCGATCAGCAGCGCACCGAACGCCACTGCCGCCACCAGGCCGGCGACAACGCCCGACCACAGATAGATCCGGCCGCGGACCGCATGGGCCCGCGGCTGCTGCGCCAGCCAGGCGTTGAGGATCCCGATGATCAGCAGCGCTTCGACGCTTTCGCGCCAGATCACGAATGCCACGTTCCAGGATTGATTACTCACCGCCCGCTCCGTTTCATTTGGCGATCAACACGGCAGGCGGTGCGTCGAGATGAAAGTCGTCGAAGAACGGATACTCGCCGGGATCGAGCGTCCTGATCACCAGGATCGAGCTCGACCCCGGGGCCAGCACCTTTTCCTTGCGCAGTTCCTTGCTCTCGAACTCGGCCGGCTCACGACCCAGATTGTGCAGGTCGAGTTTGAACCTTGTCAGGGCCGGCACTTCGATCCGCTGCGGCGAGACCTTGCCGTCGTTGAACTCGATCCTGAAGGTCGGCTCGTCGTCGGCATGCGCGCCGGCGATCGGCCAGGCCAGCAGCCCAGCGAGCAGCGCCAACAGCGACAGACCGCGCCCGGCGACCGCCGCACCGACATCGATTCCAAACGGCCTCATCGCACACGCCTCAACTTGTCTGTAAATAACGCGAGCCGCCCAAAAGACGGCTGCAAGGACGGCACCCCGCCAACACGAGGAGGGCGCGCCGCTCCGGCGGCACGCCCCTGCGCTCTCGTCAGTAAGCGCCCTTCTTGCCCACGCCGGCAAAGGTGAAGTCGTAGTCCACCGTGAAGGTGTTGAACCACGGCTGCACGCCGGTTTCCTTGTCGACGTGGCGACCGAAATGGCCGGCATGCTTGTCGTCGCCCGGCGGCGACACCGTGAATTTCAGCTTGTACTTGCCGGGCCCCTTGAGCTTGACGTTGTCGCCGTAGTGCGGCCCGTCGCTGGCGACCATCGGCATTGCGTCGCCCTTGATGATGTCCGGATCGCCGTCCTTGATCAGCTCGTAGGTGACCTTGAGATAGCCGACCCAGTCGCCTTCGGCGTAACCGTTCTTGTTGGACTTCAGCGCCTTGATGTCGGCTTCGAGGTGGATGTCGGAGTCCTTGGCGGCCCGCATCATGCCGGGCGGCTCCATGTCGATCGGCTGCAGATACACCGCGGCCACATCCAGACCGACCGCTTCTAGCCTATGCGGCTTGCCGATCGGGTATTCCTTCGCGACCGCCGCCGTGGCGACAGCAGCAAGCGCCAGTCCGAGCGTCGCAGAAATCAATTTGTGCATGTTACCGCAGCGCCACGCACGGTGAATGGATCTGTTCGCCCTGACGTTCATCGGTCGTCCCCATTGTGAAACAGAGACTAACTAGCAAGACGGACCAGCGAACGCTTTTGATCCCGCGACGCATTTAGAAGGGTTATTGCGAATGATAGTACGAATACCGCCCAGCAGAAGCGAACACACCGTCGTTACGAAATAGCCGAAATGTGGAAGGTGGTCATTTGGCGCCGGACGCGCGCCTGCGATGGTCATCGGACACGTCTTGTCCACGCAGCGCACCACTGTGGCCCGGCCTACGGCAGCAGATCCTTTGGTACATCGTCGAAATCGTAGCGCCGTGGGCGGTTGCGGCGGATGAAGCCGCCGATCTGCCAGCCGAACAAGGCGGCGAAGCCCGCGATAAACAAAGCGCCCGGCCAGGAGCCAGTCGCGACCGCGCGGGCGAGCAGCCCGGTCATTGCCGCGGCCACCAGCGCAACGATCACCAGCGCGGCGGTGTGGATGGCCGGACGCAGTCCGCCGATCAGTTCGGCGCGGCTACCGGCCGCCAGCATCCGTCGGTGCAACTCCAGAATGAACGCCCTGTAGGCGTCGTTTTGCGGCGCCATCAGCGCCACGGTCTGCCAGGTCGTCGACAGGATCCGCACCCGCGCGCCATTGTTGTCCTCGAGGTCCGCCCGGTAGCGCTGCGATTGCATCGACACCGGCCGGAAGCTGAGCCGCACTTGCTTGATGCTGGCGTAGGGCCATAGCCCGGATTTCGGGCCGACCCGCCACAGCAGGCCGTCATCGGTAAGTTCGAACTGCTGCGCCGCGCCGATCAGGGACGCTTTGAAAGCGTAGGCCCCCGGCTTCACGCCAGTCTTCGGATCCGCCCTTGCCACTCGCCCCTCCGTGCTCTCCGCGTCATTGCCGCAGTCCACGCCCCCTTGCAATGCGTCGATCCGCCTGTTTGGCCCACTGTTGCTGGCCCCACCCCCGTCGTCGCTTGCCGACAGCATCTCCGTTTCCTACAACTCTGTGCAGCCCCTCCGCCGCCGAGCGCCATGCCCAGACCCGAGACCGCCTATTTCGCCCGTCATTTGATCTTCGCCGGCGCTCTGGTGAGCGGCGTGCTGCTGGCGCTGGCGCTGCACATGCTGGGGCAACGCCTGGGGCTGGATCTTGGCGGGCTGTGGCGGAGCGACCTCGCCGAATTCATGCCGGCCCGGGCGGCATTGGCGTGGTGGCTGGTGGCAACGGCGGGCTTCGCCGGCGGCTACTTCACCGCGACACTGATGCATCGCGCCGCCGCCGGGCAGATCCCGCCGCGGATGCGACAATTCCTGATCGCCATTGGTGTACTGGTGCTGGCCGCCGCCGGACAGGCAGCCTCCGCACCCTCCGCCGGGCCGAGCACGGCAGGCGTGGTCGCCGGTCTGGCGACGCTTCTGCTCGGAGCCGCGATGGCGTTCTGCGGCGCACACTTCGCCTTGCGCCGCAACTAAGCGCCTGTCACCCGGCCGTCAAACAATACAACTCTGAGGTAGTCGGCCTCGCGTAGTTCTCGTGACGTCGGCATGACAAACGCCGCGCAGGTGCCTGCGCGGCGTTTAGCCTCATGCTATCAGCCGCTGTTAGGTCAGCTGGCGGCGCGGATGTTGATCGATGTCTCCGCGAGGGTGGTCAGCTTCTTGTCGGTGGCCTTTTCTTCGTCGAGCGTTTTCTGCAGCACGGCGGCGCAATCGTTGCGGCCCAGCCGCTTCGCCCACGCCACAAGGCTGCCGTAACGGACGATCTCGTAGTGCTCGGCGGCCTGCGCGGCGTTGATCAGCGCCGCGTCCAGCACGGTCTTGTCCTCGACCTCACCGGCAGTTTCCTCGGCCTCTTCGATGATGCCGTCGATCGCCGGACAGTTGACCGCCTTGACCTTGGCGCCGTGCATTTCGAAGACCTGCTCCAGCCGTTTGACGTGCCCGCGGGTTTCCTCGAGATGGGTCATGAACCCCTGCTTCAGCATCGGATCGGTGGCCTTGTCGGCCATCTTCGGCAGCGCCTTCACGAGTTGTTGCTCGGCGTAATAAATGTCCTGCAGCTGATGCACGAACAGATCGTCCATGGTCTTGATGTCTTTGGTAAAAAGTCCCATTGCATGGCCTCTCTGGGGTTTTGGATGTCCGAGGCTGCCTAGCCGCAGCCGGCGTTCCCCGGGTGCCGGGTTAACCAGACAGACAGAGACCCGTTCCGGGTTTTCGCCGAGCCCCACGAGACAATGGCGCCGCCGCCTGGTCCGCCCTATATCTGACCGGCAGGTGAGAGCTGTCCGACGCCGAGGGCCGCCATGCCGCGGCCGACTAGCTCCTTTGCGCCACGTCAAGGGCCAGTGACATCCGCCGCTCCATGGATGGGTTTCCAAACGGCGTCGGCCCGATTGCGTCGCGGGCCGATTATGCCCTAAGGATTTTCGCGGATGAGTTTGTCGGGTGCCGAGTGTCAGGCCGTGCCGCAGCCGGCTCCCGTCGCGTTGCCGCCCCGCCGGGAGGACGAATGCATCGACTGCTGAGCGCGCTGGGGCGTGTCTTCAAGACCTATGTCGGCTGGAAACGGCTCGGCATCGTCGCCAGCATCCTGATTATCGGCTTTGCGATCACCTCGCTGATCCGCACCCTGAAGGGAGTCGATCACAACGTCATTCTGACGGCGCTGACCGACAAGAGCCCGGCCCAGATCGGGCTGGCGGCGCTGTGTGTCATCGGCGCGTTCTGCACACTGACCTTCTACGATTTCTTCGCCCTGCGCACGATCGGCAAGCTGCACGTCCCGTATCGCATCGCGGCGCTGTCGGCCTTCAGCTCCTACGTGATCGGCCACAATCTCGGCGCCACCGTGTTCACCGGCGGCGCGATCCGGTTCCGGATCTATTCGGACTACGGGCTGTCGGCGATCGACGTCGCCAAGATCTGCTTCATCTCCGGCCTCACCTTCTGGCTCGGCAATCTGTTCGTGCTCGGCATCGGCATGATCTGGCACCCGGCCGCGGCCAGCGCCATGGATCTGCTGCCGGACCGCGTCAATCAGCTGATCGGCCTCGCCTGCCTCGCCGGCATTGCGGCCTATTTCGTCTGGCTGGCGAGCGGCAAGAAGCGCCGCGAGCTCGGCCAGAACGGCTGGAAGGTGGTGCTGCCGTCGGCCAAGCTCACGCTGGTGCAGGTGCTGATCGGCGTCGTCGACCTCGGCTTCTGCGCGCTGGCGATGTATCTGCTGATGCCGTCCGAGCCGTATATCGACTACGTTTCGCTGGCGGTGGTGTTCATCCTCGCCACCCTGCTGGGCTTCGCCAGTCACGCGCCTGGCTCGCTCGGCGTGTTCGACGCCGCCATGCTGGTGGCGCTGCCGATGTTCGCCCGCGAAGACATCATCGCGACGCTGCTGATCTATCGCGTGCTGTACTTCCTGCTGCCGTTCGGCATTGCGATATCGATCATGGGCCTGCGCGAACTGTGGCTCAGCGTGGTCAAGCCGTGGCAGGAAAAGCGGGCCGCCCATGGCGATCCGCTGACCGCCACAGCCCCGGTCCGCCAGGTCGCGCAGCACTCGCAGAAGCGCTGAGAGACAAGGCGGAGCGGCTTTTCTCAGCGCGATGGTAACGCTCATATTTCCGCCTTATCGGAAGCGTCAATCGCCTCATGATCACCGTGATGTCCTCGTTTCGGTCGCTGGCGTTGCTGACGCTGGCCGCCCTGTTTTTCGCACAGCCGCTCCCGGCTTCGGCGCAAACCCCGCTGCCGCCGCCGGCCGTCCCGGGTGCGACACCGCCGGCCGCCGCCGTACCGGTCACCGACGGCTCGATGCAGATCGTCTGGGAGGTCCGCAATCGTTTCCGGCTGTTCCGGGAGGAACGGGATTTTCGCGAACAGGCCGAGGCGCTGAACGGGCTGACCGTGCTGGCGTCCGAGCAGGCGCTCGGGATGCAGAGCGAAGGCCGCGGCTGGGCTCGCAATGTGGTCAACCGGCTGTGCATCGATCTGACCGGCCGGGTCAGCGAGCCCTGCACCCGTGACGGCGTCAAGGAAAGCTACCTGACCCCGACCGAGCATCCGGTGACGGTGCGGCTCGGCGGCGCGATCCCGGTCGGCGCGATCTGCGCCTGGACCTTCGACGACGGCGACGGCCCGCGCAACGCCACCCAGGACTGCGCCGAACCGATCAACTTCCGCGCCCGCTACGGCAAGCCGACGGTCGCCACCGTCGACGTCACCAGCGGCGCCGACGCGCCGCAGCGCGTGGCGACCGAGATCATGGTGCGCGATTTCTTCATCGCCGGCCTCGGCGACTCGATCGCCTCGGGCGAAGGCAATCCCGATCGGCCGGTCGCGCTGTCGGACGACGGCTTCTGCTATCGCTCCTATCTCGGCATCAGCAATGTCGGGGCCACCGCCGGGCAATTCTATCGACCGAGCCGCGCCGGCTTCAAGGGCGGCCGCGCCTGCGAGGCGCCCGACACGCTGGCGAACTGGCAGCGATATTCGGCGACCTGGTTCAACGCCGCCTGCCATCGCTCGCTGTATAGCTACCAGACCCGCACCGCGCTGGCGCTGGCGGCCCGCCATCCGCACATCGCCGTCACCTATCTGCCGCTGGCCTGCACCGGCGCCACCATTCCAGACGGCCTGTTCGGGTCGCAGCGGCCGCGCGAGTGCTTCCGCACCAAATCGGGGACCAACTGTCCGAGCAACGTCAACGGCCAGATCGCCGAACTGCGCGAGGCGGTCGCCGCGGCGCGCAAGCGCCAGCCGCAGCGCGGGCTCGATCTGGTGCTGCTGTCGGTCGGCGCCAACGACATCAACTTCTCCGGCCTGGTCGCCGACGTCATCGTCGACAGCCCGACCGAGCGCGGCATCTTCCGCCGCTCTGGCGTGATCGGCTCGATCGAGGAATCCCGCAGCGCGCTGCAGCGGCAACTGCCGCAGAACTTCGCCAAGCTGCGCGAGACGCTGAAGGGCCTGGTCGACGACATGTCGCGCGTCGTCTACGTCACCTACGCCAATCCGGCGCTGGCGAGCCGCGGCGTCCCCTGCCCCGGCGGCCCCGGCGGCTTCGACGTGCACCCCTCGTTCAGCGCGGATCCGAACCGGCTCGCCGCGGTCGCATCGTTCGTCGACAATGAATTCCTGCCGCGGCTGAAGGATCTGGCGCAATGCACCGGCGGCGTGCTGTGCCGCAATCCATCCGCCGACGCCATGACCTTCGTCGACGCGCATCAGCGGACCTTCGCCAATCACGGCTTCTGCGCCCGCGCCGAGACCGATCCGGAATTCGACCGCGCCTGCTTCTCGCCGCGCGGCGACAGCTTCACCAGCGACATCGTCGCCGCCGCCAACTCGCCGATGGCCTGCGGTGCGGGCGCCAGCAATTTCCGCGCGTACTTGCCGCGCGCGCGCTGGATCCGCGACGCCAACGACAGTTACTTCGCCGCGATGACGTTTCCCCAAGGTTTGCCCGCCGCGATCCAGCCCGCCGACATCCACGACGCCACCTGGGGCGTGGTGTCGGCCGTCTATGGCGGCGCGATCCATCCGTCCGCAGAAGGCCACGCCGCGATGGCCGACGCCGCAGTGCCGGCCGCCGAATCCGTGCTGTCGCTGCAGTCCGCCCCCGACGTCACCAGCCAGCCGCTGCCGCCGCCCGGCGCAGTGCGCTGAGTTAGCTACGTCACACGCGAAGGCCGCCGCAATTCTTTCAGCGGCGGTGGACAGCGGCGCGACCAGTGCTATAGTCGGATCGTGAGATCTCTCGGGTCCGAGGTGCTCACACGTGTATTTGAAGACTTGTTATTGCAAGTAAACGATTAGTTCAAAAGATTGCGCCGCTGTAGCGGCAAGGCTGGAGGTGCAGGTGAATTACGACCTGCCTTGGGAACGCCATCTCGCCGTCTGATGCAGATGCCGGCCGGCGGCCGGACACCCGAGACACGCCGCGTTCACGCACCCACTTTCTTTGCCGGAGCTAAGCGCGTCGCACGTGGAGGACGCCATGAGCATTCGCAAATTGCTATCGCTCGCCTGCCTGATCCTTGCCGCATCCGCCACCACGGCCGCCGCCGATTGCAGCGCCATCGCCAACGCCGGAAAGCTCGATGACGGCACCTGGTTGTATCGCAGAGACAATGCTTGGTGGCCAATTGCCAGCCTCACGGCCGACGTGCAGGACGGTCGCGCCCGCAAGGTGACGTTCGCCTACGTGGCCAACGAGCCGGTGTTGAAAGCGGCCCGGCGCGGCGTTCTGGTCATCAAGACCGGGGTCGAAGGCGCGCAGGCAACTGAAACCGGACGGGTGGCGCTGGTACGCGACAGCTATCGAAATGACGGATCCTGTGAGGCGTATCCCGACTTCCCGTCGGGCAAGAGCGTGCGAATCCGCTCCTATGATTACTACCACGACTCCAGCGAGATCCGCGACGCCGCCGACGGCAAGACGCTGAAGGCCTATCACGTCGATTACTCGGCGCGGAATAACGGCTGCAAGCGCACCGACGATGCGACGCCCGACGGTTACTTTTCATTCCGGCGCCGCAGTAATCGCTCCGATTTCTCGTTCAATCCCGAAGTCGTCAGGGGCGGACAGAACAGCCAGTTCTGGGCGCAATTCGGTTTCGGCACGGCCTATGCCGAGCCGCTGGCCGAGCGGCAAGTGACGATCAAGCGCTACGCCGCAGACGCCGGCGGGCTGGCCTGCGTGGTGTTCGACGCCACGCTGAAGCCGGGCGGCTTCATCCGCATCAACGACCTCGAACGCCGCGTCGGATCCTTCCGGAGCGACGAGCAATCCTGGGCGTGGCCACGTTGACGCGGAGGATCTGCAATGATGATGATCGGGGCGGACGCAGCCGCACGAAGCGCGAACGATCCGGGTGCAGCAGCGCAGGCTTCGACCGCAAAGGCCTCCCCTGCAGCCGGGTCGCTTTTGCTCGACGAAGCCGGTATGCTGGCCGCGGAGGACGCATTCCTCTGGCCGGAGCAAACGCCGGCCTATCGAGCCGGGCTGGCGCTGTCGGGCGGCGGCGTCCGGGCCGCCACGGTGGCGCTCGGGGTACTCGAAAGCCTGGCGTCGCGCGGACTGCTGACCCGCATTCACTACATCTCTACGGTGTCGGGCGGCGGCTATATCGGCACTGCACTGTCGTGGTTCTGGAGTCAGCGGCGCGTCGAGCAGGAGATGGCGCTGGCCAAGGATCCTAAAGGGTTCCTGCCGCGCTTCGGCGCGGACGCCACCAGCTTTCCGTTTCAAAGCCGAACCGACAACGCCACGCCGCTGCAGCAGGCGGCGACCGCCAACCTGGCATTCCTGCGCCAGCACGGCTCGTATCTAACCTCGGGCGACAACATCGGCTTGGCCGGCCTGATCATGGCCGTGGTGCGCACCGTGCTGCTCAGCCTCGCGGTCTGGCTGCCGCTGCTGGTCGCGATTTTTCTCGGGATTGAACTGCTTGACAACGCGCTGACCAATCCTCGGTCTCTCGAAGAAGATTGTCTCAAGAGACAGGGCATGGCCCTGCTGAACTGTCGTCCGACCTACCGCGCCTTGCTGGCCGGTCCGGCGGCGGTCGGGCTGCTGATCTTCACCGTCACCATTTTGTTCGCATTTCTCAGCCGACTCCAGGGCACACGAAAGTGGTCGACTCAGCTCGGCGCGGTGGCGATCGTGGTCGCCGCGACAACTCATATCTGGTGGAAGCTCCCCGGGCTCGACGAGGTGCACCCCGCAATGGGCGCACAACTGATCGTCGAAGGGCTGGTCGCGGCTGGAGCCCTCCTGGTGGCGATTGCTCAAGCCTTCAGATCAGCGAATTGGAGCTACTTCCTTCGCCGCACCTTCGAGAGAGCATCGAGCTGGATCATCCCGCCCGCGGTTGGAGCGGCCTTTCTCGGCGCTATGCCGCTGATCATCGCAGGCCTTAAGCCGTACACAGACGCCCAAGGTTGGCTGGTGTCGCTAGGCTCGGTCGGCACCCTGCTGTCGCTTCTGAGCGGCGTCGGCACCGCACTGTATGGCTACTACCTCAAGGCCAAAAGTCAGTTGCCGAGCGTAGCCGGCCAATTTCTCGCCATCACCGGATCGCTGCTGTTTCTCGCTGGCCTCTTCCTGCTGTCATTTCTGGCGGCGCATGTGCTGGTTCAAAAGCAACCGCTCACCAGTCTGACCATCGCGGTATCGCTGTTCGTCGTGGCGTTAGCGATCGGAGCGCTCGGCAGCCTCAACGCCACCGGTCTGCACCGGTTCTATCGTGACCGGCTGATGGAAACCTTCATGCCGATGACGGACGCGATTGCCAAGGGCAGCGCCCGAGAAAGCGACGTCGCCGACACACTGACGATCGTCGACGTCGTGCGCAGCGCCGAGGAGCGCGGCGACCGCCCCTATCACCTCGTCAACGCCCACGCGATCCTGGTCAACGAACCCGACCCCAAGGTGGCTCTGCGCGGCGGCGACAATTTCCTGATCTCGCCGGCGATAGTCGGCTCCGCCACCACCGGCTGGATGCGCAGCCGAGACTACCTGAGGCTACAGGGGCCGCTGACGCTGGCCTCCGCGATGGCCGCCTCCGGAGCCGCGGCCAATGCCAATGCCGGCTATATCGGCACCGGCGTCACCCGCGACCGCTTCCTGTCCGCGGTGATGTCCATTCTCAACATCCGGTTGGGACTGTGGGTGACCAACCCGTGGAAGCTGGCGCAGAACCGGTTGCCTTTCAGCCCGAGAGTTCCGACCTATTTCCGGCCCGGGCTGACCTCCGGCATTCTCGGCTTCGGCCATCACCACAAGGCGACGTTTCTCGAGCTTTCCGATGGCGGCCATTTCGAAAATCTCGGCCTGTACGAACTGGTGCGGCGGCGGCTCGAT
>NZ_JAJNAL010000079.1 GCF_022271405.1 Rhodopseudomonas infernalis | reverse complement strand
ACACCCACCGTCATTCCGGGGCGACGGTCGCGCAGCGCGCGGCCGTCGAACCCGGACTCTCGAGATTCCGGGGGCGCATGCCTGCGGCATGCGCCCCGGAACGACCAGCCTCTACTTCTTCGTCGTGCTGATGTTCTCGCCGAAGAACTTCCAGGCCTTGCCGTCGAACTTCGCCATCTTGAAGATGTGGTAGGCCGAGTAGTCGGTCGGCGTCGTCGTCACCGTGACGCCGGGCAGGAACAGCGGCAGCGACACGTTGGACAGGTGCGTCGCTTGCTTCACCAGGTTGTCGCGCGTGAGATCGTCGCCGCAGGCGCGTAGCAGCACCTCGGTCATCTGCGCCACCGCGTAGCCGACCTGCACGCTGCCGTCGATCGGATTGCCGTCCGGGTACCACTCCTTCATGAAGGCGAGAAATTCCTTCACGCCGGGATCGTCGTCCCAGGCCGGATCGCCGACGATCTTGGATGTGAAGGCGCTGATTAGCCCGGTCGAGGCCTCGAGGCCGGCCGGCTCGAGCACGCCGCCGATCGAAGCGCCGACCGACACCACGAAATGCGCCGGCTTCCAGCCGAGCGCGTGCACCTTGCGGATCGACTGCGCGGCGAATTTCGGCGAGGCGACAGTCAGCAGCGTGTCGGCCCCCGAGGCTTTCAGATTGACGATCTGGGAGTCGATGGTCGGATCGCTGACCTCGTAGCTCGCTTCCTTGATGATCGCCGCGGCCTTGTCGCCGAGGCCTTCCTTGAAGCCCTTGAGGTAGTCCTTGCCGAAATCGTCGTTCTGATAGATCACCGCGATCTTCGCCGATGGCATCTCTTTGGCGATGTACTTGCCGTAGATCTTGGCCTCTTCCTCGTAAGGCGGATAGAACGGCGTGGTCGAGGGGAAGTCCTTCGGGTCGTTCCACTTCGAGGCGCCCGAGGTGATGAAGATATGCGGCACCTTCTTGCCGCGCAGATATTTCTGGATCGCCGAATTGGTCGGCGTGCCGAGCGAGCCGACGATCGCCAGCACCTCGTCCTGTTCGACCAGCTTGCGGGTCTGCTCCAGCGTCTTCGGCGGGCTGTAGCCGTCGTCCATCGACAGCAGGTTGATCTTGCGGCCGTTGATGCCGCCCTTGGCGTTGATCATCCGCCAATACGCGGCCTCGACCTTGCCGTTGACGCCGTAGCCCGACGCCGGGCCGCTATACGGCATGGTCTGGCCGAGCTTGATCTCGGTGTCGGTGGCGCCGACGTCGTAACGCTTGTCGGCAGCCAGCGCCGCCGTGGACGTCGCCGCCACGATCAGCAGCGAGGCGAGCAGTTTCAATCGCATCTGGTTTCACTCCCGGGATAGCGCGGTTTTCCGCATTGTTGTTAGTTGTGGCTATCACGCGGACGTGAAGGTGTCGAGCAATGGTGCGACCGGGCGACGCACGGAAGCGGTTCGGCTCAGCTGCCAACCCGCACCGCGGAATTTTCATCGAGGCGCCCCGATTTGCTCCCGCATGTCGCCGCGCTCGTGCGAGCTACGCACTGTCCTTGGTCATTCCGGGGCGACGGTCGCGCAGCGCGCGGCCGTCGAACCCGGCATCTCGAGATTCCGGGTTCGCATGCCTGCGGCATGCGCCCCGGAATGACGAAAGACGAGAACGACAACGCGTTCGTCTCGCAGGGTGGGCAAAGGCGGGCAGCGCCGTGCCCACGCGGCACGCTTAGTTACATCCCGCCCGGTTGCGCAGTAGTGCCGGCGTCGCGGGCCAAGCAATCGGCGTAGAGACTGTAGCCCGGATGCAGCGAAGCGAAATCCGGGAGTCCCTGCCGCGCCTCGTCCCGCATTCCGCTGCGCTGCATACGGGCTACACGCTGGGGGCAAGTGTCGCGCGGTCCGCCGGCACACGCCGCGCGATGGATGTCAGTTACTCTATCTGATGCAGCCCCCGATCGGATCCTTGCATTTGTAGCCGGAGCTACGGCAACTTTCGAACAGCTCCTCCCGATCCGGCCCAGTCTGCCAGATCAATCCGCGCCGCGAATTGCCGCTGGTCATGAACATACAGCCCGCGGACGCGACGTTGCGCTTGGAGACCGTGCATCGATCAAGCTTGGCACGCTTCCGGCATTCGTCGAGCGCATGCTCGCGGGCCTGGGCCTCCGAGGCGCGAGGCCCGGAATAGCCATACGACACCCAGCCGGACCCATTCGCGATCGCGATAGCGTGCCACGTCGGATTTCGATTTCCGGTGGTGAACGACAGTTCGTAATCGGACTGATCGCTTCTGACGAAAACAGACGTGAAGGGCCGCTTCTCCTCATCTCCGCTGCACTCCCTCGGATCGGCATTGCGATAGCGAAACGGACCTGGATAGGACACGCAGAGCTTGAGGTCGTCGCTGCCCCAGGTCGGGAATTTGGCACCGTAGCGTTGCGCGAAATAATAGAACGTTCCCCGCGAAAATCGCAAGGTCTTGCACTCGTTGACGTCGACCCTGAACCATCCCCTGACGATGTAAGGTCCGGACGGATTTTCGAGAAACGACAACGCCAGCGCGATCTCATCGGTATCACGGTTGCAGTACTTCAAGGTGAAGGTATTGGCGTCGCCACCATACGTCTGCGCGCACGCGAGTTCGACGAAGACGGTCTGGAGACCCAGCAGGCCTGCGACAAGGATCAAAATGCGCCGCATCACGAAATTCTCGGCCGGTTTCGATGAATGGACCCAGCGCACTCACGAGACGATTCGCCGCCTCGCAGCACACCCCAACCAACGTTGGTAGCTCGGCGATGATTTCACGAATGATGGCGATTGAGAACTTATGCGAACGTCTAGAGCAACGGCGTGGGCGGACAGCGCAATGAAGGGCCGACCGCCCCCCTCTCAGCCGGGAGTTATCGGCACGAAGACGCCCCAATGAATGGGGCGCAAGCCTTCAAATGGCACCGTCATTCAAGAGGAAGACGTTATGCGCGGCCGTCGAACCGGGAATCTCGAGATTCCGGGTTCGCATGCCTGCGGCATGCGCCCCGGAATGACGGCGCGCTTTGTAAATCTGTCGCGCGGATGCGCGAAGCTCCGCCCGGGACGGAGGCGTCGATGGACGCCGCGCTACTCGCCGATGATCTTCACCAGCACGCGCTTCCGGCGGCCGCCGTCGAATTCGCCGTAGAAGATCTGCTCCCAGGGGCCGAAGTCAAGCTTGCCGGCGGTGATGGCGACGACGACTTCGCGGCCCATAACCTGGCGCTTCATGTGGGCGTCGGCGTTGTCTTCGCCGGTGCGGTTGTGGCGATAACCGGCGACCGGCTCGTGCGGCGCGAGTTTCTCCAGCCATAGTTCGTAGTCGTGATGCAGGCCGCTCTCGTCGTCGTTGATGAACACCGAGGCGGTGATGTGCATGGCGTTGACCAGCACCAGCCCCTCGCGCACGCCGCTGTCGTGGAGCACGGCCTCGACGTCGCGGGTGATGTTGATGAAGGCGCGCCGGCCCGGGATGTCGAACCACAGCTCCTTGCGGAAGGATTTCATCGGGGGCTCCTTGCAGGTGGTGACACCGCGTGGGCTTCGCTGCGCTCCGCCCACCCTACGGCTTTGGTCGTCTCGTAGGGTGGGCAAAGGCGCGCAGCGCCGTGCCCACGCGGCACGCTTAGTTACATCCCGCCCGGTTGCGCAGCAGCGCGATGTCGCCGAGGACGTTGGTCGAGGGCTTGCGCTTGGCCGCCTCCTCGGCCGCCGCGCAGGCGCCCGGCTTGTCGCCGGTCTCGACGCGGGCGAAGCCGAGATTGGACCAGGCGTCGGCCACGTCGGGCGTCGCCGCGACGGCTTCTTCCAGAATGGTGCGGGCCTGCTCGGGCCGCTTGCCGAGCAGCAGCGCGCGGCCGTAATCGGCGAGCAGCGGCTTCAGCGGATCGGGCTGCTTGCGGGCGATCTGGAACAGCTCGTCCGCGAATGCGATGTCGCCGAACTTCATCATCGTGACGATGCCGAGGCCGTGATAGACGGCGCTCTGCTCAGGCGCCAGCAGCCAGGCCTGATTGAAGCGCAGCGCCGCCTCGGTGGCGCTGTTCTTGCCGATCGCGCGCCAGCCGCGCAGGCTGGTTTCCTCGAAGGCCTTCTGCCGCGAGCCGGTGGCGGCGATCAGATCGGCGACGAATTTGTCGTCGGCGGCGCGCTGCTCGGGGGTCTTGGTGACGAAGCCGAAGAACGGCTGCTGATTGGCCGGGCCGGTGAAGCTCCTCTTGGTGACGCGCACGCCCGGCGCCACCTCGACGGTGTCGGCGCGCGCCGGCGCGGCGAGCAGCAATGCGCCGAGCGCAGCCGCGACGATCATCGACGCCGGACGGCACACGGCCTGCCTCGAACCGCGGAACAGCCAGCCGTGTATCATCGGTTCGGTCCTTTCCGTTGCGCCCCGGCGGGCGCGAACCCGCCGGGCACGCGCGGGATCAGGTCCCGCGCAACATCTCACTGACGACGACCCAGTCGGCGCCGTTGAACTCCAGCATATAGCCGTCCTTGATCGGACGGAAATCGGTGGGCGTCGTGTTCAGCGTGATGCCCGGCAACAGCAGCGACAGCGACACGTTCTTCATGTTCGCGGCCTGGCGCATGATGTTGTCGCGGCTGAGATCATTCCCGCACTGCTTGAGCAGCGCCACCAGCGCCTCGGCCACGGTGTAACCATAAAGCGCCGCGGAATTGTTGGGGTCGACGCCCGCCAGCCGTGCCTTCATGAAGTCGATATAGCTCTGCATCGCGGCGTCGCCCCTGGGTTCGGCCACATAGGGCTTGAGCGAGCCCAGCGACAGCACGCCCTTGCCGGCGTCGATGCCCGCGGGGTCCATCACGGTCGCCCTGTTGGCGCAGCCGCTGGCCAGGAAGCGCTGCGGACGCCAGCCGACCTCGTGCGCCTTGCGCAGCGCCTGGGCGCAGGCCCGCGGCGTCACGCTGTAGATGAGGAATACGTCGGCTTTGGTAGCAGCGAGCGTCAGCACCTGGGAGTCGACGGTCGGGTCGGCGACTTCGAAGCTCGATGCCAGCGCGATCGCCTTGTCGGCGTCCGCGCCGAGCGCCTCCTTGACGCCGCGCAGATAGTCCTTGCCGGCGTCGTCGTTCTGATACAGCACCGCGAAGCGCGCGGTCGGGTTCTTGGCGCGGGCGAAGTCGACGTTGATCTTGGCCTCGCTGATGTAGTTCGGCGCCCAGGGCAGCGCGATCGACCACGGCATGTTCTGCGGATCGTTCCACTTCGACGCCGAACTGATCAGGAAGATCTGCGGGACTTTGTTGGTGTTGAGATATTTGGCGATCGCCGAGCTCGGCGCAGTGCCCATCGTGGCGAAGATGAACGACACGCCGTCGCCTTCGACCAGCCGCCGCGCCGCTTCCATCGTCTTCGGCGGCGAGAAGCCGTCGTCGAGCGAGATCATATTGATCTTGCGGCCGTTCACGCCGCCCTTCTCGTTGACCTGGTCGAGATAGGCGGTGATGGTCTTGCCGGTGGCGCTCAGCGCCGAGGCCGGGCCGCTGTACGGCATGGTGTTGCCGATCTTGATCTCGGTGGCGGTGACGCCCGGCGCATTCTGCGCCTGCGCCGCGCTGGCCAGCGCCGCCGCGAACGCGGCGACGAGCCAGGGCCGAAGATGGATCATGGTCGTCCTCCCTGTGATTATTTGTTGCGATGCGATCGTCGCCTTTGTTTTTAGGGGAAGGATGGGATCGCCAACTAACCGGGTCTTGTGCCCAGCCGCTGGACGGCACGCGATGTGGTGTCGCTGTGCGAACACGTAGGGTGGGCAAAGGCGCGCAGCGCCGTGCCCACGCGAGCGGCGTGACGCGTGGGCTTCGCCCACCCTACGGGGTCGACCAGCGCATCGCTGTAGCCCGGATGAAGCGAAGCGTAATCCGGGGACTCATCAAGTGCGGCATCCCGGATTTCGCTGCGCTTCATCCGGGCTACAGGGCTACTTCTCTTTGGCGGCGCGGAGCTTGGCCCAGTAATCGAGGCGTTTGCGGATTTCGCGTTCGAAGCCGCGGTCGGGCGGGTCGTAGAAGGTCTGGTGACCGAGCGCGTCCGGGAAGTACTCCTGGCCGGAGAAGCCTTCGGGCGTGTCGTGGTCGTACTGATAACCGCCGCCGTAGCCCTCTGCCTTCATCAAGCCGGTCGGCGCGTTGAGGATGTGCTTGGGCGGCAGCAGCGAGCCGGCCTGCTTGGCGGTGCGCATCGCCGCCTTGTAGGCGGTGTAGGCGGCGTTGGATTTCGGCGCGGTGGCGAGATAGATCACCGCCTGCGCGATCGCAAGCTCGCCCTCGGGCGAACCGAGGAAATCATAGGCGTCCTTGGCTGCGTTGCAGATCACCAACGCCTGCGGATCGGCGAGCCCGATATCTTCGACCGCCATCCGCACCACGCGGCGCGCCAGAAACAGCGGGTCCTCGCCAGCGTCGAACATCCGGCACAGATAATACAGCGCCGCGTCGGGATCGGAGCCGCGCACCGATTTGTGCAGCGCGGAGATCAGATTGTAGTGGCCGTCGGCGCCCTTGTCGTAGATCGGCGCGCGGCGCTGCAGGATCTCCTGCAACTGGGCGGCGTTGAACACTTCGCCGGCGCGCGCCGAGCGCCAGACTTCTTCGGCCAGCGTCAGCGAGGCGCGGCCGTCGCCGTCGGCCATCCGCACCAGCACCGCCCGCGCCTCGGCGTCGAGCGGCAGCTTCCTGCCTTCGACCGCTTCGGCATGCGCGAACAGCTTCTCGATCGCCTCGGCATCGAGCGAGCGAAACACCAGCACGCGCGCCCGTGACAACAACGCCGCATTCAGTTCGAACGACGGGTTCTCGGTGGTGGCGCCGACCATCACCACGGTGCCGTCTTCCATCACCGGCAGAAACGAGTCCTGCTGCGCCTTGTTGAAGCGGTGCACCTCGTCGACGAACAGCAGCGTGCCGGTGCCCATCTGGCGCCGCGCGCGGGCGGCGTCGAACACTTTCTTCAGGTCGGCGACGCCGGAGAACACCGCGGAGATCTGCTCGAAATGCAGCTCGGTGGCGTCGGCCAGCAGCCGCGCGACCGTGGTCTTGCCGGTGCCGGGCGGTCCCCAGAACACCAGCGAACCGAGCGTGCGGGTCTCCAGCATCCGCGTCAGCGCGCCATCGGGGCCGACGATGTGATCCTGCCCGACGACCTCACTCAGCGCGCGCGGTCGCAGCCGATCCGGCAACGGCCGCGGCGCCTCGCGCTCGAGGCCGGCGGCGGAGAATAGGTTGTCGGATTGTTGCGGGCGCTTGGGGCTCATGTGCAGGCCCGCCATCTCTCCCCGCGCGTGGCCTGCTCCTTCTCCCCGCGTGCGGGGAGAAGGCTGGGATGAGGGGGCGTTTCCGCAAGGCCGAGAGGCTCGGCTGTGATCAAACGCAAAAGTCCGGCCGCGTGGAGGGGGGGGGGGGGGGGGGGGGGGGGGGGGGGGGGGGGGGGGGGGGGGGGGGGGG
>NZ_JAJNAL010000078.1 GCF_022271405.1 Rhodopseudomonas infernalis | reverse complement strand
AGCAGCGATTCACATCGCCACCGACACAGCCTTCGAAAAGGCCATGGTGTTACCTTGAAACGTGTATCCGCCGAAGTCTTTCGTCCGGCCCCAATATTCAAAGCCGAAGCTCCGAACACCGAGACCCGCAAGGACTCCGCCGTCCACGTTTCTCTTTCTTCTTCTTCACTTGTCAAACAGCCCGAGGTCAAAAGACCTCTACACCCTTAGGGAGGGTGCCTACCCTTCAGCGACAATGATTGACACCAACCGAGTCTTATCGGTTGTTGCGTCACTCATCGAAGTGAGGAGCATCAAAGGCGCCAATTTCTCCCTCGGCCAGAGAGCCAAGAGAGGAAGCCCGACCCGCGGGCAGCGCGTGGGTGTTTCTATAGCCCCCCACCTTCGGGACCGCAAGCACAAAAATGAAGGTTTCAAGAATTCTGCGGAAGTTCCGCTGGGGATAAGAATTAAAACGATATAATTTTCAATATCTTACAGCGCATCCGCAGGGCCGCGGCGCCGTCCGCGCCCCGCCCCGCGGGGCTTGGAAGCGTAGGCGGCAGAGCCCCGACGACGCGCGAAGGCGGATCAATATTCACCCTCAGGGTCGTGCCCCCCCAATTTCCGGCACTTAATCAGCTGTGCGCCAGCCGATCGGCCCACATTCAGAGCGCCACACCCCGACCTTCCGGCCTCCAGCCAGCGCTCAGGCCCCGCCTCCTCCGGCACCGCCGGGATTCAGCGGCCTCTCACCTGCCGGAGAACAGCTTCCGCCGCCTAGTCCTCGCCATCGCGCAACCGTCGCCAAACGGCGCCGAGGACGTTGGAATAGTCGTCGGTCCAAACCCGTTGGTGAGGGCGAGGTCCGGTGAGGGTCCAGTCCTGCGACGTGGCGATGCGGCCGACATCCTCCGGCTCGCGGGCCGAGATCACCACGGAGGTCGAGAAGATGTATTCGGCGTCGCGATCGGAATCCTCCGAAAAGCTCCAGCTCTTCAGCCCGTTGGCGGCGGCGATGCCGACCACCACGCTGGTCAGTTCGAGATGCCGGTTGGAGACGTGCATCAGCACGGCGCCGCGCGGCGTCAGCTTGGATTTGTAGATCGCCATCGCCTCGCGGGTGGCGAGATGGATCGGGATCGCATCCGACGAATAGGCGTCGACGATGATCAGATCGTAGGTGCCGTTCGGCTCGTTCGCGAAGGTCAGCCGCGCGTCGCCCATCACCGGCTGCAGGTCGGGCGCGCATTTACTCACATAGGTGAAGTATTTCGGGTCGCGCGCGGTATCCACCATCGACTGGTCGATCTCGAAGAACTTCCAGGTTTCGCCGGGCTGTGATGCGCAGGCCAGCGAGCCCGAGCCGAGCCCGATCACCGCCACCCGCAAAGGCTCGCTGCCTTCGCGCGCCCGGATCGTCGCAATCCCCTGCCCGATGCCGCCGTCCTTGTAGTAATAGGTGATCGGCTCGGGCTGACCCGTCACCTGCGTGCCGTCGTCGTTCAGCATCTTCTCGGCGCCATGAATTGTCGTGCCGTGCAGCAACACGTGATACTGGCCGTTCGACGTCACCTGGATCTTATGGACACCGAAGAAGCTGCGCACCGTCTCGACCCGGCCATCGTCGGACGGGTAGAGCCGGATCAGCGCCAGCGCCAGCACCACCGTCGCAAACACCTTCCAGCGGTTGGCACGTAGCACCAGCGCGGCGAATGCAGCCACCGCCGCGACGTCGCCGACGATCAGCATGCGATTGATGCTGATCCACTCGTAAATCTGCCCCGACGCAAATGCCGGCGCAATCAGCGCCACAGCAAGCGCCACCAGGAATGCCCAGTACCAGCGTGTCCGCTGCGGCACACGCTCGACCACCAGCGGCCGGCACAACACGGCAAGCGCCAGCAGGATGGGGTATTCGGCGATCCACGAGAAACTGTACGGCGCGACCAGGCCGGCAAACAGGCCGCCGACCATGCCGCCGAACGACAACGCCACATAGAAGCCGGTGAGATGCCGTGCATCCGGCCGGGTCCGCGCCAGCTCGCCGTGGCATGCCATCGCGATGATGAAGAACGAGATCAGATGGCCCGCCAGCATCACCAGCAGATTGGCGGTGCCCGTATAGGCGAGCAACACGGCGATCACTGCGATCGCCAGCGGCTGCAGCCCCAGCATCCATTTGTGCGGCAGCAGCGGCCGCGACTGGAACACCAGCACCCAGGTCAAAAGATACAGCGACAGCGGCAGCACCCAGAGCAGCGGCGCCGCCGCGACGTCGGTCGAGATATGCGCCGTGACCGCGATCAGCAGGCCCGACGGCACCGCGGCGAGAAACACCCAGCGCGCCCGCAACGTCCATGACGGTGCGACCGCGGCCGCGCTGTCGTCGACGGCGCTGGCCGCAATGTCCATCTTCGGCGAACGCAGCAGCAGATAGCCGCAGCCGGCGATCAGCAGGATCAGCAGGCCATAGCCGGCGGTCCATACCAGGTTCTGCGAGCGCAGCGTCAGCGTCGGCTCGAGCAGCACCGGATAGGACAGCAGCGCCAGAAAACTGCCGATGTTCGACGACGCGTAGAGGAAATACGGGTCCGGCCCGTTGGGATGGCCGGTACGGACGAACCAGGCCTGCAGCAGTGGATTGTTGGCGGCCAGCGCAAAGAACGGCAGGCCGATCGACACCGTGAACAGCCCGAGCAGCCAGAACGCGTAGCCGCTGGCCGGCGGCGTACCCCAGCCGGTGGCGATCGACAGCGGCAGCGTCAGCATCGCCACCGCCAGGAGCGCCAGATGAATTGCGACCGGAATCGCACGGTTGCGGAACTGGCTGATATAATGCGCATAGGCGTAGCCGCCGAGCAGCAGCGACTGGAAGAATACCATCGCCACAGACCACACCGCCGGCGAGCCGCCGAGCCGCGGTAGCACCATTTTGGTGAACAGCGGCTGCACCGAGAACAGCAGTAGTGCACTGGTGAAGATCGCGGCGGTGTAGGCGATCAGGATCACCCGGTCGCGCGCCTCCGAATTGTGACGGGCGGCGGGCAGCATCGGCTCGGTCATACGGTCTCCAGGGTGAACGATCCGGCGGGGCCGGTGCAGATCGACTTCAAACGCGGGAAACCGCGGACACAACTTTCCGTTCGGCGACGTTTGCCCGCGCCGCCTGCCTGACCATCGCAGAACCGGGAGCCGCCATCCACTCGGATCGCATCACCGCGACGTTCTGCCGTGCCGCCGGTTGCCGACGTGCGCGGCCGACGCGTCTCTGATAAACAGGCCTGCTCTTTGATACCGGAGCGAGCATCACCAACTCACTCCGGCCGGAAGCCGCCCACCGCCCTGGAAAGCCCATGTCCGATTTCGACGCGCTGATCATCGGCGCCGGCCATAACGGTCTCACCTGCGCCGCCTATCTGGCGCAGGCCGGACTGAGGGTGAAGGTGGTCGAGCGCCGCGGCGTGGTCGGCGGCGCTGCGGTGACGCAGGAGTTTCATCCCGGGTTCCGGAACTCAGTCGCGGCCTACACCGTCAGCCTGCTCAACCCCAAGGTGATCGCCGACCTCAAGCTGGCCGAGCACGGCCTGCGCATCGTCGAGCGCCGGGCGCAGAACTTCCTGCCCGCGCCGAGCGGCCGATATCTGCTGACCGGAGCGAAATACACCGCCAGATCGGTGGCGCATCTCAGCAAGCGCGACGCCAGCCGGTTCGATGGCTTTGCCGCCGAGCTGGAGAGCATCGCCGACGTGCTGCGCCACTTCGTGCTGCGCGCCCCGCCCAACCTGGTCGAGCGCTTCGGCGCCGGCGCGATCCGCGAAGGCTTCGCCGCGCTCGGCACCGCCAACCGGCTGCGCGCGCTGTCGCTGGAGCAGCAGCGGCTGCTGCTCGACCTGTTCACCTGCTCGGCCGGTGAGATGCTCGACGCGCGGTTCGAGAACGACCTGGTCAAGGCGCTGTTCGGCTTCGACGCCATCGTCGGCAATTACGCAAGCCCCTACGCCGCCGGCTCCGCCTATGTGATGCTGTATCACGCATTCGGCGAGGTGAACGGCAAGAAGGGCGTTTGGGGGCACGCGATCGGCGGCATGGGCGCCATCACCCAGGCGATGGCAGCCGCCGCCCGCGCGGCCGGCGCCGAGATCGAGACCGCGGCCGGCGTTCGCGAAGTGCTGGTCGAAAAGGATCGCGTGGTCGGCGTCACCCTCGACGACGGCCGCAGCCTGCGCGCCAAATATGTCGCCGCCAACGTCAATCCGAAGCTGCTCTATACCCGGCTGCTGCCGAAGGATGCGCTGCCGGTGGATTTCCGCCGCCGCATGCAGGCATGGAAGAACGGCTCCGGCACCTTCCGGATGAATGTCGCCCTCTCCGGCCTGCCCTCATTCAAGGCATTGCCCGGCTCCGGCGACCACCTCACCGCAGGCATCATCATCGCCCCCAGCCTCGACTATATGGACCGCGCCTATAGCGACGCCCGGCAGCACGGCTGGAGCCGCGAGCCGGTGGTCGAGATGCTGATCCCGTCGACGCTGGACGACTCGCTCGCCCCTGAAGGACGGCATGTCGCCAGCCTGTTCTGCCAGCACGTCGCGCCGCAACTGCCTGGCGGCGTGTCGTGGGACGACCGCCGCGACGAGGTCGCCGATCTGATGATTGCCACCGTCGACCGCTACGTCCCCGGCTTCGCCGCCAGCGTGCTCGGCCGCCAGATCCTGTCGCCGCTCGATCTCGAGCGCGAGTTCGGTCTGCTTGGTGGCGACATCTTCCACGGCGCGCTCAGCCTGAACCAGTTGTTCTCCGCCCGCCCGATGCTCGGCCATGCCGACTATCGCGGCCCTCTGAAGGGTCTGTACCACTGCGGCAGCGGCGCCCATCCCGGCGGCGGAGTCACCGGCGCTCCGGGCCATAATGCCGCGGCCGCCATCCTCGGCGATCACCGCAGCCTGTTCACAAGCCGTGGATAAAGCTGTGTACAAGCCTGTGCAAAGGCTGTGGAAAAGTGACACCTAAAGCTGTGCGCAAAGCTGTTGAAGCGCGGTGTAAATCGCGGGTACAGCGCGGGTATAGGTTGTTGACAAGGTTGCCAGGAATGGGAGCCGTAGCCGGCGCATCGGGCCGTGCTAGCTCGAGCGCTCAGCCCTTCAGGCAGCGCCGTGCTTCGTTGATCTGGGCCCAGGAGTAGCCGTTCTTGACGGCCCAAGCGATCGACTTGGCCTTGCCGTGTTCAGCCACATGGTAGCGAATGGTGGCGCAATCGACGGGCATCGCGGGCGGCGCGAAGGAGTGCTGCTGGCCGGATTGGCTCTGGAAGGAGGTTTGCTGCTGCTGTGCAACCGCTTCGCCGGTGCCGACGCAAGCGCCCGCCACGCACAACGCAACCGCGGACAGAATGCCGCCGCGGCGCGACAGTGAAGAGAATTCGCCAGTCTTGAACATTCGCCCTCATCGTTGATCTGCGCTCGTGTCGAGCGCGGAGGGGGCGCCGTTGCTCAATCAAGCAATCGTGGACAGCAGACCTTCGTTGGCCCAGTCCGCACCTCTCCTCAGGTTAGCGCGGGAACCGTCTCGTTGACCCCCGATCTGTGTCCCTTAGGACACAAATATGGCTTTTTGGCAACCAGCGCTCTTCCCGACTGCGCCGGGACGTCCACGAAAACACCCTCGAATACCGTAAGCGGCTTCTCGAAGGCTGTGTGTAAGTCGTGGACAAAGCCTGCCTTTCCGGCGCAGAAGCTGTGGACATTCGGTTGACCTCGCACAGCAGCCGACCGTCAGACCGCCAACCATCGGACCTGCCATGCCTGATCCCGCCCCCACCGTCCGCGCCAGCTTCGTGCTCGGCGACGAGGCCACCGCCCGCCGGGTCACCGACCTGCTCGGCGAGTGCTTCGACGAGGCCGAGATGGCGATCGCGGCGTTCGAGCGTCCGGACCGAAGCTGGGAGATCGGGCTGCACTTCGGCGAGATGCCGAACCTCGATAGTATCCGCGACCTGGTCGCGCAGGCGGCCGGCGACGACGCTGCCAAGGCGATGAGCGTCGAGACCATTGCGGCGAAGGATTGGGTGGCGGCGAGTCTGGAAGGGCTGGTGCCTGTGCCGGCCGGCCGCTTCATCGTCCATGGCAGCCATGATCGCGATCGCGTTCCGCCGAACAAGCTCGGCATCGAGATCGAGGCCGCACTGGCCTTCGGCACCGGTCATCACGGCACCACGCGCGGCTGCCTGACGCTGCTCGATATGGTGCTACGCGCCGGACCGCCGCGCAGCGTGCTCGATCTCGGCACCGGCACCGGCGTGCTGGCGATCGCGGCTGCCAAGGCGCTGCGACAGCCAGTACTTGCCACGGACATCGACAAACAGTCGGTCGCGGTCGCCAAGGAGAATGCGCGGCTCAACGGCGTCGGCAATCTGGTTCATGCCGAATGGGCGACCGGCTTCGCGTCGCCGGCGTTTGCGGCGCATGCGCCGTTCGATCTGGTGCTGGCGAACATCCTCGCCAACCCACTGCGCGCGCTCGCGCAGCCGATGTCCGAGCATCTGGCGCCGTCGGCGCTGGTGATCCTGTCCGGCCTGCTGCAGCCGCAGGCGCAGAGCGTGATCGCGGCCTATCGGGCGCGCGGCTGTGTGCTGCTGCGGCAGATCGTGATCGAGGGCTGGAGCAGCCTGCTGTTGGCGAAAACCTTCTGAGGCAAACTTGCGGCAGGTTTATTCGGCCGGCTTGGTGGGGAAGTGCACCTGAACGCCTTCATGTGGCGGAGCCCGCTTCACGCGCGCGTCGGACAGGCGGTCCAACATCTGGGTGATCACGCCGCGGGGCTTTTGGTGGGCCGTCTCGGTTTTGGCGACGGTGCCCGGGCGAACAGGCGGAGCAATCTTCTCGAATGAAAAAGCAGGCATGTGTATCCCCTCATCGTTGAGTTGAGACACTCCCGGGTTGATCCCGGACGCGTTATCAGGGTGCTGGCGCACCCGCGCCTGTTGCTTGCAGGCCCGATAAATCAAGCATAACTCGTGCCATAAGCAAGGCTTTTCGCAGTCACCGCGCGCCACGTTGAGATGAGGGACGACGCCGATGTTCGAAGCGCATTTCCAAACCTTCGAGGATGCCGAAAGCGGCGTCGCGCTCGGCGCGCGGCTCTCCGCATTTCGCGAGGAGCTGGCCCGCCGCAAGCTCACCGGCTTCGTCATCCCGCGCGCAGATCAGCAACAGAATGAGTATGTTGCACCGTCCGAAGAGCGGCTCGCCTGGCTCACCGGCTTCACCGGTTCGGCGGGTCTGGCGATCGTGCTGGTTCACGACGCCGCTGTCTTCGTCGACGGCCGCTACACGCTGCAGGCCGCAAAGCAGGTCGACACCACGGCGTGGGCGATCGAGTCGCTGGTCGAGCCGCCGCCGGAACGCTGGCTGGAAGCGCATCTCCAGGCCGGCGACCGCCTCGGATTTGATCCGTGGCTGCACACTTCTTCGGCAGTCGAGCGGCTGCAGGCAGCCTGCGCCAAGGCCGGCGCCGAACTAATTCCGGTCGATGGCAATCCGGTCGACGCGGTGTGGAGCGAGCGCCCGGCCCCGCCGCTCGGCGCCGTCAGCATTCACGGCGCGGAATTCTCCGGCGAGAGCGAGGACGCCAAGCTCGGCCGCATTCGCGACGAGCTCGGCCGGCTCAAAGCCGACGCGCTGGTGCTGTCCGATTCGCACGCGGTGGCGTGGACGTTCAACATCCGCGGCGCCGACGTCTCGCACACGCCGCTGCCGCTGTCCTACGCGCTGGTGCCGAAGGACGGCAGGCCGACGATCTTCATCGACGCCCGCAAGCTGTCGAATTCGGCGCGCGATCATCTCGAACGGACCGCCGAGGTCGCCGAGCCGTCGGCGCTCGCGCCGATGCTGGAAGCGCTGGCGCAGACCTGCGCCACGATCGCACTCGACAGCGCCACCGCCGCCGACGCGTTGACGCGGCTGATCAAGGACGCCGGCGGCAAGCCTTTGCGCGGCGCCGACCCGGTCGCGCTGTTGAAGGCGGTGAAGAACGAGGTCGAGATCGCCGGCACCCGCACCGCGCATCAGCGCGACGCCGTGGCGCTGGTGCGCTTCCTGGCTTTCATCGATGCCGAAGCGCCGAAGGGCGCGCTGACCGAGATCGACGCCGTCGAGGCGCTGGAGAGTTTCCGCCGCGACACCGGCGCGCTCAAGGACGTCTCGTTCCCGACCATCTCCGGCACCGGGCCGAACGGCGCGATCGTGCATTATCGCGTCACCCGCATGAGCAACCGCCGGATCCAGCCGGGCGATCTGTTGCTGATCGATTCCGGCGCGCAGTATCAGGACGGCACCACCGACGTCACGAGGACGATCGCGATCGGCGAGCCGACCGCCGAGATGCGCGACCGCTTCACCCGCGTGCTGCGCGGCCACATCGCGATCGCCCGCGCCGTCTTCCCCGACGGCACCACCGGCGCGCAGCTCGACACGCTGGCGCGGCAGTTCCTGTGGCAGGCCGGGATCGACTTCGAGCACGGCACCGGCCACGGCGTCGGCAGCTATCTGTCGGTGCACGAAGGCCCGGCGCGGATCTCCAAGCTCGGCACCACGCCGCTGACGCGCGGCATGATCCTGTCTAACGAGCCCGGCTACTACAAGACCGACGCCTTCGGCATCCGCATCGAGAACCTCGAGCTGGTCGTTGAGAAGCAGGTCGAAGGCGCCGAGAAGCCGATGAACGCGTTCGAGACCCTGACGCTGGCGCCGATCGACCGCCGGCTGATAGACCTCGACATGCTCAGCCGGAAAGAACTCGCCTGGCTCAACGCCTACCACGCCCGCGTCCGCACCGAAGTCCGCCCCCATCTCGACGGCCCGACGCAACTCTGGCTCGACCACGCGACGGCGCCGCTCGGACACTGAGCTTCAGAGCCGCGTCCCCCCTCCCCGGGGTCGTTCCGGGCGTGGTGAAGCACGGTGCTCAACAATCCGAGATTCCGCGTTCGCGCAGCTGCGCTACGCGCACCGGTATGACTCAGAGAGGACGGTGGTTCACCGCGACGCTCTGCGATACTGGGTCGCCCGCTTGCGCGGGCGATAATGGGAGAGGATGGGGCACCCGCGCTGGCCCCACAACAAACCGTCATCCTCCGCGAATGCGGAGGACCCAGTATCCCAGAGCCTCGCTGCTTGGCACCCCCCCCCCCCGGGGGGGGGGGGGGGGGGGGG
>NZ_JAJNAL010000077.1 GCF_022271405.1 Rhodopseudomonas infernalis | reverse complement strand
TGCTTGCGGGAGAGGGTTGGGGTGAGGGCGCCCCAGACAGTGAGTCTGCTCTGATGCGGTTCCTCGGAGTCATCGCTGTTGTGCGCCGCAGCGCTCATCGCCTCGCTCTCAATTCCGATTGACGCCAGCCGAAACCCGGCGCCTAATTCCGCCAACTAACAAGATGAGCCGATCACCCACAGGGAGGAGCGACCATGTCGATCTCCGGGAAGGTTGATCCCGTCGTGCGGCGCGTCAGCGTCGGCGATATTGCGGAGGCGTTCGGACAGGGGCTGCGGGATTTCCAGGCGGCGCCGTTGTACGGCCTCGCCTTCGGGGTGTTCTACGCTGCCGGCGGGATGCTCATCCTGGCCTGCCTCACCGCGCTGCATATGGTCTATCTGGCGTATCCGCTCGCCGCCGGCTTCGCGCTGCTCGGGCCGTTCGTCGCGCTCGGCCTGTACGAAGTCAGCCGCCAGCGCGAGGGCGGGCGCAGGCCCTCGCTGCGGCAGATGATCGGGCTGATGCGCAGCCGCAGCGAGCTCGGCTGGATGGCGTTCGTGACGCTGTTCCTGTTCGTGATCTGGATGTATCAGATCCGCCTGCTGATCGCGCTGTTCCTCGGCATCGGCGCCTCGTTCGGCAGCCTGAACGAATTCATCTCGGCGGTGCTGACCACCAACGAGGGGCTGGTGTTTCTCGCGGTCGGCAATTGCATCGGGGCGGCGCTGGCGCTGGTGCTGTTCTCGCTGACGGTGGTGTCGTTTCCGCTGCTGCTCGACCGCGACGTCGATTTCGTCACCGCGATGATCACCAGCGTCCGCGCGGTGGTGACGAGCCCGCTGCCGATGATCGGCTGGGCGGCGGCGATCGTGCTGCTGCTGGCGCTGTCGGCGCTGCCGTATTTCCTCGGCCTGGTGGTGACGCTGCCGATCCTCGGCCACGCCACCTGGCATCTGTATCGCAAGATCGTCGCCCCGGTCGCGGCCGAACTGCCGGCGAGCGGGTCCGCCGACAACGTCCTGCAACTGCCGCCGGTCGCATCGCGTGGTTGAGCGGGCGCGGCTGCACGCCGTCTCGCTCCATCGGTCCTTGGCTGCTATCGTGACGCGAGACTCACGATTGCCGAATGGGACTGCCCGATGTCGCTCGAACTGTATCTCACTTATGTGGCCGCCTGCGTCGCGCTGACGCTGCTGCCCGGGCCGGTGGTGACGCTGGTGATCGCCAACGGCCTGCGCCACGGCACCCGCGCGGCGTTGCTGAACATCGCGGGCGCGCAGCTTGGGCTCGGTCTCGTCATCGCGCTGGTCGCGGCGGGGCTCACCACGCTGATGGCGACCATGGGCTACTGGTTCGATTGGGTGCGGCTGGTCGGCGCCGCCTATCTGGTCTGGCTCGGCATCGGCCTGATCCGCAACCCGGTCGAGGGCGTCGCCACCGACGCGGCGCCGCGCACGCCGCGCGGCGGATTCTTCCTGCAGGGGCTCTTGGTACTGCTCGCCAATCCGAAAGTGCTGGTGTTCTTCGGCGCCTTCATCCCGCAATTCGTCGACATGCAGCGCGATCACGTCCCGCAGGTGGCGCTGCTCGGCGTCACCTTCATGGTGATTGTGGCCATGACCGACGCGATCTACGCGTTGCTCGCCGGCCGCGCCCGCACGATGTTCTCCGCCCGCCGCACGCGTCTGCTGTCGCGCATCTCCGGCAGCTTCATGATCGGCGGTGGTATTTGGCTGGCGCTGAGCCGCGCGAAGTAAGCGCGGACGCCGTTCGTAGGGCGGGTTAGCGCGAAGCGCGTAACCCACCACGCGGTGTCGCGACGAAGATGATGGGTTACGGCGCAAGGGCGCCTAACCCATCCTACGCGTTCTCCTTCTCCGTCATTGCGAGGAGCGTAGCGACGAAGCAATCCAGCCCGGTGCACGAAGCTGGATTGCTTCGCGAAGCCTGTGCCCGGACGACGCGAAGTGCCGATCTGGGTGCTCGCAATGACGCAGAGGTCGTGGGGGAGGCGGGCGTCTAACCCGCTGCCGTCTTCTCGCGCAGCGCCGGCTCGATCGCCGTCAGCACGCGCGCCAGCCGGTCGGCCCATTCGGCCTGTCCGGGTTCGTCGGCGATCTGGTCCTGGCGGATCTCGATGCCGGAGTTGATCAGGCCGCGGGCTTCGCCGTGCACCGGGATCGAGTAGTCGGTGCCGTCGGCGACCGCGTAGGGCTGGTTGTCGCCGACCACCAGACCCTCCTCGCGGCGCAGTTCGGCGAGCAGCAGCGGCGGCAGCACGGTATCGCGGTGATACAGCGTGCCGATATGCCAGGGCCGCGTCATGCCGTGATACACCGGCGTGAACGAGTGCACCGACAGCAGCACGGTCGGCCGGCCGGCCGCAAGCCGCGCGCTGATCGTCGCGTCGATCCGCGCGTGATAGGGATCGAAGATCAGCCGGCGACGCTCCTCGGCCTGCTCGTGGGTCAGCCCGTCATTGCCCGGAACGGTGGTGTTCTCGCTCACCAGCGGGATCGAACTCTCGGCGCTCGGCGGCCGGTTGCAGTCGATCACCAGCCGCGAATAGCGCTGCGCGATCAGATGCGCGCCGAGCTGGTCCGACAGCCGCTCGGCGACGCCGGCGATGCCGATATCCCAGGCGATGTGGCGGGTGAGCTCGTCGGCCGGCAGGCCGAGATCGCCGAGCTGCGGCGGGATTTGGCGGCCATAATGGTCGCAGACCAGCAGAAAAGGCGATTGTCCGTCGAGATTCCGCTCGATCACCGGAACCTGTCCGGGCTCGAGGCGTAGTGCCACCTGGCGTGCGCCGTTCATCTTGAAGTGCCTGTCAAATCAGCCATCCGCCCTCGGACAACGCTGGTATCTTCTCATCGCCGCAAAGTCTATGTATCCTTGATGCAACTCCTCACCATCACCCACCACACCGAGTATCACTACGCCCATCCGGTCGCGTTCGGCGAGCACCGCGTGATGCTGCGGCCGCGCGACGGCCATGACCTGCGGATGCTGGAAGGCTCGCTGGTGATCACGCCGCAGCCGGCGTCGCTGCGCTGGATTCACGACGTCTTCGGCAACAGCGTGGCGATCGCAACCTTCGACCAGCGCGCCACGCGGCTGAGCTTCGAATCCACCGCCATGGTCGAGCATCATCCGAGCGAAGAATTCGCGCTGACGCCGGCTGATCGGGCATTCTTCTACCCGTTCTTTTACGAGGAAGACGAGTATCCGGATCTCGAACCGTTCATCCGCCCGCAATACGGCGATCCGGACGGCGAACTGTCGGTCTGGGCGCGCGGATTTCTGGACGCCGGCGCCTCGACCCCGACCTTCGACATGCTGAGCCGGATGACCCACGGCATCCGCGACGGCTTCCGCTATCGCAGGCGCCACGCCCAGGGCACCCAGCATCCGCTCGACACGCTGCAGACCGGCTGCGGCACCTGCCGCGATTTCGCGCTGCTGATGATCGAGGCGCTGCGCCGGCTCGGCATCGCGGCGCGGTTCGTCTCCGGCTATCTGTTCGTGCACGACCGCGGAGACGGCGGCCATGTCGGCGGCGGTTCGACCCATGCGTGGGTGCAGGTATATTTGCCGAGCGCCGGCTGGATCGAATTCGATCCGACCAACGGCATCATCGGCAGCCGCGATCTGATCCGCGTTGCGGTGGCGCGCGATCCGTCTCAGGCGATCCCGCTGCACGGCAGCTATGTGGGTGGCGCCGACGAATTCCTGCGGATGGACGTGCGCATCAAGGTGGCGTCGGCCGACGATGTCGCTCACAATCGCCCCGTCGCGGTGCCGGCCTAGCCGCGACAATGTGATTTGCGGAGATCCGATGCTCGATCGCCTGTTCGTCTACGGCACGCTGATGCGCGGCTACGATCACCCGATGGCGCGGCTGCTGTCGGACAATGCCGACTATCTCGGCGCCGCGACGATGCCGGGGCGGCTGTATCAGGTGCGGCACTATCCGGGCCTGATCGCCGCGACCGCCGCCTCCGACCTTGTGTTCGGCGATGTGTTCCGGCTGCACCGGCCGGCCGAGCTGCTGGTGCAGCTCGACGATTACGAGGGGTGCGGCGACGGCCGCGACCAGCCGGCGCAGTATCGCCGCGAGGTCGCCCGCGTCACGCTCGCCGCCTGCGGCGAGGGCGAACCGGGCGAGCTCGAAGCGTTCGTCTACATCTATAATCTGGACGTCACGCAGCTTCGCCACATCGCATCGGGACGGTTCGCCGACGTCGTGGCCGCTAGCGGTTGAGGTGCAGCTCGACGTGGGCGTTGGCGGCCAGCGGCAGCAGCATCAGCCAGTCCGGCTGCACTGGCTCGGTCAGGCAGAAGCTCGGAAAGTCGTAGGCATCGACCGCGGCCGTGGCGATCGACAGCGCATCGCCGCAGTCCTCGCACTTCCACGAGTGGATCGCATAGACCCCGTCGACCGTCTCGGCGCCGAGCGAGGTCATTTCCAGATTGCATCGGGTACAAGTTGCCATGGTTCTGGCTCCAGATGAGTTGGCGCCAATCCACAGGACCGGCGCGGGAAGCCCTCGACCTTGGTGAACCGTTCTCCCCGACCCCCCGCATCAGCAGGGTGCGGCAGTGAGCGCCGGCTGTCGCACTGCAACAATGAGCCAGATCAAATCTACTGCAGATGCGAAGGAACGTGGACAAAAGTGATCAGCCAGCCCCGGTTCACAGCGCGCTCCCTCTCCCGCTTGCGGGAGAGGGCTGGGGTGAGGGCGACGCGAGTGGTGAGCTCGCGAGGTGAGGCTGGCATAGACGTGCCCAACATTGTCGAGATTCCGGGTTCGCTCGCTGCGCGAGCGCCCCGGAATGACGGTGTTCTTGGCGAGGCGCCTTGTGGAAACTGCCTAGAGGATCGCAAAGCTTCACCGGACGACGCTTTGTCCGGTATAACCCCTTTGATCCTTTCATCTGTAGCGCCCAGAAACGCGGTGGCGGTGTCAGCCGCGTCAGCCAAGGTTATTCATGCGCTTCACGCCGCAATTTCTCGATGAGCTGAAAGCCCGGCTTCCGGTGTCGGATGTCGTCGGCAAGCGCGTGAAGTTGAAGAAGGCGGGGCGGGAGTGGAAGGGGCTGTCGCCGTTCCAGCAGGAGAAGACGCCGTCGTTCTTCGTCAATGACGAGAAGCAGGCGTGGTTCGACTTCTCGTCCGGCCGCAACGGCTCGATCTTCGACTTCGTGATGTTCACCGAGGGCGTCGATTTCCCCGAGGCGGTGGAGCGGCTGGCCGCGATGGCCGGGCTGGCGCTGCCGGCGGCGACGCCGGATGCGGCGCGGCAGGCGCAGCGGCGCAAGTCGCTGTACGACGTGATGGAGCTGGCGGCGGTGTATTTCGCCGACAATCTCGCCTCGCGCGCCGGCGCCCGTGCCCGCGGTTATCTCGCCGATCGCGGCATGCTGCCGTCCACCCAGGTCAAGTTCCGCATCGGCTACGCCTCGCCGGAGCGCTTCGCCCTGAAGGAGCATCTCGGCAAGCACGGCGTCCCGGTCGAGGACATGGTCGAGGCCGGACTGCTGTCGGCCGGCGACGACATCCCGGTGCCGTTCGACAAGTTCCGCGACCGCGTGATGTTTCCGATCACCGACATCCGCGGCCGGGTGATCGCGTTCGGCGGCCGGGCGCTGGAGAAGGACGTCGCGGCCAAGTACCTGAATTCGCCCGAGACGCCGCTGTTTCACAAGGGCGACAACCTCTACAACCTCGCCGCCGCCCGCAAGGCCGCCCATGACGGGGCCTCCGTCATCGTGGTCGAGGGCTATGTCGACGTCATCGCCATGGTCACCGCCGGCTTCCCCGCCACCGTGGCGCCGCTCGGCACCGCGCTGACCGAGAACCAGTTGGCGCTGCTGTGGAAGATGGCCGACGAGCCGATCCTGTGCTTCGACGGCGACCGCGCCGGCCAGAAGGCGGCATATCGGGCCGCCGATCTGGCGCTGCCGCAGCTGACACCCGGCAAGAGCCTGCGTTTCGCGCTGCTGCCGGAGGGGCAGGACCCCGACGATCTCGCCCGCGCCGGCGGCCGGCTGGCGGTCGACGAGGTGCTCGGCGTCGCCCGGCCGCTGGGCGACATGCTGTGGCGGCGCGAAACCGAGGGCGGCAGCTTCGCCACGCCGGAGCGCCGCGCCGCGCTGGAGGCGCGCATCAACGAGCTGGCGAACGGCATCCGCGACGAGGTGGTGCGGCGCTATTATCGCCAGGACTGGGCCGAGCGGCTGCGCGCCGCCTTCGCGCCGCAAGGTGGCTATGGCGGCGGCTATCGCGGAGGCGGCCGTGGCCAAGGTGATTCGGGGCGGCCATTTCAGCCGCGGGGCAATTATCCACAGGGCGGCGGCCGGCCCGGCTTCCGCGGCGGCCCACCGACCGGTACGGCAGCGCTCGGTCGCGGGCCGTACCAAATGATGAGCCCGCAGCTCGCCACCAGCCCGATCATGCGCGGCCAGCGCAGCGCGATGTCCCGCCGCGAGGCGCTGATCCTGACTTCGCTGCTCAACCACCCCTGGCTGCTGGAGGACCACCTCGAGGAGGTCGCGGCGCTGGAATTCGCTCATCCGGAGGCGCATCGGCTGCGCGCCGCCATCATCGCCGCCTTCGCCCAGGAGCACCATCGGGCGTCCGACGACACCGGGCAGGCCGACAAGCTCCGCGCCGACCTGGTCAAGGCCGGTTTAACCGAGCAGATGCAACGGCTTGAGCGGGCGATCACGACCCAGGCGGTCTGGGGCGCCGGGCCCGGCGCCGCGCGCGAGGATGTTCTTTCGACGTGGCAGCAACTCGTTGCCTTGCATCGACAATCGCACTCCTTACTTAGAGAATTGAAGGATGCCGAGCTGGCTTTGGGTGAAGACGGCAGCGAAGCCAACGTCGCCTGGTTGCGGGACGTCAAGGCGCGGCTCTCGGAAGTGGACGGAACTGAGGCGCTGATCGAAGGATTTGGCGAATCGTCCGGACGCTTCCACCGGAGCGTGTGAGGCGGGATAAGGTGGGCCTTGGGCGGGCCGCGCGGCGAATCCGTGAAAAGACTCGCCAAACCCCCGCCTTGGCTGCAAAAACAGGGTTAGTAAGGGCTTAACGGCATTCCGGTAGAAGGCCTTCGGGCGACCATTTGGGAAACCAAGCACTCTTTGGGAATCCAGCACTCTTGGGAATCCAAAACGGGATCGTGTCGGGTGGCGTAGGCGAGCGCCGCCCTTTGCGTGTCTCACCCGGCAAGGCAGATTTGATGACGGCGCGGCGACGTGACCGGCATGCGCGCGTTCAGGAGCAGTGAATGGCCAGCAAGGCAAAGACGGTTCAGTTGAAGGACAAGGAAAAGGACGACAAGGCCGACGCGCCGGAGAAGGACTCCGCCGACGCTCCCTCGCCGTTGCTCGACCTGTCGGATGCGGCCGTCAAGAAGATGATCAAGCAGGCCAAGAAGCGCGGCTTCGTGACCTTCGATCAGCTCAACGAAGTGCTGCCGTCCGACACCACGTCGCCCGAGCAGATCGAGGACATCATGTCGATGCTCTCGGATATGGGCATCAACGTGTCCGAAGCCGAGGACAGCGACAGCGAGGACGAAGAGACCAAGGACGAGGCTGACGAGGAGCCGGATAACGACCTCGTCGAGGTCACCCAGAAGGCCGTCACCGAGACCAAGAAGTCCGAACCCGGCGAGCGCACCGACGATCCCGTCCGCATGTATCTGCGCGAGATGGGCACCGTCGAGCTGTTGTCGCGCGAAGGCGAAATCGCCATCGCCAAGCGGATCGAGGCCGGGCGCGAGGCGATGATCGCCGGGCTGTGCGAAAGCCCGCTGACCTTCCAGGCGATCATCATCTGGCGCGACGAGCTCAACGAAGGAAAGATCTTCCTTCGCGACATCATCGATCTCGAAGCGACCTACGCCGGCCCCGACGCCAAGGCCAACATGAACCCGGCGATGGCCGGCGAAGGCGGCGATGAAGCCACCGCCGAAGGCGAAGGCGGCGCGCCCGCTCACGTCGCCCCGCCGGCGGCGCCCCCGGCCGCCACTCCGTTCCGGCCCGCGCAGCAGCGCGGCGCCGCGCCGGCTGAATCCGGCGGCGAAGGCGGCGAAGGCGCGTCCGAAGGCGACATGGACGACGACGAGTTCGAAAACCAGATGTCGCTCGCCGCCATCGAGGCCGAACTCAAGCCGAAGGTGGTCGAGACCTTCGACAAGATCGCCGACAACTACAAGAAGCTGCGCAAGCTGCAGGAGCAGGACATCGCCAACCAGCTGCAGAACGAGCAGCTGTCGCCGTCCCAGGAGCGCAAGTACAAGAAGCTCAAGGACGAAATCATCGTCGAGGTGAAGTCGCTGCGGCTCAACCAGGCCCGTATCGATTCGCTGGTCGAGCAGCTCTACGACATCAACAAGAAGCTGGTGTCGTTCGAAGGCCGCCTGCTGCGCCTCGGCGACAGCCACGGCGTCGCGCGCGAGGACTTCCTGCGCAACTATCAGGGCTCGGAGCTCGATCCGCGCTGGCTCAACCGCGTCTCCAAACTGAGCGCCAAGGGCTGGAAGAACTTCGTCCACTTCGAGAAGGACCGGATCAAGGAACTGCGCCAGGAGATCCAGTCGATGGCGGCGCTCACGGGCCTGGAGATCGGCGAATTCCGCAAGATCGTCCACTCGGTGCAGAAGGGCGAGCGCGAGGCCCGTCAGGCCAAGAAGGAAATGGTCGAGGCGAACCTGCGTCTCGTCATCTCGATCGCCAAGAAGTACACCAACCGCGGCCTGCAGTTCCTCGATCTCATTCAAGAGGGCAACATTGGCCTGATGAAGGCGGTCGATAAGTTCGAGTATCGCCGCGGCTACAAGTTCTCCACCTACGCGACGTGGTGGATCCGGCAGGCGATCACCCGCTCGATTGCCGACCAGGCCCGCACCATCCGCATCCCGGTGCACATGATCGAGACGATCAACAAGATCGTGCGCACGAGCCGGCAGATGCTCAACGAGATCGGCCGCGAGCCGACCCCCGAAGAGCTTGCCGAAAAGCTCGGCATGCCGCTCGAGAAGGTCCGCAAGGTCCTGAAGATCGCCAAGGAGCCGCTGTCGCTCGAGACGCCTGTGGGCGACGAGGAAGACAGCCATCTCGGCGACTTCATCGAGGACAAGAACGCGGTGCTGCCGATCGACGCAGCGATCCAGTCGAACCTGCGCGAAACCACCACGCGCGTGCTCGCCTCGCTCACCCCGCGCGAAGAACGCGTACTCCGCATGCGCTTCGGCATCGGCATGAACACCGACCACACGCTGGAAGAAGTCGGCCAGCAGTTCTCGGTGACCCGCGAGCGCATCCGCCAGATCGAAGCCAAGGCCCTGCGCAAGCTGAAGCATCCGTCACGGTCGCGGAAGCTGCGGTCGTTCTTGGATAACTAAGCGCTGATCCCGCGTCATCCTGAGGAGCCCGGCGTAGCCGGGCGTCTCGAAGGACGACGCGGCCACAGACAGATTGTAGGGTGGGCAAAGGCGCACTTGCGCAGTGCCCACCTTCCACGCCTGGAAGCCGAGGCACAGCCCATGGCATCAAACCGGCACCTGATCGAGGTCGACGAGACGACCGCAACCCGACTGCGCGAACGCGCCGATGCGCAGGGCGTTTCCGTCGCCGAAGTGGTCGCAAGCCTGACGACCCTTGCCGACACCCTCGTCGACATTTCCCCCGAAGAACTCGCCGCGCTCGATCGGCAGGTCGCCGCCATCAAATCCGGCGAGGAAGCGACTTACCCGCAGGATGAGGTCGAACGCTGGCTCGCCACGTGGGGCACGCCTGACTACAAGCCGTTTCCAAGAAACGGATAGAGCCCGCCATGAAGCTCGTCTGGTCGGACACTGCCATCGCCGATCTCGAACGCTTCGCCGAATTTCTTCACGACAACCATCCCGCCATCGCAAATCGTATCGCGCCCGAAATCGTCAAGCGGGCGCGGCTGATTGCCGACTATCCGCGGATCGGGCGTCCCGGCCCCGGCGGCTACCGTGAGCTGACTCTGCCGGTGCTGAACGCCGTCTATGTGCTGCGCTACACATTCGATGCCGATGGGGTCTTGATGCTGCGCGTCTTCCACAGCCGCGAGCAACGCGATCCATAGGCCACGGCTTGCTCAGCAGTGGCCTCGCGATCACCTCCCCCTTGCGGGGTGGGTCGGCCGAGCACCCGGATCGGC
>NZ_JAJNAL010000076.1 GCF_022271405.1 Rhodopseudomonas infernalis | reverse complement strand
GGGTTACCCCCCGCCCCCCAACCCCCCCCCCCCCCCTTCCCCCCCCCCCCCCCTCTCCCGGGGCCCCCCCCCCCCCCGGGCCCAAACCCGGAATGACTGGGGAGGGGCCGGCGCGGCGGTCGCCGCACTTCACTGAAATCTTTCGTCAATTTCGCACGACGCGGGTGAGATCCCGGTGACGCTACACAGCGCCGCAGCCTGGCTGCCCTAGACCTTAACGGATTTTAACGATATCGCTTCGTCCGTCCGGCGGCTGCTCAGCCGCGCTGTTCGACGGGACCCTGCATGAACCATCGCCCCTTCCCACAGCCCGCCTCGCGCCTGAAGCGCGCCGTCCTGGTGCTGGGACTGATGGGTGGATTGGCCGGCTGCGTCACCGAGGGCGGCCCCGGCGCCGGCCCGATGGCCTCCGCTGGCGGATCGACCATCGCGTTCGACTCGATCGACGGCCCGCCGCCGCAAGTTTTCGACCGCATGGTGTCGGTGCTCGACAGCGAAGCCAAGCTCCGCCGCGTCGCCGTGGTGTCGCGCGAAGGCTCCGCGGCCTATCGGGTGCGCAGCTATCTCTCGGCACAAGTGCGCGGCAATCGCACCAATATCGCCTGGGTTTGGGACGTCTACGATCGCAACCAGCAGCGAACGCTGCGGCTGTCCGGCGAGGAGCCGACCGGACGCTCCGGCGGCCGCGACGCCTGGGGCCAGGCAGACGACACCGTGCTGCGCCGGATTGCGCAAGCCGGGCTGACCGGCGTCAGCGGTTTGGTCAACGGGACCTTACCGACGCAGCCGGACGTTCCCGCGCCGACTGCACCGGCCACTTCCGGACCAGCGATCGCCAGCGCCGAGCCCGTCCCACCCGATGAAGCCGCAAGCTCACTCAGCTTCGCAGCGCGCTAAACACGACCTATGTCGAATCCGCATCGGAAAACCGCCTGCGACGGGTTGCCATCGCACGCTGGCGGCTGATATCACCTGCGCTCGCAAAGACGTCCGTTTTTCGTGAGTCAACCGATATGCTGAACGTAGTATCCACCACGCGGGGAGACGCGTCGATGTCGGGCAAGAACGGCTCCGTCAAACTGGTGGCCGGCAATTCCAACCCGGCGCTGGCCCGCGACATCGCCGACTGGCTGAAGATGCCGCTGACCAAGGCCAGCGTCCGCCGCTTCGCCGACAACGAAATCTTCGTCGAGATTCAGGAGAACGTCCGCGGTTCGGACGTCTTCATCATCCAGTCGACCTCGTTCCCGGCGAACGACCATCTGATGGAACTGCTGATCATCACCGACGCGCTGCGCCGCGCCTCGGCGCGCCGCATCACCGCGGTGATTCCGTATTTCGGCTACGCCAGGCAGGACCGCAAGGTCGGCTCGCGCTCGCCGATTTCGGCCAAGCTGGTCGCCAACCTGATCACGCACGCCGGCGTCGACCGGGTGATGACGCTCGACCTGCACGCCGGGCAGATCCAGGGCTTCTTCGACATCCCGACCGACAACCTCTACGCCTCGCCGGTGATGGTGCGCGACATCAAGGAGCGCTTCGACCTGTCGAAGGCGATGGTGGTGTCGCCGGACGTCGGCGGTGTGGTGCGCGCCCGCGGCCTCGCCAAGCGTCTCAACACCCCGCTGGCGATCATCGACAAGCGCCGCGAACGCGCCGGCGAGTCCGAAGTCATGAACGTGATCGGCGAAGTCGAAGGCTACACCTGCATCCTGCTCGACGACATCGTCGATTCCGGCGGCACACTGGTGAACGCCGCCGAAGCGTTGCTCGCCAACGGCGCGACCGAAGTCTACGCCTACATCACCCACGGCGTGCTGTCGGGCGGCGCCTGCGCCCGCATCACCGGCTCGAAGCTGAAGGAGCTGGTGATCACCGACTCCATCCAGCCGACCGAAGCGGTCCGCAACGCGCACAACATCCGCACCCTGCCGATCGCCTCCCTGATCGCCGAAGCCATCGACCGCACCGCGTCCGAAGAGTCGGTGTCGAGCCTGTTCGACTAGCTCCCCACCTCTCATTCGTCATTCCGGGGCGCGCGTCTTCGCGCGAACCCTGAATCCCGACGTGGTGACGGGAACGATTCAACAACCTCTGGATTCCGGGTTCGCGCAGCCCCGCGGCGCGCCCCGGAATGACCACCGAGAGGTTGGCGACAAGCTCCACCCGCCAATGCGGCTAACTACACGATCCCCGCCGCCACCTGCCCGCGCAGGCGCTCGAGGCTGAGCAGCGTGTCGGCGCAGGCGTGGGCGACTTCGGCGCCCTTGGCGGCGAAATGCTGCTTGAAGAACGCGATCTGATCGTCGCCGCTGTCGAGCGTCTGCGGCGTCGCGATCGCCGAGAACACCGGCACTTCGGTGCGCAGCTGCACCTCCATCAGCGATCGGATCACCGTCTCGGCGACGAAGCCGGTCAGCCCGCCGTCGACCACCAGACCGGCCGCGACGATCGCGGTGTAGCGGCGCGTCTTGGCCAGCGTTTGCACGTGGAGCGGAATTTCGAACGAGCCGGGCACCTCGAACAAATCGACCTGCGACTCTGCGACGCCGCGCAGCACGATCTCGCGCGCGAAGGATTGCCAGCACTCCGCCACGACGTCGTGATGCCAGGACGACTGCACGAAGGCGACGCGCTGCGGCCGCGCAAATCGTGGGTACGCGGATGGCGGCGGCGTTGCGGCGGAGTCGGTCTCGGTCATCGGGCACTTACCTCGGAATTGGGAACGAAGCTCAGGCTACCAGCGCACGAGATCGAAGCAAAGGTTAACGGCCGAGGCGACTCGCGACAGGTGAAATCGAACCGCCAGACTCGGCAGACGCGAATCCGATTCCGTTTTGTTCTTCCCGCATCCTGATCGAGCTGTGGACGGACCGCCGTTAGGCTGTGGATGGACTCGCCTCGGGATTGCACGGATTCGGCAAATCACATCATTTCATCTCTGCAACCTCGGTTCGTCCGGATCGGGCAGGATGCAGCGATCCACCGGGCACAGGCGCGTACTGGCCTGCCACATGCGTATCAGGCACATTCAAACTGAAGGTCGAGACGGCATGGCCATGCTCGAAGGCATCTTCGATTCCACCACATCCAATCCGCTTGCGGCGGTCGAGGACATTGCCGCTTCGAACGATCTGGTGTTCGAGCGCTCCGGCGAAGACGAAATCACCATCGCGGCGAAGGGGCAGTGGACCGACTACACGCTGTCCTTCACCTGGATGGCCGAGATCGAGGCGCTGCATCTGGCCTGCGCGTTCGACATGAAAGTGCCGGCGGCGCGGCGCGGCGAAACGCAGCGACTGATCGCAGCGGTCAACGAGCAGCTCTGGGTCGGTCACTTCGATATCTGGACCCATACCGGCACGATCATGTACCGCCAGGCGCTGATCCTGCCGGGCGGATTGTCGGCCACCAATGCGCAGTGCGAGACGATGCTGATCAGCTCGATCAGCGCCTGCGAGCGCTACTATCCGGCGATCCAGTTCACCGTCTGGGCCGGCAAGACCGCGGCGGAAGCGATGAGCGCCGCAATGTTCGACACCGAAGGCGAGGCATAGATCTTCGGTTTTACCGTGCGGAGTGTGTCTCGGCATCATTTAAAGGCCGTCATGGCCGGGCTTGACCCGGACATCCATCGTCCTGCAAATCATCTTGGATTAGATTGATGGATCGCCGGGTCAAGCCCGGCGATGACGATCGGTGATAGTGTCGCCGACGATGCTCAATACGGTGGGATTTTCCATGACGACCAAACCAGTGCGGCCGCTCGCTCAGCTCGCCGGCAATGTGGTGCTCGCGGGCGCCGGCAAGATGGGCGGCGCGATGCTGACCGGCTGGCTGGCGCAGGGACTCGATGCCGGCGACGTCGTCGTGGTCGATCCGCAGCCCTCCGACGAGATCAAGGCGCTGACCGCGCGCGGTGTCCGCCTCAACGCCGCCGCCGCCGATGTCGGCGCCGTGTCGACGATGCTGATCGCCGTCAAGCCGCAGACCTTCGCGGGCGCCGCCGAGGCGCTGCGTGCCTATGTCGGCCCGTCGACGCTGGTGGTGTCGGTGATGGCCGGTATGCCGATCAAAACACTTGCGGCCAAGGTCGGCGGCCATGTCGTCCGCGCGATGCCGAACACGCCGGCCGCGATCGGCCGCGGCATCACGGTGGCGGTCGCAGCCGATGACGTCACTTCCGTGCAGCGCGCCACCGCCGATGCGCTGCTGCGCGCTACCGGCAGCGTCGAATGGGTCGACGACGAAGCGCTGATCGACGCGGTCACCGCGGTGTCGGGCTCGGGCCCGGCCTATGTGTTTCTGCTCGCCGAAGAACTCGCGCGCGCCGGCGTCGAAGCCGGGCTGCCAGAAGCGCTGGCGACGACCCTCGCCCGCGCCACCGTCGCCGGCTCCGGCGAACTGCTGCATCGCTCGGATCTGGATGCCGCGACCCTGCGCAAGAACGTCACCTCCCCCGGCGGCACCACCGCCGCCGCACTCGAGGTGCTGATGGCGGGCGACGGCTTCCGCCCGCTGCTGACCAAGGCCGTAGCCGCCGCGGCGAAAAGGTCGCGGGAATTGGCGAAGTAAGCGCGGCCTCGCGCCACGCACCACCGTCATCGCCCGGCTCGACCGGGTGATGACGACTGAGGACGTGGCAGCGCTTCGAACGACACGGCCGCACGACGCGCGCCCGTCAACGTTCTACACCGGCACCCGCACGGTCGCGCGTAGTCCGCCCATCGGGCTGTCGCCCAGGGTGATGTCGCCGCCGTGGGAGCGGGCGATGTCGCGGGCGATGGCGAGGCCGAGGCCGGTGCCGCCTTCGTCCTGGTTGCGGGCGTCGTCGAGCCGCAGGAACGGCTTGAATACTTCCTCGCGCATCGCGGCCGGAATGCCGGGGCCGTCGTCGTCGATCATCACGGTGAGATAGCGATGATCGCGTTGGCCGGTGATCGCGATGCTGTCCGCGTGACGCGCGGCGTTCGACACCAGGTTGGCGAGGCAGCGCTTGAACGCCGCGGGCTTCACCGTCACCACCGGCTGGCCGCTGAACGACACCGTCGCGGTGTGGCCATGGCGCTCGGCGTCGCTGCGCAATTCCTCGAGCGCCGCCGCCATGTCGGTCGGCTGCGCCTGCTCGCCCGAGTCGCCGCGCGCGAACGCCAGATAAGCCTCGAGCATCGCCGCCATCTCGTCGACGTCCTTGCGCATGCCCTCGGTTTCAGGCGCGTCGCCAATCAGTTCGAGCTCGAGCTTGAAGCGCGTCAGGATGGTGCGCAGGTCGTGCGACACGCCCGCCAGCATCGCGGTGCGCTGCTCGATCGAGCGCTCGACGCGGCTCTTCATTTCGATGAACGCGTAGGCGGCACGCCGCACCTCGCGGGCGCCGCGCGGCTTGAAGTTCGGTGCGTCGCGGCCCTTGCCGAAACTTTCGGCCGCGTCGGCAAGCCGCAGGATCGGCCGGATCTGATTGCGCAAGAACAGCACAGCGACGATCAGCAGCACCGTCGAGGTGCCGACCATCCAGAACAGGAAGATCTCGGAGTTCGACGCATAGGCGGCGCTGCGCAGTGCGAACACCCGCATCACCGCGTCGTCGAGCTGGATGCGGATCTCGACCAGGTTGGAGCGGCCGACCGTGTCGATCCAGAACGGCCGCGCGATCTGACGGCTGATCTGCTTAGAGATCGACTGGTCGAGCAGCGAGAAGAACGGTTTCGGTCCAGGCGGCGGCATCTCGCCGGGGCCGAGGAAGTCGACCACGAGGCCGAGCCGCGTCTGCGCGATCCGGCGCAGCGCCGCGCTGTCCTTGTCCTGCGGATAGCTCTTGTAGACGTCGATCAGCGCCGCGATGTCCTGCACCACCGCCGCCGAGAGCCGCTGCGTCACCGTGTTCCAGTGCCGCTCCATGAACACGAAGGCGATCACCGATTGCAGCAGCACCATCGGCACGATGATGATCAGCAGCGCGCGGGCATACAGCCCCTTCGGCATGAAGTCGTTGAAGCGCTGGCCCATCCAGCCATTCGCCGCCGACACCCGCCGCGACGCGGAGCGGATCAGCGTGAGCCCGGTGTCGATCGTGCTCATGAGGACGCTCGCGCGGAGAGTTTTCGTGCAAGAGCACGGCTCCCGCCCCGCCCAGCGCGCGCTCCCTCGCCCCGCTCTTGCGGGGAGAGGGTTGGGGTGAGGGGCAACGGCCTCTCCGCGAATGCCGGCGCTGCTGACATAGGCCGTGCCAGGCCCCTCACCCGGCGCGCAAAAGCGCGCCGACCTCTCCCCGCGCAGAGCGGGGAGAGGTTACGCAGTGCCTGGGGCGAAGCTCTGCTCATCACGAACTAATCAGCCCCTACGGCGCCGCCACCAGGCGATAGCCGATGCCGCGGACGGCTTGCAGGAACAACGGATTGGCCGGATCGCGCTCGATCTTGCGGCGTAGCCGGTTGATCTGCACGTCGACCGCGCGCTCGTTGGCATTGGCGCCGCCACCGGTCAGTTCGCCGCGCGGCACCGTCTCGCCGGGCGCCGCGGCCAGCACGCGCAGCATGTCGCGCTCGCGGTCGGTGAGATGCACGATCTCGTCGCCCTGGCGCAACTCGCCCCGATCGATGTGAAACACGTAAGGCCCGAACGCGATGGTCTCGGCCTTGCTGGCCGGCGCCGGCGAAGTGCGCTTGAGGATGTTGCAGATTCGCAGCAGCAGTTCGCGCGGCTCGAACGGCTTGGCCACATAGTCGTCGGCGCCCAGTTGCAGGCCTTCGATCCGCGCCTCGGCCTCGTGCCGTGCCGTCAGCATCACGATCGGCACGTCGGACGTCACACGAATCGAGCGTGCCAGATCGAAACCGGTCTCACCCGGCATCATCACGTCGAGGATCAGTAGATCGAAATCCAGCCCGGCGAGCTTGGCGCGGGCATCCGGCACGCTCTGCGCCGTGGTGACCCGATAGCCTTCGCCGGCAAGGAAGCGCGACAGCAGATCCCTGATGCGGCGGTCGTCGTCCACCAGCAGCAGATGCGGCGCATCGTCGGCGGGGCGGACCGGCTTCTTGGCCAATGCGGCGAGCTGAATCACGTGACGTCCTTTGTGCTGGCGCCAGCCTTCGACTGCAGGATGGTCTGGAGCACCTTGTCCGGATCATCGCGGTCGATCATGGCACGCAGGAATTTGCTCACCGCTTCCACTTCGCCCGAGCCCAGGCCGCGCAGCGCGTCGGCGATGCGGTCGGTCTGCAGCCCGGCGAGCTTCACCACCAGCGCCTCGCCCTTGGGGGTGGCGAAAAGAAGGCGTTGGCGGCGGTCACTGTCGCCGGCCTTCTGGACGATATAGCCCTCGTCGAGCAGTTGTTTCAGCACCCGCCCGAGCGACTGCTTGGTGATGCGCAGCACGTCGAGCAGATCGGCGACGGTGAGCCCCGGATAACGACAGACGAAATGCACCACCCGGTGGTGGGCGCGGCCGAAGCCGAACGCCTCCAGCACATGGTCGGCATCCCCGACGAAGTCCCGATAGGCGAAGAACAGCAGCTCGATAATGTCCCAGCGCGGTACGGCCGTGGATACCTCGTCGGGTGCCGGACGCGCGACCGCTGCGGGCACGCGATCATCTTCGCTTTCCGAACCTTTGAAATTTATGTCAGTCATGTTGACATATCTGGTTTTTATGTTACAAAACCGCCGACCAAGACGAAATATTCGACTATTCCGCTTGCGACCCCTCACCGCGCCACCCGATAACCAGATGCGGCGGGACGGCGTGCATGCGAATGTCGGACGGCTCGGCAGAAACATAGCGGAGTTCAAGGATTCCGCCAAAGCATGTCTCCCGGCCCCGCCGGGAGCCGATCACCCAGCGCGGCCGGCGAATGCCGGGCTCGCACAACACGGCCACCTGCAGGCGCGCCGATCCAGGAGACAGGTCCATGGGAATCTCGTTCGACAAGAAGGTCGACGGCTCGGTCTGGCTGAACTTCGACATCCAGCCCACGGCGAAGCCGACGGAGCTGCAAAACCGCACCGACAAGTTGAAAGACCCGGGCTTCGGCCGGGTGTTCACCGATCACATGGCGATCGTGCGCTATGAGCACGGCAAGGGCTGGCACAGCGCCAAGGTCGAATCCCGCGGCAACTTCCCGCTCGATCCGGCCACCGCCGTGCTGCACTACGCGCAGGAAATCTTCGAGGGGCTCAAGGCCTATAAGCGCGCCGACGGCGGCGTGAACCTGTTCCGGCCGGACGCCAATGCGCGGCGCTTCCGCGATAGCGCCGATCGCATGGCGATGGCGCAGTTGCCCGAAGACATCTTCATCGAGGCGATCGAGCAGGTCGTGCGCATCGATCGCGACTGGATCCCCGGCGGCGAAGGCAGCCTTTACCTGCGGCCGTTCATGATCGCCAGCGAGATCTTCCTCGGCGTCAAGCCGTCGGCCGAATACATCTTCGCGGTGATCGCCTCTCCGGTCGGCTCGTACTTCAAGGGCGGCCCGGCCCCGGTGTCGATCTGGGTGTCCGAGCAGTACACGCGGGCCGCGATCGGGGGCACCGGCAGCGTCAAATGCGGCGGCAACTACGCGGCGTCGCTGCGCGCGCAGGCCGAAGCGATCGAGCACGGCTGCGACCAGGTGGTGTTCCTCGACGCGATCGAGCGCCGTTACGTCGAAGAGCTCGGCGGCATGAACGTGTTCTTCGTGTTCGACGACGGCTCGCTGTCGACGCCGCCGCTCGGCACCATCCTGCCCGGCATCACCCGCGACTCGATCATCGCGCTGGCGCGCGAGGCCGGCCGCACGGTGCGCGAAGAGGCCTACACCATCGAGCAATGGCGCGCCGACGCCGCCAGCGGCAAGCTCAAGGAAGCCTTCGCCTGCGGCACCGCCGCGGTGATCTCGCCGATCGGCACGGTGCGTTCGGCGAGCGGCGACTTCACCATCAGCGGCGGCGTCGCCGGCGAGGTCGCGATGGGCCTGCGAAAGCAGCTCGTCGACATCCAATACGGCCGCGCGCCGGATACGCACGGGTGGGTTCGGAAGGTGTTCTGAACGACGGCCCCTCCGCGAGTCATTCCGGGGCGCTCACGCAGTGAGCGAACCCGGAATCTCGCCTCCGCGATGAGCTGACTCACTGCCTGGGGCGCCCTCACCCCAGCCCTCTCCCGCAAGCGGGAGAGGGAGCGCGCGGTGCCTGGGGCTGAAGCAATGCGCTCCACGCGCACGGCAACTATCTCCGCCCGAACAGCTTCTCGATATCGGTCAGCGTCAGTTCGACATAGGTCGGGCGGCCGTGGTTGCATTGGCCGGAGTTCGGCGTCGATTCCATTTCGCGCAGCAGCGCGTTCATCTCTTCGGGCTTGAGCACGCGCCCTGCCCGCACCGAGCCGTGGCAGGCCATCGTCGCCGCGACGTGCATCAGGCGGCGCTCCAGCGGCAGCGCTTCGTCCCATTCGGCCATGTGTTCGGCGAGATCGCGGAGCAGCGACGACGCATCGGTCTTGCCGAGCAGCGACGGCGTCTCGCGCACCGCCACAGCTCCGGGGCCGAAGCTCTCGATCACCAGGCCGAACTTCGCCAGTTCGTCGGCGCGCGCGACGAGACGTTCCACCGTCGCCTCGTCCATCTCGACGATATCGGGGATCAGCAAAATCTGCCGCTGCACGCCATTGGCGTCGAGCGATGCCTTCAATCGCTCGTAGACGATACGCTCATGCGCGGCGTGCTGATCCACCACGATCAGTCCGCCGCGGGTCTGCGACACGATGTAGGTTTCGTGGATCTGCGTCCGCGCCGCGCCGAGCGGACGGTCGAGCAGATCCGGCGCGATTTCGTGCGAACGAATGTCGGCGCTCGGCGCGCCGACATCGAACGTCGCCTGCGTGCGCTCGGCGAAGGACGGCGCTGCGAAGCCGGCGCCGCCGCCGACCGGATAGGACGGCGAACTACGCCAGTCCCAATTCGCCGGCGGCGCCGCCCCCGGGCGGAACGTCGAGATCACACTGCTGGCGCTGTTGGCGGCGGTGCGCCGGCCCTCGCGCGCAAGTCCCTCCTTGAGCGCATGCACGATTAGCGCGCGGACCAGGCCCGCATTGCGGAAGCGCACTTCGGTCTTGGCGGGATGCACATTGGCATCGACCTCGCGCGAATCCAGCGTCACGAACAGCGCCAGCACCGGATGGCGATCGCGCGGCAAGTAATCGGCATAGGCGCCGCGCACCGCCCCGAGGATCAGCTTGTCGCGTACCGGCCGGCCGTTGACGAACAGATACTGCCCGAGCGCATTGGCTTTGGTCAGCGACGGCGACGCGGCAAACCCCTCGACGACAACGCCTTCACGCTCGGCGCGGACTTCGATCGCGTTGGCACGGAAGTCGGCGCCGAGGATATCACCGAGCCGGATCAGCTGGCCCGGCGCGCCGGGCAGCGCCGCCGCCCAGGTCACCGGCGCTCGCTCCTCGCCCGCCAGCGTGAAAGCGATGTCGGGGCGCGCCATCGCAAGGCGGCGCACCACTTCGCGGATCGCTTCGGCCTCGGTGCGATCGGTCTTGAGAAACTTCAGCCGGGCCGGCGTGGCGAAGAACAGATCGGCGACTTCGACCCGCGTGCCCTGCGACAGCGCCGCCGGCGCAATCGGGCTCTTGTCGCCGCCCTCGACCCGCAGCGCCCAGGCGTGCGGCTCGGCCGCGTGCCGCGTGGTGATCGACAGCCGCGCCACCGCACCGATCGACGGCAGCGCCTCGCCGCGAAACCCGAGCGTGCGGATCTGCAACAGGTCCTCGTCGTCGAGCTTCGACGTCGCATGGCGATCGACCGCCAGCGCGAGATCGACCGCGGTCATGCCCGAGCCGTCGTCGGCGATCACGATCTTCCGCCGCCCGCCGCCGTCGCTGAAGATGTCGATCCGGCTGGCACCGGCATCGATCGCGTTCTCGACCAGTTCCTTCACCACACTCGCCGGCCGCTCCACCACCTCGCCGGCGGCGATGCGGTTGACGATGGTTTCGGGGAGTTGGCGAACGGGCATCAGGCGACTCGAAGTGGGGCGTGAAGTTTAATCGACCTTGATGGTGATGGCGATGCGCTGCGGCTCAGAGCTCTCTTCACCCTCCCCTTGAGGGGGAGGGTCGGCGTGTGGCGCGCGAAGCGCGGTACACGCCGGGGTGGGGTGAGCCGCGGGCACAGCGGATGAACTCTTCGCGGGGGCGCCCCCCGCGGGCGGGGGGGGCGGGCGCCCCCCCCCCCCCGCGGGG
>NZ_JAJNAL010000075.1 GCF_022271405.1 Rhodopseudomonas infernalis | reverse complement strand
GGGGGGGGGGGTTTTTGGGGGGGGGGGGGGGGGGGGGGGCGCCCGCCCCCCCCCCCCCCCCCCCCGGAATCTCGAGAGTCCGGGTTCGACGGCCGCGCGATGCGCGACCGTCGCCCCGGAATGACGGTGGTTGATGGGGCAGCGTGTAGCCCGCATGCAGCGCAGCGGAATGCGGGACGAGGCGAGGCCGGGACTCCCGGATTTCGCTTCGCTGCATCCGGGCTACAATGAGCCTAAGCCGATTGCTTGGCCCGCGACGCCGGCACATCGTCGAAGCCGACGAACCGGGTTGCTTCGCTGACCGCCTTGCGCTCCGACACCACCGCGTTGGCGGGGAAGTCGTCGTCCGGCCAGCCGAGCGCGATTGCCTTCATGATCACCTGATCGTCGGGAATGCCGGCGTGTTCGCGCACCACCGGCGACTGCATGATGCCCTGGCTGTTGATGACGCAGCCGAGCCCGCGCGACCACGCGGCGTTCACCAGCGCGTTCGTGACCGCGCCGCAATCAAACGGCGTGTCGTCGCTGCCGTCGAGCACGCGGTCGTAGGTGACGATGACGCAGACCGGCGCGTCGAACTGGCGGAAGCCGCGCATCACCCAGTCCTGCCGCATCGGCTTGTCGTCACGCGCGATGCCCATCGCGCCGAACAACTGCTTGGCGACGAACACCTGGCGGTCGCGATGCACGCCGGCGAAAGGCTGGCCGATGCGGAATTCACGGCTGTGCGGGATGCCGGCGAGGTTGCGCTCGGTGTTGCCGGCGCGGATGCGGTCGAGCGGCTCGCCGGTGATGACGTGGAAATTCCACGGCTGGCTGTTCATCGAGGAGGGCGAGCGCATCGCCAGCGTGAGGATCTCTTCGATCAACGCGCGCGGCACCGGATCTGGCTTGTAGCCGCGGATGCTGCGCCGGCCGAGAACAACGTCATCATACTGCATCGTCTGGTTTCCCCCAAAGCTTCTGGTTGAGGGCGATCATCGCGGGTTCGGCGCGGCAGTGCAAGATGGGTAGCGGTCGAGTGTGCCGTGGGGTTGTAGCCGTAGGGTGGGCAAAGCGAAGCGTGCCCACGCCCCTCCACACGCCGCGCGACGTGTCTCGCGCGCCGCGCGTGGGCACGGCGCTGCGCGCCTTTGCCCACGCTGCGGAATCATCACGCGATCACTTCGTGTCGCTCTGCCGTTCCTTGGCATCGCGCAGGTTCTGCTCTTCCTTCTTCTGCAGCCACTCGTGCGTGTCCGAGGTCTTGCCGCCGCGCAGGCCCTTGCCGGTGTTCGGGTCGCCCATGTTGTTCATGCCGAAGGTCGAGTCCTTGCCGACCGCCGGGTTGGTGCCCGGATTGACCTGCTCGCCCTGGTTGGTCGACGTCGACTGCGCCATCGCGGCGCCCGACAGCAGAACCGCACAGGCGGCAGCGATCACAAACTTCATCATGTCCCGTCTCTCGTTGAGGTGTGCCGGGATAAACGATGGCGGGGAGGGAAGTTCCGCGGCCAGCGCATCGGCCGCAGGTGGGAGCCCGGAGGGTGGCGCTGAGCGCAGCGAAGCCCACGTGGAGCGCGACTGCAATCGAGCCGCCAGTAGTGCACGGTACGGGCCGAGCCGGTCGTGCCGTCCGGCTGCCCCGGCATTCCGCCGCTTCGGTAATCGTTAAGCCCCCAGGCATACGCTGCTGAACGGAGCCGCCAAACAGGTGCGCGCATGATCAGGTATCTCGAAGCCCATTGGGTCGCGGCCGCGCTGTGCATGGGCGTGGCGTTGTTGCTGCTGTTGCCGCTCGGCGTGCCCGGCGGCGACCGGGCGCTGCTGCTGATCTATCTGGCGTCGCCGATCTACATGCTGCACCAGGTCGAGGAGCATCTCGGCGATCGCTTCCGCCGCTACGTCAACAGCGTCGTGTTCGGCGGCGTCGAAGCGTTGACGCCCGGCGACGTGCTGCTGATCAATCTGCCCGGCGTCTGGGGTATCAACCTCGCGGCGCTGTACGCCACGTATTTCATCGAACCCGGCTGGGGCCTCGCCGCCGCGTATCTGATCCTGGTCAACGGCCTCACCCATGTCGGCATGGCGGCGCATCTCCGTAGCTATAACCCCGGCCTCGCCAGCGCCGCGCTGGTGTTTGTCCCGTTCGGCCTGTTCGCCGTGCTCACCATCCCCGCCACCGCACTCCAGCACACCGTCGCGCTGGCGATCGCAATCGGCATCCACGCCGCCATCGCCCTGCATGCGCGGCACCGCGCGCGGGCGGGGCGGGTGCTGGTCAGCGCGGCGGTTTAGTCCCCGGGGTGGTGGTCCCTCGTAGGGTGGCGCTGAGCGCAGCGAAGCCCACGCGGAGCGCCTTAACAAGCAAGCCATCACGCGTGGGCCCGGCGCTGCGCGCCTTTGCCCACCCTACGCTTGCTAACGACGGCGGACTCTCTGCTGGAGATACACGAAGGCCATCGCGCCGTTCACAACTAATACCCCGAAGAACACCGCAGCTGCGATCTGCGCAGGCGCCTCAATGATCATCAGAACGACGAGTAGCCCGATCGCCCAGGCGACGTTGATCATGATGCGCTTGAACAACACGCCTTGCGTCGGAATATCTGCGAACCATTCGCTGAGAAAGAACCAAAGACCCATTCTGAACCTCCGAGCGACCAACTGCGCAGATGGTAGGCGGGTTAGTGAAAGGTGCAACCTGACATTGCGACGCCTCGGCCGAACTGCGGTGGGCAAGTTGGCGGATTACGCTGCGCTAATCCGCCCTACGGGCTGCATGCGCGGCACAGCGCGCGGGCAGGGCAGGTGGTGGTCAGCGCGGCGGTGTAGCCCGGGGGTGGTTGTCCCTCGTAGGGTGGCGCTGAGCGCAGCGAAGCCCACGCGGAGCGCCTCAACAAGCAAACCATCACGCGTGGGCACGGCGCTGCGCGCCTTTGCCCACCCTACGCTTGCTCGTAGTAAAGAATCGTAGGTGGGTTAGCCGAAGGCGTAACCCGCCAGCATCGCCGGTCGCAAACGGGCGGCGGATTACGCTCCGCTAATCCGCCCTACGGGCTGCATGCGCGGCACCGCGCGCGGGCAGGGCAGGTGGTGGTCAGCGCGGCGGTTTAGTCCCCGGGTGGTCGTCCCTCGTAGGGTGGCGCTGAGCGCAGCGAAGCCCACGCGGAGCGCCTCAACAAGCAAACTATCACGCGTGGGCACGGCGCTACGCGCCTTTGCCCACCCTACGCTTGCTCGTAGTAAAGAATCGTAGGTGGGTTAGCCGAAGGCGTAACCCGCCAGCATCGCCGGTCGCAAACGGGCGGCGGATTACGCTTCGCTAATCCGCCCGACGGGCTGCATGCGCGGCACCGCGCGCGGGCAGGGCAGGTGGTGGTCAGCGCGGCGGTTTAGTTCGCGGGGGGCGTCCCTCGTAGGGTGGCGCTGAGCGCAGCGAAGCCCACGCGGAGCGCCTCAACAAGCAAGCCATCACGCGTGGGCACGGCGCTGCGCGCCTTTGCCCACCCTACGTTTGCTTCGATTAAAGGCAGGCTTGGATCTTCAGAAGTTCTGAGAGAAGTGCTCCCCACCAGTACCCGATCGCCACGTCGGATGCGTCTTTCCTAACGATTCCGGCATCTCGAAAATTATCGTTGTTGCTGGTTCCAAGAATTGGACTGCGGCGTCCTGTTGTTTCTTGAACTAAGATCCGACTTCTCTGGCCGGAGGTGTAGCCGTTCAATGCAGCATAGATTGTACCCACTCGTACAACTGCCAAGGCGCCATCGCCGCAGGCGATCAAGATCTTATTGGTGGTAAATGGCCAGGGCTCACTAGTAAGCCGTTCATCGCTAGTAAGTTCGTGGATGTGCCGAACAGTCAGGTTGAAGCCGGTAAAACGCTCGGGGAGAGCGTCCCCTGCTAATGCCATACTCGACGACAAGCAGAATGCGGCGATGAAGCTTCTGATCATTCGTGTCTCCGAACACCAGAGTGAGCCGTCAATGAAACTATTTGAAGACAAACTTAAGCAGTAGAGAGCCAGTAGTCCGCGCTCTTGACAAAATTCCCATAGGATCATATACCCACACCCGTCCCGTCCACGAGGGGCGCTTCTAGAGGCGTCTTGGAGTGGGGCGGGGTGTGGCGCCTGCGGGCGGGGGCAGACGTGCTCCTCGCACTCGGGAGGCCGAGGTTCCCGTCCGGGCCCATGACGAGGCTCTGCCGCTGATGCCGGCTGGACGCGGGACAGGCGAACGGCGGGAAACCGCCGGGATGGCGCGCATCGCGCGCCGGCCACGTCCCCGGAAGAACGGTCCTCGGTTTGCAAGTCGCCACGGTGGAGCGCCGGAAGGCGTTTCCGCGGCCTCCGGGCTTCGGCGATCCGAAGCCTGTGCTGCGGCAACCATTACCAAGGTGCGCCTTTCGGCGCTCCGCCGCCCCTCAAACGTTGCGAGGGGCGGGACGTCCGCAAAGCTCGGGCGCATTGGGCGCCGCGAGGATGCGGGTGTTCGGCCGGGGTGATGCCGCGGAGGCGGCGGCGCCCGGGCCCGCGGTCCGGGCGGCTTGCCGCGCCGGGGCGTGCGCTCCGAGCCGCGAGGCGAGGTCGGTCCCGGATGTCGCTGCGCTTATCCGGGCTACGGCGGCGCGCGGCACACCCGGATTTCGCTTCGCTGCATCCGGGCTACAGGCTCGACATCCACATTCCGCCGTGACCGGCCTGTGGTTTTGCGCTAGGCACGGCCTCAACCTCCGGAGCGCCTGATCGATGAGCCGTCGTACCAAGAAACCCCTCGCCAAACGCGGCCCCGGCGGGGATCGCCCCAAGGGCGGGACCAAGGGTGGCAGCCGGCCTGCGAAGGCGGGGCTGGCCGGGCCGGTGCGCGGCAATCGCGGCGAGGACGGCCGTCCGCTGTCGGCGCGGCCGAGCCGGCCGCCGCGCGCCGCGGCATCGCCTGCGCGACCGCCCCGGCCCGAACCGGCGCCCGAACCCGAGATCGCCGCCAAGCCAGACGTGCCGTTGCCGACCAAGGTCGAGACCGTGACCGTCACCGCCGACGAGAACGGCATGCGGGTCGATCGCTTCCTCGAGGCGCGGTTTCCCGGTCTGTCGTTCTCCCACATCCAGCGCATCGTCCGTAAAGGCGAGCTGCGGGTGAACGGCAAGCGCGCCGACTCCAAGGACCGGCTGGAGGAGGGCGAGAGCGTGCGGATTCCGCCGCTCAAGCTCGACACGCCGAAAGCCCCCGGCCATCTCTCCGAAGCCGAGCAGAAGACGCTGGTCGCGCTCAAGGAGATGACGCTGTTCGAGGACGCCGACGTGCTGGTGCTGAACAAGCCGGCCGGCCTCGCGGTGCAGGGCGGCAGCGGCACCACGCGGCATATCGATCAGATGCTCGAAGTGATGCGCGACGCCAAGGGCCAGAAGCCGCGGCTGGTGCATCGCATCGACAAGGAAACCGCCGGCTGTCTGCTGGTCGCCAAGACCCGCTTCGCCGCCACCGCGCTGACCGGCTCGTTCCGCCACCGCTCGGCGCGCAAGATCTACTGGGCGCTGGTCGCCGGCGTGCCGAAGCCGAAGCAGGGGCGGATCTCGACCTACCTCGCCAAGGACGAGAGCGAGGAAGATTCGATCATGCGCGTCGCCAAGCACGGCGACGACGGCGCCAGCCACGCGGTGACGTACTACGCGGTGGTCGAGACCTCCGGCCAGAAGCTGGCTTGGGTGTCGCTGAAGCCGGTGACCGGGCGCACCCATCAGCTCCGCGCCCACATGGCGCATATCGGCCACGCGATCGTCGGCGATCCGAAGTACTTCAACATCGAGAACTGGCAGCTCCCCGGCGGCCTGCAGAAGCGGCTGCATCTCTTGGCGCGCCGCATCGTGATTCCGCATCCGCGCGGCGGCGTGATCGACGTCTCGGCGCCGCTGCCGGCGCACATGCTGCAGAGCTGGAACCTGCTTGGGCTGGAGCACGACCGGTTCGACCCGATCGAGCATGCGCCGGAGGAATGAGGCGACGCGCGCCGGCGCGGCTTGCGCGAGGACGGGGCGATCACGACATGCAGGCGATGATACGGATCGCATCTTTTCTTCTCGTCTTTGCGCTGATCGCAGCACCGGGCGCCGCGCTGGCGCAGCTGTCGCCGGGGCCGCTGCCGACCACGCTGCCGCCGCCACCTCCGCCGCCGCCGCCACCCCCGGTGGTGGTGCCGACGGTGCCGCAGTTCGACGCGCCGCAGCCCACCCCCCGGGCCCAGTTGCCCAGCCGCAATCGCCGTTCGTTCGGCGACCGCGTCACCGATTGCCTCACCGACGGCAACGCGGCGCGGCTGTCGCCGAACGACCGCGCCGCCTATTCGCGCGCCTGCGCCAATCAGTAGACGATCAGCAAGCACACAATGGATCAGCCGATGCGTGACCTCATCGACGACGTTGCAGGCAAATCGCAGCTCGAGCCGGAGGAGGCGGTGCGGCGCACCTCGCGCACGGCGCTGCCGAAGCGGTTCTACACATCCGCCGAAGTAACTGAGACGCCGGACGGCTTCGCCGTGACGCTCGACGGCCGGCCGGTGAAGACGCCGTCGCGCAACGCACTGGCCGCACCGACGCGCGAGCTTGCCGAAGTCATCGCGGCCGAATGGCAGGCGCAGGGCGACAGCATCGATCCGATGACCATGCCGATGACGCGGCTGGCGCACAGCGTGCTCGATGGCGTCGTCGGCCGCATCGACGAGGTCGCGGACGACGTCGCCAAGTACTTCGGCTCGGACCTGCTGTTCTATCGCGCCGGCCATCCTGCGGGATTGGTCGCGGCGGAGTCGAAGCATTGGGACCCGGTGCTGTATTGGGCCGCGAACGAATTCGGCGCGCACTTCATTCTCGCCGAGGGCATCATGCATGTCGATCAGCCGGAGCCGGCGATCGCCGCGGCGCGCGCGGCGATGCCGCAGGATGCGTGGTCGGTCGGCGCCTTTCATGTCGTGACCACGATTACCGGCTCGGCGCTGCTGGCGCTGGCCTTGGTGAAGGGCGAGCGCGATGCCGATCAGGTCTGGGCCGCCGCGCATGTCGACGAGGACTGGAACATCGAGCAATGGGGCCTCGATGAAGAGGCCGCCGCACGCCGCGCAGCGCGGCTGATCGAGTTCAAGGCCGCCGCGCAGGTGCTCGCCGCGCTGGCGCGCGGCAGTTAACGAGGGGTTTACGGCGATCGGGTAGCTTCAATCGGATTGTCGCGCGGCGAACGGGGCTCCATGGCGATTTCGGTCAATCCGAACCTTCCGCTCGTCGCTCTGCAGGGCGTGACGGCCGACGTCACGTTGCAGCCCGGCACGGTGGTGCAGGCCAAGGTGCTGGCCGTGCTCGACGCCAATCAGGTTCGTATCGCGATCGGCGGCCAGACCATCGAAGCGACCACGCAGGTGCCGCTGCAAGCCGGCCAGACACTGCAGGTCGCCGTCTCTCAGACCGATCAAGGCGTCCGCCTCGCCATCGTCAATCAGCCGGTCACGACCGGCGCGCCGGCCAATCTCGCCGCGGCCAGCACCGCGCTCGAAACCGTGACGCTGGCGCCGCAGGCGATTACGCTGAGCGCGCAGGCCGCGCCGAGCGTTGTGCCGTCCGGCAACGGGCTGACGCCGCTGCAGGTCGCGGTGCTCACCACCGCAGCGCAAACCGCGGCGACGCAGCAGACCGGGCTGTCCTCGCTGTTCGCCAATCTCGATGCGGTGGCCGATCTCGCCAGCCTGCCGCAAGCGGTGCGTCAGGCCGTGGCGCAGGTGCAGTCACTACGCACCGCGCTGACACCGGCGCTGACCGGCACTGACATCCAGCGCGCGGTGGCAAGTTCGGGGATCTTCCTCGAAGCCTCGCTGGCGACCGCGCAGCCGGCGACGGCCGGCACCGATCTGAAGGCGGCGCTGATCGTGCTGCGCGAAGTCCTCGACCGCGTCATCGGCAGTCCGCTCGGCGGCACCGCTGCGGCAAATGCCGGCGCGACACAGCTGCCGACACCGCTGCTGCAGAACGGCCAGTTGCTGGCCCAGACCACGCTGCTTGCCGCGCAAAACAATCTGCTCGGCACGCCGGCCGAAACCGCGACGCAAACCATCGCGCCGTTCGTCATCGCCGAGCCCGCGACGACGGCGCCGACGCTGGCGGCGATGACGATGACGCCTGCGCCGACGACGGCCGATGCGGCCGAGCAGGCGATGCTGCGTAGCGTCATCAGTCAGCTCACCAATGTCAGCGCGACGCCGACCACCACCACGGCAACGACAGCGGCGGGCATGGCCGAAACGCTGAGCGCCCTGCAGGAGGCCGTGCAGGCCAATCCGCAGACCGCCGCGATGCTGGCCAAGACCGGCTTCGCCAACAACGCGCTGCTGCTGTCGCTGCTGCCGGCCACCAGCGGCGCGCGGATCGGCAAGGTCGACGACAACGCGGTCGCCCGCACCAACACGCCGCCGCCGCCGATCGGCGGTGCGCTGCCGGCCGCACAGCCTGTGATGCCGGCCAGCCTCGAGCCGCACACGCCGCTCGACGCCGCGCTGCGCCGGGTGCTGACCGAGACCGAAGGCTCGCTGGCGCGGCAGACGCTGCTGCAGGTTGCCTCGCTGCCGGACCGCACCGATGGTGCCGCGCGGCTCGATGCGCCGCAACCACGCTGGAGCTTCGAAATTCCGTTCACCACGCCGCAAGGCACCGCGGTGGCGCAGTTTGAAATCTCCCGCGACGGCGAGGAGGCGCAGTCCGCGACATCTGCCAGTCGGGTCTGGCGCGCACGTTTCTCGCTCGACGTCGAACCGGCCGGTCCGGTCCACGCACTGATTTCCTTGCAGGGGGAAAAGACCTCGGTGAAGATGTGGGCGGAGCGGCCGTCCACCGCCGCGCAGCTTCGCGCCGCCGCCGGCCAGCTCACCGCCGCGCTCGGCCGCGCCGATCTCATCCCCGGCGACATCATCATCCGCGACGGCGCACCGAGCGCGCCTCCGCCGGCCGCCGCCGGCCATTTCCTGGATCGCGCGCTGTGACGATCGACGTCAAAAATCCGATCGCAGTCGCGCTGCACTACGATCAGGCCGGCGCGCCGCGCGTCGTCGCCAAAGGCAAGGGTTCGATCGGCGCCAAGATCATCGAGGTCGCCAAGGCCAACAACGTCCCGATCGAGGAAAACGAAGTTTTGGCCGGCGCGCTGTCGCATGTCGCACTCGGCGACGAGATTCCCGAGGAGCTGTACAAGGCCGTCGCCGAGGTGCTGGTGTTCGTGCTGAAGCTGTCGGGCAGGGGGCCAAGGTAGTTCTTGCCGTCATTGCCAGCGCAGCGAAGCAATCCAGCCCGGCGCACTGCGCTCCTGGATTGCTTCGTCGCGGAGCCTGTGCTCGGACGGCGCAAAGCGCCGATCCGAGTGCTCCTCGCAATGACGATGGGCTTGTAGTTAGCCCGTCATCGTTTCACCACGAGCCTCGCGCATCCTCCGCGCTTTCGTCATCGTGAGGACCATCCATTGCTCACCCGCCGTACCGCCCTCGGCCTCTGCGCCGCCCTCCTGGTCCCCGCGCGCACTTCCGCGGAAGTCGCTCCGCCGCGCAGCGAGATCCGCATCAGCCTTGCTAAACGCTTTGCGGACGAGGGCACCGAAGGGACCTTCGTCGGCTACAAGACCGATGATTACTTGATCATCGCCAGCGATGCGCAGCGCTCGGGCGAGGCGTTTCTGCCGGCCTCGACCTTCAAGGTGCCGAACTCGCTGATCGCATTGGAAACCGGCGTCGTCGCCGATCCGGACAAGGACGTGTTCAAGTGGGACGGCGTTCAGCGCAGCATCGAGGGATGGAATCGCGACCACACGCTGCGTAGCGCGATCGCGGCGTCGGCGGTGCCTGTGTATCAGGAGATCGCGCGGCGGATCGGCGCCGAGCGCATGCAGAAATACGTCGACCTGTTCGACTACGGTAATCGCAACATCGGCGGCGGCATCGATCAGTTCTGGCTGACCGGCGATCTGCGGATCGACTGCATCCAGCAGATCGATTTCCTCGACCGGCTGCGGCGGCGCGTGCTGCCGATCGGGAAGCGCAGCCAGGATCTCGTGGCGGATATCCTGCCCGTCACCAAAGTGGGCGACGCAACGATCCGCGCCAAGACGGGGTTGCTCGGCGCCGAGAAGGGGCAGCCCTCGCTCGGCTGGCTGGTCGGCTGGGCCGAAAAGGGCGATCAGCAGACCGTGTTCGCGCTCAACATCGACGCGCGCGAGCCGCGCCATGCCGCCAGCCGGATGACGCTGGCGCAGCAACTGCTCGGCGACATCGGCGCGCTGTGATCGCTCAGGTGTTCGTCGGGGCTGCGACCGCCTTGCGCCTGCCGATCCGGCCCAGATGGGTGTCGTGGAAGCTCGAGCCGTATTTCAGCCCGTAGCCGAGCATCCGGTCGAAGCCGATATGGGCGAGCCAGATCAGCGCGATGGTGCCGGCGGTCGGCCACAGGATCAAGATCCCGCCCATTGCCAGCAGCAGCGGCGCGATCGTGGTGTGCAGCGCATTGTAGACGAGCGCGCCGACGCGAGGCCCTGCGAGATAGCCGAGAAACCCGAGATCGGGCGCGAAGAACAGCAGCGCATACAGCTCCCAGGGCGAGTCGGAGATGATGTAGAACAGCGTGGTGCCGAAAAACAGCGCCGCGCCCTCGGCGCGCAGCAAAGAACTCATGCCGCCGGTCACTGCGCCGGGATCTACGGGGTCGATGGTGCGCTCGGTCATCGCGGGCTCCTGAAAGGGCTCGCGGTATAGGTCGGTTCGCCGCGCCGCGCCATCGCGCTTTCGCATCCATCCGATGCAGTTTTGGCGGCGCCGGCGGGCGGCGGATCTGCAAACCGGTCGCGGGCCCGGCGGAACGCGTCGAAAGGGCTATTCGGCGAGCGCGCCAAGGCGGTTTCCCCGCTCCGAAACCGTGCTAGAAGGCCTTGATTATCGGGGCGATCCGGGGGCAAAAAGTCCGGTAACGCCTTGCGGCAGAACAACGACATCAAGAAGCGCGGCTGAAAATCACATGAAACATATCCTTGAAGCACTCGACGAACGCCGGGCAGCGGCCAAACTCGGCGGCGGCGAGAAGCGCATCGACGCGCAGCATTCGCGCGGCCGCCTCACCGCGCGGGAGCGGATCGACCTGCTGCTCGACAAGCATTCGTTCGAGGAAATGGACATGTTCGTCCAGCACCGCTCGACCGAATTCGGGATGGAGAAGACCAAAATTCCGGGAGACGGTGTGGTCACCGGCTGGGGCACCGTCAACGGCCGCAAGGTGTTCGTGTTCGCCAAGGACTTCACCGTGTTCGGCGGCTCGCTGTCCGAGACCCACGCCGCCAAGATCACCAAGATCCAGGATATGGCGCTGAAGGCCCGCGCCCCGATCATCGGCCTCTACGACGCCGGCGGCGCGCGCATCCAGGAAGGCGTTGCGGCGCTCGCCGGTTATTCCTATGTGTTCCGCCGCGTGGTGCAGGCTTCCGGCGTGATCCCGCAGATCAGCGTCATCATGGGCCCCTGTGCCGGCGGCGACGTCTACGCCCCGGCGATGACCGACTTCATCTTCATGGTGAAGAACACCAGCTACATGTTCGTCACCGGCCCGGACGTGGTGAAGACGGTGACCAACGAAGTCGTCACGCCCGAAGAGCTCGGCGGCGCCAGCGTACACGCGACCCGCTCGTCGATCGCCGACGGCGCGTTCGAGAACGACGTCGAGACCCTGCTGCAGATGCGCCGGCTGCTCGACTTCCTGCCGGCGAATTCGAGCGAAGGCGTGCCGGAATGGCCGAGCTTCGACGATATCGAACGCGAGGATTTCTCGCTCGATACGCTGATCCCGGACAATCCGAACAAGCCCTACGACATGAAGGAACTGATTCTGAAGGTCGTGGACGAGGGCGATTTCTTCGAGCTGCAGGACACCTTCGCCAAGAACATCATCACCGGCTTCGGCCGCGTCGCCGGCCGCACGGTGGGCTTCGTTGCCAACCAGCCGATGGTGCTGGCGGGCGTGCTCGACAGTGACGCCTCGCGCAAGGCGGCACGCTTCGTGCGGTTCTGCGACGCCTTCAACATTCCGATCGTCACCTTCGTCGACGTGCCGGGCTTCCTGCCGGGCACCGCGCAGGAATATGGCGGGTTGATCAAGCACGGCGCCAAGCTGCTGTTCGCGTTCTCGCAGTGCACCGTGCCGCTGGTGACGCTGATCACCCGCAAGGCCTACGGCGGCGCGTTCGACGTCATGGCGTCCAAGGAAATCGGCGCCGACATCAACTACGCCTGGCCGACCGCGCAGATCGCCGTGATGGGCGCCAAGGGCGCGGTCGAGATCATCTTCCGTCAGGACATCGGCGACGCCGAGAAGATCGCAGCCCGCACCAAGGAATACGAAGACCGCTTCCTGTCACCGTTCGTCGCCGCCGAACGCGGCTACATCGACGACGTGATCATGCCGCACGCAACGCGCCGCCGGATCGCCCGCGCGCTGGCGATGCTGCGCGACAAGAAGATGGAAATCCCGGCGAAGAAGCACGACAACATGCCGCTGTGAGGGGGCTCGTGGGCGCGCGGGCCGCCGCGCCGCCGGCCGGGCCGGGTGGGTGTTTTGTGGGGCCCCCCCAAACCCCGGGGGG
>NZ_JAJNAL010000074.1 GCF_022271405.1 Rhodopseudomonas infernalis | reverse complement strand
ACGCCGTCATGCGCGGGCTCGACCCGCCTGCGGGGCCGGAGCCCCTTCGGCGCGGCGAAGGCCCGCGCATCCATCGCGCGCGGAGCGCTGAGGAATGCCCACTCGCGAGGAGAGACATCTTGCGAAGAGGATGGATTGCCGGATCAAGCCCGGCAATGACGGCGTGTAGTGAGGGCGATGCCGTGCTTCTTAAGTCATCTGCCTCGCAACTAAGCGTCCTCACCCGCTTATCAGCGCCGCACGTCGCTCTCCGTCTCCCCGCGGTGGCTCAGCAGCTTGCTGCCGAAGCGCCAGAACAGGCGGCCGACGTCGTCCATCATCATGAACACCGCGGGCACGAAGATCAGCGACAGCACGGTCGAGAAGATCAGGCCGCCGATCACCGCCAGCGCCATAGGCGAGCGGAATTCGCCGCCGGCGCCGAACGCGAGCGCGCTCGGCATCATGCCGGCGACCATCGCGATCGTGGTCATCACGATCGGGCGGGCGCGCTTCTGGCCGGCGTCGATGATCGCTTCCTCGCGGCTCTTGCCGGCGCGGATCGCCTCCAGGGCGAATTCGACCAGCATGATGGCGTTCTTGGTGACGATGCCCATCAGCATCAAGATGCCGATCCACACCGGCGTGGTGAGCTGCTTGCCGGTGATCAGCAGCGCGCCGATCGCGCCGCCGATCGACAGCGGCAGCGAGAACAGGATGGTGATCGGCTGCAGGAAGGTGCCGAACAGCAGCACCAGCACCGCGTACACCATCATCAGGCCGCCGGTGATCGCGGTGGCGAAGCCATCGGACAATTCGGCGAGGCTCTCGGCGTCGCCCGACGGGCTGACGCGGACGCCCTTCGGCAGCGACTTCATCACCGGCAGATCCTTGATCTGCCTCTGCGCGTCGCCGAGCGCGGCGTTGCCGACGAGATCGGCCGCGACGGTCGCCTGCCGCTCGCGGTCGTAGCGGTTGATACTGGTCGGGCCCTGGTCGAACTTGACGTCGGCCACCACCGACAGCGGCACCGAGCCGCGGCCGCCGAAGATCGGCACCTGCAGTTGCTCCAGCGTCGGCAGGTCGCCGCGCGCGCCGTCCTCGAGTTGGACGCGGATCGGCACCAGCCGGCCGCCGGCATCGAACTTGGCGAGCGCCGGGCCGACGTCGCCGATGGTTGCGACCCGGATCGTCTCCGACAGGCTTTCGGTCGAGACGCCGAGCCGGGCGGCGAGATCGGCGCGCGGCACGACACGTAGTTCGGGCCGGTCCAGCGAGGTCTCCGAGATCACGTTGGAGACGATCGGGATGCGCTTCATCTGCGCCGCCAGTTCCTGGGCGACGTTGTTGACGATGTTGCTGTCGGCGCCGGTCACCACGAGCGCGATCGCCCGCAGGCCGTTTTCGTCGAGGAACCAGTAGCGAATGTCAGGGACCTGATCGAGATCCCGGCTGATTGCCAGCTCGAGCTCGCGCTGGGTGATCTTGCGGTCGCCCTTCGGCGTGTAGTTGATGATCAGCGAGGCGCGCCGCACCTCCTGAATGCCGGGCGGCACCCGGCCGCCGTCGACAAACACGCTGCGCACCTCCGGCCGCTTGCGCAGCATCGCGACGATACGCTCGGTGGTCTTTTCAGTCGTGCCGATCTGGGTGCCGGGCGGCAGCTCCATCGCCATCACCGAGCGCGCGGTGTCCTGCGCCGGCAGGAAGCCCTGCGGCAGCAGCACGATGCTCCAGATCGACAGCACGAAGATCGCCAGCCCGATCAGCACGGTGACGTAATGATGCCGCACCGACCAGGTCACCAGCCGGGTGTAGGCCTGCAGCACACGGCCAGGCGGCTTCTCTTCGTGCGGCGCGTCCTTCAGGAAGTAAGCGGCCAGCACCGGCGTGACGAAACGTGCCGCCAGCAATGAGAAGAACACCTGCACCGAGACGGTGATGCCGAACTGCTTGAAGAACTGCCCGGCGATGCCGGACATGAAGCTGGCCGGCGCGAAGATCGCGATGATGGTCAGCGAGATCGCGATCACCGCGAGGCCGATCTCGTCCGCCGCCTCGATCGCCGCCTCGTAGGGCGATTTGCCCATTCGCATGTGGCGGACGATGTTCTCGATCTCGACGATGGCGTCGTCGACCAGGATGCCGGTGGATAACGTGATGGCGAGGAAGCTGACGAGGTTCAGCGAGAACCCCAGCATGTCCATCGCCCAGAACGCCGGGAAGATCGACAGCGGCAGCGAGATCGCCGCGATGACGGTGGCGCGCAGGTCGCGCAGGAACAGGAACACCACAATCACCGCGAGGATGGCGCCCTCGAACAGCGTCGAGATCGCCGCCTCGTAATTGCCTTTGGTGTAGTCGACCGAGGTGTCGATCAACTTGAGGTCGACGTCCGGATGCTGCGCCTTCAGCGCGTCGATGCGCTTCTGCACGGCTTCGGCGACGACGACGTCGCTGGCGCCCTTGGAGCGCTTGATACCGAGCGCCACCACCGGCTCGCCGTTGACGCGCGCAAAGGTGCGGCGATCCGCGATGGTGTCGGTGACGGTGCCGAGATCGTCGAGCCGGATCTCGCCGCCGGACGGCAGGCTGACCATCGTGCCGGCGAGTTCGTTCAGCGTCTTGGCGCCGGCCAGCGTGCGGATCGCCTGGTCGTTCTTGCCGATCTCGGCGCGGCCGCCGGCGAGATCGACATTGGTACCACGCAGTCGCCGCGACACGTCGAGCGCTGTCAGGCCCGCGGCCTTCAGCCGGTCGGGATCGAGCGAGACGAGTATCTCGCGCTCGACACCGCCGATGCGCTCGACCTGGGCGACGCCGCGAACGCCCTGCAGGGCACGCTTGACGACATCATCGACGAACCACGACAGCTGCTCCGGCGTCTTGCCGGGCGAGATCGCCGCATAGGTGACGATCGGCAGGCCGATGACATCGACGCGCTGGATCAGCGGTTCGTTGACGTTCTGCGGCAGGTTGGCGCGCACCCGCGTCACCGCGTCCTTGATGTCGTTGAGCGCGCGATCGGTGTTGGTCTCCAGCGCGAACTGGATCGTGGTGACCGACAACCCGTCAGTGACCGAGGAGGCGATATGGCGGACGCCCTCGACGCCGGAGACACCGTCTTCGATCGTCTTGGTGATCTGCGCCTCCAGTTCCGCCGGCGCCGCGCCGAACTGAGCGACCGCGACAGAGATCACCGGGATGTCGGCGCTCGGCAGCCGGGTGATCGCCAGCTTGGTGAAGCTGATCCAGCCCAGCGCCAGCAGGATGATCGAGAACACGATCGAGGGCAGCGGATGCCGGATCGACCAGGAGGAGACGTTGAGGCCCATTTAGCGCACCCGCGATCGGTCGAAATCGTCCTGCACAATCGGTTTGATCAGATCGCCGTCGTGCAGCGACGTGCCGGCATCGGCGACGACGAATTCGCCCTCGCGCACACCTTCGAGCACTTCGATACTGCTGTCCGACACCAGCCCGATTTTCACCTTGCGGGTCTCGACAGTGGTGCCCTTCACCACCTGCACCCTGAGGTGATCGACCGCCTGGCGCGGGATGGCGACGCCGCAGCTGCGCCGCGCGTCGATCGTCGCCTTGACGAAAAGGCCGACGCGCAGCGCCGGTGAGTTGGTGACGGAGATGCGGACCTTGCCGAGCTGGGTCTTGCGGTCGATCTGCGGCGCCACCAGCCGCACCTTGCCGACCAGATCGTTGCCGCTGTCGAGCCCGATCCGCGCCGGTGCGCCGACCGTGACCTTCAGGGCCTGAATGCTCGGCACCTCCGCTTCGACCTCGAGTTCGTTGCCGACCGCGATCCGCATCATCGGCCCCGCAAGCGGCGAGGCCGGTGCGCCGACCGCGGTGCGCAGTTCGGTGATCAGTCCCGCGGCGGGGGCACGCAGCGACCGCGCGCCGCTCGCGCCGACCATGCGGATCAGTTCCTGATTGTCGGTGACGACATCGCCTTCGCGCACCAGCACATCGGTGACCTTGCCGTCACTCTCGGCGATCACCACGGCCTCCTTGCGCGGCACCACGAAGCCGGTGACCCGCACCATGTCGGAGAAGCAGGCATTGGTCGCCTTCGCGACCGTGACCTGCACGCCGCTCGGCGGGGGCTCGGCCTTCTCGGCGGCGAGGGCGTTGAGGTTCACCAAGCAGCTCAGCGTCGCGCAGACGCCGAAAATGCCGGCGCGCGATGCGTGGCGCGGCAGCGCCGATCGCCGCGGCCTAGGCGCGCCGCTGTCGATCCATAACTCGGTCATCGGCGCACTCGCGTCATCGGAATTTCACCGGATCTCGGTTGGAAGATTCGTGTCGCCCGTTGGTCGTCCGGCGAAGCTGCCCCCCGCCCGGGGCCGCGGAAATCTACACAGGGCGGCAAATCGGCAAAAGGGCAAAAGCGGTCGGCAAGCAGCGTCGGGTAGGCCGCGGAGGCGCCCCACATACGTTCGTCATCCTCCGCGAAAGCGGAGGACCAGTATTCCAGAGCGCGTGCAGCCGGGGCACTGCCAACGAACGCATGCTCTGCAATACTGGGTCGCCCGGACGAGCCGGGCGATGACCGCAGTGGGGGTGAAGCGGCGCGCGCAAGCGAGGCGAGTTTCACTTCGCCGCAGTCGTTTGGCTGGTCATGTTGACGACCTGGACGCGGCGGTTGGTCGGATCGGCCGGGTTCGCCGTATCCTTCGGCTTGCTCTTGCCGTAGCCGACGGTGACGAGATCGCTGCCGGCGATACCGAATTTTTCGACCAGTGCGCGCTTGATGGTGTCGGCGCGGCGCTCGGACAGTTCCTGATTATACGGCTCGCTGCCGATGCTGTCGGTGTGCCCGGCGACCACGAAGGTCGACCCCTTGAGGTCCGGATTGGACAGCGCCTTGCCGAGCGCTTCGACGGCGGGCGCGGCCTTTCGGCTGATCGTGGCGGAGTTGTAGTCGAAGGTGATTTCCAGATCGATGGCCGGCTTGTCCTTGGCCAGCGTCGCGATCTGTTCGCGCTCGCCGAGCGACAGCGAACGCGACGGCCGGTTGCGCAGCGTGTCGACGAATTGCCGCTCGGTCGGATCGGCGGCGGGGCGCTCTGCGGACAGGCTGCGGGTCAGCGGCTTCTTCGGCGCCAGCGCGCGCAGGATCTGGTCTTCGGTGGCAACCTCGGCGGCTGCGGCGATGCCGACGCCGAGCGACAAGGCGGCGCCGAGGCCGAGGACGGTGCGGACGAAGGCGAGACTGGATGTGGTCGACATGGCAATTCCCCCTGCGCCGTTGGGCGTTGTGTGCAGCCAGATTGAGATGGCCGGTGCGGCCGTCTCGACTCGTCGTCGCGGCCGGAGCCGAGGAGGTTCAATCCGCCGGTCGCGATGCCGCGCGGCGGTCACTCGACCCCGTAGCCGGCGAATTCCTTGACGATGTTCGGATCGAGCCCCTTGGCGGTGGTCACGTCGATCTCGCCTTCGGACGTCAGGCCCAGGCGCTGGCGGGCAAGGCCGCGCCCGTACAGCGACGAGGTCAGCCGCGGATTGATCTTCAGCGCGGCATCGAAATCGGCGATCGCGTTCTTGAACTGGCCGTTCTTTAGGTTGAGCAGGCCGCGACTGTCGAGCGCATCGACGAAGTTCGGCCGCAACCGCAGCGCCTCGTTACAGTCCTTGAGTGCCGCCGGCAGTTCGTTGATGACGGTGCGGACCCAGCAGCGATTGTTGTAGGCCTCGACATCGCGTGGATTGAGCCGGACCGCATCGTCGAAATCCTTGATCGCCGACCAATACGCACCCTTGCTCGCATAGACCTGCCCGCGTCGATAGAACGCATTCGCGTCGGCCGGATTTTCGTCGATCCGGTTGCTGAGGTTCTGCACCGTCGGATCGTCACGCAGCGCCAGCCGGACCTTTTCGTCGTCCTGCTTGGGATCGAGCTTGGGGTCGGGATTGGTGGCGCCCAGTTCTTTCGAGAGGGCCTTGGGCACGTCGATCGGCTGCGGCAGATCGATCTGCTTGGCGAGATCGGCGGGCTTGGTCGGCTCGCTCGGCGTCGGCGTCGGCGTCGGGCTCGCAGTCTTGGCGCTCGCAGCGGGGGGTGCGGCGGGCTTCGGCGCTGCGCTGGCGGCGGCCTGTGCCGGAGCTGGGACGAACGAGAAATCGTCAGCCAGCGACGACGAGATCCACGGCACCTGCTCGCTGCGTGACGCCCGGGTGACGCCGACGCGGGTGCGGTTGAGGGCCTCCTCGGCGCCGAGGCCGGGGACGCCGATCTCCTTCAGCAGCTCGGTGACGAACAGGCTGCGATCGCCGCCATTGTCGCCGACCACCGAACTCAGTGCGGCGGAGTACATCACCAACGAATTGCCGGGTGCGATGATCGGCGCAAGGCCGGCCGAGAAGCTGCGAAAGCGGCGCTCGAACGGATTGCGCCGCGACGCGTCGATCAGCGCGATCTTGACGCTGGCACCGCGGCTGTTGAGTTCGCCCAGCACGGTCTCGAGGCTGACGCCGTCGCGGCGCACGTCCGGCTCGGTCCAGATCTGAGCGTCGACCGGGATCATGTAGCTCTGCCGGCCGGACTGGATGCCGAACCCGCTGAAGAACACCAGCGCGACCGATCCCGGCTTGACCCGCGCATACAGCTTGTCGAACGCGCGCCGCATCGCGTCGCCGCTGAGGTTTTCGCCGACATCGACGTCGAAGCCTTGCCGCTTCAGCTCATCTGCAAGATCGCGCGCATCGTTGGCGGGCTGCTTCAGTGGCTTCTCGGCATCCGGATATTTGGCATTGCCGATCACCAGCGCGACACGGGCGCCGCGGTCTTCGGCGGCCATCGATGCGATCGGTGACGCCATCAGCAGAGTGAGGACGATGAGCAACGCGCTTCGGAGCTTCATTCAACGCCGGTCCTTGCAGGGATGCCGATCCGGGGAGGCCCGGCGGCGATCCGAGTGCGATCGTTGCCTTTCATAGTATCAATCGGCCGTGATCGCCACTGTCGCTTGGGTCGCACGACAGCGCCGATAGGTTCGGACGCCCGGCTCAGAACAAGACGGGGTCAGCCGACCGATGCCTTCTGCCCGGCCGCGTCATCGTGGCCGTGGCTCGCTTGGATCAGGTCGAGGTGGCGCTCGATCTTGCCGAGCGCGTCGGCGAGGGCGTCGCGCTCGCGAGCCGACAGGCACGACAGGATTTCCTGCTCGCGGCGTTTCAGCCGCGGCACCAGCTCGTGATACAGCGCGCGGCCTTTGGCCGTGAGCTGCAGCCGCAGCTCGCGGCGATCGTCCTCGTTCTCGACGCGTTCGATCAGTTCGCGCTCGATCAGCGCATTCACGGCGCGGCTGATGGTCGATTTGTGCGTGCGGGTGCACTGCGCAATGAATTGCGCAGTGCAGGCGTCATCGCGAAAGCCGAGCGTCGCGAGAATGCGCCAGCCCGGAATGTCGAGGCCGTAGCGCCGCTGATACTCTTCCGCCAGCGCCGTGCTGACTTCGGCGGCCAGCCGGTTGAGCCGGAACGGCAGGAAGGAGAACAGATCGAGCTTCACCAAAAATTTCTCCGGGGCCGGGTTGCGCGGCGGGACAACTGCGGCTTAGATGGTTGCAAATGAAACTATCATGCAGGAGGACGCCTTGACCAGCGATTTGCCGCGACAGCGTCGCCTGCGAGGCTGAGGGCCGATGGCGGAGCGCAAATCCTTCCAGTTCGGCTACCGCCGCCACCCGGATCAGGACCGCCGGGAGCCGGCGCGCCGTCCTGTGGTGATCGTTGGTGCCGGCCCGGTCGGCTTGTCACTGGCGATCGATCTGGCGCAGCGCGGCCAGGCCGTGGTGCTGCTCGACGACGCTGACCGCATCGGCGAGGGCTCGCGCGCGATCTGCTTTTCTAAGCGCTCGCTGGAAGTCTGGGATCGGCTCGGCGTCGGATCGCGGATGGTCGAGAAGGGCGTGGTCTGGCAGGTCGGCAAGGTGTTCCGCCGCGGCGAGATGGTCTATCGCTTCGATCTATTGCCCGAGACCGGCCACAAGATGCCGGCCTTCATCAATCTGCAGCAATACTACGCCGAAGCTTTTCTGGTCGATCGCGTCCAGGAGCTGCCGCAGATCGACCTGCGCTGGCGCAACAAGGTGACGGCGCTGGCTCAGCACAACGACCATGCGTTGCTGACGATCGAGACGCCGGATGGGCCGTATCGTCTCGCGGCCGACTACATAGTTGCCTGCGATGGCGCGCGCTCGGCTTTGCGCGGTCTGGTCGGCGCGGAATTCGCCGGCGAAGTGTTCGAGGATCAGTTCCTGATCGCCGACGTCAAGATGACGGCGGAGTTTCCGACCGAGCGCTGGTTCTGGTTCGATCCGCCGTTCCACTCCGGTCAGTCCGCGCTGCTGCACCGGCAGCCCGACGATGTCTGGCGGATCGATCTGCAGATCGGCGCCGATGCCGATGCGGCGGTCGAGCGGCTGCCCGAGAACGTGCGGCCGCGGATCGAGCGGATGCTTGGTCATGGTGATTTCTCGTTCGAATGGATCTCGGTTTACAAATTCCAGTGCCGCCGGATGCAGCGCTTCCTGCACGAGCGGGTGATCTTCGCCGGCGATAGCGCCCATCAGGTGTCGCCGTTCGGCGCGCGCGGCGCTAACTCCGGTTTGGAGGACAGCGAGAACCTCGCCTGGAAACTGGCGCTGGTGCTGCGCGGTGACGCGCCCGCCAGCTTGCTCGATAGCTACGAGGCGGAGCGCAGCCAGGCCGCCGACGACAACATCCGCCACTCCACGCGCTCGACCGATTTCATCGCGCCGCATTCCAAACAGGAGCGGCGGTTGCGCGACGCCGTGCTGGCGCTCGCCCAGGATGTCGACTTCGCCAAGCGCATGGTCAATGCCGGCAGGCTGTCGACGCCGTCGGTGTATGACAGTCCGCTCTCGACGCCCGACGTTGATAGCTGGTCCGCAGGCCCGCGGCCGGGCGCCGCGCTGATCGATGCGCCGTTGCGCTCCGCCGAGGGCGAGCGGCTGTTTCTCACCGATGCGTTCACGCAGGCGGGCCGCAACTTCGTGCTGCTCGAAAGCCCGAATGGCGTGCGCGCGCCGCTGCCCGCCGGTGTCGCGAGTATCCGTATCGGCGACGACGCACCGCTGCGCGACGAGCAGGGCGCCTTCGCGCAGCGCTACGACGCAGCTCCAGGCTCGGCCTATCTGCTCCGTCCCGACGGCTACGTCGCCGCGCGCTTCCGGCATCCGACGGCTGCTGCCATCGACGCCGCGCTGGCGCGGGCGACCGGGAGGGCCGTGTCGTGACGGCCGCATTGTCGACCACGAGCAACTTTCAAGATCCGGATGCGGCCTATCGACTGATCGTCGAGGCGCATCGCGGCATCACCGACGAACAGAGCGCAGCTCTCGACGCAGCTTTGGTGCTGATCCTCGCCAACCACATCGGCGACCTCGCCGTGCTACGCGACGCGATGACGCTGGCGAAGCGGCGGGTGGTGGAGGAAGCACAGGCGGCGTCGCGAGGAGACGAAGTGATTTGAAGCTGGCCAAGAGCAAGGCCTCTACGTTCGTCATTCCGGGGCGCGCGCAGCGCGAACCCGGAATCCCGATGTTCGGGGCAAGGCAGCGGTCGCAGAACAACTCGGGATTCCGGGTTCGCTCGCTGCGCGAGCGCCCCGGAATGACCGCGGCAACAAACAGCGCGCGAGCGCCCAGCAAGTTTCACAAGTAACAAGGACTCATCAATGGCCAAAGGTTTCGCCTCCACCACCGATCTCGCCGAGAAGAAGGTGACATTTTCCGAGATCGGCCCCGATCTCTACGCCTTCACGGCGGAGGGCGATCCGAATTCGGCGGTGATCGTCGGCGAGGACGGCTGCCTGGTGTTCGACGCGCAGGCGACGCCGGCGATGGCCAATAAGGTGATCGAGCGCGTTCGCGCCGTCACCGACAAGCCGATCAAATACGTCGTGCTGTCGCATTATCACGCCGTCCGCGTGCTCGGAGCTTCGGCTTACGGTGCCGAGGGCATCGTCGCGTCGCAGGAGACCTATCGGCTGATCGAAGAGCGCGGCCAGCAGGATTGGGATTCCGAATACGGCCGTTTTCCGCGTCTGTTCCAGGACGCCGAGAGCATTCCGGGCCTGACCTGGCCGACGCTGGCGTTCGATGGCGAGATGTCGATCTATCTCGGCAAGCGCGAGGTGCGGCTGATGCAGCTCGGTGCCGGCCATACCTCGGGCGACATCGTCGCCTGGGTGCCGGACGCCGAGGTGATGTTCACCGGCGACCTCGTCGAGTATCACTCGGCCTGCTACTGCGGCGACGCGTACTTGCGCGAGTGGCCGGCGACGCTCAACGAAATTCGCGACTTCAACCCGAAGGCGATCGCACCCGGCCGCGGCGACGCGCTGCAGGGGCTGGAGACGACGCGTGAGGCGATCGCGATGACGCGCGATTTCGTCGGCACGCTATACGGCGCCGCAGAGATCTCGGTCGCCAAGGGCCGCAGCCTCAAGGAGACATGGGACGCGACCCGCGAAATGATGGACCCGAAGTTCTCCAGCTTCGCGATCTACGAGCACTGCCTGCCGTTCAACGTGTCGCGTGCCTTCGACGAAGCGTCCGGCATCGAAGATCCGGTGATCTGGACCGCCGAGCGCGACCGCGAAATGTGGGCCGCCCTGCAGGGCGGCTGACCGACTTCACCGTCCCGGCGCGCCGGGAGCATCCCAGACCGATCGGAGGATGACATGAATATCAATGCCGCACCGCAGATCCTCGGCCACGGTTCGCAGGGCGTCACGCCCGGCTACATGTCGGGCTTCGGCAATTCATTCGAAACCGAGGCGCTGCCGGGCGCGCTGCCGATCGGCCGCAACTCGCCGCAGCGCGCGGCTTACGGTCTGTACGCCGAGCAACTGTCCGGCTCGCCGTTCACGGCGCCGCGCGGCGCCAACGAGCGGAGCTGGCTGTATCGTATCCGTCCGTCGGTGAAGCACTCCGGCCGCTTCTCGAAGGCCGAGGCCGGGTTGTGGCGTTCGGCGCCGTGCTTCGAATACGACATGCCGATCGCGCAACTGCGCTGGGACGCGCCGCCGATGCCGCAGGAGGAGCTGACGTTTCTTCAGGGCGTGCGGACGATGACGACGGCGGGCGATGTCAACACCCAGGCCGGCATGGCCACCCATCTTTATCTGATCACCAAATCGATGGTCGATCAGCACTTCTACGATGCCGACGGCGAGCTGATGTTCGTGCCGCAGCAGGGCAGCCTGCGGCTGGTCACCGAATTCGGCATCATCACCATCGCGCCCGCCGAGATCGCCGTGATCCCGCGCGGCGTCAAGTTTCGTGTCGAACTGATCGACGGTCCCGCGCGCGGCTATCTATGCGAGAATTACGGCGGCGCCTTCACGCTGCCGGAGCGCGGACCGATCGGCGCCAATTGCCTCGCCAATTCCCGCGACTTCCTGACGCCGGTCGCGGCGTATGAAGAGAAAGACACGCCGACCGAGCTCTACGTCAAATGGGGCGGCGCGATGTACAGCACCAAGCTGCCGCATTCGCCGATCGACGTGGTCGCCTGGCACGGCAACTACGCGCCGTACAAATACGATCTGCGGACGTTCTCGCCGGTCGGCGCCATCGGCTTCGATCATCCCGATCCATCGATCTTCACCGTGCTGACCTCGCCATCGGAAACCGCGGGGACCGCGAACATCGACTTCGTGATCTTCCCCGAGCGCTGGATGGTGGCGGAGAACACGTTCCGGCCGCCGTGGTATCACCTCAACATCATGTCGGAGTTCATGGGGCTGATCTACGGCGTCTATGACGCCAAGCCGCAGGGCTTCGTGCCGGGCGGCGCATCGCTGCACAACATGATGCTGCCGCACGGCCCGGACCGTGAGGCGTTCGAGTACGCCAGCAACGGCGAGCTGAAGCCGGTGAAGCTGACCGGCACGATGGCCTTCATGTTCGAGACCCGCTATCCGCAGCGCGTCACCGAATATGCGGCGACCGCCGGGACGTTGCAGGACGACTACGCCGATTGCTGGCGTGGTCTCGAAAAGCGCTTTGATCCGACCCGGCCATGACCCGCATCGCTTCGCAGGACGAACACGACGGTGCCGTGCTGTACGGCTACTTCCGCTCGTCCGCCGCCTACCGGGTCCGCATCGCTTTGAACCTCAAGGGCCTCGTGGTCGCCGAACGCTACGTGCATCTGCGCAACGGCGAACAGAATCTCGAAGCCTATCGCTGGATCAATCCGGCCGGGCTGGTGCCGTATTGGCGCGAGGGCGATTTCAATCTGGCGCAATCGCTGGCGATCATCGAGTATCTCGACGAGACCCATCCCGAGCCGCCGCTTCTGCCGAAAGACGCCAAGGCCCGCGCGATCGTCCGCGAGATCGCCTATGCGGTGTGTTGCGACATTCATCCGATCGGCAATCTGCGGATCCTGAAGCGCCTGACCGAACTCGGCGTCGACGACATCGAGCGCGCGCGTTGGTCGAAGGAGTGGATCGAGCAGGGGTTTGCGGCGATCGAGGCACGGCTGGCGCAGACGCCGGGGCCGTTCGCTTATGGCGATCAGCCGACGCTCGCCGACCTGTGCATCGTGCCGCAAATCTTCAACGCCCGCCGCTTCGACGCCGACCTCGCCCCGTTCGAACGCATCCGCCAGATCGAGGCCGAAGCGATGAAGGTCGAGGCCTTCGTTGCGGCCGAGCCGGGCCGGCAGCCGGATGCGGAGTAAGTGGGACAAGCTCATGTTGCGCACGAGCCCTCTTGATCTCTCTTCAGGGTCAGGAGCGCGATCGCATATGGGCGTGTGCGGTCGCAGCGCAGATCACCCTCCCCTGGAGGGGGAGGGTCGCTCGCGTCAGCGAGCGGGGTGGGGTGGCGAAGAGTTCATCCGCTGTGCCCGCGGCTGGGGGGGGCCCCCCCCCCCCC
>NZ_JAJNAL010000073.1 GCF_022271405.1 Rhodopseudomonas infernalis | reverse complement strand
GTGGTCATCGCTGGCGATCCAGAAATCAAAGTCAGCATCCGTGGAGGGGCCCCCCCCCCCCCCCCCCCCCCCCCCGCCGGGGGGGGGGGGGGGGGCGGGGGGCGGGGGGGGGGGGGGGGGCCGCGTCTCGGCGCAGCCAAGCCTCTGCGACCCGCGGAGGCGCCCCCTCACCCCGACCCTCTCCCCGCAGGCGGGGAGAGGGAGCAGAGGGCACGCATCTTGCTTTTCATCAGGCGCCCCGATTGTTCCTCACACTGGCGGATCGATGACGGAAACTACTTCGACACTTGCGCCGGCCGCCGTGCCGCGAACACGGCGCCTGAAGGTGCTGCCGATCATCGAGCTCACGCTACTGGCGATCGGGCTGCTGCTGCCGCTGGTGCTGCAGGATTATCTGACGGTGTTCGGCACGCGGGTGCTGATCCTGTGCCTGTTCGCGCTGTCGTTCGATCTGGTGTGGGGCTATTCCGGCATCATGAGTTTCGGTCAGGCGGTGTTCTTCGGATCCGCCGGCTACGGCGTCGCTCTGCTGGCGCGCGATCTGGACATCACCTCGATGCTGCTGGTGATCCCTGCCGGTGTGCTGATCGGCTTTGCGATCGCGCTCCTGATCGGCGGCTTCCTGCTGCTCGGCCGCAATCCGTCCAGCGTCATCTTCGTGTCGCTCGGTACCCTGACGGGCTCCTATGCGTTCGATCGGCTGGCGCGCGGCTGGTACTATCTCGGCGGCCAGAACGGCATCCCGTCGATCCCACCGATGCAGATCGCCGGCTATGATCTCACCGAAGGGCCGGTCTTCTATTACTTCGTGCTGGCGATCCTGCTGCTGGTCTATCTCGGCTGCCGCTTCCTGGTACGCTCGCAATTCGGCCTGGCTCTGGCGGGCCTGCGCGAGAACGAGCAGCGCATCGCGTTTTTCGGCTACAAGGTGCAGCACATCAAGGCGATCATCTTCTCGCTCGCGGGCGCGATTGCCGGCCTCGCCGGCAGCCTCTACGCCTTCCACGAAGGCTTCGTCTGGCCCAATATGCTGGGCGTGGTGATGTCGACCCAGGTGGTGCTCTATGTCTTGTTCGGTGGCTCCGGCACGCTGATCGGCGCGGTGATCGGCACCGTGGTGATCGAGCTTGTGTCGTTCTGGCTGTCCAACTCCTATCAGGACATCTGGCCGATCATTCTGGGCTGCCTGATGCTGGCGGTGGTCCTGTTCCGTCCGGCGGGGCTGATCAGCCTGATCCTCACCGAGCGCGAACGCATCGGCGAGTTCGGCCGCCCGCCGGCGGCCGACAACAAGGAGCGCCGCCATGGCCCTGCTTGAGGCGCGCGGCCTGAAGAAGATATTCGGCAAGCTCACCGCGCTCAACGGCGCCGAGCTGATCGTGCAGCCGAACGAATTCCACGGCCTGATCGGGCCGAACGGCTCCGGCAAGAGCACGATGATGAAGTGCATCGCCGGCGCCGAGGTGCCGACCGAGGGCAAGGTGACGTTCGACGGTCAGGACATCACCGCAGCGTCGCCGGCCGAGCGTGCGCGCGCCGGCATGAGCCTCAAATTCCAGATCACCAGCGTGCTGCCGGCGCTGACGCTGTACGACAACGTGCTGCTGGCGCTGCAGGGCCAGACCGCGCTCGGCAGACTGATGTTTTCGCGCACCCGCGGCTTGCTGCACGACAAGGTGATGGCGATGCTGGAGCAATTCCGGCTGGTCGACCGCGCCGGCGAGCCGGCCGCGGCGCTGTCGCACGGCCAGCAGCAATGGCTGGAGATCGCGATGGCGCTGGCGCCCGAGCCCAAGTTGCTGCTGCTCGACGAGCCGACCGGCGGCATGAGCCTCGAGGAGCGCCGCGTCACCGGCGAGCTGCTGGCGCCGATCAAGTCGCGCTGCTCGCTGGTGATCGTCGAGCACGATCTCGATTTCATTCGTGACATCTGCGACCGGCTCACCGTGCTCGATCAGGGCGCGGTGCTCAACAGCGGGACGATCGCTGAAATTCAGACCTGCCCGAAGGTCCAGGAGGTTTATCTGCGCCGTGCCTGAGGATGCATATCTGGACGTTCGCGATCTCGATGCCGGCTACGGCCGCAGTCAGGTGCTGTTCGGCGTGTCGATGCAGGCGCCATGGCGCGGCGGCGTCGCCATTCTGGGCCGCAACGGCGCCGGCAAGACGACGTTGATGAAGGCCATCATGGGCGAACTGCCGGTCAAGCGCGGCCAGGTCTCGCTCGATGCCCGCGACGTCACCAAGCTGCCGACCGAGCAGCGCATCCGCGCCGGCTTCGGCTATGTGCCGCAAGACCATCCGGTGTTCGCGCGGCTGTCGATCCGCGACAATCTCGCGGTCGGGGCGCTGACGAATAAAGACAGCCGCGCGGTCGACCGCGTGCTTGAAATGTTTCCGAAGCTGGGCCAGCGGCTCGATCAGGCCGCCGGCACGTTGTCGGGCGGCGAGCGCAAGATGCTGGCGATCGGCCGCGCGCTGCTGTCGGATCCGCGGGTGCTGCTGCTCGACGAGCCGACCGAGGGCGTGTGGATCGGCGTGATCGAGGAGATCACCGACCGGCTGGTGGCGCTAGCCAAGGACATCGCCGTGATCATCGTCGAGCAGCATCTCGATCTGGCGCTGCGCGTCGCCGACCGCGCCTATGTGCTCGACCGCGGCCGGGTCGCGCTCACCGGCACCGCCGAGGAGGTCCGCAACGACCCGCGCCTGCTGCAATATCTCGCGCCGTAGCGGCGGCCCGGCCGAACCTGCTAACCTCTTCCCGCGTCGCCTGATGGCGGCGCGGCGCGAGCCGTCGCGTCGGTGTCGACCGAGCCGCGCCGTTCGCTGCGCGGACCTGATCCGAGCGTCTGATGATCTCTCCCTTTTCGATCGCCCGTCTGCCCCGCATTCAGTTCGGCGCCGGCGCGATCGCCAGGCTGCCCGACCTCGCCGCGCGCTATGGCCGCCGCGTGCTGCTGGTCACCGGCGCGCGCTCGTTCGACGCCGCGTCTTATGCAGCGGCGCTGCTGGCCAAACTGGCGGAGCGCGGACTGAGCTGCGAGCGCGTGACGGTCAGCGGCGAGCCGTCGCCCGAGCTGGTCGATGCCGCGGTGCGCGACTGGCACGGGGCGAACATCGACGTCGTGATCGGCATCGGCGGCGGCAGCGCACTCGATGCCGCCAAGGCGATCGCGGGGCTGCTGCGGCCCGGCAATTCGGTGATGGACCATCTCGAAGGCGTCGGCCCCGAGCTGCCCTATAAAGGCCCGGCGACGCCGTTCATCGCACTGCCGACGACGGCCGGCACCGGCTCGGAGGCGACCAAGAACGCGGTGCTGTCGCGCCACGGGCCGGACGGCTTCAAGAAATCCTTCCGCGACGAGTCCCTGGTCGCCGAGATCGCGCTGGTCGATCCGGATCTGTTGGCCGGCTGCCCGCCGGCGCTGATCGCCGCCAACGGCATGGACGCGCTGACGCAACTCCTCGAATCCTACGTCTCCACCGGCGCCAACGATTTCACCGACGCGCTGGCGCTGTCTGGTCTGCGCGCCGCGAGCAAAGGGCTGCTGGCGTGGTATCAGGGCGGCGGGGATGCAACGGACGCGATGGCGCAGATGGCCTACGCGTCGCTGCAGTCCGGTATCTGCCTGGCGCAGACGGGATTAGGTTCGGTGCACGGCCTGGCGTCGCCGCTCGGCGCGTACTTCCCGATCGGCCACGGCGTCGTGTGCGGCACGCTGCTCGCGGCCGCGACGCGCGTGAACATCGAAGCGCTGAGCGCGCGCACCCCGCAGTCGGCAGCGCTGGCGAAATACGCCGAGATCGGCCGGCTGCTGTCCGGCCGCGACGGCGCGAGCGCCGAGGAGGATTGCGACAACCTTGTCGCGACGCTGGAAGACTGGACTCAGCGCTTGGCATTGCCGTCACTGTCGTCACTCGGCATCGCCGCGGGCGACGTTGATCGCATCGTCGCGACGAGCCGCGGCTCCAGCATGAAGACCAATCCGATCGTGCTGACCGACGACGAGATCCGCGCCATCGTGACGGCGCGGATGTAAGCACACTTGATGGTGAGGAGGCGCAAAGCGCCGTCTCGAACCGTGGCCACGGGCGCCCCGTGGCGTCATCCTTCGAAGCGCCTGGGCTTCTCACAGCGGCCGGTTGGCGCAACGGGACATCGCGCCCGAACTGTAGCGCTCGTTGCGTTTGCGGCCTACGACCCAGTCCACGAATATTGAGCAGGCGGCTTGAGTCCTTGGCCACGTTGTCATGGAGACGGCGCATGGCCGGGCGAGACGAACAATCTGAAATTTTCCGTTTGATTTTGTATAGGTAGCCCTGGCGGCGGGATTCTTATCGAAGGATCGCAATCGCCCAAATTCGAGGAGACCAATGATTAAGTTCAGATTGCCGAAAGGTTTTGATCCGGCCGCGTATCTCGCACTAAATCCTGACGTCAAACGAGCGGGGTGGAGTCCAAGGCTTCACTACTTACTTCACGGTCATGCAGAAGAGCGTCGTTATCGATATTGTACTGAAGATGAGACCACTTCTTCAAGTCCGGTAGCTCCTCCAGTAGCTCCTCCGGTAGCCTCGCCTGTAGCCTCTCCTGCTTCGCAATCTCCTCCATTGGATTATCCGGCTGTCGAAAGACACCATCTACACGACGCGAAGCTGTACGCGGCGCGGCATGACATGGTCATCGCAATGAACATTCCCCCCGATTCCACGATTGCCGAGCTTGGCGTTGGTCGAGGCGACTTCTCTCAATTCTTGCTCGATCATGTAAGGCCCGCGAAATTTGTCGCGTTTGACCTTTGGAATCTGCACGAACAGCCGGAGCTATGGGGTGACGCCACAAGCGCGCTATTCGAAAATAAGACCCAGCAACAGTTCTTTCTCAGCCGCTTTGCGACCAAAAGCGCTCGCATCATTGTTGAAGATGGACCGAGTTATGAGCGTCTCGAGACATATCCCGATCAAACCTTTGATTTAATCTACATCGACGCCGGCCACGACTACGAAAGCGTCAAAAGAGACGCCGCCGTTTCGATCCGAAAAGCTAAGAACAATGGAGTCCTGGTTTTCAACGACTACATCATGAACGACGCGGGCGGCGCGTATGGCGTGGTGCAGGCTGTCAATGAGTTATTGGAAATAGGCGAATGGAAGGTCGTGGGATTCTCCCTACACAAACAAATGTACTGCGATATTGCCCTGAGAAAAATCTCACAGATGCCTTCTGCTTAAAGCAGTGAGAACATCGCATGCTTTCAACCGTCATGGTCGGGCGAGCCCGGCCATGACGACGGGGTTGTGCAGGACACCATCAAGAAGCAGCCGTGATTTCTCGATCAGGCCTTCGGGATGAGGACTCAGTCGTTGCGGGCAGTCGTGTCCCGTTCGAAACGAACAACAGCTACAGATGACGCTGCACGAAGCTGTGTACTTCGCTGGCGATCAGGTCCTTATCGTGATCGATGGTCGCGACGTGATACGACTTGTTGAGCCACACGAGCTCGACGCGGTCGGAGCCGACATGGCTGGCGATGATCGTGGCGTTGTGCGGCTTCAACACGTGGTCGACGCGTGAGTTGATCACGAGGGTCGGGCAGGTGATCTTCGGCAGCAGAGCGCGGGCGGACGCGGCGAGACCGATCACCTGCTTGAAACAGGTCACCGGCACCTGATCGTAGGCCAGTTCCTTGATCGACGTGTCCATCATGTCGGAGCCGATGCCGGGCACGAACTCCGGCATGCTGCGGGCGAACGCCGCGGCCGCCATGTCGGGCGAGTCGACCTGCACGGCGGCGTTGATCGGGATCACGCCGGCGACCTTGTCAGGGTGCAGCGCGGCCAGATACAGCGACAGCGTCCCGCCCATCGACAGGCCGGTGACGAACACCTTGTCGCATTTGGCCGAGAGCTCGAGCAGGGCGTCCTCGGCGCAATTCGCCCAGTCGCTGGCGGTGGTCTTGGCCATCGCGGCCGGCGAGATGCCGTGGCCGGGCAGGCGCGGGCCGAGCACCGAATAGCCGTGTTCGCCGAGACGCTCGCCGAGATAGCGCATGCTTTGCGGGCTGCCGGTGAAACCATGCAGCACCAGCACGCCGGTCTTGCCGCCATCGAACGCGAACGGCTCCGCGCCGGCCATCACCGCCTCTGTCATGTCGTCTCCCCTCCTGGCTCCGCAAGCGGCATTCGCGCCTCGATCCTCACGGCTGTTGTTTCGTTTCGACTTTCGTATGTCTCAGAGAAGCCGCGGAAGCGTCAAGTCGCCAGGATTGAGAGGTCTTCCAGGTGCCGTCAGGTCAGGCTGGCTGCGGCGAAAGTATAAGGAGCGGTTGTGACGATCTCTGTCTTCGCCTCACCCGCGATTTCTGCGGCAGCAAACTGATCTAAATCACGGTGGCGTTCGACTAACTGTGCAGAATGCGGCACGCTTGACCATCAGAACGGTATTGGCGTGCGGGTGTGTTGCTCAGGGATATAAGAATTCCTGAGGTGGTACCAAGGAAAATCAAGCTTCTCTTATGTCACCCATCGGCTCACAAGCTCCCGGCAGCGGAGCCCGAGGGATGGCGCAAGTTGGGCTGCGAAGTGGGGGATCAAGCATGGATCAGGGCCAGACGCTTTCTCGTCTTTTAGAGTCCTACGGGACAGACCCGCGAAAGCGCGCGGTGGCCGCGGCGGTGGGCGCCATCGCCGAGGCGTCGATCGTGATCTCGGAGCTCATCGGTCAGGGAGCGCTGGCCGGGATCACCGGCGCGGCGCACGGTGCCAGCAACGCCGACGGCGACGTGCAGAAGGACCTCGACGTCAAGGCCGAACAGACGATCGTGGCGGCCCTCAAGGACGTGCCCTACGCGGCGCTGGCCTCCGAAGAGTCGGACACGCTGCTGATGGGCGATCCGCAGGCGCCGATCTCGATCGCCTACGACCCGCTCGACGGTTCGTCGAACATCGACACCAATATGACGGTCGGGACGATCTTCTCGATCATCCCGAACGAGCCCGGCGTGGCGCCGTTCAGCGCGCCAGGGAGCTGTCAGCTTGCCGCCGGCTTCGTGGTGTACGGCCCGCAGACCTCGCTGGTGATCACCCTCGGCGACGGCGTCGACATCTATACGCTCGACCGCACGGCAAAAGAATATCGGCTGATCCGCGAGCGCGTGACGGTGCCGGCCGACACTGCCGAATACGCGATCAACGCCTCGAACCATCGCCACTGGGAGCAGCCGGTGCGTGATTTCGTCGATGAATGCCTCGCAGGGACCGACGGTCCGCGCGCCAAGAACTTCAACATGCGCTGGATCGGCTCGCTGGTGGCCGAAGCCTATCGCATCCTCACCCGCGGCGGCGTGTTCCTGTATCCGGCCGATCAGCGTCCCGGCTACGGCGATGGCCGGCTGCGGCTGCTGTACGAAACCCATCCGATGGCGTTCGTGATGGAGCAGGCCGGCGGCGGCGCCTCGACCGGGCGCGAGCGCGTGCTCGATCTCTCCGCCAAGTCGACGCATCAGCGCTCGCCGCTGATCATGGGCTCGATCGACAAGGTCCAGCGCATCGTCGAGCTGCATCTCGATCCGAGCGCAGCCTCTCGCACCGCGCCGCTGTTCGGCCGCCGCGGCCTGTTTCGCGTCTGATCACAGTCCCTCTGGAAGTCCCCCATGTCCCGTAAGCATCCGATCATTTCCATCACCGGCTCCTCCGGCGCCGGCACCACGTCCGTCAAGCGCACCTTCGAGCAGATCTTCCGGCGCGAGAACGTCAATGCGGCCTATATCGAGGGCGATGCGTTTCACCGCTATAACCGTGTCGACATGCGCACCAAGATGGCCGAGGAGGCCGAGCGCGGCAATCGTCACTTCAGTCATTTCAGCCCCGAGACCAACCTGTTCGAAGAGCTCGAGCAGACCTTCCGCGATTACTCGGAGAGCGGCACCGGCAAGACCCGCACCTATGTCCATGACGACAAGGAAGCCGCGGTCCACGGCGTCGCGCCGGGCAATTTCACCGAGTGGCACTCGCTGCCCGAGACCTCTGACCTGCTGTTCTACGAAGGCTTGCACGGCGCCGTGATGACCGACAAGGTCAACGTCGCCCAATATGCCGACCTCAAGATCGGCGTGGTGCCGGTGATCAATCTGGAGTGGATTCAGAAGCTGCATCGCGATCGCGCCGATCGCGGCTATTCCACCGAGGCGGTCACCGACACCATCCTGCGCCGGATGCCGGACTACGTGCACTACATCGTGCCGCAATTCGCCGAGACCGACATCAACTTCCAGCGCGTGCCGACGGTCGATACGTCGAACCCGTTCATCGCCCGCTGGATCCCGACCGCCGACGAATCGATGGTGGTGATCCGCTTCAAGGACCCGCGCGGCATCGACTTCGCCTATCTGCTGTCGATGATCCAGGGCAGCTTCATGTCCCGCGCCAATTCGATCGTGATCCACGGCGCCAAGCTCGATCTGGCGATGCAGCTGATCCTGACGCCGCTGATCATGCAACTGATCGACCGCAAGCGCGGCGTAAAATAACGATGCGTTCTCACTTCATTTCCGGGAGGCCGGCTTGAATATCCCCGCACGCGAACTTCACGACCAGGTCAGTCATCGCGACATGGCCAACGCGATCCGTTTCCTCGCCATCGATGCGGTGGAGAAGGCCAAGTCCGGCCATCCCGGCATGCCGATGGGCATGGCCGACGTCGCCACCGTGCTGTTCACCCGCTTCCTGAAATTCGATCCCGCCGATCCGGCGTGGCCCGACCGCGACCGCTTCGTGCTGTCGGCCGGCCACGGCTCGATGCTGCTCTACGCGCTGCTGCATCTGACCGGCTATGCGGACGTCACGATCGACCAGATCAAGGTGTTCCGGCAGTGGGGTTCGAAGACTCCCGGCCATCCGGAATACGGCCACACGCAAGGCGTCGAGACCACCACCGGCCCGCTCGGCCAGGGCCTCGCGACATCGGTCGGCATGGCGCTCGCCGAGCGCATGCTCAACGCGCGCTACGGCGACGCGCTGGTCGACCACACCACCTACGTCATCGCCGGTGACGGCTGTCTGATGGAAGGCGTCAGCCACGAGGCGATCTCGCTGGCCGGTCACCTCAAGCTGAACAAGCTGATCGTGCTGTGGGACGACAACCACATCTCGATCGACGGCAACACCTCGCTGTCCTGCTCGGACGATCAGCTCGCGCGCTTCGCTGCGTCGGGCTGGGCGACCACCCGCGTCGACGGTCATGATCCGGACGCGGTGGCGGCGGCGATCGAAGCCGCCAAGGCGAGCGACCGGCCGTCGCTGATCGCCTGCCGCACCAAGATCGGCTTCGGCTCGCCCAAGGTCGAGGGCACCGAAAAGGCGCACGGCGCGCCGCTCGGCGCCGAGGAAATCGAGAAGACCCGCGCGGCGCTCGGCTGGCCGCATCCGGCATTCGAAGTGCCGGACGCCATCGCGGCGCGCTGGCGCGAGGCCGGCAGCCGCGGCAAGGCGGCGCATCAGGCCTGGACGCAGCGGCTCGGCGCCCTCGACGCAGCGACCCGCGCCGGCTTCGAGAACACGCTCGCCGGCAAGCTGTCGGCCGACTACGAGCCCGCGCTGAAGACGCTGATCGCCGGCTTCGCCGCCGAGCAGCCGTCGATCGCCACCCGTCAGGCGTCGCAGCTCGCCATCAATGCGCTGGTGCCGGCGTCGCCGAACCTGCTCGGCGGCTCGGCCGACCTGACGCATTCCAACCTGACGCAGGCCAAGGGATCCGCCTCGGTGAAGCCGGGCGCGTTCGGCGGCAGCTATCTGCACTACGGCATCCGCGAGTTCGGCATGGCGGCGGCGATGAACGGCATCGCGCTGCATGGCGGCTTCATCCCGTTCGGTGGCACCTTCCTGGTGTTCGCCGACTACAGCCGGCCGGCCATCCGCCTCGCGGCGCTGATGGGCGTGCGCGTCATTCACGTGATGACCCACGATTCGATCGGCCTCGGCGAAGACGGCCCGACCCATCAGCCGGTCGAGCACGTCGCCTCGCTGCGGGCAATCCCGAATCTGCTGGTGTTCCGTCCGGCCGATGCGATCGAAACCGCGCAGGCCTGGGACGCGGCGCTGAAGCAGGCGCACCGGCCCTCGGTGCTGGCGCTGTCGCGTCAGGCGCTGCCGATGCTGCCGCGGCCGAACGGCGTCACCGATAATCCGGTCTCGCGTGGCGCTTATTTGGTCATCGATCCCGGTGCGAGGGATGTCACACTGATCGCCACCGGCTCGGAAGTGTCGCTTGCGCTCGAAGCGGCGAACAAGCTCGAAGGCGACGGCATCAAGGCCGCCGTCGTGTCGGCGCCCTGCTTCGACCTGCTCGCCGAGCAGGACGATGCGTATCGGGCCAGCGTGCTCGGCACCGCGCCGCGGGTCGGCGTCGAGGCGGCGCTCGACACCGATTGGCGCCGCTGGATCGGCGATGGCGGCGCCTTCGTCGGCATGACCGGCTTCGGCGCCTCGGCGCCCGCGCCGGTGCTGTACCAGAAGTTCGGCATCACCACCGACGCGGTGGTGGACGCCGCCAAGGGCGCGATCGCCCGCAGCAAACACTGAAGCCCGATCTCGAACATCACGACCCTAGGTCGCACAGCATTATTTGAGGAGACATCATGGCGCGTATCACCCTGAGGCAGTTGCTGGATCACGCCGCCGAGCACAGCTACGGCGTGCCCGCATTCAACATCAACAACATGGAGCAGGGGCTGGCGATCATGGAGGCGGCGGCGGCGGTCGACGCGCCGGTGATCATCCAGGCCTCGCGCGGCGCGCGCTCCTACGCCAACGACATCATGCTGGCGAAGATGATCGATGCGCTGGCCGAGATGTATCCGGACATCCCGCTGTGCATGCATCAGGACCACGGCAACGACGAGGCCACCTGCGCCACCGCGATCCGCTACGGCTTCACCTCGGTGATGATGGACGGCTCGCTCAAGGCCGACGCCAAGACCGCCGCGGACTATCAGTACAATGTCGACATCACTCGCCGCGTCACCGACATGGCGCACTGGGTCGGCGCCTCGGTGGAAGGTGAGCTCGGCGTGCTCGGCTCGCTCGAGCACGGCGGCGGCGAGCAGGAAGACGGCCACGGCGTCGAGGGCAAGGTCAGCCGCGAGCAGTTGCTGACCGATCCGGACCAGGCGGTCGATTTCGTGCGCGCCACCAAGGTCGATGCGCTGGCGATCGCGATGGGCACCTCGCACGGCGCCTACAAGTTCTCGCGCAAGCCCGACGGCGACGTGCTGGCCATGAAGGTGGTCGAGGAAATTCACCGCCGGCTGCCGAACACGCATCTGGTGATGCACGGCTCGTCGTCGGTGCCGCAGGATCTGCAGGACGTCTTCAACGAGTTCGGCGGCGCGATGCCGCAGACGTTTGGTGTTCCGGTCGAGGAGATCGTGCGCGGCATCAAGCACGGCGTCCGCAAGGTCAACATCGACACCGACTGCCGTCTGGCGATGACCGGCGTGTTCCGCAAGGTCGCGACCCAGAACAAGGCCGAGTTCGATCCGCGCAAGTTCCTCAAGCCCGCGATGGACGCGATGCGCGACGTCTGCCGGCTGCGCTTCGAGCAGTTCGGCACCGCCGGCCACGCCAGCAAGATCAAGGTCGTTCCGATGTCCGAAATGGCCAAGCGCTACAAGGCCGGCTCGCTCGATCCGCAGATCGGTCAGGTTGCCCGCGCTGCCGAGTAGCGCGGCGCAGTTCAGCAACGCGGACTAACCGCGGCTCAAAATCACGGGGAGAATTCGCGCGCGGGGAGAGGGGTCTCCGCGCGGCCGCGTGTTCGCGCGGCGAATTTTTCGGATGCATCACGCCGGCAATGGCCGGCACTCAGGAGTTCGTCATGGACCAGTCCAACCGCTATGCCAACCTCGCCCTCAAGGAAAGCGATCTGATCGCGGGCGGACGGCACGTGCTGTGCGCCTACATCATGAAGCCGAAGGACGGCTTCGGCAATTTCCTGCAGACCGCCGCGCACTTCGCCGCGGAGTCCTCGACCGGCACCAACGTTGAAGTCTCCACCACCGACGACTTCACCCGTGGCGTCGACGCGCTGGTGTACGAGATCGACGAAGCCAAACAGCTGATGAAGATCGCCTATCCGATCGAATTGTTCGATCGCAACGTGATCGACGGCCGCGCCATGATCGCCTCGTTCCTGACGCTGACGATCGGCAACAATCAGGGCATGGGCGACGTCGAATACGCCAAGATGCACGACTTCTACGTGCCGCCGGCTTATCTGAAGCTGTTCGACGGCCCCGCCACCACGATCAAGGATCTGTGGCGCGTGCTCGGCCGACCCGTGGTCGATGGCGGCTTCATCGTCGGCACCATCATCAAGCCGAAGCTCGGCCTGCGGCCGCAGCCGTTCGCCAATGCCTGCTACGATTTTTGGCTCGGCGGTGACTTCATCAAGAACGACGAGCCGCAGGGCAACCAGGTGTTCGCGCCGTTCAAGGACACCGTGCGGGCAGTGGCCGACGCGATGCGCCGCGCGCAGGACAAGACCGGCGAGGCCAAGCTGTTCTCGTTCAACATCACCGCCGACGATCACTACGAGATGGTGGCGCGCGGCGAATACGTCCTCGAGACCTTCGCCGAGAACGCCGACCACATCGCCTTCCTGGTCGATGGCTACGTCGCCGGCCCGGCCGCGGTGACGACGGCGCGGCGCCGGTTTCCGAAGCAATATCTACACTATCATCGCGCCGGTCACGGCGCTGTGACTTCGCCGCAGTCCAAGCGCGGCTACACGGCGTTCGTGCTGTCCAAGATGGCGCGGCTGCAGGGCGCTTCCGGCATCCACACCGGCACGATGGGCTTCGGCAAGATGGAAGGCGAAGCGGCCGACCGCGCGATGGCCTATATGATCACCGAGGATTCCGCCGACGGTCCGTACTTCCATCAGGAGTGGCTTGGTCTCAATCCGACCACGCCGATCATCTCGGGCGGCATGAACGCGCTGCGGATGCCGGGCTTCTTCGACAACCTCGGCCACTCCAACCTGATCATGACGGCCGGCGGCGGCGCCTTCGGGCATCTCGACGGCGGTGCGGCCGGTGCCAAGTCGCTGCGCCAGGCGGAGCAGTGCTGGAAGGCCGGCGCCGACCCGGTCGAATTCGCCAAGGATCACCCCGAGTTCGCGCGCGCCTTCGAGAGCTTCCCGCAGGACGCCGACAAGCTGTATCCGAACTGGCGCAACAAGCTGAAACTCGCGGCGGCCTGAGCCGCCTCGGTTCTCCCGATTCATCGGCCCGCGCGCCCCCCCCCCCCCCCCCCCCCCCGGCGGGGGGGGGGGGGGGGGGGGCCGGGCGACGCTGGCACTGCGATCGCCTTCAACACGACGTAAGTAA
>NZ_JAJNAL010000072.1 GCF_022271405.1 Rhodopseudomonas infernalis | reverse complement strand
GAGCGAGCGCCCCGGAATGACGGTGGTTGTTGGGGCGCCTGTCGCGGCCTCCTCACTTCACTCGCTTGCGCGAGCGCCCCGGAATGACGGGGGTGGGGCGGGCGCGCCGCGGGGCTTGCTCAGCGTCCTTCGTCAGGCCTCAGCCGACGTCCCACTGCGGCGCGAACCCCGGGTTCACGAAGCGCTGGTCTTTTGGCAGCTTGGCGATGATGGCGCGGTCGTCCTGGTCGAGCCGGACTTCGAGCGCGCCGAGGTTGCTTTGCTGGCTCGCCGCGCTGCGCGCCTTCGGGATCGCCATCACGCAATCCTGCTCCAGCAGCCAGGCCAGCGCGATCTGCGCGGCGGTGACGCCGTGTTTCTCGGCGATCAGCTGCAACTCCGGAAACGCGGCGAGGCGGCCTTGCGCCAGCGGCGCGTAGGCGGTCAGCGGGATGCACTTGTCCTGCATGTAGCCGAGCAGCTGGGTCTGCCCGCGCAGCACGTGATACTCGACCTGGTTGCAGGCGATCGGCGCGCCGATGTCCTCGACCGCCTGCTTCAGCAGCGCCAGCGGGAAATTGCAGACACCGATCGCGCGGGCGCCGCCCTCGTCCCTGATCCGCAGCAGCGTCTCCAGCGCCGCGCCGAGATTCATGTCGGGGGCCGGCCAATGGATCAGGTAGAAGTCGACATAGTCGGTCTTCAGCTTGCGCCGGCTGGTGTCGAACGCCGTGCGGATCGCGTCGGGCGCCAGATTTTGCCACCACACCTTGGTGGTGACGTGGATCTGGTCGCGCGGCACGTCGGTGTCTTCCAGTGCGTCGCCGACCGCATCCTCGTTGGCGTACATCTCGGCGGTGTCGATGTGGCGATAGCCCATCCCCAGCGCGGTCAGCACCGCCTCGTGGCAATCCTTGCCCTGCAGCTTGAACGTGCCGAGTCCCAGCTTGGGCACCGTGAGGCCCTGGGTTGTGAGTGAGTGCATGTCGGTTGCCGTCTCCGCTACGGCCGCCGGGGGCGGCCTGATACGCCCAAAAGAGCCAAGCGGTAACCACCACCATCGTCAAGGGTTGCGGCTGTCCACCGGATTTTTGGGGGAAATCAATGCGTTGGCGGCGCCGTCAGGGCCCCGAAACGGGCCGTTTCGCTTGCGTCCGGTGCCCGCTTCCGTTATCCGGTGGATCGCCTCGCATGCGAGCGGCCGCGGCCGTGTTTTGGCTTGGCGCTCAGTACGATCCGGAAACAGCCTGCGGGCATCGGCGATCGTGCTTCATCCGGTTCGGTTGCAGGGGAACGGCTCGAAAATGGCCAATGTCGTCGTGGTCGGCGCCCAGTGGGGCGACGAGGGCAAGGGAAAGATCGTCGATTGGCTGTCGGAGCAGGCGGACATTGTCGCCCGATTCCAGGGCGGGCATAATGCCGGCCATACGCTGGTGATCAACGGCGAGACTTACAAGCTGGCGCTGCTGCCCTCGGGCGTGCTGCGGCCCTCCAAGCTCGGCGTGATCGGCAACGGCGTGGTGTTCGACCCGCAGGCGTTTCTCGACGAGGTCAAGAAGCTGCAGGGTCAGGGCGTCGCGATCTCGCCGGAGAATCTCCGTGTCGCCGAGAACGTCACGTTGATCCTCCCGCTGCATCGCGAACTCGACTCGTTGCGCGAGAACGCCGCCAAAGCCGGCGCGATCGGCACGACCCAGCGCGGCATCGGCCCCGCCTATGAGGACAAGGTCGGCCGCCGCGCGATTCGGCTGATGGACCTCGCCGATCCCGACACCCTGCCGCAGAAGATCGAGCGGCTGCTGGCGCATCACAACGCGCTGCGCCGTGGCTTCAATCTGCCGGAATTCGACGGCGCTGCGATCCTGAACGATCTGATGGCGATGGCGCCGCAACTGCTGCCCTATGCCGAGACGGTGTGGCGGCTGCTCGACATCAAGCGCCGCGAGGGCAAGCGCATCCTGTTCGAGGGTGCGCAGGGCGCGCTGCTCGACGTTGACCACGGCACCTATCCTTACGTCACCTCGTCCAACACCGTTGCGGCGCAGGCCGCGACCGGCACCGGCATGGGCCCGGGCTCGGTCGGCTATGTGCTGGGCATCTGCAAGGCCTACACCACCCGCGTCGGCGCCGGCCCGTTCCCGACCGAATTGCTGAACGAGATCGGCGAGGAGATCGGCCGCCGCGGCAAGGAATTCGGCGTCAACACCGGGCGCAAGCGCCGCTGCGGCTGGTTCGACGCGGTACTGGTGCGTCAGACCGTCCGCACCTGTGGCATCCACGGCCTGGCGCTGACCAAGCTCGACATTCTGGACGGCTTCGACAGCGTCGACGTCTGCGTCGGCTACAAGCTCGACGGCAAGGAGATCGACCATCTGCCGGCCGGCGAGGGCGCGCAGGCGCGGGTCGAACCGATCTGGGAAACCATCGAAGGCTGGAAGGAACCGACCGCGGGCGCGCGCTCGTGGGCCGAGCTGCCGGCGCAGGCGATCAAATATGTTCGCCGCATCGAAGAGCTGGTCGGCTGCCCGGTGGCGTTGTTGTCCACCAGTCCTGAACGCGAGGACACAATTCTGGTGCAGAATCCGTTCGAAGCTTAATAGGATGTTACCGAACGGGGTCGAAGCTTGAGTCAAGATGGCTGATTACTATCCGCTGATCGCACGTGCCATATCCGGTCTGGACCCCAGCGCTCCGGGCGAGCAGCGGCGTGCGATCTACGAGCGGGCCCGCGCCGCGCTGATCACGCAGCTCCGCGGCGTGCAGCCGCCGCTGACCGAATCGGAAATCACCCGCGAGCGCCTGGCGCTCGAAGAAGCGGTACGCAAGGTCGAGTCCGAAGCGGCGCAGCGCGCCCGCGACGCCGCCCGCGCCGAATTGAAGAACCGCCGCCCGGCGGGCGATGCCTCGCGCGCCGGCGATGCGCTGCGCGCTTCGAGCCGCCCCGCCTCGCGGCCCGGCGATCCGCCGCCGCAGGTCAGCCGTGCGCCGCTGCCGCCAACTGCGGCCGAACCAGATCCCGAGCCGCCGGTCCGGCCGCGCGCGCAGCCGTCCGCGCCGCCGCCGCGTGAGGAGCGTCCGGCCCGCAATCTGCGCGTCGAGCCGCCGCCGATTCCGCCGGAGCCGCCGCTGACCGGTCGCGAGCGTCCGATCCCGCCGCGCCGGCCCGAGCCGGGCCCCGCCGCTGCCGGGGGCGACAATCAGGGGCTGCGCGGCTTCCGCGATGTGACCGCCGATCTCGATGGTCTCGGCAATGCCGCCGCGCAAGCCAACCGCGCCGCGCGAAAAACCTACGCCAACGTTGCGCCGTCACCGGAATTCGACCGGCTCGAGCCGACGATGGAAAATCGCACTGATCCGGATGCGCCCTATTCCTACGACGAATCGGTCGACGAGGCGCAGCGCTACGCGCCGCCTCCCAGCCCGCGGCCACGGCTCGACCCGGCACGTCCTGCTGCCCGCAAGCCGACCCGGACGACGTCACGGTTTCCGCTGAAGAGCGCGCTGGTGATCGGCCTGGTTCTGGTGCTGGTCGGCGCCGGCATTCTGTGGGGGCCGGCGCTGTATTCGTCGCTGCGTGGCATGATGCAGTCGTCGCCGGCGACGGAGACCGCGACGCCGACGCCGCCGGCGTCCACTGAGCGGCCGAAGATCACCGATCGCGTCGGCCAGCCGTCGAGTTCGGAAGCCATTGCGCCGGTGGCGCAGCGCGTCGTGCTGTATGACGAGGATCCGTCGGATCCGAAGGGCAAGCAGTACGTCGGCACGGTGGTGTGGCGGACCGAGCAGATCAAGGGTGCCAGCAGCAAGGGCGGCGCCGATCTGGCGGTGCGGGCCGACATCGAAGTGCCCGAGCGCAAGTTCAAGATGACGATGTCGTTCCGCCGCAACACCGACACCTCGCTGCCGGCGAGCCATACCGCGGAGCTGACCTTCATCCTGCCGCAGGACTTCACCGGCGGCGGCGTCGCCAACGTCCCGGGCATCCTGATGAAGTCCAACGAGCAGGCGCGCGGCACGCCGCTGGCCGGCTTGGCCGTGAAGGTCACCGACGGGTTCTTCCTGGTCGGCCTCAGCAACGTCGAAGCCGACCGCACCCGCAACCTGCAGCTGCTCAAGGAGCGCTCCTGGTTCGACCTGCCGATCGTCTACAGCAACCAGCGCCGCGCCATCATCGCCATCGAAAAAGGCCCCCCCGGCGAACGCGCCTTCAACGAAGCCTTCGCGGCCTGGGGCGAGTAGCCCTCACACCGTCATTCCGGGGCGCGAGCGCAGCTCGCGAACCCGGAATCCAGAGGCGTTCTGCGACTCCTGACGTTTCCACAACTTCGAGATTCCGGGTTCACGCGCAAGGGCGCGCGCCCCGGAATGACGGGATAGGCCACCGACACATCCGCGCGGGTCACTCATCCCACCCCCGTCATTCCGGGGCGCGAGCGTAGCTCGCGAGCCCGGAATCCCGAGGCGTTCTGCGACTCCCTCGTTTCCACAACTTCGAGATTCCGGGTTCACGCGCAAGGGCGCGCGCCCCGGAATGACGGGGTAGGCTACCGACACATCCGCGCGGGTCACTCACCCCGCCTCCGTCATTCCGGGGCGCGCGCATTGGCGCGCGAGCCCGGAATCCCGAGCTGTTCTGCGCGACTGAGGTTTCCACAATCTCTGGATTCCGGGTTCGCGCTTCGCGCGCCCCGGAATGACGGGGTGGGGGTGATACGCAGCAGGCGCGTCCAGTGCCGCCTGCATGGAGCGTTCGCCAATTCGCGGTGTGAGACTCACAGTGCGCGCCGCGCTGTCTCGTTCTGAATCACATCGCCCCCCCCCCCGAATCAAAACGCGCCGCAAATCTGCGGCGCGTTGGGCATGTGGTGGACGCGAGGTGCGGGCTACGGCGCGCCTTGGGCGCCGGCGCGGACGGCGTCGTGCACCAGCGCGGTGGCGTCGGTGATGCCGCGCGCGGCGTTCTGCACGATGGTCTGCGCCATCATCGCTTTGGTGGCAGGCGTGCGATGCTCCATCGCGATCTGCTCAACCGCGATATCGAGCACTTCGCGCAGCGTCGCGACGTAATCGGGATCGAACTTCGGCTGGTTCGTGGCAGTCATCGATGGTCTCCTTCATTTCAGGTTTGCACCATGCCGATGCAATGCGGCTCAAGTAGGTCCGCTGGATGAAGTTGCAGTGACGCTGCTGATTTTAAAGTGAGGGCGATCGTGACCGTCGTGCGACAGCTTGAGAAATGCCTGTGGCACAGGCGTTTCGCGGTCTCTCACGGGGCGTCGGTGCGGCGATGAGTTGGAAGAATTCCAGGTATCGATGCGAGCGGTGTCAATGGCGGCGCGCCACACGTGTTAACGAGGCGCGCGCGCCACACACGGCGCAACTGAGCCACACCAGATGCGACGCGCGTCACGACAGACGCGGCGGCGATGCGCGAGACTCGTAGCAGTTGTGGTCGACGGCCAGTGCGTGAGCCGCGCGTCACTTGGTCTCGCTGGGCGGTGCGCTCGCGATTGATCGAAGGTTTCCCGAGTGCACGTCGATCGAGAGAACGCCGGCGCGTGACTCGGGGCGCGCAGCCAGAACCTCGCGGGTTGCGTCCCGTCGTCCGTGCCTCAAAACGCACGATGCCCGCCGAGGTCCTCAGGACCTTGGCGGGCATCGCGAATGCGTCGATGGAAGAAGCTTACTTCTTCGCCGGAGCAGCAGCCGGGGCCGGAGCGGCCGGCGCGGCGGTGACAGCGGAGCCACCCTGCCAGTACTTCGGGAACCAGGCGGTGTTGTTCAGCACCGCAGCGTGCACCAGGATCGCGATAACGGTGACGCTACCCAGCAGCAGCGGCAGGCCGACGGTCGGATTGACGACGGTCCAAATACGTCCTTGATTCATGTTCGATCTCCCTTAGTGCAGCCAGGGCGAGTAAACGTAGGCCAGGAAATGGGCCACGATCGCGATCGCGCCGAAAATGCGCGTGCCGTCGATCACATGCTTGTGGATCTCTTCCGACTCCGCGATCGTCAGACCGGTCGGCCAGACCTTGTTGGGATCTTCTGCCATAGTAACCTCCTCAGGAAATTCAAATTCGTGCTGAACCCGCACGCGAGTGCCGCGAGCAGCGACCGGACCGTGGACGGCGGACAGGTTGTCGGCTTCCCCAAGCCGCCGCGCTGCCGACCGGACGTCAGTCCCGGCTGAGGCCTCCGCTTTGGGGCCACCAGCATCCGCTGGCTAGTCCGTTCACGGTGTCTCTCGCTGGGTCAAATTATCGTGACAGGTGATTTTGTCAACTTGACATGACAGTTGAGGCTGTCCGGTTCATGCCGGACAGTGCGCGGGAGAACACAAGGACCGTCCGCCGTACCGGCAATGGCTCACATGAAGAGGGCCCGGCCTGGCAGCCGAGCCCTCGATCAAATCACCTCTGAAGCCGCGTTCGCCTGCTCAGGCCGCGCTCTTCTTCGCCCGCATCAGGTCGCTGAAGCGGCGGAACAAATAGTGCGAGTCGCGGGGGCCGGGCGAGGCCTCGGGGTGGTACTGCACCGAGAACACCGGCTTGTCGGCTAGCGCGATGCCGCAATTGCTGTCGTCGAACAGCGAGATATGGGTCTGCTGGACGTTGCCCGGCAGCGTCGACTTGTCGACCGCAAAGCCGTGATTCATCGAGGTGATCTCGACCTTGCCGGTGGTCAGATCCTTGACCGGGTGATTGGCGCCGTGGTGGCCCTGGTGCATCTTCACGGTCTTGCCGCCGAGCGCCAGCCCGAGCATCTGGTGGCCGAGGCAGATGCCGAAGGTCGGCACACCCGACGAAATCACCTCGCGGATCACCGGCACCGCATATTTGCCGGTCGCGGCCGGATCGCCCGGGCCGTTCGACAGGAACACGCCGTCCGGCTTCATCGCCAGGATGTCTTCGGCCGAGGTGGTGGCGGGCACCACCGTGACGTTGCAGCCTTCGCCGGCGAGCAACCGCAGGATGTTGCGCTTGATGCCGTAGTCGATCGCCACGACGTTGAATTCGGGCTTGTCCTGCCGGCCGAAGCCTTCGCCCCACGCCCACGGCATCTCGTCCCAGGTGAAGCGCTGGCCGGAGGTGACCATCGGCACCAGGTCCATGCCCTCGAGGCCGGGCCATTCGCGGGCCTCCTCCTTGAGCGCATGCAGGTCGAACTCGCCGCTCGGCGAATGCGCGATCACCGCATTGGGCATGCCCTTGGTGCGGATCAGCGCGGTCAGCGCGCGGGTGTCGATGCCCGACAAGCCGATAATGCCGCGCGCCTTCAGCCAACCGTCGAGGTTGCGCGACGAGCGATAGTTCGACGGATCGGTGATGGCGCTGCGCAGGATCACGCCGCGCGCGCCCGGCGTCGCCGCCATGTTCACCGTCTCGATATCCTCGTCGTTGGTGCCGACGTTGCCGATATGCGGGAAGGTGAAGGTGATGAGCTGCCCGGCATAGGACGGATCGGTGAGGATCTCCTCATAGCCGGTCATCGCGGTGTTGAAGCAGACCTCGCCCACGGCGGAGCCCACGGCGCCGAGGCCGAAGCCTTCGAACACCGTGCCGTCGGCGAGCACGAGCAGCGCGGTCGGTTTATGGTCCGGCCAGGCGGGATTGGATGCTGAATTGGTCATGAGCGCATTACATAGTCGCGCGCCGCGGCGCCGTCAAAGCGCTCCGCTCGGCAAATTGTGCGCATTTGGCGATATTTGACAGCGAGTCGCGGGGCCCTAGGGTGGGGCCGGCGCGCCCGCCAGAAAACTGCGCCAGGAGGTTCCATGGACACATCATTGCCGATCGTGCTGATTCCGGGCTTGGCGGGTTCTCCCCGGATCTACGCGCCGGTCGCGCCGGCCCTGTGGGCCTTCGGCCCCGTGACGGTGGCCAATCACATTCGCGACGACAGCATGGCGGCGATCGCCCGCCGGATCCTGTCCGAAGCGCCGCCCAGCTTCGCGCTCGCCGGCCATTCGATGGGCGGCTACATCGCGTTCGAGATCATGCGCCAGGCGCCCGAGCGGGTCGCCCGGCTGGCGTTGATCAACACCCAGGCGCGCCCCGACAGCCCCGACGCCTCGGCGCGGCGCACCCGGCAGGTCGGTGAAGCCAATGCCGGCCGGCTGCACGCCGTGCTGGACGAGCTGTATCCGGGCTTCGTGCATCCGTCGCGCGCCGATGACCACGGCCTGCGCGAAATCGTGCATGCGATGGGCGACGACGTCGGCGGCACCGGCTTCGCCCGGCAGCAGCGCGCCATCATGGCCCGCACCGACTCGCGGCCGACGCTGGCGACGATCGCGTGCCCGACGCTGGTGCTGAGCGGCGATACCGACAACACCATTCCCAACAGCCTGTCGCAGGAGATGGCCGACGGGATCAGGGGCGCCAAGCTGGTGATCATCCCGGAGTGCGGCCATCTTCCCCAGATCGAGCAGCCTCAGGCGACCGCGGCCGCGCTGGCCGAATGGCTGCGTAACTGAGTTGTTTCGGTGGGCCGGACGGCCTACATCAGGCGCCACAAACGAAATCAGCCGTCATTGCGAGCGAAGCGAAGCAATCCAGAGGCGCCGTGCACGGATGCTGGATTGCTTCGTCGCTTCGCTCCTCGCAATGACGCGACTCGAGGATAGTTCGACATGCTGCGCGAAAATATCAACAACGCCGTCAAGGACGCGATGCGGGCCAAGGACGAGCGCAAGCTCTCCACGCTGCGGATGGTGAATTCGGCGATCAAGAACGCCGACATCGAAGCCCGCGGCCAGAGCAAGCCGCCGCTCAGCGACGGCGATCTGCTCGGCCTGCTGCAGAAGATGATCAAGCAGCGCCAGGAGTCGGTCGAGCTCTACGACAAGGGCGGCCGCGCCGAACTGGCCGATCAGGAGCGCGCCGAGATCGCCGTGATCCAGGCCTATCTGCCGCAGCAGATGTCCGACGACGACGTCAAAGCCGCCATCGCCGCCGTGATCGCGGAGACCGGCGCCGCCGGCATCAAGGACATGGGCAAGGTGATCGCCGCGCTGAAGGCGAAGTACGCGGGCCAAATGGATTTCGGCAAGGCGTCCGGCTTGGTGAAGGCGGCGCTGACGGCTTAGTTCGCCACTCACACGTCATTCCGGGGCACGCGCTCTCGCGCGTGAACCCGGAATCCCGCAGTTGCTACGCGCGGCGCCTGCCGCGGATGAACTTATCGAGATTCCGGGTTCGCGCGCGATGCGCGCGCCCCGGAATGACGGGGGATGCGGCACGACCTTTCAGCCGTCATTGCGAGCGAAGCGAAGCAATCCAGCGTTCGTGCACTGCGCAGGATGCTTCGTCGCTTCGCTCCCCGCAATGACGACGTTTCCCTCGATAAGCTGTCTTCAATGCCCCATTGCCGGCTTCGCGCTGCGGTCCACGCTGCGTAGCGACAGGGCGAGCGGGACCATCAGGGCGGCGATCAGGGCCAGGGTCATGAAGACGTCGATATAGGCGAGGAAGGCCGCCTGGCCCTGGACCATCTGGTTGATCACCGCCATTGCCGAACCGGCGACGTCGCCGGTGGCGTTCTGGCTCTTCAGGTAGGTCTGAATGCCCGCGAGCGTGTCGTGGAAATATGGATTCCACGCGCCGACATGTTCGCTCAGCCGGCTCTGGTGAAACTGTTCTCGCCGCGCCAGCACGGTCTGGCTGATCGAGACGCCGATCGAGCCGCCGAAATTGCGCGCGAGGTTGATCATCGCCGAGGCCTGGTCCGTCTTGTTCGGCGGAATGCCGTCATACGACGCGGTGGTGATCGGGATGAAGATCAGCGGCAGGCCGATGCCGAGATAGATCCGCGACAACGCGAAGTACCAATAGTCGGCGTCGGGCGACAGCCGCAGCAGATCGGCCATCGCGCCGGCGCAGATGCAGGCGCCGAGCGCGATCAGCCAGCGCGGCTGGATCCTGCCGAGCCGGCCGACCACCACCATCATGCACATCGTCACGATGCCGCCGGGCGAGATCGCCAGTCCGGCCAGCGTCGCGGTGTAGCCGTAGCGCTCCTGCAACAGCTGCGGCAGGATCTGCGTGGTGGCGATCAGCAGCGCACCGGTCGCCAGCATGATCAGAAAGCAGGTGCCGAACTGCCGGCCCGCCAGCATCCGGATGTCGATCAGCGGCTGCTCGCGCGACAATTCCCACGGCACGAAGGCGATCAGCGCCAGCGTCGAGATCACCGCGAAGCTGACGATGAAGCTGGAGCCGAACCAGTCGTCGACCTGGCCGCGGTCGAGCACGACTTCGAGCGCGCCGAGAAAGGTCGCGACCAACAGAAAGCCGACGATGTCGAAATTGAAGCCCTTTGCCCGCAGCGCGGCGCGCTCCTTGCGCTGCGTTTCGGAGGTCGGGATGATCAGGTAGATCAGCGCCAGCGTGATCACGCCGACCGGCACGTTGATCAGGAAGCACCAGTGCCACGACAGATTGTCGCTGAGCCAGCCGCCGAGCGTCGGCCCGATCACCGGCGCCACCACCACGGCAATGCCATACAGCGCAAAGCCTTGGCCGCGTTTGGCCGGTGGAAACGCCGCGGCGAGGATCGACTGCGCCACCGGCGTCATGCCGCCGCCGGCCAGTCCCTGCATGATCCGGAATACCAGCAGCGACTGCAGATTCCAGGCGAACCCGCACAGCAACGAACTCACCGTGAACAGCGCGATGCACACCAGAAAGAAGTTCTTGCGGCCGAACATCTGGGCGATCCAGCCCGACGCGCACAGCACGATCGAATTGGCGACCAGATAAGTGGTAACCACCCACGAGGCTTCGTCGCTCGACACCGCCAGCCCGCCGGAGATGTAGCGCAGCGCCACGTTGGCGATGGTGGTGTCGAGCACTTCCATGAAGGTCGCGACCGACACCAGGATCGCGATCAGCCACGGATTGGCGCCGCCATATTCGCCTTCGGTTTCGGCCATCGCGCCAGCCTCACGGCCTGACGGTGACGGTCGGCACCACCGACATGCCGGGGCCGAGCGCGACGTCCGGCCGCCGGTCGAAGGTGATCTTCACCGGCACGCGCTGCACCACCTTGACGTAGTTGCCGGTGGCATTCTCGGCGGGCAGCAGGCTGAAGGCGGTGCCGCTGCCGGCCTGGATGCTGTTGACGTGGCCCGGATAGGTCTTGCCGTAGGCGTCGATGTGGATGTCGACGCTTTGGCCGACGCGCATCAGCTCGAGCTGCGTTTCCTTGAAATTGGCCGTGACCCAGATGTCGAGCGGCACCAGCACCATGATGGCCTGGCCGGGCGAGGCCAGCGCGCCGACCGCACCGGTCAGCTTGGCGATGCGGCCGTCGGTCGGGGCACGCAATTGCGTGCGCTGCAGGTTGGCGTCGGCCTGTTCCTTCTGCGCCTGCGCGGCCTGCACCTGCGCCTTGGCCTGTTCGGCCTTGGCGCGCAGCACGTCGACCTGGCGATTGGCCGCCAGACTGGCGGCGTTCGCGGCGTCGAGTGCGGCCTTCTTGGCGCGGAAGTCGGATTCCGCCTGCTGGGCGCGCTGCACCGTGCCGGCGCCCTTCTGCACCAGCTCCTGATAGCGCTGGTTCTCCTCGATCGAAAAGTTGTAGGCGGCCTGCGCTTCCTGAACCTGCTGATTGGCCTGCTGGATCTGCGCCTGCTGGGCGCCGATCTGGGCCTCGATGTCGGTGATCGAGGCTTGCGCCTGCAGGATCTGCGCGGCAGCCTGATCGTCCGCGGCCTTGTAGTCGCGCTGATCGATCGTCGCCAGCAGGTCGCCGGCCTTGACTACCTGGTTGTCGGTCACGTTGACGCCGGTGATGGCGCCGGACACCTGCGGGCTGATCAGTACGCTGCGGGTGTCGATGAAGGCGTCGTCGCTGCTTTCGTAATTGCGCGCGTGCAGCCACCACAGAATGCCGCCGACGATCGCAGCGGCGATCACCACGGCGCCGACGATCGCGGCGACCGGGTGCTGCCGGATCAGGCCGCGCAGGCCGCCGGGCGGCCGCGGCGGATGCTCGGTCTCGGTCTCGGTCGAAGGCGCCGGGCTCCGCACCTTCGCCTCGGACCTGTCAGTCTCGGTGCGGGCGGTCGCGGGCAAGTCCGCGTCACGCAGCTCGGCGGCATCCTGCGGCCGGGCGTTTTTCGGACCGCCATCGCCCTTGGCGGAAATGACGTCAGCCGCGCTCATCGGTCTCACCATGGCTGGGGAACAATCGGACGCGGAGAAAACCACGCGCCTCGGTCCCGGTTCCCCGCAATGCTGCAATGCGAGGTCTGCGCCGCGCACAATGTTGAGAGCGGCAAAAGGGGCTCGCCGACAACCCGCCACCAGAGCTAAAAAGGCATCAATCCATCATCAGAATGTGACCCGGGGATACGCCTTGCTGACCGAGACCACCGACTACGATAATCTGTATCGTAACTTCCGCTGGCAGATTCCAGCCCGTTTCAATATCGCGGTCGCCTGCTGCGATCGTCACGCTGTCGCCGACAAGCCTGCGTTGATTTTTGTCGAGAAGGGCGGCGCGGTGACGCGACTCTCCTTCGCCGAGCTCGCCACCGCGTCGCGCCGCTTCGCCAACGTGCTGAAGGACGCCTGCCTGAAGCGCGGGGATCGGGTCGCGGTGTTTCTGCCGCAATCGATCGAGCTGCCGATCGCGCACCTCGCGGCGTTTCGTTCCGGGCTCGTCTCGGTGCCGCTGTTCACTCTGTTCGGCGAGGATGCGCTTGAATTCCGTTTGAACAATTCCGGCGCACGCGCCGTGGTCACCGACGAAAGCGGACTGCCGAAGCTGCTGAAGATCCGCGATCGCCTGCCGGCGCTGCAGGCGATCTACCTCACGGGCGGCGCGGCGCAGGCTGGTGTCGACCTGTTCTGGTCGAAGCTCGATGCGGCGTCGGACGCGTTCGAAACGGTCGACACGTCCTGCGATGATCCGGCGATCATCATCTACACCTCCGGAACGACCGGAAATCCCAAAGGCGCGCTGCATGCGCATCGCGTGCTGCTCGGCCATCTGCCGAATGTCGAGATGGCGCACGACTTCTTCCCCAAGCCCGGCGATCTGATGTGGACGCCGGCGGACTGGGCGTGGATCGGCGGGCTGTTCGATGCGCTGTTTCCGTGCTGGTATCACGGCGTCACGATGGTCGGCTATCGGGCCCCGAAGTTCGAGCCACAAGCGGCGATGCAGTTGATGGCCGATCACGGCATCCGCAACGTGTTCCTGCCGCCGACCGCGCTGAAGCTGATGCGGCAGGCGGAAGTCAGGCATTCCGGCGTCCAGCTGCGCAGCATCTTCACCGGCGGCGAGTCGCTGGGAGGCGAGCTGCTGCAATGGGTGCGCGACACCTTCGGCATCGACGCGCACGAGATCTACGGCCAGACCGAGTGCAATCTCGTGATCGGCAACAACGCCAAACTGTTTCCGATCCGCCCGGGCTCGATGGGCAAGGCGACGCCGGGCTTCGACGTCCGCATCATCGACGAAACCGGCCGCGAACTGCCGCGCGGTGAGCGCGGCATCATCGCGGTGCGTCGGCCCAATCCCTGCATCATGCTGGAGTACTGGAAGAACCCCGAAGCCACGGCGAAGAAGTTCGCCGACGATTTCCTGCTCACCGGCGATCTCGGCTCGCAGGACGAAGAGGGTTACTTCTGGTACGACAGCCGCGAGGACGACGTCATCACCTCGGCCGGCTATCGCATCGGCCCGTCCGAGATCGAGCACACGCTGCTCAAGCACCCGGCGGTCGCCTTCGCCGCCGTGGTCGGCGTGCCGGATCCGATCCGCACCGAATCGATCAAGGCCTGGATCGTGCTGCGCCCCGGCTTCATGCAGGGCGACACGCTGGCGCGCGAAATCCAGGACTACGTCAAGGTCCAGCTCGCCGCCCACGAATATCCCAGACTGATCGAATTCACCGACACCCTGCCAATGACCGCCACCGGCAAAGTCCTGCGCCGCGAATTGCGGGCGAGGGGATAGAGCATCGGGAAGGCCCCATCACCGTAGGGTGGGCGGAGCGCAGCGCAGCCCACGCGTGGCGCACGCGACGCACGCGCACAGAACGAACTCGGATCAGCGATCGAACGATGCGCCGCCCGTGGGCACGGCGCGACGCGCCTTTGCCCACCCTACCGACTCATCGCACCACCTCTCCCCGTCATTCCGGGGCGCGCGTAGCGCGAACCCGGAATCCCGACGAGTTCTGCAACTCTTCATTTCCACCACATCGAGATTCCGGGTTCGCCCGCAAGGGCGGGCGCCCCGGAATGACGAAGGAGAGGTTTCCGCCGTGAAAGGCGCCGTTGATAGCATGCGCAAACCCCGAGCACCGCGCGCTCCCTCTCCCGCAA
>NZ_JAJNAL010000071.1 GCF_022271405.1 Rhodopseudomonas infernalis | reverse complement strand
ACGCGGGAGAGGGAGCCTGCTGCGATGCGGGGCGTCTGCATAGTTCTCAACAAAAGCCCTCTCCCCCAGCACGGCGAGCCCCCTCCCCCGCGGGCGGGGGAGGGTTGGGGTGGGGGCGCCACGAGCACAGCGTTGGCGACTGCTATCCGCCAGTGCGCGTCGAAGCAGGTCCGGCCGGCTGACCTATCCGCCGCTCGCCAGTGTCGGGATAGCTAGGCATACCGTTCTGCTGCGCCAGCGCGGCCATCACTAACTCGGCGGCGTTCCGTTGAGGTCCAACACATGGCCGGCCAGATACAGCGAGCCGGTGATCAGGATGCGCGGTGGTAGTTCGTAGGCGAGGCCGGCGATGCGTCGCAGCGCGGCTTCGATGCCGTCCGCGCGTTCGACGCGGAAGCCGAGCGCGCGTCCGGCATCGGCGAGTGCTTCGGGTGGCATCGCGCCGGCGCGATCCGGGATCGGCACGGTGATGATGTGCCGCGTCAGGCCGGTGAAGTTGGTGAGAAAGGCGTGCGCGTCCTTGTTGGCCATCATGCCGGCGATCAGCACCAGCGGCCGCGACACCCGTTCTTCGAGATCGCCGAGCGCTGCGGCGGCAATGCGGCCGCCATCGGCATTGTGGGCGCCGTCGAGCCATAGCTCGCAGCCCTGCGGCGCATCGCCGAGCAGCTTGCCGGTGGTGATACGCTGCATCCGCGCCGGCCATTCGGCGCTGAGTAGTCCCGCCTGATACGCAGCCTGATCGATGCTGAAGCGCGTCTGTGCGCGCAGCGTCGCGATGGCGAGGCCCGCATTGTCGATCTGATGCCGGCCGAACAGCTTTGGCGCGGTGAGGTCGAGCAGGCCGCGCTCGTCCTGATAAGCGAGCCGGCCGTGTTCGATCTGCACGTGCCATTGCTGGCCGCAGGCGAACAGCGGCGCGCGCTGCCGCTGCGCCTCCCGCTCGATCACCGCCATCGCTGCATCGTCCTGTGCGGCCACGATCGCCGGCGCGCCGCGTCGGAGGATGCCGGCCTTTTCGGTCGCGATGTCGGTGAGGGTCGGCCCGAGAAATTCGGTGTGGTCGATGCCGATCGGCGTCAGCACGCAGGCGAGCGGATGTTCGATCACGTTGGTGGCGTCGAGCCGGCCGCCGAGCCCGACTTCGAGCAGCAGCACATCCGCCGGATGCTGGGCGAACAGCCACAGCGCCGCCACGGTCTCGATCTCGAACAGCGTGATCGGCGCGCCGCCGTTGACGCGCTCGCAATGCGCCAGCGCGTCGGCCAGTTGATCGTCGCCGACCAGCACGCCGCCGCCCGGCCGGCCGAGCCGGATGGTCTCATTGACGCGCACCAGATGCGGCGACGTGTAGGCGTGGACGTTGAGGCCGGCGGCTTCGAGGATGGCGCGCAGAAAGGCGAGGGTGGAGCCCTTGCCGTTGGTGCCGGCGATGTGGATCACCGGCGGCAGTCTGCGTTCGGGATGGTCCAGCGCCGCCAGCAGCCGCTCGACGCGGCCGAGCGTCAGATCGATCTGCGCGGGGTGGAGCTGTGCGAGGCGCGCGCGCAGGTCGCCGACCGACACAGACGGTTGCGGGCCGGTCGCTGCGCTCACGCCTGCGGCGCGGCCGGCGGCGTCGCCTCGGGCGCCGTCGTCACGATCTCGGCCGCGGCCACCGGCTCGGCTTCAGCCGCAGTCGTGGCGCTGGAGACGGTCACGGTTTCGACGGCGGGCAGCGGCGTCTTGGTCAGGATCCGGCACAATCGTGCGAGCGTGGGGCGCAGATCGTGGCGGTGCACCACCATGTCGACCATGCCGTGGTCGCGCAGATATTCGGCACGCTGGAAGCCGTCCGGCAGCTTCTCGCGAATCGTCTGTTCGATCACGCGGGCGCCGGCGAAGCCGATCAGGGCGCCGGGTTCGGCGAGCTGGATATCGCCGAGCATCGCGTAGGACGCGGTGACGCCGCCGGTGGTCGGATTGGTCAGCACCACGATGTAGGGCAGTCCCGCCTCGCGCAGCATCTGCACCGCCACGGTGGTGCGCGGCATCTGCATCAGCGACAAAATGCCTTCCTGCATCCGCGCGCCGCCGGAGGCCGCGAACATGATGAAGGGCAAATGCTTCTCGACCGCCAGCTCCATGCCGCGGACAATCGCCTCACCGGCCGCCATGCCGAGCGAGCCGCCCATAAAGTCGAAATCCTGCACGGCGACGACGACGCCGTTGCCCTCGAGCTTGCCGAAGCCGACCTTCACGGCATCCTGGGCGCCGGTCTTGGTGCGCGCATCCTTGATGCGGTCGACATACTTCCGCTCGTCGCGGAACTTGAGCGGGTCGGCCACCACCTCGGGCAGCGCGACGTCGTACCAGGTCTCGTTGTCGAACACCGAGCGCAGCCGGGCCAGCGCGCCCATCCGCATATGGTAGTTCGAGCCCGGAATGACGAACTGGTTCTGCTCGACGTCCTTGTAGAACACCAACTGCCCGGTATCCGGACATTTGATCCACAAATTCTCCGGCGTTTCCCGCCGCAGCATGTTGCGGATCTTCGGACGGACGACGTTGGTCAACCAGTTCATGATGGGCTCCGCGCGTCGCCGAACATGGCGGCGCTGGGTTGATGGCACTGCCGGGATATGGCGGCGGAGCCGGGCTCCGTCCAGACCATGCCCCGAATTGATGACTGCCTTATTCGGCAGCCTGTTTGGCGCCGCGTACGCCGGCCGACAACGCCGCGACCAGATCCGCCACCGCGCCCACGCTCGCCTTGGTAGCACGCTTGTCGGCGTCGAGGCTGGCGTTTAGCGCGTCGATCAGGGCGGTGCCGACCACCGCGCCGTCCGCCTGGGCGGCGATCGCGCCGGCAGCTTCGGGGGTGCGAATGCCGAATCCGACGCAGACCGGCAGGTCGGTGTGACGCTTGATCCGGGCCACCGCGGCGCCGACCGCGGCCGTATCCGCCGAGGCCGAACCGGTGATGCCGGTGATCGACACGTAATAGACGAAGCCCGAGGTGTTGGCGAGCACCGCCGGCAACCGCTTTTCGTCGGTGGTCGGGGTGGCGAGGCGGATGAAGTTGAGCCCGGCCTTCATGGCCGGCAGGCACAGCTCTTCGTCTTCTTCCGGCGGCAGGTCGACCACGATCAGCCCGTCGACACCGGCCGCCTTGGCGTCGACCAGAAACGCATCGACGCCGTAGATGTAGATCGGATTGTAGTAGCCCATCAGCACGATCGGGGTGGCGTCGTCGCTCTGGCGGAAATCGCGCACCAGTCCGAGCGTTTTCTTCAGCGTCGTGCCGGTGTGCAGCGCGCGTAGCCCCGCCGCCTGGATGGCCGGGCCGTCCGCCATCGGGTCGGTGAACGGCATGCCGATTTCGATGATGTCGGCGCCGGCGGCCGGCAGCGCCTTGATCACCTGCAGCGAGGTGTCGAGGTCGGGATCGCCCGCCATCACGAAGGTGACGAACGCCTTGCGGCCCTGCCGCTTCAGCTCGGCGAAACGGGTGTCGATACGCGTGGTCATCAGAACTTGCCCCCGAGATGTTCGGCCACGGAGGCGAGGTCCTTGTCGCCGCGGCCCGACATGTTCAGCACCATCACATGATCCTTCGGCAGGATCGGCGCGAGATCGACGACCTTGGCGAGCGCGTGCGCCGGCTCCAGCGCCGGGATGATGCCTTCGAGCCGGCAGCACAGCTTGAACGCCTCGAGCGCCTCGGTGTCGGTCGCCGACAGGAAGTTGACGCGGCCGACATCGTGCAGCCAGGCGTGCTCGGGGCCGATGCCCGGATAGTCGAGGCCGGCCGAGATCGAATGCGCTTCCTGGATCTGGCCGTCATCGTCCATCAGCAAGTAGGTGCGATTGCCGTGCAGCACACCCGGCTTGCCGCCGGCGATCGAGGCGGCGTGCAGCTTGTCGAGCCCATGGCCGGCAGCTTCGACGCCGTAGATCGTGACGCCGGCATCGTCGAGGAAGGGATGAAACAGCCCCATCGCGTTGGAGCCGCCGCCGATGCAGGCGATCAGCGAGTCGGGCAGGCGGCCTTCCAGCTCCATAATCTGATCGCGTACTTCCTGGCCGATCACCGCCTGGAAGTCGCGGACCATCATGGGATAGGGATGCGGGCCGGCGACGGTGCCGATGCAGTAGAAGGTGTCGTGCACGTTGGTGACCCAGTCGCGCAGCGCCTCGTTCATCGCGTCCTTGAGCGTGTTGGCGCCGGACGTGACGGGACGGACTTCGGCGCCGAGCGCCTTCATGCGCAGCACGTTCGGCTCCTGCCGGGTGACATCGACGGCGCCCATGTAGACCACGCATTGCAGGCCGAACTTGGCGCACATCGTGGCGGTGGCGACGCCGTGCATGCCGGCGCCGGTCTCGGCGATGATCCGCGGCTTGCCCATCCGCTTGGCCAGCATGATCTGGCCGAGCACGTTGTTCACCTTGTGGGCGCCGGTGTGGTTGAGGTCTTCGCGCTTGAAGTAGATCTTGGCACCGCCGAAATGCTCGGTCAGCCGCTCCGCGTAGTACAGCGGCGAAGGCCGTCCGACGTAGTGCTTGAGGTAGCCGTCCATCTCGCCGCGAAACTGCGGATCGTCCTTGGCTTCAGCGTAGGCCTTTTCCAGATCGAGGATCAGCGGCATCAGCGTTTCGGCGACGAAGCGCCCGCCGAACAGGCCGAAGTGACCGCGATCGTCGGGGCCGGATCGAAACGAGTTGGGCAGGATAGGATTCATCAGGTCATCAACTCTTCGCTGGCGCGCGCGGCGCGGATGAAGCTGCGGATCATGTCGGGGTCTTTGGTGCCGGGCGTCTGCTCGACACCGGACGAAACGTCGACGCCGCCGGCGCGGGTGATGCGCAGCGCCTCGGCGACGTTGCCGGCATGGATGCCCCCGGATACCATGAAAGGAAGCGCGAGATCGAGATCGCGCAGCAGTTCCCAGTCGAACGGCGTACCGAGCCCGCCGGGCCGCGTCGCGTCCCTGGGCGGGCGGGCGTCGAACAGCAGGCGATCGGCTGCCGCAGCATAGGCCGGCAGCACCGCCAGATCGGCCGCGGTCGCGACCGCGATCGCCTTCATCACCGGCAGCCCGAACGTCTGCTTCAGCGCCTGCACGCGCTGCGGGCTTTCGTGGCCATGCAGCTGCAACAGATCGGGCCGCAGGATCTCGACGATATCGCGGATCAACGCGTCGCTGGCGTCGACCGTCAGCGCCACCTTGGCGGCGCGGCCGGCGACCTGCTTGCCGAGATCGGCCGCGACATCCATCCCGACATGCCGCGGCGACGCCGGAAAGAACACGAAGCCGACCATGTCGGCGCCGGCCGCGACCGCCGCTTCGAGCGTGTCGCAGGTCGACAGGCCGCAGATTTTGACGACGACGGACATGAGTGTGCGATCAGGTTTCGGCCGGGCGTCTTCACGGTGCCGGCAAGACGACCGGTGTTCTACAACGCCGCGTCGGCCTTGTCGCGTCTGCCGGCCGCGGAACTGCGCTCCAGCTGCAGGCGGCGCGGTTCATTCGACGCCGGCGTCATGACGCTGGCGCGCAGGTTGGCGAGTTCGGCTTTCGCCTCGATCGCCTCGGCCTGATGCCGGCGTGCGGCACGTCGCCACTTCGATTGGCGGAACCAGGTGGCGATGCCGCCGGCGATGACGCCGAGGATCGCAACGCCGATGATCAGCACGAACAGCGGCAGCTGCACGTTGCCCATCGGGTCGCTCGGCTCCAGCGGATCGAAAGAGACGGTGACGAGATGTCGGTTGGCGACCGCGAAAACGATAAAGATCAGTCCGAGCGGAATCAGCACCAAGGCCGTCAGAAACTTCTGCATGTCGTTCTCGCTCGTCTTGCCCAGCACATGTCGCCCAGCAAACGGGCGCTACGTCATGTCCCGGAATCAGGATGCTCGGAGTCGCGATTCAAACGTTCGCGCATTTCCTTGCCCGTCTTGAAAAACGGCACGCTCTTCTGGTCGACCGGAACATGTTCGCCGGTGCGCGGATTGCGGCCGGCACGGGCGGGCCGGTGCTTCACCGAGAACGCGCCGAATCCGCGGAGTTCGACCCGGTCGCCACGGGCCAGCGCTTCGACAATCTCGTCAAGGATCGCATTGACGATATTCTCGACGTCCCGCTGATAAAGATGCGGGTTGTGCTCGGCAATGCGTTGAACGAGTTCGGATTTAATCATCGAGGATGCGGTCCGTGCGTGCGGACCGCCATTTCCTTGAAAATACTGTGAACTGTCAAGACGCTAAATCAAACGAGCCGCGCTGGACAAAGCCTTGTGGAGGCGCTTAGGAGCGCCCCCACAACTCCTCGATTACCGCTTGTGACAGCTGCGCTGCGCTCAGCGCGTAGTTCCCGGCGCCCACAGCGCCAGCATGCCGTCGAGACCAAGCCGCTCGACTCCCGACTGCTCGATCTGTCGCGCGACGCTGCCGAGGCCGAGCGCGTCGAGCGTGAGGCTCGCCGCCGCGCGCAGGAAGGTGAGATCGCCGAACTGCGGTGCGAGCTTGAAGTCGCGCACCGGCAGACCGCTCTTCACCTTCTTCTCGGTTTCGAGCCACGCCACCGCGTTCTTCTCGTCGCCGAGTTCGTCGATCAGCTTCAGGCCGACGGCCTGGCGGCCGGTGAAGACGCGGCCGTCGGCGACGATGCCGAGCTGTGCGTCATCCATCGTGCGCCGTTCCTTCACCAGGTCGCGAAACCATGCGTAGGAATCCCGCACCAGCGATTCCAGCGCGGCGCGCGCTTCCGGGCTGGTCGGCTCGAAGCCGTTCGGCGCGGCCTTCAGCGGCGACGACTTCACTTCCTCGACCTGGACGCCGACCGTCTTCAACAGCTCGGAGACGTTGGGATATTGAAACAGCACGCCGATCGAGCCGACCAGCGAACTCTGCTGCGCGATGATGTGGTCGGACGCGAGCGCCGCGATGTAGCCGCCGGACGCGGCGAGACCCTCCACCACCACGACCATCGGCTTCTTGGCCTTCAGCCGCATCAACGCGCTGTAGAGTTCTTCCGAACCGGCAGTGGTGCCGCCCGGCGAGTTGATGTGCACGATCACCGCGGCGTGCGACGATTTTTCCAGCCGCTCCAGCGCTTCGATCCGTTCGGAGTTGCTGCGGATCAGGCCGTCGATCTTGATCCTGGCGATCGACCCGGTGGTGGTCAGAGCACCCTTGCCGGCCGGCGACAGCGCCGCGCCGACCACTACCACCGCGACGATCGCCGCCAGCACCGCGGCGACCCGCCAGAACGTCAGCTTGCGCCGAATGCGGCGGCGATCGACGATGACATCGGAATCAAGCGACATGGACATTCTCCGGCAAAACGGCTGGTCACGGTTGTCGAAGCGGATCGTTGAACTTCGGTGAGCGGATTACATCAATTGCAATCCAATATGAAGAAAACAAGATTGGCGACGCCATTCGCGTCGTCATTGCGAGGAGGCGAAGCCGGCGAAGCAATCCAGAGCGCCGTGCACTGAGCTGGACTGCTTCGCGGAGCCTGTCATCGGGCGGCGCTACGCGCCGACCCGTCGGCTCGCAATGACGGCGGTGGACTGGGCCAAGACGCGCGACAAATAGCCGGGCAAACAAAAAAGGGCCCCGGCAATGCCGGGGCCCTGATGTTGGTCAGCGGTAAGCCTGAGCTTACTTGTCGCGCTGCTTGAGCGCGGTGCCGAGAATGTCGCCCAGCGTCGCGCCCGAATCGGACGAGCCGTACTGTGCGATGGCTTCCTTCTCTTCGGCCACTTCAAGCGCCTTGATCGACACCTGGACCTTGCGGGCCTTCTTGTCGAACTGGATGACGCGGGCGTCGACCTTCTCACCGACAGCGAAGCGGTCGCTGCGCTGATCGTTGCGGTCACGCGCCAGCTCCGAGCGCTTGATGAAGGTCGCGAAGTCGGTGCCGACGATCTGCACGTCGATACCGGATTCCTTCACCTCGAGCACTTCGCAGGTCACGATCGCGCCCTTCTTGACGTCGCCCGGCTCGGCGAAGGGGTCGCCTTCGAGCTGCTTGACGCCGAGCGAGATACGCTCCTTCTCGACATCCACATCGAGGACGATGGCCTTGACCATGTCGCCCTTCTTGAAGTTGTCGATCACCTGCTCGCCCGGCTGCTTCCAGTCGAGGTCCGACAGATGCACCATGCCGTCGACGTCGCCGTCGAGGCCGAGGAACAGGCCGAACTCGGTCTTGTTCTTGACTTCGCCTTCGACGGTCGATCCGACCGGATACTTCTCGACGAACACTTCCCACGGGTTGCGCATCGTCTGCTTGAGGCCGAGCGAGATGCGGCGCTTGACCGAATCCACCTCGAGCACCTGCACTTCGACTTCCTGCGAGGTCGAGACGATCTTGCCGGGGTGCATGTTCTTCTTCGTCCACGACATCTCGGAGACGTGGATGAGGCCTTCGATGCCCGGCTCGAGCTCGACGAACGCACCGTAGTCGGTGATGTTGGTGACGCGTCCGGTGAAGCGCGCGTTGAGCGGGTACTTCGCCTCGATGCCCTGCCACGGATCGTCCAGCAGCTGCTTCATGCCGAGCGAGATGCGGTGGGTCTCGTGGTTGATCTTGATGATCTTGACCTTGACGGTCTGGCCGATCGTCAGCACCTCGGTCGGGTGGTTGACGCGCCGCCAGGCGATATCGGTCACGTGCAGCAGGCCGTCGATGCCGCCGAGGTCGACGAACGCACCGTAATCGGTGATGTTCTTGACCACGCCGTCGATCACCTGACCCTCTTCGAGGTTCTGCACCAGCTCCTGGCGCTGCTCGGCGCGGGTCTCTTCGAGAACCGTGCGGCGCGACACCACGATGTTGCCGCGGCGGCGGTCCATCTTGAGGATCTGGAACGGCTGCGAGTTGTTCATCAGCGGCGCGACGTCGCGGATCGGACGAATGTCGACCTGCGAGCGAGGCAGGAACGCCACGGCGCCGTCGAGGTCGACCGTGAAGCCGCCCTTGACCTGATTGAAGATGACGCCGAACACCTTCTCGTTGTTGTTGAAGGCCTTCTCGAGCTTGCCCCAGCTCTCTTCGCGGCGCGCCTTGTCGCGCGACAGCACGGCTTCGCCGAGCGCATTCTCGATCCGGTCGAGGAACACCTCGACCTCGTCGCCGACTTTCAATTCGCTATCACGGCCGGGCCCGGCGAATTCGCGCAGCGCCACGCGGCCTTCGGTCTTCAGGCCGACGTCGATGACGGCCATGTCCTTCTCGATCGCGACGACCTTGCCCTTGATGACGGAGCTTTCCTGAAGGTTTCCGCCGGCGAAGGACTCGTCGAGCATCGCGGCGAAATCGTCGCGGGTCGGGTTATACGAAGTAGCAGTCGAAGCCATTTGTTCTCCAGATGCGGATGTCGCCGGCAATTCGGTTGAGGGACGTCTCGCGCGCGCAGTGTCAGGGGTCCGCGAACCTGACGACCATTCCGCATTGGAGTGCGGAGTGGGCCGGCAGCATGCCTGCACGGTCGAGCCGTTGATCCGACATCATCGGATCGCAGCAATCAGTCATTCCAAGAAGAGCATTCCAAGAAGCGGTCCGGCTGCGAACGAAACGGCAGGCCTCGACCCCAAAAGGGCGCTGGCCTTGATGCGTTCAACCATCGCTGAAAACCGTGGAGCGGGCGTTCCTCCAATGACGGCGTCGGTTGGTGCTTAAACCCGACGCCGGCCCGCTCGAACGGCCTCGACAATCTCGATGGCGGCCCGGACGCCGCCTTCTATATCCAAATCGGAATTGTCGAGCAAGACTGCATCGTCGGCCTGCCTCAGCGGCGCCGCGCTGCGGTTTTTGTCACGTTCGTCGCGTTTGAGGATGTCGGCCAGGATCGCCGCCTCGTCGGCGGGCTCGCCGCGGCTCTGCGCTTCCAGGGCGCGGCGCTGGGCGCGGACCTCGGGCTTGGCGACCACGAAGATCTTCACGTCGGCGTCCGGGCAGATCACGGTTCCGATGTCGCGGCCGTCCAGCACGGCGCCGGGCAGGTCGGCGGCGAAGCGGCGCTGAAAGTCGACCAGCGCGGCGCGCACGGCGGGATGCGCCGAGACCACCGAGGCGGCTTCGCCGACCGCTTGGGTCTTCAGGGCCGGATCGCCGAACGTTTCCGGATCGAGCGCGTGGGCCATCTCGGCCGCGCGCACCGCGTCGGCGAGGTCGGCGGCGGCGTCGAGCATCGCCTTGGCGACCGCGCGATAGATCAATCCGGTATCAAGGTGCCGATAGCCGTAGTGCGCGGCCAGCCGCTTGCCGAGTGTGCCTTTGCCGGAGGCGGCGGGTCCGTCGATGGCGATGATCATGCTGTCGTCAGCTTCCAGAAAATGCAGCGCGCGCGGGCGCCGTTGCGTTCAACACTGCGAGTAGAGGTATTTCAAGTGGCGTTGTTTGCAGCCTGCCGCAGGCCGGTATAAACCCGCGAGCCGCGGAAATCAGCCCGGCATGCCGCGCCCCGTTCTCTGCCCGGACAATCCTCGGTATGGCCACTCCTGCTTTCGTCAAACGGATCCTGAGGACGGATGCCTTCCAATGGGCTGCGACGATTCCGGCCGCGACCTATATGCAGTTCGTCCTGTGGACCGGCCGTCTCGATCGCGCCGAAGTACCGGTTCCGGAGCCCTACATTCTGGCGATGTGGCATGGGCGGCTGATCATGCTGCCGATGCTGCGGGGGCGCGGCAAGCCGCTGATCGCGCTGATCAGCGGTCATCGCGACGGTCAGATCATCAGCAAGGCCGGGGCGATGTTCGGGATCCGGACAGCAGTCGGGTCGAGCTCGAAGGGCGGCATGCGGGCGGCGCGCGAGATGATGCGGCTGGCGCGCGACGGCCACAGCCTGTTCGTGACGCCCGACGGCCCGCGCGGCCCGCGCATGCGCATCAACAGCGACGGCATTCTCGATCTCGCCCGGCTCACCGGGCTTCCGGTGCTGCCGGTCGGGGTCGGCATGCAACGCGGCAAGCTGCTGCGCAGCTGGGACCGGCTGTTGCTGCCGGGCCTGTTCTCCAAGATCGCGATCCGATACGGCGAGCCGCTGATAGTCGACGGCCAGGCCGACCGCGCCGAAATCGGCGCACGGCTGGCGGCGTCGCTCACGGCCGTGCAGCAGGAGGCCGATCGCCTCGTCGGCCGCGAGCCGGTCGAGCCGGCCTGACCGTCAGCCCAGATCGCCCCCCAGCCGCCGCATCATTGGGACGAAATCCGGGAAGCTGGTGGCGATGAAGGCGGTGTCGTCGACGGTCACCGGTTTGTCGGCCGCCAGCCCCATCACCAGCGCCGACATCGCGATGCGGTGATCCATGTGGGTGGCGACCAGGCCGCCTCCCGGGACGTGGCCCTTGCCCTCGACGATCAGGTCGTCGCCGGCGATCTCGACCTTGACGCCGTTGACCCGCAGCATCGCGGCGGTGGCCTCGAGCCGGTCGCTTTCCTTGACGCGCAGTTCGTGCAGGCCGCGCATGATGGTGGTGCCCTCGGCGAATGCGGCCGCGACCGCCAGCACCAGATATTCGTCGATCATCGACGGCGCTCGCTCGGCCGGCACCTCGACGCCGCGCAGCTGCGAGCCGCGAATGCGGAACTGCGCCATCGGCTCGCCGGCGTCGCCGCGGGTCTGGCTTTCCTCGATCAGGCCGCCCATCTCGCGCAGCGTGGTGATCAGGCCGGTGCGCAGCGGATTGGTCATGACGTCGGTCAGCACGACGTCCGAGCCCGGCACCACCAAGGCGGCAACCATCGGGAATGCGGCCGAGGACGGATCGGCCGGCACCACCACCGGCGCGCCGCGCAGCTCGGGCTGGCCGGTGAGGCTGATCTTGCGGCCGAGCCGGCCTTCCGCCTCGGTCACCAACGTGGCGCCGAAATGCTGCAGCATCAGCTCTGTGTGGTCGCGGCTCGCTTCGGCTTCGATCACCGTGGTGACGCCCGGCGCCGACAGGCCGGCGAGCAGGACGGCGGATTTGATCTGCGCCGACGGCACAGGCGTGCGGTAGGTGATCGGCAGCGGGGCGCGCGCGCCGGCCAGCGTCAGCGGCAGCCGGCCGCCCTCGGCGCTCGACACCACCCTGGCGCCCATCTGCTCCAGCGGATCGACGATTCGCCGCATCGGCCGGCTGCGGAGCGAGGCGTCGCCGTCGAAAATCGCGGTGATCGGCGAACCGGCGACCGCGCCCATCGCCAGCCTGCAGCCGGTGCCGGAATTGCCGAAGTCGAGCGGCGCGTCCGGCTGGGCGAAGCCGGCGACGCCGACGCCGTGGACGCTCCAGGCGCAGTCGCCGGTGCGTTCGACGCGAGCCCCCAGGGCGCGCATCGCCTTGCCGGTATTGAGCACGTCCTCGCCTTCGAGCAGGCCGGTGATCCGGGTCTCGCCGACCGCCAGCGCGCCGAGGATCAGGGCGCGGTGCGAGATCGACTTGTCGCCGGGCACCCGGGCGGTGCCACGAAGTGCCGCGCTCTTGCGCGCAGAGAGCTGCGAGGTCTGGTCTGAATGGCTCAAGATGGAGGTCCCCTGGGCGCCGGTCGCCCGATGCAAGCGGGGCCGCGCGCTGCGTGGCCGCCGATACGGCATAAACCGCTATTGACAGCGGCGTGGCAACTAGCCAAGTGAAGCACCGTTTTTCAAGAAATCCCAAGGTTGCACAAGTGGCGAAATCCGATCTCGGAACCAAACGTATTTGCCCCACAACGGGCAAAAAGTTCTACGATCTGAATAAATCTCCGGTGATATCGCCCTACACCGGCGAGGTGGTGCCGATTGCGCCGGTCGCGGCGTCACGCGGCCGCGCCGATCAGCGCTCTGCCGCAGCCGCCGACACGACCGAAGCGCCCGAGGCGATGGAGGCCGAAGAGCTGGTGTCGCTCGAAGAGGCCGATGCCGAGGAGAAGACCGGGAAGGTCAAGGCGGTCGTTCCTGAGTCGGAAGACGACATCGAAATCGACGAATCGATCGAGGATGACGACGATTCGACCTTCATCGCCGACGAAGAAGAAGGGGATGAAGACGTCACCGACATCATTGGTGACGTTTCTGGCGATGAGGAGACTTGAGCTCGTCGTCAAACTGTGATCAACGAATGCCGCGCGCGGTGATTTGACCGCCCGCACCCAGGGTACGGGGCCATAGCTCAGCTGGGAGAGCGCTTGCATGGCATGCAAGAGGTCGGCGGTTCGATCCCGCCTGGCTCCACCAGCCTTCGCTTGCTTCGCAAGCTTCGGCTCGGCAAACCCGTCAAACTATCCTAGCGAAGCAAGTGAAGGCTGCCGCGGCGTAGCCCGCAGGGCGAAGCCGGGCCGGTAAGCCCAACCATCTGATTTCAACACGCCCTTTTGCTAAACTGATTCGTCGCGCTTTCGTTTTCGCGTTTGAGCAGCCGTTCTTTCAATCGGATCCATCCGACGAAATACGTTTACCTCCTCGAAAGCCTCGATTCCGAGCACTTCTACGTCGGCATCACCGACGATCTCCGGGCGCGGCTCAAGAAGCACAATGCCGGCGAAGTCCCGCACACCTCAAAGCATCGCCCTTGGTGGTTGAAGACTTATGTGGCCTTCAGTAACGAACACCAAGCGTATGCCTTTGAAAATATCTGAAGTCGGCGTCCGGTCGCGCATTTGCCAAGAAGCGCCTCTGACGGCTAAATTCGTCCTCCCATCAAAGCTTCGACAAGAAAGCCCTCATGACTTCTCCCCTGATGGCCGGCGCGATTGCCGGTTTGCGCGTGATCGATCTGTCGCGCGTGCTCGGTGGTCCGTACTGCACCCAGATTCTCGCCGATCACGGCGCCGACGTGATCAAGGTCGAACCACCGGCCGGCGACGAGACCCGCGACTGGGGCCCGCCCTTCCACGACGACGACGCGGCGTATTTCATCGGCACCAACCGCAACAAGCGCTCGATCGGCCTCGACCTCGCCTCCGAGGGCGGCCGTGCCGTGCTGATGAAGATGCTCGAAGACGCCGACGTCATGATCGAGAACTTCAAGCCGGGCACGCTCGACAAATGGGGCATCGGCAACGAGGTGCTGCGGGCGAAATTTCCGCAGCTGGTGCATTGCCGGATCTCCGGCTTCGGCGGCGACGGCCCGCATGGCGGCCATCCCGGCTACGACGCGATCATCCAGTCGATGGTCGGCCTGATGGAATCGACCGGCACGCCCGACTCTGGCCCGACCCGCATCGGCGTGGCGCTGGTCGATATGTCGACCGGGCTCTATGCCTGCGTCGGCATCCTGATGGCGCTGCTCGAGCGGCAGAAGTCCGGGCTCGGCCAGTTCGTCGAGGCGACGCTGTTCGAGACCGGCCTCGCCATCATGCATCCGCACACGGCGAACTTCTTCATGCACGGCAAGCCGCCGGCGCGCACCGGCAACGAGCATCCGAATCTGTATCCGTATTCGGTGTTCGCGGCGCGCGACGGCAACATCTTCATGGGCGTCGGCAACGACGGCACCTTCCGCAAGCTGTGCCGCGAGCTCGGCAAGCCGGAGCTCGGGACCGATCCGCGCTTCGCCCGCAACCGCGACCGCGTCGTCAACCGGGCCGAGTTGCGCGCGGAGCTGGAGGCGATCCTCGCCAACCACGACGCCGAGCCGCTGTGCCGCAAGCTGCTCGCCGCCGGGCTGCCGGCCGGTCCGGTGCAGGCGATCGACAAGGCACTCGCCTCCGATCACGTCAAGGCGCGCGGCGATATCATCGAGAAGGACTGGTACAAGGGCATCGCCTCGCCGGTCCGGTTCGATCGCACCAAAGCGAGCCTGCGCCACATCCCGCCGACCTTCAGCCAGCACGCCGACGAAGTGCTGGGCGAGTTCGGCTATTCGGCGGACGACATCGCCAGGCTGAAGGCCGACGGCATCGTCAGCGGCCCGGAGCGCAAGCGCTAAGCGGCGGGGGGGGGGGGGGGGGGGGCGGCCC
>NZ_JAJNAL010000070.1 GCF_022271405.1 Rhodopseudomonas infernalis | reverse complement strand
CCCCCCCCCCCCCCCCCCCCCCCCCCCCCCCCCCCCGGGCGCCCCCCCCCCCCCCCCCCCCCCCCCCCCCGGGGGAGGGGAGGTTGGGCGCTCTGCTCGTGGCATCCCGTGCCCCTCTTGGCGTACCGCTGCCTTCTCCGCTAAAACCCCCTCAAGCAAGCAACAAAAGGAAGCGGCATGAACATTCTTCCCGGCTCCATGCGGTTCGGCGCGGGCCAGCCCGTCAAGCGTCTCGAGGATCAGCGTCTGGTCACCGGGCACGGCGGCTATCTCGACGACAAGCCCGCCGACGGCGCGCTGTGGCTGGTGATCATGCGGTCGTCGCATGCCCACGCAAAGCTTGTCTCGATCGACGTCGAGGCGGCGCGGGGCATGCCGGGAGTGGAGGCGGTGCTGACCGGCGCCGACCTCGTTGCCGACGATGTCGGCACGATCCCGACGCTGCCGATCTTCAAGCGCCCGGACGGCTCGCCTATGGCGCTGCCGCCGCGCCGGCTGCTGGCGCATGAGAAGGTCCGCTTCGTCGGCGAGCCCGTCGCCGCCGTGGTGGCGACATCGCGCGACGCCGCCCAGGCGGCGGCCGAAGCCATCATGGTCGATTATGACGAACTGCCGGCGGTGACCGATCCGACCGCGGCGATCCAGCCGGGCGCGCCGGTGGTGTACGACACGGCGCCCGACAACATCGTCGCGGCGATGAGCTATGGCGACGCCGCCAAGGTCGACGAGGCGTTCGCCAACGCAGCCCACACCGTGGCGCTCGACATCGTCAGCCAGCGTCTGATCCCCTCGGCGATGGAGCCGCGCTCCACCATCGCAGAAATCGAGAAGAAGACCGGCCGGCTGATCCTGCATGTGCAGTCGCAGACCCCGGCCCAGACCCGCGACGCGCTCGCCGATGCGATCCTGAAGCGGCCGAAGGAATCGATCCAGGTGCTGGTCGGCGACATTGGCGGCGGCTTCGGCCAGAAGACCGGCGTCTACCCCGAGGACGCACTTGTCGCCTATGCGGCGGTGAAGCTAGGCAAGAAGATCCGCTGGCGCGGCGATCGCACCGACGAATTCGTCGGCGGCACCCACGGCCGCGACCTGACCTCGACCGCGTCGATCGCGCTCGACGCCAAGGGCAAGGTGCTGGCCTATCGGGTGACCTCGATCGGCGGCACCGGTGCTTATCTCGCGGGTGCCGGCGTGATCATTCCGCTGGTGCTCGGCCCGTTCGTGCAGACCGGCGTGTACGACCTGCCGCTGGTGCATTTCGACATTAAGGCGGTGATGACCCACACCGCGCCGGTCGGTGCCTATCGCGGCGCCGGGCGCCCCGAGGCGGTGTATATCATCGAGCGGCTGATGGATGCGGCGGCACGCCAGCTCAAGATGGATCCGCGCGCGATCCGCAAGGCCAACTACATCAAGCCGGCACAGCTGCCCTACACCAACGCGGTGGGCCAGGTTTACGATTCCGGCGCCTTCGCCCACATGATGGAGCGCGCCGCCGAGTTGTCCGACTGGGACGGATTCAAGGCGCGCAAGAAGGAAGCGCAGAAGAAGGGCCTGCTCTACGGCCGCGGCGTCACCAGCTATATCGAGTGGACCGGTGGCCGCGCCCACACCGAGAACGTCAAGCTGCACGCCACCGCCGAAGGCCGCATCGTGTTGCATTCGGGCACGCAGGCGATGGGGCAGGGGCTGGAGACCACCTACAGCCAGATGATCGCGCAGGCACTCGATATCCCGATCGAGCAAATCGACATCGTGCAGGGCAACACCGATCTGGCGCAGGGCTTCGGCAGCGTCGGCTCGCGCTCGCTGTTCGTCGGCGGTACCGCGGTTGCGGTGTCGACCGTCGATATGATCGCCAAGGCACGCGAGAAGGCCGCCAACATCCTCGAAGCCTCGATCGAGGATATCGAGTATGCGGGCGGAACGCTGACGATCGCCGGCACCGACCGCAAGATCAGCCTGTTCGAGATCGCCGCCAAGGAGAAGGGCGCCCGGCTCAGCGTCGACACCACCGGTGAGGTCGACGGTCCGAGCTGGCCGAACGGCGCCCATATCTGCGAAATCGAGATCGATCCGGATACCGGCGTGTCGCGCGTCGTGCGCTACACCACCGTCGACGACGTCGGCAACGCGGTGAACCCGATGCTGGTCGCCGGCCAGATCCACGGCGGCGTCGCGCAGGGCGTCGGCCAGGCGCTGTATGAAAGCGCGGCCTATAATCCCGATGGCCAACTGCTGACGGCGAGCTATCAGGACTACTGCATCCCGCGCGCCGACAATCTGCCGCCGATCAACGTCACGCTCGATCCCTCGGCGCCGTGCCGGACCAACCCGCTCGGCGCCAAGGGCTGCGGCGAATCCGGCGCGATCGGCGGCCCGCCCTGCATCGTCAGCGGCGTGCTCGACGCGCTCGCCCCGCTGGGCGTCACCTCGCTGAATACGCCGCTGACCCCGGAAAAGGTCTGGCGGGCGATCCAGGACGCGAAGGCTGCGCAGGCAGCCTGATAGCACCACCGCACCACGTCATGCCCGCGCTTGTCGCGGGCATCCACGTCTTTTCGCGTGGCACAGCGTGGACGGCCGGAACAAGTCCGGCCATGACGGTATTCGGACCAAAGCATGGCTTCGTTCTGAACCGCTTGAGAACCATATCCGTCCAACGACCGACAAATAATTGCGCCGCGCATGCTATGCTGCGCGGGTTCGCGTGGGGGAGAGATCGATGCGGAAGTTCCTGACGGTGCTGGCGGCGCTCGCTACGCTCAGCCTGACCAATTGCGGCTACAACACTATCCAGAGCGAAGACCAAGAGGTGAAGTCGACCTGGTCGGAGGTGGTGAACCAGTATCAGCGCCGCGCCGACCTGGTTCCCAATCTGGTCAATTCGGTGAAGGGCTTCGCGCAGCAAGAGAAGGACGTGCTGCTCGGCGTCACCAATGCCCGCGCCAAGGTCGGCAGCGTGCAGGCGACGCCGGAGGTGCTAAACGATCCGGCCGCCTTCCAGAAGTTCCAGCAGGCCCAGGGCGAGCTGTCCAGTGCGCTGTCGCGGCTGCTGGTCGTCACCGAAAACTATCCGCAGCTCAAATCCGACGCGCTGTTTACTAATTTGATGGCGCAGCTCGAGGGTACCGAGAACCGCATCACGGTGGCGCGCAATCGCTACATCAAGGCGGTGCAGGCCTATAACGTTACGGTGCGATCGGTGCCGACCAACTTCACCGCGATGATGTTTGGCTACAAGGAGAAGCCGAACTTCACGGTCGAAAATGAGAAGGACATCTCGACCGCGCCCAAGGTCGACTTCAATCCGACGCCAGCGCCGGCTCCGGCGAAGTAAGCGGGACTGCGGCGATGAGCGCCGTGCGAGCCTCCGTTGTCGCGTTGCTGCTGTGCTTCGTCATGGCGGCATCCGCGCCATTCGCGCGCGCCGACGTCGCGGTGCCGCAGCTCAGCGGCCGCGTCGTCGACCAGACCGGCACGCTGTCTAGCGACGCGATTGCGCGGCTGGATCAGAAGCTGAAGGCGTTCGAGGACCGCAAGGGCAGCCAGATCGCGGTGCTGATCGTGCCGACGACGCAACCCGAGGCGATCGAGCAGTTCTCCATCCGCGTCGCCGAAGCCTGGAAGATCGGCCGCAAGAAGGTCGATGACGGCGCCATCCTGCTGGTCGCCAAGAACGATCGCAAGCTGCGGATCGAGGTCGGCTACGGCCTCGAAGGCGCGCTGCCGGACGTCACCGCCAAGCGCATCATCGACGAGATCATCACGCCGAAATTCAAGAGCGGCGATTTCGAAGGCGGCATCGAGGCCGGCGTCGACCGCATGATCAGCGTGATCGATGGCGAGCCGCTGCCGAAGCCGGAACCGCAGCACGAATGGGCGGCGCCGGAATCGATCGATGAGATCTCCGGCTGGGCGATCCCGCTGCTGTTCGGCACACTGATCATCAACGGTTTCCTGAAGGCCGCGCTGGGACGCGCGGCGGCGTCCGGCGTCACGGGTGTCGTCGTGGGCGGCGTCGCTTTGGTGTTCGGCCTCGCCTGGTACATCGCGCTGGTCGCCGGGTTTGCGGCCTTCCTGTTCGCGCTGTTCATCGACCTGTTCGGCGGGCCGATGATGACCTCCGGGCGGCGCGGTGGCGGTTTCTCCGGCGGCACCTGGTCGGGCGGCAGCAGCGGCTCGTCGTGGTCCGGGGGATCGAGCAGCGGCGGCTTCAGCGGCGGGGGCGGCAGTTTCGGAGGCGGCGGCGCCTCCGGCAGTTGGTGAGCGGGAGCGGGCGAATGGGCATCCGGCGCATCGGCAAGCATCTCTTCAGCAGCCGCGGCAAGGTCGCGCGGGCCTTCCCGCCGACGTCGCTCGACGCCATCGAACGCGCCATCAAGGCCAGCGAGGCGCAGCACGCCGGCCAGATCCGCTTCGTGGTCGAAGGCGCGCTCGACAACGCGCCGCTGTTTCGCGACCAGCCGGCGCGCGAGCGTGCGCTCGACATTTTCTCGCAACTGCGTATCTGGGATACCGAGCAAAACAACGGCGTGCTGATCTATCTGCTGCTCGCCGACCGCGACGTCGAGATCATCGCCGACCGCGGCATTCATGTCCGGGTCGGCGATGACAGCTGGGAGAGCATCTGCCGCGAGATGGAGAGCGCCTTCCGCGAAGGCCGCTTCGAAGCCGGCGTGCTGCGCGGCATCGAACTGATCACCGCGCATCTGGCGACGCATTTCCCCAACGACGGCTCCGGCACCAACGAATTGTCCGACGCGCCTGTAGTCGTGTGACGCGGCGGCCGTCAGTCTTCCGTCGTCAGCACCAGCGTCAGGCGCCGCAGCAGTGGGGCGGCGAACAGCACGACGGGCAGCATCACCGCCCACGACGCGGCCCACGCGCCGAACCAATGCTCCAGGAAAGTCTGATCGCTCACGAATGGTACGCTGGCGATCATCGAGGCGACCGACGTGGTGATACCAGACTGCAGCACCGCATAGATGAAGTGGCTGTACCTGCGTGGGATACCGAGCATGAGCGAACTCGCCTGGGGCTGATCGGCAGATGGGTGAGTAGTCCACGAAGCAAGTGGCATGCCAGCGCGCTGGAACGAGGCTGTCAGCGAAGGCCTTGCGTCTCGGGTTAAATCGTAATAATTGAAGTTACATGAAAAGAGACAGCCGCCTGTCATCGGTCCTCCACGCCCTTTTGCACATGGCTGAGCACAAGGAGCCGATGACGTCCGAGCAACTGGCCGCCTGCATGTGCACGAACCCGGTGGTGGTGCGGCGGACGATGGGATTGCTGCGCGACGCAGGGCTCGTCTCGTCGGAGCGGGGGCCGTCGGGCGGTTGGACGATCACCGCCGACCTCGCGAAGGTCACCTTGCGCGATCTGCACGCAGCCCTCGGCGAGCCGGCCATCTTCGCGATCGGCAATCGCAACGAGACGCCCGGCTGTTTGGTCGAGCAGGCGGTGAATGCAGCGCTCGATGGCGCCTTCGCCGATGCGGAGGCGCTGCTGCTCGAACGTTTCGCCAAAGTGACGCTGGCCAAGCTGTCGGCCGACTTCAACCGACGCCACGCGGCGCATCGCGCCCGCAGCTAGAGGAAAAGACATGCAGCACGACGTCATTGTGATCGGCGGCAGCTATTCAGGTATGGCGGCTGCGCTTCAGTTGCTTCGCGCTCGCCGCAGCGTATTGGTGATCGATGCCGGTCAGCGCCGAAACCGGTTCGCCGCGCACTCGTACGGCTTCCTCGGGCAGGACGGCGCCGACCCAGCCGACATCGCCGCAGCCGCGCGGCGGCAGCTCGAGACTTATCCGACGCTGACCTGGATCGACGGCCTGGCCGAAACCGCATCCGGACAGAAGGACGACTTCGTCGTGATGCAGCAGCAGGGTGCTCAGCATCGCGGACGCCGACTGCTGTTCGCGACCGGGGTCTCGGACACGTTGCCGGACATCGAGGGCTTGCAGGACCGCTGGGGTGTCAGCGTCTTTCTGTGTCCGTACTGCCATGGCTACGAACTCGATAACGGCCGCATCGCCGTGATCGCGATCGGCCCGATGTCGCTGCACCAGGCGCAGCTGCTGCCCGAATGGGGCGAGGTCACGTTGTTCACCAATCAGGCGGTCACGATCGACGACGCATCCCGCGCCGATCTCGAAGGCCGCGGCGTCGTGATCGAGCCCGCCCCGATCGCACGGATTGAAGGCCACGCCGACGTCGTCCTCAGTGACGGCCGCAAGCTTCCGTTCGCCGGCATCTTCACGGCATCGCGGAACATGCCGGCCAGCCCGATCGCGGAGTTGATGGGCTGCGCGCTCCACGACACGCCGTTCGGAGCGCAGATCAAAACCGACGATGCGAAACAGACCACCGTGCCGGGGGCGTTTGCCTGCGGCGACGCGGCGCGGGTGCCGCATTCGCTGTCGCTAGCGGTCGGAGACGGCGCGTGGGCCGGCGCCAATCTCCCATCGGTCATTGGTGTGGCCCGGCGCCTGAGCCGGTCCATCCGCTTGCGCCGAAGCGCCGCATCAAGAGTCGCGAAGGTCAGGCCTTTGCCGAGGGCCGCGCCGCGATCCGCTTGTGCCAGTCGACCAGCACGGTGTTGCCCGGGGCGAGCGGCTGGCCGACCTGCGCGCCGAAATCGATCCAGCCATAGAGAAACAGATCGGCCATCGTAAAGCGCGACCCGCAGACGAATTCCTTGCCCTGCATCTGCTCGTTCATCCATTGAAGCCGATGCGCGGCCATCTGCTTCAGCCCGGGCGCGGCGTCGGGGAAGCACGGTACGCGATCCTTGAACATCCTGAGCCCCTCGCTGAAGCGGAAGCCGTTGGCCAGCGGCTCGCAGATCGTCAGATCGATGCGCCGCGTCCACATGCGACATTCTGCGCGTTCTTCGGCAGTGCTGCCGATCAGCGGCGGCGTCGGATGCTTCTCTTCGAGATATTCGCAGATCGCGGTGATCTCCGACAAAAAGCTGCCATCGTCGAGTTCCAAGGTCGGTGTCTGCCCGTGCGGATTGCGCGCCAGATGCTCGGGCTTGCGGTTCTCACCGGAGCGGATGTCGATGGTCTGGGTCGGGATCGTCAGGCCCTTCTCGGCGATGAACATGCGCACCAGGCGAGGATTGGGTCCGATCGAATCGTACAGCTTCATGGTCGTCTCCCTGCATCGGCGACTTGGCGCGCCTTGATCAGCATCTGTCCTAACCCGGGACGGCGCTCGGCGCAAAGCCGGCGAGACGGTCCCTGCTGCCCGCAGCGGTGATTCCTAAAATTTTGGTAAGCACCGGGGGTAGTAACGAATTCGCAAGTAATCAAAGTTACCGAATGGTCAAGCGGACAAGGAGGATTTGACGTGGACGAACAGCGCAAAGAGCCCAACAGCGAAGAGCAGGCTGGCGCCGGCATTGCATCGTCCGCGTCGGCCGCGGGCGATGACAATGCCGCTGCCCACGCGGGCGGCGCCGAGCCATCTGACGAGTCGACTGAGCAGCCCGCCGCGCCTGGCAATCAGGTCGAGCGGATCAAGGACAAGGCCGCGACGGCCCGAGACGCCGATCGCCTCGGCAAGGTCACCATCATGGCGCCGCCGCGCCAGGAGAATTGGTACCGTAACTGGGACGACGAGATCGAAGTCGAAGCGCCGGAGGAGCCGGCCGACGCCGGCCGGTCGCACAACAAGCGTCAGCTGGCGCTGATCGCCGTCGCGGTGGTGCTGGCGGCGTTCGCGGGTGCCGCCGGTGGCGCATTGACCAACGCCAACCTGTTCCAATCCGGCAGCACCGAGACAGCGACAAAAGCGCAGACTCAGGCTCAGGCGCTGGACGCGCAGGTCGCCAAGCTGCAGACCGAAGTCGCCGCACTGAAGGCCAGCGTCGATCAGGCCGCCAAGGCCACCAGCGCGCAGATCGGCAAGGCAACGGATCGGCTCGAGAAGATCGAGAAGGCCCAGGCCGAGCCGACGCAGAAGATCGCCAAGCTGACCGAGACGGTCGAAAAGCTGCGGACAGCGCAGGCCGAGAAGCCGGCGCCTGCGCCAGCACCGACGCAGGTCGCTTCGGCGGCTCAGGATGTCACCGGCTCTGTGTCGCCGAAGCCCGCCCAGAAGCCCACCGAGGTCAACCGGCTGCCGACCATCGACGGCTGGGTGCTACGCGACGTCTATGACGGTGGTGCTGTGGTGGTTGGACGCGAGGGCACCTTCGAGGTCTATGCCGGCGACCCGCTGCCGGGTCTCGGCCGGGTCGACGCGATCCGGCGACAGGACGGGCGCTGGGTGGTGGTGACGAGCCGCGGCCTGATCGTCGCGCGCTGATCATCACGAAGTCTTTGCGAGGGCGCGGCGTGGCAGACACGCCGCGCCCTTTTGCTTTAGGCTGCCGTCGCGGCGCCGGGGAGGATCGCGCGCCGGTTCGGGAGCGCGCACGTGCGACGCCTGTTGGCTATGATGCTGATGATCGGGTGTCTCGTCCCGCTCCCCGCGGCGGCGGCCGACGCTGCGTCGCCCGTCCTGGCGGTGACCGATGCGTTGGCGCTGCGCGAACTCGACATACGCGAGCAGCACGACGCGACCGCGCCGCATCCCGGCTTCGGCCTGCGGCAGACGCTCGATCCGTCGTCGGCCGGATCGATCAGCAACGATCGTTTGTTCGCGCTGCCGGTCCTGAGCGGCCTTCGCACGGCGCTGGACGATGAATTCCAGCGCTACCGCGAGGCGCCGACGGCCGCGCGCTGGAAGCTGGTCGATCGCGACAAGCTCGAAGCACAGACCACGCGCTTCGTGCTCGCCGGCGTGGTCGCCCGGATCGATCGCGGCTTTGTGGCGGCCGATGGCTGCGGCGAGGTCCGGCTGATCTATCGGCCGATCCACGAGATCGACGGCACCGCCCAGCGGCTGCCGATGACGCTGAACCTGGTGCTACGTGCCCGCGGCGCGGACGGCGCGCTCAGCTGCCGCGAGGTGGCGCGGCGCTGGCTTGCGGCGGCGGCATGGCCACAGACCGGCGCCGACCGCGCGCGCCGCCTGATGGCGGCGGATGGCCCGCTCGCACCGCTCGGTCCCGACTCGATCGATCGGCTCGAACTCAATCTGCAGATCGCGACCGCGGGCGACGCGGCCGCCGGCGAGTTTCGCGCGGACTATCTGCTCCAAGTCTTCCGGTTCGATCGTGCGAGCGGCCGCTATCAGGTCGCCGCGATGGAGAACCAGATCGACCGCGACCGTTTGATCGCCGATCGCGAACTGGGGCAGGCGTTCAAGCACTGGCTGCTGCAGCCGGACCAACTCGCCGCGTTCGATCGCGGCACGCTGATCATCCCGGAGACCTATCTGGCGCGCCGCGCGATCGCCGCGACACCGACAGCCTTCTCGCATGCACCCGAGCGACCGGCCGCGGGACTTGCGGGCCCGGCCACCGCCGATCCATTGATCAGCGACGCCGACATCGTCGCGGCGCTGCAACGCGCCGCCGAGCGCGGCGTGGCATTTCAGGCCATCCGGTCGCCGGCGGGTTTCGAGCGGCGGCTCAACGACATCACCTGTTCGGGCTGTCACCAGACCCTCGGCATCGGCGGCTTTCATGTCCCCGGTGTCGATTGGACCGCCGAGCCCACGCGCCGCATCGCCGCGCCGGGGTCGCCGCATTTCGTCGCTGATCAGCAGCGCCGCCGCGCCATTGCGGCCGCGGTGGCGGAGGGGCGTGCGCCCGACTACACGCGCGGCTTCACCGATCGGCCGGAGCTGCATGGCTCGGCCGTGAACGACGATGAACCGCGCAACGGCTGGGGCGCCGCCTGCGGTCTGCCCGGCGCGGGCGGCGGCGTCGATCCGAGCTTTCGGAACTGGACCTGCGCGGCGGGGTTGAGCTGTCAGCCGGCCGGCGGCACCACCGCATTTCCGATCGGCATGTGCATCGTCGCGCCGCGCTGACTGCGTGTTCGGCTTGATCGAGGGAGGCGGCAGTGACCGATCCAAACACCAAGCAGATCAATCGCGAGATGGCCGACAACGAGAGTGCGCGGCAGACCGCGAGCTCCGTCCGGATTTCCACCTTTGCGATCGCCATCACCATCGTGATCGCGCTCGCCGTGTTCGGCTGGATGTTCTTCCGCTGATTATCCGATGGCGCCGGACGCGCGGAGCGCCTTGATGGCCGTGTCGTCGTAGCCGGCGCTGCGCAGCACCTCGTCGCTATGCTCGCCGAGAGCCGGCGGCAGCCGCGGCCGGGTCTTGGCGCTGCCTTCGACCCAGATCGGGCTGTTGACGGTCAACATCGTGGTGTTTTCGAACGGCACCAGCACTTCGTTCTCGATCATCTGCCGGTCGCCTGGAATGTCGTCGAGAATGCCGACGACGCCGAACACCAGGCCGTTGCCGTCGAGCGCTTTGCGCCAGTCGGCGAGGTCGCGCGTCGCGAAGATCTCGTCGAAGATCGCGATCAGTTCGATCGAGCGGGCATGCCGGTCGGGCTTGGTGGCGAAGCGCGGATCGTCGGTGAGATCTTCACGGCCGAGGCAGCGCGTCAGCGCCGGCCATTGCTTCTCTTCGTTGAGCAGCGACAGGATCAGCCAGCGGCCGTCGCGGCAGCGATAGTGATTGGCCACCGCGTTGAGCGCGCGCTCGCGCGGCCGCCGCTCCTGAAATTCGGCGCCGACCAGCTTGGCCTGCGCCAGCACGCTGGACGACCAGATGCCGTTGGCCATCAGATTGGACTTCACCTCGCTGCCCTTGCCGCTGCGCTCGCGCTTGTACAGCGCGGTGACGATCGCGCCGTACAGCGCCATCGCGCAGGGATGATCGCCCATCCCGGCGACCGAGCGCGCCGGCGTCGAGTCTTCGTCGGCACGAACCAGATCCATCAGGCCGGAGCGCGCCCACCAGGCATTGCTGTCGAAGCCCGGCTTGTCGGCTTCCTCGCCGCGCTCGCCATAGCCGGTGAAGCTCGCATAGATCAGCCGCTCGTTGAGCGGCGCCAGATCCGCATAGGTGATGCCGAGCCGTGCACGCACCGGCGGCGGGAAGTTGGTGATGAACACGTCGGCCTCGGCGACCAGCCTGCGCAGCACCTCCTTGCCCTCGGGCTTGGCGAGGTCGAGTGCGAGGCTCCGCTTGTTGCGCGCCTCCAGCATCCACGCGTAGTTGTGCTCGCTGCGCGGATAGCCCGGCAGGTTCGGCAGATTGCGATAGGGATCGCCGGCTCCCGGCGGTTCGATCTTGATGACGTCGGCACCGAAATCGGACAGCACGGTCGCAGCCGCGGGCGCCGCAATGAAACTGGCGCAGTCGAGCACCTTGAGTCCCTTGAAGATGCCGTCATCCATGCTGCGTAGCTCCCAGAGTTTCTTGGTTTTCGTCGCCCGGAATTCGCGCCGCAACGCGTCGGACGTGCCTTGGCATATGACCCGGCTTCGCCGCGTGATGCAACATTCCACCCCGCATGGACGTCATCCCCAACCATGCGAGTCCGCGTCGGAATGACGGCTCTACGCCTCGCCCGCCAGCAGCGCGGCATTGCCGCCCGCGGCCGCGGTGTTGATCGACACCGTCTGTTCCAGCGCGAACCGCGGCAGATAATGCGGGCCGCCGGCTTTCGGCCCGGTCCCCGACAGGCCGGAGCCGCCGAACGGCTGCACGCCGACCACCGCGCCGATCATGTTGCGGTTGACGTAGATGTTGCCGGTCGGCAGCCGTGCGGCGATACGCGCCACAGTGTCATCGATCCGCGATTGCACGCCGAGCGTCAGCGCGTAGCCGCTCGCCGCGATGGCGTCGAGCACGGTGCCGAGTTCCGAAGCGCGATAGCGCACGACGTGGAGGATCGGGCCGAACACCTCCTCCGTCAGTTCCGCGGCGCTGCGGAGCTCAAAGATGTGCGGCGCCACATAGCAGCCGTCGTTCGGGGCCTGCCCGGCGAAATGCAGCCGCGCGCTGCCCTTCATCTTCGCGATGTGCGCATCGAGCTTGGCCTTCGCGGCGGCGTCGATCACCGGGCCGATCTGCGTGGCTGCGTCGCGCGGATCGCCGAGGGAGAGTTCGCGTGCGCTGCCGGCGATCAGCGCGATCATCCGGTCGGCGACGTCGTCCTGTACGAACAGCAGCCGCAGCGCCGAGCAGCGCTGGCCGGCTGAGCGGAACGCCGACGCGACGACGTCGTCGGCGACCTGCTCGGGCAGCGCGGTGGCGTCGACGATCATCGTGTTGATGCCGCCAGTCTCGGCGATCAGCGGCACGATCGGTCCATCCTTTGCGGCGAGCGCGCGGTTGATCGCGCGCGCCGCCTCGGTCGAACCGGTGAACACCACGCCGGCGATGCCCGGATGCGCGACCAGCGCCGCGCCGACCGCGCCGTCGCCCTGGACGAGATGCAACGCCTCGCGCGGCACACCGGCGTCGTGCAGCAGCTGCACGGCGGCCTTCGCGATCGCCGGCGTCTGCTCCGCCGGCTTGGCCACCACGGCATTGCCGGCCATCAGTGCCGCCGTCACCTGGCCGAGGAAGATCGCCAGCGGAAAATTCCACGGACTGATCGCCACGAACACGCCGCGGCCGCGCAGCCGTAGCGTATTGGTCTCGCCGGTGGGGCCGGGCAGCACGACGCCATCGGCGAACAGGCGACGGCCCTCCGCCGCATAGTAGCGGCAGTAATCGATCGCCTCGCGGACTTCCGCGACGCAATCATCCAGCGTCTTGCCGCCTTCATCCTGCAGCAGCGCGATGAAGCTGGCACGCCGCTGCTCCAGGAGGTCGCCGGCGCGCTCCAGCACGGCCGCGCGGATCTCGGCGGGCGTGCTGCTCCAGCTTTCAAACCCGTCACGGGCTGCGGCGATCGCCCCGGCGACCTGCTGCGGTATGGCCGGTGACAGCGCGGGCAGCGGCCGCCGCGCCGCGTCGATCTCGCCGCACAGCGTCTGCAACGCCGCCCGGTCACCGAACTCGACGCCGCGCGAGTTGCTGCGCAGCGGCCGATACAGATCGCGCGGCATCGCGATCTGCTCGCTCCGCGCCTGCCCCGGTGTGCCGATGATCGCGTCCGGGCGCCGCAACAGCTCGGCGATGTCGACCCGATCGTCGCCGGCTTGCGCCACGAAGGACGAGTTGGCGCCGTTCTCCAGCAGCCGCCGCACCAGATAGGCCAGCAGGTCGCGATGGCCGCCGACCGGCGCGTAGATCCGGCAGGCCAGGCCGGGGTGATCGGCGAGTAGCCGCGCATACAGCGCTTCGCCCATGCCGTGCAGCCGCTGGAATTCATAGCCGTCGGCGTTGCCGGCGAGCTCCAGCACGGTCGCGACCGTCAGGGCGTTGTGGCTGGCGAATTGCGGAAAGATCCGCGGCCGCAGCGCCAGCAGCCTCTGCGAACAATGCACGTAGTTGAGATCGGTCATCGCCTTGCGGGTGAACACCGGATAGTCGTCGAGCCCGCGCTCCTGCGCGCGCTTGATCTCGGTGTCCCAATAGGCGCCCTTGACCAGCCGCAGCATCAGCCGTCGGTCGAAGCGGTCCGCCAGATCGGCGACGTGGTCGATCACTACCGCCGCGCGCTTCTGATAGGCCTGCACGGCGAGGCCGTAGCCGTCCCAGCCGGCGAGCGATGGATCGGCCAGGCAGGCGGCGAACACATCGAGCGACAGTTCGAGCCGGTCGGCCTCTTCGGCATCCACGGTGAAAGCGAGGTCGTGGGACTTCGCCTGGCGGGCCAGGTCGATCAGGCGGGCAGGTAGTTCGCGCATCACCCGGTCGCGGCTGACCGCCTCGAAGCGCGGATGCAGGGCCGACAGCTTCACCGAGATTCCCGGCCGCACCGGCAGCGCCGCGTCGCCGGCCGCGCGCCCGATCGCCGCGATGGCGTGGGCGTAGGAGTCGAAGTAGCGGGCCGCATCCTCAGCGGAGCGCGCGCCTTCGCCGAGCATATCGTAGGAGTAGCGCACGCCGTCGCTTTCATGCGCCTGCGCACGGCCGATTGCCGCCTCGATGGTCTCGCCGAGTACGAAGTGATTGCCGATCAGCCGCATCGCCTGCCGCGTTGCCGCGCGCACCGCCGGCGCGCCGATCCGCTTGGCAAGGCCGGCGAGCGTGCCTTGCGGCGTTTCGCCGGTCTGCACGACCCGCGCCGAGAGGCCGAGCGCCCATGCGGAAGCATTGACCAGCAGCGCGTCCGACTGGACGCGGTGATGCGCGAAATCACCCTGGCCGAGCTTGTCCTCGATGAAGGCGTCGGCCGTGGCGGCGTCGGGGATCCGCAGCAGTGCCTCGGCCAGCACCATCAGCGCCAGGCCCTCCTTGGTCGACAGCGCGTATTCGCGCAGCATCGCCTCGACGCTGCCGAGCCGGTCGCCGGCACGGATCGCGGTGATCAGCGCCGTCGCGGTGGCGTCGATCCGGGCCGCGCCTGCGGCCTCCGGCGGGATCGCGCGCAGCAGCCCAGCTGCAAGCTCCGCATCGTCCGGCGCGTAGGGCGCCGTGAAGGAGGGGATCGGCATTTCGGGCGGCATGGCGGTCCTTGACGAGGCAGGTGTGTGCGGCCCGCATCAGCCTGTGCAGCAAATCGGGCGGCGCCTCACTCCCATATTGGCACCGCGCGCCCGCCACGCTAGCGTTCGGCCGGTTTTCGACAGGGCAAGAGCGGGCATGCGGGCAGGAAAGTTCGGTTGGAACGCGAAGCGCGGCCTTGTCGCGGCGATGGCCGCGTTGATCGCGATCGGTGAGATGCTTGTGCCGGCCTCCGCCGGTCAGCTCAGCCCGCAGGTCGCGCAGCTTTACACGTCGGTTTCGATCAATCCGCCGACAGCGTCCGGCATGACGGTCTGCTACGGCTTCGTCTGCCGCCGCCGTCACGAACTCGCGTTCGGCGCCGGCGATCGCGCGGCGCTGGCGCGGATCATGGCCGCGGGCAAGGCCTCCGCTGCGGCGGAACGAAAGGCGGTGCAGACCGCGGTGGTGTGGCTCGATCGCAGGCTCGGTCCGGTGCTCGGCACCGACAAGCGCATCGCCCGCGCCGATTTCCGTTATTTCGACGACAAGCACAATTACGATTGCTGGGACACCACGCGCAACACCACTAGCCTACTGCTGGTGATGCAGGAATGGGGGCTGCTGAAGTACCACAGCGTCGGCGATCCGAAGTATCGCGGCAACGTGCTGGTGCTGCAGACCCCTCACAACACCGCAGTGCTGGTCGAACGCGCCACCGGTGCCCAGTGGGTCGTCGATATGTGGACCCGCGCCTATGCGCAGGCGCCGGAAGTGATGCCGGTCGATCAGTGGGTCAAGCTCGACTGAGCGCCAGGATAGTCGTGGTCAATATGATGGAAGTGCCCCCCCCCCCCGCCGGGGGGGGCGCCCCCCCCCCCACGACCTAAGAGATACAA
>NZ_JAJNAL010000007.1 GCF_022271405.1 Rhodopseudomonas infernalis | reverse complement strand
ATGACGTTTGATAGTGAGGATGGCGATGCGGAACAAAGTCAGCGCGAACTAACCGATATTCCCCAGCGCCGGGAACGTGTTCAGCAGCCAGATACTCACGTCGCTGACGGCGCCGGTGAGGAAGCCGATGCCGGTCAGGATCATCAGGACGCCCATCGCGCGCTCGACTGTCGCGAGGTGCTTTTTCATCCGGGCGAACAGGCCGGAGAACTGTTCGATCATCAGCGCGGCGAGCAGGAACGGCACGCCGAGGCCGAGCGAGTAGATCGCGAGCAGCCCCGCACCCTTCGCCACCGTGGCTTCGGCCGCCGCCACCGACAGGATCGCCGCGAGGATCGGGCCGATACACGGCGTCCAGCCGAACGCGAAGGCGAGGCCCATTACATAGGCGCCCCACAGTCCGACCGGCTTGGGAATCGGCAGCCGGCCCTCACGCATCAGGATGTTGAGCCGCGTCAGGCCGAGGAAGTGCAGGCCCATCAGGATGATGACGATGCCGGCGACGATCGCCAGTTCGGCCGACCAGGCGCGGATAAGCCCGCCGACCAAGCTCGCACTGGCGCCGAGCGCGACAAACACGGTCGAGAAGCCGAGCACGAACATCAGCGCCGAGATCATCACCGCGCGCTTCGAGGTCCGTTCGGATTCGTCGGCGGCGACATGCTCGATGGTCGCGCCGGTCAGATAGATCAGATACGGCGGCACCAGCGGCAGCACGCAGGGCGACAGGAAGCTGACCAGGCCGGCAATCAGCGCCGCAGGGATCGAGACGTCGTGGATCATGCGGCTACATGCACCGCCGCGCCTGGGCGACGCAAGGCGATGCGGCAACGTTCCGCGCCTTGTGATCGCCCCGTGAGGGTTGCTTCGACCAAGTGTTTAGGCCGAAGATGCGCTCCTCACCTCGCCAGATCCACGGATAAGCCTTGAAGAACCTCATCACCGATGTCGCCGGCGTTCGCGTCGGCCATGCCGACGACGCCAAGCTCGCCTCCGGCGTGACCGCCATTCTGTTCGATCAGCCAGCGGTCGCCTCGATCGACGTGCGCGGCGGCGGACCGGGGATTCGCGACGGCGTGCTGCTCGAGCCGGTCAATACCGTCGAACAGGTCGACGGCTTCACGCTGTCGGGCGGCTCGGCCTTCGGGCTCGATGCAGGCGGCGGCGTGCAGGCCTGGCTCGCCGAGCAGGGCCGCGGCTTTGCGATCGGCACCGCGACGATCCCGATCGTGCCCGGCGGCGTGATCTTCGACATGCTCAATGGCGGCGACAAGGCGTGGGGCAGATTCTCACCCTATCGCGACCTCGGCTATGCGGCGGCGCAGGCCGCGAGCGAGGACTTCGCGCTCGGCAGCGTCGGCGCTGGGCTCGGTGCCACCACGGCGAACTACAAAGGCGGCCTCGGCTCGGCGTCGGCGATGACGCCCGGCGGCATCACGGTCGGCGCGATTGCGGCGGTGAATGCAATCGGCAGCGTCACCATCGGCGACGGGCCGTGGTTCTGGTCGGCGCCGTTCGAACAGGGCAAGGAATTCGGCGGTTGCGGCCTGCCGAATCCGTTCACGCCGGAGCATCTGAAAATTCAGCTCAAGGGCGCGGCCGCCGCTACGGCCGAGAACACCACGCTGGTCGCGGTCGTCACCGATGCGGTGCTGACCAAGACCCAGGTGAAGCGGCTGGCGATGCTGGCGCAGACCGGATTCGCGCGCGCGATCTATCCGGTGCACGCGCCGCTCGACGGCGACGTGGTATTTGCCGCCGCCACCGGCCAGAAGCCGGTCGATCCGCTGGCCGGCCTGACCGAACTCGGCGCGATCGCCGCCAACACCGTCGCCCGCGCGATCGCACGCGGCGTCTACGAGGCGACCCGCCTGCCGTTCAGCGATGCGCAGCCGGCATGGCGCGATCGCTTCACGCCTTGATCGACACCGTCGAGGTCGCTGCCGACTGAACCTGATTGGCCTGGCGCTGGATCAATTGCTCGACGAAATTATACGACGAGCTCGCCTTGGAGCTGCTGGCGCCGGCGGCTGAGGTCATCGAGACTTTCGAGCCGTCGGCATATGTCACCGAGGTGGTGACGGTGCCGTCCGAATTGGTGACGCTGGTCGACGACGCGCCAGTCAACGCCTGCAGCGGATCGCCCGAGCCGTTGCCGGCCTGTTGCGAGCCGTCGTGGTGATGCGCCTTCTTCTTGCTCTGCAGCGCCGCCGCCAATTCCTTGGCGCTGACCGAGCCGTCGCCATCGGTATCGAGCTTGGCGAATACCTTGTCGGCATTCGCCGTGTTGGTGCCGCCGGCGCCGAGCGCGCTTTCGAATTCGCCCTTGCTGATCGCGCCGTCGCCATTGCCGTCGAGCTGCGCGAACAGGTCCTTCAGCGCGGCATCGCGGCTCTTCTCTTTCGTCGTCGTCGGATCGGCCGACTGGCCCTGCTGCGCGGCGAGCAGCGCCTGCATCAGTTCCGGCGACAGCCCGCCCGATGCCGACGAACCGCCGCTGGCGGGCGTGCTCAGCGAACTGCTGTCGCTCGACTTGGCGCTGGATGGCTCGAAGGGATTGCTGAGGCTGGTGGTCTTGGTCGAGGAGCTCGACGAGCTGAGCGCGCTGAGCAGTCCGGATAGTGCACCGATCGCGCCAAGGGCTGGAATCATGGCCGTTCTCCATTCAGCGCCGCACCACGGCGGCAACTCCTCACACGCGTCCTGCCTCCCTCGAGCAACCGCCATGCCAAGGCGCGACACACTGGAAACGCTGAGGTTTTCACCGCGGCGCGGCGCCGTGTCCGGGGAAATTTCTGCCGCACCGGCAGAACCTGCCGAGCACATCTGCGGCCGCGCGCCATGCGGCTCCGCATTGCGAGGCCGGGTTTCGCGTGTTAGCGGAATCGGCCCTCGGCGCTCGGTCACGCCATGCGGCGCCGGACATGATCAGCAAAACGACCAGGAAACCGCCGATGTCCCCCTTCGCGCCCCGCCCGCTCGCCATCGCGCCGTCGATCCTCGCCTCGGATTTCTCCAGGCTGGGCGAAGAAGTCCGCGCTGTCGATCAGGCCGGCGCCGACTGGATCCATCTCGACGTCATGGACGGCCATTTCGTGCCGAACATTTCCTACGGCCCCGACGTCATCAAGGCGATGCGGCCGCACACCACGAAGATCTTCGACGCGCATCTGATGATCGCGCCGTGCGACCCCTATCTCGAAGCCTTCGCCAAAGCCGGCTGCGACCACATCACCGTCCACGCCGAAGCCGGCCCGCATCTGCACCGCTCGCTGCAGGCGATCCGCGCGCTCGGCAAGAAGGCCGGCGTCTCGCTCAACCCCGGAACGCATCCGTCCGTGATCGAATACGTGCTCGACGACCTCGACCTCGTGCTGGTGATGTCGGTCAACCCCGGCTTCGGCGGCCAGGCCTTCATCCCGAGCGCAGTGGAGAAGATCAAAGCGATCCGCGCGATGGTTGCCGGACGGCCGATCGACATCGAAGTCGATGGCGGCGTGAGTGACAAGGTCGCGGGTGAACTGGCAGCCGCCGGAGCGAATGCGCTGGTCGCGGGCAGCGCTGTGTTCAAGGGCGGGACGCTGGACGCGTACAAGGCGAACATCGCGGGGATCAGGAATGCGGCGATGAGCGCAAGAGGCGAAGTGGTTTAGGCCGCTCGACCTGCGACGACCCAGTTCGTACCATCCATTATAGGCCGCGGAGCAACGGGCGCGCTGGGATACTGGGTCGTCCGATCAAGCCGGACGATGACGGCGGGTGGTGGCGCAAGCGCACTGCTTCGTCGCGAGGTGGGAATTCCCTCAAGGCCTGTAGCCCGGATGGAGCGCAGCGCAATCCGGGGCAGCGCCTGAACCCTGCGTCCTGGGCTGGAGGCGTCGCTCAGCTGGCCCTCGATTGCGCTTCGCTTCATCGAGGCTACGGGCCTTGCGCCAGTCCGGAGCGCCGCGCAGCGGCGAGCCCGGAATGACGAACGCGGGGTCCTTGCCCGCCCCGCCCCCGTCCCCGCCTCCCTCTCCTTCCCGCTGCCTTCCCCTTCCCCCCCGCCTAGCCGCTGCCCGCCCGATCTGCTAAAGCGCGGCCTTAATTCCCCTGACATCACGAGACGCCGATGATCCCGCGCTACACCCGTCCGGAAATGGCTGCCATTTGGGAGCCGCTGACCCGCTTCAAGATCTGGTTCGAGATCGAGGCGCATGCCTCGGACGCGCAGGCGGCGCTCGGCGTGATTCCGAAGGAAGCGGCGGAGACGATCTGGGCCAAGGGCAAGGACGCGGCGTTCGACGTCGAGCGGATCGACGAGATCGAGCGCGAGGTGAAGCACGACGTCATCGCCTTCCTGACGCATCTGGCCGAATTCGTCGGCCCGCTGTCGCGCTTCGTGCATCAAGGCATGACCTCGTCGGACGTGCTCGACACCTGCTTCAACGTCCAGCTCACCCGCGCCGCCGACATCCTGCTGGCCGATCTCGACAGGGTGCTCGCCGCGCTGAAGACCCGCGCGTTCGAGCACAAGATGACGCCGTCGATCGGCCGCTCGCACGGCATCCACGCCGAGCCGGTGACGTTCGGCCTGAAGATGGCCTACGCCTATGCGGAATTCTCGCGCGCCAAGGAGCGCCTGATCGCCGCCCGCAAGGAAGTCGCGACCTGCGCGATCTCCGGCTCGGTCGGCACCTTCGCGCATATCGATCCGCGCGTCGAAGAACACGTCGCCAAGGCGATGGGCCTCGCGGTCGAGCCGGTGTCGACGCAGGTGATCCCGCGCGATCGCCACGCGATGTACTTCGCGGTGCTGGGCGTGATCGCCTCGTCGGTCGAGCGGCTCGCCACGGAAATTCGCCATCTGCAGCGCACCGAAGTGCTCGAAGCCGAGGAGTACTTCTCCGAGGGCCAGAAGGGCTCGTCGTCGATGCCGCACAAGCGCAACCCGGTGCTGACCGAAAACCTCACCGGCCTCGCCCGCATGGTGCGCAGCTATGCGATGCCGGCGATGGAGAACGTCGTGCTGTGGCACGAGCGCGATATCTCGCACTCCTCGGCCGAGCGCATGATCGCGCCGGACTCCACCGTGACGCTCGACTTCGCGCTCAATCGTCTGGCCGGCGTGATCGAGAAGCTGGTGGTGTATCCGGACAACATGGCGAAGAACCTCGACCGCCTCGGCGGCCTGATCCATTCGCAGCGCCTGCTCACCGCGCTGACCCAGAAGGGCTGCTCGCGCGAAGAGAGCTACAAGCTCGTGCAGCGCAACGCCATGCCGGTGTGGCGCGGCGAAGGCGACTTCCTGACGCTGCTGAAGGCCGATCCGGACATGAAGAAGTACATGACCGACGCCGAAATCGAAGAACAATTCGACCTCGGCTATCACCTCAAGCACGTCGACACGATCTTCAAGCGGGTGTTCGGCGAGAGCTGAGGGCGGACGAGAGCCGAGGCGGACGCCGTTCTCTCGTTCGTCATTCCGGGGCGCTTGTGGAAACGACGGAGACGCAGAACACTTCGAGATTCCGGGTTCGCGCGCGAAGGGCGCGCGCCCCGGAATGACCAGGAGAGGGATTGACCGACATTCCCCCGACTGCCATCCGACTATGCCGCACCATCCTCCGTCATTCCGGGGCGCTCGCTCTTGCGGGCGAACCCGGAATCCAGATGTTGTGGAGATGACAGCGTCGCAGAACGCTGCGAGATTCCGGGTTCGCCGCTGCGCGGCGAACCGGAATGACGGCGAGGCTCGGATCGTCCCGCCTGCCGCAACGCAGCCTCGCGCAAAAGACAACCGAAAACTAACCAAACTGCGCTAGATCTGCCGCGTGTCTGGGCATCCGAACATTCTGGTCTTCGATTCCGGCCTCGGCGGACTCACCGTGCTGCGGGAGATCGTCAGGGCGCGGCCGGATGCGCGCTATACGTATGCGGCGGACGACGCATTCTTCCCTTACGGGCAGCACAGCGAGGAGGCGATCATCGGCCGGGTGGTGCCGCTGATCGGCGAGCTGATCGAGGCGCACGCGCCGGATCTGGTGGTAATCGCCTGCAACACCGCCTCGACGCTGGTGCTGGCGCATCTGCGTGCTGCCTACAAGGTGCCGTTCGTCGGCACCGTGCCGGCGATCAAGCCGGCTTGCGCGGCGTCGAAGACTAGGCGCGTCTCGGTGCTCGGCACCAGCGGCACCGTGAAGCGGGAATACACCCGCGCGCTGATCCGCGATTTCGCCCAGGGCTGCGACGTCAAGCTGGTCGGCTCGGCGCATCTCGCCGCGCTGGCGGAAGCGGCGCTGGACGGCACCAGCGTGCCGGACGCGGCGATCTCAGCCGAGATCGCGCCGTGCTTCGTCGCGGGCGACGGGCCGGGCAGCCGCACCGACACCATCGTGCTGGCCTGCACCCATTATCCGCTGCTGCTCGACCGGCTGGTCCGGCTGGCGCCCTGGCCGGTCGACTGGATCGACCCGGCGCCGGCGATCGCCCGCCGCGTCGTCAGCCTGCTCGGCGCCGGCAGCGGCCAGACCGAAGAGCCCGGAGCCGAGATGGTGTTCACTTCAGGACGCCGGCACCGGCTGTCAGCCGCCCTCACACCTTATTTCGGAGGCCGAGTTCCGGCCTGAGTGCTTTCCGTCAGCCTCCCGCACTGCTACTTTCTCAGGCAGGGAGGACTAACATGACCAACAAACTCTGGATCGCGCTCGCCGTGACCCTGGCCGCAAGCGCAGCCTACGCGCAGCAGCCGACGAGTGGTATCAAGCGGACACCACTGCAAAAGGTCGAGTTCCCGGACGGTTATGTGACGGTCAGCGGCCTCGCGGAACTCCCGGCCGGCGGCCGCATCGGCCGACACACCCACCCCGGCATCGAGACCGGCTATCTGCTGGAAGGCGAAGCGCTGATGAGCATCGACGGTCAGCCCGATAAACATCTGAAGGCCGGCGACTCGTACTCAATTCCCGCGGGCGTGGTGCACGACGCCGCGGCGCATGGCGGCGGCGCCGCCAAAGTGATGGCGGTGTGGGTGGTCGACAAGACCAAGCCGCTCGCCACTCCGGCGCCGTAGCCAAAGTGCGCGGAAAACTCCGAATCCTCTCGCTGCGGCGAAGGCTGATCGCCGATCTGATGCGGGCGTCGCAAGGCGTACCGCTGATCACCTATCAGCGCTCGCTGAATTTGACGCCGCTGGGGCTGGCGCGCGACCGGCTGGCATCGCCGCCCGGCTTCGCGGCGATCGTCGCCAAAGCCTGGGCCGTGGTGGCGCGCGAGCAGCCGATGCTGCGTACGCTGGTGGTCGATTTCCCATTCCCTCACCTCTACGAGCTGCCGCGCAGCGTCGCGATGATCGCGATCGCCCGGACGGTCGAGGGCGAGGACTGCGTGCTGATGCAGAAGGTGGTCGGCGCCGACGAATTGTCGCTGCGCTGCGTCGATGCGCTGATCCGCGAGGCGCAGACCGCGTCGATCTGCGAGGTGCCGATGTTCCGCAAGCTGCTGCGGATCAGCGCCCTGCCCTGGCCGCTGCGCCGGATAGTGTGGTGGGGCGGCTTGGCGCTGGCCCGGCAGCGGGCCAATTTCTTCGGCAGCGTCGGGCTGTCATCGGTGTCGGCGCTCGGCGCCGGCGATCTCTATCCGATCAGCCCCGGTCCCTACATGCTGAGCTACGGCCGGCTGCACGAGGACGGCCGCTTCGACATGGTAATCCGCTTCGACCACCGGCTGATCGATGCCGCTCCGATCGCCCGGGCGATGACCCGGCTGGAGCAGGTGCTGAACACCACGATCGCGGGCGAATTGCAGGCGATGTATTGCCCGGCCACCGACAAGCCGCCGGTGCGGGCGGTCGGGGCCTGAGGCCCGCGGGCCGTTCCCTGCCCTGTCGCCGAATTGACATCCGGGCGGTTTCTCCCTAGAACCCCGCCAACAGCGCGGGCCTTTCGGCCCGCGTTGTGTTTCGCGACCCGTGGTCCACCCCTCTCAGCTTTGGGGCCGGATCTGTCGGCGGCAGGATGTTTTCCGGCCGCACAGGAGGGCGCGTTTCCTCATCCACGACTGAAAAACGCCATCGCGGTCGCGATGGCTATGCAAACCGAGGACGCGATGACAAAGCGCAGTGAAGCCAAGTATAAAATCGACCGCCGCATGGGCCAGAACATCTGGGGCCGCCCGAAGAGCCCGGTCAACCGCCGCGAATACGGCCCCGGTCAGCACGGCCAGCGCCGCAAGGGCAAGCTGTCCGACTTCGGCGTGCAGCTGCGCGCCAAGCAGAAGCTTAAGGGCTATTACGCCAACATTTCCGAGCGCCAGTTCCACTCCATCTACGTCGAGGCGACCCGCCTCAAGGGCGATTCGGGCGAGAACCTGATCGGCCTCTTGGAGCGCCGTCTCGATTCGGTGGTGTACCGCTCGAAGTTCGTGGCGACGATCTTCGCGGCGCGCCAGTTCATCAATCACGGCCACATCAAGGTCAACGGCAAGCGCGTCAACATCTCGAGCTACAAGGTTCGGGTCGGCGACGTGATCGAGGTCAAGGAATCGTCCAAGCAGCTCGCGATCGTGCTGGAAGCCAGCCAGCTCGCCGAGCGCGACGTGCCGGACTACATCGAAGTCGACCACAACAAGATGACCGCGAAGTTCGCGCGCGTGCCGGCCCTGTCCGACGTGCCGTTCGCGGTCCAGATGGAACCGCATCTGATCGTCGAATTCTACTCGCGCTAAGCGCGACGGAATTGCTTTCTTCGTACTGATTGCTGCTCAGTCCGATGCATCGAGGCCCCGGTTCGCCGGGGCCTTTTTGTTTGGGGACTGATGCCGAGTTATTGAGTGGAAATTTGGAACTAGAGTGGTCATTTTGATTTTGATCAATTGACTCGCACTTGCAACCTGCATTGTCCTGGTTGACGTAAATCAAAATTTACACTCCCTAGTTTCAGCACGAGTTGACTATACACAACCCTCGTTTACAATTTTTAGTTGCGCTACCCTAGTAGTTGCACTTGAGAGTAAAGAAGGCATTCGTTCACAACATTTATTGCAGACTTCCGGGGCGCACGAATGAGCATGTTAGCTGAAGTTCCAATGGTAATTAAAGAAACAAGGCAAAAACGGACGCAATCGTTTGGCACGCTGGGCATGGAGTTTGCCCTCGGAGCGTTTCTAGTCGCCTGCTTTCAACACTATATTGATCCAATTTTGAGCATAGACGTCGGCTCGCCTCTAATACCTTTAGTTGGCGGAATGATCGCGGTTACGCTTGGTTTGATCGCCAGCAGATCTTAAAAACAAAATGCCCAATATATGGAATGTCTTTGCGAATTCACTCGCATCGATAGCGTTTGGCTTCGGGTGCTTTCTTTGGCTTCGTTCGCTCGGCAATCATCGCGACAAGAACCGCAAGATCGCACATGGACGGGTTACAGCATGGATCCTTCAAAGTATATTTCTCTACACTTTGGTAGTTTGCCTTGTAGGTCAGTGGATTCTAGGCATTCCTCTCTCTGAAACAATTCGATCGGGCTTTGGTGATGAACGAGCAGCGTGGTTGTTGTTCGGGACTTCTGTCGACCTCGCGGTTCGCCTCTACAGCTTGATGGACCAGGAGTAGACAAGCTCGACAATATTGCCCGCTTCGTTGAAGTTCGGCGCCGCATGACAGTTATGGTAACTTGCGGCCATGTCCTACACCCCTTCCCTCCCTGATCCGTCCGCGCCGCCGGTGCGTATCAATCTGCTCTCCGACACCCAGACGCGGCCGACGCCGGCGATGCTGGAGGCGATGGCGCGGGCCGAGGTCGGCGACGAGCAGATCGGCGATGATCCCACCACCAACGCGCTGAACGAGCGCGTCGCCGCGCTGCTCGGCAAGGAGGCGGCGGTATTTCTGCCGTCCGGCACGATGTGCAATGTCACCGCAACGCTGGCGACCTGCCGGCCGGGCGACGAGATCATCGCGCATCGCACCGCGCATATCCTGTCGCGCGAGGGCGGCACGCATGCGGCGCTCGGCGGCTTCCAAATCACGCCGCTCGACGGCGACGGCGGGATGTTCTCGCTCGCCGCATTTCGCGCCGCGTTGCATCCGAGAAACCGCTACGAGCCACCGCAGACCATGGTGAGTGTCGAGCAGACCGCCAATATCGGCGGCGGCACGATCTGGCCGCAGGCGACGCTCGATGCCATCGCGGCGGACGGCAAGGCGGCCGGGCTCGCGACCCATATGGACGGCGCGCGGCTGATGAACGCGGTTGTCGCCACCGGCATCGCCGCCAAGGACATGACCGCCGGCTGGGATTCGGTGTGGATCGATTTCAGCAAGGGGCTGGGCGCGCCGGTCGGCGCGTCGCTGGCCGGCTCGCGCGCTTTCATCGACGAGGTGTGGCGCTGGAAGCAGCGGCTCGGCGGATCGATGCGGCAATCCGGCGTGATCGCCGCGGCGTGCAACTACGCGCTCGATTACCATGTCGAGCGGCTCGCCGAGGACCACGCCAACGCGCGGGCGCTGGCCGCCGGGCTGGCGCAGCTCGCCGGCGTCGAGGTGCAGGAGCCGCAGACCAATCTGGTGTTCTTCCGGCCGGACGGCGCGGGCGTGCCGGGCGCCGAGCTGGTGGCGCGGCTGCGCGCTCGCGGCGTGCTGCTGGCGATGATGGACGACCGCATCCGTGCCTGCACGCATCTCGACGTCAGCCGGGCGATGATCGACGAGACCTTGGAGCTGGTGCGGGAGATTTTGCGCGCCGCGTAGGCGATCGAGCGCCAGGCCGACGCTGGCCCGAAAACGCAAATGGCCGGGACAAGCCCGGCCACCGCGTCAGTTCAGATCGAACAGTCTTACAGGCAGATGCGCACGCCGGCGGCGTTGACGACGCAGGCGCCACGACCGCGAACCGGGCCGCGCACGCCACGTCCACCATAGCCGCGTCCGCCACCCCGGCCGTAGCCGCGGCCACCGCGATAGCCCCGGCCGCGCCCGCGACCCCAGTCGCCGCGCTGCGCGGAGGCCGAGGTGGTCGAGGCGCCGGTGATCAGCGCGGTCGCGCCGACGAGGCTGAAAGCGTAGATGCTGGTGAGCACCACCGCGGCGAGAACACGAGACACGAGGCCCTGACGGCCGGGCTGCTTGTAGGTCATGTGATTCCTTTTCGGTTGCCCGCGAACGGTGGCTGCAAATTGCCGCAGCGTCAATTCGGAACACAAAGACGCGAGCAAAGTTCCGGCGACCCGACGCCCGACTTCATAATTCCCCGCGCCGAAGAGCGGCGCCTACCAAGCCCATGGCGATACGCCCCCACCCCTCCCCGAGTCATTCCGGGGCGGCCGCCGCGCCGCGGCGGACGAACCCGGAATCTGACCCGCACCCCGCCGCAGAGATTCCGGGGGCGCGCTGCGCGCGCCCCCGAATGACTCGTGGAAAGGTCGGTCGCCAACCGGGCCGCCGCTCGGTTGGTCGGGCGGGCTATTCCAGCGCCTCGTACACCAGCTTCTTGAGCTCCCGCTGCACCGGCTGGCGCTGCGACGGGGTCTGCTCCATCAGCACGAAGAACATGTCGAGCTTGGGATCGACCACGAAGTAGCAGCCGCTGGCGCCGTCCCATTTCAGTTCGCCGAGCGAGCCGGGCGGCGGCGGCTTGGCGTTGCCGGCGTCGGTGCGGACGGCGAGGCCGTAGCCGTAGCCGAAGCCGTCGCCGGGGAAGTAGAAGTAATCGCGCGCGACGCCGGAGGACGGGCCGATCTGATCGGTGGTCATGTCCTTGAAGGTCGCTTCGCTGAGATAGCGCTTGCCGTCGAGCTCGCCCTTGTTCAGCAGCATCCGCACGAACCGGATCACGTCGTGCGGCGTCGAGGTCAGGCCGCCGCCACCGGACTCCCACTGCTTGACGATGTCCGGGCGGCTCGGCCGTCCGACCCGGAAGTCGGCATCGTTGGGCATCGGCTGCGCCATCCGCGCCTTCTGCTCGTCCGTCGGCAGATAATAGCGGGTATCCTTCATGCCCAGCGGATCGAACAGTTTCTCTTTCTCATACTCGTAGAACGATTTGCCGGACGCGACTTCGATGACGCGGCCGAGCACCTCGTAGGAATTGCCGTAGTCCCACAGCGTGCCGGGCTGCTCCTGCAGCGGCACCTTGGCGATGCGATCGGCAAATTCGGCCGTGCTGGGATCGCCGTCGTAGATCTTCGCCGCGGCGATCGCCTTGCGGACCAGGTTGTCGCCGTAGAAGCCGTAGGTGATGCCGGAGGTGTGCAGCAACAGGTCGCTGATCTTGATGGGTCGCTTCAGCGCTTCGAAATCGAGAAACTTCTCGCCGTTGTCCTTGGTCTTCTCGACGCCGACCTTGGTGTCGGCGAAGGCCGGGATGTATTTGGAAACCGGATCGTCGAGCTTGATCTTGCCGTCGTCGACCAGCTTCATCACCGCGAAGGCGGTGAACGGCTTGGTCAGCGAGGCGAGCCGGAAGATGGTGTCGTCGGTCATCGGCGCCTTGGTGGCGACGTCACGGACGCCGAAATACTTATGATACACCGGCTTGCCGCCGCGCTCGATGTACACCACCGCGCCGGGAATCTTGCCCTCTTCGATGATCTTGTTGAAGAACGCGTCGATGCGGCCGAGCTTCTCCTGGGAGAACTTCGCGGTGGGCGGCGGATCGAAGCTGCCTTCGGCAATCGCCGGAGAGGCAATCAGCGCTGCGAGCGCTCCGGTTAACAGCAGACGCGCGGCGCGACGCAGGATCATCCAGTCCTCCAGATATGAGCTGGACGGATGGTAGCGGCCGCGGTCAACTAATCAAGAGCCGCCGACAGCGCAGCCCGGTGCAGCGCGGCGCTCGGTTCCGAGAAGCAGCAGAACACCACACGGCGTATGGCGGGCACGGTGCCCAGCGTCTCGAGGCAAGTCGCGACCGCGAGCGGCGCGGCGCGTTCCGGGGGAAAGCCGTAAACGCCGGTCGAGATCGCCGAGAACGCGACCGACGCAAGGCCATGCTGTGCGCATAATTCCAGCGCCCGGCGGTAGCACGAGGCCAGCGCCGCATCCTCGCCGGAACCGCCGCCATGCCACACCGGCCCGACGGCATGAATCACATGCCGCGCCGGCAACCCGTAACCTTTGGTGATCTTGGCATCGCCGGTGGCGCAGCCGTCGAGGGCACGGCACTCGGCCAGAAGCTGCGGGCCAGCGGCGCGATGGATGGCGCCGTCGACCCCGCCGCCGCCCAGCAGCGAGCTATTGGCGGCGTTGACGATCGCGTCCAGCGCGAGCGTCGTGATGTCGGCGACGACGACCTCGAGGGTCGCCGCCCCGCTCAAACGTACAAAACTGCTCAGGCCGCGACCTTGATGCCCTTGTCGGCGAACAGCTTCTGCAACTCGCCGGCCTGGAACATCTCGCGGACGATGTCGCAGCCGCCGACGAATTCGCCCTTCACATAGAGCTGCGGAATGGTCGGCCAGTTCGAGAACTGCTTGATGCCGTCGCGCAGCTCGGTCGATTCAAGGACGTTGTGGCCCTTATAGGGGACGCCGATGTGATCGAGGATCTGCACCACCTGGCCGGAGAAGCCGCACTGCGGAAACTGCGGCGTGCCCTTCATGAACAGCACGACGTCGTTGGCCTTCACTTCATTGTCGATGAATTGCTCGATGCTCATGGCGAGTCCCTTTGCGGCGCGGCCGGCTGACCACCAGCGGCCGGATCAGTCCATCATATATGTATCGCGAAAACCGTTCGCAGCCCAAGTAAAATGCCAGTCAGACCGGCTGACGGTCTGATTTGGCTCAACAATCCGGCTGCGCCGGGGCGCCCTCAGGGTTGCTGAGGGACAGACTGCGGACTCGCCCCCGCCTTCCAATCGCGTCGCGAGCACCTATTTGGCAAATCTCGGAACCGCTTCCCAGAAGCAGCGTTTTCTCGCAAACCGGAGTCGCTCGTGTCGAATCTGTCCTCCGCCGCCGCTTCTGTAGCTGTTCCTGCTGAATCGTCCCCGCCGCCGCAGACTCTCGTCGCCCGCCTGTCGGCGGCGTTTCTGACCGTGCGCCAGGAGACGGAACGGCGAGCCGCGCCGCTCAGCCCCGAGGATCAGGTGGTGCAGTCGATGGCGGACGCCAGCCCGGCGAAATGGCACCGTGCGCACACCACCTGGTTCTTCGAACAATTTCTGCTCGGCCCGCACCAGCCGGGCTACCAGGTCTTCCACCCCGATTATGCCTATCTGTTCAATTCCTATTACGTCTCCGCCGGTCCCCGGCACACGCGGGCGGCGCGCGGGTTGCTGACGCGGCCGAGCGTCGACGACGTCGCCGCCTATCGCCGGCACGTCGACGCCGCGATGCTGAAGCTGTTCGCCGAGGCGGACGACGCCAAGCTGCGCGAGCTGGAGCCGCTGGTCGAAGTCGGGCTCAATCACGAGCAGCAGCATCAGGAGCTGCTGCTGACCGACATCCTGCATGCCTTCGCGCAGAACCCGATCCCGCCGGCCTACGATCCGGCGTGGCGGCTGCCCGCCTCCGATCGCGGCGGCGATGCGCTGGTCGATCTGCCGGAGGGCATCCATTCGATCGGCCACGCCAGCGACAGCTTCCATTTCGACAACGAGAAGCCGGCGCACCGCGCATTGGTCGGCCCGGTGACGCTGGCGCGGCACCTGGTGACCAACGCCGAATGGCTGGCCTTCATGGCCGACGGCGGCTACCGCACCCCGACGCTGTGGCTGATGGACGGCTTCGCCTGCGCCGAGCGCGAGGGCTGGGAAGCGCCGGGCCATTGGCGGCAAGTGGACGGCGCGTGGCGGATCATGACGCTCGGCGGCCTACAGAGCATCGATCCGGACGCGCCGGTCTGCCACGTCAGTTACTACGAGGCCGACGCGTTCGCGCGCTGGTCGGGCAAGCATCTGCCGACCGAGATGGAATGGGAAGTCGCCGCGCGCGCCGGTCAGCTTGCGGACGCGTTCGGCACGGTCTGGCAGTGGACCCGCAGCGCCTACGCGCCCTACCCCGGCTACAAGGCGATCGAGGGCGCGCTCGGCGAATACAACGGCAAGTTCATGGTCAATCAGCTGGTGCTGCGCGGCTCGTCCTGCGTCACGCCGGACGGCCACAGCCGCCTGACCTATCGCAACTTCTTCTATCCGCACCACCGCTGGCAGTTCACCGGACTCCGGCTCGCCGAATACGACGTCTGAGATCCATCAACGACAAGCGCCACGGGCGCACCCGGGAGACTGCCCATGAATATGCACGTTGCCGTGCAAGCCCGAGCGCATCAGCTCGATCCGCAGACGCAGAGCTTCGCGAACGACGTGCTGGACGGCCTGTCTCGATCGCCGAAATCGCTGCCGCCGAAGTACTTCTACGACGACCTCGGCTCTGAACTGTTCGTCGGCATCACCAAGCTGCCGGAATACTACCCGACCCGCACCGAACTCGGCATCCTGCGCGCCCGCGCCGGCGAGATCGCCGCGCTGATTCCGCCGGACGCCGCGCTGGTCGAATTCGGCGCTGGCGCCACCACCAAGATCCGGCTGCTGCTCGGCGCCCATAAGGTCACCGCCTACGTGCCGGTGGATATTTCGGGCGACTTCATTGCCGCGCAGGCCGAGGAGCTGTGCGCCGACTTCCCGGAGCTCGCGGTGTATCCGGTCGCAGCGGACTTCACCGCGCCGTTCGCCCTGCCGGACGACGTGCGCGAGTTGCCGAAGGTGGGCTTCTTCCCCGGCTCGACCATCGGCAATTTCGAGCCCCACGAAGCGGCGGATCTGCTACGCACCTTCCGCGACATTCTCGGCCAAGACAGTCTGAGCCAAGGCGCCCGGCTAATCGTCGGCGTCGATCTGGAGAAGGACGAGAAGCTTCTGGTCCCGGCCTATGACGACGCGGCCGGCGTCACCGCGCAGTTCAATCTCAATCTCCTGGCGCGGATCAACCGCGAGCTCGGCGGTGATATCGACCTGCGGACGTTCGAACATCGGGCGATCTACAATCGCGATCAGCACCGCATCGAGATGCATCTGGTGAGCCAGCGCGACCAGACCGTCCGCATCCTCGGCGAACGCTTCGCCTTCACGGCCGGCGAGACTATCCACACTGAAAACAGCTACAAATACAGCCTCCCCCGCTTCCGCACGCTGGCCGAGCAAGCCGGCTGGTCGCTGCAGCAGAGCTGGATGGACGACAGCGGGCTGTTCTCGGTCCACGCGCTGCAGGCAAGCTGAGCGCGATCGGGCTTATAGACGATTACTTACGTCGTGTTGAAGGCGATCGCAGTGCCAGCGTCGCCCTCACCCCAACCCTCTCCCGCAAGCGGGAGAGGGTTGGGGTGAGGGCGGCTCGCACGACTTCACGTCCGGCCGGCCGCCTTCAGGATCAACTCGCTGATCTCCTGCGGATGGCTGAGCAGCGAGACGTGGCTGGCGGCGAGCTCGATCGCGCTGGCGTTCATGCGCTTGGCCATGAAGCGCTGCAGGTCCGGGTTGATGACGCGGTCGTCCTTGGAGATCGCGTAGTAGCTCGGCTTGTCGCGCCAGGCGGCATGGTTTGTCTTGCCGGCCAGCAGCGCTTTGTGAAACGGCCATTGCACGGCGTACAGCGCCTTGGCCTTATCCAGCGGCAGATCCGGTGCGAAGTCGCGCAGGAAAGCTTCCTCGGTCAACCGGCCTTCGTCGCCATCGAACACGATCCCGGCCGACGCCGGCGCCGCCGGATAAGTCTTGGCGAGCGCGGTGTAATCTTCGCCCGCATCGGGCGCGCGTGCCGCGACGTAGACCAGCGCCGCGACGTTGGGATGCACGCCGGCCTCGGTGACGATCATGCCGGAGAACGAATGGCCGGCCAGCACGGTCGGACCATCCTGGCGCGCCAGCACCCGCTCGCAGGCGGCGACCGCGTCGGGCAGACTGGTCAGCGGGTTCTGCACCGCCGTGACATTCAGCCCGCGCGCCTGCAGCCGCGGGATCACCTCGGACCAGGATGAGCCGTCGGCGAACAGCCCGTGGACCAGCACGACGTTGCGCGCCCCGGCAGCGGCACCGGGCTTCTCTGCCATCTCCGCGGCCCGCGCGCCGCCCAGCACGGCCGATGCGGCGACGGCCAGCAGCGACGAAGTCACAACACGACGATCAACAATCATTTGGGTCTCCGAGTGTCCTCACCGTCATTCCGAGCGAAGCGAAGCAATCCAGAGGGCGCATATTGATGCCGTTCCTGGATGGCTTGGCCGCGGAGCCTGTGCTCGGACAGCGCGAAGCCGATCCGGGTGCGGCTCGCAATGACGATGTTGCAGGCTCCGTTTCACCGATCGAATTGGCGGCCAGACATATAGGGTAGCGCTGGCCGCTCATCGGTTCGGTCATAAGCGAGTGCGGATCGACTGGCGCCCTGCTCTACGCGCGGACGTGGATCGTTCGGCGGCGCAGGTCCTTGACGGTGAGCCAGACCGCGGCGACCAGGAAGTAGAACGCGCCGAACGCCGCGTAAGGCGCGATGTCGGTGATGCTCGGCAGCTTGTCGCCGCTCGCCGCATGGATGAAGAATGCGCCGGCGAGCGCGGACTGCGCGCCGCTGAGGATCATCGGCCACTGCCCGCCGCTCGTCCAGCGCCGCACGCCGGTGACGAGCTGCAGCACGCCCGCAACAATCGCCCAGGCGCCATACACCGCCAGCACGGCGTTCATGCCGTGATTCAGCACGACGACCGCGGCCAGCGTCGTCAGCGCGCTGACGACGAGATTGAGCGCCTGGCTGGGATTGGCCAGCAGCCCGCCGTTGCGCGCCGCATCGGCGTAATTCGCGCCGGCATCCCACGCCGGATAAACGATCAGCATCACCGCGGCGAGCTGCGGGGCCTGGCGTGCGACCGTGAAGGCGAGCGCCACCCAGATCAGGGAAAACGCAGCGCGGACATAGTAATAGCGCTTCAGCCAAGCCGAGGCTGTCGTCGACGAGATCGCTGAATTGTCATGGGCCATCTGAAAGCTCCTAGCAATGATGAGTGCAATGTCTACCTACTAGTCGGTAGACGAACCGGCAACTGGCAGATGGGGGGCACTTGATGACGTTTGCTTGATGACGACCACGCGGGGCGCTCGCGCCTGAGTCCTTACCCCCGTCATTCCGGAGCACTCGCGCTTGCGAGCGAACCCGGAATCCAGACGTTGTGGACACGACAGAGCCGCAGAACGCAGCGGGATTCCGGGTTCACGCGCGTTGCGCGTGCCCCGGAATGACGTGCGTGGGGCTGATCGAGAGCCGTTGTTTGAACGGGTTAATCACCCAAGCCGTGAACGCCGCGTTGAAGGCGCGTTCGAAAAGCGCCCGCGGCGTGCGCCTTTGAGGCCCTGCCCCGTCATTCCGGGGCGCTCGCGCTTGCGAGCGAACCCGGAATCCAGATGTTGTGGACACGACAGAGCCGCAGAACGCTGCGGGATTCCGGGTTCACGCGCGTTGCGCGTGCCCCGGGATGACTTGCGTGGGGCTGGGTCAACTCCGGCCGAACTGGACATTCTACCAACTAGAAGGTATACAGCTGCATGACCGCAGCATCGACGACCGCCGACGAGATCCTCGCATGCGCGCGCGGCCTGATCATCGCGGGCGGATATAACGGCTTCAGCTATGCCGACATCGCCGACGCGGTCGGCATCCGTAAGCCGAGCATTCATCACCATTTCCCGACCAAAGCCGAGCTGGTGCAGAAGCTGGTCGCGCAATATCGCAAGGACGCCGCCGCCGGGCTGGCGCATCTGGCGCGCGAGGCGCCCGACCCGGCGACGCAGCTACGCCGCTACACCGGCTATTGGGCCGCCTGCATCAAGGACGGCAGCGCGCCGTTCTGCGTTTGCGCGCTGCTGGCGACAGAACTCCCCGTGCTGCCCGAACAGGTTGCCGCCGAAGTGCGGGCGCATTTCCGCTCGCTGTCGGCGTGGCTGAAATCGGCGCTCGAGCGCGGCCAGAAAGACGGCAGCCTCACTCTGACGGAAACGCCGCGCGCCGAGGCCGAACTGTTCATGGCGACCGTGCACGGCGCGATGCTGTCGGCTCGCGCCTATGGCGAGCCGAAGATGTTTGCAACGATCACCAACCCGCTGATCGATCGGCTGTGCGGACGATAGGCGAGACCTCATTGCACAACTTTCGTCATGGCGGGACGATCTCATCGAAAAACAAGCTGACGCCGCGAGGACCACCCTCCCCTGGAGGGTGAGGGTCGCTCGCGCAGCGAGCGGGGTGGGGTGGCGCAGAGTTCATTCGCCGTGCTCGCGGCTCCGCCCCCCCCCCCCCGGGGGGAGGGGGGGGGGGGGGGGGGGGGGCCGCCCCCCCCCCCCGCGGGGGGGGGGGGGGGCCCCCCCCCGCCTCCGCGAGGCCGAGAGTGGCTGCTCGCGTCGCCCTCACCCCAGCCCTCTCCCGCAAGCGGGAGAGGGAGCGCGCCGTGCCCTGGACAACATAGCTGCAATGACGGCGAGGTTGTTACTTCGATGCCCTCCGGTGAAGACGATCTGATCGCCCGTTACTTCAAGCCGCTCGCGACCGACCCCGGTGCGCGTGGGCTGGTCGACGACGCCGCGGTGCTGGCGGCGGCCGGCAGCGATCTGGTGCTGACCACCGACGCGATCGTCGAGGGCGTGCATTATCTGCCGGACGATCCGCCGGCGGCGATCGCCCGCAAGGCGCTGCGGGTCAACCTGTCCGATCTTGCCGCCAAGGGCGCGACGCCCGCCGGCTTCCTGCTGACGCTGGCGCTGCGTAATGCCGATGAGTCGTTCCTCGCGCCGTTCGCCGAAGCGCTCGGCGCTGACGCCGCGGCCTATGGTTGCCCGCTGCTCGGCGGCGACACGGTCTCGACGCCGGGGCCGATGATGATCTCGGTCACCGCCTTCGGCCGCGTGCCACCCGGCGCGATGGTCCGGCGCGATGCGCTCAGGCCGGGCGACCGGATCGTGGTCAGCGGCACCATCGGCGACGCCGCGCTTGGGCTCGACGTGTTGCAGGGGCGGGCCACGGCGGCCGACGAAGCGGGCCGGGCTTTCCTGGTCGGTCGCTACCGCGAGCCGCAACCGCGCTCGGCGCTGGCCGAGGTGGTGCGCCGGCATGCCCGTGCAGCGATGGACATCTCGGACGGACTCGCCGGCGATCTCGCCAAGATGTGCGCCGCCTCCGGAGTGACCGCGACGCTCGACGCCGCGGCGGTGCCGCTGTCAGCAGCTGCATATCAAATGATCAGCAACGGCACTGCTGCACTGCAACGCATTCTCAGCGGCGGTGACGACTACGAACTACTTTGCGGCGTTGCACCAGATCGACTCGATCAGTTCCTCGCTGCGGCGCAACGACTAGGCGTCGCATGCGCCGTCATCGGCACCGCAGCAGACGGAAATGGTGCGCCGCGGTGGTTCGACGGCGACGCCTGTGAAGTATTGTTGACAGCCCAGTCGTTCAGTCATTTCTGATGCTTAGTGATAGGTAATCGAAAGCTCCCGACCATTCTGGAATTGCTCGGGAGCGACGTGAAAAGCCTGCTTTCATCCGTTCGCAGCGATTGCGGAGCAACCGTGATTGCGGCAAGGTTCGCACCGATTTGAGGCTGCTCCGGGAAGAGGGCATGCCATCTTGTTGCGCGCCCGCGTCGCTCCCGCGTCGCAGGCACGGGGGTGAAACTCGGGACTGAGGCATCAGGAATGACAGCTTTATGGGTGATCGTGCTCTGCGGAGCGCTTGCGATCGTATATGCTGCGTGGGCGACCTCTTCGGTACTCGCCGCCGACCAGGGCAACGCGCGGATGCAGGAAATTGCCGCTGCGGTGCGTGAAGGCGCGCAGGCCTATCTGAAGCGCCAATACATGACCATCGCCATCGTCGGCGTGGTGATCTTCGCGCTGCTCGCTTACTTCCTGGGCGTGCTGGTCGCGATCGGCTTCGCCATCGGCGCGATCCTGTCGGGCGCCGCCGGCTTCATCGGCATGAACGTCTCGGTCCGCGCCAACGTCCGCACCGCGCAGGCGGCGACCACCTCGCTGGCTGGCGGCCTCGAACTCGCCTTCAAGGCGGGCGCCATCACCGGCATGCTGGTGGCCGGTCTCGCGCTGCTCGGCGTCACCCTCTACTTCATCTATCTGATCCACTTCGCGGGTCTGGCGGCCAACAGCCGTACCGTCGTCGATGCGCTGGTCGCGCTCGGCTTCGGCGCCTCGCTGATCTCGATCTTCGCCCGTCTCGGCGGCGGCATCTTCACCAAGGGTGCGGACGTCGGCGGCGACCTCGTCGGCAAGGTCGAAGCCGGTATTCCGGAAGACGATCCGCGCAACCCGGCCACCATCGCCGACAACGTCGGCGATAACGTCGGCGACTGCGCCGGCATGGCGGCGGACCTGTTCGAAACCTATGCGGTGACCGCGGTCGCCACGATGGTGCTCGCAGCGATCTTCTTCGGCGCGGCCGACAAGACCCAGCTGCAGAACGTCATGACGCTGCCGCTCGCGATCGGCGGCATCTGCATCATCACCTCGATCATCGGCACCTTCTTCGTCAAGCTCGGCCCGTCGCAGTCGATCATGGGCGCGCTATACAAGGGCCTGATCGCCACCGGCGTGCTGTCGCTGTTCGGCGTTGCCGGCGCGATCTACTGGCTGGTCGGCTTCGGCGCACTGCCGGGCGTCGCCTACACGGGCATGTCACTGTTCCTGTGCGGCATCGTCGGTCTCGCCGTCACCGGCCTGATCATCTGGATCACCGAATACTACACCGGCACCGACTTCCGCCCGGTGAAGTCGATTGCGCAAGCCTCGGTCACCGGCCACGGTACCAACGTGATCCAGGGCCTCGCGATCTCGATGGAATCGACCGCGCTGCCCGCGATCGTGATCATCGCCGGCATCCTGATCACCTACAGCCTCGCCGGCCTGTTCGGCATCGCGATCGCCACCACCACGATGCTGGCGCTGGCCGGCATGGTCGTGGCGCTCGACGCTTTCGGCCCGGTCACCGACAACGCCGGCGGCATCGCCGAGATGGCCGGCCTGCCGAAGGAAGTCCGCAAGGCCACCGACGCGCTCGACGCCGTCGGCAACACCACCAAGGCGGTCACCAAGGGCTACGCGATCGGCTCGGCCGGTCTCGGCGCGCTGGTGTTGTTCGCGGCCTATAATGAAGATCTCAAGTTCTTCATCGCCGCCAAAAACCCCTACTTCATCGGCGTCGCGCCGGACTTCTCGCTGAACAACCCCTACGTCGTGGTCGGCCTGCTGTTCGGCGGCCTGCTGCCGTATTTGTTCGGCGCGATGGGCATGACCGCGGTCGGCCGCGCAGCCAGCGCGATCGTCGAGGAAGTGCGCCGTCAGTTCCGCGAGAAGCCGGGCATCATGCAGGGCACCGACAAGCCGGACTACGGCAAGGCGGTCGACCTGCTGACCAAGGCGGCGATCAAGGAAATGATCATCCCGTCGCTGCTGCCGGTGCTGTCGCCGATCTTCGTCTACTTCGCGATCTTTGCGATCGCGGGCGGCGGCGCGGCCGGCAAGTCGGCGGCGTTCTCGGCGGTCGGCGCGATGCTGCTCGGCGTCATCGTCACCGGCCTGTTCGTCGCGATCTCGATGACCTCGGGCGGCGGCGCCTGGGACAACGCCAAGAAGTACATCGAGGATGGCCATTTCGGCGGCAAAGGCTCCGACGCCCACAAGGCGGCCGTGACCGGCGACACCGTCGGCGACCCCTACAAGGACACGGCCGGTCCCGCCGTGAACCCGATGATCAAGATCACCAACATCGTGGCCCTGCTGCTGCTGGCGATCCTGGCACACTGAGGCTTCAGGCGATTGATCGAGAAACAAACCCCGCGGTGCGAGCCGCGGGGTTTTTGTTTGATTGAGTGCCTGTAGCCCGGATGCAGCGAAGCGAAATCCGGGGAGACGTCACGGGCGCCGTCCCGGATTACGCTTCGCTTCATCCGGGCTACGGACCGCACAAACCCAAATGCCCCAGCGACTGAACCTATCGGAACCCGGCGCGTTACTCGTGCCCGAGTTTTCATAAGGATCGAGACATGAGCGGCGTGAGCGATATCAAGGAACATATGGAAGTCATCGGCGCCGACGGCGTTCATGTCGGCACCGTCGACAAGGTCGAGGGCAACCGGATCAAGCTGACCAAGAAGGACAGCGGCGAGGGCAGCCACAAGGGCCACCATCACTTCATCGACGGCGGCCTGGTGGCGGAGGTCGAGGGCGACAAGGTCCGGCTGTCGGCCAACGCGGACGTCGCGGTGTCGATGGAGGAAGAGAAATAGGTCCCGGTTCTCATCGGCGAACAAGGCAGATGTAGAGAGAGCCCCGCGGTGCAAGCCGCGGGGGGATTTCCGTTTAAGGCGTCAAAGGCGAGAGTTCTCGCGAGCGAATTTTTTCGTAGGATGGGTTGAGCGTAGCGAAACCCATCACATAGGCCCGGCATGACAGCATACCGGCGCAATTTCATCCCTGGCGGCTGCTTCTTCTTCACGGTCGCTATCGCCGACCGGCGCTCAGTGCTGCTGACGCAGAACATTGATCGACTGCGGGCAGCATTCCGCTACACGCGCGACCGGCATCCCTTCGCGATCAATGCGATTGTCGTTCTGCCGGATCATCTGCATTCTATCTGGACACTTCCGGACGGCGATCGGGACTATTCGCTCCGCTGGCGCTTGATCAAAGCGGCGTTCTCGCGGGCTCAGCCTGCGGTCGAGTCGATCTCCGCGAGTCGGGCGAGCCGCAGCGAGCGCGGCATCTGGCAGCGCCGGTTCTGGGAGCATACGCTGCGGGACGAGCGCGATTTCGAAGCTCACGCGGATTACATCCATTTTAATCCGGTCAAACACGGCTATGTAGGCAGCGCGCGCGATTGGCCGTATTCGTCCTTCGGCGCCATGGTGCGCGAAGGAATCTACCCGGCCGATTGGGGTGGAGACGTTCGCGACGTGCCGCAAGGATTCGGAGAGCGGTGAGGCTGGTGATGGGTTTCGCTGCGCTCAACCCATCGTACAAAGAATAACAGAGAGAGGGGCACAGAATGTCGCTGTCATCCGCCAAGAACTACGCACTGCGGGCCGCCAAGGCGCAGGATCAGAAGGAGGCTGTCGAGCTTCTGTCGAAGGCGATTCTGGAGTTGGCGAGTTCGATCGAGACCACGGACGCGAAGATCAAGAAGATGAACAAGTCGGGCTGATCGATGACGGCCGCGATCCGCACCACGACGCTCGCCGCCAATGGCCTCAGCTTCGCTGTGGATGAAGCCGGCGAGGGCGACACGACGGCGCTGCTGCTTCACGGTTTCCCCGAAGCGCGGCAGTCGTGGGCGGGGCAACTGCCGTTCCTGGCCGGGCTCGGATGGCACGTCGCAGCGCCCGATCTACGTGGCTATGGCGGCACGACGCGGCCGAGCGGCAAGGCCGCGTATCACATCGATCATCTGACCGACGACGTCGCGGAGTTGTTTGCGGCGCTCGGCGGCCGGCGCAGGATCCTGATCGGGCACGATTGGGGCGGGGTGATCGCCTGGCAGACGGCGCTGCGCGGCAAGGTCGCGCTTGATGCGCTGATCATCCTCAACGCGCCGCATCCGGACGTGTTCGCGCGGGTGCTGGCCGACGGCTGGAAGCAGAAGCGCAAGTCCTGGTATGTCGCGTTCTTCCAACTGCCGTGGCTGCCGGAGTGGCTGATGACGCGGGAGCTCGGCAAGCCGCTGGCGCGGATGTTTCGCCAGCATAGCGGCAAGATCTCCGACGCGCAGATCGAGATCTATCGCCGCAACGCGATCGAGCCCGGCGCGGCGACCGCGATGATCAATTACTACCGCGCCAACATGACAGCGCTGGGCGGCGGCGCCGGCACGCATCCGAGACTGACGGTGCCGACGCTGATGATCTGGGGCGAGGACGATCTCGCGCTCGACATCGCACTGACGAAAGGCAACGAGCAGCACGTCGCCGACTTCACGCTCCGCACGCTGCCCGGCGTCTCGCATTGGGTGCAGCAGGACGCGCCCGAGCGCGTCAACGAGCTGATCGCGGAGTGGGCGCGGGAGAAGGGGTTCGCGTGACGGGAGACGCAGTTTCCTTAAGCATTTCGCGTGGGGTCTTCGTTCGCAGCTAACCCGTCATTGCTAAGAGCGAAGCGACGAAGCAATCCAGCTCCGTGCGTGGCGCTGGATTGCTTCGCTTCGCTCGCAATGACGGGCTGACGCCGAGAAGCGGCCCGTTCAATGAAAGCCGACTTTCAACACGGCTCGCACTACTTCACCTCCATCTGCAATCCCTCGCGGTCGATGATGCCTTTGAACTTCAAGGTTTCGGCTTCGACGAATTGCTGGAATTGCTGCGGGGTGCCGTAGTCGGGGCGGGCGCCCATGGCGGCGATGTTCTTTTTGACGTCGTCGCGCGCGAGCACGCGCTTGATCTGCTCGTTGAGCGCGGTGACGATCTCCGGTGAGGCGCCCTTCGGCAGGAATACGCCGAACCAGGATGACACCTCGAACTTGTCGAGCTCGGGAGCGCTCTCGCGCACCGTCGGCAGCTGCGGCGCCTGTTCGCTGCGCTCGGTGGTGGTGACGGCGAGGCCGTTGAGCTTGCCGTCCTGCACCTGCGGCAGGCTGGGATAGAGATTGTCGAACAGAATCTGGATATCGCCGCCGAGCGCCGCCTGGAGCGCCGGGCCGGCACCGCGGAACGGAACGTGGGTCATTTTCAGCCCGGTGAGCTGCAGGAACCAGGCGCCGGTGAGATGCGGGCTCTGGCCGACGCCGGACGACCCCCAGGTCAGCTTGTCGGGATTGGTCTTGAGATAGGCGATCAATTCCGGGATCGACTTCAGCCCCGTCGTCGGATGCGCGCAGACGATGTTGGGGATCCGGATCATGTTGGAGACCGGCAACAGCTGATCCGGCTTGTAGCTGAGGTTCTTGAAGATGCTGTAGGCGATCGCGTTCGGGCCGGGATTGCCGACCAGGATGGTGTGGCCGTCGCCCTTCTGCCGCGCGGCCTCGGCGGTGCCGATGGTGCCGCCGCCGCCGGAGCGATTCTCGACCACGGTCGACTGGCCCCACGCTGCCTGCAGATGCTGGCCGAGCAGCCGGCCCATCACATCGGTCGAGCCGCCAGCGGCGGCGGGCACGATGATTCGGATGGTTTCGGTCGGCCGCCAGTCGCCGAGCGCGGAGCGGGGCAGAATGGCGGCGGCGGACAGAGCGGCGGCTCCGCCGAGCACGCGGCGGCGCGAAAGCTGGGTCACGGCGTTGGCTCCCTGAGTTTTATCGTTTCAGGAAGCGTAAAGGCCCGAATCCACACCGGCAAGCGCCGCTTGCCAGCGGCGCCTCGGCATCGTCTTTCGCGCGCCCGGTGGGCGCGCCTGCGTCAGCGGAAGCTGATCAGCCTGAACAGCGGCGCCAGGTAGCTCATCTCCTGACCGGAGGTCGGCGTGGTGCGGCTGACGAAATCGAAGATCTTGCCGTCCTGCAGGCCGTAATTGGCGATGCGGCGGACCTGGCGATTCTGGTCGAAGTAGATCGCGACGACGCGCTGATCGATGACCTTCTGCGGCATGAACGCCACCGGGCGCTCCGCGCGCTGCGAAATGTAGTAAAAGACCTCACCGTTCAGCGTCGCGACCGTGGAGGGCGTGCCCATCACGATCAGAACCTGATCCTGGCTGGCGCCGATCGGAATCTGTTCGAGCGCGCCAGTGGGCATGATGTAGCCCTTCTGGAATTGCTCCGAGGTGCAGGCCGACAGGCCGGCACCAAGCAGCCCCAGCGCGAGCGCCGGACCGATGCCGCGCCGGACCGCCGCGCGCAGGCCGCCGCGACGGCTTCGTTCGATCGAATGTCTCATCCGAAAGCAGGCTCCATCCCCTTGCATCGCGCAAGGCGTTGACGTACCGGGCAGGCATACCGATTGCAATCCCCGAAGGGCCCGCGTCAGGAACCCGCAATGATCTGGCCGTTCAACCACTTCCGTCCGCCCCGGACGCCGTCGCGCGGCACCATCGAGACGATCTATGGCATGATCGTGGCGCAGGCGCGAGCGCCGGCGTTTTACCAGCAGTATGGCGTCGCCGACACAGTGAACGGTCGATTCGAGATGATCGTGGTGCATCTGTGGCTGGTGCTGCGGCGGGGTCGGGCGGTTCAGGACGCTTCGACTTTCGCGCAGGCGCTGTTCGACTATTTCTGCAGCGACCTCGATGCCAATCTGCGCGAACTCGGCGTCGGCGATCTCACGGTGCCGAAGCGGATGCAGGCGTTCGGCGAGGCGTTCTACGGCCGCTCGGCGGCGTACGATCTGGCAATGACCGAAGGCGACGAGGCACTGGCGATCGCGCTCAACCGGAACGTTCTCGACGGCGCCGATATTGAAAATGCGCGTCGGCTGACATCCTATGTGCGACAAGCTATCGAGACGCTCGACGCGGTTGAGCCGTCCAGACTGCGTGCCGGCGAATTGCGGTTTCCCGCGCTGCCGGCTGCCTGAGCCCGGAAGGACAGACGATGAGCGGCGATAATCCCTGGCGTGCACCCGTGGTGGTCATGCATATTCCAGCCAACGGGTTGCATCGCGAGATCGAGGCGAACGAGGCGGAGCGCGCCGGGCTAGCGGTGCTCGGTCAACTCAATGACGTCACCTCGGCGAAAGCGTCGTTCGATCTGACGCCGCTGAGCGGCAGCCGCATTCATGTCACCGGCCGGGTGCGGGCCAGCATCGGCCAGACCTGCGTGGTGAGCCTCGAGCCGATGCAGAGCACGATCGACGAGACCGTCGACCTGATGTTTCTGCCGCCGGAGCAGATTCGCGAATTGTCAGAGACCGTCGACGACGACGGCGAGCCCGCCCCCGGCGATCCACCGGAAGCGATCGACCGCGGTGTGATCGACCTTGGTCGGGTGGCCGCCGACGCTTTATTTCTCGGAGTCGATCCCTATCCGCGCAAGCCCGACGCGGTGTTCGAGGCGATCGTCGAAGCGGACGAACCAGACGAACATCCGTTCGCAGCGCTGAGTGCTTTGAAGACGTCGGCAAAGCCCGGCTCGAAGGGCGATTAGCGATTGTCGTTGTCTGAAGGGCGTGGATTCGCCGCTGCTTTGCAGTTTGCCGTCGTGGAATGCGACTTAAATCTGCCCGGTCAAGATGTTGTATCGGAGCCGAGAACGGCTATTGTCCGGCCCGATCAGGCGTGCAGCGCTGCACGCTTAAGTGCCTTCGGGCATTATCAAGTTGCGGTCGAGCGCTTCTGACCGCGAGCGAACGGGTCTCCGTACTGGCATGCCCCAGAAGGTTCGAATCGCACTGGACGCCATGGGTGGCGACTTCGGTCCCTCGGTTGTCGTGCCTGGCGCGGCGATCGCGCTCGGCCGGCATCCTGACGCCGAGTTTCTGCTGTTCGGCGATAGTGCCGCGATCAACAAGGAACTGGCCGCGCAGCCTGCGCTGAGCAAGGTCGCGAAGGTGATCCACACCGACGTCGCTGTGGCGATGGACGACAAGCCGAGCGTCGCGCTGCGGCGCGGCCGCTACAAATCGTCGATGTGGCAGGCGATCGAAGCGGTGAAGAAGGGCGATGCCGACGTCACCGTTTCGGCCGGCAACACCGGCGCGTTGATGGCAATGGCGCGGTTCTGTCTGCGAACGCTGCCGGGCATCGACCGTCCTGCGATCGCCGCAACGTGGCCGACGATGCGCGGCGATTCGGTGGTGCTCGATCTCGGCGCGACGATCGGCGGCGACGCGCAGCACCTCAAGGCGCTGGCGGTGATGGGCGCCGCAATGGCCAGCGTGCTGTTCGATCTCGAGCGCCCGACCGTCGGTCTGCTCAACATCGGCGTCGAAGAGATCAAAGGCGGCGAAGAGATTCGCGAGGCCGCCGAACTGCTGCGCGCGATGCAGTCGCAGCGCTTCGAATTCATCGGCTACGTCGAAGGCGACGGCATCGGCAAGGGAGCCGCCGACGTGATCGTGTCCGAAGGCTTCTCCGGCAACATCGCCCTGAAGGCCGCTGAAGGAACCGCGCGTCAGCTCGCCGAATATCTGCGCGCCGCGATGTCCCGGACCTGGCGCTCGAAGATCGGCTATCTGTTCGCGCGCGATGCCTTCAAGGCGCTGCGCGACAAGATGGATCCCAACAAGTCCAATGGCGGCGTGTTTCTTGGTCTTAACGGAATCGTGGTCAAGAGCCACGGTGGAACCAGCGCAGACGGCTTTGCCTATGCGGTCGATGTTGGTTATGACATGGTCCGCTACGATCTCCTGACCAAGATCAATCAAACGCTCAATCGCAACGCTGGCGCGCTGGTCATGGCGCCGACCGCGCAGGAGGCTGTCTAGTGACTGTGGTTCGTTCGGTTGTTCTGGGCTGCGGGGCCTATCTTCCCGAGAGGGTCCTCACCAACGCCGAATTGGCCGCGAAGGTCGACACCTCCGACGAATGGATCGTGCAGCGCACCGGCATCCGCGAGCGCCACATCGCGGCCGAAGGCGAATACACCTCGCACCTCGCGACCAAGGCCGCAGAGGCCGCACTCGCCAATGCCGGCGTCGATGCGCAATCGATCGACCTGATCGTGCTGGCGACCTCGACGCCCGACCACACCTTTCCGGCGACCGCGACCCAGGTTCAGGCTGCGCTCGGGATTCATCACGGTGTCGCGTTCGATCTTCAAGCGGTGTGCTCGGGCTTCGTGTTCGCCGTGGCGACGGCCGATAACTTTCTGCGCGCCGGCTCTGCCAAGCGCGCGCTGGTGATCGGTGCCGAAACCTTCTCCCGGATCCTAGACTGGAATGATCGCGGCACCTGCGTGCTGTTCGGTGACGGCGCTGGTGCGATCGTGCTTGAAGCGCAGACCGGGTGGGGCACCTCGGCGGACCGCGGCGTGCTGACCACGCATCTGCGCTCCGACGGCGCGCACAAGCACAAGCTTTATGTCGACGGCGGCCCGTCGACCACGCAGACCACCGGCCATCTGCGGATGGAAGGACGCGAAGTGTTCAAGCACGCGGTCGGCATGATCACCGGTGTGATCGTCGACGCCTTCAACGCCAGCGGCACCAGCGCCGACAATGTCGACTGGTTCGTTCCGCATCAGGCCAACAAGCGCATCATCGATGCCTCGGCGCAAAAACTTCATATTGCGCCGCAGAAGGTGGTGATGACCGTCGACCGCCACGGCAACACCTCGGCGGCGTCGATTCCGCTCGCATTGGCCACCGCTGTTGCCGACGGACGCATCCAGAAGGGGCATTTGGTGCTTCTGGAAGCCATGGGCGGCGGCTTCACCTGGGGTGCTGCACTGCTCCGCTGGTAGTTGCGCGTGTAAAGTTTTAACAGCATTTCCATTGCGTTCCGTGCTATTCTGAATGCTGCCGGAGGTTGACCGCCGCTTGTTAACCTCCTAGTTTCAGCACGGGTTTTTTCATTTCGCCGTAAGGCGGGGCGGGCGATGAGCGGGACCGGAAGAACAGTCACACGTGTCGATCTATGCGAGGCCGTCTACCAAAAGGTCGGTCTGTCGCGCACGGAGTCGTCGGCATTTGTCGAGCTGGTGTTGAAGGAGATCACCGATTGCCTGGAAAAGGGCGAGACGGTGAAGCTGTCATCGTTCGGTTCGTTTCTGGTGCGTCAGAAGGGGCAGCGGATCGGCCGCAATCCGAAGACCGGGACCGAAGTGCCGATCTCGCCGCGGCGTGTGATGGTGTTCAAGCCGTCCGCGATCCTCAAGCAACGTATCAACGCCAACGGCGCGGCGGGTAGTCCCATGTCGTCATCGGCGAACGCCACGGCGGACGACAAGTCCGAGACGGCGTCCGGGTCGGCCGGCACCTGACGAAGGAGACTGCATTTGGACAAAGCGCCGGATGCATTCCGAACTATCAGCGAAGTCGCTGCCGAGCTCGACATTCCGCAGCATGTGCTGCGGTTCTGGGAGACGCGGTTCTCGCAAATCAAGCCGATGAAGCGATCGGGCGGCCGGCGCTACTACCGGCCCGACGATGTCGATCTGCTCAAGGGCATCCGCCGTCTGCTGTACGGCGAAGGCTACACCATCCGCGGCGTCCAGCGCATTCTCAAGGAGCACGGCATCAAGTCGGTGCAGCGCCTCGCCGACAGCGAGGCCAGCGCGACGTTCGGGGCAGTCGAGGAAGCGATTGGCCGCAGCTTTGCGGAGGAGGACTACGAACCCGCGCCCGGCCACGGCATCGATCTCGACGATGACGACTATGAGGGCGAGGACGAGGGCCTCGACCTGCACGCCGCAATGGCGGAGCCGGATCTGCGCGCCGCGCCGGCGCCTGCGCCGAGCCGTCCCGCGCGGCCGGAGTCGCACCCCGCGGACCGGCACGAGCCGAGGTTTGGCGCGGCCACGCGCGATGCCGAGCTCGACGAGCCGGCCCTGGGCGACCCCCCCTTCGACGCGTCGGTTCTTGACGAGCCGGATGATATCCCGGCCTTCCGGTCTCACGACGACGAGGACGACGATCACCCACTGCCGGCGCGGCTGAAGCCGCCGCTCGGCCCGCCGCAGCCCCGCGCCACGCCGCCACGGCAGCCGGCCGTCGACCTCGCACCGCTGCGCGCCGTGCTGCAGGACCTGATCGCCTGCCGCGAAGCGCTCGACGCTGTCATGAAGGACGGCTAGGTCGCCGGTTTCGACCCGTTTGGACCTTCGATTTGATGCCAGCCGCCTTGCGCCGCCGGCCATTCGCCGCTACAGCATCAGGGCCGAAACGGCATCGGAGCGTGGCGCAGCCCGGTTAGCGCACTAGTCTGGGAGACTAGGGGTCGAAGGTTCAAATCCTTTCGCTCCGACCATTTGCAGATCGTCGGTTGCGGACGTCTGCTGGCGCAAAACGCGCGATCCGCGCGGGCGCCGTCCTGAGAGTCCGACCCAAAATTCGAAGTGCCTCTCCGCGACTTTCTAGATCACTCGATAAGCTCACAAACTCCGTCATGGCCGGGCTTGTCCCGGCCATCCACGCCTTTGCGGCGCTAACGCTGCAAGGCGTGATGCCCGGCACGAAGCCGGGCATGACGCGGCGTGAGGTTCGGGCCGCTCGCAACGACCGAGTGTCAGGCCAGACTCCATAATTCCTGCGGTTTGCTGGCCGGCTCTTGTTACGACCCCTGCGGCGCATCCAGCGCGGCGCTGGCTGCGAGCCATTTCTCTTCGGCTTTATGCAGCGCGGCCTGGGCGTTGGCGCGGGCGGTTGATAGTTGGGCGGCCTGTTTCGGATCGCGGGTGAACAGATCCGGCAGCGCGAGGGCGGCGTCGATCTTGTCGATGATGGCGGTGATGCGTTCGATCTCGGATTCGGCGTCGGCGATCTGCTGCTTCAGCGGCACCGTTTTCTTCGGCCGCGGCTGCGCGGGCTTGGCGACAGCGCCGCCGTCGCTGCGCTCCTTGGTGTCGCGCGCGGGGCGGCCGCTGCGCGACGACAGCACGGCGCGGCGATAATCGTCGAGGTCGCCGTCATAGGGTTTGACCTTGTGATCGGCGACGACCCAGAGCTGATCGGCGCAGGCGTCGATCAGATAGCGATCATGCGACACCATGATCACGGCGCCCGGGAAGTCGTTGATCGCCTCGGCCAGCGCGGCGCGGCTGTCGATGTCGAGATGGTTGGTCGGCTCGTCGAGGATGATCATGTTCGGGCCGAAGAACGTCGCCAGCCCGAGCAGCAGGCGAGCTTTCTCGCCGCCCGACAGGCTCTTGACCAGCGTATCGGCGGCTTTGCCGGAGAACCCCATGGTGCCGGCCCGCGTCCGGACCTTGCTCTCGGGCGCGTCCGGCATCAGCCGGCGGATGTGGTCGTAGGGCGAGCCGTCCGGGTTGAGTTCGTCGAGCTGATGCTGAGCGAAGTACGCGACCGACAGCTTGTCGGCGCGCGTCACCGATCCGGAGAACGGCGCCAGCCGATCGGCGAGCAGCTTCACCAGGGTCGACTTGCCGTTGCCGTTGGCGCCGAGCAGCGCGATGCGGTCTTCGGTGTCGACGCGCAGCGTGACGTTGCGCAGCACCGGATGCGCGGGATCGTAACCCACGGTGACGTTGTCGGCCGCGAGGATCGGCGGCGACAGCGTCTTCTCCGGCGGGGTGAAGATGATGTCCGGCACGTCGTCGCTCACCAGCCGCGTCACCGGCTTCATTTTTTCGAGCATCTTGACGCGCGACTGCGCCTGACGCGCTTTCGAGGCCTTGGCCTTGAAGCGGTCGACGAATTCCTGCAGGTGCTTGCGCCGCGCTTCCTCGCGCTTGGCGTTCTTGGCGTCGAGCGCTTCCTTGTTGGCGCGGAATTCCGCATAGGCCGAGTAGGTGCCGCGGAAGTGTACCAGCCGGCCGCGATCGAGATGCAGGATCTCGTTGACCGAGGTGTCGAGCAAATCGCGGTCGTGGCTGATCACGATCACCGTGCGCGGATAGTTGGCGAGGTGATCCTCGAGCCATAGCGTGCCTTCGAGATCGAGATAGTTGGTCGGCTCGTCGAGCAACAGCAGATCGGGCGCCGCGAACAGCGTCGCCGCCAGTGCGACCCGCATCCGCCAGCCGCCGGAAAATTCCGAGCAGGACCGCAACTGGTCCTCTGCGGAAAAACCAAGGCCGCTGAGGATCGCGGCGGCGCGGGCAGGGGCCGAGTGCGCATCGATATCGACCAGCCGGGTCTGGATCTCGGCAATGCGGTGCGGGTCGTGCGCGGTCTCTGCCTCCTCCAGCAGCGCGTGGCGTTCGAGATCGGCCTTCAGCACCACCTCGATCAGCGTCTCCGGGCCGTTGGGCGCCTCCTGGGCCAGGCTGCCCACGGTCCAGCGCGGCGGCATGGTGATGCGGCCGGTCTCGGTCGCCAGCTCGCCGCGGATGGCGTGAAACAGCGTCGACTTGCCGGCGCCGTTGCGGCCGATGAAGCCGACCCGGGCGCCCGGCGCGATCTGCACCGTGCTCTGGTCGATCAGCAGCCGTCCGGCGATCCGGACCGAAATGTCGGAGAGGGTAAGCATGGCGCGTTTTGACCGGGACGGCCGCCAAAGGCAACCGGTGAGGCGGCGAATGTGAAGTCCGGCACGATTCTGCCGGTGCGGAGGACGCCCGCGGCTTGCCGGACCGCAGCGGCGTCGATATAAGCCGCGCAACTCCCTTCAGCCCTAGCTTTCAAGGACCTTCCATGGCGATTCAGCGGACTTTCTCGATCCTCAAGCCCGACGCGACCGAGCGTAACATCACCGGCGCGATCAACGCCCTGATCGAAAAGGCCGGTCTGCGCATCGTGGCGCAGAAGCGGATCCACATGACCCGCGGCCAGGCCGAGACCTTCTACGCGGTGCACAAGGAACGCCCGTTCTTTGGCGAGCTGGTCGACTTCATGACGTCCGGCCCGGTCGTCGTGCAGGTGCTCGAAGGCGAAGGCGCCATCGCGAAGTATCGCGACGTGATGGGCGCGACCGATCCGTCGAAGGCGGCTGACGGCACCATCCGCAAGGTCCACGCCAAGTCGATCGGCGAAAACTCGGTGCACGGTTCGGACGCTCCGGAAACTGCCGCTATCGAAATCGCGCAGTTCTTCGCCGGCAACGAAATCGTCGGCTGAACGTTGTGACGCACCATGGTCGCGGACCGCTCAGGGCGGCCGCGGCCATTTTTCCAGCGCGGTGAGGGGCTGTGGACTGGGTTCTGAGCATCTTTGATCCCGCGACCCTGTCGGGTCTGGTCGCCCAGTTCAAAAGCGACATCCACCAGCCTGCGTTCTGGCTTTCCGTCGGCAAGATCATCTGGATCAATGTGCTGCTCTCCGGCGACAACGCGCTGGTGATCGCGCTTGCCTGCCGCGGCCTCAATGCCCAGCATCGGCTGTGGGGCATGATCCTCGGCGCCGGCGCCGCTGTTCTGTTACGCATCATCTTCACCGGCATCGTCGCCACTCTGATGGAGTGGCCGTATCTCAAGCTGATCGGTGGTCTGGCGCTGCTGGTGATCGCCGCCAAGCTGCTGGTGCCCGAAAACGAAGACGAGGACAGCGTCAAGTCCGGCAAGCACTTGTGGCACGCGGTGCAGATCGTCGTCGTCGCCGACATCATCATGAGCCTCGACAACGTCATCGCCGTCGCGGCGGCCGCCAATGGCAGTGCGCCGCTGCTGATCCTCGGCCTCGCCATCAGCGTGCCGCTGATCGTCGCCGGCGCAGCGCTGATCATGCTGGTGCTGGAGAAGTTGCCGCTGCTGGTCTGGTTCGGCGCCGCATTGCTCGGCTGGATCGCGGGCGAGGTGATCGCGACCGATCCGGCGATCCAACCGCTGATGCTGACGTTCGATGGCCCGGGCGCTCATATCGACCAGCTGTTCCGGACGATCGGACTGGTCACCGATTTCGGGGTGCCCGGCCATGTCGGCGAATATCTGTTCGCGCTGTGCGGGGCTGTGCTCGTGCTGATCGCCGGCACGATCTGGCGGCGCATTTCGCTCGACAACAACGCCGCCGCAACGCCGTCCTGATACGCAAAACGCCCGCGAGCGCGGGCGTTTCTGCGATCCACCGATGGCTGCGAAGGCCCACGTCGGCGACGACGCGGGCCTAATCGTCAGGCCGTGCCGGCGATGATCTCATCGTGGCTGTGGCTGCAGCCGTCATGGGCGTGCCCGTCATGCGTCGTCTGCGTCCACGCATAGGCGTCGCGCACGACGCCATAGCAATCGCAGGCGCGGCCTTCGAGGCCAGCGCGGTCCGTGACGCGGACTGCGCCGCGGGTTTTCTGCACCAGCCCCTCTGCCTCGAACTGCAGCAGCGCGTTGGTGATGCTGGCGCGGCGCACCCCGAGGCTGGCGGCGAGCAGCTCGTGGGTGATGTGCAGGACGTCGGTCTGGATGCGGTCGTTAGCCAGAAGCAGCCAGCGCGCCAGTCGCTGATTGATCTCGTGTCGTGCGGCGCACAGCACGCTCTGAGTGTTCTGCGCGATCAGCGCCTGAACGTAGCGCAGCAGGTGCTCGCGGATGTGCGGTCGATCCGCGAGTACGGCCGTGAGGTCTTCTGCCGAGATGCGCAGCGCGGTTCCCGGCATGGAAGCGATCGAGCGTTGCGACGCGATGGGGTTCCCGAGCACGACGGGCACGCCCACGTATCCGAATACGCCGACCATCGCAGTCTCGACGTAATCGGTACGGCTGCCGGCGACTTGGGACACCAAGCCCTGCTCGATGAAGTGGACGTGTTCGATGCGACGGTTGGCTTCCTGCAGCACCGCGCGCCCTCGGAAATCGATCGGCCGCAGCATCGGTTGCAGGGCGAGCAGGTCATCCGGAGCGAGCTGCGCAAGAACGCGGTTCTTCACCGGGATGGGGGCATTGTTGATTTCGCTGGACACGATCAGAACGGTCTCCTTGCGCGCGGGTGAGTGGTGGGGCGAAGGGGAACCGGCTCAGCCGATTCAGCGCGGACAGTAGTCAACTGTACGGTGCATGAACATCGTAGCGAGTGTTCAAAATTGTCGCATGCAATGGAACCTGTCCACATGCGGCGCTGCACCCATCTTGGGTGTTTTGAAGCATCAGGCCGCCGCGCCTGTTTTTCGATCAGAACGGCTCTAAATTGATCGGCTTTGCGGCTCGCCGCAAAGCAACAAGTTGTCAGCGCCGATCAAGTGATCAGTTCAACTAAGCGACGCAACTATGCGGCGCTTATTTCTGCAGCACTCGCAAGGCTTGCTAAGCTTGAAAAATCGTGTTGCAATTCATGCGCAATCGGGTTGGGCCCATTTGACGTCGATGTTTCGCGACTTGGAAGCTTGGAAATCTGGGACTTCGAAGTCTGAGACCAAACGTCGGCAGGCCTCGGGATCGCCGTTTGTGGCGTGGCACGCAGATCGCGGCCGCGTCTTTTTTTATGTCCAGACAGGAGACAGCCGATGCAGAAGGGCACCGTCAAATGGTTCAACCCGACCAAGGGGTACGGCTTCATCCGGCCGAGCACCGGCGACAAGGATGTATTCGTCCATATCTCGGCCGTCGAGCGCGCCGGACTCAGCACCCTGAATGAAAATCAGACGGTCGAGTACGAACTCGTCGAAAACCGTGGCAAGGCATCGGCTGAGAATTTGAAGGTGACCTGACAGCTCGGCTGCTGAGCGGACCGCAGCTCAGGACGCGATCTGCCCAACGTGCTCGCGTTACACCGGAACGATCAATGCTTGATCGGTGATGGTGTTCGACGTCGATTTGCAGAGGTCGCCCTCGAAACGCGTTCGGCCGGATGCGACGAGCTCGAGTGCTTTCGGATAGATCCGGTGCTCGACGGCGAGTACGCGTGCGGCCAGTTCGTCCGTGGTGTCGTCGTCATGCACCGGCACCGCGCCCTGCATGACGATCGGACCGGCGTCGGTCTCGGCGATGACGAAATGCACTGTGGCGCCGGAGATCTTCACCCCGGCGCGCAACGCCTGGCCGTGCGGATCGAGGCCGGGAAACGACGGTAGCAGCGACGGATGGATGTTCAGCATCCGTCCGCTCCAGTGATTTACGAAGTCAGCGGTGAACAGCCGCATGAATCCGCCGAGGCAGATCAGCTCGATGCCGCGCTGGTCGAGCGCGCCCTGCAGCACGGCTTCGAAGCCAGCGCGATCCTTGCCGAACGGCTTGCTCTCGATCACCAGCGTTTCGATGCCGCTGCGCTGCGCGATCGCCAGACCGCCGGCGCTCGCTGTGTTCGAGATCACGACGGCGATCTCGGCCGGAAACCCGTCTTCCGCGGCGGCTTCGATCAGCGCGGCCATGTTCGACCCGCGCCCGGAAATGAGGATGGCGACGCGACGCTTGCTCACCGGATTACCAGGACAGATCGAGGTGGCCGTCGTACACGACGCGGTGTTCGCCCTGGGCGGCGATCACCTGGCCGAGCAGGTGGACGCTCTCACCGGTGCTGGTGAGCGCCTCGGTGACGGCCTCGACGGCGTCGGCCTTGACGATCGCGATCATACCGATGCCGCAGTTGAAGGTGCGCAGCAGTTCGAGTTCGGCGATATCGCCTTGTTCGGCGAGCCACTTGAACACCGGGAGCACCGGCAGCCGCGGCAGGTCGATGCCGACGCCGAGATGCTTCGGCAGCACCCGCGGAATGTTGTCGGTGAAGCCGCCGCCGGTGATATGCGCCAGGCCCTTGATCGCACCGGTGGTGCGGATCGCGTGCAGGCACGACTTCACATACAGCCTGGTCGGCGCCAGCAGCGCGCCGCCCAGCGTCATCACCGGTGAGAAAGGCGCCTGCGCGTCGTAACCCAGGCCGGACTTTTCGACGATCTTGCGGACCAGCGAAAAGCCGTTGGAATGGACGCCGGAGGAGGCGAGGCCGATCACCGCGTCGCCTTCGGCGATGTCGCGCGAGGGCAGCAGCGTGCCGCGTTCGGCTGCACCGACCGCGAAACCGGCGAGGTCGTAATCGCCGTCCTTGTAGAGGCCCGGCATCTCGGCGGTCTCGCCGCCGATCAGCGCGCAGCCGGATTCACGGCAGCCTTCGGCGACGCCGGCGATGATCTCGGCGGTCGCTTCCGGATCGAGCTTGCCGCAGGCGAAGTAGTCGAGAAAGAACAGCGGCTCCGCGCCCTGGACGACGAGGTCGTTGACCGACATCGCCACCAGATCAATGCCGATCCCGGCGTGCAGCTTGGCCTCGATCGCGACCTTGACCTTGGTGCCGACGCCGTCGGTGGCCGCTACCAGCACCGGGTCCTTGAACCCCGCCGCCTTCAGATCGAACAAGCCGCCGAAGCCTCCGATCTCGGAATCGGCGCCGGCGCGCGCGGTCGCCCGCACCATCGGCTTGATCAGGTCGACGAGACGATTTCCCGCGTCGATATCGACGCCGGAATCGGCATAGGTAAGGCCGTGCTTGCGCTCGGTCATGGCCGGCTCCTGCAGAAAAAGGCGCTGCGCGGGGCAAGCGTGCCGCCCGGCATCAAGCCGCCGCCGATGGTTTCCGCCGGTTGCGCTAGACCTAAGTCCCGCTTGTCCGCGCCCGGGCGATAGTTTGGGGTGGTTACGTCGGATTTCGCCGGCGCGCAATGGCTCGCAAGGTGACCCTGCATGGTCTATGTAGACAACCGGCCCCGGGTGCCGTGGAAACTTCGAGAGTTTGGCCGCATCTGGGGTGCAAGCCGGGACCGTCGTGTGAGCATTCCGAATATTATTACGCTTGTTCGTATCCTGCTGGTGCCGGTCATTGTCTGGGCGATCGCGTCGAACGAAATGGCAATCGCTTTCGCGATCTTCATCGTCGCAGGGGTAAGCGACGCGGTCGACGGCTTCCTGGCCAAGCGCTTCAACATGGCGAGCGAGCTCGGCGCGTTGCTCGATCCGCTCGCTGACAAGGCCCTGCTGGTCTCGATCTATGTCGCACTCGGGATCTGGGGCGCGATCCCGCGCTGGCTGGTGATCCTGGTGGTGTCGCGCGACATCATGATTGTCGGCGCCGTGATCGTGTCGTGGCTGTTCGGCAAGCCGGTGCCGATGAAGCCGCTGATGGTGTCGAAACTGAACACGGTGGCCCAGGTCGGGTTCGCGGCGCTGGTGCTCGGTACGCTCGGCTTCGGCATCGAGCCCGCGCCCTACGACGTTATCCTGATGGGACTGGTCACGGTCTTGACCTTGGTTTCGGTCTCCCTCTATCTCGTGGAGTGGACGCGGCACATGAGTACGATCGAACCTGGTCGCTGACGCGTCGGCCGGCTGCGCAGAGCGCCGGCATGGAGCACTTCCCGTGGCAGTCCGCGTACAACCTCGACAGCTTGCTCTGGACCTGCCGCACGCCGAAAGCCTGTCGCGCGAGGATTTTCTCGAGGGCACGGCGAATACCGCCGCGCTCAAGCTGATCGAGAGCTGGCCGGACTGGCCCAATCGCATCATGCTGCTGGTCGGCCCCGAGGGCAGCGGCAAGAGCCATCTGGCGGCGATCTGGGCCGAGCAGGCGGGGGCCCGCTCGACCTCCGCGCAGGCCTTGACTCCGGCCGACGTGCCTGGCGAGCTCGCCACCGGTGCGCTGGTGGTCGAAGACCTGATCCCGGGCAGCTTCGACGAGCGGGCGCTGTTTCATCTGATGAATCTGGCGCGCGAGGACGAGGCCTCGGTTCTGATCACAGCGCGGCTGGCGCCGTCGGCATTCCCGCCGGAGCTGCGCGACCTGCGCTCGCGGCTGCGCGCCGTGCCGGTGGTCAATCTGCTGGCACCCGACGATGCGTTGTTTCGGGCGCTGATCGTCAAGTTCTGTGCCGATCGCCAGATGAGCATCGACGCCAATCTGGTCGGCTATCTGGCCAAGCGGATCGACCGCTCCTTCGCGGCCGCGCGGCGCACGGTGGAGCTTCTGGATACCGAAGCGCTCCGGCTCGGTCGGCCGGTGACACGGGCGCTCGCCGCCGAGCTGCTGCGCGACGCCTGACCGGGCCCGCAGCACTGCGGCAACCTGGCCGCCGCTTCGGCTTGACGGCCCGATCGCCTGGTCCATCATTGTCATGGAAACGTCTTGCGAATGCAGCATTGTCTCGCCGCACCGCCTACCGGCACGTCACTTCCCAACCAGGCTGGACCTAATTTTCATGGATTCCGACCAAGTCATTGTCATCGAAGAGAAAAAGGGTGAGGCCGAGCCGGCCTCAGTCGTCGCGGCGGGCCCGGAGCGATTCATCAATCGAGAACTGTCGTGGCTGCATTTCAACCGTCGCGTGTTGGAAGAGTCGGTCAACCCGCTCCATCCGGTGCTCGAACGCGTTCGATTTCTGTCAATTTCTGCAAACAACCTTGATGAATTCTTCATGGTCCGCGTCGCGGGCATCAAGGCGCAGGTTCGCGAAGGCATCACAGCGCGCAGCCCCGATGGGCTAACCCCGGCCGAGCAACTGGTGCTTATCAACGAGGCGGTGTCACGACTCGCCGCCGATCAGCAGGCGATCTGGCGTGACCTGCGCGGCGTGCTGGCCGAGAACGGCATCTTGCTGCTCGACGGCCGCGACTGCAGCAAGTCCGAGCGCGCCTGGATCGAGGACCATTTCCTCCACAATATCTTCCCGCTGCTGACGCCGCTGGCGATCGATCCGGCACACCCGTTTCCGTTCATCCCCAGCCTCGGCTTCACCATCGGGCTGCAGCTGGCGCGCGTGACCGATGGCCGGGCGATGAACGCGCTGATCCGCATGCCGGGCAAGATCGACCGTTTCATTCGCCTGCCGCCGAACGGCAAGGACCAGTCGGTCCGGCTGATCACGCTGGAGCAGGCGACCTCGCTGTTCATCGGTCGGCTGTTTCCAGGTTATCTGGTCAAGGGGCAGGGCTCTTTCCGGGTAATCCGCGACAGCGAACTCGAAATCGAAGAAGAGGCCGAGGACCTCGTCCGGCTGTTCGAGACCGCCTTGAAGCGCCGCCGCCGCGGCTCGGTGATCCGGCTCGAAGTCGATGCCACCATGCCGGAGGAGCTGCGCGCCTTCGTGCAGCGTGCGCTGACGACATCGGACGACGAAGTGCTGCTGGTCGACGGCGTGCTGGCGATGAACGAGCTGTCGCAGCTGACCCGCGTCGATCGTCCCGACCTCGAATTCCCGCCTTACGTGCCACGCCATCCGGAGCGCGTGCGCGAGCACGGCGGCGACATCTTCGCGGCGATCCGCCAGAAAGACCTGATCGTTCACCACCCCTACGAATCGTTCGACGTCGTAGTGCAGTTCCTGCAGCAGGCGACACGCGATCCGGATGTGGTCGCGATCAAGCAGACGCTGTACCGCACCTCGAACAACTCGCCGATCGTGCGTGCGCTCGCCGAAGCCGCCGAGGCCGGCAAGTCGGTCACCGCATTGGTCGAGCTCAAAGCACGGTTCGACGAAGAAGCGAATATCCGCTGGGCGCGCGATCTCGAGCGCGCCGGCGTGCAGGTGGTGTACGGCTTCCTGCAGCTCAAGACCCACGCCAAGCTGTCGCTGGTGGTCCGCCGCGAGGGCGGCAGCCTGACCACCTATGTCCACACCGGCACCGGCAACTACCATCCGGTCACGGCGCGTATTTACACGGACTTGTCGTACTTCACGTCGGACCCGATCATCGGCCGGGATGCCGCACGGGTGTTCAACTACATCACCGGCTACGCCGAGCCGAGCGACATCGAGAAGATGGCGGTCTCGCCTCTGACGCTGCGGAAGCGGATGATCGAGCATATCGAGGGCGAAACGGCGTTCGCCCGCCACGGCAAGCCCGCGGCGATCTGGCTGAAAATGAACGCGCTGGTCGATCCGGAGATCATCGACGCGCTGTATGAAGCGTCGCGTGCCGGCGTCTCGGTCGACCTGGTTGTTCGCGGCATCTGCTGTCTGCGTCCGGGCGTGCCCGGCCTGTCGGAGAACATCCGGGTCAAATCGATCATCGGCCGCTTCCTGGAACACGGCCGCGTCTATTGCTTCGGCAACGGCCACGGCCTGCCGAGCGCGAAGGCGTCGGTCTACATCTCGTCCGCCGACATGATGCCGCGCAATCTCGACCGCCGCGTCGAGATTCTGTGCCCGCTGCAGAACCCGACCGTGCACCAGCAGGTGCTGGAGCAGATCATGGTGGCGAACCTGAAGGATACCGAGCAGAGCTGGCGGTTGTTGCCGGACGGATCATCGACGCGTATGAAGATTGCCAAGGGCGAGGAGCCCTTCAACGTCCACAATTACTTCATGACAAATCCGAGTCTGTCCGGCCGTGGAAAGTCGCTCAAGGAATCTTCGCCCCGGCGCCTCACGCGCCGGTCGGAGCGCAACACGTCCGCTTGAGGAAGAGCGACGTTGAATAAGCGGGCGCTGAAGCGCGACACCAGCGTCGCCGTGATCGACATCGGCTCGAATTCCGTGCGTCTCGTGGTCTACGAGGCGCTGGCGCGCAACCTGATCACGGTGTTCAACGAAAAGGCGCTGTGCGGCCTCGGCCGTGAAGTGCAGAGCACCGGGCTGCTGGCGCCCGACGCCGTCGACAAGGCGTTGACCGCGCTGCGCCGGTTTCGTGCGCTGATCCGGGTCATGAAGGTCGGCCGGGTGTCCGCCATCGCCACGGCCGCCTGCCGCGACGCCAGCAACGGGCCGGACTTCATCGCCGCCGCGGAGCGAATCTGCGGCGTCTCGATCGAGATCCTGTCGGGCCCGCGCGAGGCCAAGCTCTCGGCGCTCGGCGTGATCTCCGGTGTTCATAAGCCGAACGGCATCGTCGGCGATCTCGGCGGCGGTTCGCTCGAGCTGATCGACGTTCGCGGCAACCAGGTTCGCAAGGGTGTGACGCTGCCACTCGGCAGCCTGGCGTTGCAGGACGCTTCGCAAAAGTCGCTGAAGCGCGCCGAGAAGATCGCCAAGGAGGCGCTGGCCGGCGCGCTGCCGCTGAAGGCGGCGCGGGGGCGGTCGTTCTACGCGGTCGGCGGCACCTGGCGTGCGCTGGCGCGGATCCACATTGCGCAGAGCGGCTATCAGCTCAAGGTGATGCACGGCTACGCGATCCCTGCGGCTGAAGCGCTCCGCTTCGCGCGTCGGCTGCGTGCGTTGGTGGCAGCTAATCAGCTCGCCGACCTTGATCTTGTCGCCGACGCGCGGCGGCCGCTGCTCGCCTATGCGGCGCTCGTGCTCGAATTCGTCATCGAGGTGGCGAAGCCGAAGACCATCGTGTTCTCGACCTACGGTGTCCGCGAGGGGCTGCTGTTCGAACAGCTGCCCGCCGCTGAGCGCGCCAAAGACGGCCTGATCTGTGCCGCACAGGACCTCAACAAGCTGCTGTCGCGCTCGGCTCGTCATGCCGAAGAGCTGATCGACTGGACCGACCGGCTGTTCCGGATTGCCAAGGTGCGCGAGATCGAAGGCGAGCGCCGGCTGCGTCACGCCGCCTGCCTGATGTCGGATATCGGTTGGCGGGTGCATCCCGATCACCGCGGCGAGCAGACGCTGTCGCTGATCACCAACGGCAATTTCGGCGACGTCACCCATGAGGAGCGCGCCTTTATGGCGCTGTCGGTGTTCTATCGCTACGCCGGCTTCAGCGAACAGAACGAACCACCGACCGCGGTGCGCGAGCTGGTCACGCAGGCGATGGACGAGCGGGCGCGGCTGCTCGGCGCGGCCTTCCGCGTCGCGCATCTGATCAGTGCGGCACGGCCCGGCGTGCTGCCGGCGACGCAATTCCGCACCAGCGAGCGCAAGCTGTTGCTGGTCTTCGAGCACCGGCTGGTCGACCTCGTCGCCGACCGCGTCGGCAGTCGCTTCAAGCAGCTCGCCCGCATGGTCGGGCGAACGGGAAGTATCGTTCGGCGCTGAGGTCGCGCCCGGACGTCAGACCAGAATGTAGTCGACCGGGGCCGGCAGCGGCGGCAGCTCGGTTTCGCCGAGAGCCTCGCGCAGATTGATTTCGATCGTGTCCGCGAGCGCGGCGATCGGAAGATCGTTGGGCAACTGCCCGAACGGCTCCTCGAGCTCCGAGCCCAGCGCATCGAGGCCGAAGAACGTGTAGGCGGCGAGCGCCGTCGCGAAGGGCGTGAGCCAGCCCAGCGTGTTGGCGAAGCCGAACGGAAGCAGCAGGCAGAACACATAAGCCGTCCGGTGCAGCAGCAGCGTGTAGCCGAACGGCACGGGCGTCGAGCGGATGCGTTCGCACGCGGCCTGCACCATCGCCATTTGCCCGATGGTCCGGTCCAGCATCTGAAACGGAATGTCGCGAAGCCTGCCGTCGCGATGCAGCGCGACAAGCTCGGCCTGCATCGCCGCGAGCAGCACCTCGGGGGCGTTGCGGCTGGCCCGGTAGCGGGCGAGCAGCTCCGGCGACAGATGGCGAGTGACTTTGCCGACGTCGCTGCCAGGGCGCAGATGCAGCACCAGCGCCTGGGCGAAGGCGATCGCCAGGGTGAGCAGAGCGGTCCGCGCGGCGCGGCCGTCGCTGTCGCATTCGGTCAGCAGAAGCGTCTGCCGCGACAAGGTGCGGCTGAGGCAGATCAGTTCACCCCAGTGGCGCCGCGCTTCCCACCAGCGGTCGTAGCAGGCGTTGTTGCGGAAACCCATGAAGATCGACAGAGCGATGCCGAGCACGGCGAACGGCGCGCTGTTGAAGTCCGAGACCAGGCCCGGATAGGCGTGATGCGCCCACACCACCACGATCGACAGGCCGGCGATGAACAGCGCCTGCGGATAGATCCGCTGCACCACCGAACCGCGAACCAGGAAGAAGAGTTGAAACAGATTGGGCTGCGCTCGAACGATCATCGATCGGCGCTTGGCCCCGTCACGTTTGCGGTGCGGTCGACCTGGGTGACTCGGCCTTTCTCGATCGCCAGCGCCAGGCGGCCATGCTTCAGGGCCAGCGCGGAGTCGCCGAACAGCTCACGCCGCCAGCCGCGCAGCGCGCCGACTTCGGCCTTGTCGTCGGCGGCGATCTGTTCGAGATCGTCGACGGTCGCGATCACTTTGGCGGCGACGGCGTGGCGCTCCGAGGTCATCCGCAGCAGCACCTTGAGCAGTTCAACGATCGCGGCGCCGTTGGAGTTATTCCGCGGCTTGTCGATCTTCGGCAGGGTCGCCGGATCGCGCGCGAGGCCACGCTGGACCGCGGCGACGATGTCCGATCCCCATTTGGAGCGGTCGAAGCCCTTGGGCAGCGAACGCAGCGTCGCGAGCCGCTCCAGCGACGTCGGGGCGTGGGTGGCGATGTCGCCGAGCGCGTCGTCCTTGAGCACGCGCGAGCGCGGCACGTCGCGGGTCTGCGCTTCCTGCTCGCGCCAGGCGGCCACTTCCATCAGGACGGCCAGCTCTTTCGGCTTGCGCACGCGGGTCTTGAGCCGCTCCCAGGCGCTGCCCGGATCGAAGTCGTAGGTTTTCGGCGAGGTCAGGACTTCCATTTCCTCGCTGACCCAGTCGCTGCGGCCGCGCTTCTTCAAGTCCGCGTCCAACGCGGCGAACACGTCGCGCAGATGGGTGACGTCGGAGACCGCGTAGTGCAGCTGCTCGTCGGTCAGCGGGCGGCGCGACCAGTCGGTGAACCGGTGGGTCTTGTCCGGGCGATGGCCGGTGATGCGCTCGACCAGCTGGTCGTAGGCGATGCTGTCGCCATAGCCCAGCACCATGGCGGCGACCTGGGTGTCGAAGATCGGATGCGGCACGATGCCGGCGCGGTGCCAGACGATTTCGATGTCCTGGCGCGCCGCGTGGAAGACCTTGAGCACGTTCTCGTTCGACATCAGATCGAAGAACGGCGTCAGGTCGATGCCGGGGGCGAGCGTATCGACCACGACGGCTTCGTCTGCGCTGGCCAGCTGCACCACGCAGAGCAGCGGGTAGTAGGTGGTCTCGCGCAAAAACTCGGTGTCGACGGTGATGACCGGGAAGGCGGCGAGGCGGGCGCAGGCGCTGGCGAGCTGCTCGGTGGTGGAAATCAGGTCCATTAAACTCTGTCGCGTTTCGGAAAAACCGGCCTGGGGGTCAGGGGCGGCAGACTGCCGTTTGCCCGAAAAGCCATCGAATCCGAAGCACTAGACACGCTCAGCGTGCGCCGATCAAGTTCCGCAGAAGGTTTGCAACACCTCCTCATGGGGCTGCGGCGGCTGTGCATAGCGGGCGAATTCCGGCAGTTCCCGGAAGGGGTTGGCCAAAACTTCGAGCAGCCGCTCGAAAGGCGCAAAATCGTTCTGGTCGACGGCCGCCCTGATCACCGCCTCGATCTGATGGTTGCGCGGAATGTAGGCCGGGTTGACCGCGCGCATCGCAGCCTGCCGATCGGTATTATTCTGCTCCTCGGTTGCGATCCGCTGCTGCCAGCGCGGCGCCCATTCGTCGAACGCGGCAGGATCCTCGAACAGAGCCCGAACCGTGCCGAGATCCGATGGATCGCCGGCGGCGTCGCTGAGACGGCGGAACGCAAGGGTGAAATCGGCCCGGCCGCGGGCCATCGCCGCCAGGAAGTCCTGGCATAGCTGCGGATCCTCGTCCTGCACGGTCGCCAGGCCGAGTTTGGCGGCGAGCCGCGCCAGATAGGCGGTGTTGAAGCGTTCCGCGAAGACGCCGAGCGCCGTCTGGGCGATCTCGATGCCCTTGTCGTCGTCGTCCGCCAGCAGCGGCACCAGGCACTCGGCGAGCCGCGTCAGGTTCCACAACGCGATGGGAGGCTGGTTGCCATAGGCGTAGCGGCCCATCTGGTCGATCGACGAATACACCGTCTTGGGATCGAAGGTGTCCATGAAGGCGCACGGGCCGTAATCGATGGTTTCGCCGGCGATCGAGCAATTGTCGGTGTTCATCACGCCATGGATGAAGCCGATCATCATCCAGCGCGCGATCAGCTCGGCCTGGCGGGCGATCACGCCCTCGAGCAGCGCCAGATAGGGCGCCTCGGCCTGTGCGGCGTCCGGATAATGGCGCGCGATGACGTGGTCGGCCAGCGCCCTTACCGCATCCCGGTCGCCGCGGGCGGCGAAGAACTGGAAGGTGCCGACCCGGATATGGCTCGATGCGACTCGGGTCAGCACGGCGCCGGGCTGGATCGGATCGCGGATCACCTGTTCGCCGGTGAGCACCGCGGCGAGCGAGCGGGTGGTCGGGACGCCGAGCGCCGCCATCGCTTCGCTGACGATATATTCGCGCAGCACCGGGCCGAGCGCGGCGCGGCCGTCGCCCATTCGCGAAAACGGCGTGCGGCCGGAGCCCTTGAGCTGGATGTCGCGGCGAACCCCGTCCTTGTCGATGACCTCGCCAAGCAGGACCGCCCGGCCATCGCCGAGCTGCGGCACGAACTGGCCGAACTGGTGGCCCGCATAGGCCAGCGCGATCGACGCCGCGCCCTCGGGCACGCGGGCGCCGGCGAGAACCGCCGTGCCTTCCGGGCTGGCCAGCCAGTCGGCGTCCAGGCGGAGCCGTTCGGCCAGCGGGCGGTTCAGCTTCACCAGCCGCGGCGCGGCGACCGGAGTGGGGGCCACGCGCGCGAAGAACGTCTCCGGCAGGGCGGTGTAGCTATTGTCGAACGGGAAATGGATGGTCATCCGGCACCAGATAAGAATGGTTCGCCTTCAAACAATCGGCTGGAAACTGTCAGGTTTCAATATGGCGGCCTGCGCCACCGCTCAGCCTTTCAGGCCGCCGGGCCCGGCGCCTGCGCGGCCGGCCGCCGTGCCGCACAAAACCACGTCCCGCGCGGGTTTCATCTGGTTGCCGCGGGGGGGCTGCTCGGGTAAACCCTGACGCTCTCCGCAGGCCTGCGGACACTCGATTCTGCCCAAAGACGGCTTTTCCGGGATTTCCATGCACCGTTACCGAACCCATACCTGCGGCGCGCTCCGCGACAGCGATATCGACCAGACCGTTCGCCTGTCCGGCTGGTGCCATCGCATCCGCGACCATGGCGGCGTGCTGTTCATCGATTTGCGCGACCATTACGGCATCACCCAGTGCGTGGCCGACCCGGATTCGCCCGCCTTCAAGGATGCCGAGAAGCTGCGCTCCGAATGGGTGGTGCGGATCGACGGCCGTGTGCGCCGCCGCCCCGGGGGTACCGAGAATCCGGATCTGCCGACCGGGCAGGTGGAAATCTTCATCACCGAGATCGAGGTGCTGGGGCCGGCCGGCGAACTGCCGCTGCCGGTGTTCGGCGAGCAGGATTATCCGGAAGACGTGCGCCTGCGCTATCGCTTCCTCGACCTGCGCCGCGAGAAGCTGCACCAGAACATCATGACCCGCGGCGCGATCGTCGACTCGATGCGCCGGCGCATGAAGGAGCAGGGCTTCTTCGAATTCCAGACGCCGATCCTGACCGCGTCGTCGCCGGAAGGCGCGCGCGACTTCCTGGTGCCGTCGCGCATTCATCCCGGCAAGTTCTACGCGCTGCCGCAGGCGCCGCAGCAGTACAAGCAGCTGCTGATGATGTCGGGCTTCGATCGCTACTTCCAGATCGCGCCGTGCTTCCGCGACGAAGACCCGCGCGCCGACCGTCTGCCCGGCGAGTTCTATCAGCTCGACGTCGAGATGAGCTTCATCACGCAGGACGACGTGTTCGCCGCTATGGAGCCGGTGATCACTGGCGTGTTCGAAGAATTCGCCAAGGGCAAGCGCGTCACCAAGGGCTGGCCGCGCATCGCCTTCGCCGACAGCATGCGCAAATACGGCACCGACAAGCCGGACCTGCGCAACCCGATCGAGATGCAGGACGTCTCCGAGCACTTCCGCGGCTCGGGCTTCAAGGTGTTCGCGCGCATGCTCGAAGAAGAGCGCAACCAGGTCTGGGCGATCCCGGGACCGGGCGGCGGCAGCCGCGCGTTCTGCGACCGCATGAACTCGTGGGCGCAGGGCGAAGGCCAGCCGGGCCTCGGCTACATCATGTGGCGTGAAGGCGGCGAGGGCGCCGGTCCGCTTGCGAACAACATCGGCGCCGAGCGCACCGAAGCGATCCGCGCGGCGCTCGGCCTGAAGGCCGGCGACGCGGCGTTCTTCGTCGCGGGCGATCCGTCGAAGTTCGTCAAGTTCGCTGGCCTCGCGCGCACCCGCGTCGGCGAGGAGCTCAATCTCGTCGACAAGGATCAGTTCGCGCTCGCCTGGGTCGTCGACTTCCCGATGTACGAGTACAACGAGGACGACAAGAAGGTCGACTTCTCGCACAACCCGTTCTCGATGCCGCAGGGTGGCATGGACGCGCTGACGTCGCAGGATCCGCTGACGATCAAAGCCTTCCAGTACGACATCACCTGCAACGGCTATGAGATCGCATCGGGCGGCATCCGCAACCATCGTCCCGAGGCGATGGTGAAGGCGTTCGAGATCGCGGGCTACGGCGAACAGGAAGTGATCGATCGCTTCGGCGGCATGTACCGCGCCTTCCAATACGGCGCGCCGCCGCATGGCGGCATGGCGGCGGGCGTCGATCGCATCGTGATGCTGCTGTGCGGCACCACGAACCTGCGCGAGATCTCGCTCTTCCCGATGAACCAGCGCGCCGAGGACCTGCTGATGGGCGCGCCGTCGCAGGTGGCGCCGAAGCAGTTGCGCGAGCTGCACATCCGGCTCAATCTGCAAGAAGAGTGAGGGGGCCGCCTGCTCGGATTCGAGATGCCCGCGCCTGTCGCGGGCATCGGCGTGTCCAGAGCCGCGCTGCAACCAGGACGTGACGACGTTGCGTAGGCGTGATGACGCGTATGCCCGGAACGACGGGACATGCGAGCGACAAATTGGTATCAACGACTGCTGATAGGATAGCGGCACATTCGACGACGCATTGTCGGCGAGGCCGCTCGGAGACCTCATGGCGTCCAATTCTGAAGATCTGCAATCCCAGGCGCTCGCTTATCACCGTTCGCCGCGCCCCGGCAAACTCGAGGTCCACGCCTCCAAGCCGCTCGCCAACCAGCGCGATCTGGCGCTCGCCTACACGCCGGGCGTCGCCGCGGCGTGTAATGCGATCGCGGCCGATCCGTCGCAGGCGGCCGATCTCACCGTGCGCGGCAATCTGGTCGCGGTGGTCACCAATGGTACCGCCGTGCTGGGCCTCGGCAACATCGGGCCGCTGGCGTCCAAGCCGGTGATGGAAGGCAAGGCGGTTCTGTTCAAGAAGTTCGCCGACATCGACGTGTTCGACATCGAGCTCGCCGCCGACACGATCGAGCGCGTGGTCGAGACCGTGGCGGCGCTGGAGCCGACGTTCGGCGGTATCAATCTCGAGGACATCAAGGGCCCGGAGTGCTTCGAGATCGAAGCGCAGCTCAAAGAGCGCATGAAGATCCCGGTGTTTCACGATGATCAGCACGGCACTGCGATCATCGTCGGCGCCGCGGTCAAGAACGCGCTTTTGCTGAAGGGCAAGGATATCTCCGAGGTCAAGATCGTCACCGCCGGCGCCGGCGCGGCGGCGCTCGCCTGTCTCAACTTGCTGGTGTCGCTCGGCGCCAAGCGCGAGAACATCTGGGTCTGCGATCTCGAAGGCCTGGTCTACGAAGGCCGCAACGTGCTGATGGACCGCTGGAAGGAGGTCTACGCGCAGAAGACCGACAAGCGGACGCTGGCCGAAGTGATCCCCGACGCCGACGTCTTCCTCGGCCTGTCCGGTCCGAAGGTGCTGACGCCCGAGATGGTGCAGCAGATGGCCGAGAAGCCGCTGGTGATGGCGCTCGCCAATCCGACGCCGGAGATCATGCCGGACGAAGTCCGCAAGGCGCGTCCCGATGCGCTGATCTGCACCGGCCGTTCGGATTTCCCGAACCAGGTCAACAACGTCCTGTGCTTTCCGTATATCTTCCGCGGCGCGCTCGACGTCGGCGCCACGGCGATCAATGAGGAAATGAAGATCGCTGCGGTCGACGCGATCGCCCAATTGGCTCGCGATCCGCCGGCCGATCCGGTGGCGGCCGGGCTCGACACAGATGAAGTGCTCGGCTTCGGCGCCGGCTCGCTGATCCCGAGCCCGTTCGATCCACGGCTGATCCTGCGCATCGCGCCTGCGGTGGCGATGGCGGCGATGGATTCGGGCGTGGCGACGCGGCCGATCACCTCGTTCGACGATTACTACGCGCAGCTCGAGCGCTTCGCCTTCCGCTCCGGCCTGGTGATGAAGCCGGTGTTCGCCAAGGCGAAGGCGCAGCCCGTGCGCGTCATCTACGCCGAAGGCGAAGACGAGCGCGTGCTGCACGCGGTGCAGACGATCCTCGAGGAAAAGCTGGCGCGGCCGATCCTGGTCGGCCGTCCGGCGGTGGTCGAGGCGCGGATCAAGCGGAGCGGCCTGTCGATCAGGGCCGGCGAGGACTTCGACCTCGTCAACCCGCAGGACGATCCGCGCTATCGTTCCTACGTGCAGTCCTATGTCGACATCGCCGGTCGCTCCGGCGTGACGCCGGCGGCCGCGCGTACGGTGGTGCGCACCAACTCGACCGTGATCGCCGCGCTCGCGGTGGCCCGCGGCGAGGCGGATGCGATGATCTGCGGCCTCGACGGCCGCTACATGAACCATCTGCGTCATGTCCGTGACGTCATCGGTCTGCTACCCGGTGTCTCGGACTATGCGGCGCTGGCGCTGATGATCACCAGCAAGGGCGCGATCTTCCTGGCCGATACACAGGTGCGTCCCAACCCGACCGCCGAGGAACTGGCCGAAGTGGCGGCGCTCGCGGCGGTGCATGTCCAGCGCTTCAACATCAAGCCGAGGATCGCCTTCCTGTCGCATTCGGATTTCGGCAGCTATCCGACCGATTCATCCCTGAAGGTGCGACGTGCGACAGCGCTGCTTGCCGAGCGTCACCCGGAGATCGAGGCTGACGGCGAGATGCAGGGCGACAGCGCGCTGGTGCAAAGCGCCCGCGAAATGATCTTGCCGCATTCCCGGCTCGAGGGCGGTGCCAACGTGCTGATCATGCCGAACCTCGACAGCGCCAACATCGCCTATCAGATGATCAAGGTGCTGGCCGACGCGCTGCCGGTCGGCCCGATCCTGGTCGGTCCCGCGCGGCCGGCACACATCCTGACGCCGTCGGTGACGCCGCGCGGCATTCTGAACATGACCGCCGTCGCGGTCGTGGAGGCGCAGGAACGGGCAGGGCGACATCAGCGGACGCTGTTTGCCTGAGATCGACGCCGGCGCGCAATGAAGCGAGGCACTGCGCCAACACTACATTCAGCCGTCGCCCTCCGCGAAAGCGGAGGGCCCAGTATTCCAGAGCGCTGCTGATCATCACCGCAGCCGCTCTGGAATACTGGGTCGCCCGGACGAGCCGGGCGATGACCGGCGTGGAGTGGTTGAGCTCGCCAGCCATAACCAGCGCCAGCGCGCTTACATCAACTCGCGGTGCGTAAACCTTCGGTACGCGATCTGACCGTTTGAAAAGCGACGGGCGACTCCTCATACTCGGCGAGCGGTCTGCACCGCTTTCGCTTGCCAGTGGGGTCGACCATGCCTGCTTTCGTGTCTCTCGGGCGCTTCCTGTTTTCCGTGCTGTTCATCTTCTCCGGCGCCGCCAAGCTGATCGATCTGGCGGCGACGACGGAGAAGACGCAGAAGATCGGCGTGCCGGAGATGCTCTCCACCTACACGTCGCAGCTCGAGGGACTGGCCGGCATGCCGTTCGCCCAGATGCTGGCGATCGGGGCGGGGGCTGTCGAACTGATCTGCGGCCTGATGATTGCGCTGAATTTCGGCGCGCGATTCTTCGCGCTGGTGCTGGCGCTGTTCGTCGCGGCGACGATCTTCTACTACCACGACTTCTGGAACCAGTCCGGCATCGACGCGCAGACCAATCTGATCGCCGCGCTGAAGAACCTGTCGCTGATCGGCGCGCTGTTCATCATCGCCGGCATCGGCCGCGGGACGACGACCGTCGTCACGACGAATGACGTCTAGCCAGTCGCGCGCCGCCAAGGCGTGACGCCGACGTCGTGAGCTGCGTCCAGCACGATCCGCTCCGCGGCGACGAGCCCGTGAGCGGTGAGAATTTGCTGCGGCGTCTGCGCCGGCACGCCCGGGAAGCACGGCTGGCCACCGGGCAAGCGAACATGCGGCGCATCGGACAGCCAGAACGTGTCGTAGCGATCGTAGAACATCGCGAAGACGTCCGGTCCGCCGATCACCGCGACCATTCCCGCTTCGACACCCGTGCGGGCCCGCGCCTCATCGAACGAGCAACCGGCGGGATTCCACAGCACCGCGTTCGGATTGGTCGGATCGGAGCCGAGGCTCGCGACCTGCCGCGTGATCAGCAGCCGCTTGCGGCGCGGCGAAGCTGGCTGGTCCTCGAATGAATTGCGGCCGTGCACGATCAGCGCTGCGCGGTCTAGCGCGTCGGCAAAGAAACGCTGATCGCCCTCGAATTTCAGAACATCCGGCATCACGCCGGCGGCATCCGCCAGATTGCCCTCGCCGGAGACGATGACGAAGCCTTCGATGCGCAGCGCCGGCGTGCCCGTCATCGGGCCTCGAGGAAGCAAATGATCAAGCCGCTACCCGATTACTCGGAGATGGTCTGAACGACGGAGCTGACCGGCCGCGAGCTGACGGTCGGCAGCGCGTTGCTCTTGGCGAGTTCCTCGTCGTACTTCGCCATCGTCACCACCGGCGCCTTGGCACGCATCTGCACCACCTTGTAGCCGCCGGCCTTCAGCCGGCGCAGCAGTTCGGGCAACGCCTCGGCGGTGCTCTTCTGGAAGTCGTGCATCAGAATGATGCCCTTGCCGAGGCGGTCGACCTTTTTCATCACGGTGTCGACGACCTGCTCGGGCTTGCGCGCCTTGAAGTCGAACGAGTCGAGATCGCAGGAGAACATCGCGATGTTGCGCGTACCCAGATAGGTGACCATCTCGGGCGGATGCTGCAGGGCCGGGAAACGGAAGAACGGCGACGGTGCGGCGCCGAGTGCCCACTTCACCGCGGCGTAGCCCTTCTCGATCTCGTCCTTGCGCTGGTCGTCGGTGAGCTTCTTGTTGCCGAGATTGGTGTGGGCCCAGGTGTGGGCGCCGACGGTGTGCCCCGCCGCCGCGACCTGCTTGAGGATCTCCGGGTGATAGGTGGCGTGCTTGCCGATCGGGAAGAAGATCGCCTTGGTGCACTGGTCGGCCAGCGCCTTGAGCACGGCCGGCGTGTTCACCGGCCACGGGCCGTCGTCGAAGGTCAGCACGACTTCCTTGTCGCGCAGGAAGTCGAGCTGCTTGAAATGCTCGAAACCAAACCCCGGACCGCCTGTGGTGTCGATCTCGACGATGCGGCCGACGCCGAGCGCGTCCGGATTGGCGCAAGCCTGCTTGACCGGGGCCGGCGCGGGCGCAGGAGTCGCAGCAGGCGTGGGAGCGGGAGTGGCGGCCGGTGCAGCGGCCTGAGCGGGGGCGGCGGCCTTTGGCGCCGCCTGCGACCAGGCGACACCGATCGCGCTGAGAGACACCGCGCTTGCAACCAGAACACCTGTGGCGATCCGCATCCCCGTCATCCTTCCGCCGCCGTACGCTGCCCAGCGTTCCCCGCCAAGCAGCGATAGCTTCCGCCTGTTGGCGTCAGCGTAGAGGCAGGAAAGCGGCCCCGGCAACGGTTATTCGCCGCCCGCGCCGAGTTGCCCGCAGATTCGCGCGGATCGCGGGCGCGGCGGACACAGCGTTGTTGCCGGTGATCGGTACGGTCGTCCGGAACTAGCGCAGGCTGATGATAAAATCAGTTCCCTGACCGGTTTCACCGCTGGCCTTGATCCCTTGATCGGACACGATCAGCGACGAACCGGTGGAGATCGCTTCCGCGACTCGGGCCATCGCCTCCGGCGGGATCGTCAGCCGATCAAGGGCCGCGGCAGGGCCTTCGACCTCGGATGCCGCATTCACAACCGGCGCCAAAGCCTTCTTGGTACGACGGGAACTGCTCAGCTCCTCACTGCGGCGCGGCGCCGGCAGCGTGACCACGGTCCAGCGCACGCTGTCGTCCTTCGCCAGCTCAGCGGTGAAGACGTGTGTGCCGAGCGGCCGTTCGCCTGCCGCGATGGTGACCGGAACGTCGAACAGCGGCGTCATGTTCTGACGCACGTAGAGCTTCTGATCCTTGGCGCTGACAAACATGGCGATCTGTCCGCCGCCACGCTTGGCCGCGGGCAGTTCGGGCGTCGCCGCAACGGCAGGCTCCGTGGCGCGGGACTGATCCTTTGCCGCATCCTTTGTGGCGTCCTTGGCGCCAGCATCGCCAGCCGCTTGATCCGGTGCCTGAGCAGACGGCGCTTTGTCATTGACCGATGGCGTATTTTCGTCCGCAGCGGACTGCGCCGTCTGCGGCTTTGCGGCGTCCGGCTTGGCCGGCTCGGGCTTGCTGACCGAGGCAGTCGTCGCCGGATCGGCGTCGTCCGACGCGGCTGCCACGACCGTCAGCTTCTTGTCCGCAGCAGGTGCATCCGAAGCCGAGTGCCCCACGTCGGCAACCACCATGGCGGCGTCCGGGTGCGCGCCGCTCGCATCGGCGGTTTTGACCGGGCTGACCTCGCCATCGTGCAGGATGCTGGCGCGCAGCTCGCCCGACGTCGGCGCGGTCGGTTCAGCTGCGGCGGCCTTGTCGGATTTCGAGGACGTCGCGGGCTTCTGCGGGTCGGACGCCATCGGCGCCGCTTCCGGCGGTGGGGTCCGTTTTCCGGTCAGCAGCGCGTGGGTAAAATTGGTCGGGGTGACGTCACCTGGCGTGATGATCACGCGCGCGCCCATCCGGGTCCAGCCCCACATCTTGATCGCGAACGTGTTCGGCATCCGGATGCAGCCGTGCGACGCCGGATAGCCCGGCACGACGCCGGCATGCAACGCGATGCCCGACCAAGTCACCCGCTGCATGTAGGGCATCGGTGCGCCGCTGTAGATGTTGGAGCGGTGCCATTTGTTTTTCTGGATGACGCTGAACACGCCCATCGGCGTGGCGTGGCCGCGCATGCCGGTCGAGATCGGCGACTCGGCAAAAAAGCCGTTGGCGTCGTAGACGCGCAGCTTCTGCTCATCGATCGACACCGAGATCAGGATCGGCCCGCGCGGTTTGGCGGTCTGCTTCTCGATCAGCTTCTCCTGGCGCGCGTCGATATTCAGAGGCTTGCGCGGCGCCCGCTTCGGCGGCGGCGGTGCGGGGGTGTCGTACACGGCGGTATCGTCTTCCGGCCACCACCACGTCGAGGCTTCCGCATGGGAGGTGAGGGCGAACACGCCGGCCGCGGTCAGAAGTCCTGCACGCATCACCGCGACGGATGCCGATCGCGATATCGTCCCGGATGTGACTTCGCCTTCGGCGGTACGCGGGGCCGGTCGTGATGAAAGCGATGACTGTTCCAGGCGCACGCGCAGGTCCCCGAATCTTTGAGAGGCGAATTTCAGATTAGTGTTGCTGGCGAGAAACCCGTTCACCAGCGCCGGCGCGGTATTCGTCGCGCATTTGCGGAAAGCCTAACAAAAAAGCTTCACAGCGAGTTAAACGAGAGTCGAAGTGGGCCGGCATCTTTCACAACGTTTGTTGATCCCCACATGGCTGACAGATCCTACGGAGATTCGGATGACACGTCGTCACACCCCCGCGCTTTTCAATCGCCTGAAGTCTGTCGCTCTCGCCGGTCTGGTTCTGACGGGCATCGCCTGCGCCTCGGCTCAGGCCGCCGATGACCCGGACCTGATCTTCCGCCGGTCGACCGTCTTCAAGCTGCTCAGCCCCAACGACAGGCTTGCCACTTATGGAATCGACGATCCTGAGATCGAAGGCGTTGCCTGCCACTTTACCGTGCCGGAGAAGGGGGGCTTCAAGGGATGGCTCGGCCTCGCCGATGAGGTTTCGGACATCTCCCTGGCGTGCCGGCAGATCGGCCCGGTCCGCTTCAAGGAGAAGTTGGAGCAGGCCGACGACATGTTCAGCAAGCGGCGCTCGATGTTCTTCAAGAAGATGCAGATCGTCCGCGGCTGCGACGCCAAGCGCAACGTGCTGGTCTACATGGTGTACTCCGACCGGCTGATCGAAGGCTCGCCGAAGAACTCGACGTCGTCGGTACCGATCATGCCGTGGGGCGCCGCCGATCAGGTCGTGCAGAAATGCGGCGACTTCTTCAAGTAACAGCTCGGAACTTGACGCTCTAAATCAGACGCTATGAATCAGACGCTATGAATCAAATGGAGCGACCGGCGTCGGTCGCTCCATTTCGTTGTGGTCGGTTGGAAGATCAGGTCGCGGTGCGGCCAGTGGGGCCGGGGCGCACTGGCGCCCGGTGGCCGACGAGGCGGACCAGACCCTGCTGAATCGACTGCGTGGCCGGATGACCGAACAGATTCTGCAGAGCCATCTCGCCGGGCAAGCCGCTCTTCCTCACTGGCTGGGCTCCAATGACAGGGGCGACCTTATTGCGATCCGCCGGTGATACCGGCACGCGTGCCTCGCTGCTCATTTGTTGTTCCTCCACGATGTAAATAAAAACGCGCGACGCCTAAAATCGTTGCATCGGGCGCGACGCCGAGAGCCAAGATATTGGGGCCTGACGGCCTTGAATCGCCCGCCGGGTGAGCTTCACCGCAACTGCGCGCGATCGGACACCATTCGCCAGAGCGTGTCCGTATGCCGTCGCTGCTGTGTAGCGGCGGATGTCCCTCCGAACCAAGCGCTCGATGCGAACAAGTTTAATACAATCTTGCGGAACCGGCCGATGCCCTGACGCAACGCGCACCTCTGGCAGACGGATGCTCTCGCGCCTCGCTCGACTAACACCAGGCGATGACAGGTTGATGTCAATGCCCTCGTTCTTCGGACAGGCAGCGGCCGGGGTGGCTCGGCCCATCGGCCTGAAGGGCCCGGTGTCAGCTGTGTTTCGTCACGAGGTCACGCGACGAAACAATTCGGTTCCGACGAAACCATTTTACGTGCGGGTGCAGCGGCAGCGAAACACGCGGGGTCTATCAGTCCAACCAACAAGGCAGCCGAGCTGCCAAGACTGAGTCGGAGACGCGATATGCGAACCTTGAGCCTGATCCTCGCCTGCGCCTTCCTGGTGAGCGGTGCGTCGATGGCCGGATCGTCGGAAGGCAGCCTGCCGGGCATCGGAACGTTCACTTATCTGGATGCCACGCTTCCCAGTGCACCGAACGCGCCGGACGCCGAGCAGCTCACCTGCGCGGCACAGTGAGCACGCCGCGGTGAGCTATCCCATGATCGGTCGGTTGCCGACATCGTGCCGCTTTCTGTTGCTCGCCGTCGGCGTGCTGCTCGCCGCAGGAGGCGGCGCCCAGGCCCAGGCGCGCTCCTTCTGGAATCTCCCCGACGCCCGGATGGAATTCATCCGCCAGTGCACGGCGCACATGGCCGGTCGCTGGGCGCATCCGGTCGCGGTCTGCGGCTGCCTGCATGATCACGCGGCCGCGGCGGTGCAGGACAGCGATCTGCGCGAGGCGCTGCTGCGCGGCATGCGCGAACGCGGCGTCCCGACCATCGATGCCGAGTGGATCCCGCCGGCCAAGCAGGCACAGATCAGCGCCACTTTCAGTCAGATCGCCAAGCCGGCGCTGCAATGCATGTTCGATCCGGCCGAGCAAGCGGTCGGCCACCGCACCGATCTGCAGCGCTGAAGCGGTCGGCGTCGGCAGTCTCCGGAGGGGAGCGGCTCAGCGCCGCCGCGGGACGCATTTCCGAACGCGGGTGACGCCGTTCGCCGTGAGATTGGCGCCGGTGACTTCGAGGATCTGGCCGGCCGGGCAGGAGCCGTCATCCACCAGAATCTTCTGACCGAGCCGCAATTCGCCGATGTCCTGTTCACGCGACACCGTCTGCTGCTGCGCCACCGCGGCCGTCGTCAGCGAGGCGAGGGCCAATCCACCGATCACCAGCAAGGCGCACGGCCAGCCAACAACACGAACGTCAGTCATGTGATCTCCTTCACGCGCGGCGTGCAACGTGGCTCGATTCGCGGCGCGGACAAACTGTCTGGCAATTCTGGCGATCTGTGGTTTGATCACACCTCCGGACAGGGCAACAGCGGAGCCGCAATCGCATGAGCGTCAACGATGTTCAACGCCGAATCCTTGACGCCGTCGATGCCGGCTTCGATGCCCAGCTCGCCACCACCCGAGACTTCGTCGCGATCCCGAGCACGCGCGGCGCCGAGGGGCCCTGCCAGGACATGATCGGCGACCTGCTGCGGCAGCGCGGCTACGAAGTCGACGACTGGCATATCGATGTCGACGACCTCAAGGATCTGCGCGGCTTCGGTCCGATCGAGCACGACTTCTCCAAGGCGCGCACCGTGGTCGGCACCTATCGGCCGAGCAATGCGAGTGGCCGTTCGCTGATCCTGCAGGGCCATTGCGACGTGGTGCCGGCCGGGCCGCTCGACATGTGGGACACGCCGCCGTTCGACCCGGTGGTGAAGAACGGCCGGCTCTATGGCCGCGGCGCCTGCGACATGAAATCAGGCACGATCGGCGCGCTCTATGCGCTCGACGCCATCAAGGCCGCCGGCCTTCGGCCGACCGGGCGCATCCATTTCCAGTCGGTGATCGAGGAGGAAAGCACTGGCGTCGGCGCTCTGTCGACATTGCAGCGCGGCTATCGTGCCGATGCCTGCTTCATCCCGGAGCCGACCGGCGCCAAGATGGTCCGCTCTCAGGTCGGCGTGATCTGGTTTCGCCTCAAGGTCCGCGGCCATCCGGTGCACGTCGCGACCGCCGGCTCCGGCTCCAACGCCATCACCGCCGCGTATCACCTGATCGAAGCGCTCGGCACGCTCGAGGCGGAGTGGAATCGCCGCGCGGCGAGCGACACGCATTTCAAGACGCTGACGCATCCGATCAACTTCAACCCCGGCATCATCAGAGGCGGCGACTGGGCGTCCAGCGTGCCGGCCTGGTGCGATGTCGATTGCCGGATCGCTGTGCTGCCGGGCTGGTCGATCGCCGACCATCAGGCCGAGATCCTCGCCTGCGTCGCGGCGGCGTCGCGCGACCACCGCTTCCTCTCCAACAATCCGCCGCAGGTGGAGTGGTCGGGCTTTCTGTCCGAGGGCTACGAGCTGACCAACTCGGCCGAGCCGGAAGCCGCGTTCGGCAAGGCCTATGACGCCGTCTATGGCGGGGCGACGCCGGACCTGGTGTTCACGGCGCTCACCGACACCCGCTTTTACGGGCTGAACTACAACATCCCGAGCCTGTGCTTCGGCGCCAGCGGCGAGGCGATGCACGGCTTCAACGAGTACATTGACCTCGACTCGCTGCGGCAGTCGACCAAGGCCACCGCGCTGTTCATCGCCGAATGGTGCGGAGTCGAGCCGGCGCAATAACCTGCGAGGTCATTGCCGATCCGCCGCCGGCAACTAGGCTCGTGCGGCTGCCGACCACAACGAAACAGAGCTCGCGCGCCAGACGCGGGCCGACGGAGGGATGATGACGCCGCTCGAGATGATCAAATCACGGCCGCTGCCGTTTGCGGCTCTGATGGGTGTCGAGTTCATCGAGGCGGGGGCGGATCGTGTGGTTGCCACCATGCTGGTGCGTCCGGATCTGTGCACGCTCGGCGATGCGATCCATGGCGGCGCCGTGATGGCGCTGGCCGACACCGTCGGCGCGACCGCCACGTTCATCAACCTGCCGGCCGACGCCAAGGGAACCACCACGCTGGAGAGCAAGACCAACTTCGTTGCCGCCGCAAAAGCCGGCACCACGGTCCGGGCCATCGCCACCCCGGTGCACCGGGGAAAACGGACCCAGGTCTGGCAGACCCGAATCGAAACCGAGGAGGGGCGGCTGGTCGGTCTCGTCACCCAGACGCAGATGGTTCTTTGATACCGCGAAGCCCCCGCGCAGCCTCCGTAGCATCCCTAGGGTGCGGTGCAACAACACCTTCGGGGCCAGGGTTTGCGTTCGCTCAAGGTTTGTTAAGCAGCTTGAATTTAAGAACATTTAGCAATGTTCGGTGGCCGAAGGCCGGTCGATCGCTGGTGCGACGCCATTTGATCTTGAATATCATTGTGCATTGCACAATACATCTTTGGTCTAGGGAATCGAACGCCTCCTTGAGGGTCGTCCCCCAAAGGAGATGAATCTATGTACGACGCTCTCATCGCCGATCTCACCGGGTCGAAAGGCACGATCAGATCGCTGATCAACCAAGAGCTGCCGCTGCTGAGGGACCATCTTCTGCGGCTGGATGCGGAGAGTCGACGCGATCGTTTCAACGGCTATGCGGATGAGGGCTTCATCGACCGCTATGCCATGAAATGCGGCGGCGACGGCACGATCATCATCGCGTTCTTCGGCGAAGACGGGGCGGTGCATGCCGCCGCGGAACTACATCAGCCGGACCTGTCGACCGACCGTCTGCCTGAGATCGCGTTCAGCGTCGAAGCCCATCTTCGTCGCAAGGGCATCGGCAGCATCCTGTTCAAGCAGCTGATGGAAGTGGCGCGGTCGCTTGGCTACGAAAATCTGCGCATCACCACCGGCGCGCAGAACCAGGCGATGCGCGCGCTCGCCAACAAGTTCGGCGCGCACCTGACCTTCCGTCAGGGCGAGTCGACCGGCACGATCGACCTGAACCAGGAAGCGACGCAAGAAAACGGCCCGACGATCGAAATCCCTGCCGGCGCCGCCAGCGCGCTGATCGACTTCAATCAGGCGTGCTGGAATCTGTTTCTGAGAATGTCGGGTCTCGGCCGCGCGGCCTAAACCGCTACTCCGTCGCTACTCCGATTGCACAAACGAAAACGCCGCGTGCTCAGCATGCGGCGTTTTTTCACGTCTGATCGTTCGTCTGGACAATCAACGACCGCGCGCGTGCGTGCCGCGCTCAGATCCGCTTGTCGTTGCCGATGATGCGACGGGAGACGCGGCGTTCGACCACGACCGAACGCTGGCTGCCTTGCTCTCCGGTGATCACCCGGGTGGTACGGGCGGCGGCGCGGCCGGCCTTGCGCACTTCGCTCTGAACCTGCTCGATCGGCAGGCCCATCAGCGAGGCTGCGATCTCGGCCTGTGACTCGACGTCGTCGGTGATGCCCATGGCAGCGAAGATCGCTTCCTCCAGGGTCGGAGGATCGCGCCTCACGCGCCGCACACCATACTTCGTATTCCAGTCTTCGCCGCTCATGACTCGCCCCAATGTATTGATGCGATACGTAGTTGAGCAGATGCTGCATTGCAATATCGAATCAGTGCGTCTGTGTGCCACCTTGGTCGAAATTGATCAGTCGTGATTGCGGCAGATCAAGCCAGGACGGTTTCACTGAAACTGCGCGGCAGCCTAAGGTGGTAGTCTCATAGTGAGAACCCCGCCATGCGTCGCACGGCGGGGGAGGGGCAGCACGCTGGGATCCGAAGGGTAGCTCTAGGCTTTGAAGATCGTGAAGCCGAGAATGAGCAGCACGATGAAGATCACGACGAAGATGTAGAACAGGATCCGAGCCAAGTCGGCGGACGCGGCCGAAATGCCTGTGAAGCCGAAGATGCCGGCGATCACGGAAATCACCAGAAAAATCAGGGCCCATTTCAAGATCGTCATCGATGTGTTCCTCGTGAATTATGCTGCTTGAACGAGGAGAGCGGTCCAAGGTTCCGCAATTCACGGTGGAGATCGCCCGATGAGTGGCATGCTTAGCGCCGTCGCACGGTTTGAAGCGCGAGGGTGATCGGCTAGATTGCCGCCGCGGCACCCGGCGCGCCGAGGGACGATGAGACGACAATGAAGATCTGGAATTCGATCACGCGATCTTTGGCGATGTCGACCCTGCTGTTGACGGTGTCAGCGTCAGTCGCTCTGTCGCAATCCGCTGATCTGGTGCTGTGCGACCGGATCGCAGCTGATCCAGCGGATCCCGACAAGCCCGCAGGCATCAAGGGCGCGGCGGAGATCGCGGCCGGCGACGTCGAAACCGCGATCAAATATTGCCGGACAGCATCGGCCGGGTCCCGTCGCGCGATGTATGCGCTCGGCCGCGCCTATGCGGCGAACCAACAGCCGGCGGAGGCGCTCGCAGCGTTCCGTAAGGCGGCGGCGAAGGGCAGCACCTCGGCGATGGTCGAACTCGGCGTCGCCTATGCGACCGGCGCTGGCGTGACCAAGGATGAGGCGCAGGCGCGACAGCTGTTCGCCAAGGCGGCGGAAGCCGGCAATCCGCGTGGCATCAGCAATCTCGCCGCGCTCGGCGGCGGCGGTTCGTCGGATCCGGTCAAGACCCGCGCGCTGCTCGCCAAGGGTGCGGAGACCAATGCGGAGGCGCAATATCAGCTCGGCCTGATGCTGGCGGAAGGCATTGGCGGCGCCAAGGACGACGTCGGCGCTCGGGCGCTGTTTGACAAAGCAGCGGCGCAGGGCCATGCCGGCGCGCTGGAGCGGATGGGTGCATTCGCTCAGACTGGCCGCGGCGGCCCGAAGGATGCAGGCGCTGCCAAGGGATTCTACGAGAAGGCTGCGGCCCTCGGCAACGCCGATGCCGCGGCGGCGCTGAAGCGGGCGGACTGCCCGTACGCGATTAAGGACAAGCAGGGGAAGCTTGTGACCAATCTGTGCTTCTAGGACGTTTGGAGCATCCTCTTCGGGGCATTCCGTCCTGACTTGAAAATCTGCTAGCGAGTGATCGGGATGACCGTCTGGATCGTCGGCGTAGCCGCCTGTCCGAGCCGGCGCCGTCTGATCCAGGTCAACAACAGAGCACGGCCGCTATGAATAGAAACGCGGGATCGGGATCGGACGCCGGCCTACAGGCTCGGCCGGTGCGTTGTTCGGATTGCGGCGTCGAACACGAGCGGCGCGCGCCCTGTGCCCCCGCCGAACAATCGATCGCGCCAGAGGGCGAGTTATGAGCCAGCAAAAGACCCATGTCGGCCTGCTGATCAGCACGATCGGCGTGGTGTTCGGCGACATCGGCACCAGTCCGCTCTACGCGTTGAAGGAAACCTTCGCCGGCCATCACCCGATCGCGGTGACGCCGGAGAATATCTTCGGCGTGCTGTCGCTGGTGTTCTGGACCGTGATGCTGCTGGTCACGGTGAAATACGTCATCGTCATCATGCGTGCCGACAACCACGGCGAGGGAGGCAGTCTGGCGCTGCTGGCGCTGGTCACCGAGCTGACGCGCGGCCGACGGGTGCATTATCCGCTGATGATGCTGGGCGTGATCGCCGCGGCTTTGTTTTACGGCGACAGCATGATCACCCCGGCGATTTCGGTGCTCAGCGCGGTCGAAGGCCTCGAAGTCGTGACGCCGGACCTGAAGCTCTACGTCGTACCCATTACAGCAGTCGTGTTGACGGGGCTGTTCGCGATCCAGTCACGCGGAACGGGGCTGGTCGGGCGGCTGTTCGGCCCGGTCATGACGCTGTGGTTCGTCGCACTCGCCGTGCTCGGCGTCGCCAACATCGTGCGCTCGCCGGACGTGCTGCTGGCGATCAATCCGGTCTACGCGTTCGAATTCGTGTTCCGGCATCCGCTGATGAGCTTCTACGCGCTCGGCTCGGTCGTGCTGGCGGTGACCGGCGGCGAAGCGCTGTACACCGACATGGGCCATTTCGGCCGGTTTCCGATCAGGCTGGCCTGGTTTGGCCTGGTGCTGCCGGCGCTGCTGCTGAACTATTTCGGGCAGGGCGCGCTGCTGATCCACGATCCCAGCGCGATCCAGAATCCGTTCTTCCGGATGGGCCCGGAGTGGATGGTGGTGCCGATGGTGGCGCTCGCCACGGCCGCGGCGGTGATCGCTTCGCAGGCCGTGATCTCCGGCGCCTATTCAGTCGCACGGCAGGCAATCCAGCTCGGCCTGCTGCCTCGCATGACCATCGTTCACACCTCGGGCGAGGAAGCGGGCCAGATCTACGTGCCGTTCACCAACTGGACGCTGTACCTCGCCGTGATGGCGCTGGTGATCGGCTTCCAGTCGTCGAGCAATCTGGCTGCAGCCTACGGCATCGCCGTCACCGGCACGATGATGATCGACACCATTTTGGTGTCGTTCGTGATGGCGTTGCTGTGGCGCTGGAACATGGCGCTGGTGATCGCCGTGATCGGCACGCTGCTCGCCGTCGACTTCGCATTCTTCGCCGCAAATATCATCAAGGTGGCGCAGGGCGGCTGGTTTCCGCTGTTCATCGGCTTCATCTCGTTCACGGTGCTGACGACATGGCGGCGCGGCCGCGCGCTGGTGCGCAAGCAATTGAAGAAGCAGGCCGTGCCACTCGACGTCGTGCTACGCGCACTCGGCCCGAACGTGTCGCGGGCGCGCGGCACGGCGGTGTTCCTGACCGCCGCGACCGACGGCGTTCCGCCGGCGCTGCTGCACAACCTCAAGCACAACCAGACCGTCCATCAACGCGTGGTGCTGGCGACGGTGATGACCGCAGAAACGCCTTACGTGCCCGACAGCGAGCGGGTGCTGATGACCGATATCGGAGACGGCTTCCATCGCCTGATCATCCGCTACGGCTTCATGCAGACGCCGGACGTTCCCGCGGCGCTCGCGCTGTGCAAGCAGTTCGGGCACGAGTTCAACATGATGTCGACCTCGTTCTTTCTCAGCCGCGAGACCTTCGTGCCGAGCCTCAATCCCGGCATGGCGCTGTGGCGCGAGCGGTTGTTCACCTTCATGACGCTGAACGCCACGCGGGCGACGACCTTCTTCAAGATCCCGACCGACCGCGTCGTCGAACTGGGCACGCAGCTCGAAATCTGATTCAGATGCGAGGGCGGAGCGGTTGCCGCGGCGCTAAAGACTCTTCCACGTAATTGCGCGCAGTCCACCGTCAGCAGATATGCGGTCGGCAGCGTCGGCTATCCCGACTGTCTGCAGCGTCTGCCGGCCCATGCGCTGATCGGTGGCCGCTGAGCCCTGCCAGGACAGCCTTTGCGTTCAGGCAAGACCGAGCGCGAAGGCGAGGGTGCCGATCGCCGCGTGCGAGACGATCAGCGGCCAGATATTGCGCATCCACAGATAGGCGGCGCCCCACACCAGCCCGAGCAGAAAGGTATTCAGCAACAGCGCCGGATCGCCGTAGCAGAGGTGGATCAGCGAGAACATCGCCGCCGAATACAGCACATAGGCCCAACCGCCGCGCGCCAGCCGGTCGGTGATGAGTTTGGGAATCGAGCGGCACACCACTTCCTGGCAGGGGCTCGACACCAGTACGTAGAACGGCGCGAAGCTGAGCCAGGCCGGTGGCTTGGCATCGAACGCGAACATTTGCGTCTGCAGCAGCATCACCGCCGCGATCGCGCCGGTGACCGCGGCGCAGCCGAGCCAGTGCCGCCATTGATGCGGCCTGCCGAAGCCGAGCTCCGCGAACGACACGCCGGCCCAGACGCAGAGCCCGACGCACAGCCCCGACACCAGAATGAGGATGTGCATGCGATAACCGAACGGCAGCAATCCGAACTGGATCGCCAGCCCCGGCGCGGCAAGCAGCAGTGCCAGCCCGGCCAGCGGTAGCAGCGGGCGTGTCACGAAGCTGGGGATATCGGCTGCGGCGCGCGCACCCTGTCGCAAATCTGTCATCGGTGCATCATCGGCATTTCGCCAGATGATGCCAGTCACATCCGCGCCAGCCGACGATCTGAAAGGGCAGGCTGACTCAGCGCCGGCTGCTGACTCCGGCCCCGACGTCGAGGGCGCCGCCGATCCGGACGCAAGTGCTACCGCCTTCGACCTGGACGAAGCCGGGGCCGTAGACCGTGCACGGATTGCCTCTCGCCTGTTTCGGAAACGTCGTTTGCTTGGCAGCCGGACGTTTGTCATCGGCGGCGTAAGCGGCCGGTAACGAGGTGGCGAGCAGGAGGGCGATCAGCACAAGTCTCATACCTGCCTGATACCTCAGATACGCGGCCGTTTCCAGAAGTCGGCTCAGGGTTCCATGGCCGCAAAGTCGCCTCAATTTGCACGCTGAGCTGGGGTGCGGTGTGAAACCGCAGCTGCGGTTCGGCAATGCGCTTGACGTCGCCGCGGCGCTCGGATTTGAGGTAGCTGACGGTTTTGAGCAAACGCTGGTTGCGGTCGCGCACGGCTGAGCGCATTCGACGGGGATCTCGATGAAAACGATGATGGTCATGGTTGCGCTGCTGGCTTCGAGCGCAGCGCTGGCGCAAAATGCGGGCACTCCGCCGATGGTCGGCGATCGGCCGCTGGTGCAGGTCAAGCCGCGCGGCGACAAGATGGCTAAGACCGACGGCGCCAAGCAGGACAAGTCCGGAAAACCCTCAGTCGCGTCTCAGTTGCAGGCCTGCCTCGAGATCGAGGACGGCAGCAGAGAGCGGCTCGACTGCTACGACGCGATCTTCCCGCCGAAGCCGAAGGCACCGAAGAAGGGCGCCAAGCAGGTCACCGCCAAGGCCGTCGCCGATTGCCGCTTCACCAAGGAACAGGACGAGCGACTGGCCTGCTACAACGGCTTCGCCGACGCCCTTCCAAAGCCGCCGAAGACCTGAGCGCTTGCAAGCCGCACAACCCGATTCGCGGCCGGCAACAGCTTTGCAGGCGGCATGACCGGGCTTTCACCTGACACACCGCTCGGCAGGCTGATCGCCGCTCCGATGCGGCCGGGCCTCCTGACATGGATCGGCCTGCGTCCGGCGCGCCACGCCGCGATGACGTTGCCGGAGGAGGCGACGCTGATCGCGCAGACCGGCATTGTCGGCGACCGCTATCGCACGACCCGCGACGGCGCCCGGCAGGTCACGCTGATCGCCGCCGAAGACCTCGCCGCCATTGCGGCGTTCCTCGGCCGCGACAGCGTCGCCCCGGAACTGCTGCGCCGGAATCTGGTGACCCGCGGCATCAATCTCGTCGCCCTGAAGGGGCAGCGCTTCCGGATCGGAGCGGCGCTGCTGGAAGGATCCGGCGAGTGCGCACCGTGCAGCAAAATGGAAGCGACCTTCGGAGTCGGCGGCTACAATGCCATACGTGGCCGCGGCGGCATCACGGCCCGCGTGGTCGAGGGCGGCACGGTGCGGATCGGCGACCCGGTCGAGCGCGTTTAGGATGGATGCGGGCGCCGCATCTGCGCGGCGCCGAGGAACACCAGGGAGTTCGCCGATGTCTCTCCGTCTGCTCGTGCTGTACGGCTCGTATCGCTCCGACCGGATGGGGATCCGCCTCGCCAACTATCTGGTCGCGCAACTACGCGAACGCGGTGACGACGCCGAATTGATCGACGCAAAGGCGATCGGCCTGCCGATGCTCGACCGGATGTACAAGGAATATCCCAAGGGCGAGGCGCCGGCCGCGATGCAGGCGCTCGCCGACAAGATCCGCGGCGCCGACGGCTTCGTGTTCGTCACCGGCGAATACAATTGGGGAGTCCAGCCGGGCCTGAAGAACCTCACCGATCATTTTCTCGACGAGTGGTTCTGGCGGCCGGCCGCGATCGCCAGCTATTCGGCCGGGCGTTTCTCCGGCGTGCGTGCCGCCACTGCATGGCATGGTACGCTGAGCGAGATGGGCATGGTGGTGATCTCGTCGACGCTCGGGGTCGGGCCGATCGCGCAGACGTTGGACGACAGCGGCGCGCCTATCGGCGACGGCGGCAAGTCGCTGGCGCGCGCGTTCCCGCGCTTCGCCGACGATCTCGCCTGGTGGGCCGACGCCGCGAAGGCGCAGCGCGCCAAGGTCAAACCGCCTTATTGAGCGCGGGCCTGTCGCACCCTACATATTCGCCATGCACGACATCACCGAAGCCGAGATCGCCCAGCTCGTTCGCACCTTCTACGCCCGGGCGCGCGAGGACGACGAGATCGGTCCGATCTTCAATCGCGCGGTCGCCGACTGGGATCATCACATCGCGCAGATCAGCGATTTCTGGTCGTCGATGCTGCTCAAGACCGGCCGTTACGGCGGTCGGCCGATGCGGCCGCATCTGATGCTCGGCCTCGAACCCGCGCATTTCGACCGCTGGCTGAAATTGTTCGAGGCGACGGCTACCGAACTGTTCGCACCCGACGTCGCCGCCGCCTTCATCATCCGCGCCCGCCGCATCGCCGACAGTTTCGAAATGGGGATCGCGACGACGCAGGGCCGTGTCGCGGGGCCGAGGCATAGTGTGTAGTAGTTAGCGATCGTCGTTCGTTACTCATCGACCTCTCGTCATTCCGGGGCGCGCGAAACGCGAGCCCGGAATCCATAACCACCAGTATCAGCTGTTCGACACGTCGCCGGCCGTCAGAAATTCCAACGCGAGTCCGAGGCCTATGGATCCCGGGCCTGCGCTGCTGCGCAGCGCATCCCGGAATGACGGGGAGGGGCGGTGCTTCCGTTCGTCACCCGGTTGATTGGGGACGATTGGTCCCGCGCTTACTTCGCGCCGATCTTGTCCTGCGTCTTGCTGTCGAAGTCGCTGGCGTCGTGGCGTTCGTGGAGTTGGGTGGAGGCATCGCCGGAGACGCGGTTGACCATGCGGCCGCGTTTGACGGCGGGGCGGTCGGCGATCGCCTTGGTCCAGCGCTGCACGTTGGTGTAGCTGGCGACGTCGAGGAAGGTCGCACTGTCGCCGTACAGCCAGCCGCTGGCGAGGCCGCCGTACCACGGCCACACTGCGATGTCGGCGATGCTGTATTCGGAGCCGGCGAGATACGCGGTCTCGCCGAGACGGCGGTCGAGCACGTCCATCTGCCGCTTCACTTCCATCGCGAAACGGTTGATCGGGTATTCCCACTTCTCCGGCGCGTAGGCGTAGAAATGGCCGAAGCCGCCGCCGAGATACGGCGCGCTGCCCATCTGCCAGAACAGCCAGTTCAGGCATTCGGTGCGGCCCGCCGGCGTGGTCGGCAAGAACGCGCCGAACTTCTCCGCCAGATAAAGCAGGATCGAGCCCGACTCGAACACGCGGATCGGCGGGTTCGCCGAGCGGTCGAGCAGGGCCGGAATCTTCGAGTTCGGATTGACCTCGACGAAGCCCGACGAGAACTGATCGCCGTCGCCGATCTTGATCAGCCAGGCGTCGTATTCGGCGCCGCTGTGGCCGAGCGCCAGCAGCTCCTCGAGCATGATGGTGACCTTCTGACCGTTCGGCGTCGCCAGCGAATAGAGCTGGAGCGGGTGCTTGCCGACGGGCAGCTCCTTGTCATGCGTGGGGCCGGCAATCGGGCGATTGATCGACGCGAACTTGCCGCCGTTCTCCTTGTCCCAGGTCCAGACTTTCGGCGGCGTATAGGGGGCGTCGGTCATCAGCGGCTCCGGTTGCTCTTGTCGTTGCGGGTTGGGAAACAATGGCGAAGCCGCCATGCTTTGCAAGGGGCGGGGGGCGATCGGCGCTCTGCAAAGACGCGTGATCGCGCCGCCGCGCTACGCGGCCGACAAGCCGCCCTGCGTTGCAGCAGTCGATGTGACCGGGTGGTCGGCGTCCGCTTCCGGCCGCGCACAGCCGCCGCCGGAACGCTTGGCCGCATACAGCGCACGGTCGACGCGCTCGAGCAGTTGCGTCGTGGTATGTGCCGTGGTGCCGTCGCTGATCACCAGTCCGGCGCTGGCGCCGATCCGCACCGGCAGATCCGACAGCAGGAACGGTGTCGACAGATCCAGCACTGCGCCACGCGCAAGCTGCAGCGCCTCGTCGCGGCCGGGGTCTCCCTCCGTGATCGGCTTCAGCAGCATGAACTCGTCACCGCCGAAACGCGCAGCTATGCCGTCCGAGCCTGCGCACGCTTTGAGCCGCGCGGCGACCTGGCGCAGCAGATCGTCGCCGGCATGGTGGCCGTGACGGTCGTTGATCGGCTTGAAGCCATCGAGATCGACCGCGATCAGCGTGAAGCTGCCGCGCATGTCGGCCAAGGCTTCGAGGAAGCCGGCGCGGTTCGGCAGGTCGGTGAGGAAATCGTGCGTCGCCTGACGCGACAGCCGATGCTTGGCTTCAAGACGTTCGATGAAGGCGGCGCTGAGATGCTTGGAAGCTTCGCGCAGTGTCAGCCAGAACAGCACCAGCATGCCGGCGCCGATCTTGTAGGCGAGTTCGGGACGCATCAGACCGGCGGTACTGATCGGGATCAGCAGCATGGCGGACGCAGTGAGAATGATCCAGGGCCGGATCGCCGCGCGCGACACCATGCCGACGCAATACGACATCGCCAGACCGAACGCGATCCACGCGCCCGCTGCGTCGCCGAGCCACAGCGCGCGGAACGACAGCGCACCGAGCGCCAGGCTGAAGGCCGAGGCACCTGCCGCGTAGAGGAATTCCCAACGCACGACATCGGCATCGTTGAAGTTCGCCGCACGCGCTTTGTAGCGCAGCAACGAGAATACCCGCGCGGTGGCAAAAATCGCGATGGCCGCCGAGATCACCGCATAGCCGATGTCGCCGCTGATCAGCGTCAGCGCCACAGCACCGGTCACCGAGGTGACGCCGATCGCCGCGACCTGCGGCAACGACGAGTAGAGCAGCTCGACCAGTTCGCGGCGAATCCGCGGATCGGGATGCAAGAACCTGGTGAACAACGAGAGCGGCATACGCGGCACCATTCGTCGCGAGTTCCTAACAATCAATGGCAACAAGGACGCGGCGGCGCACTATCGACACGGCAGTGTTAACGCTCGGTCAATGAACAAGACCTGACCGCTTGTGAGCTGCAAGCTCTCCCCCGGTCATTTCGAGGCCCGCGCAGCCCGAACCTGGAATCTCTGCCGATCGACCAAGAGGGCGCTCAATAGCTGCCGGATTCCGGGTTCGCGCAGCTGCGCGTCACGCCCCGGAATGACGAGGGCGGAGGGCGATGCTCAGACCGGCGGCCAGCTGCGGAGCGCCATGTCGGCGAGCTTGCGCAACTGATCGCGCGAGGCGCCGCCGGCGGCCTGGACGGCTATGCCTTGCAGGATCGCGGAGACGTAGCGGGCGAGGTCGCCGGCATCGGCCGAGGCGGGCAGGTCGCCTTCGGCGATCGACCGGCCGAGCCGCTCGCATAGTTGCTGTTCAGACTTGGCGCGGCGCGCGGCCAATTCCTGCTTGATGGTTTCTGCAGCTTCGCCGCAGCACAGCGCGCCCTGCACGGCGAGACAACCGGGGTTGTCCGGATCGGTCATCGCATCGGCAGCGCCAAACAGAATGTGCTCAACCACCTCGCGCGCTGTCGGCTTCTCCAGGCCGGCCTGATAGTAGCCGCCGGGGCCATCGACGTAGCGATCGAGCGCCTTGCGGAACAGATCTTCCTTGTTGCCGAACGCTGCGTACAGGCTCGGCTTGGTGATGCCCATTGCCTCGGTGAGGTCGGACATCGAGGTCCCCTCGTACCCCTTGCGCCAAAACACGTGCAGAGCGAGGTCGAGCGCCGTGTCGACGTCGAATTCGCGGGGTCGGCCGATGGCCATTTTGAAGCACCTCCACAGTTTTCTACCAAACGGTAGATAAGTCTCTTGACAGCGGATGTCGAGCGTCCATTTATACCGGACGGTATGGATATGTGCACTGCAGCGTGGTATTATGTTCCTGCATGGGACGCTGGTTGCACGGGTGAGTTACTGAATTTGCAGGGCTTTTAGCAAGCTCGCTGACGGTGAATGGGAATCACGATGGCCAAGACTTTCGCTCGAAACGTAACGCTCGGCGCAGGCATTGTGGCGATCTCGGCTGCCCTGGCGGGTAGCGCTGCGCTGATCGACCGCACGGCGGCGCAGGCCGGGCCGGCCGCGCCGCCGCCCGCGGTGACAGCCTCGGTCGCGACTGTGGAGTCCAAGGCGACGACGCCATCCGAAGAGTTCTCCGGGCGCCTGGAGGCGATCGAACGGGTCGAGATCCGCTCGCGTGTCGCCGGCGCCGTGCAGGAGATCCGGTTCCGCGAGGGCGCGCTGGTCAACAAGGGCGACCTGCTGGTGATCATCGATCCGTCGCTCTACGCCGCCGAGGTCGACCGGGCGCAGGCCCAGCTGGCCGCTGCGCGCGCCCGCGTCGTGTTCACCAAGGCGGATGTCGAGCGCAGCCAGCAGCTCTCGAGCTCCAGCATCACCCAGCGCGAGGTCGACAACCGCCTCAACGCCTATCGCGAGGCGGAAGCCAATGTGAAGACCGCCGAGGCCGCGTTGCGGACCGCGGAGCTGAACCTCAGCTACACCGAGATCCGTGCGCCCGTGGCGGGCCGGATCGGCAAGGTCGAGATCACAGTCGGCAATCTGATTGCTGCCGGGCCGAGTTCGCCGCTGCTGACAACGCTGGTCTCGGTCAATCCGATCTATGCCAGCTTCAATGCCGACGAGCAGGTTGTCGCCCGCGCGCTGAAGACGCTGGCCGACGAGAAGACGCCGGGCGCGATCGACCGGATCCCGGTGCAAATGACGACCGGCGCGGACTCGGCGCCCGTCAAAGGCAAGATGCAGTTCGTCGACAACCAGGTCGATCCGCGCTCCGGCACGGTGCGGGTGCGCGCCGTGTTCGACAATGCCGAGGGCCGGCTGATGCCAGGCCAGTTCGCGCGGCTGTCGATGGGCCAGCCCAAGCCCGAGCCGGCGCTGCTGGTCAGCGAGCGCGCGGTCGGCACCGACCAGAACAAGAAATTCGTGATGGTAGTCGATGCCGAGAACCACGCCGAGTATCGCGAAGTGACGCTCGGCGCATCGGTCGACGGCATGCGCATCGTCGCCTCCGGGCTGAAGGAAGGCGAGCGCATCGTCGTCAACGGCCTGCAGCGGGTCCGGCCCGGCGCGACCATCAAGCCCGAGACGGTGGCGATGGACGGCGCCGGCGCCACGACCGGCAATGCGCTCGCACAGAACTAACCGATCCTGATCCCGCTAGCGCGGGACCTGATCCCTCACGTCACAATCGACAGCCGCGCGGCCGACGCCTCGGTCGCGCCAGGATTTCTGCGCCCGCGAACCAGCGGATCGATACGGACACAGCCATGAATTTTTCCAAGTTTTTCATCGATCGCCCGATCTTCGCAGGCGTGCTGTCGGCGGTGATCTTTCTCGCCGGCCTGCTATCGCTGCCGGTGCTGCCGATCTCCGAATATCCCGAAGTGGCACCGCCCACCATCGTGGTCACCGCCAACTATCCCGGCGCCAATCCCAAGGTGATCGCCGAAACGGTGTCGACGCCGATCGAGGAGCAGATCAACGGCGTCGAGAACATGCTCTATATGAGCAGCCAGGCGACCACCGATGGCCGCATGACGCTCAACGTCACCTTCCGGCTCGGCACCGATCCCGACAAGGCGCAGCAGCTGGTGCAGAACCGCGTGTCGCAAGCCGAGCCGCGGCTGCCGGCCGAAGTGCGCGCGCTCGGCGTCACGACCATCAAGAGCTCGCCCGACCTCACCATGGTCGTGCATCTGATGTCGCCGAACGACCGTTACGACATGACTTATCTGCGCAACTACGCGGTGCTCAACGTCAAGGATCGGCTGGCGCGGATCGAGGGTGTCGGCCAGGTGCAGCTGTTCGGCTCGGGCGATTACTCCATGCGGATCTGGCTCGACCCGCAGAAGGTCGCCGAGCGCGGCCTGTCGCCGAGCGACGTGGTGCGCGAGATCCGCGCCCAGAACGTCCAGGCGGCGGCCGGGCAGGTCGGCAGTTCGCCCGGCGAGCCGGGACTCGATCTGCAGCTCTCGATCAACGCCCAGGGGCGGTTGCAGACCGAGGACGAATTCGGCGACATCATCGTCAAGAACGGCGACAACGGCGAAGTGGTGCGGCTGCGCGACGTTGCGCGGATCGAACTCGGTGCGGCCGATTATGCGCTGCGTTCGCTGCTCAACAACAAGTCCGCGGTCGCGGTTCCGATCTTCCAGTCGCCGGGCTCCAACGCCATCCAGATCTCCGACAACGTCCGCAGGACGATGAAGGAGCTCAAGGACAACATGCCGGACGGCGTCGACTACGACATCGTCTACGACCCGACCCAGTTCGTCCGCGCCTCGATTGAAGCCGTGATCCACACGCTGCTCGAGGCCGTGGCGTTGGTGGTGCTGGTCGTCATCCTGTTTCTGCAGACATGGCGGGCGTCGATCATCCCGCTGATCGCGGTGCCGGTGTCGGTGATCGGCACCTTCGCGGTGATGCACGTCTTCGGATTTTCAATCAACGCGCTGACATTGTTCGGGCTGGTGCTGGCGATCGGCATCGTGGTCGACGACGCCATCGTCGTGGTCGAGAACGTCGAGCGCAACATCGAGCGCGGGCTCAATCCCAAGGAGGCCGCCTATCAGGCGATGCGCGAAGTGACAGGGCCGATCATCGCGATCGCGCTGGTGCTGGTCGCGGTGTTCGTGCCGCTCGCCTTCATCAGCGGTCTCACCGGGCAGTTCTACAAGCAGTTCGCCCTGACCGTCGCGATCTCCACGGTGATCTCCGCGTTCAACTCGCTGACGCTGTCGCCGGCGCTGGCTGCTCTGCTGCTGAAGGGCCATGACGCGCCGAAGGATGCGCTGACGCGTTTCATGGACAGGACGCTCGGCTGGTTCTTCGTGCGCTTCAACCGGTTCTTCACGCGCAGCTCGGAAGCCTATGGCGGCGGCGTCAAGCGTGTGATCTCGCGGCGCACAATCGGCATGGCGGTGTATCTCGTGCTGGTCGGCGTCACCGGCTGGCTGTTCCACGCCGTGCCGGGCGGCTTCGTGCCGGGGCAGGACAAGCAATATCTGGTCGGCTTCGCGCAACTGCCGGACGGCGCCACGCTGGACCGCACCGAGGAAGTGATCCGCCGAATGGGCGAGATTGCCCAGAAGGAGCCCGGCGTCGAGAACTCGATCCAGTTTCCGGGTCTGTCGATCAACGGCTTCACCAACTCGTCGAACTCCGGCATCGTCTTCATCGGCCTGAAGGACTTCGCCGAGCGCAAGGACAAGTCGCTGAGCGGCAATGCTATCGCGATGTCGCTGAACCAGAAGTTCGCCGGCATTCAGGACGCCTTCATCGCGATGTTCCCGCCGCCGCCGGTCGCCGGCCTCGGCACCATCGGCGGCTTCAAGCTGCAGATCGAGGACCGCGCCGGCCTCGGCTACGAGGCGCTGAGCGACGCCACCAAGGCGTTCGTCGGCAAGGCATCCGAGCAGAAGGAGCTGGCCGGGCTGTTCACCAGCTACCAGATCAACGTCCCGCAGCTGTATGCCGACGTCGACCGCACCAAGGCGCGGCAGCTCAACGTGCCGGTGACGTCGATCTTCGAGACCATGCAGATCTATCTCGGCTCGCTCTACGTCAACGACTTCAACCGCTTCGGACGCACTTATTCGGTGCGCGTGCAGGCCGACGCCAAGTATCGGGCGCGTGCCGACGACATCGGCCAGCTCAAGGTGCGCTCCGACTCGGGCGAGATGATTCCGCTGGCGACGCTGCTACGCGTCAAGGAGAGCGCCGGGCCGGAGCGGGCGATGCGCTACAACGGCTTCCTCACCGCCGACGTCAGCGGCGGCGCCGCGCCCGGTTTCTCCACCGGGCAGGCGCAGGATGCGATCGCCCGCGTCGCCAAGGAGACGCTGCCCAAGGGCGTTTCCTATGAATGGACCGAGCTGACCTATCAGGAGATCATCGCCGGCAATTCGTCGCTGATCGTGTTCCCGGTGGCGCTGCTGCTGGTGTTCCTGGTGCTCGCCGCACAGTACGAAAGCCTGACGCTGCCGCTGTCGATCATCATGATCGTGCCGATGGGGCTGCTGGCCGCGATGTTCGGCGTCTGGATCAGCAAAGGCGACAACAACGTCTTCACCCAGATCGGACTCATCGTTTTGGTCGGCCTGTCGGCGAAGAACGCGATTCTGATCGTGGAGTTCGCGCGCGAACTGGAGTTCGCCGGGCGCAAGCCGATCCAGGCGGCGATCGAGGCCAGCCGGCTGCGGCTGCGGCCGATCCTGATGACCTCAATGGCGTTCATCATGGGCGTCGTGCCGCTGGTAACCTCGACCGGCGCCGGCTCCGAAATGCGCCACGCCATGGGCGTCGCGGTGTTCGCCGGAATGATCGGCGTCACCGCGTTCGGCATCTTCTTCACACCAATGTTCTACGTGCTGCTCCGCGCGCTCGCCGGCAACCGGCCGCTCACTCAGCACGGGGAGGCGACTGTCGTCGATGCCCCGACACAGCCGCACGCATCGCACGCGCCCGAGCCAGAACCTCGCTCGGAGCGCGTGCCGATGCCTCACGAGTAGGCGCAAGCTGCGTGATCAGCTTGCTTGTTGGTGTCGTCGCCGTCATTTCCGAACGATTCTAATCCGAAGCGGCGGGACAAATCGTCGCGCGATTATTTCAAGATGTCGCTGTCCCGCAGCGACTTCTCTGGATGAATTCTATTCCTCAAGTCGTGCGCGACGATCCGACTGAGTTTACACGACCGATGACGCTGGCACGCCAGCAGCATCATCGGATTTGTGGACATGGACGTTCGAACAAGAAAAGCGACGAAGCAGGCTGCCCTGCTTTGCACGGTCAGCCTCATCGCGTTGGCGACCGACCTTCCGGACAGCGCGCATGCGCAATCCAATCTGCCTGCGGTCACGGTCGACGCGCCGCAGCAGCAACAACGGGCGCGCAGCGCAGCGACCCGGCCAGCGCGGGCGGCTGCACGGAACGCGCGATCCGCTCGCGCGCCGCAACCGTCGCGCCAGATCGCGTCGACGCCGTCGCTTTCGGTCAACGACCGAATCTATCCGGGCAGCCACAGCTACGTTGCGGGCACGTCGAGCTCGGCCTCCAAGACCGATACGCCGCTGATTGACACGCCGCGGTCGGTCAGCGTCGTCGACCGCAAGGAGCTCGACGATCGCGGCGTCACCAGCATCCCCGAAGCGGTGCGCTATTCGGCCGGCGTCACCACCGGCGGCTACGGCTATGACCCGCGCTTCGACCAGATCTACATCCGCGGCTTCGCGACGACCACGCTCGGCGACTTCCGCGACGGGCTGAAGCAGTATCCCGCCGGCTTCTCGACCTTCCGAACGGAGCCGTATCAGCTTGGCAGCGTCGAGATCATCAAGGGGCCGGCCGCCGTTCTGTACGGCCAGTCGGTGCCGGGCGGTCTGGTCGATCGCCGCTCGAAATTCCCTGTCGCAAATCAGGTCAACGAGATCGCCGTACAGGCCGGCACGTTCGACCGCTTCCAGACCGCGTTCGACATCGGCGGCGCCGCCAATCCCGACAAGTCGCTGCTGTATCGGCTCGTCGGCGTCGCCCGAAGCGGCAACACCAATTTCGATGTCGCCGACCAGCGGCTGCTGCTCGCGCCGTCGATCACCTGGCGTCCGACTGTGGACACCACGATCACCGCTTATGCGTTGGGACAGAAGGACGAGACCGACGCGAGCGTCGCGGCGATCAATCGCAACGGCAAGCTGCTGACCGTCAACGGCCAGTATCTGCGCTCCAGCGACCCATCCTACGACTATCTCAAGCTTTCCCAGGCTCAGGTCGGCTACAAGGTCGAGCACCGCTTCGACGAGGTCTTCACCTTCCGCCAGCATACCCGGTTCGGCTCGCTCCATACCGAGTCGCGTTACCTCAGCGGCAGCTTCGCCAACGCGACCACGCCGATCTACAACCGCGCCGCCTATGCGGTCGGCGACGATCAGACGAGCTGGCAGACCGATAACGCGCTGCAGGCGGATTTCGTCACCGGCCCGGTTGCCCACAAGGTGCTGACCGGCGTCAACTACGACCACAACGTCTGGGACTTCAAGCTCGGCTACAGCAGCGCGCTGACGGCTTACGCGCTCGACATCCGAAATCCGACCTACGGCGTCGCCGGCACCACGCCGGACTACAGTTCGGGTTCGCGCGCGACGCAGCAGCAGGTCGGCGTCTACGTGCAGGACCAGATGCAGATGGGCGGCTGGCACCTGTCGCTCGCCGGCCGGCACGACTGGGCCGATCAGACTCGCATCAACACCTACACCAACGCCGTCACCGGACAGCGTAACGACGCGGCGTTCTCCTATAGCGCCGGGCTGCTGTATCATTTCGATAACGGCGTCGCGCCCTATGTCAGCTACGCCACCTCGTTCCAGCCGTCGACCTCGATGGCGATCGACGGCAGCGTGCTGGCGCCGTCGGAGGGCGAGCAGTTCGAGGGCGGCGTGAAGTATCAGCCGCGCCCGGACGTGCTGCTGACCGCCTCGGTCTACGACCTCCGCGAGAAGAACGCCGCCAAGCTGTCGGGCTACGTCAACGGCATCGCCTATTACGCCTCCGTGGGCGAGATTCACGTCCAGGGCGTCGAGCTCGAGGCCCGCGCGCGGCTGACGCCGGAGCTCGAGACGGTGACGGCCTACACTTTCGCGGACGCCGAGATCACCAAGACGACTGTCGCCAGCGAGCTCAACAAGGTGCCGGCGGTGACGCCGAAGCACACCGCGTCGAGCTGGCTGAACTACACCTTCCTGAACGGTCCGCTGGACGGACTTGGGCTCGGCGCAGGCGTGCGCTACATCGATTCGACCTGGACCTCCAACGCCAACACCGATCGCAACGCCGGCTACACGCTGGTCGATCTGGCGATGCGCTACGATCTCGGCAAGCTGGCGCGGCAGTTCGCCGGCTTCCAGGCTTCGGTCAATGCCAACAATGTGGCCGACGAACAGATCGCGGTGTGCAACGCCGGCTTCTGTTATCTCAGTCAGGGCCGAACCGTGATCGGTACGCTGCGCTACCGCTGGTAGTATGGCGACCGCGATTGGGCTTGAGCCTGCGCCGACGAGGTGACGCTCGTTGCGCCGAGGCCGACGTTGCCAACAATGGATTGACCGCGTGCCGGTCAATCGGCCGGGACGATCGCGAGCCTGATGGCGTTCGCGCCGACGCCGCTGAACTGAAGCGATAGCTCGCCGGCGACGAGCCGGTAGCGCACCAGCTTGCGGAGGCCATTGCAATCGGTGGCTCCGCTGAAATCGGCGGGCCGGAGCAGATGACCGTTCTGCACCGCGTCGACCCATCCGCCGCTCGACAGCGCGACGGTGTAAAGGCCAGGCTTCCCGATCTGCTTGATGCGGACAAAGCCGGCGAACCGCTCGGCCGGCGACGGCCGCTCCGGCGGGGTCGGCAAAGCTGCGTCCGCGCTCGGCCGCAGCGACAGCGTGATCGCGATCGCCGGCAGTGAAGCGAGTTCAGAGCCCGAGGCGGCCTGGGTTGTGTCGCGGGCGCCGAGAACTGCCCGTTCGCGCTCGGCCGGCCATTTGAAAGCCGCGCAGCCGCTCGGCTCTGCTGCCGCGGCGACGCTGCTCCACAATCCAACACCCAGCGAAATGATCGCGGTTCGCCGAAGGGCGATCCGCATGAGGGCGATCGGCATGATACGGCTCCAACCTTCGGCGGCGCAAAGCGCGGCCGGGTTTGCAAATGGTCGGAACCCTCGTTCCTGAGACGCGGCCAGCGCTTACGGCGCGGCTGCGTGCAGGATAGCAAAAGCAAGGCGGGATGGAAGCGCGCCGAACGGGATCCGGCGCGCTTCCGGATGTTTGCTCAGGCCGGTTGAGCGCCGGTCTTGATCAGCGTGCCGACGTGCTGACCGCGCAGCGCGGCGGTCAGCCGGCCCGGCTTGAGGCCGTTGACCACCTGGACCTGTTCGATATGACGCGCGTTGGCCATCACGTCGAACAGCGCGCGGTCGAGCGGCAGCGTGCCGTCGTGCTTGGCGAGGTCGGCGTAGCTGGTCTCGCGCATCATCAGCGCGGTGTCGCCGGCCGGCGCATTGGGATCGATGTCGTAGATGCCGTCGACATCCTCGACGATAGTCAGCCCCGCCGCGCCGAGCGCGTCGGCAAGCAGGAAAGCGCCGACGTCGGCGCGATGCGGCGGGATGCGGGCGCCGGGGAATTCGTGGTTGTGGTAGGGCGGGAAGGCGCTCGCCACCACCGCGCGGGTGGCGGTGAGGTGAATGGCGAGCTGGCTCGCGACCGTCGGTTTCTCGATATAGGAAACTCCGTCCGGAGCCAGCAGCGTCGCGAGTATGTGGCCGTTCTGCCCGGCCTCGCTGGCGGCGAGCGGTGCGAGGCTGCCGACCGGCAAGCCGAGATCGAGCGCGACGCTGTAGAGATGCCGCGCCCGGATTCCAGCGCCGGTGAGGATCAGCAGGCGATGTTCGGGCAACAGCGAACGCAGCTCGTCGACGAGCGGCAGGATTGCCTCTGCGCCGCGGTCCATGATCGAGCGACCGCCGATCTTTACCACTTGCAGCCAGGGCAGGATGCGGATCGGGCGCTTGCCGGCGACGGGACGGGTGAGGTCATTGTCGAGCAGTGTCTGGCGCGCGAGCGGCGAGGCGACGTGCTTGATGTGATTGGTATCAGCCATGGTCGTTCCTCAGTTCGCGGTGATGATGGTGCCGACGTGCTCGCCTGCGAGCGCGCGGGTCAGATTGCCGGGGACGAGGCCGTTGATCACCTGGACCTCGCTGATGTGGCGTGACGCCTTGAGCAGGTCGAGCACCGGGAATTCAAGGATCGAATCCTGCAGGCCCTTGGCCTTCATCTCGTCGACCGAGATCTTCGGAATGAATGTCGCGTCCTTCGCCGTCTTCGGATTGGCGGTGTAGAGGCCGTTTTCGTCCTTCACATAGATCATCGCCTTGCAGCCGAACTGCTCGGCGACCAGGAAGCAGCCGGCGTCGGTGCGATAGGGCGGGATCACGCCGTTCGCTGCGGGACGCATCCACAGCCCGTAGGGCGGCATGCCAGAGAACACCACGGCGTTGACTTCCTTCAGATACAGCGGGACGGCGGACAGGCCCGCGTCGCCGACCGAGGAGATTCCGTACTTGGCTAGGAGTTGGCCGAGCATCTCGGCGTTCTGGCTCGCCACCGAGGCGCCGAGTTGCGACAGCACGCCGGCCGGCAGGTTCAGCCCTGCCGCGATCGAATACAGATGCCGCGCGCGCGTACCGGCACCGGTGCCGATCAGCAGTTTATGATTCTTGCGCGCTGCGACGATCTCGTCGACGAGGGGATAGACCGCGGCGCGGCCACGATCGATCATGCTCTGTCCGCCGATCTTGATTACGGTGGCGTCGGGCAGAATGCGGTAATCGGCTGCCGCTTCGGTTGCAGCGAGCAGCTCCGGATCGGTCAGCGATCGCTGCATCAGGAGCGCTTCGAGCTCCGCTGTCGGGGTGGTCATAAAGAATGGTCCTTTCGATAGGCAGATCGAGCCGTCACGGCGGTCATGCGGTCCTCCGAAATGGCTCTAGGGATTGTCAAAGTGACGCCGGAACGGTGAGCCGGACATGCAAATCTTGCCCGGCACGTTGCGCGGCCCCTCATCAGGGAACCGTGGCAACCTGTCGGGTACGGACGGGAGCGTCAATCCGGTATATCCCTATAATGGTGAGCAATCACAAGGCGTTATATAGTCGTACCTGACGACGGTCGGCGCGGGGCGCGGAGCCCGTGCCGTAGCTGACACCGTTCACCGGGATGCTCGGCGCGCTGCCGCCGAGCTCTGCGGCGGCCAGGTCGCGAGCGGCGGGCAAGACCTACGCCAACGCCGCGAGCACCCAAGTGCTCCCAGCCTGGACGCGGTTCGATCTCGGCGCGCGCTACACCTTCCTGTGGCCGTGGAACGGCAAGCCGATCTTTGTCCGCGCGGCGATCGAGAACGTCGAGAACTTCGGCTACTACTTGTCTACCTACAGCGGCTTGGTCGCCATCGGCGGGCCGCGGACCTATCTGGTGTCGACGACGTTCAACGTCTGACCGCCTCGCCCGAGCCAGGCCATCGGCGCGGGCGGTGGAGGGAGCAGGCGAAGGCTGTGGCATGCTGCGGCTGGGCCCCGCGGCGAGGGCGACGATAGGATACCGAGCACCCGCTCACGCGGCGAGGGAGGCCCGGCGGCTTCACCGGCCGCCGCGGCTGCGTCTTTCCCGGTTCATCGGAATGTCATAAGATTCGACACCGTCGCGTTCGCGCCGTCAGGAGATTGCAATCGATGCGCTTGCGTGTGCGAAAGGCCGCCCACCTGTTGGAACGCTCCGGCCTGGCGATGGCCGGCGCGGCGTGCGGGCTGTTCGTCGGCGCCCATGTCGGCACCAGCATCGGGGCGCTGACCACGGTCGCTTTCCTGCTGGCCATGATGGCGGTCGGGTTCGTCGGATTCTATCTGGGGATCGACATCCCGCCACTGCCGTTCCATCCCGGCGAAACCGATGCCGAGCACGAGGCACGCGGCGGCATCGATGCGGCCGAATTCCTGAGCGCGGTGGGGACGTTCTGCGCGACGTTGGCGGCGTTCGCCTCGGTGACACTCGTGGTGCTGCATATCGCGCCGCATTTGGCCTGGACCGGCATGATCCTGGCCGCGTGGCTGATCGGCGTCACGATGCAGATCGTCGCCGGCACCATCGGCCGAGCCCGGCGCTAGTTGATCGCGCGTTGCCGTCCTTGGCCGGTGAGCCCGCAGCTTCGTCGAACGAACGACGTTGAGCACTGATGGCGGTATCTGTTGGTGGCTGTCCCGTCGTTATTTGCGCGGGTGTGGGCACGCGCGAATATGTCTTTGACAGTGCTCGGCAGCACCAACTATCATTCATACGAATTATATTAGTGTTTTGATTTCCGGACTCGGGGTTCTTGGCGGTGAAATTGATTGAAGGCGTCCGCGGTGGCGCATCGCTTTTCCTCGGACGTTTCAACACTGTTACTCAGATCGCGATTGTCGCTCTCGCGGCCTTGCTGGTCGGCGGATTGTTGTTGTGGCTTTTCAACGAGGCGATCTACTACTACGTGGCCCGTTCCTACGCTGAAGAAATCGCCGATGTTTATGACCTCAACGCGGGTTTTACGCGGGCTGCCATCTGGACGAGCTTCGCCGCAGTCGTGGTCCTTGCTGGTCTTTCCTTCTCGTTCTCACGTACCAAGCGCTGGATCGGCCTAGGCGGAATGCTGATTCTCGTCGTCGGCCACGCGCTGCTGATCGGCAGGATCGATTCCAATTTTCGCAAGAATGGCGTGGCCGAAAAATGCTACGTCATGACGCGGACGAGCATCAAGAAGATGAATAGGTCCGGAATCGATCCCGAGACGGGAAGGGAATGCCGGCCCTTGACGCCGCAAATCGTCGAAAAGATCGACGAGTATCAGAGGGGACATCGGCCGACGCTCATTTCAGACGTCGATCCGACATTCTTCGATCCCACGACGGGCGAGCCCGTCGTTTGGTACTCGAAATCCGGCCAAGGGCAAATTCAGCTGTTCGACCTGATGGGCTTCCATCCGCAAACCGGTCAGGAACTGGTTCCGATCGACCGCGACATCGTGGAGGCATGGCGCCAGCAGAATGCAAAAGTCGTCCGCCGTGTGCCGCTTCGGCTTGAGGACCCCGTCCGTTACGGCTTCTATGACGCCACCACTGGCGCTGCGAGGGTGTGGTTCTGGCGCGATCCCTCCGGCGACTATGAGTTCTACGACGGACCCGGCTTCCACCCGCGATCTGGCGACGCCCTCAAGATCGTTACCCGCGATGTCATTTCGGATTGGAACCAACTGATTGACGCCAAGGCTGCGCGCAAAAAGGCGGAGCAAGAACAACGCGCATTAGAGGAACGCGCACGGGTCGAACGCGAGACGACGCAGGCGCGAGAGGCGGCCCAACGCGATCGCGAGGCGCGGGAGGCGGCTGCCGAAGAGGCCCGCCAGCAGCGTCAGAGCGGAGACGATTGCGATCGACTAGCAGGAAATCCGACCGACCCCCGTCGCGCCGGCTCAGGAGTGCCGTTCGAACTCCTGAAGCAGCAGGTCGCCGCGGCCCTTGAGGCTTGCGCGAAGGCCGTCGCGACATTTCCGGGCGAACTGAGGTATCAATATGAACTCGGCCGGGCGACGCAGCTGAAAGACAGGAAAGAAGCCTTCGATATCTTTTCCCGTCTCGTCCAATCAAACTATCCTGCGGCTTTCGACAATCTCGGCGGAATGTATCTATACGATCGCAAGGATCTTCAGACCGCCATCGCGTTGTTCAAGCGAGGGGCCAGTCTGGAAGATGCGGACTCGATGGTGAGCCTGTTCGACCTGATCGAAAAGGGGCTTTTGGCGACTCCCAACGCGGATCAGGCCAAGTTGACGTTGTTGAACCGCGCGACAGAACTTGGGCACTCAGGCGCGCAACGTGCTCTCGCCGTAGAGCTGCAGAAAGCCGAGCAGGCCCGCATCGATCAGATGAACCAGCAACAGATGATGCAGCTGTTTGGGGCTATCGTTCAGGGCGTTGCGCGGCGCTGACCGAGGCGCCGGAGACCCGCTTCTCCAACAACAAACCGCCCTCGCGAGGAGGGCGGCTGTCAGAGCCAGGCCGGGGAGCGTCCGCTCGTGGGCGAGGCGGACTGTGGCGTTGGCTATCTCTGCGATTAGCTTTTGCCGAAGAAGCCGGTGAACGCTGCCGGCAGCGGGATCCTGGCGACCAGCTGCGGTGCGAACACGACGGCGGCGATCGCAAGCGAGATCAGGACCGGCAGCAGTTCGAACTCACTGACTTGCACCACCAGCCAAACGGCGACGAACAGCGCAGCGAGTTCGGCGGCGAGATACAGCAGCACCGTGGTGAGCCCTGACCGCGCCAGCTTGCCGACCGGCGGCGCCGTGAAGCCGATGACCACCGCCACAACCAACAACGCGATCAGCAGCAGGAACAGGAAGGCCGCGGTCTGAAAGGTGGCTGCCAGCATCGTCACGCTCCTCGAACACGATGAAAGCGTGAGATTAGGCCGATTCCGCGGGGCGCGGAAGCAGCGGCGCTGTCAGGATTGCGCCTGACGACGAACGGCCGCCCCCCGGCGATCGCATGGCCGTGGCGATGGACTTCGCTGCGCCGCGCCCTTTATGCTGCGTTATCGCAGCCGCGGCTCGAACCGCGGCGCGCCAGAACAACAGGGATGGGAGACGCGGCATGAGGGACTTTGCCGGCAGGATTGCGGTGATCACCGGCGGCGGCACCGGGATGGGCCGCGAGCTCGCCCGCCAGCTCGTCGCAGAGGGCTGCCACGTCGCGCTGTGCGACGTCTCGGCCGAGGCGATGGTCGAAACCAAGGCGCTGTGCGAGGCCGATGGACGGCCACAGGGCCTGCGCGTCACCACGCATCTGGCCGACGTCGCGATCGAGGACCAGCTGACGCGCTTCCGCGACGAGGTCGCCGCCCAGCATCGCACCGAGCATATCCACTTGCTGTTCAACAATGCCGGGATCGGCGGCGGTGGCAGCATGATCACCAACAGCCGCGAGCAATGGGAGCGCACCTTCAACATCTGCTGGGGCGGCGTGTATCTCGGCACGCGGATCTTCCTGCCGATGCTGATCGCCGCCGACGAGGCGCACATCGTCAACACCTCGAGCGTCAACGGCTTCTGGGCCTCGATCGGCCCGACCACGCCGCACACCGCCTACAGCGCCGCAAAGTTCGCCGTGAAGGGGTTCTCCGAGGCGCTGATCGCGGACCTGCGGCTGAACGCGCCGCATGTGAAATGTTCGGTGGTGATGCCGGGCCATATCGGCACTTCGATCGTCGCCAACTCGCGCAAGATCCAGATCAGTGATGCCGGGGAAGACCTCTGCGCCGACGAGATCGCGGCGGCGCGCGTGCGGATGCGCGCGGCCGGCGTGGTCGAGACCGAGCTGTCCGACGACGAGATCCGCGCGATGGCGCGAGAGCGGGCGCGCAGTTTCCGCGAGGACGCGCCGACCAGCGCCGCCGCCGCGGCGCGGATCATTCTGGACGGCGTGAGATCAGAACGATGGCGCATCCTGGTCGGTGACGACGCGCATCTGCTCGACCAGCGCGTGCGTTCAACCCCAGAGCGCGCCTACGAGCTCGACTTCTACCAGAGCTTCGCTACCGAGGTCGGATGGCGGCTCGGGTAGCGCCCAGGCTTCGCGGCAAGGCTGCTCGTCGTTCCCGGCACGTCTTCGAATATAGCTAGCGATGACGCCGAGTATTTGAGGACCTTTCATGAGCGACGCGCCAACGTCACCCCGCAAGCGGCAAAGTTCATTTCTGACGTTGTCGCTCGGCATGGCGAATTGGGCCGACAATGCCAGCCTCTATTTCAAGATCCCGACCGGACGCGCGGTCGAAGTGGGGATGTAGATCAATGTCTGATGGAATGACTCCCGAGGCTCCGCAGTCGTTCGACTTCGCCGCGATGGTGGCCGATCTCAACGCGCTGCTGCGGCTGAAGACGACGGTGATCGGCATGAAGATGTTCGCGACCGCCGCCGAGATGGAGGCGATCCCGAAGATCCGGCGGCCGAACGCGATCCACACCACAGACCAGATCGTCAGTATGGCGTCGCGGCTCGGCTGGACGGTTGGTATCACGGCCGCCGATTTGGTCGGCGCGCAATGTCGCGCGGTGATCGGGCTCGCGCCGCAGGACGAGCAATGGCTGTCGGGGCAGTCCTATGTGGGCGTCTGGCACGGCACGGCCGAGGACGCCAGCAAGCGCCAGCATGCGCTCGATGTGGTGCCGTTCGGCAAGTATCAGGCGATGGCGGTGTCGCCGCTCGCCAGCGGCCGGCTCGATCCGCCGGACATCTGCCTGGTCTATGCGACGCCGGGCCAGATGATCATCCTGATCAACGGCCTGCAATATGTCGGCTACAAGAAGTTCGACTGGGGCGTGGTCGGCGAGACCGCCTGCGCCGACAGCTGGGGCAGGGCACTGACAACCGGCGAGCCGAGCCTGTCGCTGCCGTGCTTCGCCGAACGCCGCTATGGCGGCGTGCCGGACGAGGAGATGCTGATGGCCCTGAAGCCCGCGCATCTCGCCAAGGCGATCGACGGCATGAAGCACCTCGCGAAAAACGGCCTCCGCTATCCCATCGCCCCCTACGGCATCCAGGCCGATGTACGCGCCGGGATGGGCGTGTCGTACGCGAAGACGTAACGGCGCGGGCGTCACTCAGCCGCAGTGTATCACCGCGCGCCGTCATTCCGGGGCGCGCGAAGCGCGAACCCGGAATCTCGCAGTTGTGGAAACAACTGAGTCGCAGAACATTTCGGGATTCCGGGTTCGCGAGCTTCGCTCGCGCCCCGGAATGACTCGCGGAGAGGGCGGTGGAGCAGAGGAGCCTCAGTAAGCGTTCTCGCCCTTGATCAGCGCCCAGGGCGTCTTCAGCAGGATGTAGAGGTCGAACAGCACCGACCAGTTTTCGATGTAGTACAGATCGAACTGGACGCGCTTCTGGATCTTCTCTTCGTTGTCGATCTCGCCGCGCCAGCCGTTGATCTGGGCCCAGCCGGTGATACCGGGCTTCACGCGGTGACGCGCGAAGTAGCCGTCGACGGCCTCGTCGAACAGCTGGCTCTGCAGCTTCATCTGCACCGCGTGCGGCCGCGGGCCGACCAGCGAAAGATTGCCCTTGAATACCACGTTGAACAGCTGAGGCAGCTCGTCGAGGCTGGTGCGGCGGATGAACTTGCCGACGCGGGTGACGCGCGGGTCGTTCTTGGTCACGACCTTGGAGGCGGTCGGGTCGGCCTGATGATGATACATCGACCGGAACTTGAAGACGTCGATCCGCTCGTTGTTGAAGCCGAACCGTTTCTGCCGGAACAGCACCGGGCCGGGGCTGTCGAGCTTCACCGCGAGCGCCACCAGCGCCATCACCGGCGCGAGGGCGAGCAGGATCAGCGCTCCGACGACGCGGTCGAACAACTGCTTGATCACCTGATCCCAATCGGTGATCGGTGCCTCGAACACGTCGAGCGTCGGCACATTGCCGACATACGAATAGGCGCGGGGACGGAAGCGCAGCTTGTTGGTATGCGCCGACAGCCGGATGTCGACCGGGAGCACCCACAGCTTGTTGAGCATCTGCAGGATGCGGGTCTCGGCCGAGATCGGCAGCGCGAACAGCACCAGATCGACGCGGGTGCGCCGGGCGAATTCGAGAATGTCGTCGATCTTGCCGAGCTTCGGGATGCCGGCGCAAATATCCTGCGAGCGTGAATCGTTGCGGTCGTCGAACACACCGAGCACGCGAATGTCGGAGTCGTCGTCCTGCTGTGCGTTCAGCGCACGGATCAGCTTCTCGCCATTCTCGTCGGCGCCGACGATGATGGTGCGGCGATCGAGCCGCCCCTCGCGCGCCCAATGCCGCACCAGATTGCGGATGATCAGGCGCTCGATCGTCAGCGCGACGATGCCGAGCAGGAAGAACGACGACAGCCACACGCGGGAGACCTCGCCGCCGAGCTTGGCGAAGAACGACGCGCCGATGAACAACAGGAACACGAACGTCCATGTCGAGAACATCCGGGTCATTTGCTTCAGCGTGCGGCGGAACACCTGAACTTCGTAGAGATCGGCCGCCTGAAAACTGATCAGCGTGGCGACCGTCATGGCCAGGATCGCGGCGATGTACTCCCAATGCACGCCGTCGCGGCGGGCGACGTAGCCGAGATACAGCACGATGCCGACACTCGCGATCAGCACGAAATCGATCAGCCGGACCATACCGGCGATCACCACCGGAGAGTAGGCGCGGGGCACTTTCAGGTTGGCCACGGCCAGAGCCGCGGGCGACAGGCGCTTGCGCCGTTCCACCATCGGACCGTTCGGATCAAGATGCGCCGCGCTCACGGCGGCGGCTTCGATCATGGCGCGTCCAGTGATCGGTTCCACGTCGCGTGTCCATTGTCATTGCGCACGACCTGGCCGCGCGCGAACTACCCCATGACGCGTTTAATCCTAAAGTGGCAAGAAAACGTTAGCAAATTGTGGACTCAGCCGCGCGCGAAGGCGTCCCGGTAGCCCCCCAGCACACCCTCGACCATCGCCTTCTGTGAAAAATGCAGGAAGATCCGCTCGCGCAGCTGCCGGGCGCGCTCCTGCGCGGCCGGCAGATCGTCGAGCGCGACGCGGATTGCCGCGGCCATCGTGGCGGGGTCGTTCGGCGCAAACAGCGCGTCGGCGTGGTGGGGGCCGAAGATCTCCGGGATGCCGCCGACATTGGCGGCGACCATCGGCACCCCCGCGGCGGCCGCCTCGATCACCACATACGGCATCGAATCGCCACGCGACGGAACCACCAGCAGTCGGCCTCGGGCGAAACCGTCGCGGGCCCTGACGTGACCGCTGAAGCGGACGGCCTGGTCGAGCCCGAGCTGGCTCACCTGTGCCCGCAGCGTTTCCGACTCTTCACCGTCGCCGCCCAGCGTCAAAGTCACGGGGCGCCCCTCGGCGCGCAGCCGGGCGACCGCGTCGATCAACAGGTCTGCCCCCTTGATCTTGCGGAACTCCCCGACATACGCCACGTCGCTGGCATTCGGTGCGAGCCGGATCGGGTCGAACTCACCGGCCGTCACGCCATTGAACACGCAGCGCACCAAGCCTTGCGGCTGGCCGATCATCTGCTCGTACGTGCGGCGCGCAAATTCGCTTTCGAACAGGAACAGCTCGGTACGGTTCATCAACAGCCGTTCCATGCGGCTGTAGAGCTGCCCCTTCGTGGTCGAGGTCGGATAGTGCAGCGAGCCGCCGTGCGGCGTGTAGACGCGGATCGTGTGGGCGGGCCTCGGCACGATGCGGATGTATACGCCGGCCTTGGCACCGTGGCCGTGCAGCACGTCAGGCTTGAGTTCGGCAATCAGCCGCGCAAACCGGGCCCAGATCCACAGGTCGCTCGGCGACGGCTCGCGCCGGATCGGTAGCCGAAACACGCCCAGCTTCAGCCGCGGAGCGATCGCGGCCAGCGCGGCCGTTGCGCGCTCGCCGCCGGTCAGACTGTCGGTGATCAGCGCGACATGGTGGCCGCGCTCGGCCTGGCCGTTCGCCAGATCGAGAATATGGCGGATAATGCCACCGACCGGCGCGCGGACGGCATGGACGATACGCAGCGGCTGATCCGGGTTCGAAGCCATGTCAGCAATGCCAGCGGCCGACTCGCGGCCGGGCGGTCGTCGGACGGCGCGCGATGCAGCCGCGCGCATGCGCGCCGGTCGAGTCGACGAGGGCGGGAAGGTGGGGCATCGGCATGGTCCGGAGAAAAATTCTTGATTCCGATTAAGGGCTTTCGTGGTTAACAATCAGTGAGTCGGTATCGCGAGACGCCGCGAGTTCCCGGCAAAGGAGTCGATTTTAACGCCCCAGCAACCTTAATCGTTTGTAATCGAGCATCACGAGACCGGCTCGTCGCGTCAAGTAGGAGTGGAAGATGCGGTTCGCGTTTTGGCGTCGGACGAAAGACAAGACGGCGCGCAGCGAAAACGCGACGTCCGCCCGATCAGCGGTACCGCCGTCCAAGGCCGAGCGAGTCAAGGTGACAACGCAGGAACCGGTGTTCAGCCGCGCGGTCACCGACGAGCCGATTATCAAACGCACTAAGCAGCCGCCCGCCGCGATCGTGCCGCCGACCAACGGCGACATCGACGTGCGGTTGATCGGGCGGGCGCTGGCCCGCAAGAAGCATCTGATCATCGGGCCGACGCTGCTCGCGCTGGTGCTGTCGCTTGCGGTCGTCAACCTGATTACGCCGCGCTACAAGTCGGAAGCCCGCATTCTGATCGACGGCCGCGAGAACGTGTTCCTGCGGCCGAGCGGCGAGCGCGAGGAACAGCGCAACGTCATCGATCCGGAAGCCGTCACCAGCCAGGTGCAGCTTCTGCTGTCGCGCGAACTCGCGCTCGACGTGATCAAGAAGAACAAGCTCGCCGAGCGGCCGGAATTCGACCCCGTGCTGCAGGGAATCAATCCGCTGAAATCGATGCTGGCGCTGTTCGGCATCGGCCGCGATCCGTTTTCGATGACGCCGGAAGAGCGCGTGCTCGACGCCTATTACGACCGGCTGACCGCCTACGCGGTCGACAAGTCGCGGGTCATGGTGGTCGAATTCCAATCGCGCGATCCGGAACTCGCCGCGCGCGTCGCCAACTCGATCGTCGACGGTTACTTGGTGCTGCAGCAGAATGCGCGCCAGGCACAGGCGCGTTCGGCGGGGCAGTGGCTGTCCGGCGAAATCGAATCGCTGCGTCAGAAGGTTGCCGACGCCGAATCCAAGGCCGAGGATTTCCGCTCCAAGTCGAGCCTGTTCGTCGGCACCAACAACACCACGTTGTCGAACCAGCAGCTCGGCGAACTCAACACGCAGCTCGGCAACGCCCGCGCGCTGAAATCCGACGCCGAATCGAAATCGAGACTGATCAAGGAAATGCTGCAGGGCGGCCGGCCGATCGAGGCCTCCGAGGTGCTCAACTCCGAGCTGATCCGCCGGCTGTCCGAGCAGCGCGTGATGCTACGCACCCAGCTTGCCGAACAATCGTCGACGTTGCTCGACAACCATCCGCGGATCAAGGAGCTGCGCGCGCAGCTCAGCGATCTCGATCGGCAGCTGCGCGACGAGGCGATGAAGCTGTCGCGTTCGTTCGAAAGCGACGCGCGGATCGCCAGCGGCCGGGTCGAAAGTCTCACCGCCAGCCTCGAGCAATTGAAGAAGCAGGCGTCTTCGACCAACGGTCAGGACGTGCAGCTGCGTGCGATGGAGCGTGAAGCCAAGGCGCAGCGCGATCTCCTCGAATCCTATCTGGCGAAATATCGCGAGGCGACCACCCGCGAGACCATCGATCAGGCTCCGGCCGATGGCCGCATCATTTCGCGCGCGATCGTGTCGAACACGCCGGCCTATCCGAAGAAGCTGCCGATCGTGCTGATCGCCACGCTGGCGGCGCTGGTGCTGAGCGCCGGCAGCATCGCGACCGGCGAACTGCTGCGCATGACGCAGCCGCGCGCTGTGGTCGCGACGACACCGGCGGTTGAGCCGGTGCTGGTCGCGCCGGCTGCAGCAGCCGCGCCCGTGACCACGCCAGCAGCGCCCGTCATAACCGAGCCCGTCGTGATCCCCGAGCCGCCGCGCGAGCAGGTCGCCGAATCGGCGCCCGCACAGGACGATCTCGACGCGCTGGCGCAGCGGCTGCGCACGGCCGGCGACGCGGCCCGCAAGGTCACCGTGCTCGGCACCGGCGTGAACGACAACGTTACCGCGACCGCGTTGACGCTGGCGCGTCGGCTGGCGCAGGATGCCAAGGTGGTGCTGATCGATCTGTCGGAATCGTCAGACATGCTGAAGGCCGCGTCCGCCGATCCGACCGCGCCGGGGCTGGCCGAGCTGATGCAGGGCGAAGCGTCGTTCGGACAAGTGATCACCCGCGATCGCAGCAGCGCTCTACACCTCGTCATCGCGGGCCGCCCCGGCTTCGACCGCACCTTGCTGCAGTCGCAACGGCTGATCGTGGCGCTGAACGCGCTGCGACGCGTCTATGATCACGTGTTGCTCGACGCCGGGACCGCGGCGGATCTGCCCGCCGAACTCCTCACCGCCGACGCGCAGGCCGTGGTGGTGCCGGCCCCGACGACGCCGGCCGACGCCCGCGCAAGGATGGCCGAGCAACTGAAAGCGGTCGGCTTCTCCGACGTTACGATGCTGACCGCCACAGTCCGGCCGGCCGATCTGGCCAAGACCTCCCGGCACACCGTCGCGGCGTGATGAGTGCGCGCTGCGCGCCTCGCCCGATCGGCTCAGTTGCACATCCACTTCCGTCATGGCCGGGACAAGGCCGGGCATGACGAGATGTGGTCGTGGGTTGTTAGTTCGCTGACTCGTCAGCCGATGCAGCCGAGCCCTTGCGTTGCAGGGCGCCGCGAAGCTTCTGCGCCATCCGCTTCAGCGCCGGGCTTTGCTTGACGGCGCGTTTGGTGCGCGCCACAGCGGCCATCGCAGCGGCGGGAAGGCGGCCGCGGGCGGACAGCGCGACGTAGCTGTCGAAGATCGGCTCGAGATCCTTGCAGAACATCTTCTTGTAATCGTCCGAACCGACGCCGAGGTCGATCCGGCGATAACCCTGCTCGGCGTAGTGATCGATGATCGACCGCATCAGGATCAGGCCCGGACTGTAGCGCGCCGCATCCGACAGCGTGTAGGTGTTGAACATCATCGAGTAGCGATGACCGTCGGCGACGCCGGCGAACAGCGCGATCATCTCGTCGTCGCTCTGCAGCGCATGGATGTCGATGGCGCGCCCGCCGCTCGCCAGCTCGGCGTGGCAAGCCTGCCGGACGAAATCCCCGACGCCGGGTTCGGCGAACACGTTGGGCAGCTTCTGAGCCGCCATCCGGATCGGCTTGATGCGGAAAAACGCATCCAGCAGGCGATCGATGTCGGCGTCGGTGGTCGCTTGCACATAGCGATAGCCGGGCAACGCCTGCAGCTTTTTCTCTTTGCTCTTCAGGCGGCGTCGAAACGAGTTGCTGATCCGGTCGCTCGCCGGCGCACCGGGCTCGAGCCGCAGCACCGGACAGTCGTTGACCGAGGGTTGATTCGGCAGCAGTGCCAGCGGATTGGACAGGTCGCGCCAGCGCAGCGGCTGCTGACACAGCGCCAGCACGTCGGCGCCGTCCGGGACGCCGCGCAGCCCGGCGATCAGCGCGGCGATGTCGCGCGAATCCGCCATCGACGCCACGTCGCGGCGCCACAGCGGCATGTTGAAGGTCGGGTGCTTGCCGCCGAGAAAGCTGGCGATGCGCACGCCGAACCGGCGTTGCAATCCGAGCGGCATCAGCAGCATCGGGCGGCGCTCGGCATCGCTCGCCACCACGATGAAAGGCTCAATGCCATCGGCGCAGCCGACCTGGCGCTGCCAGGCGTTGAGAAGATCGAAGCGTTGATAGGGGGTCGAGAACTGTTCGGGCTCTTCAAGCAGCCGCCAGATCGGTTCCGCCGCTGCCATGTCGCGCAGGATTTCGACGCGTGCGATCCGTCCGGGCTGCACCGACAAGGTGGCCTCGGTCGGGGATCGTGCCTTGCTCAGCACGGCCGTCGTCGCCATCCGGAGATCCCTGAGGTTAACGTTTTATCACTTTCGCAGTCGCGGACCTTTACAAATAAACATCAACAAACAGTAATGGTACCTGAGGAAACGGGGCAGGAGGGCGCCGTCACGCCCGGAGGCGAATCTTGTCAGCGAATGGGTGGTTTGCGTCGACAGGATTCGAATTTGCCTATTTCAGCGGCCTCGCGCGCCTCGCCCAGGCCCGCGGAGGCGGACGCGGCGTGATCCTGCGCTTCGAGCGGGTGCGGCCGACCCGCAAAGACAAGTTCCAGCCGCTCCGCAGTCGCGAAGTGACTCCGCAGTTTCTCGACCGGCTGCTGCGCAAGTTGCGGCGCTGGAACTGCGATGTGATTTCGCTCGACGACGTGCTGCAACGAATGGCGTTGCCGAGCGGTCCGGGTCCGTTCGTCTGCCTGACGTTCGATGGCGGATCGCGCGACCTGATGACTTACGGCCATCCGGTATTGGCGCGGCACAAGGCGCCGTTCGCAGTATTCACGCCGACGGCATTTCCGGATGGACTCGGCGAGGCGTGGTGGATGGCGCTGGAACAAGTGATCGCCGGCCACGATCGCATCGCGCTGGTGATCGATCATGCCGAACGCCATTTCGACACCGCCGCCACCGATGACAAGTATCGCGTGTTTCGTTTTCTCGGGACGTGGCTGCGCGCGCTGCCGCCTGCGGATCTCAGCGCCGCGATCCACGATCTGTGTAAACGCTACAGCGTCGACGTCGGCCGGCTGACGCGCGAGGCGGTGATGAGCTGGGAGGATTTGTCACGGCTCGCGGCCGATCCCAGGGTGACGATCGGCAGCGCAACGGTGAACTATCCGCGGCTCGCCAATATCGGCGACGCCGCCGCACAGCGCGAGATCGCGATGGGCCGCGCCGTGCTGCATGCGGCGCTCGGCCAGGAGGCCAATCACTTCGCCTATCCCTATGGCGAGCGCGGCAGCTTCACCCGCCGCGACGAGCAACTGGTGGCACAGGCCGGCTATGCCTCCGCCATGACATCGATTCCGGGCGTGATCGGGCCGGGAGCGTCGGCGCTGCTGCTGCCGCGGATCGCCTGGGACGGCCGACGTCGGTCGCTACGTGGGCTACGCGTGGTATTGTCGGGCTTGATGCCGGGGGCGGCGGCGCAGCTCGGGCGCCGCTACTGAGGATCGGGCCGCGACATCCAGCTGACGACCGGCAACGCCGGCAGCACCCAGCCGAGACCCGCGACCACGTAATAGATCAGTTGCAGCCATCTTGATTCGGCGATCACCGGCGCCTGCGCGATCGCCATTGCGGTCAGCGACCAGACGATCGCGATCACCAGCAGCACGATGGTTCCGATCAGTTTTCGGGTGCGGATGTTCATAGCGGTCGGCAGGTCCCGGTCACACGCGCTTGATGCGGCCTCGCGGCGCTTTGCGCGCGAATGCGGCCGGACTATAAGGTCCGCCAAAATCTGTTCAAGGTATGCTTTATGACCGCAGCCGCGGCAGTCCGTCCGCCCCGTATTCGCGCCGTCCGTGTCTGGCTGATGCTGGTCGCCGCGCTGATCGCCGTGATGGTGCTGGTCGGCGGCGCGACGCGGCTCACCGAATCGGGGCTGTCGATCGTCGAGTGGAAACCGATCACCGGGACGCTGCCGCCGCTCACCGATGCGCAATGGCACGCCGCGTTCGACGGCTACAAGCAGATCCCGCAATATCGCGAGCTCAACGCCGGCATGACGCTGGGCGAGTTCAAGACCATCTTCTGGTGGGAATGGAGCCACCGGCTGCTCGGCCGCGTGATCGGCATCGCCTATCTGCTGCCGTTCCTGTGGTTCCTGTGGCGCGGCGCGATCGCCCCGGAGTGGAAGCGGGCGTTGTGGGCGATCTTCGGGCTCGGCGCGCTGCAGGGTGGGGTCGGCTGGTGGATGGTGGCGTCCGGCCTGTCGCAGCGGACCGAAGTGTCGCAGGTGCGGCTCGCGATCCATCTCACATTGGCGCTGGTGATCTTCGCGTCGATCGTCTGGACGCTGCGGCGGTTGTCGCATCGCGCGCCGGTCGTCGCTGCGGCGCGGCTGAAGATCACCGCGACCGCGCTGCTAGCGATGACGCTGATACAGCTGTTTTTCGGCGCGCTGGTCGCGGGGCTGCGGGCAGGGCGGACGTTCAACACCTGGCCGCTGATCGATGGCGCGCTGATCCCGTCGGCGGACCGGCTGTGGTTCGAGACGCCGTGGTGGAAGAACCTGTTCGACAACCATCTCACCGTGCAGTTCGATCACCGCATGATGGCCTATGCGCTGTGGGCGCTGGCGGCCTGGCACGCGATCGATGCGGTGCGGGCGCGGGCCGGGCGCGTGGCGACGGGAGCGTTGTGGCTGTTCGGCGCGCTGTCGCTGCAGGCGCTGCTCGGCATTCTGACGCTGCTGCATGAGGTGCCGATCGGGCTCGCGCTCGGGCATCAGGCGGTCGGCATCGTCGTGCTGACGCTGGCAGTGCTGCAGGTCGAACGGCTCACCGTGCCGCGGCTGCACACCTCGCCACGTGCGGCGCCGGTGCCGGTCGGTCAGCCAAGCTGATCGGCGCCGATATCGCGGCCTCGTCGCCGCTCGACCCAGGCGCTGAGGATCGGCGTGAGAAACGCGACCGGCCAGACGAATTTCGGCCAATGCGGGTCGATCAGACACACCGCCAGCGCGACGATGAACAGCACCAGCGAAAACGACGGCGCCAGCAACGTCGGCCAGTCGTTTCGCTTCGCGGCGGCGATCGCCCACAGCACGGTGTTGAACAGCGCGATCAGTAAAAGATTGATGCTGTACAGCATCGTGACGTTCGGCGAGTCGTAGTTGTTACCGTACAGCCCGCAGGTCACCGGCAGCAGGATGATGGACAGCAGGAAGAACAGGTTGAACACAACCTCGGCGCGGTTGCCGTGCGACGCATAGGCGAGGCGGCGCTGGTGGCTGTACCAGAACATCCCCGCGACGATGAAGCTGAGCAGCAGGGTCGAGATGTAGGCGCCGTAGACGTGCCAGATCTCGCGCCACTGCGGATCGGCGCCGGTGAATTTCTCACGCGGCGCCTGATAGGCCAGCAGCGTCATGGCAACACCGAAAATGGTGTTGCTGAGCTGCTCGATCCTGCGCATTTCCAGATGGCCGATACTCATTGCCGCCTCCCGGCCGCTTCGGCCATCGCCCGGCGTCAGCCGCCGAGCGCCTCGTCGAGATCCGCGATCAGGTCTTCCTTGTCCTCGATGCCGATCGAGACGCGGACCATGTCGGGAGCAGCACCCGCAGCGGTCTTCTGCGCGTCGTCGAGCTGGCTGTGCGTGGTCGAGGCCGGGTGGATGATCAGCGAGCGGGTGTCGCCGACATTGGCCAGATGCGAGAACAGCTTCAGGTTGGAGACGAGATCGACGCCTGCCTGATAGCCGCCCTTGAGGCCGAAGGTGAACACCGCGCCGGCGCCCTTCGGCGCGTATTTGCGGGCGAGCGCGTTGTACTTGCTCGACGGCAGGCCCGAATAGTTCACCGACGACACCGCTTTATGCGTCGACAGGAATTCGGCGATCGCCTTGGCGTTCTCGCAATGCTTCTGCATCCGCAACGGCAGCGTCTCGATGCCGGTCATCAGCATGAAGGCGTTGAATGGCGACAGCGCCGGGCCGAGATCGCGCAGGCCGAGCACGCGGCAGGCGATCGCGAAAGCGAAATTGCCGAACGTCTCCTGGATCTTCAGCCCGTGATATTCCGGACGCGGCTCGCTCAGCATCGGGTACTTGCCATCCTTCGACCAGTCGAAGGTGCCGGCGTCGACAATGATGCCGCCGAGCGAATTGCCATGGCCGCCGAGAAACTTGGTGAGCGAATGCACGACGATGTCGGCGCCGTGGTCGATCGGGCGGATCAGATAGGGCGTCGCTAGCGTGTTGTCGACGATCAGCGGCACGTGAGCATTGCGGGCAACCTCGGCGATCGCCTCGATGTCGGTGATGCTGCCGGCCGGGTTGGCGATCGACTCGATGAAGATCGCCTTGGTCTTCGGGCTGACTGCACGTTGGAAGCTCGGCAGATCGTCCGGATCGGCCCACACCACGTTCCAGCCGAAGCTCTTGAAGGCGTGGGTGAACTGGTTGATCGAGCCGCCATAGAGTTTGCACGCGGCGATGAATTCGTCGCCGGGCTGCAGCAGCTGCTGCAGGGCGACGAGTTGCGCGGCGTGGCCGGACGCCGTGGCAAGCGCGGCGGTGCCGCCTTCCAGCGCGGCGACGCGCTCCTCGAGCACCGAGGTCGTCGGGTTGGTGATGCGGGTGTAGATGTTGCCGAAGGCCTGCAGCCCGAACAGCGACGCGGCGTGGTCGGCGTCGTTGAAGACGAAGGACGTGGTCTGATAGATAGGCGTCGCCCGTGCCCCGGTGGTCGGATCTGGCTGCGCGCCGGCGTGGATCGCGAGCGTGGCAAATCCCGGGCTTCGTTCGGTCATGGTCGATCCCTCCGTCGATTGGGCTGATGATTTCGCGTTATCTGAGCGCAACCCGGCGGAAGGTCAAGCAAGCTCGGCGGCGATCGCTCCCTTAGCTGCCATCGCCGCGCTCGCGCACGGCACGGTCGGACGCGGCGGTATCGGCTCCCGCAAGACTTGCACGATCGAGCGACAGACGCATGCCCTTGATCGGGGCAGGGGCACGCTTGGAGCTGAGCGTCCGCGAATTGACGCCCATCCACGAGATCTCCGACGACAGCCGGCCGTACTCGATCTTCGGGCAGCGGTTCATCACCACCTTGACGCCAGCGGCCTCGGCAAGCGCCGCGGCTTCGTCGTTGCGAACGCCGAGCTGCATCCAGATCACTTTCGGCTGCGGCACCAAGGCCAGCGATTCCTCGACGATAGGCATCACATGCGCGGAGGCGCGGAAGATGTCGACCATGTCGATCGGCCGGTCGATGTCGCGCAGCGACGCGACGAAGGGCTTGCCGAGCAGGCTCTTGCCGACCTGGCCGGGGTTGATCGGAATCATGTCGTAGCCGCGCTCGGCGAGATATTTGAACGCGAAGTAACTCGGCCGCACATTCTGCGGCGACGCGCCCACCATCGCGATCGTCTTCACGCCGTTGAGGATCTGGCGGATGTAAGTGTCGGCGTAGGTGTCGTGGTTCATCAAGTTGCCGTTCTGTTTGACGTCGTCATGGCCGGGCTTGTCCCGGCCATCCACGCCCTTCTTCCTACGTCAACGCCCGAAGGCGTGGATGCCCGGCACAAGGCCGGGCATGACGAGCCGAGGAGGACTTACTTGTCCTTCCACTCCGGCTCGCGCTTCTCGAGAAACGCGCCGATGCCTTCTTCGGCGTCCTGCGCCATCATGTTCTCGGTCATCACTTGCGCGGCGTAGTGATAGGCGTCGGCCAGGCTGAGTTCGGCCTGCTTGTAGAACGCTTCCTTGCCGATCTTGATGGTGTGCGAGGATTTACGGGCGATCTTCTGCGCCAGCGCGATCGCAGCGTCGCGCTCGGTGCCGTGGGGCACGACGCTGTTGATGAGGCCGATTGCATGCGCCTCGGCGGCCGGCACGGGTTCGCCGGTCAGCAGCATATGCATCGCCTGCTTGCGCGGAACGTTGCGCGACAGCGCAACCATCGGGGTCGAGCAAAACAGGCCGATATCGACGCCCGGCGTGGCAAAGCCGGCTTGCTCGGAGGCGACCGCGAGATCGCAGCTCGCGACCAGTTGGCAACCCGCGGCCGTGGCGATGCCCTGCACGGCGGCGACGACCGGTTTCGGCGACAAAACGATCGCCTGCATCATCGTGCTGCAGGCGGTCATGATCCGGCTGAAGCTGGCGCGACCGCGGTCGGCGTCATTGCGATGCGCGGTGAGTTCTTTCAGATCGTGGCCGGCGCAAAAGGCTGGACCGTTCGCGGCGATCACCACGGCGCGGACGCCATCGTCGCGCGCGATCAGATCGAGCGCGGCCTGCAGATCGGCGATCAGTTCGAGCGACAGACTATTTCGCGCGGCGGGACGATTCAGCGTCAGCACCGCAACACCGCCGTCGATCGTTTCGCGCAGCAGAATGGGCGACGAAGTCGGCGTCGCAATGACCGGCAAGGCTGTCATGAAATCATCCGAACGAGAATCCAGCGCTGGGAACGAGCGTCACCTTATTGTAACAAAACCGTCGAAGCGAGAGCAGGGCGGGAACGACATGACACATGCGAGAATGAGCGTAGCCGAACTCGAGGAATTTCTACAGCGCGAGTTCCCGCAGGCGTTCAGCCACGGCGATATTTCGATCGAGTCGGCCGATGGTCGCACGTCCCTGTTACGGCAGCGCTACAGCGATCGCATGCTGCGGCCGGGTGGAACAGTGTCGGGCCCGACGCTGATGGCCCTGGCGGACTTCGCTATGTACGTCGTGCTGCTGTCGGCGATCGGTCCGGTCGCGCTCGCCGTCACGACCAATCTCAACATCAATTTCCTGCGGAAAGGCCAGCCCGCTCAGGATGTGGTCGCCGTGGCGCGGCTGCTCAAGCTCGGCAAGCGGCTCGCCGTCGGTGAGGTCTCGCTGCTGTCCGGCACGTCGCCCGATCCGATTGCCCATGTCACGTCGACCTACTCCATTCCAATGACTTGACCTTTTTGGCGGTATTATTGCACCATAATTAGAACCCTCTGATATCGAAGGGTTTTTCCGGATGTTGGGGGATTGACGCGAACGCCCTGCTTATCTACAAGCGCGCAAGTCCGGCGTCCTGCGCCGAATTTCCCCCTGTCATGGATCAATTCTCATGAAGACGTTTTCGGCCAAGCCCGCCGAAGTCACGAAGAAGTGGGTCATTATTGACGCCACTGGTCTCGTGGTCGGCCGGCTCGCCACGCTGGTCGCGATGCGGCTGCGCGGCAAGCACCTCCCGACTTACACGCCGCACGTCGACTGCGGCGACAACGTCATTATCATCAACGCTGCCAAGGTGGTGCTGACCGGTCGCAAGCGCGACAACAAGGTCTATTATCACCACACCGGCTTCATCGGCGGCATCAAGGAGCGCACCGCGAAGGCGATCCTCGAAGGTCGCTTCCCGGAGCGCGTGCTTGAGAAGGCGATCGAGCGGATGATTCCGCGCGGCCCGCTCGGCCGTGTCCAGATGGGCAATCTGCGCGTCTACGCGGGCGCCGAGCACCCGCACGAAGCTCAGCAGCCGGAGACCGTCGACATCGCCGCGATGAATCGCAAGAACATGAGGGCCGCATAAGATGTCCGAAACCATGCAGTCCCTCGATCAGCTCTCGTCGCTGAAAGTTTCGGCTCCGGACGCGCCGACCTACACCAAGAAGGTCGACAAGCAGGGCCGCGCCTATGCTACCGGCAAGCGCAAGGACGCGGTCGCCCGCGTCTGGATCAAGCCGGGTGCCGGCAAGGTCACCGTCAATGCGCGTGAAGTGGAAGTCTACTTCGCCCGTCCGGTGCTGCGCATGATGATCCAGCAGCCGCTGGTCGCCGCGGCGCGTGCTGGCCAGTACGACGTGGTCTGCACCGTCGCCGGCGGCGGTCTGTCCGGCCAGGCCGGTGCGGTTCGTCACGGCATCTCCAAGGCGCTCACCAATTTCGAGCCGGAGCTGCGCGGCGTCCTCAAGAAGGGCGGCTTCCTGACCCGCGACTCGCGCGTCGTCGAGCGTAAGAAGTACGGCAAGGCGAAGGCCCGCCGGTCCTTCCAGTTCTCGAAGCGCTGATCTGGCTTCATTCGATTTTGCGGAAAGGGCGTCCTTCGGGGCGCCCTTTTTGTTTGTGATGCGCCACGCAGTCACTTCCCCCGGCTGATACTGCAATTTGCATCAGATTTGCGGAAACTAGGCCTTCAAAAGCGACGTGTTTCGCATACGCGATTTCAATGCGGTGCAGCGAGATTGCGGAAGTTACGGGGCATCTCGACAACACTCCCGCGTTGCAGCCTGCTCACTGGACTTGCCTGGACTTCGCATCATGTCGCTCGATTTTTCGACGTTATTCCTGGTTGCAACGCTGATCTGCACGCTACTCGGGGGAATGCTTCTCTACTTTGGCCGACAGGAAAAACTGCCGGCGCTGAATTGGTGGGGATACGCTTATCTGCTCGGAGCAGCGGCGGTCGCGCAGTGGCAGATTCTTAGACTGGTCGCGCCGGACGTCGTCGTGCTGGCGCTTGCCAGCGCTGGTTTCATCGCCTGCGGCATGGTGTGGAATGCCGCCCGCGTATTCCACGGTCTGAAGCCGATCTGGCCGGGGCTGGTACTGGGGGCCGTCGCCTGGCTCGCGACCGTGTTCAGCCTGCCGGCGGAATCCGGCTGGCTGCGCGTCGCTATCGGCGCCGGTATCGTTGCGATCTATGCGGCGCTCACCGCTGAGCAGCTGTTCGCCGAGCGCCGCAAGACCATGAAGCGGCCGTGGGCGGCGATGCTGGTGCCATTGCTGCACGGCGCCGTGCTGATGCTGCCGATCGTGTTGGCCGAGCTGCTGCCGATGCAGGGGGGCGACGCCGTCAACAACGTCTGGGTGCTGATCTTCGCGATCGAATTGGTGTTGTACGCCGTCGGCACCGTGTTCGTGATCTTCATGCTGGTCTCGGAGCGCACCGTGCGGGCCCACAAGACCGCGGCGTCGCTGGATCCGCTGACCGGGCTGTTCAATCGCCGCGGCTTCTCGGAAGCCACCGCGCGGATGATCGAGCGCGAAGGGGCGGCGGGCCGGCCGGTCACGGTGATGATTTTCGATCTCGATCACTTCAAGTCTATCAACGATCGCTTCGGCCATCCGGCCGGTGACGAGGTCATCAAGTTGTTCGCCACCGTCGTCTCCGGGTCGCTGCGGATGTCGGATCTCTGTGGTCGGATCGGCGGCGAGGAATTCGCCGCGCTGCTGCCGTGCTCGGTCGAGGAAGCGATGACCGCCGCCGAGCGGGTGCGCGAAGCCTTCCAGAATTGTGGCCTCGAGATCGACGGCGCCCCCATCGCCACCACTGTCAGCATTGGGGTCGCCGGCGGGCCGGCCGATATCGAAATCGACGTGCTGCTCGCCGCTGCCGACACCGCGTTGTACCAGGCCAAGCGCGGCGGCCGAAATCGCGTCGTGGCGACGGCCAAAGAGCCGCTGTCGCTGGAGCAGGGCCGCCGCCGCGCCGCGCAGCAACCCGAGTCGCGTCAGCAGGTGGTGGTCCGCAACGCGATCAGCATGGGCGCGTAAGGCGCGAAAAGTCGCCTTCATTGCGAGTAGCGCAGCGACGAAGCAATCCAACGCCCCGCCCGTGGCATGGATTGCTTCGCTACGCTCGCAATGACGGGGGCCGGCTTCATTTGCGGCGCGGGGTGCGATAAGGCTCGTGCCTCACGAAACGCAAGGGAGCGCGCATGATCACCGAAATCGCCCAGATCGACATCAAGCCGGGCAGCGAAGCCGACTTCGAGGCCGCCGTCGCCAAAGCCGGCGCCGCGTTCGGCCGCTCCAAGGGCTTTCACGGCTTCGAGCTGCATCGCTCGATCGAGAAGCCGCAGCGCTACCGGCTGATGGTGAAATGGGAAACGCTGGAGAACCACACGGTGGACTTCCGCGGCTCGGAGAACTTCGCCGAATGGCGCGGCCTGGTCAGCGCTTACTTCGCGGCGCCGCCGGAGGTCGAGCACACCAGCACGGTGGTTACGATTCCGGGCTAGACGCCAGCACGATCGGCGGCGCGGCCGTCACGACATCCTGTCCCGGGCTCTCGGCACGGAGGTGATTGATCACCACCTTGCCGATGGCCATCAGCGGCAGTGCCATCGCCAGGCCCCACAGGCCGAAGATGATGCCGAGCAGGATCTGCATCGCGAACAGCGTCGCCGGCGGAATGTCGATGGCCTGACGCTGGATCAGCGGCGTCAGGATGTAACTCTCCAGCGCGTGCACGCCCAGGAACAGGACGAAGGCGCTGACCACGGCAAACCACCCCGAGGCGATCGCCGCGAGCACGATGATCAGCCCGCCGAGGATCGCGCCCACAGTCGGGATGAACGCCAGCAGTCCGGCCTGAATGCCGAGGATGAAGGCCCCGGGAATCCCGATCAGTGTCAGCCCGGTCGCCGTCACCGCGAACACCGCCGTCATCGTGATCAGCTGCGCCAGCAGCCAGCGCTTGAGCATGTCGCCGGTGTCGGTGACGATGGCGCTGGCCTGCGGGCGATAGCGCAACGGAGCGACGCGTTCGAGGCCGCGGCGATAGACATCCGGCTGCGCCGCGAAGGCGAGGCCGAGAAACAGCACGATAAAGAAATTGCCGACAGCGCCGATGGTGCCGAGGATCAGCTTCAGCGTCTGGCTGACGATGGCGCCGCCGCCCGAGGCGATCTCGCCGGCGCTCGGCAGGTTGCGCGGCTGCGGCGCCGGCTGCGGCTCGGCCGCGGTGCTGCCGGCATTGGCAGTATTCGCAGCGTTGATGGCCGGACTGAGTTCCATGAAGCTGGTGTCGACGCCCTGGCGCTCGAGGAAGGTCTTCACGTTGACGATCTGGGTCTTGATCGTGCCCGACAGTGCGGTCGCCTGCTGGGCGATCGTGCTGCCGCCGAGCGCCGCGATACCGACAAACACCGCCGCCAGCAGGAAGCACACCAGAGTGAGGCGCGCACCGTGCGGGCCGCCGACGACTTTGCCGAGCAGGTCGGTCAGCGCATTGAGGAAGACCCCGAACAGGATGCCGGCGAAGATCAGGAACAACGTGCCGGCAAAATGCCAGGACGCGTAGAGCAGGGCGCCGAACGCCACGGTACTGATGCCGCCGACGGCGATCGCCCATGCGAGGTCGTTGCGGTTCTGGACGCGATCGAGAACGGGGATGGTCACGGACGATTCCTCTGCACGGTCGCCCGAGCATTCCGTCAAATCGCCTGCGACGCAAGCACAGCCGTGCGCGTCGCGAGGCCCGCGAAACGTATCACCGCATTAACCATACCGCCGGTCTCCCCATTTTCGCCTTGTTCGCTCTGCGATATGGTCACGCTTCGCTGCCGTTGTGGGGTGGTGGCGATCTCGTGGCTCGTGCAGGTCCGAATTGGGCAGCAGACCATGATCATGATATTTGGGGATCTATGGGGACTCGCGAGCGAGATTCGTTGAGCCGCGCCGCACGAGCGGTTGCCGCTGCAGGCGCGTGTCTGGCTCTGGCCAACTGCGCCCAGAACGGTACGCTCAGCCGCGTCGATCCGAAATACGGTGTTTCGTCGAGCCCGCGCGTCGTCGGCCCGGGCGAGCCGGTACCCAAAGGCGGCGGCACCTATCGGGTCGGCAAGCCTTATACGGTCGCCGGACGGGTCTACGTCCCGCAGGAAGACGCCAACTACCGTGCCGAAGGGTTGGCGTCCTGGTACGGCAACGACTTCCATGGCCGGCTGACGGCCAATGGCGAAGTGTTCGACATGGCGTCGCTGTCGGCGGCGCATCCGACCCTTCCGATTCCGTCCTATGCGCGCGTCACCAATCTGAGCAACGGCCGCTCGCTGGTCGTGCGTATCAATGACCGCGGTCCGTATCACGGCAACCGGCTCATCGACGTTTCGAACAAAGCCGCCGAACTTCTTGAATTCAAACACAAAGGCACAGCCCGCGTGCGGGTCGAATATGTCGGCCGGGCACCGCTCGAAGGCTCCGACGACCGCCAGCTTCTGGCGACCCTGCGCATGAACGAGCCGGCGCCGGCGCCATCCTCGGTGCGGATCGCTTCGGCCCGCGCCTTCGTGCCTGACATGCAGGGTGGCGGAGTCGCAAGCCACGCCATTCGTGGCGACGTTCCGATGCCGGAAGGGCGCCCTTACTCCCTCGGCAACACTGCGGTCGACGTCGCCTCGGTCAGCGCCACCTCGGAAATCTCCGCCTCGCGCTCGCGCAGCAGCGGCCGCTCCCTGGCCCGCAATACCCGCGCCGTGTCCTACGACCAGGACGGCAACTACGCGTCGGCCGAGCCGCAGCCGGTCGCAAGCGCGCCGCGCGCCAAGGACGAGATCGGCAGCCTGCTGTCGGCCCGGGGTTTGTACTAGACCGCCTCGATAAATTTGGTCACGTCTGAGGACGTTCGATAGTCACTGCCACATTGAAGCCTTCGTCATGGCCGGGCTTGTCCCGGCCATCCACGCCTGTCCTGCATTTCCGCCAGCAAGGCGTGGATGCCCGGGACGAGCCCGGGCATGACGGGGGGAGAGGCTCGTGCCTCGTCGCGTCAGCTGCGTGTTGGTGAGCGCTCAGCTCACCTGCTTCAGGAACTCGATCAGCGCCGCATTCACTTCGGCCGGTTTCTCCTGCTGGATCCAGTGCCCGGCGCCTTCGATAATCAGCTTCCGCTTGAGATTGGGCAGCACCTTTTCCATCGCGGCGACGTGCTTGCCGTTCATCTTGTCGGAGATCACCGGGTCGTTGGCGCCGGCGATGAACAGCGCCGGCTGTCGGATCTGCGCGCCTTGCCACGGCGCGGTCAGATCCCAGTTGCGGTCGATGTTGCGGTACCAGTTCAGGCCGCCGCGGAATCCGCTCTGCTTGTACTGTTCGATGAAGAAGGCGAGGTCGGCTTCGTTCAGCCAGTCGGGCAGCGGCAGCGTGGCGGCGGAGCGGCCGATGAAGCCGCGACCTTCCGGCACGAACAGCGAGCGCGCCGGATCGGCAAAGCCGCCGCACAGCATTCCGCGCATCGTCGCAGCAGTGTCACGTTCGAACTCCGCCTCGGCGACACCGGGCGTCTGGAAATACTGCCAATAGAAATTCGAGATGCCGGCGGCCTGCAGCAGCTCGAGCGGCCGGCCTTTGCCGCGCCAGGGCGGCGGCACGCTGAGGCCGGCGACAGCGGTGAACAGATCCGGCCGGAACTGCGCCGCATGCCAGGCGACCGGCGCGCCCCAATCGTGGCCGATGATCACCGCGCTGGTCTGTTTCAACTCGGCGACGAGAGCCACCATGTCGCCGACCAGATCGAAGATGCTGTAGGCCTCGATCGGCTGCGGCGCGCTCGACCGGCCGAAGCCGCGCATGTCGGGGGCGACGACCCGGAACCCAGCGTCCGCGATCGCACCGATCTGGTGGCGCCACGAATAGGACAGCTCCGGCCAGCCGTGACACAGCAGCACCAGCGGACCTTCGCCCCGCTCGCGCACGAACAATTCGATCCCGTTGACCGCGACGGTCCTCGTCGATTCCATTCCGTTTCCGCCCTGAATTGATTGGAGTTTATGTGGAAGCGCAGCGGCGCTCACGATAGGATCGATCCTGTGTCACCACAAACGAAAATGGCCCGCGACATGCTGTCCGGACCTGGTGTGGGACACGCGCACCCTGGTCCGAAGCCGCTCCCGGAAGTTGCTCTATGGCTCTGCTGACGTCGCCGTTTCGTCTTTGCTCGCGTCCCGCATCGCCATGGCGCGTGCTGCTGGCCGGCATGCTGGCGATGGCGGTCGGCGCCGGCCCGGTGCTGGCCGCGAACCAGAGCGTGCAGGGCGCCAAGAAAGAGGAAGTCGTCGGCGGCTACGACACCGACGTGCCGAGCGCGATTCTGATCGACGCCGAGAGCGGCAGCGTGCTGTTCGAGAAGAACGCCGACGAACTGCGGCCGCCGTCCAGCATGATGAAGCTGATGACGGTCGAGCTGGTCTTCAACCTGCTGACCAAGGGCGAGATCAAGCTCACCGACGAATACAAGATCAGCGAATATGCGTGGCGCCGCGGCGGCGCGCCGGCCGGCAACTCGACGATGTTCGCGGAAATTCACAGCAAGGTCGCGGTCGATGATCTGCTGAAGGGCGCCATCATCCAGAGCGGCAACGATTCCTGCATCGCGCTCGCCGAGGGCATCGCCGGTACCGAGCAGGCGTTCGTCGAGCGGATGAACAAGCGTGCGCGCGAGATCGGGCTGACGCAGTCGACGTTCGCGAATTCCAACGGCCTGCCGGACCCGGCCAACAAGATGAGCGTGCGCGAGCTCGGCCGGCTCGCGCGCCACATCGTCCTGACCTATCCGGACTACTACAAGCTGTTCGGCGAGAAGGAATTCACCTGGAACAAGATCCGCCAGACCAACCGCAATCCGCTGCTCAATCTGATGCCGGGCGCCGACGGCCTGAAGACCGGCTACACCAAGGACGGCGGCTACGGTCTGGTCGGCTCGGCGGTGCAGAACGGCATGCGGCTGATCGTGGTGGTCAACGGCGTCGACGATATCGACGACCGCGCCACCGAGGCCAAGAAGCTGCTGGAATGGGGCTTCCGCAATTTCGAATCGCGCGCGCTGTTCGCCTCGGACGCGACCGTGGGCTACGCCCGGGTGTTCGGCGGCGAGAAGCGCTACGTGCCGCTGATGCCGGCCGAGCCGGTGCGGGTGATGGTGCGCAAGAACGGCAGCGACAAGCTGATCGCGCGGGTCGTGTACACCGGGCCGGTGGCCGCGCCGGTTGAGCCGGGCCGCCGGATCGGCGTGGTGCGGGTATGGCGCGGTCCCGCGCTGGCGGTTGAAATCCCGCTGCAGGCCGCCGAGGCCAATCCGGTCGGCTCGACCATGCGACGCGCCATGGACGGCGCCAGTGAACTGGTGATCGGGGCGTTTCGCGCCGGCATGGCGAAGCTCTGAGAATGGTTGAACAAAGCCCCCAAACCGCCTCATCCCGCGGCCGCTTCATCACATTCGAAGGCGGCGAGGGTGCCGGCAAATCGACCCAGATCAAGCTGCTGGCCGATCGGCTGCAGACGTCCGGGCTGCAGACGCTGGTGACACGGGAGCCAGGCGGCTCGCCGGGCGCGGAGATCATCCGGCATCTGCTGCTGTCCGGGATCGGTCACCTGATCGGCGGCTCGCAGGCCGAAGCGCTGCTGTTCGCCGCCGCCCGCGACGATCATGTCCGCACCCTGATCGAACCGGCGCTGGCGCGCGGCGTCTGGGTGTTATGCGACCGCTTTTACGATTCGACCCGCGTGTATCAGGGCAAGCTCGGCGACGTCAGCCCGGCGCTGCTCAACGCGCTGCAGGATGTCACCATCGGGGCGATGAAGCCGGACCTCACCGTGATCCTCGACATTCCGGTCGAGATCGGGCTCAAGCGTGCTGCGATACGTCGCGGCACCGCGGCGCCCGATCGGTTCGAGGGCGAGACGACCGACTTCCATCGCCGACTGCGCGACGCCTATCGGCAGATTGCCACGGCCGAGCCGGAGCGCTGTGTGTTGGTGGACGCGGAAGGCGAGCCGAAGCTGGTTGCCGATCGGATCTGGCGGGCGGTACAGGAGCGCTTGCTCGGCTGGCCACGGGCCACGCCGGCCGATAAGCCCGGCGCGAAAGCGCGACCAAAGTCTGGCGCCAAAGCCAAAACCAAGGCGCGTTCGGCATGAGCGCCCGCAAGGTTTCCGCCGACATCGTCGCCCGCCCGCCGCGCGAGACCACGGCGCTGTTCGGCCACGCCGCCGCCGAGCAGGCGCTGCTCGACGCCTATCGCAGCGGCCGCATCGCCCATGCCTGGCTGATCGGCGGCGCGCAGGGCATCGGCAAGGCGACGCTGGCCTACCGGATGGCGCGGTTCGTGCTCGCGCATCGCGATCCGCAATCGGACGCCGTGCAGGGCGCCGCGACGCTGGCGCTCGATCCCGAGCATCCGATCGTCCGCCTGGTTGCGGCCGAGGCGCATGGCGGGCTGCTGACGCTGGAGCGCTCGCTCAACGACAAGGGCGTGCTGCGCAATGTCATCACCGTCGACGAGTCACGCGAGACCATCGGCTTCTTCGGCTCGACCGCCGCGGTCGAGGGCTGGCGCGTCTGCATCGTCGATACCGTCGACGATCTCAACGCGTCCTCGGCCAACGCGTTGCTCAAGGTGATCGAGGAGCCGCCGCAGCGGTCGCTGTTTCTGTTGATCAGCAACTCGCCGGCGCGCGTCCTGCCGACCATCCTGTCCCGCTGCCGCAAGCTGATGCTGCGATCGCTGTCGACCGACGACGTCATCCGGGCCGCAGTCGCTGCGACCGATCTCGAGGCCGGCGATCCTAAACTTGCCGACGCCGCGGCCGCGTCTGAGGGCAGCGTGTCGCGCGCGCTGACGCTGCTCGGCGGCGACGCGCTGACGCTGCACCAGAAGACGACCGCGCTGCTCGACAGCCTGCCAAATGTCGATCCGCGCGCGCTGCATGCGCTTGGCGAGGCGATCGGCGGTACCGACCGCGCGACCCTGCAGGCCTTCGTGGATAGCGTGGACCGCTGGGTGGCCGGCCGGCTGCGCACGCCCGACGCCAATGCGGAACTGCCGCGCCTTGCACGGCTGGCGGAGGTGTGGGAAAAGATCGGCCGCGCCGCGCGCGACACCGAAGCCTATAATCTCGAGCGCAAGCCGCTGGTTTTCTCGGTGTTCGGGCAGCTCGCGGAGGCGGTGCGCTGACGCCGTTTCGGCCGTGATCTGCCGGCTGATGGTCCTCGCCGCCGCTCAAACGATCGATCTATTGAAAGGCGGCCGCGCACATGGCGCAGCGACAATCATTCTACATCACCACGGCGATCTCCTATCCGAACGGCGCGCCGCATATCGGCCACGCCTATGAGGCGATCGCGACCGACGCGCTGGCGCGATTCCAGCGGCTCGACGGCAAGGACGTGTTCTTCCTGACCGGCACGGATGAGCATGGTCTGAAGATGATCCAGACCGCGCAGCGCGAAGGCCTGACACCGGCGGAGCTCGCCGCCCGCAATGCCGGCCGCTTCCGCGACATGGACGACCGCTTCGGCATCTCCTACGACCGCTTCATCCGCACCTCGGAAGAGCAGCATCACCGCTCCGTCCAGGAAATCTGGAAGCGGATGCAGGCCAATGGCGACATCTATCTCGACAGCTATGCCGGCTGGTACTCGGTCCGCGACGAGGCCTATTACGCCGAGGACGAGACCGTCGTCGGTGACGACCAGGTGCGCCGCGGCCCACAGGGCACGCCGGTGGAGTGGGTCGAGGAGAAGAGCTACTTCTTCAAGCTGTCGGCCTATCAGGACAAGCTGCTCAAGCTGTACGAAGACCAGCCGGACTTCATCGGCCCCGACGCGCGCCGCAACGAGGTGGTCAGCTTCGTCAAGGGCGGGCTGAAGGATCTGTCGGTGTCACGCACCACGTTCGACTGGGGCGTCAAGGTGCCGGGCGATCCGGAGCACGTGATGTATGTCTGGGTCGACGCGCTGACCAACTACATCACCGGCGTCGGCTTCCCCGACGAGAGCGACGCCAACTGGCATTACTGGCCGGCGGACGTCCACGTCATCGGCAAGGACATCATCCGCTTCCACGCGGTGTATTGGCCTGCTTTCCTGATGTCGGCGGGCATTCCGATCCAGAAGCGCGTCTACGCCCACGGCTTCCTGTTCAACAAGGGCGAGAAGATGTCGAAGTCGGTCGGCAACATCGTCGACCCGTTCAATCTCGCCGACCAGTACGGCGTCGATCAGGTGCGCTACTTCTTCCTGCGCGAGGTGCCGTTCGGCTCCGACGGCAGCTACAATCACGAGGCGATCGTCAACCGCATCAACGCCGACCTCGCCAACGATCTCGGCAATCTGGCGCAGCGCTCGCTGACCATGGTGGCCAAGCAGTGCGATGCCCAGGTGCCGGCGCATGGCGAGTTCAGCGAGGCCGACAAGGCGATGCTGGCGATGGCCGACGGCATGGTCGCGCAGGCGCGCAGCGCGATGGCGACGCAGCAGATCCATCACGCGCTCAACGCGGTGTGGGCGGTGGTGGCGGAAGCCAACCGCTACTTCGCCGGCGAAGCGCCGTGGGCGCTCGCCAAGACCGATCCGGCGCGGCAGAAGACGGTGCTGTACGTCACCGCCGAAGTGCTCCGGCAGGTCGGCATTCTGGCGCAGCCGGTGATGCCGGGCTCGGCGGCGAAGCTGCTCGACATCCTCGGCGTCGCCGCGGACGCGCGCGACTTCGCGGCGCTGCCGACGCGGATCGTGCCGGGCACGCCGCTGCTGGCGCCGGCGCCGATCTTCCCACGCTATGTCGAGCCGGCGACTGCGTAGCATGCTGATCGATAGCCACTGCCATCTTGACTTCCCCGACTTTGCCGAAGATCTCGCCGGCATCGTCGCCCGCGCCGAGGCGAGCGGGGTGGGGCGGATGGTAACTATCTCGACTCGGGTCAAGCGGCTTCCGGAGCTGCTGGCGATCGCTGACCGCTTCCCGAACGTCTATTGCTCGGTCGGCACCCATCCGCACCAGGCCGACGAAGAAGACGGCATCAGCGCCGACGAGCTGGTCAAGCTGGCGCAGCATCCGAAAGTGGTGGCGTTCGGCGAGGCGGGGCTCGATTACTTCTACGAGCACGGCTCGCGCGATGCGCAGGAGCGGGGCTTCCGCACCCACATCGCCGCGGCGCGCGAAACCGGACTGCCGCTTGTGATCCACACCCGCGAGGCGGACGAGAATTGCGGCCGCATCCTCGAAGACGAGATGGGCAAGGGCGCGTTTCGCGCGGTGCTGCATTGCTACACCGGCGGCCGCGACCTCGCGCTGCAGGCGATCGATCTCGGCCTGCTGATCGGCTTCACCGGCATCCTGACCTTCAAGAAATCGCAGGCGCTGCGCGACCTCGCCGCCGAACTGCCGGCCGACCGCGTGCTGGTCGAGACCGACTCGCCGTATCTGGCGCCCGGCAAATATCGCGGCAAGCGCAACGAGCCGGCCTATGTGGTCGAGACCGCCAAGGTGCTGGCCGAGGTCCGCGGCGTGACGCCGGACGAGATCGCACGGCAGACGACCGAGAACTTCTTCCGCCTGTTCGGCAAGGTGCCGGCGCCCGCCGCCGCCTGATCCATTCCGCGACGGAGGCCGCATGACGCTGACGCTCACCATCCTCGGCTCGGGTTCGTCCGCCGGCGTACCACGCCCCGCACTCGGCTGGGGCGCCGCCGATCCGTCCAACCCGAAGAACCGTCGTCGCCGCTGCTCGCTGCTCGCCGAGCGCGTCACGCCGGACGGTATCACCCGTGTGCTGATCGACACCTCGCCGGATCTGCGCGAGCAACTGATCGACGCCGACGTCGATCATCTCGACGCCGTCTTCCTCACCCACGAGCACGCCGACCAGACCCACGGCATCGACGATCTGCGTTCGGTGGTGATGGCGATGCGGCGGCGCATTCCGGTCTATCTCAACAAGTCGACCGCCGATCACGTGCTGCTGCGCTTCGCCTATTGTTTCGAGACGCCCCCCGGCAGCTCCTATCCGCCGATCCTGGATGCGCATTCGATCGAGGCCGGCGAAACCCGCAGCATCGCAGGGGCAGGCGGCGAGCTGACGCTGGCGCCGTTCCTGGTCCAGCACGGTGACATCCCGGCGCTCGGCTATCGCATCGGCAGCGCCGCCTACACGCCTGACGTGCACGACATTCCGGCCGACAGCTTTCCGCGTCTCGAAGGCCTCGACCTCTGGATCATCGACGGCCTGCGCTACAAGCACCACGGCAGCCACTTCAACATCGAAGCCGCGCTGAAATGGGTCGATCGCTTCAAGCCGAAGCGCGCGGTGATTACCAACATGCACGCCGACATCGACTACGAGACGCTGCGCAAAGAGCTACCGGCGGGTGTCGTACCAGGGTTCGACGGAATGCGACTGGAAGTTGTGGGCTGACCTCTGGGTCGCGGAATGACACCGTGAGAATGCGGCATGGGGGTTCCTGGAAGGAACCACACGCGTAGTTCCCGGTTGATCATTTGATGTTGATTCAAGAGCCTTTTCGCGTAGTACGAGCTTTATCCGCCGACCTCGCGTACCACGAAGCGTGGTACGTCGGCGCGGTGCGCGGGTTGCACACACGTCATTCGGACTTTGCTAATACATTGTCCCTGCATACTAAGCGAGATGCGTAGTGTGCACGGAGGCCGGTGTGCCTGACCTTTGGCTATACGATCAGATGTCTCGATTAGGTGCATTGAGCTACCGGCTGAAGATCATGCTGGTCGCTTTCCTCGGCATCCACGTTCCGCTGGTCGTCGTCGTGCTCTATATCGCCGCCCTCAACGCCGAACATTGGGGAGAGTTCGTCGACACCCTGGTAGTGACGCTGCTGGCGACGCTGCTCGGAAGCGGCCTCACTCTGTTCGTGCTGAGCAAGTTGTTAAGCCCGGTGCTGCTGACCGCGCAGGCGCTCGAGGGCTTCCGCTGCGACCGCAACCTCGGCAAGCTGCCGCGCCACTACACCGACGAGGCCGGCCGGCTGATGGCCTGCGCGGCCGAGACGATCGACCATCTCGAAACCACGCTCGACCGCCTCGAACACGTCGACGAAGCGACCGGGCTACCCAACCGCCGGCAGTTGCTTGCGTCGACCGCCCAGGCAATCGAGCAGGGCTCCGGCGTGGCCTTGGCGGTGGTCCGCTTCGCCGATCATGCGCGCGTCACGAACGCCTATGGTAACAGCGCCGCCGAACGCGCGATGGCGATCCTGGCCCGGCGGCTCGGCTCGTTCGTCGCTGAGGGCAAGATGCTCGCGCGCCCGGGCCGCGCCGAACTGGCGATCCTGGGGACGACGGACACCAATGCTGACAGCCAGGCGGCACTGGGATTCCGTATTCGCGACGTGGTCAAGTCGTCGTCCGGTGAGTTTGCGCTCGGCGGCATCGTGCTCGACCCGTTTCTGCAATCCGGCCTCGCGTTCCATCCGGCCGACGGCGCCAGCGCCGAGAATCTGCTCGACGCGGCTGCGGCCGCGGCGACCCAGAGTGGCCCGGCGATGCCGCTGGTGCTGCACTCGGCGGCAGCGACAAGGGCCGCGCGGTCGCGCTTCGAACTGGAGCATGATCTGCGTCGCGCATTGCCGGACGGCCAGCTCGATCTGAACTATCAGCCGATCGTCGATCTCGACAGCCACAGCGTGGTCGGCGCCGAAGCGCTGCTGCGCTGGCACCATCCTGAGCGGGGCATGGTTTCGCCGGCCGAGTTCATTCCGCTCGCCGAAGCCACCGACCTGATCCGGCCGATCGGCCTGTGGATGTTGTCGCGCGCATGCACGCAGATCCGGGAGTGGGCGCGCTCCGAACTCGGCGACATCCGCCTCGCGGTGAATCTGTCGGCCCGGCAGTTTCTCGACAAGGATCTGGTCCCGCATGTGCGCGGCGCGATCGAGGCCGCCGGGATCAGCCCCGACCGGCTGGAGATCGAGCTGACCGAGACGGCGGCGATGGCCGACCATGCGCACACCCGCCGGGTCTTCACGGCGCTCCGCGATCTCGGCGTCGGCATCGCGCTGGACGATTTCGGCACCGGCTACGCCAGCATGAGCTATCTGCGCAAATTGCCGTTCAACAAGCTCAAGATCGATCGCGAGTTCGTCCATCACGTCGACAGCTCGGGCGAGAGCCAGGCGATCTGCGACGCGCTGATTGCGCTGTCACGGGGCCTCGGCATCAACGTGCTGGCCGAAGGCGCGGAACGCGAGGAGGAGGTGCGGCACCTGTTGACGCGGGGCTGCTCGACGTTCCAGGGCTACTACTTTGCACGGCCGGTGCCGGCCAACGACCTCGGACGCGCCGTCGGCCTCGCCCAACTCCGCATGCAGCATCATCGCATGGAGCATGCCGACCGTGGACCAGCCGACCTTGGCAGGCAGGGCAAACGGGCCTGAGCGGGCAGCCACCACACCATTGGCCTCGTCATTCCGGGGCGCGAGCGCAGCGAGCGAACCCGAAATCTGCCACAGGCACAGCGCGGCCGATGCCTCGCACACCAACCTCGAGGTTCCGGGTTCGCTTCGCGCCCCGGAACGACGGTGCGGGTTGAGAGGATGGAAGTGCGATCCTCGACGCAACTTCACGAGTTCGAAGTCGAGCACGTTTCGATTTCAGGTCGTGCCACATTTCAATCGCGCCACCACCTCAGCCCCGTCATTCCGGGGCGCGAGCGCAGCGAGCGAACCCGGAATCTGCCACGGGCACAGCGCGGCCGACGCCTCGCGCACCAATTTCGAGATTCCGGGTTCGCACCATCGGCCGCTGGAGGCCGTCCGATGGCGCGCCCCGGAATGACGGCGCGCGTCATCGACTATACGACTTCACTGCTACGAAGCGCCGTCAGCACGCTGCCGCACTCAGCGCCAGCGGGGCAGGGCGACCGCCCGTACTACTCGCTGATCGCCTTCGCCGACTTCACCTGATCGCGCAGCATGAATTTCTGGATCTTGCCGGTCGAGGTCTTGGGGATCGCCGAGAACACGATGGTCTTCGGGGTCTTGAAGCCGGGGAGGTGTTCGCGGCAGTAGGCGATGATCTCGGCCTCCGAGGCGTTCGCACCATCCTTCAGCTCGACGAAGGCGCAGGGGACTTCGCCCCATTTCGGATCGGGCTTGGCAACCACGGCGGCGAACAGGATCGCGGGGTGTTTGTATAGCACGTCCTCGACCTCGACCGAGGAGACGTTCTCGCCGCCGGAGATGATGATGTCCTTGGAGCGGTCCTTGATGATGACGTAGCCTTCGGCGTCGAGCACGCCGAGGTCGCCGGTGTGAAACCAGCCGCCGGCGAGGGCTTCCTTGGTGGCCTTCTCGTTCTTGAGATAGCCCTTCATCACGATGTTGCCGCGGAACATCACCTCGCCGATGGTCTCGCCGTCGCGCGGCACTTCCCGCATCGTCTCGGGATCGAGCACGGTGACGGCTTCCTGCAGTGGGTAGGGCACGCCCTGCCGGCGCTTGAGCTGGGCGCGCTCGGCGACGCTGAGATCGTCCCAGCCGGGCTGCTCGGCGCAGACCGAGGCGGGGCCATAGACTTCGGTCAGGCCGTAGACGTGGGTCAGCTTGATGCCGATGGTCTCGGCGCCGGCCAGCACCGCCACCGGCGGCGCCGCGCCCGCGATCAGGCCGACGACCGGCTTGGCAGCCGCGCCCTTCGGCGCGTCCGGCGCGTTGATCAGCGCATTGAAGACGATCGGCGCGCCGCACATGTGGGTGACGCCGTGCTTGGGGATCAGTTCGAAGATCTTGGCCGGATCGACCTTGCGCAGGCAGACGTTGACGCCGGCGGCGGCGGCCAGCGTCCACGGGAAGCACCAGCCGTTGCAGTGAAACATCGGCAGCGTCCACAGATACACCGGATGGGCGCCGAGATTGGCCGCAAGGATGTTGCTGACGGCGTTGAGATAAGCGCCGCGGTGATGCGTCACCACGCCCTTGGGATTGCCGGTGGTGCCGGACGTGTAGCCGAGCGAGATCGCGTCCCACTCGTCCTGCGGCCGCTCGCCGGTGAACGACGGATCGCCGGACGCGACCGCGTATTCGTATTCGAGTTCGCCGATGCGATGGCTGCCGGGAAACATCTTGTCGTCGACGTCGATCACCAGCGGCTTCGGCGATTTCATCAGCTTCAGTGCCTCGGCGATCACGGCCGAAAATTCCGGATCGACCAGAATGATCTTGGCGCCGCCGTGCTCGAGCTGGAACGCGATCGCCGGCGCGTCGAGCCGGATATTCAGCGCGTTCAGCACCGCGCCGGCCATTGGCACCGCGAAATGCGCCTCGACCATCGCCGGCACGTTGGGCAGCATCACCGCCACGGTGTCGCCGCGGCCGATGCCGCTGCGCACCAGCCACGAGGCGAAGCGCCGGCAGCGCGCGCGGGTTTCCTTCCAGGTGTAGTGCCGCCCCTCATAGACCACGCTGGTGAGGTCCGGATAGACGTTGGCGGAGCGCTCGAGAAAGCTCAGCGGCGACAGCGGCACGTAGTTGGCCGGCGTCTTGTCGAGCCCGATGCTGTAATGACCCTGGGGAGCGCTCATGACCACCTCTCACTTGACGTGGCGTCGCTCCGTCCGAGCCCGCGACGCCGCTACAGAAATCCGATCGAAATCCACGGCACCGCCGCGACGATGATCAGGCCGACCATCAGCGCCAGCAGATAACCCCAGATCGGGCGCACGCCCTCGGCCGGATCGACCCGGCCGATCGCACAGGCCGCATAATAGCCGACGCCGAACGGCGGTGCGAACAATCCGATGCCCATCGCCAGGATCACGACCATCGCATAATGCACCTCGTGAATGCCGACGGCGCGGGCGATCGGAAACAGCAGCGGGCCGAACAGCACGATCGCCGGAATACCTTCGAGCACGCTGCCGAGGATCACGAAAGCGACGATCGACACCGCCAGGAAGGTCGGCGGGCCGCCGGGCAGGCCGGTCATCGCCGTCGCCAGCGACCGGGAGAACCCGGACTGCGTCAGGCCCCAGGCCATGCCGGTGGCGGTGCCGATGATCAGCAGGATCGCACCGGACAGCGCCGCGGTCTCGATCAGCATCGGCAGCAGCCGCTTGAAGTCGAACTTGCGATAGATCAGCAGGCCGGCCAGCACCGCATAGACAATCCCGATGGTCGAGACCTCGGTGGCGGTGGCGACGCCTTCGACCACGGCCGCGCGGATCACGAACGGCAGTGCCAATGCGGGCAGGGCGATGATCAGCAGTTTGCCGATCTGGGCGCGGCTGGCGCGCTTGATGTGGCTGAGATCCTCGTCGCGATAGCGCCACCACACCAGCGTCGACAGCGTGATCGCCAGCACCACGCCGGGCAGCAGGCCGCCGGTGAACAGCGCCGAGATCGACACGCCGGTGACCGAACCGATGGTGATCAGCACCAGGCTCGGCGGGATGGTTTCGGTCTGTGCGCCGGTCGCGGAGAGCAGGGCGACGAGATCGCCCGGCTTCGCGCCGCGCTCCTTCATCTCCGGAAACAGCACCGGCGCGACGGCCGCCATGTCGGCAGCCTTGGAGCCGGAAATGCCGGACACCAGATACATCGCGCCGACCAGCACGTAGTGCAGGCCGCCGCGGACATGGCCGAGCAGGCTGGCGAGAAACGCCACCATCGCCCGCGCCATCCCGGTCATCTCGATCAGCAGGCCGAGGAAGACGAACAGCGGCACGGACAGCAGGATCAGGTGGCTCATGCCCTCGTCCATCCGGCCGACCAGCACCATCAGCGGCGTCCGCGTCGTCAGCGCCAGATAGCCGTAGATCGACAGGCCGAATCCGAACGCGATCGGCACGCCGGCGAACACGCACAGCCCGGCGACGCCGACGAAGAAGATCAGCAGATTGATGTTGCCGAGCGGCTTGAACAGCGGCTGCGCCAGCCAGAAGACGCCGATCAGCAGCGCGACGGTGAGGGCGGCTGTCCCGACCAGCCGCCAGTCGCCGAACCGGATCAGCCGCAGCAGCGCGAACACCGCCATCAGCCCGGTGCCGACCGGCAGCGCCGCGGCGCGCCAGCTGTTGGCGAGCGACAGCGCCGGCGTCGTGATGTAGCTTTCCTCGTAGGCGTATTCGGTGGCCGGCGCCGCGATCAGCAGCAGGAATGCCAGCGCGGCGCAGATCGCCACCAGGTCGAGAAACGCCCGGCTCCGCGGCGTCGCTTTTGCCACCAGCGCGGTCATCCGCATGTGCTCGCCGCGGCGGAATGCGACCGCCGCGCCGAACATCGCCAGCCACAGGAACAGGATCGAGGCGAGCTCGTCCGACCAGATCAGCGGGCTGTGAAACACGTAGCGCGACACCACGCCGGCAAACAGCACGACGATCTCCGCGACCACCAGAATGGCCGCGGGGATTTCGACCAGCCGGCCGAGCCCGGCCTCCAACGTGCCGATCAGCGATCGGCGCGTCGGCAGCACCAGCGGCTCGGCAGCCGTCAGTTCGGAGACCGGGGCATCAGCCATCGCGGCTTACGCCAGCTTGCCGACAGACTTTTCGAGCAGCGACCAAGCCTGCTCGCCGTATTTGCCTTTCCATTCGGCATAGAAGCCGGCGCTGCGCAGCTTGTCGCGGAACGGCGTCACCGTCGGCTGATTGAAGATCAGGCCCTTGGCGGTCAGCTCTTCCTTGACGGTGGCGTTGAGCTTGGCGGTGTCTTCGCGTTCCTTCATCGCTGCCGCGTTGATGTTCTTGGCGACGATCTCGCGCACGTCCGCCGGCAGCCGTTCCCAGGCGCGGCGGTTGGCCAGGAACCAGAAGCCGTCCCACATGTGGTTGGTCAGCGAGCAGTACTTCTGCACTTCGTACAGCTTCGCGGTCGAGATCAGCACCAGCGGATTTTCCTGGCCTTCGACCACCTTGGTCTGCAGCGCCGAATAGACTTCGCTAAAGTTGATGGAGGCGGGCGCCGCATCGAACGCCTTGAACATCGAGGTCCACAGCGGCGACACCGGCACGCGGATCTTGAAGCCCTTGAAGTCCTCGGGACCGTTGATCGGCCGCGTCGACGACGTAGTCTGGCGGAAGCCGTTGTCCCAGATCTTGTCCATCACGATCAGGCCGGCCTTGTTGATCTCGCCGCGGACATGGGCGCCGAGTTCGCCGTCCATGGCCTTCCAGACCGTGTCGTAGTCCGGGAATGCGAAGCCGATGCCATTGATCGAGGCTGCCGGCACCAGCGTCGACAGGATCAGGCCGGACAGCGTGAAGAACTCGACGCCGCCTGAGCGGATCTGGCTCAGCACGTCGGTGTCGGAGCCGAGCTGGTTGTTCGGGAACACCTGGAGGTCGAACCGGCCACCCGTCTCGGCCTTGATCGCCGCCGACATCTCGCGGGCGCGGACGTTGAGCGGATGGCTGTCGGGCAGGTTGTTGGCATACTTGTAGACGAACTCGGCCTCCGCCGCGCGCGCCACCCACGGCGCCCCGACGCCGCCGACAACGGCCGCTGCCGCCGAAGCCTTCAACACCATCCTGCGTGACACGCTCATCTTCGCTTCCTCCTTGACCCGTCTTTTTTGTGTTCGACCAGACCCGAAAAGTCGACGCGCCTTTGGTCATCATTTCGGCCCAGCCGGTCAAGCGATTTCCGGCTGGCGGACGGCCGCCACCGGAGTTGTCCAGCCGCGTGCTTAGGCAATCGGCCCAAGCCACGTGCCCCGGACAAGGCGCAACGCGCCGCCGATCCGGGGCCCCGGTTTCTGGGGAAGCCAGACACAGAGCCGGCAGTTCGTGTTCGGATGGACGTCAAAGAACCGGGGTCCCGGATCGGCGGGCCAGACACAGTGCGTAGGATGGGTTGAGCGCAGCGAAACCCATCAAGTGCCGTGCACGTGGTCGATGGGTTTCGCTGCGCTCAACCCATCCTACGACAGCGCAGCGCGCCGCGTTGCGGCGTGTGATGCACCGTGCGCGCCGAGCAGTGGCAAGTCGCGCCAATATTCGCATGCCCGCGCAAGGTACTGACAATCCAGATCAATAATGATATTCCATAATATACCTTATGCGAATTACGGATATGGGCCTGGGCCGCTGGAGCGCCGTCCGTCACGCACCCCACTCAGGCGGCGCTTTGATTGGGAAGCTGGCGTCGTGGCCGCGATGTGGCCATCGCGTTTTCGTCGACCGCTTGTCCGTCACCCCAGAATTCACCGACGGTCGGTCCGATCTTCAAATGCTGGGTTCGCAGGAACTGCCAGATCTCGTAGGGCCAGACCCGGCGTCCGATCCGCGTGTACCATCGCATCGCGTGACGCAGGCGCCGGCGGCGCTCCAAGTAGGTGCGCCACAGCGCCTTCGGGCGGGCCTGAAGCACCACCTCGGTGAACTTGAACCAGAGCAGGACGCGCCACGGCGGCATGTTGCGATTGGCGAGGACCTGATGCTTGTAGTCCCAGTGCCGCCGGTCGGTCGTGATCACCCGGCGTTCGGCGGCCTGGCCGAAATACGGCGTCCAGCGGTGCGGCGTTGCGTACAGCATCTGGATCTGGTCGGGATCATAGGACAGTAGCTGGCGCAGCCCGCGCCAGTGATCGCGGTCGGTCTCCTCGACGAAGCCGACCACCCAGGTGGCCATCGACAGGATGCCGTGCCGACGCAGCAGACGGATGGCCTCCCGATCGGTGGTCGTCGCCGCACCCTTGCGGATCAGCGCCAGCGTGGCGTCGTCGGTGTTCTCCAGCCCCAGCAGAAAGCGATCCCAGCCGGCCTGCTTGTACAGATGCAGAATGTCGGCGTCGCGGACGATGTCGTCGGCCCTGGTCGACCCCACCAGGATCAGATCGACCTCCTCCGCGATCAACGCCTCGATGAACGTCTGCCAGACCTTCTTCGACACCGTCGGGTTCTCGTCGGCAAAGTTGACGACCTTGACGCCCTGCTCCCGATGCAGCCGCGCGAGCTCCTTGGCGAACAGCACCGGATCGCGGTGCCGCCAGCGCGTCCAGAAGCCGCGTTGTCCGCAGTAACTGCACAGATGCGGGCAGCCGCGCGAGAACTGCACCACGACGGCGCGCAGTCCGCCCCAATAGCTGTAGCGAGCGTGGTCAATCAGCTCCCAGCCGATCCGATAGGCGTCGAGATCGCCGATCACTACGGCCGGCGGCGTCGCGCAGGCTTGCCCGGCTCTGCGGTAGGCAATCCCACGGACGCCCGCGAGATCATCGCCACCATCGAGCGCGGTCATTAAACGCCGCGCCGTCTCCTCGCCCTCCCCACGCACGATAGCCGTGACGTACGGCTCGGCGTCGAGGATCTCCTGCCAGTGGTAGGTCGGAAACACGCCTCCGTAGACGATGGCTACGCCGGGAATGGCATGCGCGATCGCCTGAGCGACTTCGGCGATGACCGGGTGGCCGGAGGTCGACCCGGAATGGCCGAACAGCACCGCATCGGGACGGACGTCGCGTGCCTGTTCGACGATCTGCGCGGTCGATATCGGGCCGAACTCGGCATCGAGCAAACGCACGTCGTGGCCGTCATCGATCAGCGGCCCGCCGATCGCGAGCAGGCCCAGCGGCGGCAAGTGATCGCTCGGAATCCGGCTGCCGATCGCGGGATGGGCAACGTTGACCAGAAGGATACGCATCACGGAGTCCCTTCGCCTAGGCGCTGATCGAAAGATCGCGTTTCGCAGATGGCAGGCCGCCGAACCGGCGCTCGCGGCCGTGGAACGACGTCATGGCGTCGGCGAGATCGTCGGCATCGAAGTCCGGCCACATCCGGTCGGTGAAGTACAATTCGGCATACGCGCTTTCCCAAAGCAGGAAGTCGGACAGCCGCCGCTCGCCGCTGGTGCGGATGATGAGGTCGACGTCGCGAAGCTTCGATCCACCTGTGACGAGGTCGGAAAAGGTGTCGCGGCTGCAATTTTCCATTCCGCCGGCACGCAAAGCGGCACTCACGATCGCATCTCGTGCCGAGTAATCGACGGCGATGCGCAAGTTGAGAGCGTCGCCACCAGCGGTCACCGCTTCGGCACGTCCGATCGTTGCGGCGATGCCGTCCGGCAGACGGTCGCGACGCCCAATGACTGTCAGGCGGATGCCGTTGTCGACCAGACGCCTGACCTCGTTCACCAGGTACGAGCGCAACAGCGCCATCAGCGCCGAGACTTCGGATCTCGGCCGTCGCCAATTGTCGCTGGAGAATGCGAACAGCGTCAGCGTGCCGATGCCCTGCTCCGGCGCGGCCTCCACCACGCGACGGATCGCCTCGACACCGGCCTGATGCCCGCGCAGGCGCGACAACCCTCGCCGCGTCGCCCATCGCCCGTTGCCGTCCATGATGATGCCGACATGTAGTTTGGGATGTAGATTACTTTGCATCACAAAGTCTCCATGCAAAAAAGGGGCGTAGTTCAGGCGTGACGAATTTCAGGCAGGGCGTGTTTGAAGTCCGGTCGGCAGCGGATCGCTACTACCGGCCGCCTTGGCGGCGTCGCGCACGAGTTGCTCCAGCACGGCCAGGTAATCGAGAAACTGACGGCGGCCGGTCTTCGTCAAACGACAGGTCGTGAGCGGCCGGTTGGCCTCATATCCCTTGGTGACCTCGACCATCCCGGCTTCCTGCAACACCTGAAGGTGCCGACTGAGATTGCCATCGGTCAGTCCGCACAACTTCTTCAGATCTGCGAATGCCAACCCCTTCGGATGCGCCATCAGCGAGGTCAGCATCCCCAGCCTCGCCTTCTCGTGGATTACACGATCCAGCCCCTCATAGGAGAACGGTGCAGCGCTCGTGTCAGGCTTCGGCATCGTCGTCTCCCGACGCAAACCGCAGCACGGCAGCCATCAGCAATTGACCGACCACGAACGGAACACCCATCGTCAGCGGCGAGACGGCCGCACTTTCGCTGCTGAGCGCCAGCACGCTAAATCCCGCGACGAAGTACCATGCGCCGACCAGTGCCACCGGGCGCGGCAGCATCCGAGCAGAAGCGAAAATCCCGAGGCCGACGAGGACATGCCACAAGCCGGGCAGCATCCAGAGCGTCCCAGGGGCAAACTTCCAGAGCGTCACACCGAGCAAGGCTCCCGCCACGCCGGCGGGCACGAATTGTTCGACCGCCTGATGGATCATCGCATCGGCGAGACCCGAATGGTGACGCCGCGAACGCGCCCGCATCTCGAGCCAGATCAAACTTGCGGACAACAGCGCGGTCGCGATCCAGCCCGAGAAGAACGCAAGCAGCTGGCTGTTCGGGTCGTCGAGCCAGAGCGACTGCACGATCGTGGTGACCACAGCCAGGCCGGCGGTACCCGCCAGTGCAGCCGGGCCGTAGCCACGGAACGCCGTGCCCGCAGCGATCTGGGTGCGAATGGCGAAGATGTCAGCCAAGGCCTTGTCGAGATCGCGCATGCCCCACCTCACTTTGTATCGCAAAGTATACGTCGGTACAAAGCCAACGCAAGCCCCAATTGCGGAGGCTGAATGAGGAGTATTCAGGCACCGCCCTCCTTGGTTAGCTGTATTGACCGGCTTGCCAGGGCCGCGCCGTGTAAGGCCTACCGCCTTGCTGTCGATCCTAAGGCAGGGTCATCAGCCTCCCTGAAATCGCCCCGGCCCGCCCGTGGGACATGGGCGGCATGGCGGCGATGCGGTTGGCCGGCGCGGAATATTGCGGTAAGTCGCTGCCTCTCCTGGTTGACCGCACGCAGATGCGGGCGAAACCGCATCCGACGGATCAGCACTCATGGACGCCACCAATTTCGTGCCCCCGGCCACCGCGGCCGGACGCGGCAAACCGTTGAACTCACCCGCGCAGGTGTTGCTGGCGAGCCTGATCGGCACCACGGTCGAGTTCTTCGACTTCTACGTCTACGCCACCGCCGCGGTGCTGGTGTTTCCGACGCTGTTCTTTCCCAACAGCGATCCGATGACGGCGCTGCTGGCGTCGTTCGCGACGTTCTCGATCGCGTTCTTCGCCCGTCCGCTCGGCGCCATCATCTTCGGCCATTTCGGCGACAAGGTCGGCCGCAAGACGACGCTGGTCGCGGCGCTGCTGACCATGGGGATTTCGACGGTGGTGATCGGCCTGTTGCCGGGCTACCAACAGATCGGCGTGCTGGCGCCGCTGATGCTGGCGCTGTGCCGGTTCGGCCAGGGATTTGGCCTGGGCGGCGAATGGGGCGGCGCGGTGCTGCTCGCCACCGAGAACGCGCCCGACGGCAAGCGGAGCTGGTACGGCATGTTTCCGCAGCTCGGCGCGCCGGTCGGGCTGTTTCTGGCCTCGGGTGTGTTCTGGCTGCTGCTGCATTTCATGTCGCAGGACGCGCTGCTCAACTGGGGCTGGCGCATCCCGTTCATCGCCTCGATCGCGCTGATCGCGATCGGCCTGTGGGTGCGGCTGTCGATCACCGAGACGCCCGAATTCCAGAAGGCGATCGACAAGGCCGAACGTGTCTCCGTGCCGGTGGTGGAAGTATTCCGTCATCACAAGCGCAACATGGCGATCAGCACCTTCATGGCGCTGATCACCTTCGTGGCGTTCTACATCTGCACCGCGTATCTGTTGTCCTACAACGTCAAGGTCGCCGGGGTGTCGTTCCGCGACGCGCTGTTGGTGCAGGTCTACGGCTCGGTGCTGTTCGGCGTCTCCACGATCGCCGCCGGCAAGCTCGGCGACCGCTTCGGACGCCGCGCCCTGCTGCTCGGCAGCACGATCATCCTCGGCCTGTTCTCGTTCGCGCTGGCGCCGCTGCTGACCGCCGGCCTGCCCGGCATCTACGCCTTCACCACCGTCGGCATGCTGCTGTTCGGCCTGAACTACGGCGTGATCGGCGCTGCGCTGGCGGCGCCGTTCCCGACCCGGGTGCGCTACACCGGCTCGTCGATCACCTTCAACATGGCCGGGATTTTCGGCGCGTCGCTGGCGCCCTATATCGCGACCTGGCTACAGGCCAATTACGGCATGAGCTATGTCGGCTACTATCAGCTGGCAGCCGCTTTGGTCTCGCTGCTCTGCATCTTCGCCGCGCGAAAGGCCGAGATATAGCCTCAGATCGTCGCTCGTGTGAGGAGCAAATGTAGCCCGCATGAGCGCAGCGACATGCGGGACGCGGCCGAGCCACCAATGTCCCGCACATCGCTGCGCTCCTGCGCGGGCTGCTCGCTACGCGAAAAGTCCGATGGTTGGCCGTATCTCCGGCGAAGTCCGGACGCGCATCATGCGGTCGCGTTGACGAGATGGTTCGAGACGTTCGCGATGAACGCACGGAGGCGCTGAAGGCGCCGAAGATCGCGGTGGTATCCCATCCAGATGTCTCGCGCTGGCGGCTGTGTCGGCAGGTCGAGCCTGCGGATCCCCGGGATCTGATTGCCGACCACGCGCGGCAGCACAGCGATGCCGACGCCTTGCCGGCACATGCGCCCCTGGACGTTGCGGTTGTTCGACCGCAGCACCGGCCTCGCGTTGGGGAAACTCTCGATGAGCCACGCGATGTCGGGGAAATGTCCCGTAGACGTGTCGTGGGTGATCAGCCGGAAACCGGCCCCGTCGCCGTATTTCGGGTCAGGCGACTCCTCGGCGATGTAAACGGCGTATTCGAGCCGGAACAGCCGCCGTTGAACGACGTCGGCCGTGTTGAACGGCACGATGCGGAAAGCGACGTCGGCTTCGCGTTGCGCGAGGTTGAACAGCCGCGTGCCGGTCAGGATCTCGACGTCGACATTGGGGTAGGCGTTCGCGAAATCCGCCAGGATCGGCGGCAGCACATAGGCCCCGAACCAGTCCGCCGATGAAATCCGCAGGCTGCCTTTGAGAGTCTGCTCCTGCCCCGCCAGCCGGCGCTCCATCGCCAGAGCGCCCTCTTCCATCTGCTCTGCCAGCGCGATGATCCCGTGGCCCTCTTCGGTCAGCACAAGACCGTCGGCAGTCCGCTGGAACAGCGTGTGACCGATCGCCTGCTCGAGCGCGCGCAGGCGCCTGCCGACGGTTGGATGGCTCGTCTGCAACGTACGCGCGGCGCCGCCGAGCGTGCCGGATCGCGCAACGGCGAGAAACACCCTGACGTCACTCCATTCCATGTTGCCATACCCGTTCAGAATTGAACGCCGAGAATACAATTATGTCACTCAAAGAACAAATCTAAGCACCCTAGGTTGGCGGCTTGAGGACGACAGCTCGGCGTCGTCCGCAAAACACACGGAGAAAACGCAATGAAAACCTGGCTCATCACAGGCTGCTCCAGCGGCTTCGGCCAGCGGCTCGCGCTCGCTGCAGCTCGGCGCGGCGATCAAGTCATCGCGACCACCCGAAACGCCCGCGCGATCGAAAAAATGACCGAGCCGTTCGGCGGCCGGATGATCGCCGTGCCGCTTGATGTGACAGATGCGGCGGCAGCCAAGGCGGCGGTCGCAAAGGCGGTCGAGACCTTCGGCGGGTTCGACGTGCTCGTGAACAATGCCGGCTACGGCCTGCACGGCGCGATCGAGGAAGGCACGCCAGAAGAGTATCGCCCGATGTTCGAGGTGAACGTCTTCGGTCTGATCGAAACCACCAGAGCCGCCCTACCCGTGCTGCGACGTTCCGGCGGAGCAATCGTCAACATGTCGTCGGTCGCCGGCATCGCGGGCGGTGGCGGCGGCGGTTACTACAACGCCGCCAAGTTCGCCGTCGAAGGGATTTCCGAAGCGCTCGCCGCCGAGCTGAAGCCGTTCGCCATCCGCGTGCTGATCGTCGAGCCCGGTCCGTTTCGCACGGATTTCTTGGGCCGTTCGATCACAGTCGCGGCCAATGAGATGCCGGAATATGCCGGGACCTCGCGCAGGCACTATCGCGAAACCAACAACGGCAGTCAGGCCGGCGATCCCGACAAGGCCATCGCGGTGATCATTCAGGCCGTCGATGACGATCACGCCCCGCTGCATCTGCCGCTCGGCCCGGTCGCTCACGCGGCCGCTGAGCGAAAGCTGGCAGCCTTCCGCAGCGATATCGACGCCTGGCGCGACATCACGATCGCCACCGATTTCGACCCGCGCTGAGCGCTGGTCGCGAACTCTGTTTGAACCTCCAACATCGACCGGACGGCGATCATGATCGCAACTTTGAGCGGGTTTACCCAGCAGCTCGTGCCGGTGAATGGCATCAAGATCAACGCGGTGACAGGGGGCTCAGGTCCGCCGATCCTGCTGCTGCACGGCTGGCCGGAGACCTGGTGGGAATGGCATCATGTGATGCCATTGCTCGCCGAGCATTTCAGCGTCGTGGCCGTCGATCTGCGCGGCGCGGGCTTTTCCGACTGCCCGCAGGGCGGCTACGACAAGGCGACGATGGCGCGCGACGCGCATGAGGTCATGGTTGCTCTCGGGCATCAACGCTACGCTGTGTGCGGCCATGACATCGGCGGCATGGTGGCGTTGCCGCAGGCCGCGCTCTATCGCGCCGCCGTCACCCACCTGGCCGTCCTCGACGTTCCGCTTCCCGGCTGGACCGGATGGGAGGCAACGACCGCACGGCTCTGGCATTTCGGTTTTCACATGAACCGGGATTTACCCGAGCGCCTGCTGCATGGCCGCGACTACGACTACATCTCGACCTTCATGGCTGAGCGCTTCTACGATCACAGCACCTTCAATCCCGCCGACATCGAGATCTACGCGCGAGCGATGGCCCTCCCTGGCCGCACCCGCGGCGGCATGGAATGGTATCGCACCCTCGCCGCCGATCACGCGGCCGCGCTCGACTACAAGATGCGACCGCTCGAGATCCCGGTGCTCGGCCTCGGCGGCGATCAGCGCTTCGGTCCGCACATGGTCCCGATGCTCGAGGAGTTCGCCGGCAACGTAACCGGCGGCTCCATTGCACGGTGCAGCCACTATGTCGCGGACGAACGGCCCGATGAAGTCGCGGCCGCTCTGATCGACTTCGTCAAAGCCAAGTGACACGCGGCGCCCATGTGTTCGCGGCGCCGGCCGATCGCGACACTGCGGGCTCATCGCGCCCCGCAGCGAACGCCATGGATCGACTTCAAAGAAAGGAAGCAGTCATGACCACCCCCGTTATTCGCGGTGTCAATCATATCGGCATCACGGTGCCCGACATCGAAGCAGCTAAAGAGTTTCTGGTCGAAGCCTTCGGCGGCCAGGTGATCTATCAGTCGTTCGGCCCGCAGGATCCGCCACGGCAGGGCGCCGAGTTCGAGCGGGCCACCGGCGCTGTTCCGGGAACGGTCGTGCGTGCGCAGGCGATGGTCAAGATCGGCACCGGACCCGACATCGAGCTGTTCGAGATGCACGGACCCGAGCAAGCCCAGCCGGTCCGGGCGAGCGACTTCGGCATCACGCACTTCGGTGTCTACACCGACGACATCGACGCCGCGGTCGCGCGCTTCGAAAGGGCCGGAGGCACCCCGCTCAGCGCGCCGCGCGCAATTCCCTATGCGACCGAAAAGGCGCCCGGAAACAAGGTCTGTTACTGCCGGATGCCCTGGGGGACGACGATGGAGTTCATCACCACACCGGACCGCATGGCCTATCATGACCAGACCGCTCTGCGCAGGTGGCAGGACGAGGACTGAGCAGCGAGCCCCCCGGCGCCGTCACAGCAAAGCGCGATCAATCAACGCGCCAAGGCCAGCAGTGCATCGAGGTCGAGATTGCTTTCGCAATGGTCGGCTAGCGTCTCGAGTGCGTCGTCGATGCGGCGTTCGAAATCGAGGCCCGAGGTTGCGGCGCCGACCTGCCCCAGCCAGGCCGACCGGAAATCGTCGCCGCCGAAGATGCCGTGCAGATAGCCGCCGACGACCCGGCCATCAGCCGACATCGCGCCTTCGGGCCGAAGCTTGCCGGCGCCGTCGTCCAGCGTCAGCCACGGCCGCGCCAGGCCGGCGCCGATGGTCCGGCCCATATGCATTTCGTAGCCGGTGACGCGGCAGCCGCTGAGGCCGTCGCGGGCGTCGATCTCAACGAGCCGTTTGTCGCCGGAGATTTCGGTTTCAATGTCCAGCAGGCCGAGCCCGGCGGTCTCGCCGGGAGGACCTTCGAGGCCAAGCGGATCGCGGACGACGCGGCCGAGCATCTGGAAGCCGGCGCACAGCCCCACCACGCGGCCGCCGCGCCGGACATGGGCCTGGATGTCGATGTCCCAGCCTTCGCGCCGGATCATATCCAGTTCGCTGCGCGTCGCCTTGGAGCCCGGCAGGATCACCACGTCGATATCGGCCGGAATCGGCGAGCCGGGCTGGATCCAGCGCAGATCGATATCGGGCTCTGCGACCAGTGGATCGAGATCGTCGAAATTGGCAACGCGCGCCAGCCGCGGCACGGCGATTTTCAACCGTCCGCGGCTCGCCGCAGCCGCGCGTTCCAGCGCCAGCGAGTCTTCGGCCGGCAAACGGTCGGCGCCGGGAAACCAGCGCAGCACGCCGAGGAACGGCCAGCCGGTCTGTTCGGTGATGGTGCGGCATCCGGGCTCGAACAGCGAGAAGTCGCCGCGGAATTTGTTGATCAGGTAGCCGACGACACGCGCCCGATCGGCCTCGCTGAGAAGTACGTAGCTGCCGACCAGCGCCGCCATGGTGCCGCCGCGGTCGATGTCTGACAGAAATACGACCGGCAGATCGGCCGCCTCTGCAAACCGCATGTTGGTGATGTCGGAGGCACGCAGATAAACCTCGGCGCCGCTGCCGGCGCCCTCCACCAGCACCAGATCGGACTCGGCGGCGACGCGCTCGAAACTGTCGAGCACCGCCGGGATCAGCCGCTGCCGCATGTGGTGATAGATCCGCGCCGGACAGTTGCCGAGCACCCGCCCCCGCAGCACCACCTGCGCGCCGATCTCGCTCTGCGGCTTCAGCAGCACCGGGTTCATGTGGATCGATGGCGGCACGCCGCAGGCCCGCGCCTGCAGCGCCTGCGCGCGGCCGATCTCGCCGCGCGGCGCCGTTCCGTCCGGCCCGGGCGGCAGATCGGAGTCTGCCGCGACGGCCGCGTTGTTACTCATGTTCTGCGCCTTGAACGGACGCACCGCCAGTCCGCGCCGCGCGTAGGCACGGCACAGCCCGGCCACCACCATGCTCTTGCCGACATCCGAACTGGTGCCCTGGATCATCAGCGCGCGGGCGCGGCGAGGACCGGTCTCCGGACGAGCCGAATAGCGGATACGGGAAATCAGTTCGTCGACGTCGATGGTCATGGCTATACTCGGTTGGAAGAAGAAATCGGCTGAGGTCGTTTGTCGGCACGACGAAGATCGGATCGCGGCGGGCTTGACGGGTGCGGCGCCGTGCCGGATAGGACGCCGCCATGATCATTGTCAGCGCGCTCGATCACGCCCCTCGCCTTGTCGCCGAGCGCCGCCCGGTGCGATCGCTGTCGCTGATGGCGCCGTGGCAGCGCGTGGTGTTCGATGAAAGCTGGCTGCCGGATGATCGCCTGATCCTCGCCTTCAACGACGTCGACGTCGCCGGCTCGGTTCATGTCGCGCCGGACGATGCGATCGTGCGCCGGATCATCGACTTCGCGCGCGGCTGCAACGCGCAGGACGACGTTCTGGTGCATTGCTGGATGGGCGTGAGCCGTTCGCCGGCGGCCGCCTATGTGATGGCCTGCGAGCGCGCGCCGGGCGACGAAGTGATGATCGCCGATGCGCTGCGGCGCGCCTCGCCGACCGCGACGCCGAACAAACTGATCGTCGCGTTGGCGGACGATCTGCTGGCGCGTCGCGGACGCATGGTCGACGCCATCGCCGGCATCGGTCGCGGCCGCGAGGTCGACGGCGACGTGCCGTCGTTCGAACTGCCGCTCGGACGAACGAGTTAGTTCGAAGAGTTCGCTTTGGTCTTGCGTGCCGCCGCGCGGCATGCTGTGCTTCGCGTTGCCTACGGTGCCTCTCGTACGAGAGGTGAAACTGGGAATGCGGTGCGGCGAGAGATCGCCCATGCCGCAGCTGCCCCCGCAACTGTAAGCGGATCTGTCCGGATCATCAGGCCACTGCGTCGCGATGCGACGCGGGAAGGCGATCCGGCCCCTATCCGCGAGCCAGGAGACCGGCCGCAGGCGTGGTTCAACTCGGATCGACGGCGGGTCGATAGCAGGAGCACGCGATGACAGCGGTCGACTAAGCGGCATTTGCCGGGCGCCTAGCGCGCCGCCTCCCCCATGACTTGTCCTGACGCCGCAGCACGGCGTCGCTATCCGTCGGTCCGCGTCGCCTCGCCTGCGCGCGGCCCGGACGGCGTTTGCCATCGAGCCGCCATGGAACCGAAAGACACCACCACCAACGAAGCCTTCAAGGGATTCACCAACGAGGCCTGCCCGTTCTTGCCGTGCCACCCGGGCGTCGAGCGCGAGTTCAACTGCCTGTTCTGCTACTGCCCGCTGATCGCCTATGATTGCCCCGGGCCGTATCAGGTGTTCACCGACCGTAACGGCATGCTGCGCAAGGACTGCAGCGCCTGCACGCTGCCGCATAACGGCTATCGCCGTTCCTGGAATTTCATCCAGCGCTGGCTCGAAAAGCCCCGGATCTGGGACGGCAGCGAGCAGGATCCCAAGCGGATCAAAGACGCTCCGTCCGAGCGTTGAGCAGCCGATCGAAGGATCACGCGCGCGAGGACTCATCGCATCAACGGCCCGCACCGCCGACAGTCACACTCTGCGCATGATCGATGCGTTCGATCGCCTCGACCAGCCGGTCCAGCGCCACTGCGAACATGGCGCCGCCGCAGATCGTCAGCGGCTCCGGAATGACGATGCGGCGGCTCGGCGGATAGGCGTGCTGGATCGACGGATGCAGCAGCAGGGCCTTGCCCTGGTCCTCGGCCGCCGGCTGATCCTCGGCAAGTAACAACAGGTCCGGCCGCGCCGCGACGATCGTCTCCAGCGATGCGAAGCCGCCATAGGCATAGCCGAGGTCGGTTGCGGCGTTGGACAGGCCGGCGGTCTTCAGCAGCGAACTCAGCAGGCTGTCGCTGCCCGTCACCCAGCCGCGCCGCGACAACGCCAACACCCGCGCGGGGTGTCTTGCCGCCGCAGCCGTCGCCCGCACGATGGCGCGGTCGAGCTCGGCGATGACCGCATCGGCGCGTTCCGGATGCCCGACCAGCCCACCTACCCGCGCGATCTGCGCCTTGACGTCGTCGATGCTGCGCGGCGTGTCGAATTCCTGGACCGACAGCTTCTTTGCGCGCAGGATCTCACGCGTCGCGCGCTTGCCATAGCGTCCCGCCAGGATGACGTCGGGCGCAAGTATCAGCAGGTCTTCCGCCTCGCCCGACAGTTTCGGATAGCGTTGGGCCTCCCTGGCCAGCCACGACAGATGCGGATCGCGCGCATAGGGACCGAGCCCGACGATCTGATCGGGATCGGCCAGCGCCAGCAGCAACTGATCGGTGCACATGTTGATCGACGCGATCCGCTTGACCGCGGCGGCCGCGGCCGATGGTGCGGCGATCAGCGTAACGCAACTGATCGACAGAATGAGCAACCACTTTCGCATCACGCGCTCCGCATCGCCCACGGCACCAGCACCGGCTGCGCCTCGTGATCGGCACGGTACGCATCGATCGCGAACACCTCGGCGAGTTGCGGCGGCGCCAGCACGGCGGCCGGCGGGCCCATCGCCGCCAGCCTGCCGTCGCGCAGCATCAGCACCTGGTCGGCGAACCGCGCCGCGAGGCCGATATCGTGGGTGACGACAATCACCAGCGCGCCGGCGCGGGCCTGCCGCCGCAGCAGCGCCATCACCGAGAGCTGGAAGTAGGGATCGAGAGAAGCGATCGGCTCGTCGGCGAGCAGGACCGGCGCGCCCGTCGCCAGGGCCCGCGCGATCGCGACGCGCCGCCGCTCGCCGCCGGACAATTCGGTGACGGGGCGATGCTGCAGCGGCACCAGGTCGACGTCGTCGAGGGCGCGGCTCACAGCGTCGAGATCGCCCGCCCCAAGCCGGCGCGGATCGGCGCCGCCATGCGGATAGCGGCCCAGCGCGACGACGTCGCGGACCGGCAGCGGCCAATGCACCGCCTCGCCTTGCGGCACGTAAGCAAGCCGCCGCGCGCGCTCCCGCACCGGCATCCGGGCGACATCCTCGCCGCCGATCAGCACCCGGCCCTCCGCCGTCACGAGTCCGGCAAGCGCGCGCAGCAGCGTGGTCTTGCCGGCGCCGCTCGGGCCCACGACCACCGCCATGCAGCCGCGCGGCAAGCCGAACGAGAGCGGCTGCACCAACACACGGCCGCCGAGGCTGACCCGCAGCCCGTCGGCGACGAAGTAATCGTTCTGGGTCATGCCATGCTGCCGCCGAGTGCGCGGCGCTCACGCACCACCAGATAGAGAAAGAACGGGACGCCGATCAGCGCCGTCAGCACGCCGACCTTGATGCCGCTGCTCGACGGGATCAGGCGCACCGCAACGTCGGCGGCGAGCAGCAAGGCCGCGCCGCCGAACGCGCTCGGCAGCAGCAGCCGGCCCGGATCGTGCCCGACCAGCGGGCGCATCAGATGCGGGATCACCAGACCGATAAAGCCGATCGTCCCGGAGACGGAGACGGCGGCGCCGACACCGAGCGCGACGCCGAGGATCACCTGCAGCCGCAGCCGCCCAACGTCGACGCCGAGGCTTTGCGCGGCCTCCTCGCCGAGGCTGAGCACGCGAAACGCCTCGCCGCGCGTCAGCAGCAGCGCCGCGCCGCAGACCATGAACGGCAACGCCAACGCGACGTGCTGGAAGCTGCGGTCCTCGAGTGAGCCGAGCAGCCAGAACGAGATCTCCAGCGCGGCGAACGGATTGGACGCGAGATTGAGCGCCAGCGAGGTCGCCGCGCCGGCGAGGCTCGACAGCGCCAGGCCGGCGAGGATCAGCAGCAGCAGATTGGCGCTGCGCCCGGCGACCGCGATCAGGATGAACACCGAGACGAACGCCATTGCGATCGCCGACAGCGGTAGCAGGAACGACAGTGCGTCGGCGAGGCCGAGCGAAATCACCAGCACGGCGCCAAAAGCGGCCGCCTGCGGTGCGCCGAACAGCGAGGGTGACGCCAGTGGATTGCGCAGCAGGCCCTGCAGCGCGGCGCCGGCTAGGCCGTGCATTGCGCCGATCGCGACCGCAAGGATCGCGCGCGGCAGGCGGATGTCCTGGACGATCGATCGCTCCGTGTCGCTGCCGCCGCCGAACAGCGCCGTGATCACCGAACCGATCGACAGCCGGACGGGACCGACTCCGAGCGACAGCAAGAACAGCACGATGACGACGCACGCCAGGACCGGCAGCACAGCCCGATCAGCAGCGCGCACGGCATTCGACGCCGCAGCGCGGCGCATCCGAAATCTTCATGTTCAGTCCTCCGTCGGCCCATCGCCGAACGAGTTACACAAGGACCGGCCGGTCTCCTGGCTCGCGGATTTGCGGAGATGTCCGCCTTCCCGGCCGAAAGGCCAGTGGCATCGAGGACACTCCAATCCGCTCACAGTTGCGAGGGCAGCCGCGGCATTGGGGCAACCGCCCCGCACCGCATTCCCGTTTCACCCTTCTTGCGAAGGGCACCGGTCCATTCGCCCGTAAAGCACGCGCGATCCCGCCGCACAATTCAGGGCAGCCCCTTAGGTAATCATCCTTTAGTCAAGGATGTCGGGATCGAGGACGTGGCGCACTGCGCGGATCACACGCGCTTGGCCTACAGCAGAAACGACAGCGCCGCCTCGCAGCGGTCCTCGACTTTGAGGGTCAGGAGATCGTCGGCACGGGTCCGGCCCAGATTGACCGCGGCGATCGGAATGCCGAGCTTCGCGGCCGCCTGAACAAATCGGAATCCCGAGTAGACCATCAGCGAGGAGCCGACCACCAGCATGGCGTCGGCTTGGCCGAGGGTCTCCATCGCCATGGCGACCTTGTCCTTCGGAACGGCCTCGCCGAAGAACACGACGTCGGGCTTCATCATGCCCCCACAGGTCGGACAGTCCGGCACCACGAAGGTCGAGAAGTCCTGATGGTCGAGCTCGGCGTCGCCATCCGGCAAGGCCGCCGCATCGAGGTCGGCCCAGGCGGCATTGAGCCGGGTCAGTTCGTCCTGGAAGTCGGCGCGGCGGAGGGTGGCTGCACACGCCATGCAGCGAACCAGATCGAGCCGTCCGTGCAGGTCGACGACCTCCCTGCTGCCGGCCGCCTGGTGCAGGCGGTCGACATTCTGCGTCAGCAGCATCCGGCTGCGGCCGCTGGCCTCCAGCCGCGCCAGCGCATGATGGGTATCGTTCGGCTTGGCCTGACCGAAACGGCGCCAGCCGATCATGCTGCGGGCCCAATAGCGGCGCCTGGTGGCATCGCCGCCGATGAAAGCCTGAAACTGCACTGGCGGCGTGCGTTTCCAGCTGCCGTCCGCATCCCGATAGTCCGGAATGCCGGAGTTCGTACTGCAGCCTGCTCCGGTCAGGACGAACAGCCGCTGGTGGCCCTCGACGAAGGCCTTGAGATCATTGTTTGTCATGTCCGGTGTAGATAGGCAGCCCCAGGCCGCGCTGCTACCAGGCTTGCCGGCCACGATCCGGCGATCATCGCCGGGCGCGGGAACCGCACCCGCCCGGTTTCGTTCTCTCCGGAACCCGCAGGATCGAACGATTTGTCCCTTCAAAACGTCACTGAACTTCCGCCGCAGGATCTCGACGCGCTTCGGCGAGCCGTCGGCTTGCTCGAACATCCCAGCCTGGCGGGCCGGCTCACCAGTCTCGCCGGCAAGCCCGTCGAACTGATCGGCTTCGCCCTTCCCGCCACGGTCGCCAAGGCGATCTCGTCGGCCACGTCCAAAGGCCTGGAAGCTGCGCTCAAGGTGGCGCTTCGCACACTGCCGGCGTCGCGTTCGTCGGGGTCGCCGCGTCTGCACCGCGCCCTTGCTGCGGCCTCAGGCGCGGTCGGCGGGACCTTCGGGCTTGCAGCGCTGCCAGTCGAGCTTCCCGTCTCCACGGTCATCATGCTGCGAGCCATCGCCGAGATCGCCAAAAGCGAAGGCGAAGACCTGAGCGATCCCGAAGCCGCCCTCGCCTGTGTCGAAGTGTTCGCGCTGGGCGGTCGCGCCGGCTCGACCGACGCGACGGAGAGCGGCTATTTCGCTACCCGCGCCGTGCTCGCCAAGACGGTGTCGGAAGCCGCCCGGTTGATCGCCGAGCGCGGCATCGCCAATGAGGGCGCGTCGATCCTGGTGAAATTCGTCACCCAGGTGGCAGCGCGCTTCGGCATGGTGGTCTCGCAGAAAGTCGCGGCGCAGGCGCTTCCGGTCGCCGGCGCGATCGGCGGTGCCGCCATCAATTACGCGTTCATCGACCATTTCCAGGATGTCGCGCGCGGCCACTTCACGGTCCGCAGGCTCGAGCGCATCTACGGCAAGCAACTGATCCGCGCCGAATACGACCGCATCGCTGGACGAGAGCCGTCTTCGGCGAAGTCGCTCGACCTCACCACGAGCGCGCCCGCCGCGTGAGTTCAATCAGCGCGCTGCCACCTTTAGGTCGGCCTGTCTGCATTCTGGATCGCGCTCCAGCGCGAAGTCGTAGTGCAGATGGAAGAAGCCCGAGCTGCGATCCGAACCATCGGGCGCGGCGCCGGCAGCCATCGCGACGAATGGCCGGATCAAGCTGTCCTTGACGCCGAAGACTACATCGGAATTCAGATAGGGATCGCCCTCCGCGAAGATGTGCGTGATCAGCTGGGCGTAGCCGGCAGCCTGGATCATGAAGTGTACATGGGCCGGTCGCCACGGATGCCGCCCTTGCTTCTGCAACATCCTGCCGACCGGGCCGTCGTGGGGAACCGGATAGGCTGCCGGCTTGATGGTCCAAAACCGAAAGCCCCCATCGACGCCGGTGACGAGCCGTGCCCGCATCGCCAGCCCGCCGGCGCGGTCAAGCTGCTGGACGTCGTAGAAGCCGCCGCCGTCCGAGTGCCACACATCGACGAGTGCGCCGGCGACGGGCGCGCCATCGCCGCCGCGGACCGAGCCCGTGACGATCAGCGGCTCGCCGGCGAGTCCCGCCGAAATGTCATCGCCATTGAACATGGTCGGCGCACCTTCGACGTAGAACGGACCGAGCACGGTGGATTCAGTGGTGCCGCGCGTGCTGTGATTGATGGCGTCGACCAGCATCGACACGCCCAGCGTATCCGACAGCAGAACGAATTCCTGCCGCGTGTCACTGCACATCCGGCCGGTCTCGGTCAGGAACGCGATGCCGGCTTGCCATTCGGCGACGGTTGGGCGGACCTCGCTGACGAAGGCGTGCAAGTGGCGCACCAAGGCCGCACTGATCTCCATGATCCGTGGATCGCTTGCGCCGGTCAGCCGGCCGAGCACCGCCTCGGTGATCGTCGTCTCGTCGAAGTTTCTCATGCTCGGTGCCCGGTCTTGACCTAGCCTAACGATGGCCGGAGCGCGGATCCTCTCCGCGCTCCGGCACTGGATCATTCGGCGGCGTCGTTCATGTAGCCCTCGTGCACGTCCTGCGCCTTGGCGTAGTCGGGCTGGAAACGAACGCTCGCATAGTGCGAATTCTTCTCCGCCTCCTGTGCGCGCTTGCCGAGTTCGGCGGTGTCGCCGAAGCCGAGCACCTGCCGGGCGAGTTCGGTCAGCGGGCCGTCGACCTGATACTCGGTGCGCTGCATGGTCAGCAGATTAATCAGATACAGCGGCGTGCCGTTGAACTTCTCGAACATCTCGTGGCGGTTCCCCCATTCGGTTAGGAACCGCTCGCTGATCTGGCGGAAGATCTTGATGCGGTCGTAGGCGCTGATCTCGGCGCCGCGGAGCGCCTCGGCGAGCTTCGGTCCGAGATACGGATCCTCCATCTCGCGTTTCGACGGCTGGATTACCACGCCGCGCCCGCAGAAATCGATCAGCGTGTTGACCATCTTGTTCTGGTTTTCGAGATAATAGGCGCGGCCGAAATCGATGTAGATGTTGTTCGGCTTGAACAGCCCGCCCGGCGTCGCGAAGCCGGTTTCTTCCGCCGCGATCATGAAGGCCCGGCAGGTTTCGCGGAAACGGATCAGTTCGGCGAGTTGAGCCTGGACCACCGGACTGGACGCGGTCCCGAGCGATTGCGTCAGCAGCAGCGCCAGGCCGACCATCAGCTCGGCATGAACGCAATGCCGGATCTGCGTCTCGAGATGCACCCAGTCGAACTGACGCTGCGGATACCATTTGGCGTGGTCCGGATTGCCGATGTGCTGGACGCGATCCCACGGGATCAGCACGTCGTCGAAATACACCATGGCGTCGAGCTCATCGCCGATCGTCGCCAGCGGCCGATCGTACGGATCGGCGTCGGGCTGGGCGTTCGACTTGCGCGCGACTACGGAAATGCCCTTGGTGGCGATCGGCACCAGCGCGTAGACGGTCTGCTCCGCAGTCTGGCCCGGGCGCCACAGATTGCCGATCAGCAGATGGTTGACGAATGGGACCGAGGTGCCGATCGCCTTCCATCCGCGCACCAAGATGCCGTCGTCGCACTCCTCGACGATCTTGAGCATCGGCGTCTCGGCCATCGCGTCGTCGCGGCCGCGGTCGAATTGGACGTCGAGGAACATCGGCGAAATCGCCAGATCCTGCGAGGTCACCTCCTCCCATTGCCGCTGGATGTTGCCCGAGAGGTCGCGCGGCGTGCCGGTGAAGCGCGAATTCTCCGACCACGGCTTCTGGTCGTCGACCTGGGTGAACATCACGACGTTCATGCCGGCCGGCGGCCGTGTGAAGATGCCGCCCTTGAAGTGCCGGCACAGAAAATCGCAGTACTGCCGGCGCTTGACCACGTCTGCCTTCGACCGCGGCAGGAACCAATGCATCGACTGCCGCTGTCCGGTGTCGTCGACGAACGTCGCGATGTCCTGGTTCTTGGGATCGAGATGAAGGTCGTAATACGCGGCGATGGCGTGGGCGTAGCCCTTGGTCATTGGATGCGCCGTGACATCCTCGATCAGTTCGCCGCCGACATAGACACGGCGGCCGTCACGCAGCGATTGCAGATATTCAGCACCGGTTCTCATAGTCACACCCTCCTCTGTTGTCAGGATACTTGTCGCTGGAACGTTGCAGCGTCCCAGTAATCTTCGCTGTGGCGGATGCGCCCCGCGTCGATGGTGATCAGCTGGATGCCGCGCAGCGATACATCTGCGCCGTTCTTGCGAGGCGCCGTTGCGCGCATCTCGTAAGCGACAGCGATGGTCCCCTCCTGCCCCGCTACGATCGCTCCAATTTGCCAGCGGACATCGGGCAGCCAGGCGAACAGTTTCTGCATGCCGGCGGCGATCTCGCCTGCGCCGCGCTTGGTGCGAAGCTGCGCAATTTCGTCGTGCGTCGCATCGTCGTGATACAGCCGCCCGATCGCTTCGGCGTCGTGGCTGTCGTAAGCGGCGTAGAGCTGCCGGGCGATGTCGAGAGCGGCCGCCGCGGAGGTCATGTGAGCCCCGTCGACTCAATGCCGTCCATGTAACGGCCCTGGCCGTAGAGCAGCGGCGCCGCCGCGCCGGGCAGGTCGACGGCTTCGACGACCGCGATCGCCACGAGATGGCTGCCGACGGTGATCTGCTCGATGGTCCGACAGTCGAACGCCGCCAGCGAGCCGAGCAGCTGCGGCGGCCCAGCGTCTCGCGAGGGGCCGCGCGGAGCGACCACATGCTCTTCGATGTACTTGTCGACCTCCGGCCGCGCGCACAATTCGGAGATCGGGCGTTGATCGCGGCTGAGAAGGTTGACGCCGAAACGGCCGCAACTGCGCACGTGCGATGCTGTCAGCGTTCTGGCATTGAGGCAGACCAGGATGGTCGGCGGGTCCATGCACACCGAGGTGAACGAATTGATCGTCATGCCCCACGGCCGCTGGCCATGCCAGGTGGTGACCACGCTGACGCTGCCGACGAACTGACGCATCGCGCTGCGAAACGAGACAGCGTCCAAACCGGACCGGACGGGAAGAATGCTTTGGGGGCTCGTTGTGCCCGCTTCCACTGTGCTCATTGCGCGCCTCTTTGCGACATTGCCGACGCAGAGGCTAAGTGGTGTGCGTAGTTCGGGTCTAATCGATAATCTGTATCCCAACTATCCGTGGCATCGATAGCTCACTGCGCCGCTGGCAGTCCTGCACGCGGATGCAGCGTCGGCGGCACAGGCAATGAGCATGTTGCGCAATCCGTCGGCAATCATCCCGCGATGCAACAGGTAGCGCGTCGGCGCCGCGCCGTCGCAATGCGGCGAACGATCGCGCTCGGTAGCGCAGCTTCGAGCAAGTTGCTACGCTCGACGTCGCCTGCGCGGGATGAACAGCGTGAATTTGCGAAACATCGACCTGAATTTGCTCGTGATCCTCGACGCCCTGCTGGCCGAGCGAAACGTCAGTCGCGCTGGCGAACGGATCGGGCTCAGCCAGTCGGCAGTGAGTGCCGCACTCGCGCGTCTGCGCGATATTTTCCACGACCCGCTGCTTGTCCGCGTCGGGCGCGACCTGGTGCTGACGCGGAATGCGGAGGATCTGATCGTTCCGCTGAAGGAGGCACTCGGCAAGATCGAGCAGACGCTGCTGCGCCGCCCCGGTTTCGATCCGGCGAGCGACGTGCGGACGTTTTCGATCAGCGCATCGGACTACGCCGGCTTGATCCTCCTGGCACCGCTTGTCCGCGCGATCACCAGCGAGGCCCCGAATGTGACGATCCACCTCGTGCCGCGAGCGCGCGATGCGGCGCGCGTCCTGCACACCAATCAGGCCGACATTGTCATCGAGCCGGTCGAACTGTTCACGACAAGCGACTACCCCAGTTCGCTTCTATTGACCGATCGGTGGCTCTGCGCCGTCGACGCGCGCCATCCCGACATCCGGGACAACGTTCTCACCGAGCGGTGCTTCCTCGACCTGCCGCATCTGGTCTACGGCATCGGCAACGACCGGCAGCTCAATCTTGCCGATCAGCATTTGGTCGACCTCGGCATCCGGCGCCGGATCGAGGTCACGGTCGAGAGCTTCCTGCTCAACCCATTTCTGATCCAGGGCACCCGCATGGTCAGTCTGGTGCTGGAGCGGGCCGCGAGGCGGCTGCTCGGCAGCGCCGACATCAAGCTGTTGGAAACGCCGATCGCCGTCCCGGATATCCACGAGGCCATGTATTGGCATCCGCGTCATACCACCGATCCGGGTCACAGGTGGCTACGCGACAAGCTGCAGCGGGTTGCCGCCGAGCTGAATTGAGCGGCCTGTCCGGCAACTTCGAGTTTTGATCAGTCGTGAACGACTTCGCCTCAATTTGTCGCAGCTTGTCACGCCGACAATCGAGCGTTCAGCCGATACACTCCGAATCTCCCCTTGCCCTTGTTTCCAAGGCCCGTCAGCCGCATAAAGGCATACGAAGCACGTCGCCAAGAGGGCAGCGGAAGACGATTCACGTTTGAAAGGAGCCAGGATGCCGCAGAACGAGTTTCTTCTTGCGGTCCTCCTCCTTCCGTTCGCCGGTGCCCTGGTTGCTGCCCTCCTGCCCGCCAATGCCCGCAACGCCGAGGCATGGCTCGCCGCGCTCGTGGCGCTCGGCTGCCTTGGGCTGCTGGCCTGGCTGTATCCCGGCTCGGCCGGGGCTCCGATCCAGCACCAATTCGCCTGGCTGCCGCAGTTCGGCCTGACCTTTACGCTGCGGCTCGACGGCTTCGCCTGGGCGTTTGCCTGCCTGATCACCGCCATCGGCGCGCTGGTCGTGCTGTATGCGCGCTACTACATGTCGCCGTCCGACCCGGTGCCGCGGTTTTTCTCATTCCTGCAGGGCTTCATGGGCGCGATGCTCGGCATCGTGCTGTCGGGCAATCTGATCCAGCTGGTGTTCTTCTGGGAACTCACCAGCCTGTTCTCGTTCCTGCTGATCGGCTACTGGCACCACAACGCCGCAGCGCGCGAAGGCGCCCGCGTCGCCCTGACGGTGACCGGAGCCGGCGGCCTGTGCCTGTTCGCCGGCGTCATCGTGCTCGGCCACATTGTCGGCAGCTACGACCTCAGCGCGGTGCTGTCGGCCGGCGACCAGATCCGCGATCACGCGCTGTATGTGCCGGCGCTGATCCTGGTGCTGCTCGGCGCGCTGACCAAGAGCGCGCAGTTTCCGTTCCACTTCTGGCTGCCGCGGGCGATGACCGCGCCGACGCCGGTGTCGGCCTATCTGCATTCCGCCACGATGGTGAAGGCCGGCGTCTTCCTGCTGGTGCGGCTGTGGCCGGTGATGGGCAACACCAACGAATGGCTGTGGATCGTCGGCACCACCGGGCTGGCCACCTTCATCGTCGGCGCCTACCTCGCGGTGTTCCAGCGCGACCTCAAGGGCCTGCTCGCCTATTCGACGATCAGCCATCTCGGCTTGATTACGCTGCTGATCGGGCTCGACCGGCCGCTGGCGCTGGTCGCGGCGATCTTCCACATCTTCAACCACGCAACCTTCAAGGCGTCGCTGTTCATGGCGGCCGGCATCATCGACCACGAGACCGGCACGCGCGACCTGCGCCGCCTCAGCGGCCTGTGGAAGTTCATGCCCAAGACAGGCGCGCTGGCGATCGTCGCCGCGTCGGCGATGGCCGGCGTGCCGCTGCTCAACGGCTTCCTCTCCAAGGAGATGTTCTTCGCCGAAACCATCGAGACCCATGACGGCTCGATGCTCGACGATGCCCTGCCCTATATCGTCACGCTGGCCAGCATGTTCACGGTGGCCTACTCGCTGCGCTTCATCCGCGAGGTGTTCTTCGGCCCGCCGCCGACCGATCTGCCGCGCGTGCCGCACGAGCCGCCGCGCTGGATGCGCTTCCCGGTCGAACTGCTGGTGCTGACCTGTCTGGTGGTCGGCATCGTGCCGTCGCTGACGATCGGGCCGTTCCTGCACGTCGCCGTCGAGTCGGTGATGGGCACCGCCACGCCCTATTACAGCCTCGCGGTGTGGCACGGCCTCAACTGGCCGCTGCTGATGAGCGTGATCGCGCTGGTCGGCGGCGTGTTGCTCTATGTGATGCTGCGCAAGCCGCTGCAGGAAGGCCTGACGAGCTCGCTATTCAACGGCCGCTTCAAGACCCAGCGGATCTTCGATCGCGTGCTGGTGACGGTGTCGTGGCGCTGGGCCCGCGCGATCGAACAGGTGATCGGCACGCGCCGGCTGCAGCCGCAACTGCTGCTGCTGATCTGCGCCGCGCTGCTCGGCGGATCCTGGGCCGTGTTCGAGCACGGGCTGCGGCTGGCGCCGGTGCTGTTCAACAACATCGACCCGGTACTCGCGGTGGTCTGGTCGGTCGGCATCGCCTGTGCGCTCGGCGGCGCGGCCGTGGCCAAATTCCACCGCCTCGCGGCGCTGATCCTGATCGGCGGCTCCGGGCTGACGACCTGCTTGACCTTCGTGTGGTTCTCGGCGCCCGATCTGGCGCTGACGCAGATCGGCGTCGAGATCGTCACCACCGTGCTGCTGCTGCTTGGTCTGCGCTGGCTGCCGAAGCAGGTCGAGAGCGGCGAGAACACCTCGGCGCGTCCTCTCCTGCTCCGCACCCAGCGGCTTCGCGACATGGCGGTAGCGGCCGCCGCGGGCGCCGGCATCTCGCTGCTGGCCTATGCGGCGATGACGCGGCCGGCGCCGAACAGCATCTCGGACTTCTTCCTGCGGCACGCCTATGAAGATGGCGGCGGTACCAACGTCGTCAATGTGATCCTGGTCGACTTCCGCGGCTTCGATACGCTCGGCGAGATCACCGTGCTGGCGGTGGTGGCGCTGTCGGTGTTCGCGCTGCTGCGCCGCTTCCGTCCTGCGTCCGACAGCATCGATCTGCCCGAGCAGCAGCGGCTGCAGGACGAGCACGACGACGCGCATGAAGGACGTAGCAAGGGCGACACCGCCGCGGACTATCTCGCCGTGCCGGCGGTGATCATGCAGCTGCTGTTTCCGTTCATCTTCATCGCCGCGATGTATCTGCTTCTGCGTGGTCACGACCAGCCGGGCGGCGGCTTCGTCGCCGGCATCGCGATGGCCGCAGCGCTGATCCTGCAATACATGGCCGGCGGCACCCGCTGGCTCGAAGCGCGGCTGCGCGTGCATCCGCTGCGCTGGATCGGCAGCGGCCTGTTACTTGCTCTGGCGACCGGCCTCGCGGCGCTGCCGTTCGCCCAGCCGTTCCTCACCTCGGCCTTCGCCTATGCGGACATTCCCTGGATCGGCAAGGTGCCGCTCGCCAGCGCCGCGCTGTTCGACCTCGGCGTGTTTGCGCTGGTGGTCGGCGCCACCACGCTGATGCTGATCGCGCTGGCGCACCAATCGATCCGCGCGCACCGGCAGCCGCCGAGCGCCCGCGCCACCACGCCCGAGAACAGCTGATGGAACTGATCGTCTCACTTGCCATCGCCGCGCTGACCGGCTCCGGAGTCTGGCTCCTGCTGCGTCCGCGCACCTTCCAGGTCATCATCGGCCTGGCGCTGCTGTCCTATGCGGTCAATTTGTTCATCTTCAGCATGGGCCGCCTGCGGGTCGGCGCCGCCGCGGTGCTTGAGAAAGGCCAGGCCGGCAATCCGGCGCTGATCGCCGATCCCGTGCCGCAGGCGCTGGTGCTGACAGCGATCGTCATCGGGTTTGCGACCACGGCGCTGTTCCTCGTCGTGCTGCTGGCGTCGCGCGGCCTGACCGGAACCGACCACGTCGACGGCCGAGACCACGACTGATGAACTGGATCGATCACCTCATCATCCTGCCGATCCTGCTGCCGCTGTTCGTCGGCGCCTCCATGGTGCTGATCGACGAGCGCTATCAGCAGGTGAAGGCCGCCGCCAATCTCGGCTCGATCCTCATCATGGGGTTGGTCGCGCTGCTGCTGATGCGCGCGGCGGATACGCCGACTGCGGAAGGCGTCGCCTCGATCGGCGTGTACCGGCTCGGCGACTGGCCGGCGCCGTTCGCGATCGTGCTGGTCGCCGATCGGCTGTCGGCGCTGATGCTGGCGCTCACCAGTATCCTCGCCTTCGCCTCCGTCACCTTCGCACTGGCGCGCTGGCACCGCGGCGGCGCGCACTTCCACTCGCTGTTCCAGTTTCTGCTGATGGGCCTAAACGGCGCGTTCCTGACCGGCGATCTGTTCAATCTGTTCGTGTTCTTCGAACTGCTGCTCGCCGCATCCTATGGCCTGGTGCTGCACGGCTCCGGCCAGGCGCGCGTCCGCGCCGGGCTGCACTACATCGCCATCAACCTCGCGGCCTCGCTGCTGTTTCTGATCGGCGTCAGCCTGATCTACGCGGTCACCGGCACGCTCAACATGGCCGATCTGGCGGTCCGGATCCCGCAGGTGCCGCCGCAGGACCGCGCGCTGCTGGAAGCCGGCGCCGCGGTGCTCGGCGTCGCGTTTCTGGTCAAGGCCGGGATGTGGCCGCTGTGCTTCTGGCTGCCGACCACCTATGCGGCCGCAGCCGCGCCGGTCGCCGCGATCTTCGCGATCATGAGCAAGGTCGGGGTCTACATCCTGCTGCGGCTGTCGCTGTTGTTCTTCGGCGCCGGCAGCGGCGGCTCGGCGCTGTTCGGCCATGACGTGATGATCGCGGCCGGCATGGCGACGATCGTGTTCGGGCTGGTCGGCGCGCTGGCGTCGCAGGAGATCTCGCGGCTCGCCGGCTATGCGGTGCTGGTGTCGTCCGGCACCGTGCTGGCGGTCGCGGCCGCCGCCGGAAAATCCGCCGTCACGGCGTCGGCACTGTTCTATCTGGTCAGTTCGACGCTGGCGATCGCCGCCTTCTTCATGCTGATCGAACTGCTGGAGCGCGGCCGCGATCCCGGCGCCGACATGCTGGCGGTGACCCGTGAGGCCTATGGCGAAGGCCTGCCGGACGATCCGGATGCCGAGGAGGTCGGGCTGGTGATCCCCGCCTCGATGGCGATCCTCGGCTGGTGCTTCGTCGGCTGCGCCGCGGTGATCGCCGGGCTGCCGCCGGTGTCGGGCTTCATCGCCAAATTCGCGATGCTGACCGCGCTGATCGGCGAGGACTCCGCCTCGCAAATCTCGGCCCTGCACTGGGCGCTGCTGGCGCTGCTGATGCTGTCGGGCCTGACGATGCTCATCGCGCTGACCCGCGCCGGCATCCGCACGCTGTGGACACCGACCGAGCGCGCCGACCCGCGCGTGCGGCTGGTGGAAATCCTGCCGATCGTCCTGCTGCTGCTCGGCTGCGCCACCATGACGGTGCGGGCCCAGCCGGTGATGAACTACATGCAGGGCGCCGCCAATTCGCTGCACGCGCCAGGCGTCTACACCGGCAGCGTGCTGGCGCCGGCGGACACGAGGGTCAAGACCGGGGGCGGCTCATGAGCCGGCTGCTCCCCTTCCCGCTGATCTCGCTGTGCCTGCTGGCGATGTGGCTGTGGCTGAGCCAGTCGCTGGCGCTCGGCGCGATCCTGCTCGGCACCCTGTTCGCCGTGCTCGGCGGTTGGCTGCTGCGCATGCTGCAGCCCGACGCCAAGGCGGTGCATAATCCAGTCGCGATAATCCGGCTCGCGACGCTGGTCCTGATGGATGTGATCCGCTCGAATATCGCGGTCGCCGCGATCGTGCTCGGCGGCCAGCGCCACAACATCACCTCCGGCTTCGTCGACATTCCGCTCGACCTGCGCAGCCGCCAGGGCCTCGCCGTGCTGGCCTGTATCATCACCTCGACGCCCGGCACGCTGTGGGTGAACTACAATCTGGAGTCCGGAATCCTGCAGCTTCACGTGCTCGATCTGGTCGACGAGACCGAATGGGTCGAGCGCATCAAGGGCCGCTACGAGCGTCTGCTGTTGGAGATCTTCGAATGAGCAGCTTGGTTTTGATCTGGGCGATCGGGATCGCGCAGGGCATGCTGGCCCTGGCGATGGCCTGTGCGGCGTATCGGATGCTGAACGGCCCGCGCGCGCAGGACCGCGTGCTGGGGCTCGACACGATGTACATCAACGCCATGCTGCTGATGCTGACCATCGGCATCCGCACCGGCAGCAACGTGTATTTCGAGGCGGCGCTGATCATCGCTTTGCTCGGCTTCGTCGGCACCGTGGCGCTGTCCAAATTCCTGATGCGCGGCGAGGTGATCGAATGAGCCACGCGGCGGATCTTCCGGCCTGGGCGGCCTGGGCTATCGCGTTCCTGCTGCTGCTCGGCGCCGGCATCACCCTGATCGGTTCGCTCGGGCTGCTGCGGCTCGACGGCTTCTATCAGCGCGCCCACGCGCCGACACTCGGCACCTCGCTCGGCACCGCATTCATCTGCGGCGCCTCGATGCTGTGCTTCTCGCTGCTACAGATGCGCCCGCTGCTGCACGAGGTGCTGATCCTCGGCTTCGTCACCATCACCACGCCGGTGACACTGATGCTTCTGACCCGCGCCGCCCTGTTCCGCGACACCGCGGAAAAGCGCCCGGGCATCCCGGCCGATCCGGCGCCACGCAACGGCGAACCGAACGACCGCGGCTAGCGCGGTCTCCGCTCACTCCTTCTTGCCCACCACGGCATTCAGCAGCTGCGCCGCGGTTTCGGCGATCACGCCGCCGCTGCCGGAATCGCCTTTGACGATCGATGACAGGAAGCCGCGCGCCTGCTTCAGCGTGACGTGCGGCGGCAGCGGCGCGACGTCGGGGTCGGTCTTGACCTCGATCACCACCGGCCGATCGCTCGACAGCGCGCGGCGCCAGGCTGCCGCGAGCCCGTCGGGGTCGTCGACATAGATGCCGGTGAAGCCGATCAGCTCGGCGAATTTGGCGTAGGCAAAATTCGGGATCGACTGCGAGGCGTCGAACCGCGGATTGCCTTCCATCACCCGCTGCTCCCAGGTGACTTCGTTGAGGTCCTCGTTGTTGAACACGCAGACCACGAAGCGCGGATCGGCCCATTGCTGCCAGTACTTCTGCACGGTGATCAGTTCGGCAAGATTGTTCATCTGCATCGCGCCGTCGCCGACCAGCGCCACCACCGGCCGTGTCGGATGCGCGAACTTGGCGCCGATCGCATACGGCACCGCCGCGCCCATCGACGCCAGCCCGCCCGACAACGACGCCGCCTGCCCGCGCTTGACGCGATAGTCGCGTGCGTACCAGTTGGCGCAGGAGCCGCTGTCGCTGGTGACGATGGTGTCGGCCGGCAGCAGCGGCGACATCTCCCAGACCACGCGCTGCGGATTGACCGGCTTGGCCGCCGTCATCGCGCGCGCCTCCAGCTTCTTCCACCAGTTGTCGAGCCCGCTGGCGATGGTCTTGCGCCACGCGCCGTCGGTCTTCGGCTTCAACAACGGCAGCAGCAGCTTCAGCGTCTCGGCGGCGTCGCCGTGCAGGTTGACCTCGGCCGGGTAGCGTAGCGACAGCATCGCCGGCTCGATATCGATCTGCACCGCCCTCACCTTGCCGTCCTTCGGCAGAAACTCCGCCCACGGAAAGCCGGTACCGACCATCAGCAGCGTGTCGCAGTTCTGCATCAAGTCCCAGCTCGGCTCGGTGCCGAGCAGTCCGATCGCGCCGGTGACGTAGGGCAGATCGTCAGGCAGCACGTCCTTGCCGAGCAGCGCCTTGGCGATGCCGGCGCCGAGCGCATCGGCGACCGCGACGAGTTCGTTCGCGGCATGACGGCCGCCCGCGCCGACCAGAATGGCGACCTTGTCGCCGGCGTTGAGCACGTCGGCGGCGCGCTGCAGATCGTCCGGATACGGCACCACGCGCGGCCGCGTGTAGCCGACGCCGGAGCGGGTGAAGCCATGCGCGACCTGCGGCTCCTCGTAGGTCTGATCCTGCAGATCCTTCGGCAGCACCAGCACCGAGACGCCATTGCGCGCCGTCGCGATCCGAATTGCGCGGTCGACCAGATGCCGCGCCTGCGCCGGCGCGGATAGCTCCTGCACAAAATCCGCGACGTCGGCGAACATCCGGTCGAGGTTGAGCTCCTGCTGATAGCTGGCGCCGCGCACCGTCGCCTCGGCCTGGCCGCAGATCGCCAGCACCGGTGCGTGGTCGAGCTTGGCGTCGTAGAGGCCGGTGATCATGTGGGTAGCGCCGGGCCCGCCGGTCGACAGGCAGACGCCGAGCTCGCCGGTGAACTTGGCGTGCGCCACCGCCATGAAGGCGGCCATCTCTTCGTGCCGCGCCTGCACGAACTCGATGCTGCCGGCGCGTTGCAGCGCGCCGAGTACGCCGTTGATGCCGTCGCCCGAATAGCCGAAGATCCGCCGCACGCCCCAGGCGTGCAGCCGCTCGACGATGAAATCGCTGACTTTCAAGACGCTGCTCCGGAAGGTTGAACGGGGGTCCAACCTCCGGTCGCAGCGTCGGTTCCGCGACTTACGCCCGGCCGCTCTCGATCCGATATGTCAACAGCAGCGCGCCTGCGGCGAACGGCCTGGTGCTTTCGAGCGTCATGGCGGTGACCGGCGCGCCAGGAACGAGCGATTGGTGCCGCCACCGACGGCTGTGCAGCGTGCAGCCGTCGGCAGCGGCCGAGCACCGAGCATTAATTCTTCGGCGCGGCCTCGCCCTGCTCGCCCTTCGGTCCGGCCGTGCCGGCATCGCCCTTCGGGCCTGGCTCGCCTTTCGGCCCGGCGGGGCCGGTGTCACCCTTCGGGCCTGCGGGGCCCGCAGGTCCGGCCGGACCAGCAGCACCCGCATCACCCTTCGGTCCGGCGGGGCCTTGCGGGCCGGCGGGACCAGCGGCACCAGCCTCGCCCTTCGCGCCACGCGTCCCGCAATTGGCGACGATCAAATCCTTGGCCATCTCCTCGCCGGCCTTGAGATCGAGCTTGCAGGTTTCGGGCAGATAGCTGAGCGAGAAGCGGAAGCGACGCGAGGACGAACTCTTGACCTTGTCGCCGGTGCCGACGACTTCGACCTCCTGCCCCGGCTTGGTGGTCTTGCCGGTGATCACCAGCTTGCCGCTCTGGATCGCCACCGTGTCGAGATCGAGCGCCTGCGCATGTGCCGACGTCATCACCACGATCGCAGCCCCAGCAATGATGGATCCTCGCAACATCCAGTTCCCCTCTCTGGCTCGTGGCGCTTTGCAATATGCCGCCCTGCCACCCGTCGCAGACCGTCCGCGACCTCCCGAAGCATAACCCAACATGCGTCGTCGCATAGCCGGCACTCTGTGACATTTTTGCCCCCAGCTCGGTTCCGCCGCGGCTTGCCGGGCCAGCCGCCCGGGCGCTAGAACGCCGTTGCGAACAAAGCAGGAATCTGGGAGCGTCGGCCTTCATTCTGACCGACGCTGATTCGTGCCCGCCATCGCGCCCTATCTTGAAAGCCTCAATCCGGAGCAGCGCTGCGCCGTCGAGCATGGCGTCGGCGCGCCGTCGTACCCGCCGCTGCTGGTGATCGCCGGCGCCGGCAGCGGCAAGACCAACACGTTGGCACACCGCGTCGCGCATCTGGTGCTGAACGGCGCAGATCCGCATCGCATCCTGCTGATGACCTTCTCGCGCCGCGCCTCCGCCGAAATGACGCGGCGGGTCGAGCGCATCGCCCGCAAGGTGATGGGCGACCGCGCCGGTGCGCTCAACGGCGCGCTGAGCTGGGCCGGCACCTTCCACGGCATCGGTGCGCGGCTGCTACGCGAGCACGCCGAGCGCATCGGGCTCGATCCGGCCTTCACGATCCACGATCGCGAAGACTCCGCCGACCTGATGAATCTGGTTCGCCACGATCTCGGCTTCTCCAAGACCGAGAGCCGGTTTCCGACCAAGGGCACTTGCCTGTCGATCTACTCGCGCTGCGTCAATGCCTCGCTCGCGCTCGATCAGGTGCTCGGCGCCAACTATCCGTGGTGCGCAGGCTGGGCGGGCGAGCTGAAGCAGTTATTCGCCGGCTATGTCGACGCCAAGCAGCGCCACAACGTGCTCGATTACGATGATCTGCTGCTGTACTGGGCGCAGACCATGGCCGAGCCTGAGCTGGCCGAGGAGATCGGCGGCCGGTTCGACCACGTGCTGGTCGACGAGTATCAGGACACGAACGCGCTGCAGGCGCAGGTGCTGCTCGGGCTCAAGCCCGACGGGCATGGCCTGACCGTGGTCGGCGACGATGCCCAGGCGATCTATTCGTTTCGCGCCGCCACGGTGCGCAACATCCTCGACTTTCCGAAAGCCTTCAGTCCGCCGGCCCGCCTGATCACGCTCGACCGCAATTATCGCTCGACGCAGGCGATCCTTGGCGCCGCCAACGCGGTGATCGATCTTGCCCGCGAGCGCTTCACCAAGAACCTCTGGACCGACCGCGCGATCGGCTCGCCGCCGCAGCTCGTCGGCGTCCGCGACGAGGCCGACCAGGCGCGCTACATCGTCGAGCGCGTGCTCGACAATCGCGAAGGCGGCGCGACGCTGAAGCAGCAGGCGGTGCTGTTTCGCACCTCGTCGCATTCGGCGCCGCTCGAGCTCGAGCTGACCCGCCGCAACATCCCGTTTGTCAAGTTCGGCGGCCTGAAGTTTCTCGACGCTGCCCACGTCAAGGACATGCTGGCGCTGCTGCGCTTCGTGCAAAATCCGCGCGACCGCGTTGCCGGCTTCCGCGTGCTGCTGCTGATGCAGGGCGTCGGCCCGGCGTCGGCGCAGAAGGTGCTGGATGCGATCGGCTCCGCGGCCGATCCGCTCGCCGCCCTCGCCGATCTGCCGGCGCCGCCGCGCGCCGGCGACTGGCGCGGCTTCGTCGACGCGGTCGGCACGTTGCGCGACGGCGCCGGCTGGCCGAACGAAATCGAATACGCGCGGCAATGGTACGAGCCGCATCTCGACCGCATTCATGACGATGCCGAAGCGCGCCGGGCCGATCTGGTGCAGCTGGCGCAGATCGCCTCGGGCTATCCGTCCCGCGAGCGCTTCCTCACCGAACTGACGCTCGATCCGCCGGACGCCACGTCCGACCAGGCCGGCGTGCCGATGCTCGACGAGGACTACCTGATCCTGTCGACCATCCACTCCGCCAAGGGCCAGGAATGGAAGTCGGTGTTCGTGCTCAACGTGGTAGATGGCTGCATGCCGTCCGACCTCGGCACCGGCACCTCGGCCGAGATCGAGGAAGAGCGCCGCCTGCTCTACGTGGCGATGACGCGGGCCAAGGACGACCTGCATCTGGTCGTGCCGCAGCGGTTCTTCACCCACGGCCAGGCCGCAATGGGCGACCGCCACGTCTACGCATCGCGCAGCCGCTTCATCCCCGACCGCCTGCTCGGCGCGTTCGAGCGGGTGAACTGGCCCAAGGCCACCGCCTCCCCCGGCTACCCGACCCGCAAGGCCCCGCCGATCGACATCGGCGCCCGGATGCGCGGCATGTGGCGCTGAATGCTACCGCCGCCTGACCGCATCATCGATTGATTGAGGCGACGCTGTCTTCTGAAGTGCGGAGTTCGTCATCTTGAGGTGCGCGTAGCGCGCCGCGAAGGATGGGGCCCAGCGGGTCCCCAGGAGGACGACGGTAATTCTATCAAAAGCAGACCCACTGTGAGAATTGATCCTGATCAATTGCTCGGCCATGCAGGGCCTCAGACACTATTCAACGAGTCGGGGGTATCTGGATGGCATCGATTTTCATTTTTCTCGCCGCGGCGCTCGGTGCTGCGGCCGCCGTATTTCACACGGCACACGGTCAGCTCTATTACGGCACGCCCTGGGCCACACGCGTCTGCGGCGTCTCGCAAATGTTGTGCAACAACCCGGACTATTTGGCTTATGCGGCGGGTGGCTGTTTGATCGTCGGGCTGGGCTTCGCACTCGGCCGCGCGCTCAGCTGATCGCGGCGCCACAACTCAAGTGCAACGTCAGCAACGACTGCGATGTGCTTCAGATTCCTGAGATTCAGGCCGCCGTCGTAATCGCGCCGCCGGCGGTGTTGTCGACGATGACCGGACTGTCGAACCACGCGATCACCGGCTCGGCGCCATACAGCTGCGCAACCCGCGTCCGCCATTCGCCGGCGTAGACCGCCTCGGCCGCCTGCCGCGACTCCCACAGATACACGCCGCCGGCACTGCGGCCGTCCTCGGCGCGGATGTAGTACTTGCGGATCAGCCCCGGCATCTTTTGATACTTGGGTGCGCTGCCCTTAAACCGCTGCGCCGCGTCCTCGAGGCTGATCGGCTCTGACAGAGCGAACTGCACGATGGTGGTGATCATCGATTTCTCCTGATTGTCAGGTCAGCGGCCGCGAAACCGCGGCGTGCGGCGCTGCAGGAACGCGGCGACGCCTTCCTTGTGGTCCTGGCTCATGCCCGCCAGGGCGAACTGGTCGAGGTCCATGTGGCTGGCCAAGTCGTCGAGCGCATGCGCCAGCCGGTTGACGGTCAGCTTGGTCATCGCCACCGACATCGGCGGCTGCGCCGCGACCTTCTCGGCGAGCGCCATCGCCCCCGCCAGCGCCTGCCCCGGTTCGGCGAGGTGCTCGACCAGTCCCCATGCGGAGGCCTCGTCCGCGCCGATCCGGTCGTCGGCCAGGATCACCGCCTGCTTGGTCCGCGCCGGCCCCATGAGATGCAGCATGCGCGGCACGCTCTGCCAGCTCATGTTCATGCCGAGCCCGATCTCCGGCACGCGAATGTGCGCATCGCGCGCCATCACCCGGAAATCCAGCGCCACGGCCAGCGCGATGCCGCCGCCGACGCAGAAGCCTTCGATCGCCGCGATCGTGACCTGTTCCATCTCCTGCCAGGCGCGCGTCAATCGCGGCCCTAGCTTGAGATGTCGGCGCAGCGCGCCGAGGTCCATCTCGGCGCGGCCGCGGCCTTCCGCGTCCTTGAGGTCGAAGCCGGCGCTGAACGCCTTGGCGCCGCCGGTGAGCACCACCACCGAGGTGTCGCCGTCATCCTCGAAGCTGCGCGCTGCCTCGGTCAGTTGCCGCATCGCCTCGGGCGACAGCGCGTTGATGCCATCGCGGCGATCGAACCGAACGACCGCGACGCGGCCCTCCGGGCCGAGCCCACGCTCAATGCTCACGAAATCGGTCACGCTGCCTCCCGGTCGTCGTTCTTGATTGCCCGAAGACTAACAGCTTCCCGGCTCGACAGCGCGACATTTTCCCCTCTATGTTGCGTCGCATGAGCAGCCAGCCCGACGCGCATGCGCACCATCATCATCACGACCACGATCATTCCGAACTGTCGGAAACCGAGCTGCGGGTCCGCGCGCTCGAAACCATTCTGACCGAGAAGGGCTACGTCGATCCCGCGGCGCTCGACGTGCTGATCGAGACCTACGAAACCAAGGTCGGGCCGCGCAACGGCGCGCGCGTCGTCGCCAAGGCCTGGAGCGATCCGGCCTATCGCGAGCGGTTGCTGAAGGATGCCACCGCTGCGATCGCCGAGCTCGGCTACAGCGGTCGCCAGGGCGAGCACATCGTCGCGGTCGAAAACACACCGGCGACCCACAACATGGTCGTGTGCACGCTGTGCTCCTGTTATCCGTGGTCGGTGCTCGGCCTGCCGCCGGTCTGGTACAAATCCGCGCCGTATCGGTCGCGGACCGTCAAGGAGCCGCGCGCGGTGCTGGCCGATTTCGGCGTCACGTTGCCGGGCGACACCGCGATCCGCGTTTGGGATTCGACTGCCGAGATCCGCTATTTGGTGGTGCCGATGCGGCCCGAGGGCACTGACGGTTTCGCCGAAGACCGCCTCGCCGATCTCGTCACACGCGACAGCATGATCGGCACCGGCCTCGCCCGCTCGCCAGCGGAGACGGCGTGATGGACGGCGCGCACGACATGGGCGGGATGGACGGCTTCGGCCCCGTCATCCCCGAACCCAACGAGCCGGCGTTTCATGACGCCTGGGAGCGCCGCGCCTTCGCGCTGACGCTGGCGATGGCGCGGCCCGGGGGCTGGAATCTGGATATGACGCGGTTCGCCCGCGAGAACCGCTCGCCGGCCGACTATCTGTCCAAGAGCTACTACCAGATCTGGATCGCCGGGCTGGAACGGCTGATGGCGGAGCGCGATCTGGTCGCTCCGGACGAGGTCGCCGAGGGCCGACCGCTGCATCCCCGCCGCGACGTCGCGGCGCTTGCGGCCGAAGAGGTCGGCCCGATGCTGGCGCGCGGCGGCCCCACGGAACGGCCGGCCGCGGCCCTTGCGCGGTTCAAAGTCGGCGACCGCGTCCGCGCCAAGACGATGCATCCGCGCACCCACACGCGGCTGCCGCGCTATGTCCGCGGCCATGTCGGTGTGATCGAACTGCTGCACGGCGCGCACGTATTCCCCGACGCCAATGCGCTCGGCCAGGGTGAGCAGCCGCAATGGCTGTACACCGTGACGTTCGACGGCCGCCAGATCTGGGGCGACGCGGCCGAGCCGTCGCTGCGCGTCTCGGTCGACGCCTGGGACAGCTATCTGGAGCCGGCGTGATGACGCCCGACGCCCGCGCCGCGGCCCTGGCATCCGACGCCCTGCCCGATCTGCCGCGCGATCACGACGGCCCGGTGTTCCGCGAGCCGTGGGAGGCGCACGCCTTCGCCATGGCGGTGACGCTGCACGCGCGCGGGCTGTTCACCTGGCCCGAATGGGCCGCAGCGCTCGCCGAGGAAATCACCCGCGCGCAGCAGCGCGGCGATCCCGACACCGGCGAGACGTACTACCAGCACTGGCTCGCGACTTTGGAACGCATGATCGCCGCCAAGGGCGTCGCCAGTCGGGAAACCCAGATGCAGTATCGCGATGCCTGGGACCGCGCCGCCGACCGCACGCCGCACGGCCAGCCGATCGCGCTGGTGCCGGACGATTTCTGCAAGCCCCATTGAGTTCCGCGCTTGCTTCAAATCGAGCGATCCACGGGAGGCGCCGTTAACTTTGCTGTTCCAAAAATCGTGCAGACTGGACAAGATCAACGCCAAATTTGAGTTGATCCGTCACTCTGCCGCATTGCGCGGCTTTGGTCGTCCAACGGCGTGGTGAGTTGAGGGTCGATGTTGCCGATCGAAGCGTGCGAGCGATCCGCCGAGTGGGCGGCGGAAGCGACCGGCCGTTACATCGCAGACTGCACCCACGACATCGGCTCCTTCCTGGCCCGCGCCGCGGCGCTGGAACCTGAAGGCGTCCTGACGCCATTCCAATCGCCGCGCTGGCTCGACGCCTGGCTTAACGTGCTCGGGCCGGCGGCCGATCTCGAACCGTTGCTCATCACCGTCCGCGACAACCGGCGCGGCGAGATCGCGATGCTGCTGCCGCTGGTGCTGCGGCGGTTCTACGGCGTCAGCCTGATCGAATTCGCCGATTTGTCGGTTTCCGATTACGCGTTTCCGCTGCTCGGCCCGGCCGCGCCATCGACGCCTGAAGCTGCGGCCGAAGCGTTCGAAGCTGTCGCCGCCGTGCTGCCGCCGGCCGATGTGCTGCGTGTCCGCAACCTTCCGCTCGCCGTCGGCAGGCGCCTCAATCCGCTGGCGCTGCTGCCGGACACCTCGCGTGGTTCGGTCCGCAATGTCATGACGCTGCCCGCGAGCTGGGACGACTATCTCGCCGCCCGCCCCCGCAAGTTTCGCAAGGCGCTGCGACAGCATCACCGCGCGTTCGACGTCCACGGCGGCTTCACGGTGCGCATGATCACCGATCAAGCCGAAGCGGACCATTTGCTCGACAGCCTCGACAGCCTGCAGCGCGCCAGGATCGCGGCGCGCGGCAAGCGCTACGTGCTCGACCGCCCGGTCTATTCGGACTTCTACCGCGCCGTGCTGGCACAGCGTTCCGATCCGGGTTTTGCGATGCTCTCGGTGCTTGAGTCCGGCGGCACCGTGGTGGCGATCGCCTACAGCCTGCTGCATCAGCAGACCTGCACGACGGTCCGGCTGGCGCATCTTGGCGAGCAATGGAGCCGTTGCTCGCCGGGCATCGTGCTGGCGACCGAACTCATTCGCTGGTTGATCGACAACGGCGTGCGCCGTTTCGATCTCGGCGCCGGTGGCTACGACTACAAGAAGCGCCTTGGCTGCGAGGCGGAGCCGTTGCTGACGCTGGAACGGCCGATGAGCGTGAAAGGCCGGATGGCGCTGTCGGCGTGGAACACATTTGCGGGACGCCGCTCGCTGATTCAGTCGCTGACCGCCAGGCCGTCGTAGAGCAGCTTCTTGAACGCCGGCCCGACCCGGCCGCGTTCGGTCTCTGTCTGCTCCATCAGGATGGTGATCAGCCCGAGCTTGCGATCGACGCCGAAATACGTGCCGGCGCCGCCGTCCCATTTCAGCTCGCCGAGCGAACCCGGCGGCGGTGGTTTCGCCTCGCCCGGATCGGTGCGGACCGCGAATCCGTAGCCGTAACCGAAGCCGTCCCCCGGGAAATAGAAGTAATCGCGCTCGACGCCCGAGTCCGGGCCGATATGGTCGGTGGTCATCGCGGTGAACGCCGCCGGATTGCCATTCCGGATGCCCGGCAGCTTGCGGGTGGCGATCTCGTTATTGAAGTAAGCGGTGACGGATTTGAACCGACCCTGCGCTGGAGTGGTCGCATCCGGATCGCAGTCCGCCGCCGCGACCGGCGCGCCCGTCAAGCAGACCAGCGCAAGCGCCGTAGTAGCGAGACGCGGCAGTGCGCAAGACTGCAACCGAGAAGACGACAAGTGATCCCTTGCGCTCGCCGATGCTGCAGCGATCATCGCGAGCAGCGCGCCCGAAATCTATCATGCGCAAGTGTGAGGCAGATGACGCCTGGGCCGGCTACGTGCGCGCCTGATACTCACGCCAGCCTTTGGCCCGCAACGCACAGGCGGGGCATTCGCCGCAGCCATAGCCCCAATCGTGCCGCGCACCGCGTTCGCCGAGATAGCAGGTGTGCGAATGCTCGCGGATCAGGTCGACCAGTGCGGTGCCGCCGAGATCGTGGGCCAGTTGCCAGGTGTCGGCCTTGTCGCGCCACATCAGCGGCGTGTGCAGCTCGACCTCGCGCGCCATGCCGAGGCTGATCGCGCCCTGCAGCGCCTGGATGGTGTCGTTGCGGCAATCCGGATAGCCGGAGTAGTCGGTCTCGCACATGCCGCCGACGATGTCGGCGATGCCGCGGCGATAGGCCAGCGCCGCCGCGAAGGTCAGGAAGATCAGGTTGCGACCGGGCACGAACGTATTGGGCAGGCCGTCGGCCCCCATGGCGATTTCGACGTCGCGCGTCAGTGCGGTGTCGGAGATCGCGCTCAGAGTCGGGATCGCCAGCGTGTGGCTGTCGCCGAGTTTGGCGGCCCAATCCGGATTGATGGCGCGGAAGCCGTCGAGCAGTCTGTCGCGGCAATCGAGTTCGACGGCGTGGCGCTGGCCGTAGTCGAAGCCGATGGTCTCGACACGGGCGAACCGCGCCAGCGCCCAGGCGAGGCACGTCGCGGAATCCTGCCCGCCGGAGAACAGCACCAGCGCGGTCTTGTCGGATGGAAGGTCGGTCATACGGCTGCCTCTAGCACTGTGCAACGCCGCCGCCAAATCACGTGGATTTTTGCTGGGCCGCGCCGCGTGGTTGCGGCATAGGAAGGCCCAGCCGCCTCATACCGGACCCTGCCATGACCCCTTCCCGCGACATCTCCCGCCTGATCGAGATCATGGCCCAGCTGCGCACGCCGGGCACCGGCTGCCCGTGGGACCTCGAGCAGGATTTCGCGACGATCGCGCCCTACACCATCGAGGAGGCGTTCGAGGTCGCCGAGGCGATCGCCCAGGGCGATCTCGAGGACCTGCGCGACGAGCTCGGCGACCTGCTGCTGCAGGTGGTGTTTCACTCCCGGATCGCCGAGGAGCGCGGCGCTTTCGCGTTCGGCGACGTGGTCGAGGCGGTCACCCGCAAGATGATCCGCCGCCATCCGCATGTGTTCGCCGACGCCGACGGCAACATCGCGCCGTCGCATGTCGAGGGCGTCTGGGACCAGATCAAGGCCGAGGAGAAGGCCGAGCGTGCCGCCCGCCGTGGCGGCGTCGAGCCTCCGCCAAGTTCGGTGCTCGCCGGCGTCAAGGCCGGGCAGCCGGCGCTGTCGCGCGCCATGGAGCTGCAGCGCAAGGCGTCCAAGGTCGGGTTCGACTGGAACGACCCGCGCGAGGTGCTGAAGAAAATCCGCGAGGAAGCCGACGAGATCGAGGCCGCGCTCGACCGCGGCGACAAGACCGAGATGGCGCAGGAGACCGGCGACCTGATGTTCGCGCTGGTCAATCTCGCCCGCCACACCGGTGCCGACCCGGAAATGGCGCTGCGCGGCACCAACGCCAAGTTCGAACGCCGCTTCCACTACATCGAACGCGCCCTCGCCGACCGCGGCCAGTCGCCGGAAACCGCCTCGCTGGCCGAGATGGATGCGCTGTGGAACGAGGCCAAGCTCGCCGAAACCGCCGACAAACCGAGATAAAGCTGCCCGGGCCGGTTCCGGTCGAGCCTGCGACACCCTATCTTCAGCCCTGGTGAAACCAGCAAAGGAGGCGGCGCAGGCGCCATGCTATCGGTGGAATTGGCAATCGTGGTGACGCTCATCGTCGCCAACGGATTGCTCGCGATGTCTGAGCTGGCGATCGTCTCCTCCCGTCCGGCCCGGCTGGCCCTGCTGGCGCAAAAGAACGTCCGCGGTGCCAAGCAGGCGCTGAAGCTGTCCGAGGACCCGGGCAAGTTTCTGTCGACCGTGCAGATCGGCATCACGCTGGTCGGCGTGCTGTCCGGTGCATTCTCGGGTGCCACGCTCGGCCAGCGGCTGACCGAGTACCTGACCACGCTGTCGGTGCCGTTCGCCGACATTCTCGGCTTCGGCCTGGTGGTGGCGCTGATCACTTACGCGACGCTGATCGTCGGCGAGCTGGTGCCCAAGCAGGTCGCGCTGCGCAATCCCGAAGCCGTTGCCGCCAAGGTCGCGCCGGCGATGGCGCTGATCGCCAAGGTTTCGCGGCCCTTGGTGTTCGTGCTCGATTTCTCCGGCAAGGCGATCCTCAGCCTGCTCGGTCAGAGCGGCGTGATGCAGGACAAGATCTCCGAGGAGGAGATCCACAATCTGGTGATGGAGGCGGAGACGGCCGGCGTGCTCGAACCCGGCGAGCGCGAGATGATCGCCGGCGTGATGCGGCTCGGCGACCGGCCGGTCGGCGCGGTGATGACGCCGCGGCCGGAGGTCGATCTGGTCGACCTCGGCGACTCGCTGGAGGATATCCGCGAGGCGTTCCTCAGCAGCCCGCATTCGCGCCTGCCGGTGACCGATGGCGAGCGCGACGATCCGATCGGCATCATCCAGGCCAAGGACATGCTCGAAGTCTATCTGCGCGGCGACAAGCCGGACTTGCGCGCGCTGGTGCGCGATGCGCCCGTGATCCCCTCCTCGGCCGACGCCCGCGACGTGCTGGCGACGCTGCGGCAGTCCTCGGTGCACATGGCGCTGGTCTATGACGAATTCGGCGCGTTCGAGGGCGTCGTCACCACCGCCGACATTCTGGAGTCGATCGTCGGCGCGTTCGGCAACGAGGAAGGCCCACCCGAGCCCGCCGCGGTGCGCCGCGAGGACGGCTCCTACCTGATCGCCGGCTGGATGCCGGTCGACGAGTTCGGCGACCTGCTGCCGGTGTCGATCCCGCCGCATCGCGACTACCACACCGTCGCCGGCCTGGTGCTGCAGCACTACGGCGCACTACCCAGCATCGGCGACAAGTTCGAGTATCAGGGCTGGCAGATCGAGATCCTCGATCTCGACGGCCGGCGCATCGACAAGATCCTGGCGACCCGGATCGCCGACGTCGAGGCGGCGGCGTGACGACTGGCTGAGCGTTCCGTCATTCCGGGGCGGGGGCCCC
>NZ_JAJNAL010000069.1 GCF_022271405.1 Rhodopseudomonas infernalis | reverse complement strand
CGAGCACAGCCTACGCCCAGCCGTCGCCCTTGATGCCGGGGTTGGCGTAGGCGACGCCGCCGTCGACCGCGATGGTGGTGCCGACCACGTAGTCGCCGGCGCGGGAGGCGAGGAAGACGGCGGTGCCGGCCATGTCCTCGTCGGTGCCGATCCGGCCCGACGGCACGCGCTTGGCGACCGCGTCGGCTTCGTCACGAGCGGCTTTGTTCATGTCCGATGCAAACGGGCCGGGCGCGATCGCCGTCACCACGACGTGGTCCTTGATCAGCCGCACCGCCATCCGCCGCGTCAGATGGATCAGGCCCGCCTTCGACGCCGCATAGGGATAAGTCTCGAGCGGGTTGACGAAGATGCCGTCGATCGACGCGATGTTGATCACCTTGCCGGGCTGTTCGGCGGAAGCGGCGGCGCGCAGCAGCGGCGCCAGCGCCTTGGTCAGGAAGAACGGCGTCTTGACGTTGAGGTCCATCACCTTGTCCCAGCCGCTTTCCGGGAATTCGTCGAAGTCCGCGGCCCAGGCGGCGCCGGCGTTGTTTACCAGGATGTCGAGCTTGGACTCGCGCCGCTTGATCTCGGCGGCCAGCATGTCGATGCCCGCCATCGTTGAGATGTCGATCGGCAGCGCGATGCATTCGCCCGGATACATCTCGTCGAGTTCGTCGGCGGTGGCCTGGCAGGGCGCCGCCTTGCGGGCGGTGATGTAAACGCGGCTGGCGCCGTAGGCGAGGAAGCCCGCCGCGATCATCTTGCCGATGCCGCGCGAACCGCCGGTCACCACAGCGGTGCGGCCTTGAAGCGAAAACAGATCCTTGAACATGCGTTTCCCCTTGAGTTTGTCGGGATTGTTTGCGGCTCGCTCCGGAGTGAGTCAAGGACGAGCCGTCCCGGCCGCGCTCGAGCTCGCGGCTGCGCGTGACGATGAGGCGCGGCGTTACTTCGGCGCGAGGCTATGCCGCATCGACGCGGCGAAACCCGTTCCACATCGCCGTCGCGGCGCCGGATGTCAGCACCGGCAAGATGCGGTCGTGCTGATAATTGCCGTTGAGCGACACCCGCGGCAGTGCTGTCAGATGGTCGGCGACGCCGGGAAACAGCATGCCGGGCCGCGTCGTCACCGCGGTCTTGAACCCAGCGCGACGGGCCAGCGCATATTCGCGCGGTCCTGCAGCGGCGCGGTCGCCATACGGATAAGCCAGATGTGCGACCTCGCGCTCGAGATTCGCCTCGATGCGGGCGCGGCTGACCGACATCTCGTGCAGCGCCAAGGCTTCGCGCTGATGGGCCAGGATGCCGTGGGTGATCGAGTGCGCGCCGATCGTCACGAGCGGGTGCTCGGCGAAATGGCGCAGTTCGCTCCAGGACAGGCAGAGTTCGCGGCTGACGGCGGTGTCGTCGATCCGGTAGCGGGTGCACAGCGTCGCCATCGTTCGCTGCAAATCGTCGCTGCCCGACAGGCCTCGCAACAATGCGTGCAGGCGATCGAACGCTGCCTGCTTTGCCTCCGGGGTGCGCGTATCGAGTCGGATCTCGGCATCACCGATCGGCAGTTCGATGCTTTTGTTCTGCGCGATCAGCCGCTCCAGGGTGATCCACCACAAGCGCCCGGTGCCCTGGGCGAAATCGCTGGTCACATAGACGGTGAACGGTGCCTGGAACTCCTGGAACACCGGCAGCGCAAAGTCGCGATTGTCGCGGTAGCCATCATCCAGCGTGATGCAAGCGAAGCGGCTGCCGAATTCGCGCGCCGTCAGGCGGCGGTGCATCTCGTCAATTGTAATAATTTCGATGTTTTGCGACCGGAGATGCCGCAGCGTGGCGCGCAAAAATTCGGGAGTGACTTCGAGATGCCGGTTCGGTTGAAACGCGTCGGTCCGCGGCGGCCGCACATTGTGCAACATCAGGATCGTTCCGATCCCGGAAAAGATCGGACGCAGCACATGATACGCGCCGGTAAAATAAAGCGCGTCGAGCCCGGCGCGGATGATGTTGTGGCGAAACTGCTTCATCGGGCTGCGGGCCAGTTCATTTCAGGACAGTGTTAGCGCCTCACGTTTGAAGAAACGGTTATAGACAACTGGAGCGAACGGGGCATTTTCTCGCAATTGCGTTTGACAGCCTGTCAACGGTTTGATTTCTCTGTGCTTCTGATCCACGGGAAGCGGAATGCGCGGAGTTTTCAGATCGAGCGGCCAGTGGTGGCGTGGCGCCATCGTTCTTTGCGCTCTGTGGGCGATCGCGGTGTGGATGACCACGCCGGTGATCGAAGCCGAAGTCGCCGGGCAGGCCGCCGAGGCGCTCAAGAATACCGTCTTGGACAAGACCAAGCTCACGCCGGCCGGGCGAGACATCATTTTCTCGGCCGACGCGTTCTCCGAAGAAGGGCGCCGCAGCGCGGTGGCCTCGGTCGAGGCCGTGCCGGGGATCCGGCAGGTGGTCGACCAGACCCGGCTGGTGCCGCAGGCGAGCCCGTTCGTCTGGACCATCGAGCGCGACGTCGTGCGGGTGACGCTGGGCGGCAGCGCGCCATTGCCTGCGAGCCGGGCGCGGCTGGCCGATGCGACCCGCGCCGAGGTCGGCGGCGTCGAGGTTTCGGACCGCATGACGCTGGCGCGGGGGGCTCCCAGCCGGTTCGACGCCGTGGCGATGTTGCTGGTCGACCAGATCGGCAAGCTGAAAGAGGGCAAGATCACGCTCTCGGACACCAAGATCAGCCTCAGCGGCATGGCGCGCGATCTCGGCGGCCGCGAAGCCATTGCGGCGGCGCTGCGCAATTTGCCCGAGGGATATGTGGTCGCCGACAACGACATCAAGGCGCCGCCTTATGTGTTCCAGGCCAACAAGGACCCGGTCGCGTCGACGGTGACGCTGACGGGATATGTCCCGGACAACGCCGTGCACGCCGCGCTGGCGTCAGCCGCCGGCCACAAATTTTTTGCCGAGAAGGTCGTCGACAACCTCAAGGCCAGCATCGGTGCTCCGCAGGGCTTCGCCACCGCGGTCGCGCCGGCGCTCGGCGCTTTGTCGCGGCTGTCGACCGGAACGCTGGTGGTTTCGGACCGCGAGGTCCGGCTGTCCGGTGATGCGCTTTTCGAATCCGCGGTCAGCCAGATCCGCGGCGAGCTGAACAAGGACATGCCACCGGGCTGGACCGTGAAGGCCGAGCTTTCCGTCAAACCGGCGGCATCGCCGGTCGACGCAACGGTCTGCCAGCAGCTGTTCAACGAACTGCTCGGCAAGAGCACGGTGCGGTTCGAGTCGGGCAGCGCCACCATCGACAAGGACTCGGCCGGTCTGCTCGACCGGATGATCGAGACGGCGATGCGCTGCCCCAGCGCCGGCATCGAGGTGTCGGGGCACACAGACAGCGATGGCGACGCCGGCTTCAACAAGACGCTGTCGGAGCGGCGGGCGCGGGCGGTGGTCGATTATATGGTCCGAGCCGGCTTGTCGCCGGAGCGGTTTCAGGCGTTCGGCTATGGCAGCACCATCCCGGCGGCCGAAAACGACACCGAGGCCGGGAAGGCGAAAAATCGCCGCATCGATTTCGTGATCAGGTGACGGCATGATGGTTTTGGCGAACTTCTACGGGGGCTGGTTGCTCGGGGCGGTGTTGCTGGGATTCGCCGCGGGGTGGATCTCGGTGGTGCAACATGGGCCTGGCCTGTCGAAGAACGCCGCGATGGGGGTCGGCGGCATCGCTGCGGTGCTGATCGGCCTGTCGCTCGCCCGGATCGTTCCAGGTCGGTTTGGTTACTGGCTCGATCTTTTCCTTGTCATGATCGCCGCCTATCTGGTGGGTTGTACGATCGGATCGTGGCTGCGCCATCGGGTTGTGGCGCGGCAGATGCGGGAGAGTTGATCCTTCGCGGCTCTCGCGCCGGCCGCTTCCGGCGCAATGTCCGGTCGAGCCTGCCGCGGATGCAGCGCAAGTGATGAAACCGGTCGGCCCGACCGGGAATTGACGAGAAGGAGCGGGATTGGCGCAATCGACCGGATTCCACCCAGTCAGAACACGAGCGACCAGAGCTTCCTGGCCACGGAGCGGTAACGCCTGTCGTGCTACCGGTTTCGTTGGCGCAGGCAGTGGAGAGGGATTCGAGGTTTAGATGGTGGCCGCAATCGGCAGGGTGATCGCATTCCTGCGCGAGAAGCAAATCCTGCACAAACTCGGTGTCGCGATCAGCATCGCGGTCATCGCGGCTGCCTGTTACGTTCTCTATCATCTGCTGCGCGGCATCGATCTCGACAAGGTGCTCGAGGCGATCCGGCAGACCGAGCCGCGCGCGATCGCGCTCGCCGCGCTGTTTGTCGCCGCGGGTTACTTCACCCTGACATTCTATGATCTGTTCGCCCTGCGCACGATCGGCCGCGATCAGGTGCCGTATCGCACCGCCGCGCTGGCCGCGTTCACCAGCTACTCGATCGGCCACAATGTCGGCGCCAGCGTCTTCACGGGCGGCGCGGTACGCTACCGCATCTATTCGGCCTGGGGCCTGGACGGCATCGACGTCGCAAAGATCTGTTTTCTGGCCGGTCTGACGTTCTGGCTCGGCAACGCGGCCGTCCTCGGCATGGGCATCGCCTATCATCCGGAAGCGGCGTCCTCGATCGATCAACTGCCACCTTGGCTCAACCGCCTGCTGGCGTTCGGCATTCTGACTGGCCTGATGGTGTATGTGGTCTGGGTCTCGATCAAGCCGCGGCGGGTCGGCCGCGGCACCTGGAAGGTGGAATTGCCGGGCGGACCGCTGACGCTGCTGCAGATCGGGATCGGCATCGTCGACCTCGGCTTCTGTGCACTGGCGATGTATGTGCTGGTTCCGGACGAGCCCAACCTTGGCTTCGTGGTGGTGGCGGTGATCTTCGTGTCGGCGACGCTGCTCGGCTTCGCCAGCCACTCTCCAGGTGGACTCGGCGTGTTCGACGCCGCGATGCTGGTCGGCCTGTGGCAGATGGACAAGGAAGCGCTGCTGGCCGGCATGCTGCTGTTCCGAATCCTGTATTACATCGTGCCGTTCGTACTTTCGGTCATCATTCTCGCGGTCCGTGAAATCATCATCGGCGCCAAGATGAAGCGGATGGATCGCCTCGCAGACGCCCTCGATCCGAAGCCGGTCCGGCAGGATCCCACCCCAGGCTGATCATGATCGTTCAGGCGCCCGACGACCAAGCACGCACCAACGCACCGCTGGTGCCGTTGCCGGAGCAACTGCCTGTGCCACTTGCCACACCATGGCTGGACCGGTTGCGCAACGCGGCGATCATCCTGCTCGCCGGAGGGATCGCCCTGGCGACCCTGGCGGCGCTCGGTGAGATCACGCCGCGCGCGGCGGGCGTGGTGTTCGCCTGTCTGGTGGCGGCGGCGCTGGTGCCGTGGCGGCTGCACACCATCGCCAGTGCCCGCGAAGAAACCTACGGCATCAGCCCGGTCGAAACCCCGGTGGTGCGGGCGATCGTCGCCGGCATGGCCGATCCAGCCGTGCTGCTCGACCGGGCCGGGCGGGTGTTGCATCTGAACCCCGCCGCCGCGCAGCTGGCGCCAGCGCTGCGGGTCCGCGAACTGGCGCAGTTCGCGCTGCGCAACCCGGAGATCGTCACGGCACTGCGCGAGGCGATCGCCACCGCCGAACCGCGCAGCGTCCGCTATCTCGACCATTCGCCGATCGAGCGCTGGATGGAGCTGATCATCGCGCCGGTTCAGGTGCCGACCGCGTTCGGCGGCACCGATCAATGCATGCTGATGACGTTCCACGACCTGACACCGCTGCGTCGCGCCGAGGAGATGCGCGCCGATTTCGTCGCCAATGCCAGCCACGAACTGCGCACCCCGCTGGCGGCGCTGTCCGGTTTCATCGACACACTGCTCGGACCGGCACGCGACGATGCAAAAGCGCGCGCGCGGTTCCTCGGCATCATGCAGGTGCAGGCGACCCGGATGGCGCGGCTGATCGACGACCTGCTGTCGCTGTCACGGGTCGAACTCACCGCGCACGTCCGCCCGGAATCCCAGGTCGATTTGATCCCGCTGATCAAGCAGGTCGCCGACGGACTCGAGCCGCTGGCCAAGGAGCGCCAGGTCACGATCGAGCTCGAGCTTCCCGACAGCCCGGTCAGGATTGCCGGCGATCGCGAGGAGCTGCTGCGGCTGTTCGAGAATCTGATCGAGAATGCGCTGAAATACGGCGCCTCCGGCGGCCGCGTGGTGGTGGCGGTGGCCGCAGTGCCGGCGTCCGACGACGGCTCCGAATATCGGGTCGCCGTGCGGGATTTCGGGCCAGGCATCGCCCCCGAACACTTGCCCCGACTGACCGAGCGCTTCTATCGGGTGGATGTCGGCGACAGCCGCTCGCAAGGCGGTACCGGATTGGGATTGTCGCTGGTAAAACACATCGTTAACCGCCATCGCGGCCGGCTTTTGATCGAGAGCGTTCTGAAAAAGGGCGCGACCTTCACGGTCTGTTTTCCCTCGGTAAAACCCTCGTAGTCATCCCGATTAATTCTAATAAATCAGTGGCTTGCCGTAGTCACATGAGTGTCATCAAACCCTCATAAAAGGTCAATCGACCGCCCCTAAACGGGCGGCAGGTAAGCGCAGTCGGGCGCGATGAGCGCTTCGCTTGCCAACGGAGACCTTTCATGAATTTCATCAAGGCAATCGTCGCCGCCGGCATGGTCGCGGCGTCGACCTCGGCCTTTGCGGCCGACATCACCGGCGCAGGCGCCACCTTCCCGTTCCCGATCTATTCGAAGTGGGCCGACACCTACAAGAAAGACACCGGTAACGGTCTCAACTACCAGTCGATCGGTTCGGGCGCCGGCATCAAGCAGATCATCGCCAAGACCGTGACCTTCGGCGCCACCGATGCTCCGCTCAAGCCCGAGCAGCTCGACAAGGAAGGCCTCGTGCAGTGGCCGATGGTGATGGGCGCGATCGTGCCGGTCGTGAACCTCGACGGCATCAAGCCGGGCGAGATGGTGCTGGACGGTGACACGCTCGCCAAGATCTATCTGGGCACCGTCACCAAGTGGGACGATCCTGCGATCAAAAAGCTGAACCCGAAGGTCGCGTTGCCGACCTCGGCGATCACCGTCGTGCGCCGTTCGGACGGCTCGGGCACCACCTTCAACTTCACCGACTATCTGGCCAAGGTCAGCCCCGACTGGAAGAGCAAGGTCGGTTCGGGCACGGCCGTCGAGTGGCCCGTCGGCGTCGGCGCCAAGGGCAACGAAGGCGTTGCCGGCAACGTCAGCCAGACCAAGAATTCGATCGGCTACGTCGAATACGCCTACGCCAAGCAGAACAAGCTGACCTACACCGGCCTGATCAACAGCGCCGGCAAGCCGGTGCAGCCGACCATCGCGGCGTTCCAGGCTGCGGCATCGAATGCCGATTGGGCCAAGGCTGCGGGCTACTACCTGATCCTGACCAACCAGCCGGGCGAAACCTCGTGGCCGATCACTGCCGCGACCTTCATCCTGATGCACAAGGAGCCGGTCGACAAGGCGGCCTCCGCCGAGGCGATCAAGTTCTTCAAGTGGGCGTTCGAGAACGGCGGCAAGGCTGCCGAAGAGCTCGACTACATCCCGATGCCGGAACCGGTCGTCAAGCTGATCGAGAAGACCTGGTCGTCGGACATCAAGAGCTGATCTGATACCGCGGCGCGATCGGGCCAGCTTGGTCGCGCCGCACCTTCTTCACTGTTCGACGGATCCCCGGCGCCGGCCATTCACCGGTTCGGCTTCGGGAGCGCGCTGAGGGGCGCAGCGCAGCATCAGGCGCGTTCGCGCGAGCGACGCGGTGATCGGTTCAGTCAGAAATCTCCAGGCTACGCGGCTCGTTTATCGTAACCTGCATCAGCGCAAGGAGACAGGCGTGGCGGACATGGCAGTAGACAGTACGGGTATGCAAGCGGCGGCCGGACCTTATGATCGGGCCCGGGCTCTGAATGCCTTCAAGCTCAGCGACTCGGCATTCTACTGGACCACCCGCGCTTGCGCGATTTCGGTCCTGCTGATCCTCGGCGGCATCATCATTTCGCTCATCGTCGGAGCCTGGCCGGCGCTGCGCGAGTTCGGCTTGTCCTTCCTGACGACTGCCCGATGGGCGCCCGCCAACGATCCGCCGGTGCTCGGCGCGCTCGGCCCGATCTACGGCACGCTGGTAACCTCGGTGATCGCGATGGTGATCGCCATCCCGGTCGGCCTCGGCATCGCGATCTTCCTGACCGAGCTGTGTCCGATGTGGCTGCGCCGCCCGATCGGCCTCGCGGTCGAGCTGCTCGCCGGCATCCCGTCGATCATCTACGGCATGTGGGGCTTCTTCGTGCTCGGCCCGTTCCTTGCCAATCACTTCCAGCCGGCAATGATCGCGCTGTTCGAAGGCGTCCCGGTGCTGGGCACGATCTTCGCCGGTCCGCCGTCCTATCTCAGCCTGTTCAACGCCTCGCTGATCCTCGCCATCATGGTGTTGCCTTTCATCACCGCGATCTCGGTCGACGTGTTCAAGACCGTGCCGCCGGTGCTGAAGGAGGCCGCCTACGGCGTCGGCTGCACCACCTGGGAAGTCGTCCGCAAGGTGGTGATCCCCTACACCCGGGTCGGCGTCATCGGCGGGGTCATGCTGGCCCTCGGCCGCGCGCTCGGCGAGACCATGGCGGTGACCTTCATCATCGGCAACTCGTTCCGGATCAGCGGCTCGATCTTCGCGCCCGGCACGACGATCTCGGCGGCGATCGCCTCCGAATTCGCCGAGAGCGACGGCCTGCACCAGTCCGGCCTGATCCTGCTCGGACTGCTGCTGTTCGTCCTGACCTTCATGGTGCTGGCGGCCGCCCGGCTGCTGCTGCTGCGGCTCGAACTCAAGGCGGGCAAGTAACATGTCGACGACTCAAACCGTCAATCCGATCTACAAGCGCCGCCATCGCACCGACATCATCATCAAGGTGCTGTGCTCCGCCGCCGCGGTGTTCGGCGTCACCTGGCTGGCGCTGATCCTGTTCACGCTGTTCTGGAACGGTCTCGCCGGCGTCAATTGGCAGGTCTTCACCCAGGATACGCCGCCTCCCGGTTCGAATGAGGGTGGCCTGCTCAACGCCATCGTCGGCTCGGTGCTGATGACCGTGCTGGGCGTCGGCATCGGTGCGCCGCTCGGCCTGTTCGCCGGCACGTACCTCGCCGAATACGGCAAGCACGACAAGCTGACCTCGGTGATCCGTTTCATCAACGACATCCTGCTCAGCGCGCCCTCGATCATCATCGGCCTGTTCATCTACGGCGCGGTGGTGGTGACGATGGGCCGGTTCTCGGCGCTCGCCGGCGCCCTCGCGCTGGCGGTGATCGTCATCCCGGTGGTGGTTCGCACCACCGAGGACATGCTGCTGCTGGTGCCGGGCGCGCTGCGCGAGGCGGCCTCGGCGCTCGGCCTGCCGCGCTCGCTGGTGATCCGGCGGATCGCCTACCGGGCCGCGCGCGCCGGCCTGATCACCGGCATCCTGCTCGCCACTGCGCGGGTCGCGGGCGAAACCGCGCCGCTGCTGTTCACCGCGCTGAGCAACCAGTTCTTCAGCCTGGATCTGACCAAGACCATGGCCAACCTGCCGGTGACCATCAACAACTTTGTCCAAAGTCCCTACGACTACTGGAAGCAGCTCGCCTGGACCGGCGCTCTGCTGATCACTCTGACCGTGCTTGCCCTGAACATTGGTGCGCGCATCATCGGCGCCGAGAGGACCATGAAATGACCGAGATTTCGATTGCCACCAGCGTTCCGAGCGGACCTGGCCCCATGATCGCGGGCCACCCGGACGGCCCCGCCAAGGTGGTCGTGCGCGATCTGAACTTCTACTACGGTCAGAACCATGCGCTGAAGCACATCAATCTCAGCCTCGCCGCCAACCGCGTCACTGCCTTCATCGGCCCGTCGGGTTGCGGCAAGTCGACCCTGCTGCGGATCTTCAACCGGATGTACGACCTGTATCCCGGCCAGCGTGCCGAGGGGCAGGTCATGCTCGACGGCCACAACATTCTGGATCCGAAGCTCGACCTCAATCTGCTGCGCGCCCGCGTCGGCATGGTGTTCCAGAAGCCGACGCCGTTTCCGATGACGATCTACGAGAACATCGCCTTCGGCATCCGGCTATATGAAAAGATCTCCAAGTCGGAGATGGACGGCCGGGTCGAGAAGGCACTGCGCGGCGCCGCGCTGTGGACCGAGGTCAAGGACAAGCTCAACGCCTCCGGCCTCAGCCTGTCGGGCGGCCAGCAGCAGCGCCTGTGCATCGCCCGCACCATCGCGGTGCGGCCGGAAGTGATTTTGTTCGACGAGCCGTGCTCGGCGCTCGATCCGATCTCGACCGCCAAGATCGAAGAGCTGATCGACGAGCTCAAGGACGACTACACCATCGCGATCGTCACCCATAACATGCAGCAGGCCGCCCGCGTCTCGGAGTCGACCGCCTTCATGTATCTGGGCGAACTGATCGAGTTCGGGCCGACCAACAAGATCTTCACGTCGCCGAACGACCGGCGGACGCAGGACTATATCACCGGCCGGTTCGGCTGACGCGCCAGGCGCGAGGAGAAACGACATGGGCTTCGAGCACACCACCAAGGCGTTCGACGGTGACCTCCAGGAATTGACCCGCATGGTTGCCGAGATGGGCGGCCTGGCTGAGCGTCAGATCGTCGACTCGGTCGATGCGCTGGTCCGGCGCGACATCGCGCTCGGCGCGCGCGTCGTCGCGGCCGATCAGGAGATCGACCAGATGCAACGCTCGATCGAAGAGCGCGCTGTGCTGACCATCGCACGGCGCCAGCCGATGGCGGTCGATCTGCGCGACATCGTCGGCGCGATGCGGGTCGCGACCGATCTGGAGCGGATCGGCGATCTGTCCAAGAACATCGCCAAGCGCGTCAACGCGATCGACAGCGACTTCCATCCGCTCAAGCTGATCCGCGGGCTCGAGCACATGACCGACCTGGTGCAGTCCCAGGTCAAGGCGGTGCTCGACGCCTACACGGCGCACGATCTGCCCGCCGCGATGGTGGTGTGGAACGGCGACGAGGAAGTCGACGCGATCTGCACCTCGCTGTTCCGCGAGTTGCTCACCTATATGATGGAAGATCCGCGCAACATCTCGTTCTGTATCCACCTGATGTTCTGCGCCAAGAATATCGAGCGGATCGGCGACCACGCCACCAACATTGCCGAGACGGTGTTCTACATGATCGAAGGCCAGCAAATCCTGGACAAGCGGCCGAAGGGCGACATGACCACCTTCGCCAACGCGACGCCGGGCAACTAACGCGTCGCCCGCGAGACCGTGGGCGACCACCACACGATTGAAGACGAGGACCGACATGGGTGCGCGCATTCTGGTAGTTGAAGACGAGGAAGCGCTGACCACGCTGCTGCGCTACAATCTCGAGGCCGACGGCTACGACGTCGAAACCGCAGCACGCGGCGACGACGCCGATACGCGGATGAAGGAGCGGCTACCGGATCTGGTGGTGCTGGACTGGATGTTGCCGGGCCTGTCCGGCATCGAACTGTGCCGTCGCCTGCGGGCGCGGCCGGATACCAAGCAACTGCCGATCATCATGCTCACCGCGCGCGGCGAGGAGAGCGAGCGCGTCCGCGGGCTCGCCACCGGTGCCGACGATTACATCGTCAAACCGTTCTCGGTGCCTGAACTGCTCGCCCGCGTGAAGGGCCTGCTGCGCCGCGCCGCGCCGGAGCGGCTCGCCACCGTGCTGTCCTATGGTGATCTCGAACTCGACCGCGACAAGCGCCGCGTCGCGCGGTCGGGCCGCCCGATCGATCTCGGCCCGACCGAATATCGCCTGCTCGAGTTCTTCCTCGAGCATCCCGGCCGCGTCTTCAGCCGCGAGCAACTGCTCGACGGCGTCTGGGGCCGCGACATCTACATCGACGAGCGCACAGTCGACGTTCACATCGGACGCCTGCGCAAGCTGCTCAACCCCGGCCGGGAACAAGACCCGATCCGCACCGTCCGCGGCGCCGGCTACGCGCTGGACGACCGCTTCGCGAAGGTGGAAGGCAGCCCGTCGTAATTGTCAGTCAGTTGCGACGTAGGGTGGGCAAAGCGAAGCGTGCCCACCGCAACGCTCGCGTGGAGTCAAGATCGCCGCGAACGCGGATCGTCTAACGATCATCGCGGGTGTTATTCGTCACGCGTGGGCACGGCGCTACGCGCCTTTGCCCACCCTACGGCCCCTACGGTCTCCGCCTTCCCACGGCCTCCGCATTCTTCCAGCCGCAACCTCAGCCCCACATAGCAACGTCATCCTCCGCGCTAGCGAAGGATCCAGTATTGCAGTGAGTCAGGGGGGAGTAACGAGCGCTCTGGAATACTGGGTCGCCCGCCTTTGCGGGCGATGACAGTTTCGCGGGGCAGCGCAGCGGTGCGCTGCGCAAGCGTATCTGACGCGGCGGTCGCGCCGCGCGGTGGCTTAGCGCGTCGGCTTCGGTTGCTGGCGGCGGCGGTCGCCGACGGGCTGGTAGGCGATGCGCGAGTGGTGCGAGCAGTACGGCAGGCCGGGCAGCGACTTGCCGCCGCAGAAGAAGAATTCCGGATTGCTCGGGTCGCCGATCGGCCAATGGCAGGTGGCTTCGTTGAGCTCCAGCAGCGACAGCCGCTGGTTCATCGGTACCACGTTGTCGTAGGTGACCGGATCGGGCTCGGCCTCGACCTCGAACACATGCGCCAGCGCGGTGTTGCCGCGCGCCACCGGACGGGTCACCCGCATCATGTGCTGGGCCGGGCGCGCCTTGCGCTGCCGCGGCGCCGCCGACGATGGGCTCTTGGCACGGCCCGACAGGCCGAGACGATGGACCTTGCCGATCACGGCGTTACGCGTCACGTTACCAAGCTCCGCGGCAATTTGACTCGCCGACAGTCCGCCTTCCCATAATTTCTTCAACTGCTCGACGCGCTCGTCCGTCCAGGTCAATGCCGTCATCGTTCCATCCCTTCCTGCCGCGAAGCGCTGGTTCAAGCGCGGAACCGCGGCTGCGAGGTCGTCCAATTGTCTTGCCGGCAGAATCCCTTAGCCCTCGCCGGACAGCCATGCTGTCCGGACGATTCGCACTCACCGAGAGCTCAAGAAAGGATTACCAAACCGTGCACGAGATGTCGTACCCGACAAATAAAACGCTACAATATGCCGTGACTCACGCGCAAGAGTCCGACCGGGTGCGTCCACACCTTCTCGTCGACTGAGTCATAACCGACACAGCGGCGAGGATGAGGCGCCGGCCGAACGTTGCGCCAAGCCCCGGTTGACAGTGACTTCAGTGCACTTAGAATGTCTGCACGTGCCGCCTGGAAAGGCGGCACGTTTCGTTTCCGGGGTACGTCAGCCCCGACCGCGGTGAGTGCGGTCCGGCGGCGGCCCTCTTTCCGATCGGATCGGCCATGTCGAGCGCAGCTTCTACGTCCCATCTTCTGCCGGTATTCGCCAGGGCGGATGTCGCCTTCGAGCGCGGCGAGGGCGTCTGGCTGCACGCGACCTCCGGCGAGCGTTATCTCGATTTCACCAGCGGGGTCGCGGTCAATTCGCTCGGCCATTGCCATCCGCATCTGGTCGAGGCGCTCCAGCAGCAGGCGACCAAGCTGTGGCACATGTCGAACCTGTTCAAGAGCCCGGACGGCGAGCGGCTGGCGGCGCGGCTGTGCGAGCAGAGCTTCGCCGACAAGGTGTTCTTCGCCAATTCGGGCGCCGAGGCGATGGAGTGCGCGCTGAAGATGGCGCGGCACTATCACTTCTCGAAGGGCCAGCCGGAGCGCACCCGGATCATCACCTTCGAGGGCGCCTTCCACGGCCGCACCCTCGGCACGCTCGCCGCGACCGGCTCGGCCAAGTATCTGGAAGGCTATGGCGAGCCGCTGAGCGGCTTCGACCAGGTGCCGCTCGGCGACATTGAGGCCGTGAAGAAGGCGGTCGGCCCGACCACCGCCGCCATCCTGATCGAGCCGCTGCAGGGCGAGGGCGGCGTCCGCTCGCCCGAGACGGCGTTCTTTCGCGCGCTGCGCGAGCTGTGTGATACCAACGGGCTGTTGCTGATCTTCGATGAGGTGCAGACCGGCATGGGCCGCACCGGCGAACTGTTCGCCTACAAGCGGATCGGCGTCGCGCCGGACCTGATGTCGCTCGCCAAGGCGCTCGGCGGCGGCTTCCCGATCGGCGCCTGCCTGGCGACCGCCGAGGCGGCCTCGGGCATGGCGCCCGGCTCGCACGGCTCGACCTTCGGCGGCAATCCGCTGGCGGTGGCGTCCGCCAATGCGGTGCTCGACGTGATGCTGAAGCCGGGCTTCTTCGACCATGTGAAGAAGATCTCGCTGGTGCTGAAGCAGAAGCTCGCCGGCATCGTCGATCGCTATCCGCAGGTGCTCAGCGAAGTGCGCGGCGAGGGGCTGCTGGTCGGCCTCAAGGCGGTGGTGCCGTCGGCCGATCTGGTCGCCGCGCTGCGCGATCAGAAGTTGCTCACCGTCGGCGCCGGCGACAACGTCGTCCGCCTGCTGCCGCCGCTGATCGTCAACGAGGCCGAGATCGAGGAGGCCGTGACGCGGCTGGAGCGCGCCTGCGTGGCCCTGACCGGCCAAGCGGCGCAGCGGGAGGCGGTGTGATGAGCAAGCTCCCAACCCCGCGGCATTTCCTCGATCTGACCGAGGTGCCGACCTCCGAGCTGCGCAATATGCTGGCGGCCTCGGTGTCGATGAAGGCCAAGCGCAAGGCCGGTAGCCTCGACGACAAGCCGCTTGCCGGCAAGACGCTGGCGATGATCTTCGACAAGCCCTCGACCCGCACGCGCGTTTCGTTCGACGTCGGCATGCGGCAGCTCGGCGGCGAGTCGATCATGCTGACCGGGCAGGAGATGCAGCTCGGCCGCGGCGAGACCATTGCCGACACCGCGCGGGTGCTGTCGCGCTTCGTCGACATCATCATGATCCGCATCCTCAATCACGAGGCGCTGCTCGAACTCGCCGCCAACGCCACCGTGCCGGTGATCAACGGCCTGACCCGCAAGTCGCACCCGTGCCAGGTGATGGCCGACGTCATGACGTTCGAGGAGCATCGCGGTTCGATCAAGGGCGCGACCGTCGCCTGGACCGGCGACGACAACAACGTGCTGGCATCGTTCGCGCACGCCGCGCAGCGTTTCGATTTCAAGCTCAACGTCGCCACCCCGCCGCAGCTTGCGCCCAACAAGGCGCTGCGCGACTGGATCAAGTCCAGCGGTGCGGCGATCTCGATCGGTACCGATCCGGAGGAAGCGGTGCGCGGCGCCGATTGCGTCGTCACCGACACCTGGGTGTCGATGGGCGACAAGGACGGCGAGCATCGCCACAATCTGCTCAAGCCCTATCAGGTCAACGCCAAGCTGATGTCGCTCGCCCACAAGGACGCGATCTTCATGCACTGCCTGCCGGCGCATCGCGGCGAGGAAGTCACCGACGAGGTGATCGACGGCCCGCAATCGGTGGTGTTCGACGAAGCCGAAAACCGCCTCCACGCGCAGAAGGGCATTTTGGCGTGGTGTTTGGGGGCGGTGGCGTAGTTACTCCTCGATTTTGAGCGGAACGCTCGCGGTCCCCCTCCCCCGGGGGGGGGGGGGGGGGCGGGGGGGGGGGGGGGCGGGGGGGGGGGGGGGGGGGGGGGGGGGGGGG
>NZ_JAJNAL010000068.1 GCF_022271405.1 Rhodopseudomonas infernalis | reverse complement strand
TAATCTGTTGCAGTGCGCGGGTCAGATCCCGGGGGCGCGCGCCCCCCCCCCCCCCCCGCCCCGTAATGACGGCGGTGAGGAATAGAGCAGCCGCCATGACCGCCTTCACGCTCCGCCCCTATCGCAAGGACGACGAAAACGCCGCGATCGGCCTGTGGCTGCGCACGTGGCGGCTGGCGTATCCGGCGATCGACTTCGACAAGCGCGTCGACTGGTGGCGCGAGCGCTGGCGTAACGAGCTCGTCCCGAACGCAGACATCATCATCGCCGAAACCAGCGGCGGCATGATCGGCTTCGTGACGATCGACAAGACCGGCTATCTCGATCAGCTCGTGGTCGAGCCCGAGCATTGGGGCTGGGGCGTCGCCGAGGCGTTGGTGGACGACGTCAAACTGCGTTCACCGCGCGAGGTCACCCTGAAGGTCAACGCCGACAACTACCGGGCTATTAAGTTCTACCGCCGCCATGGCTTCGCCGTGACGGGCGAAGAAGCCAACAGCTCCGGCCGCCCGGTGCTGAACATGTTGTGGCGACCGGCGTAGCGCCGACAGCCGTCCGGGCAGACCCTGAATTGTGGCGCACCACGATCCGTGGTTGCCTGATGGCGCTGTCGTCGATCGACCACCTTCCTTTCGTGCCGCGCGTCCTGTTTGCGTAAGAGCGTACCATGGTCGACTGCGGCCGTGCTGATGACGATCCTCGTGCGGCTCGCTGGATCGAGCCGCCGCGTTTCCTGCGTTACTGGGCGCCCGCGCCTCACCCCGGGCCCGCTGGCCGTGAGGACTCTCAGCACGGACGCGGCGACGAACATGCGGCGCCCGAGCTGGCCTGCCTGCGCGGTGTGCTGGCGCCGGAGCTGCTCGGCGCGGCGGCGCGCCGGGCGGAAGATCTCGGCATCAGCGCCGAGCGGGTCCTGATTCAGTGGGGCGCGATCGATGAGGACGCGTATCTGGCTCGGCTCGCCGGCCATCTCGACATCCCGCTGATCGATCTCGCACGCATCCCCCGCACCGACTGCCCGCTCTCCGACCGCCAGATTGCGGCCGCGGCCGCGGCCGGCGTGATTCCGCTGCGGCAGCACGGCGCGCTGAGCTACGTGGTGGCGCCGACGCTGCGGTTATCGGCGCGGGCGCTGTGCCAGCGCCGCGCCAGATGGCCCGGGGCTGCGCTGCAGCTGACCTCCGCGGCGGCGCTGCAACGATTTCTGGAGCAGCAGGGCCGCGTCGCCCTCGGACGGACGGCTGCGTTCGATCTGTTGCGGCGCCGGCCGGCAATGTCGGCAAGCACCGGCGACGGAGCGATGCTGTGGCGGCAGCGCCTGGTGCGCTGCGCCGTCGTGATCGGCGCATTGGTCAGCCTGCCGCTGCTCGCACCGGCGGCGACCAGCACGCTGCTGGCGCTGTGGTTTATCGGCTTTGCGGCGCTGCGGTTGGTGGCCGGCCTCTGGCCGGTCCGCCCAGTCCGTCGCCGGCTACGCCGGCTCGACGAGACGCTGCCGGTCTATACGCTGATCGCCGCGCTATACCGCGAAGCCGGGACGGTCGCCGACCTGGTCGCAGCGCTCGAGGCGCTCGACTATCCGCGCGAGAAACTCGATATCATCCTGGTGTTGGAGCCGGGCGATCTCGCTACCCGCGCCGCATTGGCGCGGTTGAAGCCGCGGCCGCATCTGCGCGTGCTGGTCGCTCCGCCGTTCGGACCGCAGACCAAGCCGAAGGCGCTGAACTACGCGCTCGCCTTCGCGCACGGCGATTTCCTGGCGGTGTTCGATGCCGAGGACCGGCCCGAGCCCGGCCAACTGCGCGCCGCGCTCGATGCCTTCGCGCAGCACGGCCCGGCCACCGGCTGCGTCCAGGCCAGCCTCAGCATCGACAATCTGACGCACAGCTGGCTGTCGCGCTCGTTCGCGGCGGAATATGCCGGGCAATTCGATCTGGTGCTGCGCGGCCTCTCGGCGCTGCGCACGCCGCTGCCGCTCGGCGGCAGCTCCAATCATTTCCGTGTCGCGGTGCTGCGCGACATCGGCGGCTGGGACCCTTTCAACGTCACCGAGGACGCCGATCTCGGCTTTCGCCTTGCCCGGTTCGGATATCGCTCGCACGCTTTTACGTCGACGACCTTCGAAGAAGCTCCAGTCACGCTGCGCAACTGGTTGCCTCAGCGGACCCGCTGGATGAAAGGCTTCATCCAGACCTGGGTAGTGCATATGCGGCATCCGCTGCGGCTGTGGGGCGAAATCGGCGGGCGCGGCGTCGCCACGCTGAACCTGCTGGTTGCCGGCAACGTCGTCACCGCGCTGGCCTATCCGGTGCTGCTCGTGATCGGCGCCCTGATGGTGGTCGGTCATTTCGCGCCGCTGCCGGTCGCGATGCAGCCCGGACCGCCCGGCCTGCTGCATTATGCGGCCGTGGTCGCCGGCTACACCTCCACCATCGTGCTCGGTTGGCAGGGCTTGGCACGGCGCCGGCAACTGGCTCTCATGCCGGTGCTGCTGCTGACGCCGCTGTACTGGCTCTGCCTGTCGGTCGCGGCATGGCGCGCCGTCTGGCAGTTCGTGTGGTCACCGCATCGCTGGGAGAAGACCACCCATGGGGTCGCACGCCGCGCCGAGGCGCCGGGTGCCCGCGCGGCTACAGATAACGCTTCAAGTCCGCGGCGGCCTCGTCGGGCTTCCGCTTGAGATTGAACGGCGAAACGAAGTTGCCGGCCTTGTCCATCAGATAGATCAGCGCGGTGTGGTCCATCGTGTAGTCGCCGTCCTTGGTCTCGACCTTCTTGGCGTAGACCCGGTAGGACTTCTCGATCTTGTCAGTGGCTTCCCGCGTGCCCGTCAGGCCCTTCAGATGCGGATCGAAGCTCGACAGATAATTCTTCATGGCCGCCGGCGTGTCGCGCTCCGGATCGACCGAGATGAAATAGGCGTTGACGCGGTCGGCATCCTTGCCGAGCGCCTGCAGCACCTGGGAGATCTCGAACAGCGACGTCGGGCAAACGTCAGGGCAATGGGTGAAGCCGAAGAAGATCAGCGTCGGCTTTCCCTTCAGGCTCTGCTCGGTGACGGTCTGGCCGTTCTGATCGGTGAGCTGGAACGGACCGCCGATCGACGACGGCGTCGCGACCTTGTTCAGGCCGCCGAGCAGCCACAACACCACGACCAGACCGACCACCAGGCTGCCGGCGAAAGCCGCGATGATGACGAGCGGGCGGGTCGATCGGGCTTCAGCGGCCATGGCAGGGTCCTCGCGTCGAAAACCGGTCGACGAAGCGAGACGTTCGCGCCCGGCAGGGCACGCGGCGCGCGGCCGCGAATGCCGCACCCATAGAGCGCGGCGTCGCGGCGGGCAAGCGCCACACCGCCGCGGCGGATCACGTCATGCTGAGCGCTTCGAAGAGCCGGCCCTCAGCGATCGGCCGAGGCGCGGGCGTCCATGTAGCACGGCCGATACATCGACATCAGCTGCTTGCCGCGCAGGAAGATCATCTGCCGCGTCAGGCCGCCGCGCCGCGAGATCCAGCGGCGGATTTCAGCCGGATACATCGTGTAGAGCATGTGGGTGGCTTCGGGATTAGTGATCGCCCGGCCGTTCTGGCCCATGTCCCAGGCGGCGTGGAAGCCGAGATTGGCGCGCGAGGTGACGCAGATCTTGTCGTGCGGTACGGCACCCAGCACGATGGTGCAGGCGGAGGCGCACAGGCCGTCGATCACCACGGTCTCGCCCGAGGTGCGCAGGCTCTGATACTTGTCGACGTAGGTTCCGATCCGGCCGCCGCGGTCGTCGGCGATCCGGACCACCGCGTGGCTCGACCCGACGCCCGCGACCAGGAGCACCGCCGCAATCAACCCCGTCAGCAATCTCATGGCCCGCCCCGATTAGTTCGCTTCCAATGTCCGATCAGCCCGGTGATGCAGGGTCGCTGATTCAAGACATCGTCAGCGTGATTTCGGATCGGGTTTTTGTCCAGATCGCAACGCCGGCTCCAATTAAAATCAAATCGAGTGTTGCAGTCGGGATGCACCTCGCCGCGCGCGCGGTCCCAAACTGAAACATGCGCAGCGCTGAAAGCGATTGACCGTGTCTTGCCGTGCACGCTTCAATCGGTTCCTCAACAAGGAACGCTCATGCCAACAGATGCCGATGTCATCGTGGTCGGCGCCGGTCTCGCCGGCCTGGTCGCCGCCACCGAAATCGCCGACGCCGGTCGCAAGGTCATCGTGCTCGATCAGGAGGGCGAACAGAACTGCGGCGGCCAGGCGTTCTGGTCATTTGGCGGATTGTTTCTGATCGATTCGCCGGAGCAGCGACGGCTCGGCATTCGCGACAGTTACGACCTCGCGCGGCAGGATTGGCTCGGCGCCGCCGGCTTCGACCGCGACGAGGATCAATGGCCGCGGCGCTGGGCCGATGCTTATCTGGCGTTCGCAGCCGGCGAGAAACGCAGTTGGCTGCGTGCGATGGGCCACCGACTTTTCCCGGTGGTGGGCTGGGCCGAGCGCGGCGGCTATGACGCGATGAGCCACGGCAATTCGGTGCCGCGCTTTCACATCACCTGGGGCACCGGCCCGGGCCTGATCGAACCGTTCGTCCGCCGCGCCTATGCGGCGCAGGCGGCCGGCCGGCTGATCTTCAAGTTCCGCCACCGCGTCGATGCGTTGACGGTGACCAACGGCGTGATCGAAGGCGTCAGCGGCGCGGTGCTCGAGCCGACCTCGGTCGAGCGCGGCGTCAGCAGTTCGCGCACCGCGGTGGACGACTTCAGCCTGCGGGCGCAGGCGGTGATCGTCGCCTCGGGCGGCATCGGCGGGAACCACGAGCTCGTGCGGCAGAACTGGCCGCCGCGTCTCGGCACACCGCCGCGGCGGATGATCTCCGGCGTGCCCGAACATGTCGACGGCCGCATGCTCGGCATCACCGAGGCGGCCGGCGCGCGGCTGATCAACCGCGACCGGATGTGGCACTATGTCGAGGGCCTGAAGAACTTCGCGCCGATCTGGCCGCGCCACGGCATCCGCATTCTGCCCGGGCCGTCGTCGATGTGGTTCGATGCCACCGGCAAGCGGCTGCCGGCGCCGCTGTTCCCCGGCTCCGACACGCTCGGCCAGCTCCACGCCATCATGGCGACCGGGTACGATTACTCCTGGTTCGTGCTGACGCAGGCGATCATCAAGAAGGAATTCGCACTGTCGGGCTCGGAGCAGAATCCCGACCTGACCGGCAAGAGCTGGCTGATGACCGCGCGCCGCGCCACCAACAAGGGCGCGCCGGCGCCGGTCGAAGCCTTCAAGGCCAAGGGCGCCGATTTCGTCGTGCGCGACAAACTGTCCGATCTGGTCAGCGCGATGAACGCGCTCAGCGGCGACAATCTACTGAAGCTCGACGAACTGCAGTCGCAGATCGAAGCCCGCGACCGCGAGATCGACAATCCGTTCGTCAAGGACGCGCAGGTGATGAACATCCACAATGCGCGCCGCTACATCGGCGACAAGCTGATCCGCACCGCCAAGCCGCACAAGATCCTCGATCCGGCGCATGGCCCGCTGATCGCGGTGCGGCTCAACATCCTCACCCGCAAGACGCTGGGCGGCTTCGAGACCGACCTCGACGGCCGCGTGTTCGGCACCAGTGGGGCGATCATTCCCGGCCTCTACGCGGTCGGCGAAGCCGCGGGCTTCGGCGGCGGCGGCATGCACGGCTATCGCTCGCTGGAAGGCACCTTCCTGGGCGGCTGCCTGTTCTCCGGCCGGAGCGCCGGACGCGCGGCCGCAAAAGCGGTGGCCTAACACCGCACACCCAGCGATCCTGAAGTAATCGGGCGCAATTGCAGAGGTTGCGAGACGCACGCTTACTTCGGATGACTACCAGTGCGTTCCGCACGTTCCAGGATTTAATTTGGGGTTAGTACAAATCCCCCAATCTCGCGTCGAGCGAGCAATCATTATGGCCCGTCGCCGACGGACCGACATCATTTCGGATCGACCGAACCGTCGATCGCCCCCTTCCGATCTCGATCGGGAGACGACGCGCTCGCGCGGGGCGAGCGGTCCACCGCATTGCCGTCGAATGAACCCGTCAGCGCAGGAACATCCATGCTCCGCCTTCGCCTCGCCTTCAAAATCAACTCCATCGCCGCCGTCGGCATCCTCGGCGTTCTGGCGCTCGGGGTGCTGTACATGATTGGAAACGCCACCGAGCAGGCAGCTCTCACGCAGGACGAGCGCAGCCGGATGCTCGGGTCCAGCAATTTGCGGCTGCAGATCGCCATGCTGGAGCAGCGCCGGGCCGAGAAGAATTTCATCATCCGCAAGGAGGACAAATACGTCTCGCAGTACCAGGAGATCGGGACATCGATCAAAGCCCAGCTCACCGACATGATCCGGCAGAGCGACAGCACCGGGCAGCAAAACCTCGCCGCCGACCTGAAAACGATCCAAGCCGGTTATCAGGAGTACGATGAGCATTTCGGCCGGCTGGCCGCCGCCCAGGTCAGGCTCGGTCTGACCGAAAATCTCGGACTGGAGAATGGGCTGCGCACTTCGGTCCGCGAGATCGAGGCCGCGCTCGGCAACCTCGACGAACCGAGGCTGACCGCAACGCTTCTGATGATGCGCCGGCATGAGAAGGATTTCATGCTCCGCCGCAACGCCAAATACGTCGAGGACATGAAGAAGCGCGCCGCCCAGTTCTCGGCCGAGCTTGCCGCATCGGATCTGCCTGCCGCCACCAAGGCGGCCCTCGCCGCCAAGCTCGTCGCCTATCAACGCGACTTTGCCGGCTGGGTCGGCGATGCTCAAGTCATCGCAGAGGCCGAGGCCGCGATGGTCAAGAGCTTCCGCGCGGTCGAGCCGGTCTTCAACCGCGTTGGAGCGGCCATCCGCGAGGCCGAGGAACGAGCGCAGGCGGCTGCCGCCCTGGCGCGCCAGACCACGACGCTGCGGATGGAGATCGCGATCCTGCTGATCATCCTCGCGGTCGGCGTGCTCGGCCTGCTGATCGGCCGCTCGGTGGCCAGGCCGCTGCGGGGGCTGACCGGCGGATTGAAAGAACTCGGCGCCGGCAATTTCGATGTCGTGCTGCCCGGCCTCGACCGCACCGACGAGATCGGCGACATGGCGCAGGCGGTGGAGTCGTTCAAGGTTCTGGCGCAGCGGAAGGCCCAGGCCGAGGCAGAAGCCAAGGCCGAACAGGACCGACTCGCCGCGGAGCAACGCAAGCGCGACATGCACCGCCTGGCCGATCAGTTCGAGCAAGCGGTCGGCGAAATCGTCGAGACGGTGTCGTCGGCCTCGACCGAACTCGAAGCGTCGGCGACGACGCTGACCGACACCGCGCAGCACGCGCAGCAGTTCACCACGCTGGTCGCCTCAGCGTCCGAAGAGGCTTCGACCAACGTGCAGTCGGTGGCGTCGGCGGCCGAGGAGATGAGTTCGTCGGTCAACGAGATCAGCCGCCAGGTGCAGGAATCGGCGCGCATCGCCGCCGAGGCGGTGTCGCAGGCGCAGGAAACCAACGAACGGGTCAGCCATCTGTCCGAAGCCGCGGCGCGGATCGGCGATGTGGTCGAGCTGATCAACACCATCGCGAGCCAGACCAACCTGCTGGCGCTGAACGCGACCATCGAGGCGGCGCGCGCCGGCGATGCCGGGCGCGGCTTCGCCGTGGTGGCGAGCGAGGTCAAGGCACTGGCCGAACAGACCGCCAAGGCGACCGAGCAGATCAGCCAGCAGGTCGGCAGTATTCAGGGCGCCACCGACCAGTCGGTGACGTCGATCCGCGGCATCGGCACCACGATCGCGCGGATGTCGGACATCGCCGCGACGATTGCGTCGGCAGTGGAGGAACAGGGCGCCGCCACGCAGGAGATTTCCTGCAACGTTCACCACGCCGCAGAAGGCGCCCACCAGGTCTCGGTCAACATCGTCGAGGTGCAGCGCGGCGCCGGCGAAACCGGCTCGGCCTCCGCGCAGGTGCTGACGGCGGCGCATTCGCTGTCGCACGACAGTACCCGGCTGAAGGACGAGGTCGCACGCTTCCTGAGGACGGTCCGCGCGGGCTGATCACTAACAACTCGCCAACAGCGTCGCGCCGACATCGCGGCGCGGCGCAAGCGGCCGTTAATGATCTCCGTAAAGGTTGATTTTGCTCTGTCGTTGACGAGCCGGAGCGGCGAATTCAATGATCGCGTCCGAGTTACTCACGCGCACAGGGACGCCCCCATGACACGCTATGCCATCGCGATGATCGTTTCCGCCGCCGGCGCCATTGCGGCGCCGACCGCCGCCTCCGCCTGTTACGGCTGCTACACGCCGCCGCCGTGCCAGACCTGCTATCAGCAGCAATACGTGCCGCCGCAATATCAGTCGGTGCAGGAAACCGTGATGGTGGCGCCGGGTCGCGTCGTCGCGCACCGCACCCCACCGCAATATCGCACCGTGATGGTGCCGAAAACCGTGATGGTGGCGCCCGGCGGCGTCGAATACGAACGCGTCCCGCCGCAATACGCCACCCGCGAGCGCGTCGAGATGGTGTCGCCCGGCTACAGCTATTACGCGCCGGTTCGCCAGCGCTGCAACAGCTGCGGCTGGTAATCGATACGCGGCGACCGCGTAGGATGGGTTGAGCGCAAGCGAAACCCATCTCTTTCGCCGATGACGGGATTGATGGGTTTCGCAAGAGCTCAACCCATCCTACGGCGAAAGCGTATCCGGCCTCCGCCTCATCCCCGCCGGTACGGCAGTTTCCAGCCGTCGAGCTTGCGCAGGCCGGGTTCGCGGCGTTCAAGCCACCAACCGTATTGCTTGGGCCAGGCGGCGAACACCTGCTCGTCGGCTTCGGTGAGTTCGAGCTGGGCGTGCAGCGGCCAGTTCGGATCGAACAGCGCCTCGCGGCCGATGCCGACCAGATCGGCCTGCCCCTGCTCCACGACCTTCTCGGCCTGATCCGGATGCAGAATCAGCCCCACCGCGATGGTCGGCACGTCGGCCTCCCTGCGGATGGTCTCGGCGAACGGCACCTGGAAGCCATAGCCGCGCGGAATCCGCGCCGCCGTCGCCGAACCCAGCAATCCGCCCGACGAACAGTCGATGATGTCGGCGCCGCGCGCCTTGGCCTCGCGCGCGAACACAACCGAATCCGCCAGCTCGATGCCGCCCTCGACGCCATCGACCGACGAGACCCGCACCGACAGCGGCAGCGTATCCGGCCAGGCCGCCCGCACCGTCTCGATCACCTGCAGCGGAAACCGCATCCGGCCGGCGCGGTCCCCGCCATATTGGTCGGTCCGCATGTTGGACAGCGGCGACAGGAACGAGTGCAGCAGATAGCCGTGCGCGCAGTGCACTTCGAGCATCTCGAAGCCGGCTTCGACCGCGCGCAGTGTGGCGGCGCGCCAGGCGTCCAGCAGGTGCTCGAGTTCATCCTCGGACAGCTCCTGCGGCGTCAGCCAGCCGTCTTCCATCGGCACCGGGCTCGGCGCGACGATCGGCCACGGCTGGTCACCGCGGGCGCGGTCGTCCTCGGTCAGCGCCGCGTTGCCGTACCACGGTCGCTGCATGCTGGCCTTGCGGCCCGCATGGGCGAGCTGGATCGCCGGCACCGCGCCATTGTCGCGCAGGAACGTGGCGATCCGCTCCAGCGGCTTGATCTGGCCGTCGTGCCACAGCCCGATATCGCCATGGGTAATCCGGCCGTTGGCGGTCACGGCCGTCGCTTCGGCCATCACGATGCCGGCGCCGCCCTGCGCGAATTTGCCGAGGTGGACGAGGTGCCAGTCGCTGGCCATGCCGTCGACCGCCGAGTACTGGCACATCGGCGAGATCAGGATGCGGTTCTTGGCGGTGACGCCCCGCAGGGTGAACGGGCGAAACAGCGGCGGCTGCGACATTCGAGACTCCACAGCTCTGACATTGGACAATGAATCGCATCAGGGTCTGCACTGCGCCAGCCACAGCGTCAATCGGGCGCCGCCGAACGGCCGCCGCTGCGGCGGCGCGCCATGCGTTCGCCGACCTCGGTCAATTGCCTGCAGTCGTTGTGAAATCGGGCCGCTTTGGACTATCGTCGGAGGATGCCCATGATCAGCCGACGCCGCATCCTCCGCCTCGCCGCCCTGACGGCATCCGCCGCCCTGCCGACCGCGCTGCAGCCGCTGCGCCGCGCCAGGGCGCAGAGCCTGTATCCGTCGCGACCGGTGCGCATCGTCGTGCCGTTCGCGGCCGGCGGCGTCGCCGACGTCACGGCGCGGCTGGTCGCCGAGAAGCTCGGCACCAAGCTCGGCAGTCGCTTCTACATCGAGAACCAGCCCGGTGCAGGCGGCATCGCGGCGGCCCGCACGGTGATCTCGGCGCAGCCGGACGGCTCGACGCTGGCGCTGCTGTCCAACGGCACGGCGATCAGCGTATCGCTGTTCAAGAAGCTGCCGTTCGATCCGGTCAAGGATTTCACGCCGGTCTCCAGCCTCGGCGTGTTCGACTTCCTGTTCGTGGTCCGCGCCGACGCGCCGTTCAAGACGATGGAAGACTTCATCAAGGCGGCCAAGCAGAGCCCCGGCCGGTACAATGTCGGCACCATCAATCTCGGCAGCACCCAGAACCTCGCGGCCGGCATGTTCAGGACCGCGGCCGGGATCGATTTCGTCACCATCCCGCACCGGGGCACGCCGGAGGTGCTGGTGTCGCTGCTGCAGGGCAATGTCGACCTGGCGATCGACAGCTATTCGGCGCTGAAGGGAAACCTCGTGGACAAAAAGATCCGGGCGCTGGCCGCCTCCGGACCGCTGCGTTCGAAGATCACCCCCGACATTCCGACGCTGCGCGAAAGCGGGCTGGAGGTCAGCATCGAATCCTGGAACGCGCTGTTCGCGCCGACCGGCACGCCGCCGGCGGTGATCAGCACGCTGAACGGTGCGCTGCAGGAGATCCTCGCCGATCCGGCGCTGAAGAAGCAGCTGCTCGAGCTCGGCGTCGACGCGCGCGCCTCGACGCCGGACCAGCTCGCGGCGCGGCTGAAGTCGGACATCGACAAATGGAAAGCCGTGATCGACGCCTCCGGGATTGAGAAACAGTGACGGCGCGACCGGCCAAGGCGCTGCGATGAATCTGAAGCAACTCGAATACTTCATGCGGGTCGCCGAGCTCGGCTCGTTCAGCAAGGCGGCGATGATGCTGGACATCGCGCAGCCGGCGCTGAGCCGGCAGGTCCGCGGGCTGGAGACCGAGCTCAATCAGCAGCTGTTCCTGCGCAACGGACGCGGCGTCGCGCTGACCGAGGCCGGCCGGCGGCTGTTCGACCACAGCGTCGGTATCATGCAGATGGTGGCGCATGCCCGCGAGGATCTCGGCGCCAGCCGCGGCGCACCGGTCGGCCGCGTCACCATCGGGCTGCCGCCGTCGATCGGCCGGCAACTGACCCTACCGCTGATCGACCGCTTCAAGCGCGAACTGCCGGCTGCGCGGCTGGCGATCGTCGAGGGGCTGTCGAGCCACATCGTCGAATGGGTCACCACCGGCCGCGCCGATGTCGGGCTGGTGTACAATCCGGACGCGCAGTCCGGCATCGAGATTACCCCGCTGCTGCAGGAGCCGCTCGGCCTCGTCAGCTACGTCCCGCCGGCCCAGCGCGGCCGCCCGTCGCCGCCGCTGCCGTTCAAGGAACTGGCCAACTACCCGCTGATCGTGCCGGAGCGCGTCCATGCGATGCGCCGGCTGCTCGAGACCCAGGCGGCACTCGCCGGCGTCAAGCTCGACATCGCGTGGGAAGTCTCCAGCGTGCCGTCGATCATCGAGCTGGTGTGCGGCGGCTACGGCCACGCGGTGCTGACCGCGAGCGGCGTCGCCGCCTCGCCGCGCGGCGCCGAACTCAGCCTGCGCCGGCTGGCGTCGCCCGAAGCAACCAGCGCGCTATGCCTGGCGGTCTCCGCCACCAAGCGGCCGACGCCGCTGGCGCAACACACCATGCGGCTGCTGACCGAACTGGTGCGCGGCCTGCCGGGCTGACGCATCGCTCATCTGCCGGTTCGGCATGGCGGCATGCTGTCGCCATGCCTTAAGCCGATAGCTGTTATAGATACGGCACGGTGGCGCCTGCGGGCCGCCGGAGCCAAGATACAAAGAACAATCCCGGGAAGGAAACGGATGCAAACCGCGATCCCCTGCCTGTTCATGCGTGGCGGCACTTCGCGTGGCCCGTTCTTCAACGCTGCCGATCTGCCGCAGGACATCGCGACGCGCGACAAGGTGCTGCTGGCCGTGATGGGCTCGCCCGACCGTCGCCAGATCGATGGCCTCGGCGGCGCGCATCCGCTCACCAGCAAGGTCGGCATCGTGTCGAAGGGCTCCAAGCCCGGCGTCGATCTCGACTTCCTGTTCGCGCAGCTTCAGCCCGACAAGGACACGGTCGACACCACGCCGAACTGCGGCAACATGCTGGCCGCCGTGGTGCCGTTCGCGCTCGAAACAGGACTCGTGCAGCCGCAGGGCGACACCACGACGCTGCGCGTGCTGACGCTCAACACCGACATGCAGTGCGACATCACGGTACAGACCCCGGGCGGCCACGTCTCCTACGACGGCGACGCGCGGATCGACGGCGCACCGGGCACCTCGGCGCCGATCAAGATCAACTTCCTCGACACCGCGGGCTCGGTCGCGCCATCGCTGTTGCCGACCGGCAATGTCCGCGACGTCATCGACGGCGTCGAAGTCACCTGCATCGACAACGGCATGCCGCTGGTGATGTTTCGAGCTGAAGCGGTCGGCCGCACCGGCTACGAGGATGTCGCGACGCTCAATGCCGATACCGAACTGAAGGCGCGGCTCGAAAAGCTGCGGATCGCCTGCGGCCATGCGATGCAGCTCGGCGACGTCACCAAGAAGAACTATCCGAAGATGACGCTGATCGCCGCACCGCGCGCCGGCGGCAGCATCACGACGCGCAGCTTCATCCCGCATGTCTGCCACGACGCGATCGGCGTGCTCGCCGCCGTCACGGTTGGGACCGCCTGCGTGCTGAACGGCAGCGTCACCGAGGGCATCGCGCAGGTGCCCGACGGCAATGTGAAGCAGATCTCGGTCGAGCATCCGACCGGCGAATTCTCGGTCGAGATCGAAGTCGATCCGGCCAATCCGCAGAACGTCACCCGCGCCGCACTGCTGCGCACCGCCCGCCTCTTGATGCGCGGCGACGCCATGGTGCCGGCGGCGGTGTGGAGCGGCAAACAAGCCGACGCGGCGCTGCGGCGGGCGGGTTGAGGCACTGAGGCCATAGAGGACGACACATCAAAGCCCGCGCTGTTAGCGCGAGCGACGCGACAAACCACAGACGTCATACGCGGGCTTGACCCGCGTATCCATCGTCTCAAGAGGATGGATTGCCGGGTCAAGCCCGGCAATGACGGCAACAGACGTTTCGAGGACACCCGATGATCATCGACATTCACGGCCACTACACCACCGCGCCGAAGGCGCTGGAGGATTGGCGCAATCGGCAGATCGCCGGCATCAAGGATCCGTCCGCGATGCCGAAAGTGTCCGAGCTGAAGATCAGCGACGACGAGCTGCGCGCCTCGATCATCGAGAACCAGCTCAAGAAGATGCAGGAGCGCGGCAGCGACCTCACGGTGTTCTCGCCGCGCGCCTCGTTCATGGCGCACCACATTGGCGACTTCAACGTGTCGTCGACCTGGGCGGCGATCTGCAACGAGCTGTGCGCCCGCGTCGCCGAGCTGTTCCCCGACAATTTCATCGGCGCCGCGATGCTGCCGCAGTCGCCGGGCGTGGACCCTGCGACCTGCATTCCCGAGCTCGAGAAGTGCGTCAAGGAGTACGGCTTCGTCGCCATCAACCTCAATCCCGATCCGTCGGGCGGGCACTGGACCTCGCCGCCGCTGACCGACCGGCAGTGGTACCCGATCTACGAGAAGATGGTCGAACTCGATATCCCGGCGATGATCCACGTCTCGACCAGCTGCAACGCCTGTTTCCACACCACCGGCGCGCATTATCTCAACGCCGACACCACCGCCTTCATGCAGTGCGTCGCGGGCGATCTGTTCAAGGATTTCCCGACGCTGAAATTCGTCATCCCGCATGGCGGCGGCGCGGTGCCGTACCACTGGGGCCGCTTCCGCGGCCTGGCGCAGGAGATGAAGAAGCCGCTGCTCGAGGACCACGTTCTCAACAACATCTTCTTCGACACCTGCGTGTATCACCAGCCCGGCATCGACCTCTTGAACACCGTGATCCCGGTCGACAATGTGCTGTTCGCCTCGGAGATGATCGGCGCGGTGCGCGGCATCGATCCGCAGACCGGGTTCTATTACGACGACACCAAGCGCTACATCGAGGCGTCGACCATTCTGACGCCCGCCGAGAAGCAGCAGATCTACGAAGGCAACGCCCGCCGCGTCTATCCGCGGCTCGATGCGGCGCTGAAGGCCAAGGGAAAGTAAGGGGCAAGTAACATGACCGTGCGGATGAACGATCTCGGCATCGTCAAGCGCAACATCACCCGCGCCGACAAGGCGGCGGTCGAGAAGCTGTCGCGCTTCGGCGTCGCCACCGTGCACGAGGCGATGGGCCGCGTCGGCCTGATGCATTCCTACATGCGGCCGATCTATCCGGGCGCGCATATCTGCGGCACCGCCGCCACCGTGCTGCTGCAGCCGGGCGACAACTGGATGATGCATGTGGTCGCCGAGCAGCTTCAGCCCGGCGATGTCGTGGTCGCGGCCTGCACGGCGGATTCGACCGACGGCTTCTTCGGCGATCTGCTCGCCACCAGTTTTCGCGCCCGCGGCGCGCTCGGCCTGATCATCGACGCCGGCGTGCGCGACATCCGCGATCTCACCGAGATGAAGTTTCCGGTGTGGTCCAAGGCGATCCACGCCAAGGGCACCGTGAAAGCGACGCTCGGCTCGGTCAACATTCCGGTGGTGGCCGCCGGCGCCCATATCACGCCCGGCGACGTGGTGATCGCCGATGACGACGGCGTGGTGATCGTGCCGGCCGCGGTGGCGCAGATGGCGGCGGACGCAGCCGAAGCGCGCGAGGCCAACGAGGCCGACAAGCGCGCCAAGCTTGCCTCGGGCGTGCTCGGCCTCGACATGTACAAGATGCGCGAGCCGCTGGAAAAAGCCGGACTGAAGTACATCGATTGATGAGCAGCGATCCGAAACAGTGGCTGGTCGGGATCGTCGGCTACGGCGAGGTCGGCAAGATTCTCGCCGAGGATCTGCGCGCCCAGGGCGTCAAGGTCGCGGCCTATGACGTCAAGCTGAACGACGACCGCGGCGGCCCGCTGCGCGAGCATGCCAGCCGTCACGGCGTGACGCTGACCTCGTCGCACGCCAATCTGGCGGCGCGTAGCGACTTTCTGATCTCGGCGGTGACGGCGAGCCAGACCGTCGCGGTGGCCGAAGCCTGTGCGGCCGCGCTCAATCAGGGCACCTGGTTTCTCGACTTCAACTCGGCCTCGCCCGGAGCCAAGCAGCGCGCTGCCGCGCTGATCGACGGCGAACAGGGCCGCTATGTCGAGGGTGCGGTGATGACCTCGGTGCCGCCCTATCGGATCAAGGTGCCGCTGCTGCTCGGCGGACCGCACGCGGCCGAGCTGGCGCCGCTGTTGGGTGCGCTCGGCTTCGCCGCCAAGCCGGCGAGCGACCAGCTCGGCGTCGCCTCGGCCACCAAGATGTGCCGCAGCATCATGATCAAGGGCCTCGAGGCAATGGTGATCGAGAGCTTCACCACCGCTCGCGCCTATGGCGTCGAGGATGCGGTGATCGCCTCGCTGCAGGAGACGTTTCCGGGCATCGATTGGGAGAAGCAGGGCGCGTACTTCTTCCAGCGCGTCATCGAACACGGCCGCCGCCGCGCCGAAGAAGTCCGCGAAGTCGCCGAGACGGTGCGGGACATCGGGCTGACGCCATGGTCGGCACAAGGCACGGCGGAGCGGCAAGCCTGGGTGGCGGATCTGGCGGACGAGGGACTGTTCGGGACGCGGGGCGACAAAGGCTTTGCGCGGAGTTCGGATTGGCGGACCGAAGCTGACCGGATTCTGGCGAAAGCGAAGGACGAGACGAAGAGTTAGTTGCCGCAGCGCTGGTTAGCACCCCTCCCCCTTGCGAGGAGGGTCGGCCGAGCGAAGCGGAGGCCGGGGTGGGGGTCCACGAGTCGCAGTGCCTGGGGCCCCCCACCCCCGACCCCTCCCCGCAAGGGGGAGGGGAGCAGACCGCGGACTGATCTGAGTCACGAACGACAAAGAGTAGCTGAATGACCTTCGAAAAAACTCCCGGCTGGCTTGACTGGTACCAAGGCCCCTCGAAGCCGCGCTTCAAGGTGCCGGCGGGGTCCGTCGATGCGCATTGCCATGTGTTTGGGCCGGGCGACGAGTTTCCGTTCGCGCCGGAGCGCAAGTACACGCCGTGCGATGCGTCGAAGCAGCAGCTGTATGCGCTGCGCGATTATCTCGGCTTCGCCCGCAACGTCGTCGTCCAGGCGACCTGCCATGGCGCCGACAACCGCGCCATGGTCGACGCGCTGGTGAACTCCGCCGGCAAGGCGCGCGGCGTCGCGACGGTTCGCCGCAGCGTCACCGATGCCGATCTGCAGGCGATGCACGAGGCCGGCGTCCGCGGCGTGCGCTTCAACTTCGTCAAGCGGCTGGTCGACTTCACCCCGAAGGACGAGCTGGTCGAAATCGCCGAGCGCATCAACAAGCTCGGCTGGCACGTCGTGATCTATTTCGAGGCGGTCGACTTGCCGGAATTGTGGGACTTCTTCACCGCGCTGCCGACCACCGTGGTGGTCGACCATATGGGCCGGCCGGATGTCACCAAGCCGGTCGACGGCCCGGAATTCGAGCTGTTCGTCAAATTCATGCGCGAGCATTCCAATGTCTGGTCGAAGGTCAGTTGCCCGGAGCGGCTGTCTGTGTCCGGCCCGCCGGCGCTGAACGGCGAGCCGAACCCGTATCGTGATGTAATCCCGTTCGCCCGCCGCATCGTCGAGACCTTCCCGGACCGCGTGCTGTGGGGCACCGACTGGCCGCACCCGAACCTGAAGGACCACATGCCGGACGACGGCCTGCTTGTCGATTTCATCCCCCACATCGCCACCACGCCGGAACTTCAACGTAAACTACTGGTCGACAACCCGATGCGGCTGTATTGGCCGGAGGAGAAATGATCCGATCGCCCGCGCGGCGTGCACGGATGTCACCTCTCCCCGCGCGCGGGGAGAGGTCGTCGCGCATCGTCAGATGCGCGGCGGGGGAGGGGGCGCCCGGTGTCTTTTAGAAA
>NZ_JAJNAL010000067.1 GCF_022271405.1 Rhodopseudomonas infernalis | reverse complement strand
GGGGGGCGGCGCCCCCCCCCCGGGGCGCCGGGGGGGGGGGTCCACGGGCACTGAGTGTGTGGCTCCCCCCACCCGACCGGCCTTACGGCCGGCCACCCTCCCCGCAAGGGGGAGGGAAACTTAAGCCGCTGCGCCACCAAAACGGATTTCACCCATGACCACCCCTCGCCTCGCCACCTTCACCGTCAACGGGCTCACGCGCTACGGCGCGGTGTGCGATCATGGTGTCGTCGACCTGTCGGCGCGCCACGCCAACGATTATCCGACGCTGCGCGAGGTCATCGCCGCCGGTGCGCTGTCGCGGATCGTCGACGAGGCCGATCACACCGCGCCGGACTTCGCCCGCGACGCGGTGAAGTTCGAGCCGCCGATCCCGCAGCCGGAGAAGATCATCTGCGTCGGCGTCAACTACCCGGACCGCAATGCCGAATACAAGGACGGCAGCGAAGCGCCGAAATTCCCGTCGATGTTCATGCGCACGCCGCGCTCCTTCGTCGGACACGATACGCCGCTGGTGCGGCCGACGGCCTCGAAGCTGCTCGACTATGAGGGCGAGCTGACGCTGGTGATCGGCAAGGGCGGCCGGCACATCAAGGAGGCCGACGCGCTGAACCACATCGCCGCGATCACGCTGTGCAACGAAGGCACGATCCGCGACTGGGTGCGCCACGCCAAGTTCAACGTGACCCAAGGCAAGAATTTCGATCACACCGGCAGCCTCGGGCCGTGGCTGGTGCCCTACAGCGGTGAATCGCAGATCGCCGACATCCGCCTCACCACGCGCGTCAACGGCGAGACGCGGCAGGATGACCGCACCTCACGGATGATCTTCAGTTTCCGCTATCTCATCCATTACATATCGACCTTCACGACGCTGGTGCCGGGCGACATGATCGTCACCGGCACGCCGTCCGGCGCCGGCGCGCGCGCCGAGCCCCCGGTGTATCTGAAGCCCGGCGACCACATCGAGGTCGAAGCCGACGGCATCGGCGTGCTGCGCAACGGCGTCATCGACGAAGTCCACTAATTCCAGTCAATACAGGATCACCCATGAGCGTCATCACCGGCGGCGAAGCGATCGTGCAGGGCCTGGTCGCGCACGGCGTCGACACCGTGTTCGGCCTGCCCGGCGCGCAGATCTACGGCCTGTTCGATGGCTTCGCCAAAGCGCAGCTCAAGGTGATCGGCGCCCGCCACGAGCAGGCCTGCGGCTACATGGCGTTCGGCTACGCGCGCGCGTCCGGCAAGCCCGGCGTGTTCAGCGTCGTGCCGGGGCCCGGCGTGCTCAACGCATCCGCCGCGCTGCTCACCGCGTTCGGCTGCAACGAGCCGGTGATGTGCCTCACCGGTCAGGTGCCGAGTGCGTATCTCGGGAAAGGCCGCGGCCATCTGCACGAGATGCCGGATCAGCTCGCCACCTTGCGCAGCTTCATCAAATGGGCCGAGCGGATCGAATATCCGGGCCAGGCGCCTGCGCTGGTCGCGCGGGCGTTCCAGGAAATGATGAGCGGCCGCCGCGGGCCGGTGGCGCTGGAGATGCCGTGGGACGTGTTCACGCAGCGCGCCGAAACGGCCGCGGCGACAACGCTCGATCCGGTCGCACCGCCAGCGCCTGATCCGGACCGTGTCGCCGCTGCCGCCAAGCTGATCGCCGCCAGCAAGACGCCGATGATCTTCGTCGGCGCCGGCGCGCTGGAGGCCGGTGACGAGATCCTCGAGCTTGCCGAGATGATCGACGCGCCGGTGGTGGCGTTCCGCTCCGGCCGCGGCATCGTCAGCAACCGTCACGAGCTCGGCCTGACCTTCGCCGCCGCTTATGAGCTGTGGCCGCAGACCGATCTGATCATCGGCATCGGCTCGCGCATCGAACTGCCGACGACGTTCCGCTGGCCATTCCGGCCCGAGGGTTTGAAATCGGTGCGCATCGACATCGATCCCGCCGAGATGCGCCGCTTCACGCCGGACGCGGCGATCGTATCGGACTCCAAGGCCGGCGCGCGTGCGCTCGCTGATGCGGTCAGCAAAGCCGGCTACAGCAAGACCAAAGGCCGCCGCGAGGTGATCCGCGCCGCGACGGCCAAGACGAACGAAGCCATCCAAGCGATCCAGCCGCAGATGTCGTACTTGAAAATCCTGCGCGACGTGCTTCCGGACGACGCCATCGTCACGGATGAGCTATCACAAGTCGGATTCGCCTCGTGGTACGGCTTCCCGATCTATCAGCCGCGGACATTCCTCACCTCCGGCTATCAGGGCACGCTCGGCTCTGGCTTCCCGACCGCGCTCGGCGCCAAGGTTGCGTGCCCGGACAAGCCGGTCGTCGCCATCACCGGCGACGGCGGCTTCATGTTCGGCGTGCAGGAGCTCGCCACCGCGGTGCAGTACAAGATCGGCGTGGTGACGCTGGTGTTCGATAACTCGGCCTATGGCAACGTCCGCCGCGATCAGTTGCACGGCTTCGAGGGCCGTGTGGTCGCCTCCGATCTGGTCAATCCGGATTTCGTCAAACTCGCCGAATCGTTCGGCGTCGGCGCGTCGCGCGTCACCTCGCCCGACAATTTTCGCCCGGCGCTGGAAAAGGCGCTCGCCGCCGGCGGCCCGCAACTGATCGCCATCGACGTCCCGCGCGACAGCGAAGCCAGCCCGTGGCCGTTCATTCACCCCGCGAAGCCCTAGCCCCACCCACCGTCATTCCGGGGCGCTCGCGCAGCGAGCGAACCCGGAATCCGGAGCTGTTCTGCGACCGGCCGTCGCCACAACATCGAGATTCCGGGTTCGCGAGCAAGTGCTCGCGCCCCGGAATGACGAGTAATAGGTTGTCTTCGTAGGGTGGGCAAAGGCGCGTAGCGCCGTGCCCACGCGTAACAGGGATCGCATTGCGGCTCCGCGTGGGCACGCTTCGCTTTGCCCACCCTACGGCGCCCCTACATCGCCTTGCGGAAGGTCAGATTGATGCGCTGACGGCCGAGCAGCGGATGCTCGCCGTCTTTCAGCGTCAGCACGCCGTGATACACCAGCCGCGTCGGGCCGCCCCAGACGAACACGTCGCCGTGGCGCAACTCGTAGCGGCGGGGTTTGTCGCTGCGGGCCATGCCGCCGAATTGAAATACAGCCGGCAGGCCGAGCGAAACCGATACGATCGGTGCCGAGAAATCGCGCTCGTCCTTGTCCTGATGCAGCGCCATCTTGGCGCCGGGGACGTAGCGGTTGATCAGGCAGGCATCCGGATCGAAACCGTCAAACCCGGCCTCCGCGGCGGCGCGCTGCGCCAGATCGCGCAGCACCGCCGGCATCTGCGGCCACGGCTGCGCACTGTCCGGATCGTCCGGCGAATAGCGATAGCCGCGGCGGTCCGTCACCCAGCCGGCACTCCCGCAGCTGGTCATCGCCACCGACATCGTATGGCCGCCGGGCGTCATCATGTGGCGGAACGGCGCGCGCGCCGCCACCGCGTCAATCGCTTCGATCAGGGCGCGGTCCTGAACTCCGGCAAAGCTGCGCAGCAGCGCCGCGCCCGGTGCGATATCCTCGCGGCGCGGCGGTTCGGGAACGGTGTCGAACAGATCGGCCGTGGTCACGTGCTCAGTCCCTCCGTCATGCCTCGCCGAACCGCCAATCGCCGGCCTCCGCTAATAGATCGACGAAAGCGCGGACCTTCGCCGACAATAGTCGCGATGTCGGATACACGATCGCGATCGGCAGCGGCGGCACTTCGTAGTCCGCGAGCACGATTTGCAGCCGTCCCGCCGCGATCGCATCCGCCGCCTGATAGGCCAGCACCCGCGTCAGGCCTCCGCCGCGCTCGGCATCGAGGATTGCGACATCGGCCACATTGCTGACGAGCCGCGGCGCGCAGGGGACGCGAACGTCGCGGCCATCCACGACGAAACGCCAATCGATTGGCGATCCGGTCTGGCCGAAATGCACAACATCATGCCCATCGATTTCTGCTGGCGTTTGCGGCGTGCCGCGCGCCGCCAGATAGTCCGGCGACGCCACCACGATCCGCCGCATCGCCCCAAGCTGCCGCGCCACCAGGCTCGAATCGGCGAGATGGCCGATCCGCACCGCGCAGTCGACGCCGTCTTCGACGAGGCTGATCATCAGGTCCGACAGCCGCAGTTCGCCGGTCACCTCCGGATAGCGCTTCAGATAGTCCGACAGCAGCGGCGCGATATAGCGGCGGCCGAAGCCCACCGGGGCCGAGACCACCAGCCGCCCGGACGGCCGCGTGCGTTCGGCCCAAGCCGAAGCGTCCGCCTCCTCCAGATCGGCAAGGATGCGCCGCACCCGCTCGAGATAGCGCACCCCGGTGTCGGTGAGCGCGACGGAGCGCGTGGTCCGCTGCAGCAGCCGGGCGCCGAGATGCTGTTCGAGCGCGGCGACGGAGCGCGTCACCGCAGACGGCGACAGCCCGAGCTTGCGCGCAGCCGGCGCAAAACCCTGCAGATCGGCAACGGCGACGAAGGCCGTCATGGCATCCAGGCGGTCCATGGCATCATTTCAAATTCGGCAACAATGAAGTGTCAAATCAACTGATTGTATCGAGCGGCGCGGAGAGCGATCTAGGGTGCCACAGCAGGAGGTTCTCATGACCGCAGCACTGCAAGCTTCCAGCGACATCGCTTTCACCCCGGCGGTCAAGGCGATCCAGGCCCGCAAGGGCTCGCGCGACACCTATGCCCGCGTCGAGCGTCACGGCGGCTGGGCAACGACGATCGACGACCATCTCGCCGCCTTCCTCGGCGCGCAGACCAGCGTGATGCTCGCCACCGCGAGCGCTGACGGGCAGCCCTATATCCAGCACCGCGGCGGGCCGGCCGGCTTTCTCCATGTCCTCGACGACCACACCATCGGGTTCGTCGATTTCAAGGGCAACCAGCAGTTCATCACCCAGGGTAATCTGACGGAGAACCCCAAGGCCTATCTGTTCCTGATCGACTACGCGCATCGCCGGCGCATCAAGATCTGGGGAACAGCCCGTGTGATCGAGGACGATCCGGCGCTGATCGCGCGGCTGATGCCGAAGGACACCAAGGCACGGCCCGAACAGGCGATCCTGTTCGAGGTCGCCGCTTGGGATACGAACTGCCCGCAGCACATTCCGCAGAAGTTCGATGCCGCCGATGTGGCAGCGGCGATCACCTCGCGCGACATCCGGATCGCCGAACTCGAAGCGCTGCTCGCAGCCGCTACAAAGCCGCGAGAATAACTGCGTGGTTCCGGCATTCAGCCCGGCGGACGGTTTCGCAGATCGGCGGTTGAGCCTAAACAGGCGGGATGACCAGCCCTGATCCGACCGCCACAGACAGCCCGTGCCAGAGCTGCGGCGCGTGCTGTGCCTATTCGGCCAATTGGCCGCGCTTTACGATCGAGGACGACGCCGCGCTCGACGCGATCCCGTCTGAGCTCGTCAATGCCCGGCTGTCCGGCATGAAGTGCGAGGGCGAGCGCTGCTGCGCCCTCGCCGGAACGGTCGGCGAAGCCACCGCCTGCAGGATCTATGCGCTGCGGCCGGACGTCTGCCGCGAGTGCAAGCCGGGTGATCCCGAATGCGGGATGGCGCGCCGTCGCTACGGCCTTCCGGCGCTGCCGGAGGCGAGCGTCGGCTAGCCCAGCCCGGCCAGGCTCGGTTCAGCCTCCGCCTCGACGTGCGGCGGCAGGTCGTCATCGAGTCCATCCTCATCGAGCGGCGCAAAGCTCGACAACGGCGTGGTCGACAGCGTGATCGCCTTGCGATGGCTGTAGCTGGCCTGTGGCCGGTGACGAGGCTTTGCCTCCTCCCGCGCCAGTGCGGCCAGAACGGAACCGACCCGGCCACCGTGATGGATCAGGTCGCGAACTTCGCAGCTCGCGGCGATGGTAACGGCCAGCGCGTGCAGATGCGCGCGCCGGTAACAGAACAGAGCCAACTGGGCTCGAACGTCGGAAGAGACACTGTCCACAAGGGCGGGCAGACCGTTCTCGTTGGCGCGATACATCGCTCCAAGGAGATCGTCCCGGACGGGACAGTGGTCGTTTTCGAAGGCTTCACGGCTCGACAACATCGGCGTTTCTCCGAGGCGACAACGATGGAGAGGATGCGGTCGAAGTTGTTAATGAGCTCTTAACTATCCCTTCTGATACCTCCATCGACCCCTGCGCGATTCGCATGGAACGAAAACGTGTTCCCGTTTTTCGGTTCGTTCAGATTTGATCAGTGCGGCTGCAGGATCGGCGCTAACCTCCGGAACTGCGGTTCCCGAAGCCGCATGACGGACGTCACGATGGAGGGTGCGATGAGCGAACCCGTGACACAGTTTCCCAATCTGTTGGTCCACGACATCAAGGCGTTTGCGCCCGCAGGCGTCGCGTTTTGGCAGACCGAAGAAACCATTCTGGCCGGCATGAAGGAGTTTGCCGAAGGCTGGTTCGAGCGCCGGCGAATCGGCACGCACGCGGCCCTCGAGGCCGCCAAGCTGATAAGTCAGGCGGCGACCCCGCTGGATGCACTCCGCGAGTATCAAGACTGGCTGGGTGGCGCGTTCGCCCGCGTGCTGGAGGACGGGATGGCCTTCCAGCAACAACTCACCAAGGCCAACGCCAGGATCGCATCCCGCCAGACGCAGACCGAGAGCGGCGGTCCGTCGATCTAAGCGATGGGAGTGCCGGACATCTAGCGGCTTGCCACTTGGACCAGGGAAGCCGCGATGTCGTCGATCGCGAGCGCGAGCGGATCAGGGATTTGCGGCCAGCAGCACCGACAGGCCGAACCCGGTCAGGTGATGCAGCGCCTGGTCGGTGCCGATCAGCCACCAGAACCATCGCGACTCCGGCGTGATGTTGAACGTCGCGACGCAGAAGCCCTTGGCGCGATCGATCGCCAGATGGATGGCAAAATCGACCAGGCCGATGAACCAGTAGCGCGGCGCCAGCACCAGCATCACCGCGGTGGTCAGCAGCAAATGGACGCCGCAATGCGCCAGCAGCGGCAGCGCCCAGCCGGTCTTCTGGTCTTTGCCGAGCGCCATCCATTTGTTCTGAAAATAGAAGTCGGCAAACACGTGCTTGATGGTGAGCACGAGCATCCATCCGACGAGCGCACCAACGGAAACCGTCGACGACATGTGGGGTAGGATCAAACTCAAGCCCTTTGCTGGGCCCGGCGGACGTATCGGGACATGAACGGCAGTACGCCGTTGAGCTTCATCCGACATTCCGCGCGAGCGCTAAGCACCTCAACGGCCTTCGACCGTGATGGCTTTATGACATTTCTGGTTCCAGAATGCACGCGGGTGAAACTCCGAGGCGGGATGCTCAACGGCTTTCTTGATCGCGGACGCGCGGCTTTGCTCGCGATCATCGCGGCAGCACCGATTCCTCAACCGCCGCCGCGGCGTCGGCACGGGCGCGGATCGCTGCGAGACAGCGCTTGAGCGCGGTCTGCCGACGATCTGGCACCGCAGCAGCGCGCGCCTCCGCGATCGCCGCCGCCAGATCATCCACCACCAGCGTGCCGGCGAACACCGGCTTGACCAAGCTGTCGATGATCAGCGTCCAGTTGGCCAGACCGTAGCGATAGGCATCACCATAACCGCCGATCATCGTGGCGCTCTGCACCACGGCCCACACCGCCTCCGGCCGCTTGGACAGGCACCGGTCGATCATGTGCAGCCAGCGCTCCACCAGGGTCCGCTCCTGCGCGTACCGGATCGACAGCAGGCGCCAGCGCCGCAGCCACGCCTCGACACGCAGCCGGCGGATGCCGAGCCAGTCGGTGGCGTTGAACCGCATTTTCATGTGGATATGCTGCCACCCCAACGAGCCGAGCAGCTTGAGCAGCGGCCGCGCGAGCACCACCGGCAGCGCCGACACCCACTCGTCGATGCGAAACCGGCATTTGCGATCGACCCGAACGGTCGGCACGCCATCCGGCCCGATCCTGGCCTCGATCAGTGCAAGTTGCGCCAGTCGGAACGGATCCTCGTAGGTCATCCGCACCAGCATCAGCCGGGCGATTTCGTGCAGCAGCTCTTCGCCGACATCGGGCCGCTGCGCGAAGCGCGCGATCCGCTCGAGATACAGCAGAGCGTGGCGACGACCCTGATACACCACCAGTTGCTCGACCGCGTCATTGACCAGCGCCCGCATCGCCGGCGACAACCCAGGCGGCAGTTGCAGGGCGACGACGCGGTCACGCTCGCCGATGATCTCGGCGAGCGTGGTCCGCATCGCATCGACATAGCCGACCATCGGGTGCCCTCTCCCCGGCCGCTACGCCGTCTCGCTCGCGACCTCGACCGGCACCGGCACATGCGCCTGTGCCAGCCGGGCTTCCAGCGTCTCGATGTTTTGAAACAGCCGCGCGCTGGCGAGGCGGAGGAAGTAGAAGCCGAACTCGGGATTCTGCACGTACAGCTCCTCGACCTGGCGATAGCTGACGCCGAGCACCATGCCGGATTCGATACACTCCAGCGTCTGGGTTCGGGTATTGGACGGCGACAGCATGCCGAGCTCGCCGACGATCGCGCCGACCGGCAGCTCGATGCCGGACTCGACCAGGCGGAAGCGGCCGCTGACGATGTAGTACATATGCTCGGCTTTTTCGTCCTTGTAGAAGATCTCCTCGCCGGCCTGGCACTGCCGCTTGGTCATGAACGGCTTCAGCCACTCCATCGACAGGTCGCTGTTGACCGACTTCTTCACGTCGCGCACCAGTTGCAGCATCTGCTGCAGGCGCCAGACATTGACCGGCAGCAGCACGGCGTGCAGCGCCATGGTCGGATAGTTGTGGGTCGGGATCGAGATCGCGATCAGCAGCATGTTGGCCAGGATGCCGAACACGCGCAGCGGAATCATCGTCCGCATCGTCGCCGTCGCCACCACAAAGATGGTGGCGAACACGCTGCCCGCGGTGCCGGCATGCTGGGCGATGTGGGACATATCCATGAGGCCAACCCGTGTTCGCGAACCTGATCGAAGCGACGACATCCGCAGCGCGCAGCAGCGCCGACCGGCCGATCCGCGTGCCTGGAATACACGCGGAAACGGACGGGATTATAAACAACCCATAGCACCGAATGCCACCGCCCCCACAGCACACACCCGGGCGCTCTCGAATCATTGACGGCGATGGCCGCCGGCGGGCAGTTTGCCACGTTCCCACCAGCCGTTAGCGCTGCGCGCCGACTGGCACCTCGCCTCCGGAGACACGCCCTGATGTCGGACACCGACAGCGCCAGCCCGCCCGTCCTCAGCATCGACGGCCCACGTGCTACGATCCGGCTGAACCGGCCGAAGCACCTGAACCGCCTGCTGGCCGACGATCTCGCCACGCTGCTGGGGCAGTTCGAGCAGATCGATACAGATCCGTCGATCCGGGTGCTGGTACTGACCGGAACCGGCCGGGCCTTCTCCGGCGGGTTCGATCTCGACGAGATCGCCGCGCGCGCCACCAGCGAGACCGACAGCGAATCCTCCGCCGCCGCCTTCGGCGCCGTGGTGGATCGTCTCGAGGATCTGCGGGTGCCGACGATCTGCCGGCTCAACGGCGGCGTCTATGGCGGCGCCACCGATCTGGCGCTGGCTTGCGACTTCCGCATCGGCGCCGACAGCGCCGAGATGTTCATGCCGGCGGCGCGGCTCGGGCTGCATTACTACCCGAGCGGCATCAAGCGCTACGTCACCCGGCTCGGCGTCGACAACGCCAAGAAGATGTTCCTGACGGCGCAGCGGATCGACGCCGCCGAGATGCTGCGGATCGGCTACCTCACAACCATGGTGCCGATGGACCGGCTCGACCGCGAGGTCGATGCGCTCGCCACCACGCTGGCCGGCCACGCACCGAATGCCGTCGCCGGCATGAAACGCGCCATCAACGAGTTCGCTCGCCAGGCCTTCGACGAAGCCGCCGCGGACGCCCGCTCCCGCGCCTCGATGCGCAGCCAAGAAATCCGCGAAGGCATTGCGGCATTCACAGAAAAGCGCGCGCCGCGGTTTTAGACGAGGCGCGCGCTGCGGATTGGACGTGGAAAGAGGTTGTGCGTCTGACCGCGCTTACTTGTCCACGAACGTCACCACCTCGCCGAGCGCGGCGCGGTTGGTGCGGTAGCTGTTGGCCTTGTGATCGCGGTCGGTGTAGCCGAACGACATGCCACAGACGATGCGGCGGTCGTCGGCGATGCCGAAATGCTTGCGAACGACCGAGGCGTGAAACGCCAGCGCCGCCTGCGGCACGACCGCCACCCCGAGCGCCTGCGCCGCCAGCATGAACGAGGTAAGGTAGCCGCCGCAATCCACCGCGCCGTAGACGCCGAGCGCCTCGTCGGTGGTGATGATCGCGGCATGCGGCGCGCCGAAGAAGTTGAAGTTCTCCAACGCCTGCTTGGCGTAACCGGCCTTGTCGCCGCGCTCGATGCCGAGCGTGTTGTAGAGCTGGAAACCGCTTTCGCGCCGGCGATCGAGATAGACGCCGCGATACTCGCGCGGAAATTCGAAGTCGCCGGACATCGGCGCACCGCTGGCCGCCACCGGATAAAGCGCGTCGCGAAACTTCTTGGTCGCCTCGCCGGACGTGATGACGAGCTGCCACGGCTGGCTGTTGCACCACGACGCCGTCTTCTGCGCCGCGGTCAGGATGCGCTCGAGGATCTCGCGCGGCACCGGATCCGGCTTGAACGCCCGGCACGAGAACCGCGCGGCCATCAGGTCTTCGAGCACGTCGATCGGGGCGGAGGCAGCCGTCATGATAGTCCCATTCCTGATTGTTCGTCATTCCGGGGCGCGCGCAGCGCGAACCCGGAATCCATAACCACTGTCAGAGAGTATGGATTCCGGGCCGGCGTCCCAAGAGGGACGCATCCCGGATGACGAGGTGAGAGTTTTCGAGCGGCGTGGAGACTTCACCGCCCCTTGGTCGGAATCTTGTTGAACGGCACGTCCTTGTCGACGCGGATGTCGCCGGGCAGGCCGAGCACGCGCTCGGCGATGATGTTGCGCAGGATCTCGTCGGTACCGCCGGCGATGCGCATCGACGGCGAGCCGAGCAGCATCGCCTGGAAGCTGCCGCCGGCCTCGGCTTCCGCCGGATCGGTGAACACGCCGGCCGCGCCTTCCAGATCCATCGCGAACGCCGCAATATCCTGCAGCATCGGGCCGGCGACCAGCTTGCCGATCGAATTCTCCGGGCCCGGACGCTCGCCCTTCGACAGCGCCGAGATCGACCGATAGGAGGTGTACTTCAGGCCGCTGGCCTTCACGGCCCAGTTGGCGAGCTTGCTGCGCACCGCCGGATCATTGATCGCGGGGCCATTCTCGGTGGCCAGATTGTTGCAGAACGCGAAGATCTCCGGGAAGCCGGTGGCGAGCCGCGCGCCGATCGACATGCGCTCGTTCATCAGCGTGGTCAGCGACACGTTCCAGCCGTCGCCGACGGCGCCGAGGCGCTGGCTGTCCGGAATCCGCACGTTGGTGAAGAACACCTCGTTGAATTCCTGCATGCCGTTGGCCTGCTTGATCGGCTTCACCTCGACGCCGGCGCTCTTCATATCGAGGAAGAACATCGTCAGCCCCTTGTGCTTCGGCACGTTGGGGTCGGTGCGGGTAATCAGCAGGCCGTAGTCCGAGTAGTGCGCGCCGGAGGTCCAGATCTTCTGGCCGTTGATGATCCAGTCGTCGCCGTCCTTCTCGGCGCGGGTGCGCAGGCCGGCAACGTCCGAACCGCCGGCCGGCTCGGAGAACAGCTGGCACCAGATGTTCTCGCCCGACGCCAGCTTCGGCAGATACTTGCGCTTGTCGTCCTCGCCGCCATAGGCCATCACGGTCGGGCCGCACATGCCCTCGCCGATCTGGAACGGCTGCGTCAGCTTGCCGTAGACGCCCTCTTCCTGCTGCCAGATCACCTTCTCGATCGGCGTCGCGCCGCGGCCGCCATATTCCTTCGGCCAGGTCAGGCATGACCAGCCGCCCTCGGCCTTCTTCTTCTGCCAGGCCTTGCCGACCTCGACGATGTCGGCGTTCTTCAGGCTGATGCGGCCGAGGCCCGACTTGGTCAATTCCTGTTCGTACTGCTTCGGCGCGTTGGCATCGATCCACGCGCGAGCCTTGGCGCGAAACTCGGCTTCCTGCGGCGTATCGTCGAAATTCATCTCAGCCTCTCGTGGTGTTCGTTTGCCGGCACCGTAGGATGGGTTGAGCCCTTGCGAAACCCATCAACTACTCGCCCCGATAACCGATGGGTTTCGCTACGCTCAACCCATCCTACGCGTCTAAGCCCGCCCGCGCGTCGGGATCTTGTTGAACGGCACGTCCTTGTCGACGCGGATATCGCCGGGCAGGCCAAGCACGCGCTCGGCTATGATGTTGCGCAGGATCTCGTCGGTGCCGCCTTCGACGCGGGTCGCCGGGGAGCGCAGCAGCATCGCCTGGAAGCGGCCGCCGACATCGGCATCCTCAGGAGCGCTCAGCACGCCCGCGGCGCCCTGCAGGTCGAGCGCGTACATCGCGACTTCCTGGATCATCGAACCGGCGACCAGCTTGCCGATCGAATTCTCCGGCCCCGGCCGCTGGCCTTTCGACAGCGCCGAGATCGAGCGGAAGCTGGTGTACTTCAGCCCGCTGGCCTTCACGGCCCAGTTCGCCAGCTTGCTCCGCACCGCGCGATCGTCGAGCGCCGGCGCGCCGTCGAGCGTCAGCGAATTGCAATAGTCGAACAGCTCCGGGAAGCCGGTCGCCACATTGGCGCCGATCGACATACGCTCGTTCATCAGCGTCGTCAGCGACACATTCCAGCCGTCGCCGACCGCGCCGAGCCGCTGGCTGTCCGGAATCCGCACGTCGGTGAAGTACACCTCGTTGAAGTCGGAATTGCCGTTGGCCTGCTTGATCGGCTTGATCTCGACGCCCTTGCTCTTCATGTCGAGGAAGAACATCGTCAGGCCCTTGTGCTTGGGCACGGTCGGGTCGGTGCGGGTGATCAGGATGCCGTAGTCCGAGTAGTGCGCGCCGGAGGTCCAGATTTTCTGGCCGTTGATGACCCAGTCGTCGCCATCCTTCTCGGCGCGGGTGCGCAGACCCGCGACGTCGGAACCGCCGGCCGGCTCGGAGAACAGCTGGCACCAGACGTTCTCGCCGGAGCCGAGCGGCGGCAGATAGTGCCGCTTCTGGTCTTCCGAGGCGTAGGCCATCATGGTCGGGCCGCACATGCCCTGCCCGATGATGAACATCGCGGTGAGCTTGCCGAACACGCCCTCTTCCTGCTGCCAGATCACGCGCTCGATCGGCGAGGCGCCGCGGCCGCCATATTCCTTCGGCCAGTGCGGCACGGCCCAGCCGGCGTCGGCCTTCTTCTTCTGCCAGGCCTTGGCAACCTCGAGAATATTGGCACCCTCGAGATGCACGCGGCCGAGCGACGCCTTGCGCAGTTCGGCTTCGTATTGCTTCGGCGCGTTGGCGTCGATCCAGGCGCGCGCCTTGGCGCGGAATTCGGCTTCCTGCGGCGTATCGTCGAAATTCATTGGCGTAGGCCTTTGTAAGGTGGGCAAAGCGGAGCGTGCCCACCAATGCTGAAACGTGGGCTCGCAAGCGAGCCCACCCTACGGATTTGGCTTACGCCGCGTTCTTCTGGCGCATGCGGTCGATCAACTGATCTTCCCAGTACGACTGGCTGCCGAGCGCCAGCGCCAGTGCGTTGGAGCGGCGATAGTACAGGTGGCAGTCGAACTCCCAGGTAAAGCCCATGCCGCCGTGCACCTGGATGTTCTGCTTGGCGCAATGCTGGAACGCCTGCGTGGCGCTGATCCGCGCCGCAGCCGCGGCTTCGGCGAGTTCACCGGCGTCAGTCGAGAGCGCCCAGGCGCCGTAGTAGCAGTTCGAACGTGCCAGCGTCGCCGAGACGTACATGTCGGCGAGGATGTGCTTGACGGCCTGGAACGAGCCGATCGGACGGCCGAACGCGATGCGGTCGAGCGCGTAGTCGCGGCCCATCTCCAGCGCGCGGTCGGCGCCGCCGACCTGCTCGAATGCGATCAGCACCGCGGCGCGGTCCATCACGCGCGACAGGATGCTCCAGCCCTCGCCCGCCGCGCCGAGCGGCTCCGCCTTGGCACCGTCGAACACCAGCTCGGCCTGCTGCCGCGACGGGTCGACGTTGGTGAGCGGCTTGGCGGTGACGCCGCCGGCCTTGAGATCGACCAGGAACAGCGAGATGTCGGCCTCGCGCCCGCTGTTGCCGGTGCGCGCCGCGACGATCGCGAAGTCGGAGATCGCACCGTCCGCGACCGGCTTCTTGGTGCCGGAGACCTTGCCGTTCGATGCGGTGACCTGGACGGCCTTGGGCGACGGATTGCCGGTGCCCTCGAACAGCGCCAGCGTGCCGATCGCCTCGCCCGACGAGATCTTCGGCAGCCACTTCTGCTTCTGCTCGTCCGAGCCGGCAATCAGCAGCGCTTCGGCCGCGAGGTACACCGTCGAGGCGAACGGCACCGGCGCCAGCGCGCGGCCGAGCTCTTCGGCGATGACGCAGAGTTCCAGATGCCCCGCCCCGGTGCCGCCGAACTCCTCCGGGATCGCAACGCCGAGGAAGCCCATCTCGGCGAGGCCCTTCCACAGCTCGCGATCGTAATCCGCCTTGCCCTCGAGGACAGCGCGCACCGCCTTCGGCGGGCATTTCTCAGCGAGAAACCGCCGGGCCTGATCGCGAAGTTGCTTCTGGTCGTCGGAGAAATCGAAGTTCATGGGCGTGTCTCGTTGTTGTTAGTTGTTAGTGTTGGTCATTCCGGGGCGCGCGCAGCGAAGCTGCGTGCGAACCCGGAATCTGAAACGGGCCCGTCGAAATTCCGGGTTCGCGCTACGCGCGCCCCGGAATGACGGAGAGTTTGTTCGGGGGCGCGGCTCACTTCAGCACCACCACCTCGTCATCGGGCGTCTCGGCATACAGCCGCTTGACCAGATCGGCGCGGCGTTCGAGGCCGGCGCGCTGGTTGATGTAGCCTTTGTCGGTGAGTTCGTTGCCGTCGATCGACGGCGGCTCGCTCATCAGCATGGCGCGGGCGATGCGCATCGAGCTCACGCCCTTGACGTCGGCATTGTGCTGCTCCAGGCCCGCCTTGAATGCCGCAAGCACCGCAGGATGCTTCACCACGTCCTCGAAGGTCGCGTCCGGGTTGCCGACGATCTGCCGGCAGGCGTGCAGGTTCGGCCACGCCAGCAGGCCGATGAACTCGCGGTCCTGCCCGGCCACCAGCGCGTCCTGCACCACCGGGGTCGCGGCAGCGATCGCGTCGGTGCGCACCGTGCTGACATGCACGAAAGTGCCGGTCATCAGCTTGAAGTCCTCGACGACGCGGCCGGCAAAGATGATGCCCTTCACCGGATCGTTCGGATCGACGAACACGCCGGCGTCGCCGATCTTGTAGAAACCTTCTTCGTCGAAAGCTTTTTCGGTGAGGTCGGGCTGGCCATAGTAACCCGGCATCACATTGATGCCGCGCAGCCGCAGTTCGTACTTGTCGCCGATCGGCAGCATCTTCAGCTCGACGCCGGGGAACGGCAGGCCGATCAGGCCGACGCGCTCGGTGTCCCAATAGGTGCCGGTCGAGGTCGGCGCCGTCTCGGTCGAGCCCCAGCCGGTGTAGAACACCAGCCGCTCGCCGGTGGCGCGCACCGCCAGCGCCTGCATCCGCTCGTAGAGATCGTCCGGCAGCCGCGCGCCGCCATAGGCCATCAGGCCGAGGTTCTTGAAGAACGACCGGCAAAGCGCGTCGTCCTTCTCCATCGCGCTCGCCAGCGCCGCATAGCCGGCGGGAACGTTGGCGTAGTAGGTCGGCGAAATCTCGCGCAGGTTGCGCAGCGTTTCCTCGATCAGCCCGGGCACCGGCCGGCCGTCATCGATGTACATCGTGCCGCCTTCGATCAGCAGCGGATTGAACGACGCGTTGCCGCCCATGGTGTGGTTCCAGGGCATCCAGTCGAGATTGACCGGCAGCGGGCCGTTCGGATCGCGCGGTCGCACCTGCATCATCATCGCGGCGTTGGCGCACATCATGCGCTGGGTGTTGATCACCGCCTTCGGCATGCCGGTGGAACCGGAGGTGAACAGCAGCTTGGCGACGGTGTCGGGCGTGATCTGCGCGACCGACTGCTCGACCTCGTCGGTCACCGGCGTCGCCGCCATCTCGGCGAACGACACGCTGGCGATGCCTTCGGCCGGATTGGCGACGTGAACCACCTGCACGCCGGACAGATCCAGCGCATTCAGTGCCTTGCTGAACTGAGCGCCGTCCTGCACCAGCACCACGGCCGGCTTCACCAGGTCGAACAGATATTTGAGCTTCTGATGATCCTGGCTCATCAGCGAATAGGCCGGCGACACCGGCGCGGTCGGGATCCGCGCCTGCATCGCCGCCATCATCATCAGCGCGTGCTCGATCGAATTGCCCGACAGGATCGTGACCGGGCGGCCTTCCGGGAGTTTCAGATTCAGCAGCGCCTGGGTCAGCCCATCTGCGGTGCGCTTGGCTTCGGCGTAGGAGACCTTGCGCCACTGCCGTTCGGCGCCGCCGCGCTGCGCCAGCCAGATGTGATCAGGGCGCTGCCTGGCCCATTTCGCCAGCGCCATCGGCAGATGCGGATCGTGATCCTTCAGCGGGAAGCGCGACTTCATCACGATGACGCCGTCGGCGCGACGATCGACGTCGATCTCGCGCGGCAACCAATTGACCTTGCGGAAGGCCGGCTTGGTCAGCACTGCGGCGGCGGTTGAAGTCATCCCTGGTTTCTCCCGTCTTGGCCTCTTGTCGGGCCGCTGGTTTTCTTGATTGTCGCACGCCGCATCGACGCGCCAGGTTTAGCGGCGAATATAGACCGGCTTGCGCTTTTCAAGGAAGGCCGCGATACCCTCGGCGAAGTCTTCCGAGCGCGAGCACAGCACCTGGTTGCGATCCTCCATCGCGATCACCTGCTCGATCGAGCCGGCATCGACCGCCATGTTGAGGCATTCCTTCGACAGCCGCAGACCGACCGGCGACGCCGCCATCATCGCATCGACGAACGGCTGTGCCGCAGCATCGAGCTGATCGTCCTCGACCAGTTCCGACACCAGCCCGGTCATCAACGCACGCTCGGCGCCGATGAAGCGGCCGGTGAGGATCAGTTCGGACGCGACCGACACACCGACCAGGCGCGGCAAAAAGTAGCTGGTGCCGATATCGCAGCCGCCCAGCCCGAGCTTGATAAATGCACAGTTCATTCGCGCGCTGCGGCCCGCGATGCGGACGTCGGCGGCGAGCGCCAGCGCGAAACCGCCGCCAGCGGCCGCGCCCTGCACCAACGCGATGATCGGCTGCGGACAGCGGCGCATCAGCATCACGATGTCGGCGATGCGGCGCTGTGAATCCAGCGATTCGGTGACGCCCGGCGGCTCCTGCTGCTTGCCGCGCCGGCCCATCGCGGCCTTGAGATCGAGCCCGGCGCAGAAGTTCTTGCCGGCGCCTTTCAGCACGACGACGCGGGTGTCGCGATTGCGCTGCAGCTGGCCGAAATAGGCGTTGAGCGCATCGACCATTTCGGGGTTCAGCGCATTCAGGCTGTCGGGACGGTTGAGCGTCACCCAATCGACGCCATCGCGATGATCGACCAGCAGAACCTGGGTCACAGCTTCACTCCCGCAACTTGTTGTTCTTATGCTCTGCGAAGCGAGAGCTTATTTTCGCCGATCGCGGCGGTTGCTAGTGCCGTATGCGGCGGTCGTTGGTGCGCCCTCTCCCCGTGTGGGAGAAGGCTTGTTTGCGTTGGCCGCGATGTCCGCCCGGTGAGGGGACCGGACTCGCGGCGGGGGGGGGGGGGGGGGGGGGGGGGGGGGGCCGCCGCCGCCCCCGGCGG
>NZ_JAJNAL010000066.1 GCF_022271405.1 Rhodopseudomonas infernalis | reverse complement strand
CGGTGTGCGGCTAAAACCACAATTGGGGTACTGCCGCCCCGGGGGGCCCCCCGGCCCGCGGGGCCCCCACCCCCTCTCACTGCCGATCCGCTTCGACGCGCACGATGTGCGGGCCGATGGCGGCACCCGGCAAATCGAATTGCATCGCGAGCGCGTCATCCTGCATCGCGCGGTGGCCGGCATGCGAATGGCCATCAAGGTGCAGGTCAGCGACTTCCGTGGCATCGCCTGCCGCGGGCTCGACGACGGCCGGATGCTGATGCTGGTGCATCGCGACCCGTCGCTGTCGGTGCCGCTCTGTATCAGCGACGACGCCGAGGAAATCGACGCCGTGCGAACGCTGTGGAGCGAGATCCTCGAGCTGCCGCTGCTACCCGACGACACGCCGCGCGAACCGGCGCAGCGTCGCCGTCGCCATTGCATCATCAGCCGCCGTCGGCCGCGCTTCCTGGTCCGCCGCCGCACTGGCGCGCTGCTGAACGCACCACGGAATTACGCGGGCGAACGGGAAATCATCGCTCGCACGTGAGCGACGCCAATTGCGGCGCCTGACTGACCTATGGCGCTTGAGTTCCCCGGGCTACGGCAACAGGCCTTACTGAGCCCTGCAAAAGCGTTCCAAGCGGCCGTATCCGACGCAAGGTCGATGCGGCCGTTTTCGACTGTCTTACAAAGTCGAAAACTGAACGCGAAAGCGACCGTCTGTGCGGGTGGAACCTCCACCCCACCGTCGCCGTTATCAGCCGAAGCCAGTCATGGGCCGCCGGTAACGAGGCAGTGCGCGGTCCGATCAGACAATGCCGCTCGCCTGTTGCGAGTGGAGACCATCCGAAACTCCCAATAATTGAGCCTCTCGACAGGGAGGCACGAAAAGTCGATGGCGCCTCACAGCGGTGAGCGGCTCCCAGGCGGCTTGCAAAGGTTAAGTGTGCCGGACAACATTCCGAACTCCGATGTCGACCTGACGAATTGCGACCGCGAGCCGATCCATCAGCTTGGTGCAATTCAGCCCTTCGGGTTTCTGCTGGCGCTCTCCACCGACTGGTTGATCCAGCGCGCCTCGACAAACGTCATCGATTTTTTCGGAATTTCGGCCGAGGACATGCTCGGCACCCATGCGTCTGACCATCTCGGCATCTCGGCGGTCCATACGCTGCGAAACCGGCTGACGCTGCTACGCGGCCTCGACGCCGTAGAGCGCGTATTCGGCTACGAACTGCCGGGGAAGTCGCAGCGTTTCGACTTTGCCGTTCACGTTTCGGGCCGCACCGTCATTGTCGAGGCCGAGCCCTGCGCAGGCGAAAGCCAGCCCGACACCGCCAGCACCATCCGGGCGATGATCTCGCGGCTGGACTCCACGCCGGACGAAAAAGCTTTCCTGCACGAAGGTGCCCGGCAGGTCCGCGCCCTCACCGGCTTCGACCGGGTGATGGTGTATCGTTTCGATGCCGATGGCTCCGGCACGGTGGTGGCCGAAGCCGCTCGCTCCGGCATCGGCAGCTTTCTCGACCTTCGGTATCCCGCCTCCGACATTCCGGTGCAGGCGCGCCAGCTTTATCTGCGCACCCCGTTCCGCATCATCGCGGATGTCGACGCGCCGCCGACGCCGATCTATCCGCAGCTCGACGAGCGCGGAACGCCGATCGACCTGTCGCTGTCGGTGCTGCGCTCGGTGTCGCCGATCCACATCGAATATCTGAAGAACATGGGCGTGAGCGCCTCGATGTCGATCTCGATCGTGATCGAAGGCAGGCTGTGGGGCCTGTTCGCCTGCCACCATTATAACGGGCCGCGCCTGCCGAGTTTCGAGCGCCGCTCGATCGCCGAGCTGTTCGGCCAGATGTTCGCGTTGAAGCTCGAAGGCCGCGAGCGCAAGGCGATGGCCGGCTACGAGAACAATGCACGCGCCGCGAGCGACCGGCTGCTGGCGGCGATCGCCGGCGACTCGACCCTGCTGGAGAATCCGGACTGGCTCGGCTCCATGCTGCACGACACGGTGCCGAATGATGGCATCGCGATCTGGATGGACGGTCGCGTCGCGCTGGACGGGCTGACGCCGCCGACCGGCGAACTGCGCACCATTGTCCGCCGGTTGAACGCCATGGCGGCCGGGCGGATCTTTGCGACCGACCACCTCGCCGATACGATCCCGTCGGCCGCCGCCTATGACGACGTTGCCGCCGGCGTCCTGGCGATTCCGATCTCGCGCACGCCCCGCGACTACGTCCTGCTGTTCCGTCAGGAGCAGATCCGGACCGTGACCTGGGCGGGCGATCCGCAGAAGCCGGCGAGCTACGGCCCGCACGGCGCCCGACTGACGCCGAGACAGAGCTTCGAGGCGTGGAGCCAGGAGGTCCGTGGACGCTCGCAGCCGTTCTCCGAAGCCGAGTTGCGCGTCGCCGAGATGCTGCGGATCTCGATGATCGAGATCATCCTGCGTATCACCGACGAGGCCCAGGAAGAACGGCGCCGCGCGGCCGAGCGCCAGGACCTGCTGATCGCCGAACTCAACCACCGCGTCCGCAACATCCTGGCGCTGATCCGCGGCCTGCTGCGCCAGTCGCGCGAGCCGGGCGAGTATCATCCGGCGCTCAACATGCTGGATGGCCGCATCCAAAGCCTGGCGCGAGCGCATGATCAGATCACCAAGGACAATTGGAGTCCCGCGCCGCTCGGCATGCTGATCGAAACCGAAGCCGCGGCCTATCTCGGCGGCAAGCGCGACCGCGTCGAACTCGCGGGCCCCGATGTGTTACTTCAACCGCAGGCGTTCACGACGCTGGCGCTGGTGATTCACGAGCTGATGACCAACTCGGCAAAGTACGGCGCGCTGTCGGACAGCGGCCGGGTGCGAGTCGACTGGTGTCTGGACATCGACGGCGATCTGCGGATCGAATGGCGCGAGCACGGCGGACCGCCGGTGCGGCCGCCGACCCGCGAAGGGTTCGGCTCGACCATCATCAATCGCTCGGTCCCGTACGACCTCGGCGGCGAAGCCCGTGTGCGCTACGAATTGGCCGGACTGGAGGTCGATTTGTGCGTGCCGGCGCGCCACGTCAGCGAGAGCGCGATCGTGAGACCGCCGGTCGTGCCAGGCACGGTCAGCATTGCGCCCGGAAAGACCCCGATTGATCCGAACACGTTGTTGAGCGGCGCGGCGCTGTTGGTCGAAGACAGCCTCATCATCGCCATGGACGCCGAAGACATCCTGCACAGGCTCGGTGCAGCACGCGTCGCCACGGCCGCAAGCGTCTCCCAGGCACTGGCCGAGATCGATCGCGACACGTTCGAGATCGCGCTGCTCGACGTCAATCTCGGTCAGGAGAGCAGTTTGCCGATCGCAGAGCGTTTGGGCGAACGCGGTGTGCCGTTCATGTTCACCACCGGTTATGGCGAGCAAATGCAGCAGATCGATCGGCACAAGTACGTGGTGGTGGTCAACAAGCCCTACGACCTCGCCGGGATCACTGCGGCGATCCGCAAGGTGCTGGGGAAGTAATCGGCGCGGTGACGCTTAGGCCGTCATCGTCCGGACGACCGCGTCGGCAACGAGGCCGATGAACAGCAGAAGCCCGGCGTCGCGATTCGACTTGAACAGCTTCAGGCACAGCGGCGAGTTTCGGATGTCGAGCCGAACGATCTGCGAGGCGAGATGCGCGGCAAACACCGCCAGCCCGATCCAGGCAAACCAGCCGGAGTTCGCCAGCCACAACGCGGTGCCGATCAGCGTCACAGAGATCCCGTAGAGCACCGACAATGCGGTGTGTGTCTTGGCACCGAACAGCAGTGCGGTCGACTTGATGCCGACCAGCAGATCGTCTTCGGCATCCTGATGCGCGTACATGGTGTCGTAGCCGACCACCCAGGCGATCGAGCCGGCATACAGCACGAAGGGCACCACATCGAGCCGAGCGAAGGTGACGGCGAAACCCATCAACGCGCCCCACGAGAACGCGAGGCCAAGTACGATCTGCGGCCAGTAGGTAATCCGCTTCATGAACGGATAGGCCGCGACGATGATCAGCGACGCAATGCCGGTCGCGATCGCAAACGGGTTGAACTGCACCAGCACCGCAAGGCCGATCAAACACAGCATCACCATAAACACGGCGGCCTGCCGGGCGGTGACCTGCCCCGAGGGGATCGGCCGCGACCGGGTGCGCTCGACCTTGCCGTCGAGATCGCGGTCAGTGATGTCGTTCCAGGTGCAGCCGGCGCCGCGCATGACGAAGGCGCCGACGAAGAACAGCGCGCAGATCAGCGGCAGGTGATTGAGATCGTGGGCCATACCGGCGGCCAGCGCCGCCGCCCACCAGCACGGCATCAGCAGCAGCCACGAGCCGATCGGGCGATCGAACCGGGCGAGACGCAGATACGGCCGCGACCATTCCGGCGCATGGCGATCGACCCAGTTGCCGGTGGAATCGGCAACCGGCGCCGTCGCGCCGGTGATCGGGAGGCCGGTCATCTCTGCAGCACGTTTCCGTTCAGGGTGTCGAAGGTCGTGCCGCCGAACTTCTTGGCCGAAGCATTCGCCTCTGGCGCCGCGGTCGAGGAGCCCAGCACGTCGGCGAGGCTCGGACCGGCCGGACCACGCTGCTGCTGCTGGGCCGCGATATCGCAGACCTTCTTCTGCATGCCGCTGGTGTTCTGATGGCCCTTCTTCAGCTGATCGGCGATTTCGCCCGGAATGCCGCAGCGCTTGGAATTGCTCACCACATAGCTGATCATCTTGGTCTCGGAGGCGGCGAACGCGGTGATCAGCTTACAGGCCTCGGCGGCCGGGGCCTTGCGCTTGCCGGCGGCCTGAATGGCCGCGCCGCGCTTCTCGGCTTCCTGCCGCAGCTTGACGAATTCGTTCATGCACTCTTCGCCGGCGGCCTGCTGCCCCATCGGCGCGGCCTGGGGCGGCGGCGCAAAACCGCCTCCGCCGCCGGCGATCGGCGCTGCGCCGGCCGTCGGAAAGGCGCTGCTGCCGCTGACGGGCGGAAACGGCGAGGGCTGGGCCGCGGCGGGCGCCGCGGATTGATTCGGCAGCGGCGCCGGAAACGGGGAGGACGCCGCCTGGCTCGGCAGCGGGGCCGGGAATGCGCTTTGCGCATTGACCGGCAGGCTGTGCATCGCGATGACGGCGGCGACCGTCGGCACAATCAAACGGCGGATGATCAAAGGTTGCTCCTCCGGCAAGGTTCGATGGTCTCCAACTGTCCCAAGAAACAGAAAAGGATCTTGAAAGAGACGGCAACAGATCCGTCTGGCGCGCCGGGGCTTTCCGCCGCCCGCGCCTTTTACGATTCCCACGGCCCCTTAACAACCCGTCGAATAGGGCGGCAGCGCGGCGGTTCGCCACGTTTAGCTGCTGATTTTGCTGGACCTTTGGATTAGAACGGCGCGGAGCCTCGCCATGTCACGCTATGAATTCCGCAGTCCCCGGCTGTTCGTCGACGCCGACCTCGCCGCCGGCGCGCAGGTGGCGCTGGATCGCGACCAGAGCAATTACCTCGGCAACGTGCTGCGGCTCGCCGCCGGCGCCCCCGTGCTGGCCTTCAACGGCCGCGACGGCGAGTGGCGCGCGGTGGTGGGCGGCCGCAAGCGCCCGGAACAGCTGGAGATCGCCGCACAGACCCGGCCGCAGGACCGGTTACCCGACGTCACCTACGCGTTTGCGCCGCTGAAGCACGCCCGGCTGGACTATATGGCGCAAAAGGCGGTGGAAATGGGCGCCGGCCGGCTCCAGCCGGTGCTCACCCAGCATACCCAGGTGCACCGCCTCAACACCGAACGGATGCGGGCCAATGTGATCGAGGCCGCCGAGCAATGCGGCATCCTCAGTCTGGCCGGTGTCGAGGAACCGCTCGCGCTGGAGCGCTGGCTCGCCAGCCGGATGGAGAGTGGCCGATTGCTGGTGTTCTGCGACGAGGACGCCGAAGTCGCCGATCCGGTCGCCGCCCTGCAGGGCGCAAAGCCGGCGGCGGCGCAGGGCATCGACCTGCTGGTCGGCCCCGAAGGCGGATTTTCCGGCGGCGAGCGTGACCTGCTGCTGCGGCAGCCGTCGATCCTGCGGCTGGCGCTCGGCCCACGGATCATGCGGGCCGACACCGCCGCAGTGGCGGCGCTGGCGCTGGTGCAGGCGGTGCTCGGGGACTGGGGGCATTAGGTATATTCGACCATTCGCAGCCGGCCGGCGCGCCGCCGCCGTCGGATCACGGTCGAAACTGTCATTCGGCCGTGTTAAGGGCTGCGCCGACATCCATTTGCCCCTCCCTCAACCGGGATCGCTGGAATTTCGACCATGACCAAGACCGCCGCCACTCGCGCGACCGGATCCGCCGAGTGGGCGGAAGCGCTGCTGCAATCCTTCGCCCAGGCCGGCTATGTCCGCGCCGAGCCGGCCATCTTGCAGCCGGCGGAACCGTTTCTCGACCTCTCGGGCGAGGATATCCGCAAGAGCCTCTATCTCACCACAGACGCCAGCGGCGAAGAGCTGTGCCTGCGGCCGGATCTGACGATCCCGGTGGCGCGCGACTACCTCGCCTCGGCCGACGCCGGTCAGCCGACCGGGTTCTGCTATCTCGGCCCGGTGTTCCGCCAGCGCGGCGGCAAGCCGAGTGAGTTTCTGCAGGCCGGCATCGAATCCTTCGGCCGGCAGGACCGCCCCGCGGCCGACGCCGAGATGCTGGCGCTGGGGCTGGAGGCGACCGCTGCGTTCGGCGTCGGCGACGTCGATATCCGCACCGGCGACGTCGCGCTGTTCTCGGCGCTGATCGATGCGCTTGGCCTCTATCCGGTGTGGCGGCGGCGGCTGATGAAGGACTTCAACCGCAAGGTTGACCTCGCCCAGGACATCGAGCGGCTGACGCTCGCGACCTCCAGCGCCAACGAATATGAGGGCGTGCTGGCGGCGCTCGCCGGCTCCGACCGCAAGGCGGCGCTGGCGCTGGTCACCGACCTGATGTCGATCGCCGGCGCCACCACGCTGGGCGGCCGCTCGGTCGCCGAGATCGCCGACCGCTTCCTCGAACAATCGACGCTGAAGAGCGGCGCGCTGCCGCGCGACGCACTGCAGAAGATCAAGCGCTTCCTCTCGATCAACGGCGATCCCCGCGACGCGTTGAAGCAGCTCCGCAGCCTCGCGGCCGATGCCCAGTTGGCAATTGATCCGGCGATCGATCAATTCGAAGCCCGGATCGGCTTCATGGCCGAGCGCGGCATCGATCTCACCCGGGTCCGGTTCTCGACCTCGTTCGGGCGCGGCGTCGATTACTACACCGGCTTCGAATTCGAGCTGCATCGCATCGGCAATGGCGACGATCCGCTGGTCGCGGGCGGCCGCTATGACGGGCTGATGAGCCAACTCGGCGCCAGCGCCCCGATCCCCGCCGTCGGCTTCTCGATCTGGATCGAGGCGATGATTCAGACCACCGGAGGTGCCGCATGAGCGCGCCGTTCGTTCTTGCGGTCCCGTCCAAGGGCCGCCTGCAGGAAAACGCCGAAGCCTTTTTCGCCCGCGCCGGCATGGCACTGACCAAGCCCGGCGGAGCGCGCGACTATCGCGGCACCGTCGCCGGCCTCCCCAATGTCGAGGTGGCGTATTTGTCGGCCAGCGAGATCGCCGCCAATCTGGCGCGCGGCGCGGTGCATTTCGGCGTCACCGGCGAGGACCTGCTGCGCGAGAACATCGCCGAGGCGGACACGCGCGTGCTGCTGATCGACGGGCTTGGCTTCGGCTACGCCAATGTCGTGGTCGCGGTGCCGCAGGCGTGGATCGACGTCCGCACCATGGCGGATCTCGACGACGTCTCGACCGGCTTCCGCGCCCAGCACAATCGCCGGATGCGCGTCGCCACCAAATACATCAACCTGACTCGAGGCTTCTTCGCGCAGCACAACATTGTGGACTACCGGATCGTCGAAAGCGCCGGCGCCACCGAGGGCGCGCCCGCGGTCGGGACCGCCGAGATGATCGTCGACATCACCACCACCGGTGCGACGCTCGCCGCCAACGGCCTCAAGGTGCTGGACGACGGCGTCATGCTGCGCAGCCAGGCCAATTTGGTCGCCTCGCGCGAAGCCGACTGGTCTGCCGACGCAAGGGAGACCGCGCGCGTCATCCTCGACCAGATCGCCTCGCGCGCCCGCGCCAGCAAATACAAGGAAGTCCGCACCCGTTTCGCCGGCTGCAACGACGCGCTGCTGGCCGAGGCGCATCAGCGCTTCGGCGTGGTCTCGCCGTTCGGCGGCCCGACCTCATCGGGCATGCTGACGCTGCACTGCCCGCCCGCACAGCTTTACGGGCTCGGCAGTTTCCTGCGCGAACACGGCGCCGACACCGTGTCGGTCGCCTCGCTCGACTACGTGTTCGACAAGGACAATCCGCTGTTCAGCAAACTTGCAGCCTTTCTGGGGCATTAAAGCCGGCTGCGCGGCCGCCTCGCCGGTGGCGACAATCCGGCGCCGTCGCCATATGACTATGCAGATCGCCGAACTGGACACAAAGACAGCCGGAACCGACCGATGAAGCTGGGGAGCGACCTGTCAGGGCTGAATGCCGGAGCGAACGCCGCTGCGCCGGGGCTGTCGATCGTCGTGCCGGTGTTCAACGAGGCGGCCGGGCTGCAGGCGTTGCACAACCGGCTGTCGACGCTGTCGATGACGCTGCGCCAGCGCTACGGCCTGGCCTGCGAGGTCGTCTATGTCGACGACGGCAGCGCCGATGCCACGCTGAGCATCGCCCGCAATCTTCCGGCCGATGGCATCGACGTCCAGGTGCTGTCGCTGTCGCGTAATTTCGGCAAGGAAGCCGCGCTGCTGGCCGGGCTCGATCACGCCCGGCGCGGCGCCGTGCTGTTCATGGACGGCGACGGCCAGCACGCGCCGGAGCTCGCCGAGAAGCTGGTGTCGCACTGGATCGACGACGGCTACGACGTGGTGTTCACCGCCAAGGCACATCGCGACAACGAGCCGCGGCTGCGCCGCACTGCCGTGCGCGGTTTCTACGCGCTGATCAATTGGGGCGCGCGCACCAAGATTCCCGAAGATGCCGGCGATTTCCGCCTGCTGTCGCCGCGCGCCGCTGCAGCCCTGAAGCAGCTGCCCGAGCGCAACCGCTTCTTCAAGGGCCTGGCGACCTGGATCGGCTTCCGCCAGTTCCGCGTCGACTACGAGCCCGAGCCGCGCGCCCACGGCTTCAGCACCTTCAGCGCCAGCCGGCTGATCGGCCTGTCGATCGAAGGCCTGACATCGTTCTCGGTGGCGCCGCTGCGGATCGCCAGCCTGCTCGGCGTGCTGCTGGCGCTCGGCGCGTTCCTGTTCGGGCTGTCGATCCTGTGGGAGACCTGGATCGACGGCAAATCGGTGCCGGGCTATCCGTCGCTGATGGTCGGCATGATGACGATCGGCGGCGTGCAACTGCTGATGATCGGCATCGTCGGCGAGTACATCGGCAAGATCCTGTCGGAGCTCAAAGCGCGGCCGATCTACTTCATCGCCGAACACAGCGTCCGCCAATCCGACCCGGGCGCGAGCGCCGCCCGCAGCGAACAATCCGCTGCCGAATGAGCGAGGCTGCGCCGCGGCGGATCTGGCTGTGCGCCGACGATTACGGCATGAGCCCGGGCGTCAACCGCGCGATCCGCGACCTGATCGCCAGGCACCGCATCAACGCCACCTCGGTGATGATGGTCGGCCACGCGATCGACCGCGACGAGGTGCGGGCGCTGATCGATGTCGCGGCCGCCAATCCGGATTGCGCGATCGGCCTGCATGCGACGCTGACGGCGCCGTTCTCGCCGCTGACCATGCACTATCATCCGCTGCATGGCGGCATCTTCCTGCCGCTCGGCCGCAAGCTGCGCGGCACGCTGCTGCGCCGGCACGATCGCGCCATCATCGCCACCGAACTCACCGCACAGCTCGAAGCCTTCGCCGAACGCTTCGGCCGGATGCCCGACTACGTCGATGGCCATCAGCACGTGCAGCTGTTTCCGCAGGTGCGCGATGCCTTCGTCGATGTGGTGAAGACGCTTGCACCCGACGCCTGGGTACGGCAGTGCGGCCGTTCGCAGCCGCTGGCGCGGCGGCTCGGCTCGCCGAAGCCGCTGTTGCTCGACGCGCTGAGTGCGCCGTTTCGCCATCGCGCCGCACGCGCGGGGCTCGCCTTCAACCCGGGCTTTTCCGGCGCCTATGACTTCGCCCGCGACAGCGATTTTGAATCGCTGATGGCGTCGTTTCTCGACGGCCTGCCGGACCGCGGCCTGGTGATGTGCCACCCCGGCTTTGTCGATGACGTGCTGATCAGTCTCGACCCGTTCACCGGTCAGCGCGAACGCGAACACGCGTTCCTTGCCGGCGACCGTTTCCCGGCGCTGCTCGACGCGCACAACGTAGCGCTGCTGCGCCGCGCCGACCGGTTCTCCACGACGCCCTCTCCTACCGAAAATTAATCCGCACGGGCCTTATGGCCGCCCCGCCGTGTTCCTACATTTTTAGCCACTCATGCCCGCTGCGCCGCATCCGGCGGATCGCGCTGCGTGAGCAACGGACGCTGAGGGAGATCATCATGACACCGCAAGAACGTCAGCTTGTGGACGATTTGTTCGAACGACTCGCCCGTCTGGAATCCGCCCCGCGCGATCCCGACGCAGCCGCGGCGATCGCCCAGGGACAGCGGATCGCACCGAACGCGATCTACGGGCTGGTGCAGACGGTTCTGGTGCAGGACGAGGCGCTGAAGCGCGCGCATGAGCGCATCCAGCAGCTCGAGGCCGGCGATCGCGCCCCCGAGGGCAATCCGGGTGGCGGCTTCCTCGACACCATGCGTGACGCGATCTTTGGCCAGAATCCGAACCAGGCTTCGCAGCGCGGCTCGGTCCCGAACGTGCCTCCGCCAGGTGGCGGCAGCCGGCCATCCTGGAACACCGGACAGGTGTTAGGTCCGCAGCAGGGTCAGTACACGCCGCCGGGTAGCGGCTACGGCGGCCAACAAGGCGGCGGCTATGGCGGCCCGCAGGGCGGCGGCGGCTTCGGCGGCGGTGCGCCGTCGCCGGTCGGCGGTGGCGGCGGCTCGTTCCTCGGCACCGCTGCGGCCGCGGCCGCGGGCGTGGTCGGCGGCTCGCTGCTGCTCTCCAGCATCCGCGGCATGATGGGCGGCGGCCATCAAAGTATGGCCGATCAGTCCGGGCTCGGCGGCGGCCAGAATCCGTGGGGCGGCAGCGGCGATCAGTCGGGCGGCAGCCTGGCGCAGCAGGCCGGCCTCGGCGACATCGGCTCGCAGCGCGGCGGCGTCGACGACAGTTCGCGCTACGGCGCGGTGGATCAGGGCACGAACGAGTCCGGCCGCAGCGATGACTACGATCGCATGGCCGATGCCGGCTACGACCATGACGACATGGACGACGGCTTCGACGACGGCGGCGGCGACAGCGACTTCGCCTGAAGCTGATCGACGCATCAATATCGCAACGGCCGCCCAACGGGCGGCCGTTGTCGTTGCAGCCGCGATCAGATCACGACGACGCGGGCGCCGACATTGACGCGGCCGTAGAGGTCGATGACGTCCTCGTTGCGCATCCGGATGCAGCCGGACGACACGTTGGTGCCGATGGTCCAGGGCTCGTTGGAGCCGTGAATGCGATACAGCGACGAGCCGAGATACATCGCCCGCGCGCCGAGCGGGTTGTCCGGTCCGCCCTCCATGAAGCGCGGCAGGTCGGGCCGGCGCGCCAGCATTTCCTTCGGCGGCGTCCACGACGGCCATTCGCGCTTGGCCGAGATCGTCTTGACGCCCGACCAGGTGAAGCCGGGGCGACCGACGCCGATGCCGTAGCGCAATGCGCGACCGTCACCCTGCACCAGGTAGAGGAACTTGTTGGGCGTATCGACCACGATCGTGCCGGCCTTCTCGTTGCCCTGATAGTCGACCACCTGCTTCTCGTATCTCGGATCGAACGCCGGACGCGCCGGGTCGATCGTCTCGGGCTGCCGCATGCCCTGCATCTGCGGATCCATCGGCGGCAGCGACTGGCCGCGGCGCCCCTGATAATAGGTAGACGGATCCGGCTCGTAGTATTGCGGCCGCGCCGGCTGATCGCCGTCGCTGAACAGAAATTCGATGAAGCCGCCGCCCATATTGTTGCGCTGGGCCGAAGCGGTGCGAACCGGCAATGGCTGCGGCGTCTGCGGCGCCCCATAGATCACCGTCGGCGAGGACGGCGACTGCATCTCATAGGCCGAGGCGATCGGCAGCCCGGCGGCGAGGCACGACACACCGGTCATCAAGCTAAGCGTGGTTTTCCTGAACATCGACGTACTCTGAACTGTTTCGTCGGAATGCGCCCAAAGGCGCCGGTGAACGCAACGGATCTGAAACCAAAACCGGATCGGTTTGGTAAACGAAACCGCGTTCAGGATTCACCACGTCGCAAAACAGCGCCAATCCTGGAGATAGCGTTTATTTTCGATGAACCGCGCGCGGCCATGGTTAATACCAAGTATGCGCGGCGCCGCGGTCCGCCGAGTTGTTAGTTCCCACCGGCAACGCACCGTTAAACAGATGGCATTACAAGGGCGTATTGCCGCCAACGGGATGAGCCGATGTCAAGTCAACGCAAGCGCTTCCGGATCGAAGAACTCACGCTCGGGAGCGCGCCGCCGCTTGCGCCGATCGACTGCGACAACGGTCCGACCCATCACGACATCATGTCGGAGCTGCGCGCGATCCGCGCTCAGATCGTCGGCGGCGGCGGCCAGCCGATCCTGGCGAGTGGCGTCGGCACGCAGCAGATCGAATCCTCCACGGCGGAAGAAGTCGCCGAAGCGCGGGCGCTGCTGGCGCAGTACCGCGCCCAGATCGAACAGTGCGAGAAGCTGAAGGTCGAGCTCGATCTGATCCACAACGCGATCGACCAGACCAAGCGCGAGATCGCGGTGCTGCACAGCAAGAGCTTCAGCGGCGAAGAGATGGCCAAGGTCAACGGCGAACTCGGCGCCGTCGTCGGCGGCACCGAAGAGGCGACGCAGCAGATCCTCGAAGCCGCGGAAGCGATCGACCAGGCCGCCACCGCGCTCGGCAAGGTGACTTCGGCCGATCAGCAGAAGGCGCTCAGCGAGGAAATCCAGGAGCGCGTGATCTCGATCTTCGAGGCCTGCAATTTCCAGGACCTCACCGGCCAGCGCATCAGCAAGGTGATGCAGACCATGAAGTTCATCGAGCACCACATCGTGGTGATGATGGACATCTGGGGCGGCGTCGACGCCATCAAGGCCCACGTGCCGGCGGTGGTCGACAATCGCGAAGGCGACGCCAAGCTGCTCAACGGCCCGCGCGCGCTCGGCGACGACGGCCACGCCTCGCAGGACGACATCGACGCGATGTTCAATTGATCCTGCAGGATCGATCAAGACGACATCGAAGAGCCCCGATTCTGGCCATCAGAACCGGGGCTCTTCTATTTTGACGGCACGATACTCAGACCTAGCGACGCTCCATCGCCGGCGGTGGCTTGATCAGCAGGAAGCAGACGGTGCCGGCGAGTGCCGCCAGCATGCCGATCTCGATCACAGCCGCGTCGGAAAACCGCTCGACCGCGGCGGCGACCACGAACGGCGCCGAGGCCTGCACGAACAGCGCCGGCCGCGCGATACGCCCGATCACCCGGCCATAACCTTCCGGCCCGAACATCAGCAGCGGCAGGCCGCCGCGGGCGATCGTCATCACCCCGTTGGCGGCGCCGAACGCGATGCAGAACAGCGCCGCCACCGTCACCGACACCCCGACGAAGGCCAGCATCGCGAACGCCGCGCCCATCAGGGCGATCGCACCGCGCGCGATCCACAGCGGATGGGTCCGGCCGGCCAGAAGGAAATCGAGCAGCCGGGCGGCAACCTGCGCCGGCCCGAACAAGGCGCCGACCGTCACGGCGGTGGCGCCGCTTAACCCGCCGCGCTCCAGCATCGCCAGCAGGTTCGAGGTCACACCGGACAGGATCAGGGCATGCAGCGCGAACGCCGTCGCCAGCAACAGGAACGGCCGCCCTTCCGGCCGCAGCGCCTGCTGCGGCACGGGATGCGGGTTCGAAGGCAGCCCGCCTTCGCTGCGGGCCGCGGCCCGCGGCAGCGCGAAGCCATGCAGCGGCGCGACCACGAAGGCGAGCACGGCCGCGAACACCAGATAGGTGCCACGCCAGCCGACATGCTGCAGCAGCAGATGCGTCGCCGGCCAGCCGACCGTCGAGGCGAAGCCGCCCGCAAAGGTGACGAGAATGATCTGCCGGCGCGCCGAACTGCCGAACAGCCGCGCCAGCGTGGCGAAAGCCGGGTCGTACAGGCTCGACGCCATCGCGGCGCCGATCAGCGCCCAGCCGACGAAATACAGCGGCCAGGCGTCGCCGAGTGCGATAAGCGCCATGCCGAGCGCGCCGATCAACGCGCCGGGCGCCATCACCACATGGCCGCCGTGGCGATCGATCAGGCCGCCGACGATCGGCGACATGATGCCGGAGATCACCAGCGCCAGCGAGAAGCCGGCCATGCCGAATGCCAGCGTCCAACCGCGATCCGCCGTGAGCGGCGGCATGGTCAGCACCGGCGGATAGATCAGGATGCCCCAGCACAGAATCTGGGTGAACGCCAATACGACGACCGCGCGTCCTGGACCAGCCAACAGGCGCCGCAGTGCGATCATGACGTCATGGCGTCAGCCAGTCTCCCGCGCCTTGGCGGCACCGCCTGATCGGCGATGCATCGGTCGCGCTTGTTCAGCAATCAGGCGCGCGGAGAGCAGCGCACATACACCATGTTGCCGTAGCGGGTGCCGGCATCCTTGTCGAGGAACCGCGTCACCAGGACGCGACCGTCGAACGAGACGATCTCGCGATCCTGCTCGCCGATCGGTCCGGCCGGGCCGATGTAGTTCTTGCCACCCGGGGAGCCCTTCAGCCGCAGCTCCTGCGGCGTCGCCTGGTCGGCCAGATGCATGATCACGCCACCGGAAGAGCCTGCGCCGATGACATAGGGATTCTTGCACTGCGACAGCGCCGCCTTTTCGGTGCGGGAGCGGTCCGCGGGATTCTGGTACGACGCCAGGCCCCAGCGCCCGACGATCTCTTCAGACCGGATGGTCGCCGGAAGTTCCGGTGGCGGCGGCGGCTCCGCGACTTCGACCGGCTGCGAGCCGCCGAATCCGCCAAACCCGCCGACACTGCCGCACGCGCCGAGGCCCATCGCCATCAGGGACGCGAACGCCAAATTGAGCGGCGCGCGTGCGTTGCGTGAACTGATCATAATTTCTCCCCGAGAGAACATCCCCATGCGCCCCGTCGCCACACAATCGTAAAATGCCGCGGCAGGCAATGCATTCGGCGAAGATCCAGCGCAGCGACTCGCCGCGAGAATCCTACATTCGCCTCACCAAGCTCTTAAGCCCTGAACCAGCCATGAACTCGGCGCCCTCAGCTTGACAGGAACTGCATCAAGCCATATTCGGAACGCACAATTAGCACTCTCGCAGCACGATTGCCAGTAACGCGGACTATCTGAACCGCGCACCGACTCGGCACGGCAAGCCGAGCACCTCCAGCACACAGCACAGGATCTTCCATGGCTAAGCTCAATTTTCGTCCACTCCATGACCGCGTCGTGGTGAAGCGGATCGACGCCGAAACCAAGACCAAGGGCGGCATCATCATTCCGGACTCCGCCAAGGAGAAGCCGCAGGAAGGCGAAGTGGTCGCCGTCGGCCCGGGCGGCCGCGACGAGACCGGCAAGCTCACCCCGATCGACGTCAAGGCGGGCGATCGCGTGCTGTTCGGCAAGTGGTCCGGCACCGAGATCAAGCTCGACGGTCAGGAACTCCTGATCATGAAAGAGTCGGACATCATGGGCGTGGTCGGCTGATCCCCCTTCACCAGATATCAGGAGAGAATTGAATGGCAGCCAAAGACGTCAAATTCGGTGGAGACGCGCGCGATCGGATGCTGCGCGGCGTCGACATCCTCGCCAATGCGGTGAAGGTCACGCTCGGTCCGAAGGGCCGCAACGTACTGATCGAGAAGAGCTTCGGCGCACCGCGCATCACCAAGGACGGCGTCACCGTCGCCAAGGAGATCGAGCTCGACGACAAGTTCGAGAACATGGGCGCGCAGATGCTGCGCGAAGTCGCATCGAAGACCAACGACCTCGCCGGTGACGGCACCACCACCGCGACGGTGCTGGCGCAGGCGATCGTCCGCGAAGGCGCCAAGGCTGTCGCCGCCGGCATGAACCCGATGGATCTGCGCCGCGGTATCGAGATCGCCGTGCAGGCGGTGGTCAAGGACATCCAGAAGCGAGCCCGTCCGGTCGCATCCTCGGCCGAAGTCGCCCAGGTCGGCACCATCTCGGCCAACGGCGACGCGCCGATCGGCAAGATGATCGCCCAGGCGATGCAGAAGGTCGGCAACGAAGGTGTCATCACCGTCGAAGAGAACAAGTCCCTCACCACCGAAGTCGACATCGTCGAGGGCATGAAGTTCGACCGCGGCTACCTGTCGCCCTACTTCGTGACCAACGCCGAAAAGATGACCGTCGAACTCGACGACGTCTACATCCTGCTGCACGAGAAGAAGGTCTCGGGCCTTCAGTCGATGCTGCCGGTGCTCGAAGCGGTGGTGCAGTCGGGCAAGCCGCTGCTGATCATCGCCGAGGACGTCGAGGGTGAAGCGCTCGCGACCCTGGTGGTCAACCGTCTGCGCGGCGGCCTGAAGGTCTCGGCCGTCAAGGCACCGGGCTTCGGCGATCGCCGCAAGGCGATGCTGGAAGACATCGCGATCCTGACCGCCGGCCAGTTGATCACCGAAGAGCTCGGCATCAAGCTCGAGAGCGTCACGCTCAAGATGCTCGGCCGCGCCAAGAAGGTGGTGATCGACAAGGAGAACACCACCATCGTGGGCGGCGCCGGCAAGAAGGCCGACATCGAGGCCCGCGTCTCGCAGATCAAGGCGCAGATCGAGGAAACCACCTCGGACTACGACCGTGAGAAGCTGCAGGAGCGTCTGGCCAAGCTCGCCGGCGGCGTCGCGGTGATCCGCGTCGGCGGCGCGACCGAGGTCGAGGTCAAGGAAAAGAAGGACCGTGTCGAGGACGCGCTGAACGCGACCCGCGCCGCGGTGCAGGAAGGCATCGTGCCTGGCGGCGGCGTCGCCCTGCTGCGCGCCAAGAAGGCCGTCGGCCGCATCAACAACGACAATGCCGACGTTCAGGCCGGCATCAACATCGTGCTGAAGGCACTCGAAGCCCCGATCCGGCAGATCGCCGAGAACGCCGGCGTCGAAGGCTCGATCGTGGTCGGCAAGATCCTCGAGAACAAGTCGGAGACGTTCGGCTTCGACGCGCAGAGCGAGGAGTATGTCGACATGCTCGCCAAGGGCATCGTCGATCCCGCCAAGGTGGTGCGCACCGCGCTGCAGGACGCTTCGTCCGTCGCGTCGCTGCTGGTGACCACCGAAGCGATGGTCGCCGAATTGCCGAAGGCCGACGCCCCGGCGATGCCGGCTGGCGGCGGCGGTATGGGTGGCATGGGCGGTATGGGTGGCATGGGCTTCTAAGCCCGCGCCCCTCCACCCTTCGCGATCGATCACCCAAGGCCGCCTCCGGGCGGCCTTGTTGCTTTTGGCCGCCTCCGGGCGACCTTGTTGCGTGGGGCGACCAAGTCAGGCTGTGATAGAGAGTGGCGGCAAAGCACATCCCGCGCCCCACCCCCTCCCGTCATCGCCCGCGAAAGCGGGCGACCCAGTATCCCAGAGCGTTAGCGATCAACAACGAGCTCTCTGGGATACTGGATCCCCGCATGCGCGGGGATGACGGCTGAGACTGGGGCGATCACCCGGACAATCGCCCGTTGACGCTGCGCCACCCCACCCCCTCCCGTCATCGCCCGCGAAAGCGGGCGACCCAGTATCCCAG
>NZ_JAJNAL010000065.1 GCF_022271405.1 Rhodopseudomonas infernalis | reverse complement strand
CTGCGGTGCGTGGCAACGAACCTCAGCCCTTCTTGCGCACCATGCCCATGATGTCCTTCACCGCCATCATGGTCTCGGCGGCAATCACGCGGGCACGGTCGCTGCCGTCGGCGAGGACGCTGTCGACATAGTCGTGATCGGCCGACAGCCGCTTCATCTCGCCGGCGATCGGCGACAGCTTTTCGACCGCGAGGTCGACCAGATTCGACTTGAACGCCGAGAACTGCGCGCCGCCGAATTCGCCGAGCACGGCGGCTTTCGGCTTGCCCGACAGCGCCGCGTAGATGCCGACCAGATTGTCGGCTTCGGGGCGCGGCTCGAGGCCCTTCTCTTCGGTCGGCAGCGGCTCCGGATCGGTCTTGGCCTTGCGGATCTTTTGCGCGATCGCGTCGGCATCGTCGGTGAGGTTGATGCGCGAGTAGTCCGACGGATCGGACTTCGACATCTTCTTGGTGCCGTCGCGCAGACTCATCACCCGCGTCGCAGGGCCGGTGATCACCGGCTCGGGCAGCGGAAAGAACACCTCGTCGAGCCCCTGCGCGGCGATCGAGGCCGAGAAGTCGTTATTGAACTTCTGGGCGATGTCGCGGGTCAGTTCGAGATGCTGCTTCTGGTCTTCGCCGACCGGCACATGCGTGGCGCGGTACACCAGAATGTCGGACGCCATCAGCACCGGGTAGTCATAAAGACCGATGGAGGCGTTCTCGCGATCCTTGCCGGCCTTCTCCTTGAACTGGGTCATGCGGTTGAGCCAGCCGAGCCGGGCGACGCAGTTGAACACCCAGGCGAGCTCGGCGTGTTCGGCGACCTGGCTCTGGTTGAAGATGATGTGCTTCTTCGGATCGATGCCGGCCGCGATGAACGCCGCGGTGACTTCGCGGGTATTGCGGCGCAGCTCGTCCGGGCCGCCCCAGACCGTCACCGGCACCGTGATGGCGTGCAGATCGACCACGCAATAGATGCAGTTGTGCGTCTCCTGCAGCTTCACGAAATTGACGATCGCGCCGAGATAGTTGCCGAGATGGAGATTGCCGGTGGGCTGAACCCCGGAAAATACCCGTTGTGTGGTCATGGTCAGTTCCTGCGCGAGATCGGTCGGCGACGCGCCCGATGGCGGCGGCGCGGCCGTCCATTGGCACGCGGAGGCTAGCCGCGCAAGCCGCGCGGCGACCGCAGCGCCGTTCCCAGCGCGGCCGGCCGCACCACCCCGAACAGCACCAGCAATCCGCCATAGACGATCAGCCCACCGGCGATCAGGACGCCGAGCGCCGCCGCCTGGGCCAGCGCTCCCGCCGGCGCCGCCCAGGGCAGCACGAAGCTGGCCTTCAGCGTCAGCAGGCCGCCCATCGCGGCGGCGGCGACCGCGATCAGCACCAGACGGCGGCGCGCCGCGGCGTCGATGCTGACGCCGAAGCGGCGCAGCCCCTGCGCCAGCAGCACGGCCGCATTGCTCGAGCCACCGAGCACAATCGCCAGCGCCACGCCCGCGGCGCCGAGCAGCCGCCCGAGCAGCAGCGCCGCCACCAGCGCGACGGCGAGTGCCAGCAGCGTGGCGATCAGCGGCGTGCGGGTGTCCTCGCGGGCGTAGAACGCCGCCGACCAGGTCTTGGCCAGCACCTGCGCCGGCAGACCGAGCGCCAGAATGCCGAGCGCCAGCGCGGTCGCGGCGGTGTCTTCGGCGCCGAACGCGCCGTGCTCGAACAGCAGCCGGACGATCGGCTCGCGCAACACGATCAGCCCGAGCGTCGCCGGCAGCGCGACGCCGAGCGCCAGTTCGAGCCCGCGCGACGCCGCCTCCGACTGCGCGGCGCGATCGTCGCCGCGCACGGCGCGCGCCAGTTCCGGAACCAGCACGGCGCCCATCGCCACGCCGACGATGCCGAGCGGCAGCTCGATCAGGCGGTTGGCGAAATACAGCCACGACACCGCCGACGGCGTCGACGACGCCACGATCGCGCCGATCACGATCAGCAGCTGCGGCCCGGAATTGGCGATCATGCCGGGGATCGCCTTGACGAAAAACGCCCGCATCGCGGTGTCGAACGACACCCGCAGCGGCGTCGCGAGCTTTTCGCCGCGGCTGTTGAATACCAGGATCGACAGCTGCAGCAGACCGGCGATGCCGACAGTGGCGGACAGCAGCCACGCCGCCGCGACGTCGTCGTCGCTCGCGAACAGCAGCACCGCGGTGACGACGATCAGTGCCGCGTTGAACAGCAGCGGCGAGAACGCCGTCAGCCCGACTTTGCCCTGCGCGTTGAACAGCCCCATCATCACCGCGACCGGGCCGGCGAACGCCAGATAGGGCAGCATCAGCCGCGCGTCGCGCACCGCCATGCCGAGCGTCGGCTGACCGACGAAGCCGGGCGCCAGGAGCGCGATCAACAGCGGCATGAACACGCCGACCAGCACCGCCAGCACCAGCGTCGCCAGCGCCACCGTGCCGAGCAGCCGGCCGGCGAAGGCCGCGGCCGCCGCCGCGCCGTTGTGTTCGCGCACCCGCAGCCACGCCGGCACCAGCGCGGCGTTGAGGGCGCCCTCGGTCAGCAGCCGCCGCGTCACATTGACGAGCTGAAACGCCAGCAGAAACGCATCCGCCACCGCCCCGGCGCCGAGCAGTGCGGCGACCAGTGCGTCGCGCACGAAGCCGAGCAGGCGAGACGACAACGTACCGGCGGACACCGTGAGCAGCGGGCGGATCATGAGGCGCTTATAGCCTGTTTGCAGGCGCGGGGGGCGTTGCCACAGGCACAGCCTCATGGTGAGGAGGCGCGAAGCGCCGTCTCGAACCATGCACGGGTGCCAAGCGCCGATCTTCGAGACGCCACGCTTCAGGCCGTCATGGCCGGGCCTGTCCCGGCCATCGCCTTTCCTGCGTCTCCGGCAGCAAGACGTGGATGCCCGGCACGAGGCCGGGCATGACGCGTGGAGAGTGGAGTGCTCGAATCCAAAGGGCGCATTTCCGGCCAGGCTCTCAGGATGAGGGCTCAGTGCAACGTGGAAAGGCTTCAGTCCGCGAAGCGCCCTAGCTCCGGCGCCGCGCATTCACCGAGATCGACAGCAGCGTGCGCTGGGCGATCGCGGCGCCGAGGCTGGCCTGGCGGCGGGTGTCGAGCGCGGCGGTGGCGAGCAGTTCGATGATCTGTGCCAGCCGCGCCGGGGAGAGATTGCGCAGCGCGGTTTCGGCGGCGGTCTTGCGGGAGAAATGCAGCCGGGGGAAGCCGCTGTCGAGCGCGGTCGCGGCCGGCGTGCCGGTTTCGACCGTCAGGCTGGTCTTGTGCAGGAACGCGGCATGACGCTGCGCCGCCAGAATGATCTGGCCCGGATAGGTGCCGGCCACCATCGCCTTGGCGAACTCGCTCTCGACCACCTGCGGCTTGCCCGAAAACGCCGCATCCACAATGACGTCGAGCTTGAGGTCGGAGGCATCGGACACGCAGGCCATGACGTCGTCGAGCGAGATCTCGCCGCGGCCGTGGGCATACAGCGTGAGCTTGCGGACCTCGTTGCGCGACGCCTGACGGTCGCCGCCGAGCAGCGTCATCAGGATGGCGCGGGCGTCGCGGGCGATCTGCAGACTCGCGGTGCGCAGCTCGTCGTCGATCAGCTTGGTGAGATCGGCCTCGGCGTCCGGGTAGCAGCCGATCGCCACCGCGCTCGCGGCCTTCTCGCAGGCCTTGCGCAGCGCGTTGTCGGGCTTGATGTCGCCGGCCTCGATGACGACGCGGCACTCCCTGGGCGGCGACGCCGCCAGCGCTTCGACGCCGGCAACGAAGCTGCGTGAGCCGGCGCGGACACGGATCGCCCGGCGGCCGCCGAACATCGGAATCGCCAGCGCCTCGTCGACCAGCCGCGACGGCTCCGCGGCGAGTTCATCGCCGTCGAGTCGCACCAGCGCGAACGGGTCCTTGGGATCGTCGAGCGCGGAGGCGATCAGGGCGTCGGCACGCTCGCGCACCAGCCCGGCGTCTGGGCCGTACAGCAGGATCAGCGGCCGTGCCGGATCGGGGCGAGCCAAAAAGGCGGTGGCGTCTCTGCCGCGCAGCGCGACCATGGCAGACTCACATCGGCGATCGGCGTGGCCGGCTCACATGCCGGCGTAGAAGAACGACGCGAGCCGGGTGTTGATGTTTTCGGCGATTTCCTGCGCGGCGCGATCCTCGGCGTCGCGGCCGGCGCGGGTCCGGGCGAAGCGCTGGGTCTGCCCCGGCACGTCGTATTCGACACGCGAGAAGGTGCTGCCGGTCAGCACGACCTTGCCGGTGGCGATCTCGATCAGCCGGAAATTGGCGTCGATGCCGTAGTTTTCGATGGTGGGCAGCGTGGTGTTGGGATCGACGATCAGCGACGACCGCGACGAGTTGATGTTCAGCGCCAGCGTATACAGCGGCGGCGCGCCGGTGGCACTGCCGTACATCTTGAACATCAGCGCATTGCGGATCTCGACGCCGATTCGCGCGTTGCGCGAACTGTTCGGCACGTCGAGCGGCGGCACCTGCACGGCGGACAGCTTGTCGCGCAGCGTCGGCGAGCCGTCGCCGCGGTCCGCATACATCGGCTGGAAACAGCCGGCCAGCGGCATCGCCAGCATCGCGGCCAGCGCCAGCCTGATTCCCATTCTTGCTGCAGCAGACCTAGCCGACGACATTCACGATCCTCTGCGGAACCACGATCACCTTGCGAACGGGCTTGCCGTCCAGCGCCTGTCTTACCGCATCGAGGGCCAAAACGGCAGCCTCAATTTCGGCGTTTGCGGCGGCCCGGGGCACCGTCACCTCGGTGCGCTTCTTGCCATTGACCTGCACCGGCAAGGTGATGCTGTCCTCGACCAGCAGGTCGCGTTCGATCGGCGGCCAGGCCGCTTCGGACACCAGCCCGGGCTGCCCGAGCTCGGCCCAGCACTCTTCGGCCAGATGCGGCATCATCGGATGGAACAGCTGCACCAGGATGGCCGAGGCCTCGCGAATCGCCCAGGCCAGATCCGGCGCCGGCGTCCCAGCCTTGGCCAGCACGTCGCCGAGACCATTGGAGAACTCGCGGATGTGCGCGAGGCTGACGTTGAAGGCCAGCCGCTCGATGCCGGACAAAACCTTGTCGAGCGCGCCATGCGCCGCCTTGCGTACCGCCAGCGCCTCGGGGCCGAAGCTCTCGGGCCGCGTCACCGGGGCCGCCTTGGCGATCTCGGCGGCGTCGTTCACCATCCGCCACAGCCGCTGCACGAAGCGCGAGGCGCCCTTGACGCCCTCCTCGCTCCAGATCACGTCGCGATCGGGCGGGGAGTCGGACAGCATGAACCAGCGCGCCGTATCGGCCCCGTAGGTGCCGATGATCTCGTCGGGATCGACGGTGTTGCGCTTGGACTTCGACATCTTCTCGATCGGGCCGATCTCGACCGGCGTGCCGCCGTCGAGCAGCGTCGCCTTCCGCGAATCACCCTCGACCGTGATGGCGATCTCGGCCGGCGAGGCGAAGTGGCCGTCGGCGGTCCGATAGGTCTCGTGCACCACCATGCCCTGGGTGAACATGCCGCGGAACGGCTCGTCCAGCGCGACATGGCCGGTGGCCTTCATGGCCCGGGTGAAGAACCGGCTGTACAGCAGGTGCAAAATCGCGTGCTCGACGCCGCCGATATACTGATCGACCGGCAGCATGCGGTTGACCACGTCGGGCGTGGTCGGCGCGGTCTCGTTCCACGGATCGGTGAAGCGCGCGAAGTACCAGGACGAATCGACGAACGTATCCATCGTGTCGGTTTCGCGCTGCGCCTTAGCCCCGCATTGCGGGCAGGCGACGTGCTTCCAGGTCGGGTGATGGTCGAGCGCGTTGCCGGGTTTGTCGAACGACACGTCCTCCGGTAGCTCGACCGGCAGGTCCTTATCGGGCACCGGCACGACGCCGCAGACCTCGCAATGGATCACCGGAATCGGGCAGCCCCAATAGCGCTGGCGCGAGATGCCCCAGTCGCGCAGGCGGAAGTTGACCTTGCGCTCGCCGACCGGCGCATTGCCGAGCGTCGCGGCTTCGAGCCGCTTGGCGACCTCTTCCTTGGCGTCCGCGATCGTCATGCCGTCGAGGAAGCGCGAATTGATCATCCGGCCGTCGCCGTCATAGGCCTCGTCGGTAATGACGAAGCTGGCCGGGTCCTGGCCTTCAGGGCAAACGACGGGCGTGTTGCCGAGCTTGTACTTGTTGACGAAGTCGAGGTCGCGCTGGTCGTGCGCCGGGCAGCCGAAGATGGCGCCGGTGCCGTATTCCATTAGCACGAAGTTCGCGACGTAAACCGGGATCTGCCAGCTCGGGTCGAACGGATGCACGGCGCGGATGCCGGTGTCGATGCCCTGCTTCTCGGCGGTGTCGATCTCGGCCTGCGCGGTGCCGCGCTTCTTGCACTCGTCGACGAACGCCGCGATCTGCGGATTCTTCGCAGCGGCCGCCAGCGCCAGCGGATGATCGCCGGCGATCGCCATGAACTTGGCGCCGAACAACGTATCGGGGCGCGTCGTGAAGATCTTCAGCTCGGTCTCGCCGCCGGGCGTCGTCGCCGGGTCGAGCGCGAAGCGGACCAGCAGGCCTTCGCTGCGGCCGATCCAGTTGCGCTGCATCAGCCGCACCTTGTCGGGCCAGCGGTCGAGCGTCTCCAGCGCGTCGAGCAGCTCCTGGGAGTACCTGGTGATCTTGAACACCCACTGGTTCATCTCGCGCAGCTCGACGACGGCACCGGAGCGCCAGCCGCGGCCGTCGATCACCTGCTCGTTGGCCAGCACGGTCATGTCGACCGGGTCCCAGTTGAGCTTGCGGGTCTCCCGTTCGGCGAGGCCCGCCTTCAGGAAATCCAGGAACATCTTCTGCTGATGCTTGTAGTAGCGCGGGTCGCAGGTCGCGAATTCACGCGCCCAGTCGAGCGACAGCCCCATGGTCTGGAGCTGCTTCTTCATCGCCGCGATGTTGTCGTAGGTCCACGCCTTGGGCGCGACCTTGCGCTCGATCGCGGCGTTCTCGGCCGGCAGACCGAACGCATCCCAGCCCATCGGGTGCAGCACGTTGTAGCCGCGCGCCCGCATCGTCCGCGCCACCACGTCGCCCATGGTGTAGTTGCGGACGTGCCCCATGTGGATCCGCCCGGACGGATACGGAAACATCTCCAGCACGTAATACTTTGGACGCGGGTCGTCGTTCTGCGTGGCGAAGATCTTCGCCTCGTCCCACTTCGCCTGCCATTTGGGTTCGGATTCGCGGGCGTTGTAACGTTCGTTGCTCATGACAGATCAGTCGGGCTGGAGATCGATCGAGTGCCGGTTTGGGCGCTGCGGATGGGAAGCGCGAACGAGGTCGCAAACCGGTGCGGGGACTCGGGGACAATTCGCGCGCGAAGCGCGCGGACTAGGCCATGAAACCCGGCGCCCGGTCAATGGGATGGGCGCGGCCCGGCGGCGACTGCGGCGCAGGCCGGCCGGCACGGCCAATCTGGCTTGGCCAGTTCGGCTTGGCGGATGTCAGCTCGCGATCGCCATCGCGGCCGGCGCGGCGGTGCGCATCAGGCCGTGCTCGACCACGGTATTGCGGCCCCGGTGCTTGGCCGCATAGAGCGCCGCGTCGGCGGCCTCGAGCAGATCGCTCGGCACCGCGTCGTCGGCCGGCACCGCCGCGGCGACACCGACGCTGATGGTGACGCGCTGGAACACGCTGCTGCGATGGGGCAGCGCCAGCCGCTCGATCGTGTCGCGGACCATCTCGCCGACCACCACCGCGGCGGCGGCATCGGTTTCCGGCAGCAGCAGACAGAATTCCTCGCCGCCGTAGCGCGCCGCGAAGCCGCCGGTGTCGTTGGCCACCCCTGCCAGCGCCTCGCCGATCCGCGACAGGCAGGCATCGCCCTCCGGATGGCCATAGCTGTCGTTGAACATCTTGAAATGGTCGACGTCGAGCATCAGCAGCGCCAGGCAATGGCCGTTCTGCACCGCCCGCACCCACTCGAAATCGAGCCGGTTCTGGAAGCCGCGGCGGTTGCCGAGGCCGCTCAGCAGATCCATCGACGCCATCATCGACAGGTTGTTGTTGGTCTCCAGCAATTCGCGTTCGCGCTGACCAAGCTGCGCCGCCATGGCGTTGAAGGCGCGCGCCAGCGGCTGAAATTCGGACGGCAGCTTGGCGCGATTGGCCCGCGCCGCCCAGTCGCCATGGGCGAACCGCTGCGCCGCCGAGGTCAGCATCGAGATCGGCTTGACGATCAGCCGTTCGGCGGCGATCAGCGCGCCGAGCAGGGCGATCAGGCAGACCAGCCCGAGCTGCAGATAGGCGGTGCGGATTTCCTGATCGATCGCGGCGGACACCACATTTTCGTCCAGCGTCATCACCAGCCGGGCGTTGGTGCCGGGAATCCGCGACACCGCCAGCAGCCGATCGTCATCGTCATGGGAGGTCGCCAATTCGTGCTCGGGCGGGTTGGCGCCAAGCGCGAAGGCGAGCGGCGCCCGGTCGAGCTTGAAGCCGATCTGGCTGCGCTGATTGGGCGAAGCGGCCAGGACGGTGCCCTCGCCGTCGATCATCACCACGCTCAGCCCGGCATGGCCGGCCAGATTGGTCATGATGTCGGACAGCCAGTCGAGATTCATTCCGGCAATCAGCACCGCCTCTTCGCCGGTGTCCACGGCCGACACCGGATAGGCCGCCAGAATGGTGCCCTTGCCGGACTGCGCGCCGACCACGAAATCGCTCACGACGAAATCGTGGAGCTCCAGCGCCCGGCGGAAATACGCGCGGTCGCCGACCCGGGCGCCGACGAAGGTGGCCGCGGTCGAGCAGTACACCAGACCGTTTTTGTCCGCGACCGAGAGCATCCGGATCGACGGCAGATCGACCCGCAGGCTGGCGCGCAGGATGCTGCAGCTGCGGCCGATCTGGGACGCGCCGGCATGAATGTAAGCGGCGGATTTCAGCACGGCCTCGACCGAGGAAATCACCTCGCGCTGCGCGTCGGAGGCACGCTGCGCCAGCGTCGCGACATTGTTGGCGACCGCGGCGAGCTGGGTGGCGCGGGTGTGTTCGAGCAACCGGATGCGATCCAGCATCAGCGGACACACCAGGATCAGCGCCAGAATCACCAGCCTGGCGCGGATTCCGAACAGCCCCCTGAGCTTCGCTTTCTTGCGAATGATGGCGATGCGTGACATCGTTGCCCCCTCAACCCCCGTAAGCAACCTAGGAGCAAGGGTTCAAGAACCCTTTCTCCATTTCGTTACAATTTGAGCAAGGCGCGTCCCGTGGTTGCAGTGACCCATCCGTTCGCGAATTCGTTCGGCCAAACACGCGGCCCGCGAGCGATATTTTTTTATTCGGCAGACCGATGAGTGTTGGGACACTCCACGGGCTCGCGGCTGTCGAACAGCAGATCGCGCAAGCCTGCCGCGACGCGCGCCGTGCGCGCGACTCGGTCACGCTCATTGCGGTGTCGAAGACGTTCGAGCCGGATGCGATCGCGCCGGTGCTGGCCGCGGGTCAGCGTGTGTTCGGCGAAAATCGCGTGCAGGAGGCCAAGGCCAAATGGCCGCCGCTGATCACCGAGCATGCGGGCACCAAACTGCATCTGATCGGACCGCTGCAGTCCAACAAGGTGAAGGAAGCGGTGGCGCTGTTCGACGCGATCCATTCCGTCGACCGCCCGAGCCTGGCTGAGGCGCTCGGCAAGGCGCTGCCGGCCTCCGGCCGCGCGATCGAGCTGTTCGTTCAGGTCAACACCGGCGAGGAACCGCAGAAGGCCGGCGTCGCCCCGCAGGAGGCCGACGCCTTCATCGCGGCCTGCCGCGACCAATGGGGCCTGACGATTTCCGGGCTGATGTGCATCCCGCCGGTCGACGAAGCCCCGGCGCCGCATTTCGCCCTGACGGCCAAGATCGCCAAGCGCAACGGCCTCGCCAACCTGTCGATGGGCATGAGCGCCGACTTCGCCACCGCCATCGAGTTCGGCGCAACCCATGTGCGGGTCGGGTCGGCGATCTTCGGGCATCGGTAGGAGAAGCCCCATTCCTCCCCGTCATCGCCCGGCTTGTCCGGGCGACCCAGTATCCCAGTGCGCTAGTGCTGAACAATGAGCGCTCTGGAATACTGGGCCACCCGCTTTCGCGGGTGGTGACGGCAATCATTGAGGCGGTCGCTGCTTTCCTAAGCTCTTCCGCCTACCCGATCACGATCCTGGTCCGCGGCCCGATCCGCCTCAGCAACCTCAGCAGATTGCCACGGGTCATCGCGACGCAGCCGGCGGTGGGGCCGAAATTGTCGCGGGCGAGGTGGAAGAAGACGGCGCTGCCGCGACCGGCGATGCGCGGCCGGGCGTTGTGGTCGATCTCGATGATGAGGTCGTAGAGATGGTCGGCGCGCTGCAGCCGGTCGCCGGCCTCCGCTGCGCCGCGGCGGAGCGGGCGATTGTAGTGCCGGCTCGCCGGGTCTTCGCACCAGGCATCCTCGCCGGTGATGGGCCGGACCGGCAGGAAGGTCCGCGGCCGCTGCAAGCGGTCGACCCGCCACCACAGCCGCACCGGCCGGAAACTGCCACGCGGCGTGCCGCCGTCGCCCTCGCGCTTGTTGGCCAGAATGCCGCCGCGGCCGAGCGCCACCGGGATGGTCTGGCCGGCGGCCGTGAGCCACCCGCGGCTGCGCTGCCCGGCCGCAGGCCGAACGCGGATCACCGACAGCGACCGGTCGGCCGCTGGCTTGACGCAACCTTTTGACATTTATTCACTTTTACCCTCGGAGCGACGCTCCGTCGCGCGCGATTCCTGCAAATTTAGCATAGCGCTTGTTCAATTCGGCGGGAACGATCCCTATTTGCTGTTCTGCGATACAATCGCGCGTGATTTGGAAGCAATGGCCCGCATCGCCGGATCGCCTGCAAGACCGAAGGACATCGACCATGCCGAACGCCCGCAAGATCCTGATCGTGGACGACGACACCGATCTGCGCGACGCGCTGGTCGAACAGCTGTCGCTGCACGAGGAGTTCGAGGCCTCGGCGGTCGACACCGGAGCCAAGGGTGTGCAATCCGCCAAAGCCAATTCGCCGGATCTGGTGCTGATGGATGTCGGCCTGCCCGACACCGACGGCCGCGAGGTCGTTCGCTCGCTCCGCAAGGGCGGCTTCAAGGCGCCGATCATCATGCTGACCGGCCACGATACGGATTCCGATACCATTCTCGGCCTGGAGAGCGGCGCCAACGACTACGTCGCCAAGCCGTTCCGCTTCGCCGTGCTGCTGGCGCGTATCCGCGCCCAGCTGCGCCAGCACGAGGCCAGCGAGGACGCGGTGTTCACTGTGGGGCCCTACAGCTTCCGCCCGGGCTCCAAGATGCTGACCGGCGCCAACGCCAAGAAGGTTCGGCTGACCGAGAAGGAAACCGCGATCCTGCGCTTCCTGTACCGCGCCGGACAATCGGCGGTGTCGCGCGAGACGCTGCTGCAGGAGGTGTGGGGCTATAATTCGGGCGTGACCACGCACACGCTCGAGACCCACATTTACCGACTTCGCCAAAAGATCGAGAAAGACGCGGCGAATCCGGAGATTCTGGTGACCGAGGCCGGTGGCTACAAACTCGTGCCGTGATACCAATAGGGACCGAATCGGCGCCAAAATCTCGCGAATCGAGGATTTGGCGCGTTCCGTTCTGACCGGTCCCTGATGTCGATCGAAGATGATGTTGCATTGCTCGAGCGCGTCCCGACGCTTCGGCTGTTGGGCGAGACCTCGCTGCGCATGCTGGCGATCGGCTCCGAGCAGCGCGACTACGCGCGCGGCGATGCGCTGTTCAAGGCCGGCGATCCGTCCGATGCCGGTTATGTGGTGCAGACCGGATCGTTCCAGGTGACCTCGCCCGACGGCGGACCGTACGAACTGATCGCGCGGCCGGGCGATCTGATCGGCGAGCTCGCACTCGTGCTGCCGATGCCGCGGCCGTCCAATGTCGTGGCGCTGGAGTACTCGTCGGTGATCCGGATCGCCCGCAGCCTGTTTCAGCGCGTGCTCGAAAGCGACCCACCGGCGGCTCGCCGGCTGCGCGACGAATTCGCCTCCCGCACCAGCCAGATCGCCAGCGACATCATGATGGCCGGCGCGAAGCTGGGATCGTAGCCTTCCCCCTCTCCCGCTTGCCGGAGAGGGCCGGGGTGAGGGCGAGCCGAGCCCAGCGCTCGCTACTCATTGATGCTGATAGCATCGGCTTCAGGATATCTGGCCCGATCCGTTCATCATTCGAGAAGCTGGGTGCACGATCGCGGGCGCTCGGCTGCGCGGCGCCCTCACCCCAACCCTCTCCCGCAGGCGGGAGAGGGAGCCCGCTGTGCTCGGGTGTTAGTTCACGGATGAACGCGCCAACGACCTCACAACTCCATCGTCATCGTCACCGGGACGTGGTCGCTTGGGCGTTCCCAGCTGCGGGCGTCGCGCAGGATCTTGAAGTCGGTGACGCGGTCCTTCAGGGCTTCCGACACCCAGATGTGGTCGAGCCGGCGGCCGCGGTCGCCGACGGTCCAGTCGGCGGCCCGATAGCTCCACCAGGTGTAGACCTTCTCGGACAACGGAATGCGCTCGCGCGCGACGTCGACCCAATTGCCGGCGCGTAGCACCGCGAGCAATTTCTCGCATTCGATCGGGGTGTGCGACACCACCTTCAGTAACTGCTTGTGCGACCAGACGTCGTGCTCGTATGGCGCGACGTTGAGATCGCCGACCAGGATGTGGCGCTGATCGCCGGTCGGATGCAGCGGCTCGCAGGCTTTCATCTCGTCGAGAAACGACAGCTTGTGCTTGAACTTCGGATTGACCGCGGGATCCGGAATATCGCCGCCGGCCGGCACGTAGAAATTGTGCACCACCAGCGGCGGATCGGCATCGGCGGTGTTGAGCGACACCGAGATGTGCCGCGAGTCGACGATGTCGCAGAAGGTGCGGACGTCACGCGCGACGAACGGGATTTTCGAGATGATCGCGACGCCGTGGTAGCCCTTCTGGCCGTTGAGCGCGATGTGCTCATAGCCGAGCCGCTTGAATCGCTTCAGCGGAAACGCGTCGTCCGGGCACTTGGTCTCCTGCAGACACAACACATCCGGCCGCTGCGCCTTGAGAAACTTCGCCACCAGGTCGATGCGCAGCCGCACCGAATTGATATTCCAGGTCGTGAGCGTGAAGCGCATCATTTTCGGTCCGGCGTCATTGCGAGCGAAGCGAAGCAATCCAGCGCCGTGCACCAGGCTGGATTGCTTCGTCGCTTCGCTCCTCGCAATGACGGAAAGCGTGGCGGCGGATCATACCAAATGCGCATGGTTCGAGACGCGCGCCAAGAGGCGCGCTCGTCACCATGAGTCCCTGCTTGTGGATGCCGTGAGGCGCAGTCGCCTCAGCCCGGCGGGGTCGAGTAGTCGGTGTAGTCGATCTTGAACATCGTCGGATCGGGGCGACGTGTGGTGTCGAGATTGTAGATCGCCACCGTGGTGTCGTAGCCCTGCGGATCGGTGACGGTCCATTGCTTGAGCTGGCCGTCCTTGACGCCGACCATCAGCATCAGCCGGCTGGTGCCGATCACCGCATTCTTCTCTTCGATGATCACCGAGATGTAGAGATCGTCCGACGTGATGGCGACCACGTTGGTGTCGCGGAGCAGATCGATCTTGTCGCTGAGCAGATAGCGCAGCGGCGTCTGGGACAACGGATAGACGTCCTGGGTGGCCAGCCTGCGGTCACGCACCACCAGCGACTGGCCATCGGCGACCATCGAGATCGGGCTCGGGTCGTCGTATTCGAACCGGACCTTGCCGGGCTTCATGATGTAGAAGTCGCCCTTCAGCTTGCTGCCGTCCGGGCCGACCTGAACGAAATTGCCGACCAGCGTCGACAGCGACGACAGATAGGCGCTGACCCGGGCGGCGTCGGCCTTCTGCTTGGCGTCGAAGGTGGTGAAGATCGACGCCGGCACGTTGCGGCGTGGATCCGGAATGACCGGCTCGGGCGGCGTCGTCAGCTTGGTGAGCGGCGGCGCCGGCTGCGGCGGCTTGGCCTGCCGCGCCGGGTCGGCGGCGCTGAATTGTCGCTCGGTCGCCTTCCCGGTCGCTTTCGGCGATGTCGGCTCCGCCATTGCCAGCGGCGCGGTTGCCAGCCACAGCCCGACGCCAGCCGCAGCGGCGCGGCGCAGGCCGGAGAGGATCGCCGGTCGCGGCGCCAAACCCTTGGTTTCGTTCGTCAATGCAATATCCTGCGCGGGGGCCGCGGATCCGGCGCGCCGTGGCTTTGGCGCTACCGTGGTGCTGTGGCGATTTCGCGACTCCTGGGCGGAGATTTCCATGCCGCTGATCCCGCCGCTCAAAAGTCGGACTCTTCTTCGGCGACGAGGATCTCGCGTTTGCCGGCATGATTGGGCTGGCCGACGATGCCTTCCAGTTCCATCCGCTCCATCAGCGAGGCGGCGCGGTTGTAGCCGATCTGCAGACGGCGCTGGATGTAGCTGGTCGACGCCTTGCGGTCGCGCTTGACGATCGCCACCGCCTGCGAGAACAGGTCGCCGCCGCCGTCGCCGCCCATGCCGGTGGCGTCGAACACCGCGCCGTCTTCGCCTTCGGCCGGCTCCTCGGCGGTGACCGCCTCGAGATATTCGGGCTGGCCCTGCGCCTTGAGATGCTTGACGACCTTCTCGACTTCCTCGTCGGACACAAACGGGCCGTGGACGCGGCTGATGCGGCCGCCGCCCGCCATGTACAGCATGTCGCCCTGGCCGAGCAGCTGCTCGGCGCCCATCTCGCCCAGGATGGTGCGGCTGTCGATCTTCGACGTCACCTGGAAGGAGATGCGGGTCGGGAAGTTGGCCTTGATGGTGCCGGTGATGACGTCGACCGACGGACGCTGCGTCGCCAGGATGACGTGCAGGCCGGCGGCGCGGGCCATCTGGGCGAGGCGCTGCACCGCGCCTTCGATATCCTTGCCGGCGACCATCATCAGGTCCGCCATCTCATCCACGATGATGACGATGTAGGGCAGCGGCTCGAGGTCGAGCTTCTCTTCCTCGTAGATCGCCTTGCCGGTCTCCTTGTCGAAGCCGGTATGAACCGTGCGGGTCAATTCCTCGCCGCGCGCCTTGGCTTCGGACAGGCGGGTGTTGTAGCCGTCGATATTGCGGACGCCGAGCTTGGCCATGCGCTTGTAGCGCTCTTCCATCTCGCGCACCGCCCACTTCAGGGCGACGACCGCCTTCTTCGGATCGGTGACGACCGGCGTCAACAGATGCGGGATGCCGTCATAGACCGAGAGTTCGAGCATCTTCGGATCGACCATGATCAGCCGGCACTGATCCGGCCGCAGCCGATACACCAGGCTGAGGATCATGGTGTTGATCGCGACCGACTTACCCGAACCGGTGGTACCGGCGATCAGCATGTGCGGCGTGCGGGCGAGATCGATGATGATCGAATCGCCGCCGATGTTCTTGCCGAGACAGAGCGGCAGCTTGTGCACCGTCTCGTTGCCGTCCTTCACGCTCAGCAATTCGCGCAAGTACACCTTCTCGCGGTGCGCATTGGGCAGCTCGATGCCGATCGCGTTGCGGCCGGGCACCACCGCGACGCGGGCCGACAGCGCGCTCATCGAACGGGCGATGTCGTCGGACAGGCCGATCACGCGCGACGACTTGATACCTGGCGCCGGTTCGAGTTCGTACAGCGTCACCACGGGGCCCGGGTTCGCCTTGACGATTTCGCCGCGCACGCCGAAATCCTGCAGCACGCCTTCGAGCGCGCGCGAATTGGCTTCGAGTTCGGCCTTGTTGAGCGGCTGGCGATCGGACGCCTTCGGCGCCGTCAGCACGTTGACGGAGGGAAGATCGAACCGGCTCGGCTTTTTCGCCGAGGGACGCGGAGCGGCCTTCTTGCGGGCGCGCGGTGCCGGCGCCTCTTCCTCTTCGTCGTCCTCGATTTCTTCATCGGCCGCCGGTTCGTCATGCTCCGGCTCGTCGTCGAAATCGCGCTCGTCGCGCGGCACGATCGAGGGCGCGGTGCGGCCGCTGCCGAGCTTGGGCTCCTGACGCTCGAACGACGCGGCGGAGCGGCCGGTCGCGGCGCTGCTGACCAGACTGCGGTAGCCCAGCTTGATCAGCCGCCACAACCTCGCCTTGGCGGACAGCATGGCGTGCGCCATCCAGCCGAGCGATACCGAGCCTTCGTCGCGGTCGTCGTCTTCGTCGAGCGGCACATCGTCGGCAATGCTGTCGTCGACCTCCGGCTCGCGCGACCCGTAGCCGCTGGCGATCAGGAAGGTCACGGCCGTCGCGGCCGCGAGCAGCAGCGTAAGGATCACCCGGAAGATGATGCCCGGACCGAACACCAGCGACGGCGCCCGCACCAGCGCATCGCCGACCACGCCGCCGAGCCCGGTCGGCAGCGGCCAGGCGGTGTCGTGCGGGAACGAGCTGGCGAGGCCCGCGGTGAACACCGTGCAGAGGATCCACGCGCCGAAGCGCAGCGCGCGGCGGTCGAACGGGCGATGGTTGAGCATCCGCCAGCCCCAGGTGGCGATCGGCATCAACAGGCCGATCGCGCCGAGGCCGAGGATCTGCATCGTCAGATCGGCGCCGATCGCGCCCGGATAGCCCATCAGATTGTGGATCTTGCGCGAGGTCGCGTGGCTCAGGCTGGGGTCCTGCACCGACCAGGTCGCCAGCGCGGCGGCGGCGACCGCGGCCATCGCGATCAGGCCGAAGCCGCCGAGTTCGCGCAGGCGGCGGGCCAGCGCGTCGCGCAGCGACGTCGGCAAATGCCCGACCAGGGGAATGACACGTTCGATCGCCGGCATACTCACTGCTCTGCCCCGCGACTCACGAAAGAACCCTTACCAGACGGTGCAATGCTTCGGCCGTGGTGTCGCTGTCCTGCACCATCGCCACCCGGATGTAACCAGCACCCGGATTGCTGCCGTCCGGCTGCGGCCGCGCCAAGTAACTGCCCGGAATGACCCGGACGCCGCCGTCGCGGAACAGCTTCACGGTGGCGGCCTCGTCGCCGCCATGAGCGGAGACGTCGAGCCACAGGCAGAAGCCACCCGCGGGACGCTGATAACCGTAGCGCGATCCGAGAATCTGATCGGCGAGGTCGAATTTCAGCCGGTACAGCCGGCGGTTCTCTTCGACATGGGTTTCGTCCGCATAGGCCGCGACCGCGACGTGCTGCAGCGGCACCGGCACCTGCGGAGCCGCGACGTTGCGCAGCTCGTGATAGGCCTTGAGGAAATTCGCATCGCCGGCGACGAAGCCGACGCGCAGACCGGGCAGGTTCGAGCGCTTCGACAGCGACTGAAACACCGCGACGTTGCGGAAATCATCGCCCGCGACCTCGAGCGCACTGCCGGGCGCCTGCCGCGTGTAGATCTCCGAGTAGCATTCGTCGCTGAGGATCAGGAAACCGTAGCGGTCGGCGAGCTGCTTCAGCTTCGCGTAGTAGGCCTGTGAGGCCACCGAGCCCTGCGGATTGGCCGGCGAGGCGACGAAGATCGCGACGGTGCGGGCCAGCGTCGCGGCGTCGAGCGAATCGAGGTCGGGCAGAAAGCCGTTGGCGCGCGTGGTCGGCAGGAACACCGCCTCGCAGCCGGCCGCGCGGGTGCCGGCCGCATAGGCCGGATAGAACGGGTTCGGCAGCAGGATCGCCGGCGTGCCGCTGCGCGGCGCGACATAGCGGGCGGCCGCGACGGCGGCGAGAAACAGCCCCTCGCGGCTGCCGTTCAGCACCAGCACTTCGGTCTCGGGATCGGGCGTGCGCGGCAGCGTAAATCGCCGCGCCAGCCAGGCCGCTGCCGCCTCGCGGAACGGCGCGATGCCCTTGGCCATCGGGTAGCGGCCGAAATCGGCCGTGTGCCGCGCCAGCACCTCAGCCACGAAGCCCGGCAGCGCATGCTGCGGCTCGCCGACCGACAGGTTTATGAGCTTTTCGCCCGGCTGATACGGCGCCAGCAGATCGGTCAGCCGCGCGAACGGCGAACGCTCGCTCTGCCCGACAGCCTCAAGACTGCCGGCCGCGCGCACCGAGGAGGGAGAGGCGGACACAACCATCGCAAACGCCAGCTTTCAGAAACACCCGACCGCCACGATGGACCGAGCGCAAACAGATCAGCCACCATAGATACGGCGAGGTTAAGACGCGATTAACCATCGACGGGTGGGGGAGCCGTGCCTAGATTATGGGAGCGCCTCGGAAACAGGCGGACGTCGAGAATGGCGAGCAGGGCTTCGGGAAATTTCCGCCTTGGGTCCACAAGACATTCTAGAAGCTACATACGTTGGGGCGGTCGTTAGGAGCCAATTCTGGGTAAGGTTGTGTGGTGGAATTTGATCAATTAGAACGTTAGTATGTGTGCACAGGTGGGTCGGTAGCATCCGACTTCAGAATTTGGTTCTTGCCCCACTAGCGCTCATCAGAGCGTCGGGTCATGTCCCATGAAGCACACGTATTTGGCCTTTATCGATGAATCGGGTGACGACGGTTTGGATGGACCGTTTCGTGATGTCGGCAATGCCGGAGGTTCTTCAAAGTGGTTGGCCATTTCAGCGTGCGTATTTCGGCGGACGCATAGCCTCGATGCGGTAACATGGCGAGACGAAATCTCGTCGCGAATGCCGGAACGCAAATC
>NZ_JAJNAL010000064.1 GCF_022271405.1 Rhodopseudomonas infernalis | reverse complement strand
GGATGAACTCTTCGCCACCCCACCCCGCTCGCTACGCGAGCGACCCTCCCCCTCCAGGGGAGGGTAAAGGGAGCGCCGGCCTCAGGTTATCTACGATTACTCCGCGTGGGGCCTTTACGCCGAAGCGACGAGCTGGACGTCCGTGGCTGCCTCAAAGAGATCACCGCTGACGGGCAGCTCGACCGGAACACCTTCGATGCGCTGCCAGGCGGCCGCCACCGGGGCAAAGAAGCGGCGATGATGCACGGTCGGACCAAGCCGCGACAAGGCCGCGAGATGCTCCGGCACGCCGTAACCCTTGTGCGATTCGAAACCGTAGCCGGGACATTCCTGCGCCAGCCGACACATCAGCCGGTCGCGCGTCACCTTGGCGATGATCGAGGCCGCGGCGATCGAGGCGATCAGCCCGTCGCCGCCGATCACCGCCTCGCTCTCGCAGCGCGTCGCCAGCCGGTCGCGGCCGTCGACGAAGACGTGCTGCGGCAGGTCCGGCAGCGCGTGGACCGCGCGGGTCAGGGCCCACAGCGACGCGCGCAGGATGTTGTCGCGATTGATCCGCTCGGGCGACGCGCAGACCACCGAAACCTGCGCGGTTGCGCAAATTTCTTCGAACAGTTCCGCCCGCCGATCGGCACTCAGCCGCTTGGAATCGTCGAGCCCTTTGGGCACGCGCTTGGGATCGAGCACCACCGCGGCCGCCACGACCGGCCCGGCCAGCGGCCCGCGCCCCGCCTCGTCGCAGCCCGCGACCGGCCAAATGCCTTTCTTGATCAGCGTGCGCTCGCGCCGAAAGCTCGGCGGCGCCACGGCGATCACGCCTTTGCCGAGGCCTTTGGCCGGTGAGGTCTTGGCCGGCGAGCCTTTCGCGGCGGTCGTCCGGGCTGTTGCGGCTTTCGAGGCCGAGACTTTGGCAGCCGCCTTTGCACCGGGCGCGGTGGTTGCGGCCCGCTTGGGCGCTCCGTCGAGCGGCAGGGTGTTGGCTTTGGCCTTGCTGGGCTTTTTCGTGTCCCGAATCATGCGGCGATGCTGCGGGCAGGCGCCGGCACGCGCAACCGGAAATCCCGCGCCATGCCCGCAATTCAGTGCGAGGAGGGTTCCGCGACCTGCCCGTATGATGGGTTGAGCGGAGCGAAACCCATAGCGCCACATCAAGGCTGCTCGATGGGTTTCGCTCCGCTCAACCCATCCTACAAGGTTCTCAGAACAAACTCAGTTGCTGCCCGGCGCGCTCCGGCTTGTCGAAATGATCCAGCGTCAGCTTCGACCGACGTTTGTTCAGGCCGAGCCTTGCGCAGGCGGTTTCGAAGCGGCGGCCGATCATCCAGGCCATCGGGCCGGTGCCCTTCATCCGCGTGCCCCATTGCGAGTCGTAGTCACGCCCGCCGCGCATCTCGCGGATCAGCGTGAAGACGTGGCGATAGCGGTCCGGATAGTTGGCCATCAGCCACTCGCGGAACAGGTCGCGGACTTCGAGCGGCAGCCGTAGCATCACGTAGCTGGCTTCCTTGACGCCGGCATGCGCCGCAGCGTCGAGGATGCGCTCCATTTCCATGTCGTTGAGCGCCGGGATCACCGGCGCCACCATCACGGTGGTCGGAATGCCCGCGTCGGCGAGCCGCTTCAGCGCCTCGAGCCGCTTCGCCGGCGCCGAGGCGCGCGGCTCCATCGTCCGCGCCAGCTTCGGATCGAGCGACGTCACCGACAGCGCCACCTTGGCGAGTTGGCGCTTCGCCATCCGCGCCAGGATGTCGATGTCGCGGGTGACCAGCGCCGACTTGGTGACGATGCCGACCGGGTGGCCGGTCTTCTCCAGCACCTCGAGGATGCCGCGCATGATCTTCCGCTCGCGCTCGATCGGCTGATACGGATCGGTGTTGGTGCCGATCGCGATCATCTTCGGCTCGTATTCGGCCGCGGCGAGTTCTTTCTCCAGCAGCGCTGGCGCATCCGGCTTGGCGAACAGCCGCGACTCGAAATCGAGCCCCGGCGACAGGCCGAGATAGGCATGGGTCGGCCGCGCGAAGCAGTACACGCAGCCGTGCTCGCAGCCGCGATACGGATTGATCGAGCGGTCGAAGCCGATGTCCGGCGACTCGTTGCGGGTGATGACTTTTCGCGCGGTGTCGACCGCCACGGTGGTCTTGAACGGCGGCAGCTCGTCGAGGCTCTGCCAGCCGTCGTCGAACGCGACCCGGGCCTCGGCCTCGTAGCGGCCGCTGTCGTTCGACTGCGCACCGCGACCGCGGCGGCGCTGCTTATCGATCGCAACTTCGATCGCGGGGAAAGGGGAAGACGCGCCCACCGGCTCGGAGGGCGCCGTGACCGGCGGGCGCTTGAGGGCACTGCTGGATGCTCTGCTCATGACACCGAAGATAACTACGTCATAGAACAAATCAAGAACATAATTGAGCCATCCCCGTGCCGCTGGCAGTCTCGCGCACCGACGGCTGCGGCTCGGCCCGGACGTCATAAATCCGGGCTGATTTCGCCGCGCCGAGGTGTTAAGCGTGCTCGCAACCGTTGCAATCAGGTCATCCGGCCGACATGTTGAGCGTCATCATTCCCACCGATGGAGTCGAGCGGACCGCGGTCGCCACGCTGGCGGCTCTCGTTCCCGGCGCCGCGGCGGGCGTGATCCGCGAGGTGCTGCTGGTGGATCGCAAGAACGACGGCGTGATCGAGCGCGTCGCCGACGTCGCGGGCTGCGGTTTCCTGGCGGTCGAAGGCAGCCGTGCCGCCGCGCTGGCGGAAGGCGCCAGGCGCTCGACCTCGCCGTGGCTGATGTTCCTGCACGCCGGCGCCGTGCTGGATTCCGGCTGGATCGAAGAAACCACGCAGTTCATCCAGGGCGTGTCGCTGAGCGGCCACCCGCGCGCCGGCATCTTCCGCTACGCCCGCTCGCCCTATGCGGAGCCGAGCTGGGCCGAGACGTTCCGGACGCTGCGCCGCCAGCTTGCCGGGCCGCGCGCCGATCAGGGCCTGTTGATCGCCCGCGAGCACTACGACCGGCTCGGCGGCCATGACCCCGAACGCTCCGAAGGCCGACTGCTGCGCCAGCTCGGCCGCTCGTCGCGCACCCTACTCCGCAGCCGCATCGTGCTGGTCTGAGCCCACTCCGCCGTCTCCCTCGATAACCCAAGTGCAGTCCCGACGCGCTCGGCGGATTGATCACGCTGCCCGGCGCGATGGTCGATGCCGAGCTCGCCGTCCGCTATCCCAGCGCCGACGGCGAGTACACGTTTCTGGATCGCGGCCTTCCCACGCCCCGAGCCGGCGCAGCGTGGGCAGGTCGGAGCCGAGCGCATAGTACACGCGCGCGCCGGTGAAGATCGAGGCGTTGAGCGTACTGAGCGCGACGAGGCACACCATGAGTCTAAGCAGCAGCGCTCCGGTAACGGCCGAGTGACGGCCCAAATAATACTTGCCAAATGCAACTATTTACATGACGATGGCAACCATCGAGGTTGCCATGTCGAAATCCGTTGCCGCCGACCAGATCGCCGCTGTGCGGGAATTCAACCGATTCTACACTCGCCATCTCGGTGTGCTGGCCCAGCATTTGATGGACAGTCCGTATTCACTCACCGAAGCGCGGGTGCTGTTCGAGCTCGCGCATCGCGAGACGCCGCTCGCCAAGGAGATCGGCGCTTCGCTCGGACTTGACGCCGGCTATCTCAGCCGGATTGTGCAGAGCTTTGCGGACAGCGGGCTCGTCAAACGTACCCCCTCCCCGTCCGACCGCCGGCAGCATCTGCTGGCCCTGACCGCGAAAGGTCGCGCCGCCTATGCGGATCTCGAACGTCGCTCGGAGCGGGATATGGGGACGATGCTGGCGAGCGTCCAGGAAGCCGAACGGCCGCGGCTGACGGCGGCGATGGCGACGATCGAACGGCTGCTTGGCGACCATCCGGCCGCGCCGCCGATCCTGCGCAGCCCGCGGCCGGGCGATATCGGCTGGGTGGTGCAGAGCCACGGCGCGATTTACGCAGCCGAATATGGCTTCGACGCCTCGTTCGAAGCGCTTGTCGCGGAGATTGCCGGAGCATTTCTGGCCAAACACGATCCCGGCCGCGAACGCTGCTGGATCGCAGAACATGACGGGATGCAGGCCGGCTCGCTGTTCCTGGTCCGCGACAGCGATCAGGTCGCCAAGCTGCGGCTGCTGCTGGTGACACCGCAGGCGCGCGGGCATCGGCTCGGCGACAAGCTGCTGAACGAGGCGGTCGGCTTCGCCCGGCAGTGCGGCTACCGCAAGGTCACGCTGTGGACGCAGAGCATCCTGATCGCTGCCCGCCGGCTCTATCAGAGCGCCGGCTTCGAGCTGGTCGGCTCCGAGCCGCATCGCAGCTTCGGCCAGAACCTGATCGGCGAAACCTGGGAGCTGCGGCTGTGACGCCGCGGCGTCGCAATGAACCGCGGCGCGTCACCTCCGAACTGATCACGCTCCACGCCCGGCGTGGACGCGCGCTGCAACGTGCCGCGATCCATGCCGCGGTGCGCGGGTTGCTGACAGGGCTGCTCGGCGCAGCCAGATGGCTGATCGCGCTCAGGCGGCGCGATCGGCGACCAGCGTCTCGGCGAATTGCGGATAGCACTCGGCGAGTTCGGATGTGACCCGGCCGCGCAGCAGCGCCAGCGTCTCCGCGTCAGGCTCGGGCGTCGGCGGCACGTTGGCCGGCGCATCGTAATCGAAGCCGGTCGCGGCGCGGACATCCTCGGCGGTGTGCCCGCGATGCACGCTGCGCAGACGGAAGCGCTTCTTGTCCTTGTCGAAGTCGAACAGCGCGAGCGACGTCAGCAGCGCATGCGGTCCGCCGGTGCGATGAATGCCTTCGCTCGATCCCGGCGCGCTGACGAAGTCGACCTTGTCGACCAGTACGCGCGGCGAATGCTCCTCGCGGAACAGGATCACCCGCGGAATCAGGTAGTACATATAGGCCGAGCCGAACGAGCCGGGCCAGCGCACGGTGCTGGTCGGATAGTCGCCAGTGCCGACCAGGTTGATGTTCGCCTGCCCGTCGATCTGGCCGCCGCCGAGAAAGAACGCATCGACGCGGCCCTGCGCCGTGGCGTCGAACAGCTCGAACGAGCCGTTGGTGAAGAAGTTGTGCTCGCGCGAGCCGAGCACGATGACGCGCACGCGCTCGCGGCCGCGCTGCTCGTTGCGGGCGCGCAGCAGCATCGCGCCGGCCGCCGGAATCGGCGACGACGCGCCGACCGCGACGGTGCGAACGCCATCGAGCAGATCGGCAATGGTGGCGATCAGGATTTCGCGCGTCGTCGCTGGCCCGTTGCTCATGCCACCGCCTCGAAGCGCTGGGCAAAGCCGCTCATGTACGCCGCGAAGCCGTCGGCCGAGCGCGCCATCTTGGCGTAGCGCGCGACTTCGGCCGTATCGGTGGTGTATTCACCCGCGAGCCCGATCGGCCAGGCGCCCTGCTTGGCCTCGGCGATCGCGCCGACATAGAGCGCCGGCAGCACGCCCGCAGCGGAGCGCTCGTCGGCGAGCAGCGAGGTCTCGACGATGCGCTCGACGGTCACCAGCGAGGTCTTCGCCGCATAGGCCATCGCGGCGAGTTCGGCCTGCCGGCCGATCCGCACGTTGCCGAAGCGATCCGCCTCGCGGGCATGAAACAGCGCGACGTCCGGCCGGATCGCCGGCACCACGACGATCGGATCGTCCGGCGCGAACGGGTTGTCGATCACCTTCCAGTCCGGCCGCATCTTCAGCACGTCGCTGCCGATGATGCCGCGGATCGGCATGAACGGCACGCCCTTCTGGCCGGCCACGAGGCCGGCGAGAACCGCCGGGCAGGTCGCGTCCATCATCTTGAACGCGCCGCGACGAATGCCGTCGGCAAAGCGCGGCGCGCCGCCGGCTTCGCCGAGCGTCACCGCGCTGGTCTCGAGCGTTCCGACGCAGCCTGCGCCGATCAGCATGTCGGCCTGAATGCCGCTGATCGGCACGCAGACGAGATGGAGGTTCTTCGGACGATGCGCGAGCAGCGCCGCGGTCGCAGCCATCGCCGGCCCCGCGTTATCGGCGCCCAGCGCGACCGTCATGCCGTCCTTGATCTGCGCAGCAAGCGCCTCGATCGAAACGATCTCTCCCACACCGTCCTCCAATGTCATCCCGCAGATATTTCCGCGACGTGTTGTTGGACGTGATGGTTCCGCGACGCTGCGAGCCTGTCAAGGCGGCGTCCTGGCGCGCAGCTATGCGTCAGCTCTTGCTGCGGCGCAGATGCTCGTCGAGCCGTGGCATGATCTCGACGAAGTTGCAGGGCCGCGTCCGGTAATCGAGCTGCGGGGCCAAAATGTTGTCCCAGCCGTCGCGGCAGGCGCCCGGCGAGCCAGGCAGGCAGAAAATATAAGTCGCGCCCGCAACGCCCGCCGTGGCGCGCGACTGGATGGTCGAGGTGCCGATCTTGCCGTAGCTCATCATGTGGAAGGCGATCGAAAACCCATCCATCCGCTTCTCGAACAGCGGCTCGATCGCCTCCGGCGTGACATCACGCCCCGTGAAACCAGTACCGCCGGTGGTGATGATCGCGTCGATCTGTGGATCACCGATCCAGCGCCGCACGATGCCACGAATCGCCTCAACGTCATCGGTCACGACCTCCCGTGCTGCGAGCTTGTGCCCCGCCGCCGTGAGCCGATCCGCCAGCGTCACGCCGGACTTGTCATCCTCGAGCGACCGCGTGTCGGAGACGGTGAGCACCGCGATGTTGAGGGGGATGAAGGCTTTGGATTGATTGACCGATGCCATTGTTCAATTCCAGCGTCATTGCGAGGAGCGAAGCGACGAAGCAATCCAGAGCGCCGAGCAAGGAGCTGGATTGCTTCGCTTCGCTCGCAATGACGGGATAGGCAAGTGGTTTGCTTGCCGCTCCCTACAACCTCTCCGCGCCGAACGTGTTGCAGGCTTGCACGGTGCCTTGCTGATAGCCGGTCATGAACCAGCGTTTGCGCTGTTCGGCGGAGCCGTGGGTGAAGGAGTCGGGCACGACGTCGCGGCCGGCTTTGCGCTGCAGGGTGTCGTCGCCGATCGCGCTGGCGGTGGTGAGCGCGGCGTCGATGTCGCCGGGCTCGAGGAAGTTCGGCCGCTTCTTCTCTTCGCGGTTGACCCAGACGCCGGACAGGCAATCGGCCTGCAACTCGACCCGAACCTGCAGGGCGTTGGATTCGGCGCGCGAGCCGGCCTGCTCCTGCAACCGCGTCACGCGCGGCAGAATGCCGAGCAGGTTCTGCACGTGGTGACCGGCCTCGTGAGCAATAATATAGGCCGCCGTGAACCGGCAGGCGCTCCCGGAACAGCCCTTGAACCGTGTCTCGACCTGCTTGAAGAAATTGGTGTCGATGAAGATCTGCTTGTCGGGCGGACAATAGAACGGCCCCATCGCAGACTGCGCCATGCCGCAGCGCCCGCCATTGGTCGAATTGCGGAACAGCACGATCTTCGGCCCGACATAGGTCTGGCCGTTGGCCTTGAAAATCTCGGTCCAACGATCGTCGATCTCGCCGAGCACGCCGGAGATCATCCTGCCCATCTCGTCGGTCGGCGCGCCCTGTTTCCCGGGTGACGAACGTTCGGCCTGATGAGTCGGCGCCCCGCCGCCGGTGAGAATCTCGGCGCCGCCGATCAATAGCCGCGGATCGATGCCGAACGCCCAACCGACCAGGCCGAGCACCACGATGGTCCCGATGCCGAGTCCGCCGCCGCCCATCGGAAAGCCGAAGCCGCCGCCGCCTCCTCCGCCACTGTCGCGCCGGTCGTCGATATTGTCGCTGCGACGGAAGTCATCGTCACGCATCAGGGTGTCCTCGGGTGAAAATTACTGCGGCCAACTCGCTGGATCAGTTCGCGCCCGCTGCAGCCGGCGGCGAGCCTGAACAGATCCACGACATTTAGAATTAACCTGCCCGGCAAATATTGCCTAGTGCGTAGATCGGTGTCGGCGAAAGCTGGCAGCCAGGATCGCACCTGCACAAACCGAGATATGACGGCCGCCGAATATGACCGCGCAAACGGAATGACGTGCAAAATGAAGCCCCTCGCCAGCAGCAACAACAAACCTTCAGGCAACATTCGCAGCCCGTAGTCGTTCCGGGCGAGATTTCGATTTCAATTAAGTCGATTTTTACTTTGCCGGGCCAATGTATCGCCAGTCGGTTGTTTAGTCCCGCGTCTCCGACGGCGTCACATGAGTCAGGTTAGTTGAGTCATGGTTTTGTCGCGTCGCGGGGCGTCTGCAAGGGCGCCCCGCACTCAATTTGAAGTCGAGCCCGAAAGCACGATCATCGTCGGCGATTGCGTCGCGGAGATGTCGAAGCTTCAGGCCAAGTCGGTCGATCTGGTGTTCGCAGATCCGCCGTACAATCTCCAGCTCAAGGGCGCCCTGAAGCGCCCCGACGAGTCGCAGGTCGACGCAGTCGACGACGATTGGGACAAGTTCTCGTCGTTCGCCGCCTACGACGACTTCACCCGCGCCTGGCTGCTCGCCGCGCGCCGGATCATGAAGCCGTCGGCGACGATCTGGGTGATCGGCTCCTACCACAACATCTTCCGTGTCGGCGCGATCATGCAGGACCTCGGGTTCTGGCTGCTCAACGACATCGTCTGGCGCAAGACCAATCCGATGCCGAATTTCCGCGGCCGCCGGTTCACCAACGCGCACGAAACCATGATCTGGGCGGCGCGCGACGAGAACGCCAAGGGCTACACCTTCAACTACGAGACGCTGAAGGCCTCCAACGAAGATGTGCAGGCGCGCTCCGACTGGCTGATCCCGCTGTGCACCGGCGACGAACGCCTGAAGGGCGACGACGGCAAGAAGGTGCACCCGACCCAGAAGCCCGAAGGCCTGCTGGCGCGCGTGCTGCTGAGTTCGTCCAAGCCCGGCGATCTGGTGATTGATCCGTTCAACGGCACCGGCACGACCGGCGCCGTCGCCAAACGGCTACGCCGCAACTACATCGGCTTCGAGCGCGAACGCGTCTACGCCGACGCGGCTCGCGCCCGCATCGACGCCATCGAACCGTTGCCGGAAGACACGTTGAAACCGTTCGTCACCGCGCGCGAAGCGCCGCGCGTGGCATTCTCCGAACTGATCGAACGCGGCATGATTTCGCCCGGCGCCCGGCTGGTCGATTCGAAGAAGCGTCACGGCGCTCTGGTTCGCGCCGACGGCGCCATCATGCTGGGCGACAAGGTCGGCTCGATCCACCGCATCGGCGCAGTGGCGCAGGGCTCCGAAGCCTGCAACGGCTGGACCTTCTGGCACGTCGAAACCAGCCAGGGCCTCCGCCTGATCGACGACCTCCGCGCCGAAGTCCGCAGCGCAATGGCTGCGGGCTGAAGGTCGGCCCCATAAACGAACTTTCCCCGTCATTGCGAGGAGCAAGGCGACGAAGCAATCCAGCCCAGTGCACACAGCGCTGGATTGCTTCGCTTCGCTCGCAATGACGATTGTGGTGGGCCGAGCTTCCTATACGAGCGTCACGCCGACCCGTAGTCGTACCAAGCCATGAGCGGGACTAATCGAGCGCGTGGGCAATCACCTTACGCATCAGATTCGGCAGCGCTTCGTCGGCGAGCGTGGCGATTTTCACCCAGCGCATGCCGGCCGGCGCGCGCGTGCCGCTCGTCGCCTGCGCGGTGTAGACGACGAGTTCGAGCGGGAAATGCGTGAACACGTGCGTGACCACACCGGGCTTGCGATGCCAGCGCGTGATGCCGGCAAGATGCGGCGCCTGCGCGCGCGCCTCCGCATCGCTGTGACCGGCATGCCAATCGGAATTCGGCACCTCGGTCATGCCACCGAGCAGCCCCTTCGCGGCGCGGCTTCGAACTAACACGTTGTCCCCGCGGGTGACCACGAAGGCCGCGCCGCGGCGCAGTTCGCCGGTCTTCTTCGGCGCCTTGCGCGGAAACGTCTCGGCATCGCCGCGCAGCCGTGCGGCGCACCCATCCATGAACGGACACAACGCACAGGCTGGTTTCTTCGGCGTGCAGATCGTGGCGCCGAGATCCATCAGCGCCTGTGCGCTGTCGCCGGCGCGCGAGGGCCCGAGCAGCGTTTCGGCCAGCGCCTTGATACGCGGCTTGGCCTTGGGCAATTCCTCCTCGACCGCGTAGAGCCGCGACACCACGCGCTCGATATTGCCGTCGACCGGCATGGTGCGGCGGCCGAACGCGATCGCCGCGATCGCCGCTGCCGTATACGGACCGACGCCAGGTAGCGCGCGCAGGCCGTCTTCCGTATCGGGGAAGCAGCCGCCGTGCTGCACGGCCACCGCCACCGCGCAGGCGTGCAGATTGCGGGCGCGCGAGTAGTAGCCGAGACCGGCCCACATCCGCAGCACGTCGTCGAGCGAGGCGGCGCCGAGATCGGCGACGCTCGGCCAGCGTGCCAGAAACTTTGCGAAATACGGCCCGACCGCGCGCACGGTGGTTTGCTGCAGCATGATTTCGGACAGCCACACCGCATAGGGATCGGCCGGGGTGCCGGCGGGCGGCCGCCAGGGCAGCGTGCGGCGATGGCGATCGTACCAGGCGAGCAGCGCCTCCGGGCGGCCGGCCGAGCCGCTTTCCTCGTCTGTGGTGTCCGGGGATTGTTTTGGCCGCGGCGCCGCGCCTGCCCGACTCTCTGCTAGACTCATGGCCCGTATCGTCGCAAAGCCCTCTGCCATGAGCAAGCCCGCTCCCATCTACAAGCCCGGCCCGATCAGCGCCAAGCCGCTGTCCGGGCTGCTCGGCCCGACGATCAACGAAGCCTTCGCCAAGCAGGGCTTCGCGGCGCGGGAACTCGTCACCCGCTGGGCCGAGATCGCCGGCACCCAGATCGCCGCCCATTGCGAGCCCATGAAGATGCAATGGCCGCGGCCGGTCGAAGGCCAGCCGCAGGAACCGGCGACGCTGGTGCTGCGGGTCGAGGGCCCGATGGCGCTGGAGATTCAACATTCGTCCGACCAGATCCTGCAGCGGGTCAACCGCTTCTTCGGCTGGAACGCGGTCGGCAAGCTGGCGCTGCGCCAGGCGCCGCTGTCGCGCCGGAGCCGCAAGCCGACGCCGCAGCCGCCGGATCCCAAGGCCGTCGCGCAGGTCGCCGCCAGCCTCGATGCGGTCGAGGACGAGGATCTGAAGCTGGCGCTCGCCCGGCTCGGCGCCACGATCAAGCGGAAGTGACGCCTGCGCGAGCGGGCGGATTCCGGCCCGGCATTGCCACAATTGCGGTTTCAAGCTAGCGAACGGCTGGATCGCGCGGCCCGCGCCGCGCCCTGCCCTTCTCTTGCCTTGAGCGGCGCGCCGCCGCGTTGGAGCACCTTGATGATCACGCGCCGCACCTTCACCGCCGCTCTGTCGCTGACCGGCCTCGCCGCCGTCGCCGGGGTCTCGCCGTTCCGGCTGATCGACCAGGCCTTCGCCCAGAGCGCCAAGGCCGCGACCGCCGCCGATGTCGCCAAGCCGATGTCGCTGCCCGACATGGCGCTCGGTCCGAAGGACGCCGCCGTCACCGTCACCGAATACGCCTCGATGACCTGCTCGCACTGCGCCGCGTTCGCCGAGCAGGTGTTTCCGAAGCTGAAGGCCGCCTATATCGACACCGGCAAGATCCGCTACGTGTTCCGGGAATTCCCGCTCGACATCAAGGCCGCGGCCGGCTCGATGCTGTCGCGCTGCATCGCCAAGGACGACGCGCAGAAGTACTTCGCCGTCACCGACCTGTTGTTCAAGACCCAGGCCGAGTGGGTGCTCAAGGACACCACCGAGCAGCTCAAGCGCATCGGCAAGCAGGCTGGCCTCAGCGCCGCCGAAGTCGAGACCTGCCTGAAGGATCAGGCGCTGCTCGACAAGATCGCCGCCGACCAGAAATACGCCAACGAAGTACTCAAGGTGAACTCGACCCCGAGCTTCTTCGTCAACGGCGAAATGCTCAAGGGCGAAACCTCGCTGGAAGAATTCGCCAAGCGCATCGATCCGCTGCTGGAAAAGAAGAGCTGAGGCGGAGCGGCCTTCTCTCTGGAGGAGACCTCCGCCCAAGTAGGAGAGAGCCGCGCCCCGAACTAAGCCGTCATCCCCGCGAATGCGGGGATCCAGTATTCCAGAGTGTTTCGGCAAGCGCACGGCGCAGCGACGAGCGCTCTGCAATACTGGGTCGTCCGGTCAAGCCGGACGATGACGTCAGAGGGTGGCGGGAGCGCAATGCTCCACCGCTGACTTCGATTTACGTTTCAAACAGCCACGCGCAATCCTCCTCGCGGCTCCGTTGAGCCCGAGCTATGCACCCGTCGCTTCACAGCGAGGGGTGGGGCGCGCCGGTCGGCGCAAAGACTGGTGAGTTCGCGATGGCTTGCGACCATCGCGCAACGCCTTGCGGCGCGCCCACCGCGGCGTGCTATCGGCATCGGCCCGTTCTTCCGGGGACGTGGCCGGAGCGACATGCGCTCCATCCCGGCGGTTGTCCCGCCGTTCGCCTGTCCCCGTCCAGCCAGCATCAGTGGCAGGCTCTCGTAGTGGAGCCGGACGGGATCCCGACGCCGCCCGGGACCCGTGCGTGCGAGGCACGAGGCGCGGACGCCGCATCCGCCCGACTTCGCCACCCCATCGGGCTGGCTCCGCCGGACCATCGTTCCGAACCGGTCACCCGGCCCGCCGATCTGTCCCGCTCAACGACGCCTCGCGAAAGCGCCCCTCACGGACAGGACGGATCGGACTATAGTCCTTTTAGGAATTTTGTCAAGACGCACATCGATCGGAAATGGGTTTCGCTGCGCTCAACCCATCCTACGCAAGCATCTTTGTGTTGGTGTCCCGGACGCGCTGCGGCACGCAGTGCCGCTGCGCAGAGCCGGGACCCCGGTTCACACACTCACCACGCTCTCTGCTTCTCAACAGAAGTAACCGGGGTCCCGCATCTGCGGAGCAGCGCTACGCGCTGCACCGCGTGCGGGACACGCTGATCATCGTCTAGACGCTACGAATTGACGATGGCTGCGCCGCTGGGAACGACGGCACTATATAAGCGCGGGCATTGCGACCACCGAGCGGTGACTGCCCCTCCTAGCGAGACCGATTGATGACGGAGCTAAACCAGAGCGCGGAGAACGAGCAGATCAAGTTGACCGCGACGTTCGTCAATAACATCGGAGTTGGCTTGATTATCGCCGGCATTATTGCTCCTGGCTTGTCTATGTTAAGTGACCGGCCGATGTTATCCGACGCCGCCTTCCTGGGCGCTGGCGTTGGTTGCGCAGTGCTCGGTCTCGCCTTACATTCACTAGGTCGCAGCGCGCTGCGGAGGATCCGATGACCGACATCCTCTACTTACTTACCGTCCCCGTCCTCGTGACACTGATGGCCGCCGGCGTGGTCTGGCACAGCAACCGCCAAGCCGACGCATCGCTGCGCGCTCGCTTGCGCAGCCGCAGCAAAACGTCACCGTCTCTCGCACCGGCCGAAGCGCTCCGCGCGGAGCGCGACCGGGCGTGATCGTGGTCGACGCGTCGGGGCACCGTCGCTAACGACCGACAGATAATTCTCCCGCCTCCGTCATTCCGGGGCGCGCGAAGCGCGAACCCGGAATCCATAACCACAGCGCTCGCGAAAAAACGCGGCTGCCCCCCCACGGTGCGTCACCGCGATTCCAGGGGCTATGGATTCAGGGCTCGCTCACTTCGTGAGCCCCCGAATGACGAACGAGATGCGAGTCGATTACCCATTGAACGTCGCGCGGCAGTGTGCACGACACAACTCGTCCCTTGGCTGACCTCGCGTTACTAGAGCGACCCTTTTTCTCTTGATCGCTTTGAAGCTTCAAAGCCCTTTCTAATCTCTTTATTCTCGTAGATTAAGCGCCAGTTCGAGGTTGAACTATCGGTGGCCGTAAGCCCCAACTGGATTGAAAAATCCGTGGTTTCGAAATTCGAATACCAGCTGCTGTTCCCTCCACGGATTCCTGCGACGAAATACGCGGACTGAGAGTAAATCGACTCACCCAGCCTATGATACTCTTTCGGTTTCCCATACTTTTCCGCCAAAAGACTCGAGAGCTCCTTGTAGCGACCCAGCACAGCACTACCCGCAGGATCGTCAGAGATGGGGCGCCCAGCAATCACTACGCGCCATAGCTTGTCGTTGAATCCGAACGAAACCAACGTAAAACTCTGATCAGCAAGTGCCTTGCTTGTCTTCGAGGCGATGTAGCTCCTGCCATACTCGTTCCCCGGAAATTCTTTCAGCTCAACGCCAGACGACTGAATGTCTGCCATTGAAGCTCCCCAGGTCAGTCCTAGTGGGGCCTCCTGCTGCGATTGCCCCCAAGCAGACGAGAAGGTTACAGCGGCGAAAAAATACAGAGCAGACAAGATTACGCGCAACATTAAAGAGCCTCACGATCTTTCACTACTCGTCCAGGCGGGACATTCTCAGGGACCTTCGTAGACAACTCAGGCACGGGTAACGACGTCCCATACTTGGACGTGTAAAACTTCAGTCGCAGCTGAGAGACTGCCAAGTCATCCGTCGCTGCTTTCACAAGCGCCATCGACTGCAGTAGCCCCCCGGAATAACGTTCGGCTTCTGCTTTGGAGTTCCCAGCCTTTGTTTCGGCCTGGGCAAGATCCTTGAGAATCCCCTCAAGCTCTTGATCCGACGCTTCCTTGATTGAATGTCCTTCAATTGAGTAGTTGAGCGAAACACGGCGGATGAGCGCGGCACGCTTCTGATCAAGCATCGCGGAACTATTTCTTAGAACTGCGATACGCAGATCGATCAGGGCCTTAACAAGACCTCCGCTGTATCGTCCACTCTCAGCCTCAGCGAATTCAATTTCGCTTTGAATTGAAGCCCGGTCACGATCAATCTCTAACGTCGATGTGCCAGGTTCATTGAGCACCATGCCTAGAACGACCGCTAGAGCGGTAGCGACGAGAAGAAGGAAGGCGATCAGCCCATTTTTTGCCATCGGGAGCACTCACAACCATTGGGCGAAAAACATCGACGACGAGTGATCCCGGCCGCTACCCTTCTTTCCTCTAATCCCCAGCTTTCTCGCCCCTTTCCCGCAAATCCCCCCGTGGAAAAGCCCGGTTCCGCGGTTGCCCCGTCAGTTCCTGGCGGCCATTGTCGCCGGCTAACGTCGCTGCCGGCTGCGAGCGAGTCGCGACCGGTCGGGCTGCCTATGGTATTGTCCGGCTTGAGAGATTCGCCAGCGCCGTCCGACCACCGGCTAATCGAGCATCGGACCAGATGAAACTCACGCGTCTCCGCCTTCACGGCTTCAAGTCGTTCGTCGAGCCCACCGACTTCATGATCGAGCCGGGTCTGACCGGCGTGGTCGGGCCCAACGGCTGCGGCAAGTCCAATCTGGTCGAGGCGCTGCGCTGGGCGATGGGCGAGACCTCGCACAAATCGCTGCGCGCCACCGACATGGACGCGGTGATCTTCGCCGGCTCCGGCAACCGCCCGGCCCGCAACCACGCCGAAGTGGTGATGTCGCTCGACAATTCGGAGCGCACCGCGCCGGCCGCGCTGAACGATTCCGACACGCTGGATATTTCGCGACGGATCGAGCGCGAGGCCGGCTCGCAATATCGTATCAACGGCCGTGAAGTCCGCGCCCGCGACGTGCAGCTGTTGTTCGCCGACGCCGCCACCGGCGCGCGTTCGCCGGCGCTGGTCCACCAGGGCAAGATCGGCGAAATCATCCAGGCCAAGCCCGAGCAGCGCCGCCGCGTGCTGGAAGACGCCGCAGGCGTCGCCGGCCTGCACGCCCGCCGCCACGAGGCGGAACTGCGCCTGAAGGCGGCCGAAACCAACCTCACCCGCGTCGAGGACGTGATCGGCCAGCTGTCGACCCAGGTCGACGGGCTGAAGAAGCAGGCGCGGCAGGCGATCCGCTTCCGCGAGGTCGCCGCCAAGGTGCGCAAGACCGAGGCGATGCTGTATCACCTGCGCTGGTGCGACGCGCAGGCCGAAGTCGGCGCCGCCGCGCAGGTGCACGATCTCGGCGTCCGCGAACTCGCCGAGCGCACCCGCGAGCAGGCCGAGGCCTCCCGCATCCAGGCCGACCGCGCCTCGACGCTGCCCGGCCTGCGCGAGGCCGAAGCCCGCGCCGCCGCCGGCCTGCAGCGGCTGACCAATGCCCGCGACCTGCTCGACCGCGAGGAAGCCCGCGCCAAGGAGCGCGTGGTCGAACTCGAACGCCGGCTGGCGCAGTTCTCCTCCGACGTCGCGCGCGAGCAGCAGCAGGCGGTCGACGCCGACGAGGCGCTGGAGCGGCTGCAGATCGAGGATGTCGAGCTGCGCGAAGAGATTCTGGAGCGGGTCGAGAAGCGCAGCGGCGTCGACGAGCGCGTCGGCGAGGCCGAGGCGGCGCTGGGCGAAGCCGAGCGGCTGTTCGCCGAACTCACCACCCAGCTCGCCGAGCTGACCGCGCGGCGCAATCAGTTCGAGCAGGCGGTGCGCAGCCATCGCGACCGGCTCGGCCGCCTCGACACCGAGATCAAGAACGTCGAAAGCGAGATCGACCGGCTGACGCAGGAAACCGGCGGCGCCGGCAATGTCGACGAGCTCGCCGAAGCCGTGGCGATGGCGCAGGAGACCATCGCCGAGCTGGAAGGAGCCGTGCAGAACGCCGAGGCCGCGCATGTCGCCGCGCGGCAGAAGCTCGACGGCTCGCGCAGCCCGCTGACCGAAGCCGACAAGCGGGTGCAGCGGCTCGAGACCGAAGCCAAGACGATCAGCAAGATTCTCAACGGCGAGACCAAGAATCTGTGGCCGCCGATCATCGACGGCATCACCGCCGCCAAGGGCTACGAGAAGGCGATCGGCGCCGTGCTCGGCGACGATCTCGACGCGCCGGTCGATCCGTCGTCGCCGATGCGCTGGACCGATATCGGCGTCCAGGCCGATGACCCAGCGCTGCCGGACGGCGCCGAGCCGCTGAGCGACCACGTCACCGCCCCGCCGGAGCTGGCGCGGCGTCTGGCGCAGATCGGCGTCGTCGCCAAGGAGCGCGGCGGCGAGCTGGTCAGCCAGCTCAAGACCGGGCAGCGGCTGGTGTCGCTCGACGGCGACGTCTGGCGCTGGGACGGCTTCGTCGCCTCGGCGCATGCGCCGACCGGCGCGGCCCGCCGCCTCGCCGAGCGCGCCCGCCTGGTCGACATCGAGAACGAACTTGAGCAGGCCCGCATAGACGCCTCGTCCAAGCGCCAGGCGCTGGAGATGGCCGAAGCCGAGCTGCGCAGCGCCGCCGCCGCCGAAACCGCGTCGCGCGAAAATCTGCGCGGCGCCCGCCGCGAGGCCGATGCGGCGCGCGAGCGCCTCGCCGCCGCCGAGCGCGAGGTCAACCGCCACGCCGCGCGCAAATCGGCGCTCGCCGAAGCGCAGTCGCGCCTTGCCAGCGACCGCCTCGAGGCCGAGATGGCGCTGGAATCGGCCGAGAACGCGATCGGCGATCTCGCCCCCAACGACGACGCCGAGCAGCGGCTCGCCGCGGTGCGCGGCGAGATCGACATGCATCGCCGCAACGCGGCCCAGGTCCGCGCCGAGGCGCAGGCGCTGGCGCGCGAGGCCGAGCTGGCCGACAGGCGACTGCAGGCGATCGTCGCCGAGCGCAACGAATGGACCCGTCGCAAGCAGAGCGCGGCGTCGCAGATCGCCACCGTCGAGGAGCGCGTCGCCGAGCTGACCGCCGAGCGCGCCGAACTCGACAACGCGCCCACCGTGTTCGCCGAGAAGCGCAGCGCGATCATCACCGAGATCGAATACGCCGAAGCCGACCGCCGCAACGCCGCCGACGCGCTCGCCGAGGCCGAAGCCGCGATGGCCGACACCGACCGCGCGGCGCGATCGTCGCTCGAACAGCTCTCCAGCGCGCGTGAAGCCTGCGCCCGCGCCGAGGAGCGGATGGAAGCCGCGCGGCGCCGGCTCGAGGACGTCGAGCGCGAGATCCGCGACATGCTCGAGGTCGAGCCGCAGGCGGTCGCCTCGCTGGCTGAAATTCAAGAAGGCGCGACACTGCCGCCGCTGGCAGAGATCGAAGCCGACCTCGAAAAGCTGCGCCGCGACCGCGAGCGGCTCGGCGCCGTCAACCTGCGCGCCGAGGAAGAACTCAACGAAGTCGAAGGCCAGCACGGCTCGCTGGCCGCCGAGCGCGACGACCTGGTCGAGGCGATCAAGAAGCTGCGCACCGGCATCCAGAGCCTCAACAAGGAAGCCCGCGAGCGCCTGCTGGCGTCGTTCGAGGTCGTCAACGGTCACTTCAAGCGGCTGTTCACCACGCTGTTCGGCGGCGGCGAGGCCGAGCTGAAGCTGATCGAGAGCGATGACCCGCTCGAGGCCGGCCTGGAAATCATCGCCAAGCCGCCGGGCAAGAAGCCGACCTCGCTGTCGCTGCTGTCGGGCGGCGAGCAGGCGCTGACCGCGATGGCGCTGATCTTCGCCGTGTTCCTGACCAACCCGTCGCCGATCTGCGTGCTGGACGAAGTCGACGCGCCGCTCGACGACCACAACGTCGAACGGTTCTGCGACCTGCTGCAGGAGATGCGCGAGACCACCGAGACGCGCTTCATCATCATCACCCACAACCCGATCACCATGGCCCGCATGAACCGCCTGTTCGGCGTCACCATGGCGGAGCGCGGCGTGTCGCAGCTGGTCTCCGTCGACCTGCAGGGCGCGGTGGATATTCTGGATCAGAACGTGGCGTGATCTCTCGCTCCTCCGAAGGGCGAGGCCAATCATCGATGGTCATCTGCCGCGACTGCGCACGGCCTCTCCTCACCCTCCCCTGGAGGGGGAGGGTCGGCGTGCGGCCCGCGCAGCGGGATGCGCGACGGGGTGGGGTGAGCCGCGGGCACTGCGGATGAACGCTTCGCGGGGGGGGCCCCCCCCCCCCCCCCGCGCCCCCCCCCCCCCCCCCGCCGCGGG
>NZ_JAJNAL010000063.1 GCF_022271405.1 Rhodopseudomonas infernalis | reverse complement strand
GCGATGGATGGGCGAGTCAAGCCCGCGCATCACGGCGGAATGCGGTGGCGCGCACCGCAACGATCATCGTCTTCACCGCAGCCGCCCCGCTCAGGGCCGCTCGGACGCCGGCGAAAACAGGTAGCCGCCGCCGCGGATGGTGCGGATCACGGCCGGCTTGGTCGGGTCGAGTTCGATCTTGCGCCGGATCCGCATGATCCGCAGATCGACGGCGCGGTCGAAGGCTTCGGCGTCGCGGGCGTTGGCTAGTTCCAGCAGCCGTTCGCGCGACAGAACCCGCTTGGGATTGGCGGCGAACACCTTCAGCAGGCCGAATTCCGAGGCCGTCAGCGGGTGCTCGTTGCCGTCGTCGTCGCGCAGTGACTGGGCCTCGAGGTCGAGCCATTTGGTGCCGAATCTCACCAGCTGCTCGCTCGCCGGCTTGGCCGGCGCCGCGGGGGCGGGCGCCTCGGCCGCCGGCTTCGGCGCGGCGCGGCGCAGGACCGAGCGGATCCGGGCCATCAGTTCGCGCAGCTCGCAGGGCTTGGCGACGTAGTCGTCGGCGCCGAGTTCGAGCCCGACGACGCGGTCGATCGGGCTCGCCGTCGCGGTCAGCATGATCACCGGTACGTTGGTCTTGGCCTTGAGGTCGCGGATGATCGACAGGCCGTCTTCTTCCGGCATGTTGAGATCGAGCACCACGAGATCGGGCACCTTGATGTCGATCTCTGCGCGCAGGCTCTTGCCGCCGTCGCACAGCGTCACGACAAAGCCGTGCATCTTGAGATAGTCGCCGACCATCTCGCGGGCCGGGGCTTCGTCGTCGACGACGATGATGTGCGGGTTCGGACTCATGATACGGGAGGCGCTGCGGGGAGGATGATGGTGAAGGTCGAGCCTTGGCCCGGTCCTTCGCTCTGGGCGCTGACGGTGCCGCCGTGCATGTCGATGATCTTCTTGACGATCGAGAGACCTAGCCCGGTCGAGCTCTCGCCCGCGGTGGGTTTGGCGGACAGCCGCTGGAAGCGGCCGAACAGCCGGCTGAGATCTTCCGGCGACAGGCCGGCGCCTTCGTCGGCGACACGGATCACCGTGGTGCTGGCGTCGCCGTCGACCTGAAGCGAGATTTTGCCGCCGATCGGGCTGTATTTGATGGCGTTGCTGACCAGATTGTCGATCGCCTCGCGGACCCGGTCTGAGTCGCACATCGTCACCCGGGCGGCGGGGATCGACACCGCGATTGCCTGCTGCTTGTTGGTGGCCATCGGCCGGTTGGCCTCCGCGACCTCGGCCACCAGCGCGGCGAGGTCGACCGGCTCGCGGCGGATCGAGATGTCGAAGGCGTCCGCCATCGCGTCGGAGATCAGGTGGTCGACCATCGAGGTCAGCCGCCGCGTCGCCTCACGGATGTGATCGACCTGGGCCAGCACGCTGTCCTTCGAGGAGTCCGCGCCGATCAGCTCGGTGAGCATCTCGGTGCGGCCGAGAATGACGCCGAGCGGATTCTTCAGATCGTGCGCGACCGTGCCGAGGATCTCGTTCTTGAACGCGTTGGCGCGCTGCAGCCGCATCCATTGCGTCGACAGCCGGCGATTGGCCTGGGTCAGCGCCCGGGTGCGCTGCGCGACGCGCTCTTCGAGCTGGGTGTTGGCCTCGTGCAGCTGCCGGTACAGGATCACGTTGTCGAACGCGATCGACAGCCTGGAGCCGAAGATCTCGACCAGCGACCGGTCGGTTTCGGACAGCTCGCGTTCGGCCTGCAGCAGCACCACAACCTCGCGGCCGCTGCCGGTGCGGACATAGAGCACCGTGCGCTGGTCGGCGAATTCGTGCTTGCGGCGGCGGAACGCCTCCTCGACCATCAGCCGCAGATCCCGATCGAGCGGGTTGATACCGATGCAGCCGATGAAGCGGCTGTAGCAGCCCGATCCGGCCAGCACCGAGAAGTCTTCGCCGCTGTCGCGCAGCACCAGGATGCCCGCGCAATCGACGTTGAGCAGCGAGGCGATCTGGGTCAGCACGCCCTCGGCGAGCCGCTGCATCGATTTGAAATCGTACAGCGTCGAGGCGGCGTCGATGATGATTTCGAGGCCGCGCCGCGTCTGCACCATGCGCTCGAGCTGCTGATAGCTGCGCAGCGCCGCGGTCAGTGAGGTGAACAGCTTGTCGGCGGTAAGTTCGGTCTTGGCCTTGTAGTCGTTGATGTCGTAGTCGACGATCACCCGCCGCTCCGGCGCCTGGCCGGGCTGGCCGGTGCGCAGGATGATCCGGACGGTTTCGTTGCGGATCTCGTTGCGGATGTACTCCACCAGATCGAGGCCGGCGGCGTCGGACTCCATGATGACGTCGAGCAGCACCGCTGCGATGTCCGGATGCGCCCGCATCAGCTCGCGACCCTCGGCGCCCGAATAGGCCGACAGGATCTCCAGACCCTGGCCGTTCAGGCTGTAGTCGCTGAGCGCGAAGCGCGTGCCTTCGTGAACCGCTGCATCGTCGTCGATCACCGCGATTTTCCACCGCTTGGCATTCGACGGTTCGGTGACCGGATCGGTATCTTCGATCAGCTGGAGGATATCGTCCTGGTCGGCCATTGCAGATTTCCGTCGATGGGCGTGTCGGCGTCGGTCGGCCCGCCTTTGGCGGTGCGGGGCATGATAATGCGAAAAGTCGTGCCTTGTCCTAATCTTGATTCCAGCATCATGCGGCCACCGAGCTGCTGGGTCACCAGATTGTAAACGATATGCAGCCCGAGCCCGGTGCCGCCTTCGGTGCGGCGGGTGGTGAAGAACGGATCGAACGCCTGGCGTTGCACGTCGGGCGTCATGCCGGCGCCGTTGTCGCCGAACGCGATCTCGACATCGTCGCCGCGCGGTCGGGCGGTGATCGTGATGATGCCGGCGCGGCCGTCCGCGAAGGCGTGGTTGACGGCGTTGAGGAACAGATTGGTCAGGATCTGGCCGTAGGAGCCCGGATAACCGTCGATCACCAGCCCTTCGGGAACGTCGATCGCCAGTTCGATCGGCGCCCGCTTCAGCACCGGCTTGAGGCTGGCAACGATCTGATCTGTGGCCTCGTGGAGATCGAACGGTCGCCGTTCGGCATGCGAGCGGTCGACCGCGACCTGCTTGAACGACTGGATCAGTTCGGCGGCGCGCTGGAGATTGCCGACAAGCTGCTGGGAGGCGTCGCGCGAAGAGCGCACGAATTCCTCGAGTTGCGACCGACGCAGCGGGGTGTCGCCCTTCAGGTCGGCTTCGAACAGCGTCGCCTTGCGGGCAAAGCTCGACGCCACCGTCAGGCTGATGCCGATCGGATTGTTGACCTCGTGCGCCACGCCGGCGACCAGCCCGCCCAGCGCGGCCAGCCGCTCCGCGTCGATCAAATTCTGCTGTGCGGCATTCAGTTCGAGCAGCGCGCTCTCGGCCTTTTCCTTGGAGGCGCGCAGATCGTCCTCGGCCTTGCGCTTGTCGATGGCGTTCTCGCGAAACACCTCGACGGCGCGCGCCATCGCGCCGACCTCGTCGCGGGCCTCGGTTCCGGCGACGCGGCGGTCGTAATCGCCTGACGTGATGGCGCGCATCGCCGACAGCAACTGGTGCAGGGGTTTGCGGATACTGAAGGCGATGATCGTACTGGCGACCAGGATCACGCCGATGAAGATCACCGCGATCCAAAGCACCTTGCGGGAGATGTTGGTGAGGGTGCGGTCGAAGGTCTGCTGCGCCTTCTGTTCGCGCTGCCGCATCTGGACCGACAGCGCGTCGATTGCCCCGATGGTCGAGGCCTGGCTGGCGTCGATCGAATGCCGCAGCAGGTCGCTGCGGCTGGCGAGCTGTTCGGACAGATCCTGCAGGCCGTCGCGCAGCGCCGCGGCGCGCTGCTTCAGCTTCTCCAACGCCATCCGCTGCAGATCGTTGTCGGCGTAGCCGATCATCACCGGCACGGTGCGCTCGATCGTCTCGGTATTGCGCTGCGCGTCTTCGGCGGCCTGCTTGGACAGTGACAGATAATAAGAGTTGGCCGCCACCAGCATCGCGGTGAAGGCCTCGCGCGAGCGGCCGAGCGCCGGCCAGATCGGCGCGTCGCGCCGGCCGGTGGCGCCTTCGATCACCGAATACAGCCCGGCGATGTCGCGCGCCGGCCCCTGCACCCGGTTCTCGTAGGTATCCTTGATTTTGCTCTGCAGCGCGCGCAGATCGCCGAAGCCATTGAGAAAGCGCTCGGTGACGCGCTCCAGCTCGGCAACCGAGCCGGTCAGGATCGGGTCGTTGGCGGCGCGGCTGCTCAGCGTGCCCAGCACCGCCTCGCGCAGCAGCAGGATCTCGGCGAACAGGTCGGGGCTCGGCTGGTTGATGTAGCGATGGATCAGGTTCTGCAGCCGGCTGGTTTCGCTCTCGAGCAGCGCCAGAATCTGATCGGACTCGCGGACCTGGCGGACATCGTCCCAGGCCGAACTCAGCACCCGGGTGCCGCTCCAGATCATGCTGGCCAGGATCAACACCACCAGCGAATTCAGCGCCGCGATCGACAGGATGCGCCAGCGGATCGGGACGGCGCGGACCAGCCGGACGACGCCGGAGCGGCTCGCCAGACCCGCGCGCACGTCGCTGCTGCTGTCCTGGCCAGATGCCGTCGGGTTCAAATCAGTCAGCCTTGCGGAACAGGATCGCTGCGGGTCTGCCGGCCGCAGATGAAGGGATGATGACGAGCGTCACGCCGGCCCAGGCTGCTGTTGAATCTGGCATCGCGGCTCGACTGGACAGCAGCAAGTTCGATCCCATAGAGTTCGTATCCGCGACCGGGGCCGGAGAAGTCCCGCCAATGTAGCAGACCGGCATGGGACATGGCTATCGGGAGTAAGCGGCGGCGGGGGCGAGGTTCAGCCCTGCTGACATGCGTCATGCTGCTTGTGCTCGCGGGCGTGAACCCGGCACGGGCGACGACCGATATTGCCTGGTGGCATGCGATGTCCGGCCAGCTCGGACGCCGCCTCGAAAAGCTCGCTGCCGATTTCAACGCCTCGCAGTCGGACTACCGCGTGGTGCCGACCTATAAGGGCAATTACACCGAGACCGTCACCGCCTCGATCTTCGCCTTCCGCTCGTCGAGCCAGCCGGCGATCGTGCAGGTCAACGAGATCGCCACCGCCACCATGATGGCGGCGCGCGGCGCGGTGTACCCGGTGTACGAATTGATGCGCGAGGAGAACGAGGCGTTCTCGCCGGCGGACTATCTGCCCGCGGTGGCCGGCTACTACGTGGATCTTGCCGGCAACATGCTGTCGTTCCCGTTCAATTCCTCGACGCCGATCCTGTACTACAACAAGGCGCTGTTCCGGAAAGCCGGGCTTGATCCGGAGAAACCGCCCGGCACTTGGCCGGAAGTCGGCGCCGCGGCCGCCAAGCTGGTTGCGGCCGGCGCGGCCTGCGGCTTCACCACGTCCTGGCCGTCCTGGGTCAATGTCGAGAATTTCTCCGCCTATCACGACCTGCCGCTCGCCACCCGCGCCAACGGCCTGGGCGGGCTCGACGCGGAGCTGGTGTTCAACAATCCGGTGCTGGTGAAGCATGTGGCGCAGCTGGCGGAGTGGCAGAAGACCAAAGCGTACGACTATGGCGGCCGCGCCACCGCGGCCGAGCCGCGCTTCCAGCAGGGCGATTGCGGCATCTTCATCGGGTCCTCGGCGACCCGCGCCGACATCATCGCCAATTCGAAATTCGAGGTCGGCTACGGCCGGCTGCCGTATTGGCCGGATGTCGCCGCCGCGCCGCAGAACACCATCATCGGCGGCGCCACGCTGTGGGTGCTGCGCGGTCGTCCGGCGGCGGAGTATAAAGGCGTGGCGAAATTCTTCGCCTATCTGTCGCAGCCGGAGGTGCAGGCCGCCTGGCATCAGGCCACGGGCTATCTGCCGGTGACGCGCGCCGCCTACGAGCTGACCCGGGCGCAGGGCTTCTATGAGCGCAACCCCGGCACCGCGATTTCGATCGAGCAGATGACGCTGAAACCGCCGACCGACAATTCGCGCGGGCTGCGGCTCGGCTCCTTCGTGCTGATCCGCGACGTCATCGAGGATGAACTCGAACAGGCCTTCAGCGGCAGGAAGCCGGCGCAGGCCGCGATCGACTCCGCGGTCGAGCGCGGCAACAAACTGCTGCGCCAGTTCGAAAGAACCCAGCCCTGAGGGCCGATCGGACGGGACGTGCGCCAATCGGGTAGCGCTGGAATTATCGGTGTCGTGTGGTGTTAGTCCCCTGCCGAGCTGCGATGGCCGCCATCGCCGGCAGCAAACGAACGGGCAACAGGGTGGATGACAATCGCAGATCTCCTCGGCACGGCGTCGAGGAACCGGCTCATGTGTCTTTCAACGGCGTCAGCCTCGGCTGCCTGGTGGTGAACCTCTCGGAGGAGGGCGCCGCGCTCGAAGTCGAGCAAGCCGCCTACATCCCGCAGCGTTTCCGCCTGGTGACGTCCTCCGGCGTCCGCGAGTGCCGCCTCGTCTGGATCAAACAAACCCGCATCGGCGTCATGTTCGAAATTTAGAGCGCCCCCCGAGCACAGCGCGCGCCCTCTCCCGCTCGCGGGAGAGCGTTGGGGTAAGGGCGCCCCAAGCGCAGCGCGCTCCCTCTCCCGCTTGCGGGAGAGGGTTGGGGTGAGGGCGCCCCAGGCAGTGAGCTCAACGTGTCGCGGAAAGGAGCGCCCTCACCCGGATCGCAGTCGGGAGAGGTCAAGCCATCCCGCGCCGCCAGCTCCGCATCCTGCCCCCGGCGCTCAAAACCCGCCGTCGACAATCTGCACTATAATTCTTGCCTTCGCGCTGTCCTGAATTATGCTGCCGTCTAAGCTTCGGGACACAGACCGGGCCGGCGGCAGCGCCGGCACCGGCTCACGCCAAAAAACACCGAACAAACAAACACCAAGGGGTAGAAACGCCATGTCCGACATTCGTCCTTTGCCGCCGTTGTCTCGTCGCGCGCTGCTCACCGGCGCGGCGGGCGCCGCCACGCTGGCCACGCTGCCGCGCTTCGCCACGCCGGCGATCGCCCAGGCCGCGCCGCTCAAGGTCGGGTTGATGCTGCCCTACACCGGCACGTTCGCGAAGCTCGGCCAGTTCATCGACGACGGCTTCCGGCTGCGCGTCGAGCAGCTCGGCGGCAAGCTCGGCGGGCGCGAGGTGACGTTCGTGCAGGTCGACGACGAGTCCAAGCCTGAAGCCGCGACCGACAACATGAACAGGCTGGTCGGCCGCGACAAGGTCGACGTGGTGATCGGCACGGTGCATTCCGGCGTCGCGATGGCGATGGTCAAGGTCGCGCGTGACTCCGGCACGATGCTGATCATCCCCAATGCCGGCGCCAATGACGCCACCGGCCCGGCCTGCGCGCCCAACATCTTCCGCACCTCGTTCTCGAACTGGCAGACCACCTTCCCGATGGGCAAGGTGATGGCCGATGCCGGCATCAAGAACGTCGCCACCATCACCTGGAAGTACACCGCCGGCGCCGAGATGGTTGGCGCCTTCGCGGAAAACTTCACCAAGAACGGCGGCAAGATCGTCGAGGATCTGACCTTGCCGTTCCCGCAGGTCGAATTCCAGGCGCTGATCACCCGCATCGCCCAGCTTAAGCCGGACGCGGTGTTCAGCTTCTTCGCCGGCGGCGGCGCGGTGAAGTTCGTCAAGGACTACGCGGCCGCGGGCCTGAACAAATCGATCCCGCTGTACGGCGCAGGCTTCCTCACCGACGGCACCATCGAGGCGCAGGGCGAGGCGGCGAGCGGGATCAAGACCACGCTGCACTACGCCGACAATCTCGACAATCCCGCCAACGTCGCGTTCCTCAAGGCCTTCAAGGCCAAGACCCAGAAGGACGGCGACATCTACGCGGTGCAGGGCTTCGACGCCGCCTCACTGCTCGAGATCGGCCTCGGCGCCGTCAAGGGCGACGCCGCGGCGCGCGACGCGATGATCAAGGCGATGGCGGCGGCGAAGATCGACAGCCCTCGCGGTCCGCTGTCGTTCAACAAGGCCCACAACCCGATCCAGAACATCTACCTCCGCGAAGTCCGCAACGGCCGCAACGAAATGGTCTCGATCGCCCAAAGCGCCGTCGACGATCCGGCGCGCGGCTGCCGGATGACGTGAGCATCAAGCACAGCGTCATGCGCGGGCCCGACCCGCGCAACAAGCACCGTCATTCCGGGGCGCGCGCCCTTCGCGCGCGAACCCGGAATCCAGAAATTGTTACGACGTCCGGAATCGCAGAACGTGTCTGGATTCCGGGTTCGCTCGCTGCGCTCGCGCCCCGGAATGACGAGCGTGGGGAGAGCACTTGTGCGGAGAAGCGGTCGGCTGACCAACAAGCACGTCATTCCGGGGCGCGCCCCTTGGCGCGAACCCGGAATCCAGAAGTTGTTACGACGTCCAGAATCGCAGAACAGCTCGGGATTCCGGGTTCGCGCTACGCGCGCCCCGGAATGACGGACGCGAGGAGAGTGATCGTGCGGAGAAGCGGTAGGGCGCGGATGAAGCCATGGACCTGATCACCTTCGGCGTGCAGCTGCTCAATGCCGTGCAATACGGCATGGTGCTGTTCCTGGTCGCCAGCGGGCTGACGCTAGTGTTCGGCATTCTCGGCGTGATCAACCTCGCGCACGGCGCGTTCTACATGCTGGGCGCGTACCTCGCTTACTGGATCGCGCTGATGACCGGCAACTATCTGGCAGCGCTGGTGGGCGGTGTCGCGATCGCCTTTGTGCTCGGGCTGGCGCTGGAGAGCGTGTTCATCCGCTGGCTGTATGGCCGCGATCATCTGGCGCAGGTGCTGCTGTCGTTCGGGCTGATCCTGGTGATCGACGAGGTGCGGCAAATCCTGTTCGGCAAGGACGTGCATTCCGTCGCGCCGCCCGACTGGCTGTCCGGCTCGATCCAGCTCACCGACAATCTGTCCTATCCGGTGTATCGGCTGGCGATCTGCGTGTTCTGCCTGGCGGTGGCGGCGGTGATCTTCCTCGTCATCACCCGCACCAAGATCGGCATGATCGTGCGCGCCGGCGCCGAGAACCGCGAGATGACGCGGGTGCTCGGCATCGACTACGACAAGGTCAACCGCCTCGTCTTCGCCACCGGCATCGCGCTCGCAGCCCTGGGCGGCATCGTCACCGCGCCGATCTCGACCGTGTATCCCGGCATGGGCGACGGCATGCTGATCCTGAGCTTCGTGGTCGTCGTGCTCGGCGGCATCGGCTCGGTCGCCGGCGCCGCGATCGGTGCGCTGCTGATCGGCTTCACCGACACCTTCGGCAAGGTGTTCTTCCCCAGCGTCTCCGGCATGCTGATCTATCTGCTGATGGCGCTCGTCCTGCTGTGGCGCCCCAACGGCATTTTGGGCCGGCGGGAGGTGTGATGCGCGCGCTGCCCCGCTGGCTGCTCCCGGCGATCTGTCTCATCGTCGCCGTCGCGTTGCCGTTCCTCGTGCCGCAATACTACGTGCAGTTCGCCAGCAAGGTGCTGATCCTCGGCGTGCTGGCGATGGCGCTCAATCTGGTGGTGGGGCAGGGCGGGCTGGTGTCGCTGTGCCATGCGGCCTTCTTCGGGCTCGCCGGCTACGTGCTGGCGCTGATGTCGCCGAAATACGATCCGGCCTCGCTGCTGCTGACGCTGCCGGCCGCCGTCGCGGTGGCGGGTGCTGCCGCGCTGGTGATCGGCGCGCTCGCGCTGCGCACCCGCGGCGTATACTTTATCATGGTGACGCTCGCGTTCGGCGAGATGCTGTTCTATCTGTTTCACGACGCCGATTTCGCCGGCGGCTCCGACGGCGCCTTCATCAACGCCAAGCCGGAGCTGGTGATCGCCGGCCTTCGCCTCCTCGATCTCGACAAGCCATTGGTGTTCTACTTCGCCGTGCTCGCCGTCACGGTCGGCGCGATCGCGCTGCTGACCATGCTGGTGCGCTCGCCGTTCGGCCATGCGCTCGCCGCCGCGCGCGACAACGAGCGCCGCGCCCGCGCGCTCGGCTTTCCGATCTTCCGCATCCGCCTGATCGCCTTTACGATCTCGGGCGCGCTCGCCGGCCTCGCCGGTTACTTCGCGGCGATCCAGTTCGGCTTCGTCGCGCCGCAGATGCTGGGCTGGCATCAATCCGCAGTGGCGCTGGTGATGGTGCTGATCGGCGGCCTCAGCACGGTCACCGGCCCTCTGATCGGCGCGCTGGTGCTGCTCGGGCTCGAAGAGGTGCTGAAGGCGACGTTCGAGCAGTGGAAACTGATCGAAGGCCTGATCGTCATCGCCATTGTGCTGCTGCTGCCGAACGGCGTGCGCCAGATCTGGCCGATGGTGATGGGAGAGCGCACGCCCGCGCGTGATAACAAGCCGGCAACGACTCCCGCCGCTGCGCCGGAGACCGGTCATGCCTGAGACCAGCCTGCGCGCCGAGCGGATCGGCAAACGCTTCGGCGGCCTGCGCGCCGTCGCCGATGTGTCGATCGAGATCAAGCGCGGCGAGATCCACGCGGTGATCGGCCCGAACGGCGCCGGCAAATCGACGCTGATCAATCTGTTGTCCGGCGAACTGATCGCCAGCAGCGGCAAAATCCGGCTCGGCCAAGCTGATATCACCAGCCTCGCGCCGGACAAGCGTGCCCGCGCCGGCATCGGTCGCGCATTCCAGAAGACCACGATCTTCCCGCGCTTCACCGTCCACGAAAACGTCCGCCTCGCCGCACAGGCGCGTTCACGCTCGCCGCTGCGCATGTTCGGCGGCGCCTTCGCCGATCCGGACGTGCAGCGCCGCACCAGTGATGCGATTAGTCGCGCCGGACTCGCCGGTCGCGAGACGATCGTCGCCAATGTGCTCAGCCACGGCGAACAGCGCCAGCTCGAGATCGCCATGGTGCTCGCCACCGATCCGTCGATCATCCTGCTCGACGAGCCACTCGCCGGCATGGGCCAGCTTGAGGCGCGCGGCATCATCGCGCTGATCGCCTCGCTGCGCGAACGCCACGCAGTCTTGATTGTCGAGCACGATATGGACGCGGTGTTCGAACTCGCCGACCGGCTGACGGTGATGCAGGACGGTCAGGTCATTGCCTCAGGTTTGCCACAAGAAGTGCGGCGCCATCCCGCGGTGCGTGCGGCGTATTTGGGTACCCACGGAGACGCCGCATGAGCGCCCTGCTGCAGGCCGAGCGGCTCGAGGCGTTCTACGGCGCCAGCCAGATTCTGCACGGTATCGATCTGACGATCGGCCACGGCGAGCAAATCGCGCTGATCGGCCGCAACGGCATGGGCAAGACGACGTTACTACGCGCGTTGATGGGCCTCGTCCCCTCCTGCCGCGGCCGGCGATTACTCCACGGCGACGACATCGCCGGCGCACAGCCCGATGTCATCGCGCGCCGCGGCGTTGCCTTGGTGCCGGAAGGTCGCGGCGTGTTCGGCGCGCTCACGGTCGTCGAGAATCTCGTCATGGCCGCACGCCCCGGCCGGGATGGCCGTGCGACCTGGACGTTGCCGCGGATCTTCGAGTTGTTTCCAAGGCTCGCGGAACGCCGCGGACATGGCGGCCATCAGCTCTCCGGCGGCGAGCAGCAGATGCTGACGATCGGCCGCGCGCTGATGACCAACCCGGAGTTGCTACTTATCGATGAGGCGACCGAAGGCCTCGCGCCCCTGGTGGCGCAGGAAATTTGGCGCACCCTCGGCGTGATCCGCCGGGAAGGCGTCGCCACCCTCGTGGTCGACAAGGATTTCCGCAGCCTCTCGGCAATCGCCGACCGCATGGTGCTGCTGGCGAAGGGCGTCGTTGTATTCGACGGCCCACCGGCGAAACTGGCCGCGCAGCCGGAGCTGCTGGAGCGGCATTTGGGCGTGTAGCAACGTAGGGTGGGCAAAGGCGCGTAGCGCCGTGCCCACGCGCAAATCGCCGCTCGCGTGGGCACGCTTCGCTTTGCCCACCCTACGACGACGACGTTGAAGCCTAACTACACCACCTCGTCCTTCAACCCGAACGCACAGGCGTCGCGGCACAGCACGGGTGATACCATCGCGATCAGCTTGGCGGCGGCGTCGTCGACGGTCAGATGCGCGGTGTCGAGCACGCCGGAGGCGCGGGCGTAGAGTGGCTCGCGGCTTTGCAGGATGGTGCGTAGTTCCTGCATGGCGGCGCGATCATCGGCCATCGGCCGCAGGTCGCCCTGACCGCGGACTCGCGCCATGTGCTCCTCGGGCTCGGCTTTCAGCCAGATCGTGTAGAACGACGACAGGATCTGATCGAAGGTGATCGCCTCGGAGACGATGCCGCCGCCGGTCGCCAGCACCATCAGCTCCTTGCGGGCGAGGAGTTGCGCCAGCGCCGCCTGCTCCATGCGGCGAAAACCTTCCTGGCCGTACAGCGCGATGATCTCGGCGACGGAAAGTCCGTTCTGCTGTTCGATTTCCTTGTTGAGCTCGACAAAGGCCCAGCCGATCTTGTCGGCGAGAATCCGCCCGAGCGTCGATTTCCCGGCGCCGCGTAGTCCGATCAGCGCTACGCCGTGGAAGGCATTCGCCCGCCGCGCGCCGGCACCGAGCCGGCCCATGCCGGATAGCACGTCCTTGGCGTGCGCGATCTGCACCGGCGTCGCGCGGCGTACCAGATCGCGGATCACCGGCCAGTCGATCGACGGATCGCCCGACGGCAGCAGATCCTCGAGCGGCGTCGCCAACGCATCGGAGACGCGGCGCAGCAGCATGATCGAGACGTTGCCTTTGCCGCCTTCCAGCTGCGCGATGTAACGCTCTGAAATGCCGGAGACTTTGGCCAACACTTTGCGCGACATGCCGCGCAGTCCGCGCAGCGTGCGGACGCGCTGGCCGAGCTCCAGTAGGAAGCCGGCATCGGATTCGTTGGACTCTGGCGTATCGGGAAGTGCGCTCATGCGGCCTGAATCATAGTGCCGAGCAGGATTGACAGCAACCCGGTCTAGTGGCTTCCTATGCACTATAATTCTAATGAACTATAATTCTAATGGGAGGGCGCCATGAACCTTGGCGAGACCGGGCGATGCACGGGATGACCGGGGCTGGGTCGTACAATGCGGTGAGCTGGCTGCTCGACCGCAATGTCGCCGAGGGGCGCGGCGACAAGCTCGCCTACACCGACACGGTGTCCGAACTCAGCTATCGGGCGCTGCAGGCGCAGACCTGCCGGGCCGCCAATCTGCTGCGCCGGCTCGGCCTTCGCCGTGAAGAGCGCGTGGCGATGATCATGCTGGATACGATCGACTTTCCGGTCGTGTTTCTCGGCGCCATCCGCGCCGGCGTCGTACCGGTGCCGCTGAACACGCTGCTGACCGCCGAGCAATATGCCTATGTGCTGGCCGACTGCCGCGCGCGGGTGCTGTTTGTCTCCGAGGCGCTCTATCCGGTGGTGAAGGACATCCTCGCCGGCCTGCCGGACCTCGCGCATGTCGTGGTCTCGGGCCATGACGCCCATGGTCATCTCAAGCTTGCCGACGAACTCGCGGGCGAGAGCGATAGCTTCGAGACGGTGCGGACGCATGCCGAGGAGCCGGCGTTCTGGCTGTATTCGTCCGGTTCGACCGGCATGCCGAAGGGCGTGCGGCATCTGCACGCCAATCTCGCCGCCACCGCCGAGACCTACGCCAAGCAGGTGCTCGGCATCCGCGAGGACGATTTGGTGCTGTCGGCGGCGAAATTGTTCTTCGCCTACGGGCTCGGCAATTCGCTGACCTTTCCGCTGTCGGTCGGCGCCACCACGGTGCTGAACGCCGAGCGGCCGACACCGGCGGTGATGTTCGGCCTGATGCAGCGCTACAATCCGACGATCTTCTGCGGCGTGCCGACGCTGTTCGCCGCAATGCTCAACGATCCGGCGCTGAAGAGCGAGAGTGTCGGCAGCCGCCTGCGGATCTGCACGTCGGCCGGCGAGGCCTTGCCGGAGTCGGTCGGGCTCGCCTGGAAGGCGCGGTTCGGCGCCGACATTCTGGACGGCGTCGGCTCGACCGAGCTGCTGCACATCTTCCTGTCGAATGCGCCGGGCGACATCCAGTACGGCACGTCGGGCCGCCCGGTCCCCGGCTACAAGGTGCGGCTGGTCAACGAAGCCGGCGCGGACGTTGCCGATGGCGACGTCGGCGAACTGCTGGTCGACGCACCGTCCGCCGGCGAGGGCTACTGGAATCAGCGCAGCAAGAGTCGCGCGACGTTCGAGGGCAACTGGACCCGCACCGGCGACAAGTACATCCGCGATGCGGGCGGCCGTTACACCTTCTGCGGCCGCGCCGACGACATGTTCAAGGTGTCGGGCATCTGGGTGTCGCCGTTCGAGGTCGAGAGCGCGCTGATCACGCATCCCGCGGTGCTCGAAGCCGCGGTGGTGCCGGACGCCGATTTCGACGGCCTGCTGAAGCCGCGCGCCTACATCGTGCTGCGCGAAGGCGTCGCCGCGGACGGCCTGTTCGAGCAGCTCAAGGATCACGTCAAACAGAAGGTCGGGCCGTGGAAATATCCACGCTGGATCGAGGTCGTGCAAAGCCTGCCGAAAACCGCCACCGGCAAGATCCAGCGCTTCAAGCTGCGCGAGGGCGGGCAGTGATCCGGTGGGAGGCCCAACGCAGCGATCGCCACAAGCTCCGCCGTCATCCTGAGGCGCCGTCGCGCAGCGACGGCCTCGAAGGATGGGCCACGAGTCGCGTGCGGCCGCATCCTTCGAGGCTCGCCGAAGACGGCGAGCACATCAGGATGACGACTCCGGCGGCGTGGAAAGCAAGTGCGATAAGAAGGCGTTCGTCATGACCATCCTCCAGCCGTCCGGCTATCTCGCCATCGGCGAGCAGCAGCTCGAATATCGCATGATCGGGCCGTCTCCCACGGAGGCGCCGACGCTGGTGTTGCTGCATGAGGGGCTCGGCAGCGTCGGGCTGTGGGGTGACTTTCCCGACAGGCTTGCGGCCGCGACGGGCGCCGGCGTCTTTGTGTATTCGCGGGCCGGCTATGGACAATCGAGCCCGGCCGAGCTGCCGCGCAAGGTCGACTACATGCATCGCGAAGCGCTGGATGTGCTGCCGCGCGTGCTGGGCGCCATCGGCTTTCGCCGCGGCCTGCTGATCGGACATTCCGACGGCGCGTCGATCGCCGCGATCTACGCAGGCGGCGTCCCGGATCATCGCATTCGCGGCGTCACGCTGATGGCGCCGCATTTCGTCGTCGAGGACATCTCGGTTCAGTCGATCGCAGCGATCAAGCAGGCCTACTTGTCGACCGATCTGCGCGCCAAGCTGGCGAAGTGGCACAACGACGTCGACAGCACCTTCCGCGGCTGGAACGACGCCTGGCTCGATCCGGCGTTTCGCGCCTGGGATATCGCCGATCACCTCGCCTACATCCGCGTTCCAGTGCAGATCGTGCAGGGCGCCGACGACCAGTACGGCACACTGCGGCAGATCGAGATCGCCGAGCACGAATGCTATTGCCCGGTCGACACGGTGATCTTGCCGAACACCGGCCACACTCCGCAGCGCGAGGCTCCCGAAGCGACGCTCGCCGCCGTCGCCGAGTTCGCCAATCGGCTGCTGCAAGGCCACGGCGAGGCCGCCCACGGCGAAGTCGCCCACGGGCAAGCCATCTGACGCCCAAGCTGCAACAAAATGCATGTTGGCGGCGGTTGGTGCTGGACGTCTGCTGTATCGTGCATTATAATGCATCTTAACAAGTCTAGGGAGGAGCCGCATGGCCGCGGAGGATCGCGTTCTCGCGAATGGAGCGAGCCGGATCGATTTTCAGACCGATCCGTCGCGCTATCGGCACTGGAAGCTGGCGGTCGACGGCGAGGTGGCAACCCTCACCATGGATGTCGATGAGAACGGCGGGCTGTTCGAGGGCTATCAGCTCAAGCTGAATTCCTACGACCTCGGCGTCGACATCGAGCTCGCCGACGCGATGCAGCGGCTGCGCTTCGAGCATCCGGGCGTGAAGGTGATCGTGCTGCGCTCCGGCAAGAACCGCGTGTTCTGCGCCGGCGCCAACATTCGGATGCTGGCCGGCGCCACCCACGCCCACAAGGTCAATTTCTGCAAATTCACCAACGAAACCCGCAACGGCTTTGAGGATTCTTCCGAGCATTCCGGCCAGCGCAGCATCGCGGTGATTAACGGCACCGCTGCCGGCGGCGGCTATGAGCTGGCGCTGGCGGCCGATCAGATCATCATGGCGGACGATGGCGCCGCCGCCGTGGCGTTGCCGGAAGTGCCGCTGCTCGCAGTGCTGCCCGGCACCGGCGGACTGACGCGCGTCGTCGACAAGCGCAAGGTGCGGCGCGATCGCGCCGATTTCTTCTGCACCATCGAAGAAGGCATCAAGGGCAAGCGCGCCGTGCAGTGGCGCCTCGTCGACGAGATCGCGCCGAACAGCAAGCTCGAAGCCAAGATCGCCGACCGCGTACAGGCTCTCGCCGCGTCGTCGCCACGCAACGCGAGCGGACCGGGCATCATGCTGACGCCGCTCACGCGCAGCTTCGACGAGTCCGGGGCACGCTATCAGTTCGTCAGCGTCGATCTCGACCGCGACGCGCGCATTGCCACGATCTCGATCGCCGGCCCGGAAGCCGCTCCGCCGGCCGATATCGACGGGCTGATCGCGCAGGGCGCATTCTACTGGCCGCTCCAGGTTGCGCGCGAACTCGACGATGCCATCCTGCATCTGCGCATCAACGAACTCGGCATCGCCATGCTGGTGTTCAAGTCGCACGGCGACAGTGCGCAGGTGCTGGCGCACGACGCCTTCCTCGAGGACAACAAGGCGCACTGGCTGGTCAACGAGATCCGACATTACTGGAAGCGCGTGCTGAAGCGCGTCGACGTCACCTCGCGCACGCTGGTGACGCTGGTCGAGCCGGGCTCGTGCTTCGTCGGCACGCTGGCCGAACTCGTGTTCGCCGCCGACCGTTCCTACATGCTGATCGGCACGCGGGAGGGTGATAACCGTCCGGCGCCGATGCTGACGCTGAGCGCGATGAATTTCGGCCCTTATCCGATGAGCCACGGCCTGACGCGTCTGCAGTCGCGCTTCCAGTCCGAGGGCGATGAGTTGGCGCAGGCGCAGGCCAAGATCGGCGAGCCGCTCGACGCCGAGGCGGCCGACGAGCTCGGCCTCGTCACCTTCGCGCTCGACGACATCGACTGGGACGATGAGGTCCGCGTCTTCCTCGAAGAGCGCGCCTCGTTTTCGCCCGACAGCCTCACCGGTATGGAAGCCAATCTGCGCTTCGTCGGTCCCGAGACGATGGAGTCGAAAATCTTCTCGCGTCTCACCGCGTGGCAGAACTGGATCTTCCAGCGCCCCAACGCCGTCGGCGAAGACGGCGCCCTGCGCCGCTACGGCACCGGCCAGAAGGCGCAATACGACATGACGCGAGTCTAGCGAATAGGGAGTAGCGAATAGCGAATAGTTGGAGCCGAATGGCTCGGTTGCCTATTCCCACTCGCTATTCGCTACTCGCCCCTGATCACAGCCAGCCCCAGCGAGCCCGCCCATGAACATGAACATCATGAACGTCGACTACTCGACCAAGATCCCCAACAATGTCGATCTCGCGTCCGATCGCCAGGTGCTGAAGGCGCTGGAGGGCTGGCACCCGGGTTACATCGACTGGTGGAACGACATGGGGCCGGACGGCTTCCAGGAGAAGCTGGTGTATCTGCGCACGGCTTACTCCGTCGATCCGCGCGGCTGGGCGAAGTTCGACTACGTCAAGATGCCGGACTATCGCTGGGGCGTGCTGCTGGCGCCGCAGGAGGAGAACCGCAAGATCCCGTTCGGCGAGCATTATGGCGAGCCGGCCTGGCAGGAAGTCCCCGGCGAATATCGCGCGATGCTGCGCCGGCTGATCGTCATTCAGGGCGACACCGAGCCGGCCTCGGTCGAGCAGCAGCGCCACCTCGGCAAGACCGCGCCGTCGCTCTACGACATGCGTAACCTGTTTCAGGTCAATGTCGAGGAAGGTCGCCATCTGTGGGCGATGGTGTATCTGCTGCAGAAGTACTTCGGTCGCGACGGCCGTGAGGAGGCCGACGATCTCTTGCGCCGCCGCTCCGGCGATGCCGACGCGCCGCGCATGCTCGGTGCCTTCAACGAGGCGACGCCGGACTGGCTGTCGTTCTTCATGTTCACCTACTTCACCGACCGCGACGGCAAGATGCAGCTGCACTCGCTGGCGCAGTCGGGCTTCGATCCGTTGTCGCGCACCTGCCGCTTCATGCTGACCGAAGAAGCGCACCACATGTTTGTCGGCGAGACCGGCATCACCCGCGTCATCCAGCGCACCTGCGATGCGATGCGGGCGGCCGGCATCACCGATCCGGCCGACATCGCAAAAGTCCGAGCGCTCGGCGTCATCGATCTGCCGACGATCCAGAAGAAGCTCAACCTTCACTACACGCTGTCGCTTGACCTGTTCGGTTCGGAAGTGTCGACCAATGCGGCGAACGCCTTCAATTTCGGCATCAAGGGTCGCTATCACGAGACCCAGATCGACGACGATCACCAGCTCAAGAACGCGACCTATCCGGTGTTGAAATTCGTCGACGGCGAGATCAAGCGGGTCGACGAGCCGGCGCTCACCGCGCTCAACATGCGGCTGCGCGACGACTATTCGCAGGACTGCGTCAAGGGCCTGCTGCGCTGGAACAAGGTGATCACGACGGCCGGCTACGACTATCAGTTGACGCTGCCGCACGTCGCTTTCCACCGCGCGATCGGCGAGTTCAAGGACGTCCACGCGACGCCCGAAGGCCTGCTGATCGACGGCGCGACCTGGGCCAAGCGCAAGGACGACTGGCTGCCGTCGACCGACGACGGCGATTTCATCGCCTCGCTGATGCAGCCGGTCAGCGAGCCGGGCGAATACGCCCCCTGGATCTCGCCCCCCAAGGTCGGCATCGACAACAAGCCGGGCGATTTCGAGTATGTGAAGATCGAGACCTGAGCGGGGTGGCTCTCGCGGACTCACTGCCCGCGTCGCCCTCACCCCAACCCTCCCCCGCAAGCGGGGGAGGGAGCTCGCTGCCGTCGGCGCGATTCACCGCCTGATAGCGATAGTTGTGAGACGAGAATACTACCCAATCTAACTAATTTCGCTTGTCTTGTAGAGCGCTACGTCCGCCCCGCCCTCTGCGGGCTCCCTCTCCCGCTTGCGGGAGAGGGTTGGGGTGAGGGCGAGCCGAG
>NZ_JAJNAL010000062.1 GCF_022271405.1 Rhodopseudomonas infernalis | reverse complement strand
CGGGGGGCCCCCCCCCGCCCCCCCCCGCGAACCCGGAATCCAGAAGTTGTTGGCAATTAGAGATTCCGGGTTCGCTCCGCTTCGCTACGCGCCCCGGAATGACGAGACTCAGTGCCCAACCGCGCCCGTGTGCGGCGGTGCCTCTCAGCGCGCGACGGCGCCGCGCACGGCTTCGATCACCCGATCCTGCGTCGCCTCATCGAGATAGGCGTGCATCGGCAGGCTGATGACGTCCTGCGACAGCCGCTCGCAGACCGGCAGCCCACCATCCGCGGTGGGGAACGCGCGGTAGGCGGTCTGCTGGTGCATCGACTTGGCGTAGTAGATCGCGGTCGGAATGCCGTGCGCCTTCAGCGTCGCCGCGAAGCCGTCGCGATCGACGCCGTGCGGCAGCCGGATGGTGTACTGCGCCCACACCGAGCTGCAGCCTTCGGCAAGCCGCGGCACCGTCACCAGATTGCCGAGCGCGGCCGAATAGCGTTCGGCGACGCGATTGCGCGCGGCGATCTCGTCGTCGAAGATCTTGAGCTTCTGCAGCAGGATCGCGGCCTGGATGGTGTCGAGCCGGGCGGTCAGACCAAGGCGGATGTTGTCGTATTTGTCGCCGCCCTGGCCGTGCACGCGGACGCTGCGCAAGCCGTCGACCAGTTCGGCGTCGTCGGTGAAGATCGCGCCGCCATCGCCGAAGCAGCCGAGCGGTTTGGCCGGGAAGAAGCTGGTAGCGGTCGCGAGCCCGAAGGTGCCGAGTCGCTTGCCGCGATAGGTCGCGCCAAAGCCCTGCGCGGCGTCGTCGAGCACGAACAGCCCTTCATCGGCCGCCACGGTCGCGATCGCGGCGTGATCCGCCGCCTGGCCGAACAGGTCGACTGGAATGACCGCGCGGGGCTTGAGGCCGAGCTTCTTGGCGGTGCCGATGCCGCGCTTCAACGACGCGATGTCGATGTTAAAGGTGACTTCATCGACGTCGACGAACAGCGGCGTCGCGCCGGTCAGCGCCACGGCTTCGCCGGTCGCGCAGAAGGTGAAGGACGGGCACAGCACCGCGTCGCCGGGACCGATCCCCTTGGCCATCAGCACCATCAACAGCGCATCGGTGCCGCTCGAGCAGGTCACGACATAGCGCGCGCCGGTGTAAGCCGCGAGTTCGGCTTCTAGCGCCAGCACTTCCGGGCCGCCGAGAAACTGGCAGTGATTCAGCACCTTGCCGACGGCCTCGTCGAGCGCAGGTCCGAGCCTGCGGCGCTGCGCGCCGACGTCGATGAAGGGCACAGGGTCGGTGCGAAGGTGCTGGTTCATGGAGCTCGGCTTGATCGGTGTGAATGAGGATGCGCTGCGAGGCGCGATTGAAACGATCCGAACGGCGCTAGCCGGCGGCGCGCAGCGGCGTCTTGCGGCCGGCCGCAGCCTTCGGCGGCTGCTCGAGACACTGGATGGCGATCTCCAGGCTGGCGACGCCCTCCTCGCCGGTGACGGCGGGCACGCCATTGGTGCGCACGGCGTTGAGGAAGGCGATCAGTTCGGCGCGCAGCGGCTCGTCGTGGCCGACCGGCAGATGCCGCATCGAGTAGCTGCCGTCGGCCTTGAAGCCGAAGCACTCGGTGACCTGACGGGTCAACAGATCGCCCATCACGTATTTGCCGCGGGTCGCCACGGTGACGTTGCGCGCCTTGAACGGGGTCAGCCAGTTGGTGTTGATGTGGGCCAGCACGCCGGATTCGGTGCGGAACTGCAGCAGCGCGATATCTTCGCGCTCAGCGACCGCGCAAGTGAGTTGCGGCTGCACGTCGACGATCTCGGATTCGGTGAACCAGCGAATCAGGTCGATGTCGTGCACCGCCAGATCGATCACCACGCCGACATTCGACATCCGCGGCGGGAACGGCCCGACCCGGGTGATGCCGATCGACAGAATATCCTCGTTGCGAATCGCCTGCTTGATAGCGGCCACCGCAGGGTTGAAGCGCTCGACGTGGCCGACCATCAGCGTCACGCCGGCCTTGCGGGCGGCGGCGACGATCTCGCGGCCTTCCTCGACCGTGGAGGCGATCGGCTTCTCGACCAGCACATGCACGCCGCGCACGATGCAGGCCAGCGCCACGTCGTGGTGCAGATGGGTCGGCGCGGCGATCGTCACCGCATCGACGCCGGCGATCAGCAATTCGTCCAGCGTTGCGAAGGTCTTGCAGCCGATCAGGTCCAATGCGCGCTTGCGATGCTCATCGAGCGGATCGACGATCCCAACCAGCGTCACGCCAGGCAGACCGGCCAGCACGCGCGCGTGGTTGGTGCCCATCACTCCAGCACCGATGACGCCAACCCGGAGCGCGGATATCGTGGCCAGATCAGGAGCGGACGTCATGGCGGAATGCCTCGGAAAATGAATGATGCGGCTTCCTAGCACGCCGTCACAGGTGTGGCGATCCGGCGCGCAAATTGCCCAAACACGTTTTGATTCAGACAATTACAATTATCTGTGAGGCCCATGGGCCACATCAGACGCGGTAATGAGACCGGTACCAAGCCACGAAGCTGCGAATTCCGTCCTCGATCGCGGTCTCCGGTTTGAACCCGACATCGCGCATCAGATCATCGACATCCGCGAACGTCGCTGGAACGTCGCCGGGCTGCATCGGCAGCATCTCCTTGACCGCCGAACGGCCGAGTTCCTGCTCGAGCAAGGCGACGACGTGCATCAGTTCTTCCGGCTGATGGTTGCCGACATTGTAGAGCCGTGCCGGCGCGCGGCCGGCGCCGGCCGGCGGAACCCGTTCGATGAGCCGCAGCACCACGCGCGTGACATCGGCCACATAAGTGAAATCGCGGCGCATGCGGCCGTGGTTGAACAGCTTGATCGGCCGCCCTTGGGTGATGGCGTCGGCGAACAGGAACAGCGCCATATCGGGCCGATACCACGGGCCGTAGATGGTGAAGAACCGCAGCCCGGTGGTCGGCAGCCGATACAGATGGCTGTAGGAATGCGCCATCACCTCGTTGGCCTTCTTGGACGCCGCGTACAGGCTGATCGGGTGATCGGTGCGATCCTCGACCGAGAACGGCAGTTTGGTATTGGCGCCATAGACCGAGGACGACGACGCGTAGATCAGGTGGCTGCAGCCATTGTGGCGGCAGCCTTCGAGCACGTTGAGGAAGCCTTCGAGATTGGCGTCGGCATAGTCGTGCGGATGGCTGAGCGAATGCCGGACGCCGGCCTGCGCGGCGAGATGGATCACCACCGGAAAGCGCCGCTCGGCAAACAGCGCCGCGGTCGCGGCGCGGTCGGCGAGGTCGCCGCGGACGAAGCTGAAACCGGGATGATCGTGCAGCAGCGCGAGCCGCGCCTGTTTCAATGCCGGATCGTAATAGGTGTTGAGGTTGTCGAAGCCGACGACAATGCGGCCGGCGTCCAGCAGTTCGCGCGCGACATGAAAGCCGATGAAGCCCGCGGCACCGGTCACCAATACGGGTTGTTCCGTCATCAAGCCCTCAGAACGTTTCGACCGTCACTTTCCTGCCGGCGCGGCTCAAAGCGCGCCTGTTTAGCCGCCGCTCCGGTCGCGCAGCAAGCGCCGAATGGTGCCGCACTTGCAAGATCGATCTCGAAACCATACCAAACGGGCAAGTTTGCAGTCCCAACCGCAGGTTGTTCACTGCCGCAAATGCCCAACCGCAGCGAGCCCGATGCCCCGCCTTCACGACACCCCGCATCTGCATGCGTCAAGCCATGTTCTGGCGGGCTGACGTGACCGGCTGGGACCAGTTGATCGCCTTGGCGGCGATACCGCTGGCAGCGCTGATCTGTGGCGCGCTGATTGTTGCGATCATGCCGCTGCTCGCCCGCTATGCCCTGGCGCGCCCCAACGCCCGCTCGTCGCACAAGATCCCCACGCCACAAGGAGCGGGCATTGCGGTGATCGCGGCCACCCTTGTGGTCGCGACTTTGGCGATGATGCTGATCGCGCCGGCGCCCGGCATTCCGGTGCTGTTGTTCGGCATGGCGGTGCTGATCGCGATGGTCGGCACCGTCGACGACATCAGGCCGATCCCGGTGCTGCCGCGTCTGGCGCTGCAGGCGCTGGCAGTCGGCCTGGTGATCGCCGCACTGCCGGTGAACCTGCAGATCATGCCGATGCTGCCGGTCTGGATCGAGCGCGCTGTCCTGGTGATCGCAGCGCTGTGGTTCGTCAACCTCGTCAACTTCATGGACGGGCTCGACTGGATGACCGTCAGCGAGGTGATGCCGCTAACGCTGGCCTTGGTCGTATTCGGGTTCGCCGGCGCCCTTCCGGTCGATGCGACCCTGATCGCCGCAGCGCTCGGCGGTGCGATGCTCGGCTTTGCGCCGTTCAACCGCCCCGCCGCCAAGGTCTTTCTCGGCGACGTCGGCAGCCTGCCGATCGGCTTGCTGCTGGGCTGGTGCCTGCTGCAATTGGCGTTGCACGGCCATCTCGCCGCGGCGCTGCTGCTGCCGCTGTACTATCTGGCCGACAGCACGCTGACGCTGGTTCGCCGCATCCTGCAACGGGAAGCGTTCTGGGAGGCGCACCGCAGCCACTACTATCAACGCGCCACAGACAACGGGTTCCCGGTGACCGGCGTCGTCGGCCGCGTGTTCGTCGTCAACCTGCTGCTGGCTGTGCTGGCTGGCGTATCAGTTGCGGTCGACTCGGCCGTGGTGGATGTAGCCATGTTGATCGGCGGCGCGGCCGCGGTGGGCTTCATTCTGGCGCAGTTCGGCCGCCCGGTCGCGGCGTCGTTGGCGAGATGATGGGCATCCTATGAAGTCGTTGTACAATCGCTTGCGTGACCAACGGCGCGCGCGCCCGATGCTCGCCAAGCTCGTCAGCTTCGCCGGCATCGGCGTCATTAATGCGATGGTCGACCTCGCCGTCTTCACCGTCGCTTATGAACTGCTGAAGCTTCCGCTGGTGCCCGCCAACGTGATGGCCTGGCTGGTCGCGGTGTCGTCATCCTACGTCATGAACAGCATGATCACGTTCCGCACCGAATCCGGCCGCAGCCTGAATCGCAGCGCGTATCTCAGCTTCGTCGCGTCCGGCACCCTCGGCGTCGCCACGGCCACCACCACGCTGGTCGTGCTGTCGCACTTCGTCTCGGTGTTCGCCGCCAAGCTGCTGTCGATTGTCGTCAGCTTCGTGGTCAACTTCTCGATGTCGCACTTCGTGGTGTTCAGAGCCAAGCCGGCCGACCGGGACCGCGCCGGATCCGAGCATTGATCGCGCAGCTGTGCTCCGACCGGGAGGGCAGCCGCGACCCGACTACTGCTGAAGTTCGACCTTGGATTCGAGTCCTTCGGCTCGGTACTCCGGAACAGCGTTCCTGAGGATCGTCACGACCTCAGTGTGGTGCTGCCTGACGATCGCGCCTTGCAGTTCGCTGAGCCAGCTCCGCAACGTCTCCAGCGGCAACTCATTGGGCCGCGCCGCGACGATGCCGGGAATGCCGATCTCAGTGGACGGCTCCTGCTTGGCGAACAGGATCTCGTGCAGCCGCTCGCCGGGACGAATGCCGGTGAACACGATCTCGATATCGTAGCCGGGCTGCAGGCCCGACAGCCGGATCATGCGCTCGGCGAGATCGACGATCTTCACCGGCTGGCCCATGCTGAGCACGAACACCGACGCGCCGGAGTGCTGCTGATCGAGCGCGTGGGTGGCGGCGGTGATGACGAGGTCGCAAGCTTCGCGGATGGTCATGAAGTAGCGGACCATGTCCGGGTGCGTCACGGTCACCGGACCGCCGGCTTCGATCTGCGCCTTGAACTTCGGCACCACGGAGCCGTTCGACGCCAGCACATTGCCGAACCGCACCGAGATCAGCCGCATCGGCGGCTTGTCGCCTTCGGCCGTCATGGCGAGTTCGCGGTCCATGCCCTGGCAGTACATCTCGGCGAAGCGCTTGGTGAGACCGAGCATCGACACCGGCTCGATCGCCTTGTCGGTCGAGATCATCACCATCGCCTCTGCGCCGGCTGCGCGCGCGGCATCGGCGACGTTGACCGAGCCGAAGATGTTGGTCTTGACGCCCTCGCCCCAGTCGCGCTCCAGGATCGGCACATGCTTCAACGCCGCAGCGTGAAACACCAGATCGGGCTTGAAAGCGGTGACGAGCTGGAAAATCCGTTCGCGGTCGCGGATATCGGCGATACGCCCTTCGACAACGGTCTGCGTCACCTTGGCGTTCAGCATCTCCATGGCGGCGTGCAGCGCGGGCTCGGAGTTCTCGATCACCAGCAGCCGGGCGGCGCCGAAGGTGGTGACTCGATCGCACATCTCCAGGCCGATCGAGCCGCCACCGCCGGTGACGACGATCGATTTGCCCTTCAGCAGAATTTCGAGACGGCGATAGTCGATCTTCACGCTCGGCCGCAGCAACAGATCCTCGACCGCGACCGGCGCCAGGCGCGGCGTATCGCGGCTCTCCTCCAGCGACGGCAGCCGGCTGACGATGAGGCCGAGCTTGCGCGCCCGCATCAGAACGGCCTCGGGTTGCGACTCGGCCTCGAACGCCGATGGGGTCATCACCGCCCGCTCGATCGGCCGGCCGCGATTGGCGAAGTCTTCGACCACGTTGGGGAGATCGTCGATGCTGCCCAGCACCGGGATGCCACGGATGGTCTGGCCGCGATCCGCAGCCGACGGCGACAGCACGCCGACCGGCCACAGCCGCTTCACCGCACCGCTCTCGATGCCACGCAAAAATACTTCGGCATCGGCCGCGCGCCCGATCAGCAGCGTCGGCGCCGCGTTCTGGATCATCGCCTTGTTGCGGGTCCGCGTGTAGCGGAAGTAGCGATAGGCGAGCCGCGATCCAGAAAGGAAGCAGACCTCGAGGAACCAGTAGATGATGATGGTGGTCTTGCCGAGGAAGAACGTGCCGTAGACGTTCGGCGCGAGGAAAATGTAGTCGAGAACCAGCAGCGCGACGGTCAGGACGCTGGCGGCGCGCAGGATGTTCAGCAGGTCCGGGATCGATACGAACCGCCACTTGGTGGTGGTGAGCTGGAACGCGTAGCAGACGAAGAAGCTGAAGATGATGAAGTATGGCAGGATCTTCAGCAGCAGCGGCAGCCGATCCAGCAGGTTTTCGCCGTCGAAGCGCAGAAAGAAGCTCAGCAGCACGGCGATCGCGGTGACGCCGGCATCATGGATCGCGATCAACCAGTTGCGATAGGTGAACGACCTGATGTTGGTCAGCATCGTTTGTCTCGCTTGAAGAGTTCGGGGCGGGTCATGCCGTTCCCTCGCGAGCCTTCTCGACCAAAGACGTCGTGCTGTGGCCCGGCAGAATGTCGACCAGCAGCACCTCGCCGCCTCCCGCCTCGACCACCTCGTGTCCGACCACTTGCTCACGCGTGTAGTCGCCGCCCTTGACCAGGACGCTGGGAACGATGCGCTGGATCAGATTCAACGGCGTGTCCTCTTCGAACACCGCGACCAGATCGACCGCTTCCAGTCCGGCCAGCACCTCGGCGCGGGCGCGCTCGTCCTGCACCGGCCGGCTCTCGCCCTTCAGCCGGCGGACCGATGCGTCGCTGTTGAGGCCGACGACCAGGCGGTCGCAGGCGCCGCGCGCGGCGGTCAGCACCTTCACATGCCCCGGATGCAGGATGTCGAAACAGCCGTTGGTGAAACCGACGCGCAGCCCCTCGCGGCGCCATTCGGCGATCCGGCGATCGAGGTCGGCGTCGCTGCCGATGATCTTGTCCTCGGCGGCGAGCGAGGCGTGCGGCAGCAGCTTGCGCCGCAGTTCGGCGGGCGTGACGATGGCCGTGCCGTTCTTGCTGACGGCGACCGCCGCAGCGGCGCTCGCCGCGCGCATCGCGCTCGCCCAGTCTTCGCCGGCCGCCAGCACCACGGCGAGTATCGCAGCGACCGTGTCGCCCGCACCCGAGACGTCGCGGACCTTGACCGGCAGCGCCGGCACATGGATCGGCTCGCCGCCGCGCGGCACCAGCGTCATCCCGTGCTCGCTCTGAGTGACCAACATCGCCTCGCACTCGGCGAGCGTCATCGCTTCCTGTGCCGCAGCGGCGATGTCTGCGAGCGACTCGGCGGCGCTGCGCGTGGCGGTGACGAACTCCTTGCGGTTCGGCGTGAGCAGCGTGGCGCCGCGATAGGTAGCAAAGTTTGCGCTCTTCGGATCGACGATCACCCGCTTGCCGCGCTGCCGCGCCGCCTCGATCACGCGGGCGATCAGTTGCGGCGTCAGGACGCCCTTGGCGTAATCGGACAACAGCACGATGTCGGCCCGCTCGAGCTGCGGCAGGATCGCGTCCAGCAGGCGCGCCTCGATCTCCGCCGAAGCCGCCGAGGCGGTTTCCCAGTCGGCGCGCAGCATATGCGTCGAGAAATGCTCGGAGACGAACCGCACCTTGCGGGTGGTCGGACGCGACGGGTCGCGCACCAGCAGCGGCTCGATCCGCGGCTCGCGCGCGAGCTCCGCGCTCAGCGTCCGGCCGGCCTCGTCATCGCCGATCAGGCCGACGAAAATGCAGCGCGCGCCGACCGCCGCGATGTTGCGCGCGACGTTGCCGGCGCCGCCGACATTGATCTCGCTGCGCTGAACCGCAATCACCGGCGCGGGCGCTTCCGGCGAAATTCGCGAGACGTCGCCATAGACGAACTCGTCGAGCATCAGATCGCCGACGCACAGCACCGTGGTATTCGCGATCGATCGCAGCAGAGTCTCAAAATTGAACATCAATGGTCACGCGGTTGGAGCGCGATCAGCGGAAGCGATCGCTGGCGTCAAGGTAGCCCCTGACATAAGAGGCCACCGCTTCCTCGAGCGGCGTGAAGCCGCCATTATAGCCTGCGGCCCTCAGCCGATCGCCTTTACTCTCAGTGAAATACTGATAGCTGCCCCGAATCTGTTCCGGCATATCGATGTATTCGATTTGCGGCGAGGTTCCGAGTGCCGAATAGGCGGCGAGGATCAGATCGCGAAAACTTCGGGCGTGGCTGGTGCCGACATTGAACAGCCCGCTCACTGACGGCGAAGCGAACAGCCACATCATCACCCGAATGACATCGTCGACATAGATGAAGTCGCGGCGTTGGTCGCCGTCGGCGATGCCGTCGCGGTGCGACTTGAACAGCTGCACCACATGGCCGGCCTTGATGTCGTCGAAGCGCTTCGCCAGCACGCTGGCCATCGCGCCCTTATGGTATTCATTGGGGCCGAACACGTTGAAGAACTTCAGCCCGGCCCATTGCGGCGGCAGCCGTTCGCCACGCGCGGCGCGATCCAGTATGGCGAGATCGAACAGATGCTTGCTCCAGCCGTAAAGATTCATCGGCCGGAGCTGCTTCAGCGCCTGTAGCGAGGGATCGTCGGCAAAGCCCTGCGCGCCATCCCCATAGGTCGCCGCGGACGACGCATAGATGAACGGGACCCGGTTCTCGGTGCACCAGTCGAGCAGCCGCATCGACAGCCGGAAGTTGCTGTCGATCACCAGATCACCGTCGGTCGCGGTCGTCTCCGAGATCGCGCCCATATGAAAGATGGCATCGAGCCGGCGGCCCTTGAGCCAGTCGGCGAGCTCGGCGGGCGGCACGAAGTCCGCAAGCTGCCGCTTGGCCAGATTCTTCCATTTGCCTTCATGGCCGAGGAAGTCGGACACTGCCACATCGCTGCGCCCGGCTTCGTTCAGGGCCGCGACGATGTTCGACCCGATAAACCCGGCGCCTCCGGTAACCAGCAGCATGACTCTCCCGCCTCGATTTGCGCGGCCACCTTTGCCCCACTCCGTCCGGGCAGGCAACTTGAACTCTGGGCGCCGTATTACGGAACCGGCATCCGGGCGAAATCACGGCTGGACGCCGGGCGGCGCAGGCGCTAACCGGCTGGATCGCGTCCGCCCCGGGGGCGACACGCCACCGCCAGATACCGAATGAATTACGATTCACTCACATCGAGCCTCGCCAAGGCGGCTGATCGCTCGGACACCAGCCCGGTTCTGCTGATCCCCTATATGTGGATCGGCGATTTCGTCCGCTGTCACACGGTGGTCCGGGTGCTCAAGGACCGCTGGCCGAACCGGCCGGTGGATGTGCTGACGACCACGCTGTGTGCCCCGCTGGTCGATTATATGCCCGGCGTCCGCAAGGGCATCGTCTGGGACCTGCCGCGCGGCAGCCTTGCACTGGGACAGCAGCGAGCGCTGGCGGCGCGGCTGCGGACCGAGGGCTACGGCCGTTCGCTGGTGATGCCGCGGACCTTCAAATCCACCATTGCGCCGTTTCTCGCCGGCATTCCGCAGCGGACCGGCTTCATCGGCGAGGTCCGGTTCGGGCTGCTGAACGACTGGCGGCGCGGCGAGAAAGCGCTACCGCGGATGATCGACCGCTGCGCCGCGCTGGCGCTGCCCGCGAATATCGAGCTGCCGATGGATTGGCCCGAGCCGCAGCTCGTGGTGCCGAAAGACGCGATCGCCGCCTGGCGCCGCGCCAACGGCTTCGAGGGACGCACCGCCGTGGCGCTGGCGCCGGGCGCGGTCGGGCCGTCGAAGCGCTGGAGCTATTATGTCGAGGCCGCCAGGGCGCTGACCGCCAGCGGGCTCGACGTCTGGGTCATCGGCGGCCCGGGCGAGACCGAAAAGGCCCGAGAAATCGTCGGCGCGGCCGGGCCAAACGCCCACGACCTCACCGGCACCGATCTGCGCAACGGCATTCTCGGCCTCGGCGCGGCAGATCTGGTAATCTCCAACGATTCCGGGCTGTTGCACGTCTCGGCCGCGATCGGCAGCCGCACCATCGGGATCTTCGGGCCGACCAGCGCCTGGCATTATGCGCCGCTCAACCCGATCGACGCGGTGATCGAGACCAAGACCGACGTGCCGTGCCGGCCCTGCCACAAGCCGGTGTGCCGGATGCTGCATCACAAATGCATGCGGGACATTGCGGTCGACGACGTCATGGCCGCCGCGCGGCATGCGCTCGGCGCCGCCGGCCTCGCCCCGGCGCTGTGATCCCGCCTGCGCTTGCCCTGCTCTTGCCCTTCCCCGGCCCTGCGCTTAACCAGTGCCGACCTTCCTGCCTTCAGGTGTGACGTGAGCCAGAACCGCATCGCCGCGCATTTTCACAACTCGCTCGCCGCGATGACGGCGGCCGCCGGCGATGCATCGTTGCTCGCCGCGTCGCAGGCGATCGCGGCCGCGGCGATCGCGGCGCTGCGCGGCGGCCGCAAGATCCTGATCGCCGGCAATGGCGGCAGCGCCGCCGACGCCCAGCATATCGCCGCCGAGATCATCGGCCGCTACAAGCAGGACCGTCCCGGCTGGCCGGCGATCGCGCTGACCACGGACACCTCGGCACTGACCGCCATCGCCAACGACTACGGCTTCGATCGCGTATTCGCGCGGCAGGTCGAAGGCCTCGGCCAGCCCGGTGATCTGTTTATCGGCATCACCACCTCGGGCCGTTCGCCGAACATTCTCGCGGCGCTCGAGGTGGCGCGCGCACGCCGCCTCGTCACCATCGGCATGACCGGACCGAGCGGCACGTCGATGGCTGCGCTGTGCGATCATCTGCTGATCGCGCCGGCGCCAGAAACCGCGCTGGTTCAGCAGATCCATCTGATGGCCGCGCACGCGATCTGCGACGAGATCGAATGCGCGCTGATGGCGTAGCATGAGCGCGGCCGACCAGCGCACCTGCAAGCCCGCCGCCTTCCTCGATCGCGACGGCGTGATCAACTACAACGATCACTATATCGGCACGCGCGAGCGGTTTCGCTGGATGCCCGGCATCGCCGCGGCGATCCGCCGCCTCAACGACGCCGGCTACTACGTGTTCGTGATCACCAACCAGTCCGGTGTCGCACGCGGCATGTTTGGCGAAGACGACGTGCGCGCACTGCATCGCTGGATGCTCGACGAACTGGCGAAGCAAGGCGCGAGGATCGACGACATCCGCTACTGCCCGTATCATCCCGACGGCATCGTCGAAGCCTATCGGCGGGCGAGCGACGACCGCAAACCGAAGCCCGGCATGATCCTCGATCTGGCTCGGACATGGCCGGTGGCGATGCAGGGCAGCTTCGTGATCGGCGACAGCGACATCGATATCGACGCCGCGCAGGCGGCCGGCATTCCGGGCTTTCTGTTCAAGGGCGGCGATATCGCGGCGTTCGTCGATGACGTACTCGGCCGCATGGCGCAGCCCCGCCCCGCCAACTAACCGATCAGCCGTTCGGCGGCTTCGATCGCCTGCTGCGCCGTGGGCGCGCCGCGCTTGCTACCAAGCACGCTCATCGGTCCGCTGCCGACCGGCCCCGTCAGGCCGGGATCGGTCGATACGTAGATCCCGACCAGCGGCACGCGATACGCCGCGGCGAGGTGCATCAGGCCGGTGTCGACGCCGACGACCAGCGCCGCATTGGCGATCACTTGCGCGGTGAGATCGAGCCGCTGTTTCGGCAGCACGCGACTGCCTGCGATCGCAGCAGATAGTCGTTCGGCGGTCTGCCGCTCGGCCTCTGTGCCCCATGGCAGCACGACTTGCAGGCCGCGACCCTGCAACCATTGCCCGATCTCAATCCAATCCTCGGCGCGCCACTCCTTCGAGGTCCGCGAGGTGCCGTGCAGCAGCACCACATAGGCGCCGTCCTCCGCTCGCGGCGGACGGATCAGGCCGTAGTCGATCTCGTCGGGCGGCTGATAACCGAGAGACAGCCCCGTCAGCAGGCGATTGCGCGTGACGGCATGCAGGCCGCGATCGACCGTGTGCGTGACGTCGTAGAACCTCGCTGCCAACGGCTCACGGATGCTCGCCGCATCGTAGCCGTGGCGTTCGCCATGGGCGAGCCGCGCGATGATCGCCGAGCGGATCAGACCCTGCGTGTCGATCACCTTGTCGAAATCCGGCTCGCGCAGCCGCGTGCTGAACTCGCCGACATCGCGCCAGGTCGCGCGCGCCGTCAGCTTCGATCGCCATCGCCGCGTCGCCACCGGGATCACCTCCGCGACGGACGGATGCAGCGCCGCCAGCGGCGCGAACGCCTCCTCCACCACCCAAGACAACCGCAGCCCCGGAACCGCGCGCGCGGCGTCGGTGATCGCGGGCATCTGATGCACCACGTCGCCGAGAGAGGAGGTCTTGATGATGAGAATGTCCGACATCGCGCCGATAGCCGCTACAACACGGCGATCTCGTTACAGTTTGGCAACCATATTGTCGATTCCCCCTGTGGAACGCCGGAAAATCCGGAAGATCAGCGATCTGTCGACCAGCTCGGTCTATTGTCGGAGGAAAGACCAAGCGGGCGCGGCTCGCATTTTTACACGGGGGCCCTGATGACCGTGCTCGTGACCGGCGGTGCCGGCTATATCGGAAGTCACACCGTGCTCGCGCTGGTCGAGGCCGGCGAGAGCGTGGTGGTGATCGACAATCTCAGCACCGGCTTCTCCAACTTCCTTCCCGAAGGCGTGCCGCTGTTCATCGGCGACGCCGGCGACGAGAATCTCGTCGAAGGCGTGATCGCCTCGCAGCGCGTCGATGCCATCATCCATTTCGCCGGCTCGGTGATCGTCGCGGATTCGATGCGCGATCCGCTCGGCTATTATCGCAACAACACCATGACGTCGCGCAATCTGCTGAACGCCGCGGTGACCCGAGGCGTCCGCAATTTCATTTTCTCGTCGACCGCCGCGGTCTACGGCAATCCCGATCGCACGCCCGTGCCCGAAGAAGCGCCGACCCGGCCGTTGTCGCCGTACGGCTGCTCCAAGCTGATGACCGAAATCATGCTGCACGATTCCGCGGCGGCTTACGGCATGAACTACGTCGCGCTGCGCTACTTCAACGTCGCCGGCGCCGATCCGCTGGCCCGCATCGGCCTCGCCACTCTTGGCGCCACGCATCTGCTGAAGATCGCCGTCGAAGCCGCCACCGGCCAGCGGGCCCGTGTCGATGTGTTCGGCACAGACTATCCGACCCCGGACGGCAGCTGCATCCGCGACTTCATCCACGTCACCGATCTGGCGCAGGCGCATGTCGCAGCGCTGCGCTATCTGCGCCAGGGTGGATCCCCGACGACGCTGAACTGCGGCTACGGCCGTGGCTATTCGGTGCTGGAAACCATCGACGCAGTGCGGCGCGTCGCCGGCCGCAATTTCGCCGTCGGCAGCGCAGCGCGGCGGCCGGGCGACATCGTCACCATGGTCGCCGACACCAGCCGGATTCGCGGAACGCTGGACTGGACGCCGCGCTACGATGACCTCGACACCATCGCGGCGCACGCTTTGGCGTGGGAGCGCAAGCTCCTCGCCCAGCGCCAAGGCTCTGAACTTGAAGCGATTTCAGCCTAAGGCCTAGCCCCGCGGGCAGGTTTTGGCTTGAAAACCCCCGCCATCGGGGGCAAGGAGGCGGCCAGACGCACGCCAGCCCGACGCGCGCGACCAGCTCGACGCCGTCGATGGAACGCGGATGACCAAAGCCCCTCGCAAGATAACCGACGATCCCTACGGCGCCGCCCAACTGGTGCGCCGCCTGGTGATGGAACAGGCGTCGGTGTATTGGCGCCGCTACCTGCTGGCCTTCATCCTGATGGCGGTCGCCGCGGCCGCCACGGCGCTGTCGGCGTATCTGCTCGGTCAGGTGATCAACCAGGCCTATGTCGACCGCAATCTCAACGGCATCGTCGTGCTGTCGCTGGTCAGCCTGGCGATCTTCACCATCAAGGGCGTCGCGACCTACGGCCAGTCGGTGATCCTGACGCAGATCAAGAACGCGATCCTCGCCAACAATCAGCGCCGGCTGTTCGACAAGCTGATGCATGAGAGCCTCGGCTTCTATGCGCAGCGGCACTCCTCGGAATTTCTCGCTCGCCTGACCTCCGGCGCCAACTCCGTCACCGAAGTGCTCAACCTGCTGATCAACGCGATCGGCCGCGATCTGCTGTCGCTGATCGGGCTCGTCATCGTGATGGTGTCGCAGGATCCATTCATGGCGCTGTTCGGCCTGCTGATCGCGCCGCCAGCGGTGCTGGTACTACGCAAGCTGGTGCGGCGCGTGAAAGGGCTCGCTTACACGCAGTTCGCCGGCAACGCCGAGATCCTCGAGACGATGCAGGAATCGCTGCAGGGCATCCGCACCGTCAAGGCGTTCTCGCTCGAACAGACGATGCGCGACCGGATCGGCGCCAGCATCGAGGCGGTGCGCAAGAACGCCGACAAGATGGCGCGGGTGTCGAACCGCTCCAGCCCGCTGATGGAAACGCTCGGCGGCTTCGCGGTCGCGGCGTCGCTGATGTATGGCGGCTATCGTGTGGTCGCGATGGGCGCGACGCCGGGGCAGTTCTTCTCCTTCCTCACCGCGTTCCTGCTGGCCTACGAGCCCGCGAAACGGCTGGCGCGGCTCAACATCGAGCTCAACAGCGGCCTGGTCGGCGCCCGCATGCTGCTGGAGATCGTCGACAGCCCGCCGAGCGAGCCCGACGACAGCGCCAAGCCGGCGCTCGCGCTCACCGAAGCGCGGGTCGAATTCGACGCCGTGCGCTTCGCCTATCGGGCCGACGAGCCGGTGCTGAAGGCGATGAGCTTCGTCGCCGAGCCCGGCAAGATGACCGCGCTGGTTGGTCCGTCCGGCGGCGGCAAGTCCACCGTGCTGGCGCTGCTGCTGCGGTTCTATGAGCCGTCCGCCGGCGACATCCGGATCGACGGCCAGTCGATCGCGTCGGTGTCGCGGGCTTCGCTGCGCGAGCAGACTGCCTATGTCGGCCAGGACGTCTATCTGTTCCGCGACACCGTCCGCGCCAACATCGCGTTCGGCAAGATCGGCGCCAGCGAAGACGAGATCATCGCCGCCGCCAAGGCGGCGCACGCTCACGACTTCATCATGGGCTTCCCACTGGGCTACGACACCCCGGTCGGCGAGCACGGCGCGCAATTGTCGGGTGGCCAGCGTCAGCGCATCGCGGTTGCGCGCGCGCTGCTGCGCGATGCGCCGGTCGTGCTGCTCGACGAGGCGACGGCAGCGCTCGATTCCGAGTCGGAGAAACTGGTGCAGGAAGCCATCGAACGGCTTTGCCACAACCGCACCACCATCGTGATCGCGCACCGGCTGCACACCATCATGCACGCCGACCAGATCCTCGTTGTCGAAGCCGGCGAGATCGTCGAGCAGGGCCGGCACGACGATCTGCTGCGCCGCGGCGGCCGCTACGCCTCGTTCTTCCGCCTGCAGCAGCGTAACACTGCGCCGCTGGCCGAAGTCGACGCTGCCGTCTAAGCTACACGCCCTTCCCGCGCTCTGCCCCATTCCCCCTGCTGCGAAAGTCAGACCGATGAGCTCAACTTCCGTGATCGCCCCGCTGCCGCAGCCCGCCCTCGCCGTGCAGGGGGACAGCAAAACGTTTCCGGTGCGCCGGATCTGGTGCGTCGGCCGCAACTATCTCGAGCACATCCGCGAGCTCGGCAATGACGAGCGCAACCCGCCCTTCTTCTTCGCCAAGCATGCCGACATGATTGCGCCCGATGGCGCCGCGATTCCGTATCCGACACTGACCAAGGACATGCAGCACGAGGTCGAGCTGATCGTCGCGCTGAAGAGCGGCGGCCTCAATATTCCGGCGGAGACGGCGCTCGATCATGTCTGGGGCTACGGCGTCGGCATCGATCTGACGCGGCGCGATCTGCAGACCATCTCGCGCAAGAAGGAGCAGCCCTGGGAGATCGGCAAATCGTTCGACCTGTCAGCGCCGTGCGGCGCACTGCGGCCGGCTTCCGAGATCGGGCACCCTTCGAACGGCAAGATCTGGCTGTCGGTCAACGGCACCGAGCGGCAGAAGGGTGATCTGTCGGAGATGATCTGGAACGTCGCCGAGATCATCTCGAAGCTGTCGCTGCAGGTCGCGCTCGGTGCCGGCGACATCATCATGACCGGCACCCCTGCAGGCGTCGCGGCGCTGGTGCCCGGCGACAAGGTCGAATGCGGCGTCGATGGCGTCGGCACGCTGGCGATCAGCATCGGCAAGCCGATTTAGGTCGGCCGTCCACCGATCTGGAATTGCTCGACAATCGCCGGAATCAACCCGTGTGGGGGTGGTATTAAGAGCCGGTTATGCATAATCCCTGATAATTATAGAGGTGCTGCAGGAGCCGGCGTCATGGCCTCGGACATCAGGCGATTTGTCATGCTTTCGGTGGCGATGGTGCTGTTTCTCGCTGCGGCACAAGCCTCGGCGGGACTGTCCTGGCGCGGCAGCGAGCCGGCGCGCATCGCAACGATCGGCATCGTTCAGTAGTTCGGCGGGCTCATTCAGCGCCCGCATCCCTGAAGTCGGGATGGAACGACCGCGGCTGCCAGCCGATCTCGCTGGCGGCTGGAGCAACGTCGAAGGTCATGTCCTTCGCCATCCGCGTCGCCATCGTGGCCGAGAGCCCGGGCAGCACGCGCACCGCCAGCGGCAGCACCAGGCGCCACGCCCAATCCGGCACCGGCACGATGATCCGTGGCAAGCCAAGGCCGTCGAAGATCCGCCCGACCATCTCGCGATAGCTCAGCGTCTCGCCGCCCGGCAGATTGTAGGTCTTGCCGGCGCAGGCCGGCCGCGCGGCCGCGGCGATCGCGGCGGCGGCGAGATCGTCGGCGTGGACCGGCTGGCGCAACCCTTCGCCGCCGGCCATCAGCGGAAAGAACCGAAAGCGGCGGACCAGCCCGGCAATGCGGCTGACATTGCCGTCCCGGCCCTCGAGATAGATCAGCGTCGGCCGCAGCACCGTCCAGGCCACGCCGTGCGCCTCGCAGGCCGCGGTCAGCCGTGCCTCGTCGGCGCCCCAGAGCCGGATCGCGGCGCGCTCGTCTGGATCGGGCGACTCCCATTTGGTGGCGATGCTGGTCGAGGTGAAAACCACCAGCCGGGTCATGCCGGCCGCGGCGAGCTGTGGAACAGCGTCGGCGACGCGGCCGACCGGAGCCGTGGCATAGACCACGCCGAGCGGCGGCAGCGCGGCGCGGCCGAGATCTGCGAGATCTCCCGCCAGCCAGTCGGCGCCCTCGCCGCCATCCCGCGCTTTGCGCGACAGCCCGATCGGACGCGCGCCCTCGGCCACGAGCCGGCGCAGGATCGCGCCGCCGACCATGCCGGTCGCGCCGATCACCAGAGGCCGCGGCGCAGTCATGACGCGGCGGGCCCTTCAACGAATGCGCCGATCACGGCGAATGGCTTGGTTCTGAACATCCGCGGTGCATAGCAGGATCGGCCCGCCGAGTCGCCTCCTCCCGACACCGGTCGCAGCCACGCGCCGAACTAACAGGAGTTCGCACATCGCGCCCGCGGCATGTCAGCGGCCTGTCTGCGGCCGCCGCCGAAGCGTAAGCGCGGCTGGGTTCGCGTCATGAGCGTGCCCACAGCGGCTTGTGATTTGTCGCGGCGGCACGGCTGTGGTTTCAGCTTGGCAACGCCGCGGCCGCCGCGATATGGCGTCGGGGCCCGGAGCCGCGCCTGCGTATTCGAACGTCGCGCGGGTTTCGACGCGAAAGGATGGTGGCTGGTGTTCGTCTGCTTGATCGCTTCCGCCTCTGGCCGACGCGCCGCTGCCCTGCCCCCGCTTCGTCTGCCGATCTCCGCGCCCCTGGCCTTGCCGGCGGGAGCGGCCTGATGGTCACCGTCACCGCCGCGACCTGCAGCATTGCCGCCCTGGCGACACTCGGGGTCGTCGCCCGGCCGTGGAACCTGCCGGAATACATCTGGGCCGCGGCCGGCGCGGTGTTGCTGGTGGTGCTGCAATTGTTGCCGTGGCAGGACGCGGTCGCCGCCGCCGGCAAGGGCCTCGACGTGTACTTCTTCCTGATCGGCATGATGCTGCTGGCGGAGGTGGCGCGTCAGGAAGGCCTGTTCGACTGGCTCGCCGTGCAGGCGGTGCGGCACTCGCGGCATTCGGCGTCGCGGCTGTTCACCATCGTCTATGCGGTCGGCACGCTGGTGACGATCTTCCTGTCCAACGACGCCACCGCGGTGGTGCTGACGCCGGCGGTGTATGCGGCGGCGCGCGCCGCCAAGGTCGAGCCGCTGCCGTATCTCCTGGTGTGCGCGTTCATCGCCAACGCGGCGAGCTTCGTGCTGCCGATCTCCAATCCCGCCAACCTCGTGGTGTTCGGCGAGCGCATGCCGACGCTGCTGGAGTGGCTGCGGGTGTTCTCGCTGCCGTCGGTCGTGGCCATCCTCGTCACCTTCGTGATGCTGCGCTTCACCCAGCGCCGGCATCTGCGCGGCCGCGTCGATACCGATGTGGAGCCGGTGAAGCTGACGCGCGGCGCCGCGATCGTCGCCGCCGGCATCGCGCTCACTGCGGTCGCGCTGCTCGCCTCGTCGGCGCTCGGCCACGATCTCGGTCTGCCGACGCTGATCTGCGGCGTGCTGGTCACCGTGATGGTGCTGCTGATCGGCCGCAAATCGCCGGTGCCGGTGATCAAGGACGTATCGTGGTCGGTGCTGCCGCTGGTCGCCGGGCTGTTCGTACTGGTCGAGGGCCTCAATCACACCGGCCTGCTGCCGCAACTCTCAGACCTGCTGCGCGAGTCCGCGGCGGCGTCGCCGCAGGCGACCGCATGGGGCGCCGGCCTGTTCACGGCGTTCGCGTCGAACCTCGTCAACAATCTGCCGATGGGACTGATCGCGGCGACCACCACCCACGCCGCGCAGGCTTCGCATCAGATCACCGGCGCGGTGCTGATCGGTGTCGACCTCGGCCCCAATCTCTCCGTCACCGGCTCGCTCGCCACCATCCTGTGGCTGATCGCACTGCGCCGCGAAGGCGAACACATCGGCGCGCTCCGCTTCCTGCGCCTCGGCGTGCTGATCATGACGCCAGCTTTGCTTCTGGCGCTGGCGGCGCTGATGCTGATGCCGGCGTGAGCCCGGCGCAGCGGTTGGGCGAAGCATCGCCGAAGTAACAACTCGTCATTGGAGGGCTCGACCCGGCAATCCATCCCCTTCGCAACACGCCTCTCCTCCGAAGACCGCGTCGTTCAGCGCGCCGCGCGCGATGGATGCGGGGGCCGTCGCCGCGCCGAAGGGCTCCGGCCCCGCAGGCGGGTCGAGCCCGCGCATGACGGCGGAAGCTGGGGCAT
>NZ_JAJNAL010000061.1 GCF_022271405.1 Rhodopseudomonas infernalis | reverse complement strand
CCCCCCCCCCCCCCCCCCCCCTCTCCTCCTGCCTGAGCCGCTCGGCCGCGTGGAAGCGCCCCCTCACCCGACCGTCCTCGCTTCGCTCCGACGGTCGACCTCTCCCCGCACACGGGGAGAGGTTAGTACGGCGCGCCTCGCACAACGCCGGACTCGCCGATGAGCAATCTTCCCCCCGACATCTGGCAGCCGGTCTGGCTCACCGTCGAATTGGCGGTGATCACCACAGTGATCCTGCTGATCGTCGGGACGCCGATCGCGTGGTGGCTGTCGCGGTCGAAGGCGGCGTGGAAAGAGGGCGTCGCCGCGGTGGTGGCGATGCCGCTGGTGCTGCCGCCGACGGTGCTCGGCTTCTATCTCTTGGTACTGATGGGACCGGACGGGCCGGGCGGTGCGATCGCCGGGCTGTGGGGTGGGCGCACGCTGGCCTTCACCTTCGGCGGCCTGGTGTTCGGCTCGGTGATCTATTCGATGCCGTTCGTGGTGCAGCCGATCCGCAACGCGTTCGATGCGATCGGCGATCGTCCGCTCGAAGTCGCGGCGACGCTGCGGGCCTCTCCGATGAAGGCGTTCTGGACGGTGGCGGTGCCGCTGGCGCGGCCGGGCTTCCTGGCCGGCGCGGTGCTCGGCTTCGCCCACACGGTCGGCGAGTTCGGCATCGTGCTGATGATCGGCGGCAACATCCCGGGACGCACCAAGGTGCTGTCGGTGGCGATCTACGACTATGTCGAAACCTCGCAGTGGCGCGAGGCCAACATCCTCGCCGGCGGCATGGCGGCATTCGCCTTCGTGGTCATCCTCACCATGATGATGCTGGAAAAACGCACCGCGCGGATTCGCGGATGAGGGCCAAGTCTCCGCGCAGCATTCGTGGCGAATTTCGCGGCCGGCTCGGCGGCTTCGGGCTCGACGCGTCGTTCAGCGTGCCGGCGACCGGCATCACCGGCCTGTTCGGGCCGTCCGGCTGCGGCAAGTCCACCGTGCTGCGCTGCCTCGCCGGCCTGCAGCATATGCCGGGCGGCCTGTGCGAGGTCGACGGCGACGTCTGGCAGGATGACGGCACGTTCCTGAAGCCGCACCAGCGGCCGATCGGCTACGTGTTTCAGGAAGCCAGCCTGTTCCAGCACCTCGAGGTGAAGGCCAATCTCTTGTACGGCGCGCCGAAGCGTCCGGCAGGGCCGCTCGCCGGCGACATCGCGTTCGACGAAGTGATCGAACTGCTTGGTCTCGCCAGGCTGTTGCCGCGCGCGCCGCGCAATCTGTCGGGCGGCGAGCGCCAGCGCGTCGCGATCGGGCGCGCGCTGCTGTCGCAGCCGAAATTGCTGCTGATGGACGAGCCGCTGTCGGCACTCGACCGACTCACCAAGGACGAGATTCTTCCGTTCCTCGAGCGGCTGCATGCGCGGCTGTCGCTTCCGGTGATCTATGTCAGCCACGACATGTCCGAGATCGAGCGGCTGGCGGATCATCTGATCCTGATGCGGGGCGGGCAGGTGATCGGCGCCGGGCCGCTATCCGACCTGCAAAGCAATCCGGCGCTGCCGCTTGCGACCTCGCGCGATGCCGCGGTGAATGTCGACGCCACGGTCGACACCTATGATCCGATCTATGGGCTGCTGACGCTGCGGATCGACGGCGGGCAATTGCTGGTCCCATCCGCGCCGGTCGCCGCCGGCGAGCGCCGGCGCATCCGCATCGCGGCCGGTGACGTCAGCCTGTCGCGCGAAGCGCCGCGCGAGACCTCGATCCTCAATGCGCTCGCGGTGCGGATTGTCTCGACCTCCGCGATCGGTCCCAACGAAGTGCTGGTGGTGCTGGCGCTTGGCCCGAACGGCGGTGGCGTGCGGCTGTTGGCGCGGGTGACGCGAAGGTCGTGGGATCAGTTGCAGTTCGCCGAGGGCCTCGATGTGTTCGCGCAGGTCAAGGGCGTCGCGCTGGCACCGGAACGCGCCGTCAGCGAGCCGCCGAACTAATCATTGCTGCGGGTGTGGCCGAGCGGCACGCCCTTCGCATAGTCGCCATCAGTGCCACGACGAAGGCCCAGTCACCTACACGAGTACCGACCGTGTCGGGACTGCGACGTCGTTCGTCCACGGGTGTTGGAGGAGATCAGACAATGTCTTTACCAAGCGATCAATCGATGGCCATCGCGGCGGTGCGCGGCGGGCCCGGAACGCCGGCCGCCGATGTTCTCACCGCCTTCGCGCTACGCCGCAAGGCCGAGGGCGTCGCCGTGGTCGGCGTTATCGTGCCGCCGGAGGACACCGGTCGGGGCCACCCCGGCGGTGGACATGGGGAGGGCGGCCATGAAGGCTGCGAATGCCGCAGCGAACTGATCGACGTCGCCACCGGCGATCGCTACGCGATGCATCAGGATCTCGGCTCGGGATCGCAGGCTTGCAACCTCAACTCGTCGTCGCTGGCGCTGGCGGCCGGCGCGGTCGAGCGGGCGCTCGCCGGCAAGCCCGAACTGGTGGTGCTCAGTCGGTTCGGCGGCCAGGAAGCGCAGCGCGGCGGGTTGATGTCTGCGTTTCAGGCAGCGGTCGCGGCCGGCGTGCCGGTCGCCTGCGTGGTGACGCCGAAGGCTGAAGCCGTCTGGGACGATTTCGCCGGCGGCCTGTCAGTGTCGCTGCCACCGACGTTGGAAGCGTTGGAGGCTTGGTGGCAGGGTCACGCCCGCGGCCGGAACGCGGCGTGATCTGACCACAGTGAAGTTGTCTGGGCGCGATGCCACATGCCGAACGGGGACGCCGTCGTGGTTTCCTGAAGCACCTTGAGGCGCGCCGCTGCGGCTTCGATATTGGCACGGCCGATCCAGGCGCGCTGGCATTCAGAGTTGCGGTCGGCCAGGCGCGGTGTGGCGCTGCTCAGCATCGCCTCGCCGACCGCGCCCGGGTCTGGCGGCAGTCCGCGCAGAGTCTGCGCACCGAGCAGCAATCCGGCGACGCCGGCGATCAGCGCAGCCGCGTAGTTGGCGCCGCGGCGTTCGCCGATGTGGCCTTCCAGCTCTGCTCCCAGCACCGCTGCGCCCGGCACCACGATGCCCAACTCGTGCAGGCTGGGATCGCTACCCCCGATCAGCCGGCCGCGCCGGTCGATCGCGCCGACCGGAAACAGGCGGGTCGCACCGCTGCGGCGCAGAAGGCTGCCGCAGCCATCGCGAGCGCCCCCGGCCACGATCAGGACGTTGCGTTCGTTGCACCGCTTCACCGCGGCGATCAGTTCGTCAGTCGGCTGCCTGCCTTCGAGCATGCCGCCGCTGACAAGGATGACATGCGCGCCGTGATCGAGCGCCGTTCCGATCGCTTGAGCCAGATCCGCCTGGCTGGCGCCAAGTCGGTCGCCGCGAAAGATCGGGGCGATCAGCCCCCGACACAGCGGCGCGACACCTTCTACCGAGCTACACGGCTGACCGAAGATCAAGCTGGCGATATGGGTACCCTGCGCGGTCGTCGCACCGTCGCCGGATCGAGCCACCGCTGGGGTGTCGAGCGGCACTAGCCGTGCGCCGCGAAAGCAATCATGCGTCCGATCGACCGGTCCATCCAAAATCGCGATGCTAATTCGCGAGTCCCCGCCGCCCAATGCAAACAGAATTTCCTTCTGGAATTCCGTACCGATTGCCACTACCATTTCACCAGCCCGCCCGCCGCACGCACGTCGCCGCAGTTCATCATGCGAACTACTCGCATGCGCGACACCGATGTCTTCCCGAGTGCCGGCGGCTTCCGAATGCTCTCCCGAAAATTTCGTTCTGCGGAAAAGCACGCGGTGCATTTTCCTTATCGCGCCCCCTCTCGTCTGCTTATCGTGGGACTCCCGCGCGTGAAAATCGCGTGATACTTCCGTGAAAAATGCTATTCTAAGTTGAATTGGGGTAACGGAAGGCATGACGGGAGAGTCCGCGCGTCTCAAACTGACTCTGTTGGGGCGCTTCACACTGGTTCGGGGCAGCGAGCCCATCGAGATCTCCAGTAAGAAGGGGATGGCGGTCATCGCCATGCTGGCGATGTCGCGCAACGGTGAGCGGACCCGCGGCTGGCTGCAGGATCGGCTGTGGGGCAGCCGCCGCCACGCCGAAGCGGCGGGCAGTTTGCGGCGCGAACTCTCCAATCTGCGCAAACGGTTGAATGGCGGTGACGTCGAATTGCTGGTCAGCGACCGTGATCGCATTCGCCTTCGGCTCGATCTGGTCCGTGTCGACGCGCTCGACGACCGCATTGATCCGCATTCGGCCGGCGAATTTCTGGAAGGTCTCGATATTCCCGGCGAGGCTGGCTTTCGTGACTGGCTGCGCGAGCGACGCGCAACGCTGTTGGCTGCGCCGCGCGCCGCGCCGGGCATCCCGCAGCCGAACGCACTGCCGAGCTCCATCTTCGATGCCACTCAGCCGCCAGTCGGGTTCACCGGCAATCAGGCGATCGCGGTGCTGCCGTTCATCAACGTGACGGGCGACGAGGCGCTGGACTATCTGGCCGAAGGTATCAGCGAGGAACTGATCGTCGGTCTGTCGCGCGTTCGCTGGTTGCCGGTGATCGCGCGCAATTCGAGCTTTTCTTTTGCCGACACGATCGACCGCAAGCTGGTCGGTCAGCAACTCGGCGCGTACTATCTGATCGAGGGGCATCTGTACCGCACCTACGAAGCGTTCGGCGTCTCGGCCAGCCTGTCGGAGTCCGCGACCGGCTATGCAATTTGGTCGCGGCGGTTCACGCTGCGATCGTCGGCGCAGCGCGACGAGCTCGAGCAGTTCGTCAACGAACTGGTGGCGCAACTCGAGAGCCGCATCGAGCACGCCGAGCAGATCCGCATCCGCGCCAAGCGGCAGGACACGCTGGGCGTCAGCGACCTGATCTGGCGAGGCCGTTGGCATCTGAACCGCCTCACCCGGACCGATTCCGAAATGGCGCAGAAGCTGTTTGCCGAGGCACTGGCGCTCGATCCGCATTCGCCGGAGGCGCTGATTCAGACCACCTCGGCGCTGGCGTGGTCGATCTGGGCCGGCCGGCAGCCGCAAGATGCTGTGCTGCGCATGCGCCGGATGGCACAGCAGGCCAGCTTGGCCGATCCCGAAGACGGCCGCGGCTTCATGCTGGCTGGCATCGCCGAGATGTGGCTGCGCCATTACGACGAAGCCGAGACGCTGCTGCAGCACGCGATCTCGCTGAACCCGAGTCTGGCGCTGGCGCATGCGCAGCTCGGCGGCTGCTACAATCTCGCCGGCGACCCCGCCAAGGCGATCGACTATCTGAAGTCGTCGCTGCGACTGAGCTCGAACGATCCCAACATTTTCTATGCGCTCGGCGAACTGGCGCTGGCTTATACGATGCTCGGGCGCTGGACCGATGCGATCGAGCATGCATCGCTGTCGCTGACACGGCGGCCGGCCTATTGGTACGCGCACGTTCTCAAGATCAATGCCCTGGTTCGCAACGGCGACCCGATCGCAGCGCAGATGGCGGCGGACGAGTTGGTGGCGGCCAAACCGAATTTCTCCAGGCGCTATTTCGAATGGCTGCCGTTCGTCGACCGAACCTGGATCGACCATCTGGTCGAAGGCCTCGAACTCGTCCCCGGACGCGAGGCCGGCTGGCTCGACCGCAACGCGCCGGACGGCTCCGAGCCATTCACACAGGGCTGAACAGGCAGGGCTGAATGCAGGTCGTTCTCTTCACGCTCGGCGTTCCACTCGCCGAACGGGCAAAGCGCCGTGCGCCGTCTTTGCCGATCTCGGATCAGATCTGCTGCGCGACCTGCTCCAGGCCCATCGAGCGGGCGAGTTTGCGGACTTCCTGCTTCTGGTCTTCGCGCATCTGGAACAGCAGCGGCATCGCGGCGTATTTCAGTTGCTGCACCTCGGTGCTGTCCGGATCGATCGGCGGTGGGCCGTTGTCGGCGACGTAGCGGGCGGCGTGCAGCTTGCGGCCGATCGCGCGCAGCGCCTGCTCCACCGACGGCCAGTAATATTCCTGCGATGACGACAGATTCAGCCGGCCTTTGAGCTGCGAAATCTGCGCGTCGCTGAGTAGTGCCGGCGGCTTCGGCTTGGCGGGCTTCGGCTTTTGCACCGGCGCTGTGGCGACCACCGGCGGCAGCCTCGTGGCGGGCTCGGCGATTTTGGCGCGCGGCTCCGGCGTGGGAATGGTCAGTCCGCCGTCGTCGGTGGCCGCGTAAGCGAGCTGGACCGGCGCGGCAGCCGGCTCGTCGGCGCTGGCCTGGGTCGGCGCGTCCTGCGCGGGCGCGTCGTCGGTGGCCTGGGCGGCGGCATCGGAACCAGCCGCTTCGTCGTCCACGGCAGCCAGCAGCAGCTTGTCTGTCTTGGCCTCGCGGTTCGATACCGGGATCAGGGCGGCCGTGTCCGCGAAGGACAGCCCGGCCGGCGGCACGCTTTCGCGCGTCAGGATCGTCGCGGCCGCGGTGCCGGCGATCAGCATGCACAACATGGCCAGAAGGGTCGCTGCTTTGGTCAAGATCGTCTCCGTCGCGAGCGGTCGCATGTCTCGCCGATAAATGCAGAAGAAATATGACCCTGCACCCCGATGGGGCGCGAGAGCGCGCGTGCCGGCGCACCCCAGCGCGCCGGGCAGGTTCCGCAACAGCGGGGGCGTCCCGTCAGGCCGCGGCGTTGAGCTCGTAGGCTTCCTGGATGTCGGAGACGATTTCCGAGGCCTCCCACAGCGCGTCGGGCGCCACCGACTGGATGGTGATGGTCCAGTTGCCGCCCTTGCGGGTGCGCGGCGTCGCGACGATTTCGAACCGCACGTCGCGGCACAGCGGGTTGCGGTTGAGCGCCCGCGCCACGCGGTGCCTGATCTCATCGAGAGAAGCGGGGGTCTTGTCCGATATCAGCATGGCGGCGTCCACTTCGATCCGGTGGTGCCGGCGCGGCTGCTTCGCAAGGAGGCCGCCGCAGCGCGGCAGCCCTATAGTTGGTCCGGGGATGGTTAATACGCACTTAAGCGCCGGCCCGGAGGCTCAGCGCTGCTCGATCACGAGGTTCTGGATGGCCCGGCCGAAGTAACCGTGCTGGTCGGCGAGCCGGGACGCCGCGGTGCCGGCGCCGTCCGGGCCGAGCCACATCTCGGAGTTCAGCAGGATCCAGTCGCCGATCGGCTGGCGGGCCAGGAAGACGTTGAGGTCGGCGTTGAGGAAGGTCCAGTGCCGGAAGTCGAGCACCGCCGAGGTCGCGTTGCTGAAGTCCGAGGCGATCACCGCGCGCATCAGCTGCGAGGTCGGCTGGCCCTCGATCAGCGGCCGGTCGGCCCGGTACCAGGTCGCGCCCGGACCGATCGAGCCGAAGCCGTTGCGCACCTTGCGCAGCGACATGCCGCCGACGAACGGATTGCGGGTGTAGCCGACATCGAGCGGCGGGCAGTCGTCCGGCAGCGGCACGTCGAGCGCCGGCTGCTCGACGTGATCGGGCAATTGCGGCGAGGCGTTGCGCACCTTGAGCACGGTGCCGTTCACCACCACCACGCCGTTGGATTTCAGCCGGACGCCGCACAGCTGGATCTTGCGGCCCTCGCGCAGCACCTCGGTCTCGTAGGTCAGCGGACCGACCGGCACCGGCCTGAGCAGATCGACCGTCACCCGCACCACATGCATCGGTGACGGCGTCGGCATCCGCTCGGCGAGATACGCCACCAGCGCCGACGGCGGCGAGCCGTGCTGCATCGTCGGATCCCACGGGCCGGCGGCATGGCCGCTGGTCTCGATCGCATTGCCGTCGATACGGAAGATCGCGTCCATCAGTTCATCCGAAGCATCAGTCGACAGATCAAGGCCTCACCCGGTCATTGCGAGGAGCGAAGCGACGAAGCAATCCAGCGCGGTGCACTGAGCTGGATTGCTTCGCTTCGCTCGCGATGACGGGGTGGTGTTTAGAGTCGAACTACGCCAGCGGCGCGTCGATGGCGGCGTCGTATTCCTGCTTGAAGCGGGCGACCATCTCGGAAACCGGCACGATGCCGGTGATGCTGCCGATGCCCTGGCCGGCGCCCCAGATTTCCTTCCAGGCCTTCGGCTTGGCGCGCTCGCCGGATTCGTCGGTGCCGAAGTTCATCTTCGACGGATCGGACTGTTCGAGATTGTCCGGGTCCATGCCGGCGGCCAGGATCGACGGCTTCAGATAGTTGCCGTGCACGCCGGTGAACAGGTTGGAGTACACGATGTCGTCGGCGCCGGAGGTGGTGATCATCTCCTTGTAGCGCGGCACGGCGTTGGCTTCCTGCGTGGCGATGAAGGCCGAGCCGATATAGGCGAAGTCGGCGCCGAGCACGCGCGCGGCGCGGATCGCCTTGCCGTTGCCGATGGCGCCCGACAGCGCGATCGGGCCGTCGTACCAGGAGCGCGTCTCGGTGACGAAGGCGAACGGCGACTGCATGCCGGCATGGCCGCCGGCGCCGGCCGCGACCAGGATCAGGCCGTCGGCGCCCTTCTCGACCGCCTTGTGGGCGAAGCGCTGGTTGATGACGTCGTGGAACACGATGCCGCCCCAATTATGCGCGGCCTGGTTCAGCTCCTCGCGGGCGCCGAGCGAGGTGATCAGCATCGGCACCTTGTGCTTTTCGCACAGCGCCAGATCGGCATCGAGCCGGTTGTTGGATTTGTGGACGATCTGGTTGACGGCGAACGGCGCCGAGGGGCGATCCGGATGCGCCTTGTCGTGGGCGGCGAGTTCTTCCTTGATGCGGTGCAGCCATTCGTCGAGCAGCGCCGCCGGGCGGGCATTGAGAGAGGGGAACGAGCCGACTACGCCGGCCTTACATTGCGCGATCACCAGATCAGGCGTCGAAATGATGAACAGCGGCGAGCCGATCACCGGGATCGACAGGCGGCCCTTGAACAACGCAGGCATCGGCATCCGGGAAGTCTCCTCTTGTTGTGTTTGGCGGTGCAACCGCGGCGACACAAAAGCAAGCGAGGAACACGGCTGCAAGGCGGATTTTGCCGAAATCGCAGCCCGTTGACGCAAGCGCGAAGAAAAGCCGCCGGCTTACTGGCACCAAGCCCGTGTGACGAAATTTTCGGTGCGGCAATCGCCCGGTTCGCGGGCCCGGCCGGGGATCAGCACCTTGGCGGAGCACTTCTCGGTGGCGTCGACCGCGAGGCTGCGGCCCTGCTGATAACCCTTGGTCCGGCACAGCATGATCGCCGCCGCGGCACAGTCGGCCGCGCCACCCGCCGGAGTGGGGCAGACCTGGCGGCCGTTGATCATCGCCGGCACGATCGGCGAGGCGACCGCAGGGGCGGCCGGCTGCGCGGCCGGCATCGAGGCGGGCTGAGCAGAAGGTTGGGGCTGGGCAGAGGGTTCGGGCGCCGCCGCCGCGGCCGGCGCGTCGGGCTTGCTGTCCGGCCGGACGAAACTCGGCAGCAGCGAGCCGGGATCTGTCAGCAACGAACCGGAGTCCTTGAGCAGCTTGCCGATCTCGTTGACCAGCCCCGGATTATCGCGCGGCTGCGGAGCCGCCTCGGGTGGCGGCGGCGACGGCTGGGATCTGACGGGATGGATCCCGGCCAGCCCAACGAACAGCGCAGTCAGGAATGTGAAGCAAAGGCGGACAGGGGAACGCGGAGTGATCGAACGCGGCATCGTCACAGCTTACGCGGCTGTGTTGACAGGGTGAAGGCAATCGCGTCGTCGCAATGCGCAAAAAATCAAAAGAGTGAGTTCAGCCAGCATCGCCCGGCCGCTGCGCAAACTGACTTGCGCTGCGCCTGCCGCGAAGTCCCGCGATTCGTCTTGCCGAAGCGTGGAGGAGGCAGCCGTCCGCTGGCCGGTCGTGCCCGTGGTTTGATCACCGCAGGCGCCGACGCCGTCGGCTGGTGATCAGCTCCGGCCCCGCCATCGCGCAACAACTCCAAGACGCTTCAACGGTTTGCACCTGAATGACGCACCGCCCCAACGGCCGCGCCGCGTGGTGATGGCTTTGGCGCCTTATCCGGCAACCGCTGGGGAATCTTCGCGCAAACTGGTTATCTAGTTAACTGGTAGGCTAGTTGCAGTTCAGTCCTAGGAGCATGTCGATGACGGTGTTTGCTCGAACTGCCTGGTTGGCCCTTGTCGCGATGCTGTTGGCTCAGCCGGCCGCGGCCCAGACCAAGATCCGCTATTTGCTCACTTCACCAAGTCCCGGCGTCGCCGAGGCGCCGCATTCCTCGGTGCCGGAGGCACTCGGGTTCTGGAAGGACGCCGGGCTCGATGTCACGGTCACGCCGTTCAACGGCTCGACCGGCGCGACCCAGGTGGTGATCTCGGGCTCGGCCGAGTTCACCATGGCGAGTCCCGAAGCGCTGCTCGTCGGTCGCCAGGGTGGCGCCGATATTCGGGCGGTCTACAATCACGCCCGCGAGCCGATCTACACCATCGCGGTGGTGAAGCAGAGTTCGGTGCAGAACCTCGCCGACCTCAAGGGCAAGACCATCGGCGTCGTCAGCCTGTCGAGCGGCGCCACCGCGGTCGCCAAGGCGATGTTGCGCGGCATCGGCCTCGATCCCGAGAAGGACGTCAAATGGCTGCCCATCGGGCTCGGGCCGCAATCCGCCGCGGCGCTGAAGGCCAATCAGGTCGACGCCATCGCGATGTGGGATTGGGCCTATGCGATCCTGGAGAACTCCGGCTTCCAGTTCCGCCACTTCGAGACCGAAGGCACCTCGAAGCTGCTGAGCATCATGCTGATCGGCAACGGCGCCTTCATCAAGGACAAGCCGGACGCCGTCGTGGCCTTCGCCGAGGGCATCGCCAAGAGCGTGGTATTCACGCTCGCCAATCCGGAAGCGGCCGTGCGGCTGCACTGGGCGCGCTATCCGGCCTCGAAGCCCGCCAACATTCCCGAAGACCAGGCGCTCCGCGAAGCGGTGCATGTGCTGGAGTCGCGCATCGCCAAATACAAGCTCGACGGACGCGCCGATCCGCGCTTCGGCGCCTTCACGGCCGATGAGTGGAAGGCCACCCAGGCGTTCTTCTTTGACGTCGGGATGATCAACGCCAAGCCCGACGTCAGCGCGTACTACACCAACACGTTCGTCGACCGGATCGATCACTTCGACAAGGCGGCGATCGCCCGCAAGGCCGAGGCCTATCGATGATGTCGTCGCCGGCGCCGCTGATCGACGTCTGCGACGTCAGGAAGGAGTTCAGGTCGCGCTCCGGCACCTCGCTGCTGGCGCTGGCCGACACCTCGCTCGGCGTCGCCGCCAATCAGTTCATCTGCATCGTCGGCCCGTCGGGCTGCGGCAAGAGCACGCTGCTGCGGATGATCGCCGGGCTGGAAACAGCTTCGGCCGGCGCGATCAATATCGACGGCGTCCCCGTCCGGGGCCCGCGCCGCGATATCGGGCTGGTGTTCCAGAGCCCGGTGATGCTGCCGTGGCGGACTATTCTGCAGAACGTCACGGTGCCGGCCGAAGTGATGAAGCTCAACGCCGCCGCGACACGGAAGCGCGCCGGCGAACTGCTCGAACTGGTCGGTCTCGGCGGCTTCGGCGACCGCTACCCCGACGAACTCTCGGGCGGCATGCGGCAGCGCGCCGCGATCGCCCGGGCGCTGATGCACGACCCCCGCATCCTGCTGATGGACGAGCCGTTCGGCGCGCTCGATGCGCTGACCCGCGAGGCGATGAATCTCGAACTGCTGCGGATCTGGGAGGTCAGCCGCAAGACCGTGGTGCTGGTCACGCATTCGATCGAGGAGGCGCTGCTGCTGTCCGACAAGGTCGCGGTGTTCGCGCCGCGGCCGGGCTTTGTGCGCGAAGTGATCGATGTGCCGATTGCGCGGCCGCGCTCTGCCGCGACCCGCTCGGACCCGCTGTTCGTGGCCCTGGCGGAGCGGCTGCGCGGCCACTTCACCGCCGTTCCGGCGGCCTGACCGCCGATGAGGAGCCCGCGATGAACAGCCGTCTGCTCAGTATCCTGGAACGCCAGGGACTTCCGCTGCTGGCGGGAGCCATCATCGTGCTGGTCTGGGAGTACGTCCCGGCCGCGATGGGGGTGTCGAAGTTGTTGCTGCCGACGCCCAGCGAAATCCTGCGCGCGCTGTGGACATTGCAAAGTCGCGGCCTGCTCGTCGAGAATTTCCTGATCACGCTGTTCGAAGCGCTCGGCGGTTTCGTCGTCGGCTCGATCAGCGCAATCTTCTTCGCGTTCCTCGTCACCCGCTCGGTGATCATCGAGCGCGCCCTGATGCCTTATCTGGTCGGCCTGCAGGCGTTGCCGAAGGTCGCGGTGGCGCCGCTGATCGTGGTGTGGATCGGCATCGGAATCGAATCCAAGATCCTGATCGCCGCGGTGATCTCGTTCTTCCCGGTGCTGATCAACGCCATTGTCGGCTTCTCGACGGTGGAAGCCGACAAGCTCGATCTGATGCGCTCGCTGGTGGCCTCGCGCTGGCAGCAGTTTCGCATGGTGGTATTTCCCAATTCACTGCCGTTCATCTTCGCCGGCCTCAATGTCGGCATCGTGCTCAGCATCACCGGCGCGCTGGTGGGCGAGTTCATCGGCGCCGACCGCGGCCTCGGCAATCTGCTGCTGCAGCTCAACTACAACATGGACATCGCCGGGATGTTCGCGGTGCTGCTGATCCTCGCCCTCGTCGGCATCATTCTCTACGCGCTGATCCGCTACCTGCACCTGCGCCTGGTGTTCTGGGCCAAGCCCGACATCCGCTCAGGCTCCAACTGAAATCATCACCAACAAGGACCCGACCGTGACAAACTCCCTGGTGCGACTCGACAAGCAAGGTGCCGTCTCCATCCTGACGCTCGACAATCCGCCGGTGAATGCGGCGTCGACCAAGCTGATGAATGCGCTGCATGCGCGCCTCGACGAGATCGAACAGGACCAGGAGACGCGCTGCGTGATCCTCACCGGCGCCGGCAACCGGGCGTTCTGCGCCGGCGGTGATCTGCGCGAAGAGGCGGATTTCGGCACGCCGGAAGGCTCGCGGGCGTTTCAGGCGCTCGGACGCAAGACTCTCAACCGCCTCGAAAATTTCACGGTGCCGATCATCGCGGCGATCCACGGTTATTGCATCGGCGGCGGCACGGCGATCGGCTGGGCCTGCGACTTGCGGATCGCCGCGGATGACACCGTGTTCAGGGCCGCCGACGCCTATATCGGCATGGTGCCGAGCTGGGGCATGGGACTGACGCGTCTGCCGCGCTACGTCGGGCGCAATCGCGCACTCGACATCCTGCTGCTCGGCTACGACTTCGACGCCAAGACTGCTTGCGATTTCGGTCTCGTCACCAAGGTGGTGCCGCGCGCCGATCTCGAGAAGGAAGCGATGATCGCGGCGCAGCGCGTCGCCACCGCATCGCCGTTCGCGATCCGCGCCACCCGCGAGGCGATTGCGTTCAATTCCCGCGAAAGCTGGAATGACATGGTCGATTTCGAGCTCGAGATCTGCGATCGCGTGTTCGCGCATCCCGACGCGCACGAGGGCCCGAAGGCCTTCGTCGAAAAGCGAAAGCCGAACTTCGGAGCGCGCTGATGGGCATCCGCAGTCTGCTCGCGCCTTCCTCGATCGCGATCGTCGGAGCGTCCGAGAAGGTCGGGCCGGGCTACAACGCCTTCAAGGCGTTGGACTTCGTCGGCTACGAGGGGGCGGTCCATCTGGTCAATCCGCGCGCACCGACGCTGTTCGGCCGCGCCACCTATCCGTCGCTCGCCGACATCCCCGGCACTGTCGACGCGGTGTTCGTCGCCGTCCAGGCAGAGGCCGTGATCGACGTCGCGCGGCAGGCTGCGAATAAGCAAGCGGGGGCGCTCGCCATCCTGTCGAGCGGCTTCGGCGAGAGCCGCGACGGCGCGGCGGCGCAGCGTGCGCTGGTCGAGGTCGCCGAAGCCCATGATCTGGCGGTGTGCGGCCCGAATTGCCTCGGGCTGCTCAGCTTCACCAGCCGCAGCGCGCTGTTCGGCACCTCGCTGCCCGACCAAGTGCCGCGCGGCGGCGTCGCGGCGATCGTGCAGAGCGGATCGATCGGGATCGCGCTTCTGAATTCGGCCCGCGGGCTCGGCTTCAGTCACATCATCACGACCGGCAACGAGGCGGTGACGACCGCGGCGGACTATATCGAGGCGGTGGTCGACGACCCGAACGTCACCACGATTTTGGTCTTCGCCGAACAGATCAAACGGGCGGCGTCCTTCATGGCCGCGGTTCGCCGGGCGCGCGCCGCCGACAAGCCTGTGATCGTGCTGAAGAGCGGCCGTTCGACATCCGGCAAGGCCGCCGTGCTGGCCCACACCGGCGCGATCGCCGGCAGCGACGAGGCCTGCGACGCGGCGCTGCGTGCGGCCGGCGCCATCCAGGTCCGCTCGCTCGACGAACTGATCGAGACCACGCTGCTGGCGTCCAAATTGCGGGTGCGGCCGACCGGGCGGCAACTCGGTGGCCTGTCGGTGTCGGGCGGCGAGATCGCGCTGGTGCACGACGCCGCGGAGGATCTCGACATCGGCTTTGCGCCGCTCGGCCCGGCCGCCGAAACGATCACGGCGGTGCTGCCGGCGTTCTCCCATGTCTCCAATCCGCTCGATCTGACCTGGGCCGGCATCTACGATCCCAAGGTCGCGATGACCTGTGCCGAGGCGATTGCGGCGCAGCCGGACGTCGGCGCACTGGTGCTGTTTCAGGACGCCCCCGGCGGCCTCGGCGCGCAGCAGGCCGGCCGCTATGCCACGCTGCTCGAGTCGATCGCCAGGGGCGCCGCCGCCGCGGCCACGCCGTTCGTGGCGCTGTCCAACGTATCCGACCAGCCGCACCCGACCCTGCAGGCGATGGCCGACCGACTGCAGGTGCCGTATCTGCGCGGCACCGGCACCGGCCTGTCGGCGATCTCGCGCTATCTGCAATGGGCGACGACACAGCCGTCGGCAGCCGCAGAAGCAATCCCTGCCGAAGCCGATCCGGCGCGCGCGGCGTTGGCGGCCGTGCCGTCGCACCGGCTCGCCGCCGAGCACGAGGCGCGCGCGGTGCTGAAAAGCTACGGCGTTCGCGGACCGCGGGACATGCTGGCGGCGACTCCGGAGGAGGCCCTGCGCGCCGCCGCCGAGATCGGCTACCCGGTCGTCCTGAAAGGGCTGGTCAGCAACGTGCTGCACAAGTCCGACGCCGGGCTGGTGAAGGTCGGGCTCCGCTCTGACGAGGAACTCCGCCGCGCCCTCGACGCCATGCAAATGGCGCTGGCGGCATTCCCGGCCGCGGATGTGCTGGGCTTTCTTGTCCAGCAGCAGGTCGCATCGGTCGGCGAGATTTTTGTCGGCGCCCGGATCGATCCCGAGTTCGGGCCGCTGGTGGTGGTCGGTGCCGGGGGTGTGCAGGTCGAGCTCTACAAGGACGTTGCCATCCGCGCGGCACCGATCGACGAGGCCGCTGCGTTCGAGGCCATTGCGGCCACCAAGGTGGCCAGGCTGCTGTCCGGCTTTCGCGGCGCTCCGCAGGGAGACGTTCGGGCGGTCGCGCGCGCGGTCAGCGCGCTGTCGCGGTTCATCGTCGACTTCAAGGACCGGATTGTGGAGGTCGAGATCAATCCGCTCGCCGTGCTAGAGGAGGGCAGCGGCTGCATTGCGCTGGATTGCGTACTGGTCACGACCGACCGCGGCCACTCGGGCAAGACGCAGACATGATTTCGACCTTCAGCAACGACAACGGCCGGGCCGCCCTGATCCATCGCGAGATCAAGCGCCGGATCACCGAACTGGTGTATCAGCCCGGCGACAAGCTCTCCGAGGCGCGGATCGCCAGCGAACTGGGCTGCGGCCGCTCACCGGTCCGCACCGCTTTTGCGCGGCTGCAGAGCGAGGGCTGGATCGAGATCTCGCCGCAGAGCGGCACCTTCGTGCGCGGCCTGTCGGACGTCGAAATCACCGAGATCCTCGAGGCGCGGATGCTGCTGGAGGCGCATCTCGCCGGCCGCGCGGCGACGCGGATGGAGGAGGCGACGATCGCGCATTTCCGCCGGGCGTTCGCGGCGCTGGGCAAGCGGGTGTCGTCCGACCGCATGGACGAGTATCTCGAGCTCGATCTGCAATTTCACCTCGCGATCTACGAGGCGGCCGCCAACAAGGTGCTGGCCGAGGTGCTGCTCAATCTGGTCGACAAGGTCCGCTGGATCCGGGTCGCCAGCAAGGGCTCGCCGACCCGCATCAGTAGCGCGCTGGCCGAAATCGGCCGCGTGCTCGATGCCTTGGAGGCGCGCGACGAGCGCGCCGCCGCGGCGGCGATGCGCGGCCACATCGAAAACACCATGCACTTCCGCCACCTCGGCGAGCCGGCCGGCCCGAAAGCCAAAACCGCTCCGCGCGCCTTGAAGGCGCCGTCCGAAACGCGGACCTCTCGGAAAGCCCGCTAAGGCGGGCTACACCAGCCGGGCGGCGATGATGAAGCCGGCGATCAGGACCACGGCGCCGATCGTCACCCACATCGTCAGGCGTTTTTCGATCTGCTCGCGGATCACGTCGCCCCAGCGGTTGAGCACGATCGCGACGATGAAGAACCGACCGCCGCGGGCAATGATCGAAAACAGGATGAACGACCAGATGTCGTAGCCGGCAAAGCCGGAGGTGATCGTCACCAGTTTGTATGGGATCGGCGTCAGGCCCTTCAGCAGGATGATCCAGGCGCCCCATTCGGCGTAGCCGGCACGAAATGCCTCGACCTTGTCGCCGTAGCCATAGAGCTGGATCAGCCAGTGGCCGACCGAGTCGTACAGCACCGCGCCGATCAGATATCCGACCACGCCGCCGGCCACCGAGGTGACGGTGCACAGCGCGGCGTAGAACCACGCCCGCTCCGGCCGCGCCAGCGACATCGGGATCAGCATCACGTCCGGCGGGATCGGGAAGAACGAGCTCTCCGCAAAGGAGATCATCCCAAGGATCCACAGCGCGAAGGGCTTATGGGCGGCGTCGATGCACCAGTCGTAAATTCGTCTCAACATGGGCGGGATCAACCATCCCGGCGCTGCTTTGTCCATGCCACAAATGTGACGCCTGGTCGGAAACCGCGGCCTTAGCGCCGCTTCCGCGCAGCCCGGGCCGCGTCCAACTCGGCGATCGGTCGCCGCACACCGCTGGAAGGCGATTTTGGCAGATGCGGGCCGGACTTCACCCGCGCCTTTGGGAGCTTTTCAGCAATGCCGAGCAGGGTTTCGCGACGGTCCATCTCTTGCCACACGTCCTGTGGGCGGACGCCTGCCGAGGCCCACAGCACCGTCAGATTGTAGATCAGATCTGCGCTTTCCCGAATCACGGCCTCGCGGTTGCCGTTGACGGCGTCGATCACGACCTCGATCGCCTCTTCGGCCAGCTTCTTGGCCATCTTCCCTGAGCCGCCACGGAACAGCTTGGCCGTGCGCGAGGTCGCCGGATCGAGATCCCGCGCAGCGAGGACTGCTTGATAGAGCCTGTCGACCGAATCGTTCATCCGGGCAGCCTACCGCAATTGGACGGCGGTGGCGTTAACACAACTGAACATCGCAGAGTTGCCTCTGCGATGTTGTCGCAGGCTGTGCTGCGGAAGTGATCAGTACGGATCGTAATAGCCGTAACCCGGATAGCCGCCATAGGCCGGGCCGCCGCCGTAATAGCCATAACCGGGTCCGGGCCCGTAATAACCCGGGCCATAGTAATCGCGACGCGCCTGGCTGGCGGCGATCGCGCCGACCGTCCCGATGATGCCGGCAAACGCAGCGGCCGCCGCGGCATTTCCGCCGCCGCCACCGCGGCGCACATAGCGCTTCTTGCGGGCGCTGAAGTCGGTGATGTGATGCTGCGACACAGTCGGCGACTTGTCGGCCGTCCTGGGGGCCGCAACGGCCGCCGTGGGCTGCAAGCCGGCGACCCCAATCGCCGCAACGGTCGCGATCGCCACGGCGCGAATGCCGCTGGACCGCTGGATGCTACGCTCGAACATCGGAATCTCCGCATCAAAAGGCCGCACCGCGGCCACTGCGGGAACTAACCCCGATGGGGCATCAAAAGTTCCGTTGGAGAAACTCAACCGCGCGCGTGATCAATGTCACGTATCACGAAGAAGCAACCACAAACCCCGTCATTGCAGCCGAAGGCGAAGCAATCCAGCTCCTTACACCGGGCTGGATTGCTTCGTCGGCTTCGCCTCCACGCAATGACGGGGAGAGGCTGATCAGCTCAGCCCTTCGCCAACTGCTGGTCGAGGTCGTGCAGCACCTGGTAGCAGGGCAGCACCTGGGCGACGCTGGCGTTCGGCTCGCGGCCTTCGCGGATCGCGGCGAAGAATTCGCGGTCCTGCAGCTCGATGCCGTTCATCGAGACGTCGACCTTGGAGACGTCGATCTTCTCTTCCTTGCCGTTCACCAGATCGTCGTAGCGGGCGATGTAGGTGCCGGTGTCGCCGATGTAACGGAAGAAGGTGCCGAGCGGGCCGTCATTGTTGAACGACAGCGACAGCGTGCAGATCGCCCCATTGGCGGCCTTGAGCTGGATCGACATGTCCATGGCGATGCCGAGGTTCGGGTTGATCGGGCCCTGCACCGCATTGGCCTTCACGATCGGGGAGCCGGCCTGATAGGCGAACAGATCGACGGTGTGGGCGGCGTGGTGCCACAGCAGGTGGTCGGTCCAACTGCGCGGCTGGCCGAGCGCATTCATGTTGGTGCGGCGGAAGAAGTAGGTCTGCACGTCCATCTGCTGGATGTTCAGCTCGCCGGCCTTGATCTTGTTGTGCACGTATTGATGGCTGGGATTGAAGCGGCGGGTGTGGCCGCACATCGCCACCAGCCCGGTCTTCTTCTGCAGATCGACGACGGCCTGCGCATCGGCCAGCGAATCCGCCAGCGGGATCTCGATCTGGACGTGCTTGCCGGCGTTCATGCAGGCGATGCCCTGCTCGGCGTGCATCTGGGTCGGCGTGCACAGGATGACGGCGTCGACCTCCTTGATCGCCAGCGCATCGGCGAGCTCGGTCGAGACGTGATCGATGCCGTATTTCTTGGCGACCTCCTGGGTCGGCTCCAGCCGGCGCCCGATCAGCGACACCACCTCGACGCCGTCGATGTTCTTGATGCCATCGAGATGTTTGATGCCGAACGCGCCCGCTCCCGCGAGTGCGACCTTGATCGATTTTGCCATGTCAGGCGTTCTCCAGAATCAGATGACCGACCGCGGTGTTGCTGGCCGGGACGTGATAGAAACGATGGGCGACCTTGGGCTTCGGCCCGCCGGCGACGTCGCCCATCGCGCCGCGCGCGATCAGCCACATCACCAGCTCGATGCCTTCCGAACCCGCCTCGCGGACGTAGTCGATATGCGGCTTGTTCGACAGCGCCTCGGGATCATTGATGATCTGGTCGAGGAAGGCGTTGTCCCACTCGCGGTTGATCAGGCCGGCGCGCGGGCCCTGGAGCTGGTGGCTCATGCCGCCGGTGCCCCAGATCTGCACGTTGAGGTCTTCGTCGTAGGAGCGGATCGCACGGCCGATCGCCTGGCCGAGCATGTAGCAGCGCCGTCCCGACGGCACCGGATATTGAACGACGTTGACGGCGAACGGGATCACCGGGCAGGGCCAGGCCTGCGGCTCGCCGCACATCAGGCTGAGCGGCACGGTGAGGCCGTGGTCGACGTCCATCTTGTTGACGATGGTGAGGTCGAAATCGTCCTGGATCACCGACTGCGCGATGTGGCCGGCGAGCCGGGGATGGCCGATCACCTTCGGCACCGGGCGCGGCCCCCAGCCTTCGTCGGCCGGCGTGTACTCCGCCGCGGTGCCGATCGCGAAGGTCGGAATCAGGTCGAGGCTGAACGCGGTGGCGTGATCGTTGAAGACCAGGAAGATGACGTCGGGCTTTTCGTTCTTCAGCCACTGCTTGGAGAACTCGTAGCCCTTGAACACCGGCTTCCAATAGTCCTCGCCGGTCTTCTTCATGTCGATCGCGGCGCCGATCGCGGGGACGTGCGAGGTGTAGACGCTGGCAGTGATCCGAGCCATTACTTCTTCTCCCCGATGTAGCGGTTGCCCTCGGCGGAGCGGCCGCCATTGATCATCATGTTGCGATATTCGTCTTCGGTCATGCCGGTCATCGACCCCGCCATCTGCTGGAAGCTCTTGCCGTCGGTGGCGCCGATCTTGGCGAGGAAGTAGATGTTGCCGCCGAGCGAGATGCAGCGATTGAGGTCGCGGTCGAGCACCGCCTGCTTCTGCTCCTCGGTCATCGGCCATTCGTCGAGATAGGCGCGCTCGTCCGCCTTGAAGCGGGCGCGGTTCTCGGCCTTCATCAGCGACATGCAGAACTGGTTCAGGTGATAGCCTTGGCGCGACATGTCGGCGTCGAAGATCGTCGTGCCGGGCACGTCGGTATAGGGTTTGTCGAGGGGCATGGCGGAGTCTCCTCTAGGACTTGTTAGTTACGAATGGCGGCGGCAGCTCCCTCTCCCCGCGTGCGGGGAGAGGGGTGGGGTGAGGGGGCGTCTCCGCGAGTCTGAGCCGCTCGGCCCTGC
>NZ_JAJNAL010000060.1 GCF_022271405.1 Rhodopseudomonas infernalis | reverse complement strand
CCCCGCGAACCGTGACGATCGCGCATCGCCCCTCTCCTTGGGACGGGATGAAGGGACTATAGTCCTTGTAGGAATTTTGTCAAGGGAAGCTGTCGCTAGTCTGTAGCCCGGATGGAGCGAAGCGTAATCCGGGGAGCGTTGTCGATGCCGTCCCGCATTTCGCTGCGCTTCATCCGGGCTACTGACGGAGTCAGTGCTCGCTACTGACGGAGTCAGTGCTCGCGTCGCCCTCACCCCACCCCTCTCCCGCAAGCGGGAGAGGGGGCGCGCTGCGGATGGGGATGGCGTATCGGGCTACACGGCCGCCTACTCCCCCTCGTCGCTGGCCAGCAGGCCCTTCACGGCCCTGCGCCAGCCGGCCAGTTTGCGCTCGCGGGTGGCGGCGCTCATCGCCGGGCGGAAGCGGTGGTCGAGGCGCCAGTTGTCGGCGAATTTCTGCGGCTCGGGGTAGACGCCGGCGCTGAGGCCGGCCAGGTAGGCGGCGCCGAGGGCGGTGGTTTCCTGGATCACGGGGCGGTCGACCGGGGCGTCCAGGAGGTCGGCGAGGCGCTGCATGGTCCAGTCGGAGGCGGCCATGCCGCCGTCGACGCGCAGCACCGGCGGCGCGGCGTCGGCGCCGGACCAGTCGTCGCGCATCGCGGCCCACAGATCGTAGGTCTGGTAGCAGACGCTCTCCAGCACGGCGTGCGCCAGCTCGGCCGGGCCGGTGTTGCGCGTCATGCCGAACAGCGCGCCGCGGACCCGCGGATTCCAGTACGGCGCGCCCATGCCGACGAAGGCCGGCACCAGATACACGCTCTGCATCGAATCCGATTTGTCGGCGAGCGGGCCGGTCTCGCTGGCGTGCTTGATGATGCCAAGGCCGTCGCGCAGCCATTGCACCGCGCTACCTGCGACGAAGATCGAGCCTTCGAGTGCGTAGGTGCGCTTGCCGCCGAGCTGATAGGCGATCGTCGTCAGCAGCTTGTTGTGCGAGCGGACCGGCGTCGCGCCGGTGTTGAGCAGCGCAAAGCAGCCGGTGCCGTAGGTCGATTTGATCATGCCGGGGGTGAAGCACGCCTGCCCGATCGTCGCCGCCTGCTGATCGCCGGCGATGCCGCGGATCGCGATCGGGGCGCCGAACAGCTCGTAGTCGCTGTCGCCGAAATGCGCGGAGGAGTCCTTGACCTGCGGCAGCATCGAGCGCGGCACGCCGAGCAGCTTCAACAGATCGTCGTCCCACTCGCCGGTGTGGATGTTGAACAGCAGCGTACGCGACGCGTTGGTGGCATCGGTGGCGTGGACGCGGCCGCCGGTCAGCCGCCACAAGAGATAGCAATCGATGGTGCCGAAGCGCAGCTCGCCGCGCTCGGCACGGGCACGCGCGCCGGGAACGTTGTCGAGCAGCCAGGCGACCTTGGTGCCGGAGAAATACGGATCGATGATCAGCCCGGTCTTGTCGGTGATCATCGGCTCATGGCCGTCGGCCTTCAGCCGGGTGCAGACCTCCGCGGTGCGGCGGTCCTGCCAGACGATGGCGCGGTGGATCGCCTTGCCGGAAATGCGATCCCACACCACCACGGTCTCGCGCTGGTTGGTGATGCCGATCGCCGCGATGTCGGCGGCCGCGGCGCCGGCCTTCTCCATCGCCTCGCGGCAGGTCGCCAACGTCGATGCCCAGATGTCCTCGGGCTCGTGCTCGACCCAGCCGGACGCCGGGAAATGCTGCGGAAATTCGCGCTGCGCCGTGGCCGCGATCGAGATGTCGTCGCGGAAGAGGATCGCGCGCGACGAGGTGGTGCCCTGATCGATGGCCATCACGAATGACATGAGCGTTCGTCCCGGAATCTGAAGCGAGGAAGGTTTGAGCCGCACACCACCCGATCGCGCCGCCGCCGTCAATATGGGCAGTTCCAACGCGCGGCGGGCGGTGAATCCCCTTCAATCGACCGCAGGACTGTGGTTTGTCGGGGCGTACATCCATGACCCGGATTGAGGGAGCCCTCGAGTGGTTCGTCATTGCGAGCGAAGCGAAGCAATCCAGAGGCGCAGTGCACGGCGCTGGATTGCTTCGTCGCGGAGCCTGTGCCCGGACGGCGCTAAGCGCCGATCCGGGTGTTCCTCGCAATGACGACGCGGGGTTAGCGAATGGACCCGCTGCTGAAAATCGTGATCGTCGATGAGAACCCGGTCCGCGCCGGAATTCTCACCGAGGGGCTGCGCGAAGCCGGCATGTCGCAGATCACCTATCTGGCGGCGACCACCAATCTGCTGGCGCGGATCTACGAGATCGACCCCGACGTCATCCTGATCGATCTGGAAAACCCGAGCCGCGACATGCTGGAGCAGATGTTCCAGGTCAGCCGCATCGTGAAGCGGCCGATCGCGATGTTCGTCGACCAGAGCGACACCGCTTCGATCCAGGCCTCGGTCGACGCCGGCGTCTCGGCCTATATCGTCGACGGGCTGAAGAAGGAGCGGATGAAGCACATCCTCGATCTGTGCATCTCGCGCTTCAACGCCTTCGCCAGTCTCGAAAGCGAACTGCACCGCGCCCGCAGCGCGCTGGAGGATCGCAAGGTGATCGACCGCGCCAAGGGCATTCTGATGAAGGCCAAGGGATTGAGCGAAGAGCAGGCCTATGTGCTGCTGCGCACCGCCGCCATGAACGAGAAGAAGAAAATCGCCGAGATCGCCCAGTCGGTGGTCACCGCGTCGGAGATGCTGAAATGAGCGAGCGCCTGCGAATCGGATTCATCCCGCTGGTCGACGCCGCGGCGCTGATCGTGGCGGTCGACAAGGGGTTTTGCGCGCAGGAGGGACTCGACGTCGAGCTGGTGCGCGAGATCTCCTGGGCCAATGTCCGCGACAAGTTCAACATCGGCCTGTTCGACGCCGCGCATCTGCTGGCGCCGATGGCGGTCGCCTCCAGCCTCGGCATCGGCCACATCCGCGTGCCGGTGATTTCCGGCTTCGGCCTCGGCGTCAACGGCAACGCCATCACGGTATCGCCGGATCTGCACGCCGCCATCGCCGCCAATGTCGACGGCGACATCGCGGATCCGGTGGTGTCGGCGCGGGCGCTGGCGCGGGTCGTCGCCGACCGCAAACAGATGGGTCTGGAGCCGCTGATCTTCGGCATGACCTTCCCGTTCTCCAGCCACAATTACGATCTGCGGTTCTGGATGGGCGCCGGCGGCGTCGATCCAGACGAGGATGTGCGGCTGGTCGTGCTGCCGCCGCCCTACATGGTCGAGAGCCTCGCCAACAAACATCTCGACGGCTTCTGCGTCGGCGCGCCGTGGAATTCGGTGGCGATCGATCTGCGCATCGGCCACATCCTGCATTTCTCCTGCGAGCTGTTTGAGCGCGCTGCCGAAAAGCTGCTGGCGGTGCGCGCCTCCTGGGCCGAGGGCCATCCCGACACGCTGCTGCGGCTGATCCGGGCGCACGACCGCGCGGCGCAGTTCATCGAATACGAACCCAACCGCGACGAGGTCTGCGCCCTCCTCACCGCGCCCGGCCGCATCGAAGTGACGCCGGAGCTGATCCGCCGCACGCTGGACGGCCGGCTGAAAGTGGCGCCGGACGGCAGCTACCGCGAGACCGGCCGCTATCTGCTGGTCGGCCGCGAAGCCGCGGCGCGGCCCGACCCGATTCAGGGCGCGTGGAACTACGCCCAGATGGTGCGCTGGGGCCAGGCGCCGCTGTCGGCCGAGCTGCTCGCCGCCGCCAAGGCGGTCTTCCGCCCCGATCTCTACGAAGCCGCGGTGGGCGGCCCGCCGATCCTGCCGATCTCCCCCGCCGACGGCATCGGCGAATGCACCGGCACGACGTTCGATCCGGACGACATCGCGGGCTATCTGTCGGGGCTGACGATTCGGCGCTGAGGCGAGGTCACCTCTCCCCGCGCGCGGGGAGAGGTCGGCCCGGCTGAGCGCAGCGAGGCCGGGTCGGGTGAGGGGGCGCCTTCGCGAGGCCGAGCCGTTGTGCGATCGGTTCGGGGGCTCGGCCGCGCGGTGACGCCCCCTCATCCCAGCCTTCTCCCCGCCCGCGGGGAGAAGGAGCAGGCCGTGCTCCGCCCAGCGCCCCCTGATGCGTTGCACAATTCATCATCATTGTGCTCAGCCGTGCTGCGCGAATGCGCATCGTTTGTCGCCGGCTGAATTCGCGGCACGCAGCACCAACTAACTGCAAATACTACCGGATCACGCGCACGGCGCGGTTGGCACGGTTTTCGCTACTCCTAGAACGGGTCACCGGTGGGTGTCCCGGCGTCCATCGTAAACTCCGACAGCAACGCTGCTGTCCTGGCCCGCACTGCCGCGGCCAGGCAGCAGCGTTTTTTTTGTGAGTTCGGCGGCGTCCGCATCACGGGCAACCAGGGTCTCGCGACCCCAGCAGGGAAACATGGCAACGATGATCAGCAAGGACCGCATCGGAAGCAAAGTGAGCCGCCGCCAACTCCTGAAGGCCGGCGGCGGCGCAGCGGCACTGCTCGCCGCGGCGAGGCTGAGTTTTCCCGGCGGCGCCTTCGCGCAGGATGCCGGCCCTGAAGTGAAAGGCGCCAAGCTCGGCTTCATCGCGCTGACCGACGCCTCACCGCTGTTCGTCGCCAAGGAGAAGGGCATCTTCGCAAAATACGGCATGCCCGACGTCACCGTCGAGAAGCAGGCGTCGTGGGGCACAACGCGCGACAACCTCGTGCTCGGCTCCGAAGGCAACGGCATCGACGGCGCACATATCCTGACGCCGATGCCGTATCTGATCTCGTCCGGCAAGGTGACTCAGAACAACGTGCCGACGCCGATGTACATTCTGGCGCGGCTCAACCTCAACGGCCAGTGCATCTCGGTCGGCAAGGAATATGCGGACCTCAAGGTCGGGCTCGACACCGCGCCATTCAAGGTCGCGCTGGAGAAGAAGAAGGCGTCCGGCAAATCGGTGAAGGCGGCGATGACCTTCCCGGGTGGGACGCACGATCTGTGGATCCGCTACTGGCTGGCGGCCGGCGGCATCGACCCCGACAAGGATATCGAAACCATCGTGGTGCCGCCGGCCCAGATGGTGGCGAACATGAAGGTCGGCACGATGGACTGCTTCTGCGTCTGCGAGCCGTGGAATCTGCAGCTTATCCATCAGAACATCGGCTACACCGCGCTCACCACCGGCGAGCTGTGGGACAAGCATCCGGAAAAATCCCTCGGCATGCGCGCAGCGTGGGTCGACAAGTACCCGAAGGCTGCGAAAGCGCTGCTGATGGCGGTGATGGAAGCGCAGCAGTGGTGCGAAGACCCAGCTAATCGCGAAGAGACCGCGCGGATCTGCGCCAAGCGGCAGTGGATCAACGTCCCCGCCGAGGACGTGATCGACCGCATGAAGGGCCGCTTCGACTACGGCACCGGGCGCGTCGTCGAGAACTCGCCGCAGCAGATGCGGTTCTGGAAGGACCATGCCTCCTACCCGTTCCAGAGCCACGATCTCTGGTTCATGACCGAGGACATCCGCTGGGGCAAGTACGAGCCCGGCTACGACAGCAAGGCGCTGATCGCCAAGGTCAACCGCGAGGATCTGTGGAAGGACGCCGCCAAGACGCTCGGCGTCGCGGCGGCCGACATTCCGGCCTCGACGTCGCGCGGCAAGGAGACGTTCTTCGACGGCAAGGTGTTCGATCCGGAAGATCCCGCCGCCTATTTGAAATCGCTGTCGATCAAGCGCGTCGAAGCCTGAGATCACCAGGACCGCGCTGCGGCGCGGTCCCCGCTTTTCCTGACGACGGAGCACCACCGATGTCGATGACTGCCCTGAAATCCGAAACCGAGACCGTCACCGTCCTCACTCCGCCGTCATCCGCCGTGGTGACGATGCGGCCGAAGCCGCAGCCGCGTTCGGACAGATACGTCCGGAACGCGCGCGAGATCGCCGCACGGGTGATCCCGCCGCTGATCGTGTTCACGTTGCTGATGGTGTTCTGGGAGCTGGTTTGCCGCCAACCGGGCTCGGCGCTGCCGCCGCCGACCAAAGTCTACGCCGATACCAAGGAGCTGATCTTCGATCCGTTCTTCGATCGCGGCGGCATCGACAAGGGGCTGTTCTGGCACCTCAGCGCCAGCCTGCAGCGCGTCGCCTTCGGCTACTCGCTCGCCGCCGTCGCCGGCATCGCGCTCGGCACGCTGGTCGGCCAGTCGGTGTGGGCAATGCGCGGGCTCGATCCGATCTTTCAGGTGCTGCGCACCATCCCGCCGCTGGCCTGGCTGCCGCTGTCGCTCGCCGCGTTCCGCGACGGCCAGCCCTCGGCGATCTTCGTGATCTTCATTACGTCGATCTGGCCGATCATCATCAACACCGCGGTCGGCATCCGCAACATTCCGCAGGACTATCGCAACGTCGCCGCGGTGGTGCAGCTCAATCCGCTGGAATTTTTCTGGAAGGTGATGCTGCCCTCGGCCGCGCCCTACATCTTCACCGGCCTGCGCATCGGCATCGGCCTGTCGTGGCTGGCGATCATCGCGGCCGAGATGTTGATCGGCGGCGTCGGCATCGGCTTCTTCATCTGGGACGCCTGGAATTCCTCGCACATCAGCGAAATCATTCTGGCGCTGTTCTACGTCGGCATCATCGGCTTCGTGCTCGACCGCATGATCGCGGGGCTCGGACGCATCGTCACCCACGGCACTTCGGCGGATTAAGGAGCGCGACATGACCGCTTATTTGAAGCTCGATCACATCGACAAGACCTTTACCCGCGGCGCTGCGACGACCGAAGTCCTCAAGGATGTTTCGCTCGACATCGCGCAGGGCGAATACGTCTCGATCATCGGCCATTCCGGCTGCGGCAAGTCCACGCTGCTGAACATCGTCGCCGGGCTGACGCGGGCGACGATCGGCGGCGTGCTGCTGGAGGATCGCGAGGTCAACTCGCCGGGGCCGGACCGCGCCGTCGTGTTTCAGAACCACAGCCTGCTGCCGTGGCTGACCGTGTACCAGAACGTCCGGCTCGGAGTCGACAAGGTGTTCGCCAAGACCAAGAGCCGCGCCGAGCGGCACGACTGGACGATGCACAACCTCAACCTCGTGCAGATGGGCCACGCCAAGGACAAGCGGCCGTCGGAAATCTCCGGCGGCATGAAGCAGCGCGTCGGCATTGCGCGAGCGCTGGCGATGGAGCCGAAGGTTCTGCTGCTCGACGAGCCCTTTGGCGCGCTCGATGCTTTGACCCGCGCTCACTTGCAGGACTCGGTGATGGCGCTGCATCAGAAGCTGAACAACACCATCCTGATGATCACCCACGACGTCGACGAGGCCGTGCTGCTCAGCGACCGCATCGTGATGATGACCAACGGCCCATCGGCGCGGATCGGCGAAGTGCTCGACGTCCCGCTGCCGCATCCGCGCAAGCGGCTCGAACTGGCGACCAACGCGACGTACTTGAAGTGCCGCCAGCGCGTGCTCGAATTCCTCTACGAGCGGCACCGCTTCATCGAGGCGGCGTGACGCTTCGATGAGCGAGCCTCTCGTCATCATCGGCAACGGCATGGCGGCGGTGCGGCTGGTGGAGGAGCTGGCCAAGACCGCGCTCGGCCGCTACGCGATCGCGGTGATCGGCGACGAGCCGCGGCTCGCCTATAATCGCGTGCTGCTGTCGTCGGTGCTGGCGCGCGAGGTCTCGAAGGCCGAGATCGAGCTGCGACCGGCGCAGTGGTGGCGTGATCGCGGCGTCACGTTGCTGTACGGCCAGAGCGCGGCCGCCACCGCGATCGACGCCGGCATCCGCCGCGTCCGGCTCGCCACCGGCGCGACGCTGCCGTTCGCCAGGCTGGTGATCGCTACCGGATCCAAGCCGATCCGCCTCGCCGTGAAAGGCATGGACCTGCCCGGCGTGCTGACCTTCCGCGATCTCACCGACGTCGCGGCGATCGAGGAAGCCGCGTCCGGCGGCCGCCGCGCCGTGGTGATCGGCGGCGGCCTGCTGGGCCTCGAGGCCGCCTACGGCCTCGCCAAGGCCGGCGCGCGCGTCACCGTCGTGCACCTGATGGATCGCCTGATGGAGCGTCAGCTCGACCCCACCGCCGCGGCGATGCTGAAGCGCGCGGTGGAGAGCAAGGGCATCACGGTCGAACTCTCGGCCGACACCGCGGCAATCACCGGCGACGGCCGCGTCGAAGCGGTGCAGCTCGCGGACGGCCGCGCCCTGCCCGCTGATCTCGTGGTGGTGGCGGCCGGCATCCGGCCGAATGTCGAGCTGGCGCACGGCGCCGGCATCGAGATCGGCCGCGGCATCCTGGTCGACGATCATCTGCAGACCAGCACGCGCGGCATCTACGCGATCGGCGAATGCGCCGAGCATCGCGGCGCCTGCTACGGCCTGGTCGAGCCGGCCTATGAGCAGGCCCGCGCGCTGGCGTCGCATCTGTCCGGCGGCGCCGGCGCCTATCGCGGCAGTGTGCTGGCGACCAATCTCAAGGTGACCGGCGTGAACTTGTTCTCGGCCGGCGATTTCCTCGGCGGCGCCGGCTCCGAGGCGATCGTGATGACCGATCCCGGCCTCGGCAGCTATCGCAAGCTGGTGATCAAGGACGGCAAGCTGACCGGCTGCGTGCTGTTCGGCGATACCAACGACGGCCTTTGGTATCTCGAACTGATCCGCTCCGGCCGTTCGATCGAAACGATCCGCAACGACATGATGTTCGGCCGCGCGCTCGCAGCACGCGCCGACAAATCCGTTGCCGCGTGAGGGACTGATGGGCAGCGAATTCACGATCGACCAGAAGCGCTATCTCGAAGGCTTCGCCTCCGGCGTCACCGCGGCGCGGGCGCAGCGCGGCGCCCTGCCTGCCGGCGGCGCGGCGCAGCCGTCCGGCCCCGACGCGATCCACCTCGCCGCGCAGGATCGCTTCACCGCGGCCGGCAAGAAGCTGGTCGACCAGGAGAAGTGGAAGCGCGAGGAGCATCCGTTCGACGCCTATCGCCGGCTGAAGCAGCAGGCCAAGGACAATGTGCCGCCGAAGCCCGCTGATAACTTCCGCTGGCGCTATTACGGCCTGTTCTACGTCGCCCCGACGCAGAGCTCGTATATGTGCCGGCTGCGCATCCCCAACGGCGTGCTGAACTCGTGGCAGATGCAAGGCCTCGCCGATATCGCCGACAACTACGCCGGCGGTTACTCCCACGTGACGACGCGCGCCAATCTGCAGATGCGCGAGATCGAACCGAAGAACGCGGTGACGCTGATCGAAGGCATCGAGTCGCTCGGCCTGTGGGCGCGTGGCGCCGGCGCCGACAACATCCGCAACGTCACCGGCTCGGCCACCGCCGGCATCGACCCGCAGGAACTGATCGACACGCGGCCCTACGCGCGCGAGTGGCACTTCCACATCCTCAACGAGCGCGCGCTGTATGGCCTGCCGCGTAAATTCAACGTCGCGTTCGACGGCGGCGGGCTGATCCCGACGCTGGAGGACACCAACGACATCGCGTTCCAGGCGGTGATGATCGCAGACGGGTTTGGGGTCGAAGCCGGCGTGCGGTTCCGGCTTTCGCTCGGCGGCATCACCGGGCACAAGGACTTTGCCCGTGACACCGGCGTGATCGTGCGGCCGGATGAAGCCACCGAGGTGGCGGACGCGATCGTGCGGGTGTTCATCGAGCACGGCGACCGCACCGACCGCGCGAAGTCGCGGCTGAAATACGTGCTAGACCGCTTCGGCTTCGACGAGTTTCTCAGGCTGGTCGAGGACAAGCTCGGCCGCAAACTGGTACGCGTCGCCGCAGAGGCCGCGCAGCCGCGGCCGGCGCAGGATCGCAGCGCGCATATCGGCGTGCATCCGCAGAAGCAGCCGGGACTGAACTGGATCGGCGTGCGGCTGTCGCTCGGCCGATTGTCGTCGGCGCAGATGCGCGGCCTCGCCGCGATCGCGCGCAACTTCGGCGACGGCGACATCCGCCTCACCGTCTGGCAGAACCTGCTGATCTCCGGCGTCGCCGATGACCATGTCGCTGAGGCAGGCGCGGCGATCACCGCGCTCGGCCTCGCGATCGATGCGAGCCCGATCCGCGCCGGGCTGATCGCCTGCACCGGCGCCACCGGCTGCCGGTTCGGCGCGGCGAAGACCAAGGAGACGGCCGAAGCGATCGCGCAGTATTGCGAGCCGCGCGTCGCGCTCGACACGCCGGTGAACATCCACCTCACCGGCTGCCATCACTCCTGCGCGCAGCACTACATCAGCGAGATCGGCCTGATCGGCGCCAAGGTGGCGATCTCCGACGAGGACGCCGTCGAGGGCTTCCACATCCATGTCGGCGGCGCGTTCGGCGATGGCGCGACGATCGGCGCCGAAGTGCTGCGCGACGTCAAGCAGGACGACGCGCCGAGAGTGATCGCCCACATGCTGAGTACTTATCTCGAGCAACGCGCTTCGGCGGACGAAACCTTCCTCGCCTTCGCGCGCCGCCACGACACCGCGACGCTGCAAAAGATCTTTGCTGTCGAGCCCAGCCCGGAGGACGCATGAGCCAGAATATGACGCCGCCCCTCCCGATGCTGATCCCGGACACCGCGCCGTTCTCCGACGAGCAACGCGCCTGGCTCAACGGCTTCTTCGCCGGTCTGGTCTCGCTCGACGGCGCCGGCGTCACTGCACTGTCGAGCGAACAGGCCTCAGCGCTGCTCGCCGGCGGCCCTGCCCCCGCGGCCGAGGACGACGATGGCGGCGCGCCGTGGCACGACCAGACGTTGCCGATCGGCGAGCGGATGCAGCTCGCCGACAGCAAGCCGCTGCGCTGGAAGCTGATGGCCGCGATGGCGCAGCAGGATTGCGGCCAATGCGGCTACGACTGCCGCAACTACTCGGCGGCGATCTTCGAAGGCAAAGAGACTCGGCTGAACCTCTGCGCACCCGGCGGCAAGGACACCGCGCGGATGGTCAAGATGCTGGCCGAGCAGATCGGCAGCGTGCCGAAGGCTGAAGCCGCAGCGGCGCCGTCGATCGATGCAGCGCCCGCCACCGCGCTGCCGCCGCGCGGCACCTCGCGCGACAATCCGGCCACGGCGAAAGTCCTTTCCCGCCGCAAGCTGAACAAGGACGGCTCCGAGAAGGAAACCTGGCACATCGAGTTCGACCTCGAAGAAGGCCTCGCTTACGAAGCCGGCGATTCCTTCGGGCTGTTTCCGGGCAACGATCCCAGGCTGGTCGAGATGGTGCTGACGACGCTCGGCGCGCCGGGCGATTTTCCGATCGCGGATCGCACGCTGCGCGCGGTGCTCACCGACAGCGTCTCGCTGTCGCCCGCGCCCGACATGCTGTTCCAGCTGATCAGCTACATCACCGGCGGCGACAAGCGGAAGAAAGCCCGCGCGCTCGCCAATGGCGAGGATCCGGACGGCGATGCCGCGACGCTCGACGTGCTCGCGGCGCTGGAGAAGTTTCCCGGCATCCGGCCCGATCCGGAGGCCTTCGTCGAGGCGCTCGATCCGCTGCAGCCACGGCTGTATTCGATCTCGTCGTCGCCGAAGCCGATCCCCGGCCGGCTGTCGCTGACGGTCGATTGCGTGCGCTATCAGATCGGCAAGCGGCAACGCCTCGGCGTCTGCTCGACCGGCCTCGCCGAGCGCGTCGCGCCGGGCGACACCGTGCGGGTCTATGTGCAGAAGGCGCACAATTTCGCGCTGCCGGCCGATCCCAATCAGCCGATCATCATGATCGGCCCCGGCACCGGCGTCGCGCCGTTCCGCGCCTTCCTGCATGAGCGCCAGGCGGTGCAGGCGCCGGGCAAGAACTGGCTGTTCTTCGGCCATCAGCGCTCGGCTTGCGATTTCTTCTACGACGACGAACTGAATGCGATGAAGCGCTCCGGCCTCTTGACGCGGCTGTCGCTGGCGTGGTCGCGCGATAGCGGCGAGAAGATCTACGTGCAGGACCGCATGCGCGAGGTCGGCCGCGATCTGTGGAGCTGGCTCACCGAGGGCGCCAATATCTATGTCTGCGGCGACGCCAAGCGAATGGCGAAGGATGTCGAGCTTGCGCTGGTCGATATCGTCGCGCAGCACGGCGCGCGCAGCGCCGCGGAGGCGACCGCCTTCGTCTCCGACCTGAAGAAACACGGCCGCTATCAGCAGGACGTCTACTGATGAACGCTTCCGCGCAGCATCCGCCGGCGGTGCGCACCACCTGCGCCTATTGCGGCGTCGGCTGCGGCGTCCTCGCCAAGCCGGACGGAAGCGGCGGCGCGGCGATCAGCGGCGATCCGGAGCACCCGGCGAATTTCGGCCGGCTGTGCTCGAAGGGCTCGGCGCTCGGCGAAACGCTGGCGCTGGAGACACGGCTGCTGCACCCGATGCGGCGCGGCGCCGATGGCACGATGGTGCGCGTGGCGTGGGATGACGCGCTGACGCGCGTCGCTGATGGCTTCGCCGAGACCATCGCCAAGCACGGCCCAGACTCGGTCGCGTTCTATCTCTCGGGCCAACTCCTCACAGAGGATTACTACGTCGCCAACAAGCTCATGAAGGGCTTCATCGGCTCGGCCAATGTCGACACCAATTCGCGGTTGTGCATGGCCTCCTCGGTCGCCGGCCATCGCCGCGCCTTCGGCAGCGACACCGTGCCGGGCAGCTACGCCGATCTCGACGCGGCCGATCTGATCGTGCTGGTCGGCTCCAACGCGGCGTGGTGCCATCCGGTGCTGTATCAGCGCATGCTCGCCAACAAGCGCGCACGCGGTGCGAAGATCGTGGTGATCGATCCGCGCCGCACCGCGAGCGTCGAAGACGATGATCTGCATCTGGCGGTGGCGCCCGGCATGGACACCGCTTTATTCAGCGGCCTGCTGGTGCATCTCGCCGACACGCTGGCGCTCGACGACGCCTATCTCGAAGCCCACACCACCGGCTTCACCGAAGCGCTGGTGCGCGCCCGCGAGATCGCGCCGGATCTCACCGCGACGGCGGCGGCGACTGGCGTGGATGCGACGGACGTCGCGCGGTTCTTCGCGCTGTTCCGCGGCACCGAGAAGGTCATTACTTGCTATTCGCAGGGCGTCAACCAATCGGCGCAGGGCACCGACAAGGTGAATGCGATCATCAACTGCCATCTCGCCACCGGGCGGATCGGCAGGCCCGGCATGGGGCCGTTCTCGCTCACCGGCCAGCCCAATGCGATGGGCGGGCGCGAGGTCGGCGGCCTCGCCAATCAGCTCGCCGCCCATATGGGGTTCGACGCGGAGGCGATCGACCGCGTCGGCCGGTTCTGGCGCGCGCCAAACATGGCGCAGCGCGAGGGGCTGAAGGCTGTGCAACTGTTCGACGCGATCGGTCGCGGCGAGATCAAGGCGCTGTGGATCATGGCGACCAACCCGGCGGTGTCGCTGCCACGCGCCGGCTTCGTGCAGGAGGCGCTGAAGACGCTCGATCTGCTTGTGATCTCCGAGAACGTGATCAGCAACGACACCGTCGCCGCCGGCGCGCATGTGCTGCTGCCCGCTGCGGCATGGGGCGAGAAGGACGGCACCGTCACCAATTCGGAGCGCCGGATCTCGCGGCAACGCGCGTTCCTGCCGCTGCCCGGCGACGCGCGGCCGGATTGGTGGGCCGTCAGCCAAGTGGCGCAGCGGATGGGCTTCGGCGACGCTTTCGCCTATCGGTCCGCCGCGGACATCTTCCGCGAGCACGCCGCGCTGTCAGCCTTCGAGAACGACGGCGCGCGTGATTTCGACATCGGCGCGCTGGCGACGCTGAGTGACGACGCCTTCAACGCGCTCGATCCGGTGCAGTGGCCAGCGCGCGCGGGCGGACCGCTCGCCGACTCGCGCTTCTTCGCGGCGGGCGGTTACTACACGCCGGACCGCAAGGCGCGGCTGATCGCGCCGGAGAGGCCTGCGCTGCATGAGGCCTCCTCGCCCGCATTCCCGCTGGTGCTGAACACCGGCCGCATCCGCGACCAGTGGCACACCATGACCCGCACCGGGCTCAGCCCGCGGCTCGGCGCGCATCTGCCGGAGCCGTTCGTCGAGGTGCATCCCGACGATGCCGCGCGGCATGGCCTTATCGATGGCGGCTTCGCGCGCGTGGCGACGCGCGACGGCGCCTGCGTGCTCAAGGTGGTGATCAGCGCCGGGCAACGCCGCGGCGCGTTGTTCGCGCCGATCCATTGGAGCGGCGAGACCGCGGCGACCGCGCGCGTCGGCGCGCTGGTGGCGTCGATCACCGATCCGTTCTCGGGCCAGCCGGAAGCCAAGGCGACGCCGGCGGCGATCGCACCGGTCAGCTACGCATTACGCGGCTTCGCGTTGTCGCGCGGAGCGTTGCCAATCCCGGCGGAGAGCTGGTGGGCGAAGGTCGCGGTGCGCGGCGGCACGGCGGCGCTGTTCGCCAGCAACGCGCCGGCGGCTGAATGGCGCGCGCAGGCGGCGGCGCTGTTCGGCGACGATGTCGAGCTCGCCGAGTATCTCGACGAGCCGCGGCAGAGTTTTCGCGCGGCTGCGTTTCAGGACGGCAGACTGGTCGGCTGCCTGTTCGTCGGCCCGGCCGAGGCCGCGCCGCAATGGGATGCGGTCAAAGCGCTGTTCGAAGCCGAAGCGCTGGAGACTGCGCAGCGCCGCGCGGTGCTATCCGGCCGCTCCACCGACGGCCTCGCAGATGCCGGCCCGATCGTCTGCGCCTGCTTCGGCGTCGGCCTTCTCACTATCCGTGACGCACTCGAAAGCGGCGCCGCCGTCAGCGTCGAGACGATCGGCAAAAGTCTCCGCGCCGGGACGAATTGCGGCTCGTGCCTGCCGGAGCTGCGCAAGATTGTGGCGGGGGCGAAGGTGAGTGAGGCAGTGTGACCACCGAACAACTCGCGCCGGCCCGCTCCCTCGCCCCGCTCTTGCGGGGAGAGGGTTGGGGTGAGGGGCGACGCGGGCACTGAGCCGGTCCGCGTGGGCACGGCGCTGCGCGCCTTTGCCCACCCTACGAACTCACTCCGTCATTCCGGGGCGCGCGTAGCGCGAACCCGGAATCCCGAGGTTGTTGCAAAGAGAGATTCCGGGTTCGCTCGCTTCGCGAGCGCCCCGGAATGACAACCGAGGGCGGTGGGGAGTTTAACTACACCGACGCTGTCGTCACGCCGCCGTCGATCACGATGGTCTGGCCGGTCATGAAGGTCGAGGCGTCGGAGCCCAGATACGCGACGGCGCCGGCGATCTCGTGCGGCTCGCCGATGCGGCGCAGCGGGGTCGAGGCGGTGCGGCGCTTGAGGTTGGCTTCGTCTTCCCACAGCGCGCGGGCGAAGTCGGTCTTGACCAGGCCTGGTGCGATGGCGTTGACGCGGACGCCCTTCGGGCCGTACTCGCCGGCGAGGCTGCGGCACAGCGCGAAGTCGGCCGCTTTGGAAATGCCGTAGGCGCCGATCACGGTGGAGCCGCGCAGGCCGCCGATCGACGAGATGATCACCACCGAGCCGTTGCCACGCTCCGCCATCTGCGGCATGGCGCGGGCGCACAGCCACAGATTGCTCTTCACGTTCGACGCCATGATCTTGTCGAAGGCTTCGTCCGGAATTTCGAGCAGCGGGCCGTAATACGGATTCACCGCGGCATTGCAGACCAGGATGTCGACCTTGCCGTATTTGGCATTGGTGCCGTCGATCAGCGCGTCGATCTCGGCCTTGCGCGAGATGTTGCAGGCGATGACGTGGGCGTCGCCGCCGTTCTTGCGGATGCCCTCGGCGACTTCCTCGCACGCATCGGCCTTGCGGCTCGACACCACCACCTTGGCTCCGAGCTTCGCCAGCAGCTCCGCCGACGCCCGCCCGATGCCGCGCGACGAGCCGGTGACGACGGCGACCTTGCCGGTGAGATCGAACGGATTGGCGGTCATGGCGGGCTCCCTAAGGTTGTTACTTGCGGTTATTCCGCATTCTGGCCGTCATGCGCGGGCTTGACCCGCGCATCCATCTCTTCCGAAGAAGATGGATTGCCGGGTCAAGCCCGGCAATGACGTTGGTACAAGTCATTCCGGGGTTCGCGCTACGCGCGCCCCGGAATGACGAAAGTGAGAGATTCCGGGTTCGCTCACTTCGTGAGTGCCCCGGAATGACTCGTGGAGGGGCCTAGATCAGCCCGCCGCCGTTGCTGACCTGGGTCAGGTGATACTCGGTGTCGCCGAAGGTCTGCTCGATCATGGTCAGCCGCTTGAAGTAGTGGCCGATCTTGGCTTCCATGGTCATGCCGATGCCGCCGTGGAGCTGGATCGACTGCTGGCCGACGAACTTGGCCGACTTGCCGATCTGCACCTTCGCGGCCGAGATGGCGTTGGCGCGTTCCTTGGCGTCGTCGAACTCCGCCGCCATGGTGGCCAGCATCGCCATCGAGCGGGCCTGTTCGGAGGCGACGAACATGTCGGCGGCGCGATGCTGCAGCACCTGGAAGCTGCCGATCGGCACGCCGAACTGCTTGCGGGTCTTGATGTACTCGACCGTGGTGGTGAGCGATTCATCCATCGCGCCGACCGCCTCCGCGCACAACGCGGTGCGGGCATCGTCGACCACCTGCTCGATCAGCGGCAGGCCGTTGGCCGGATCGCCGATCGCCGCATCGGCGCCGACTTCGACGCCGGTGAAGGTGATATCGGCGGCGCGCTGGCCGTCCTGGGTCGGGTAGCCCTTGCGCGACACGCCCTTGGCGTCCGCCGGCACCAGGAACACGCCGACGCCATTTCGATCACGCTGGCCGCCCGCGGTGCGCGCGGTGACCACCAGCGTGTCGGCGGCCTCGCCGTTCAGCACGACGAACTTCTCGCCGTCGATGACCCAGCCGTCGCCCTTCTTCTTGGCGGTGGTGGTGACGTCGCCGAGATCCCAGCGCGAGTTCTTTTCGAGCTGGGCGAACGCGAAGGTCTTGCTGCCGTCGATGATGCCGGGCAGATGCGCGGCCTTCTGTTCGGCCGAGCCGGCGCGGCGCAGGAAGCCGCCGGCGACGATCACGGTCGGCAGATAGGGCTCGAGCACCAGCGAATGGCCGAGCGCTTCCATGACGATCATGGTCTCGACCGCGCCGGCGCCGAAGCCGCCGTCTTCTTCGGAGAACGGCAGGCCGAGCAGGCCCTGCTCGGCGAACTTGCCCCAGACGTCACGGCTCCAGCCGTCCTTTTCCTTGGCGTACTTCTTGCGGCTGTCGAAATCGTACGAGGACTTCAGCAGCCCCTCGACGCTGTCCTTGAGGAGCCGCTGCTCTTCCGACAAATCAAAATCCATGGTGATGCTTCCTTGAGAAATTCGGTGGCCGTGCTCCCTCTCCCCGCTTGCGGGGAGAGGGTCGGGGTGAGGGGGCGTCTCCGCGAGTCTCGAAGGCTCGGCCGCGCTGAAGCGCCCCCTCAGCCGACCGGCTTCGCCGGTCGACCTCTCCCCGCGCGCGGGGAGAGGTTAGGAGACGCCTCGCATCGCGCCTTACAGCCCGAGCACCGCCTTGGTGATGATGTTGCGCTGGATCTCGTTCGAGCCGCCGTAGATCGACACCTTGCGGTTGTTGAAGTAGCTCGGCGCGATCTGCGCAGTCCAATCCATGGTCTCGTTGCTGTCGTCGTCGCCGTGCACGTCGTAGGGCGCGGCGAACGGACCGATCACTTCCATCAACAGCTCGGTGGTCGCCTGCTGGATCTCGGAGCCCTTGATCTTCAGCACCGACGACGCCGGGTTCGGCTTGCCCTTGCCGTGCTTGCCTTCGTCGGCGACGACGCGCAGCTGCGTGAGTTCGAGCGCCTTCAGCTCGATCTCGACCGCGGCCAGCTTCTCACGGAACTTGCTGTCCTCGATCACCGGCTTGCCGCCGGACTCGACCTTGGCGGCGAGCTCCTTGATGCGGCGGATGCGCTCTTTCGACATACCGACGCGGGCGATGCCGGTGCGCTCGTTGCCGAGCAGGAACTTGGCGTAGTCCCAGCCCTTGTTCTCCTCACCGACGAGATTTTCCAGCGGCACTTCGACGTCGTCGAAGAACACTTCGTTGACTTCCTTGCCGCCATCGATGGTCTGGATCGGGCGCACCGTGATGCCCTTCGACTTCATGTCGACCAGGATGAAGGAAATGCCCGACTGCTTCTTGGCGGCCGGATCAGTGCGGCACAGGCAGAAGATCCAGTCGGCATACTGCGCCAGCGTGGTCCAGGTCTTCTGGCCGTTGATGATCCACTTGTCGCCCTTCTTCTCGGCCTTGGTCTTGAGCGAGGCGAGATCCGAACCCGAGCCCGGCTCGGAGAAGCCCTGGCACCACCAATCCTCGACGCTGGCGATGCGCGGCAGGAAGCGCTTCTTCTGCTCCTCGCTGCCGAAGGTGTAGATCACCGGGCCGACCATCGACACACCGAAGGCGAGCGGCTGCGGCGCGGGCGCAGCCTGCAGCTCTTCGTTGAAGATGTAGTGCTGCACGCTGCTCCAGCCGGTGCCGCCATATTCCTTCGGCCAGTGCGTCACGCCCCAGCCCTTCTTGTGGAGGATGCGATACCACTCCACCATGTCGTCCTTGGACGGATGCCGGCCCTCGACCAGCTTCTGGCGGGTCTTCGGCGGCACGTTGTCCTTGAAGAACTGCCGCACCTCGTCGCGAAACGCGATTTCTTCCTTGGTGAAATTCAGATCCATCGGATCCTCCTGGGGTCAATCAGATCAGTTGTCACTCAGTCGTCGCCGCGCCGGCAGCCCGCTCCCTCGCCCCGCTCTTGCGGGGAGAGGGTTGGGGTGAGGGGCGACGCGAGCGCGAACTCTCGGCCTCGCGGAGGAGCCCCCTCACCCGGATTGCTGCGCAATCCGACCTCTCCCCGCGCGCGGGGAGAGGTTGCGTCGCGTTACGCGGCGATTAGTTACTGCACGATCTCGAACAGGCCCGCCGAGCCCATGCCGCCGCCGACGCACATGGTGACGACTGCGTATTTGGCGTTGCGGCGGCGGCCTTCGATCAGCGCGTGGCCGGCGAGGCGTGCGCCCGACATGCCGTAGGGATGGCCGACCGAGATCGCGCCGCCGTTGACGTTGAGCTTCTCCGGATCGATGCCGAGCTTGTCGCGGCAGTAGAGCACCTGCACGGCGAAGGCCTCGTTGAGCTCCCACAGGCCGATGTCGTCGACGCTGAGGCCATGACGCTTCAGGAGGCGCGGCACCGCGAACACCGGGCCGATCCCCATCTCGTCCGGCTCGCAGCCGTAGGAGACCATGCCGCGGAAGATGCCGAGCGGCTTGAGGCCCTTCGCGGCCGCCGTCTTGTCGCTCATGATCACCGTGGCCGAGGCGCCGTCCGAGAGCTGGCTGGCATTGCCGGCGGTGATGGTGAAGCCCTCGCCGCGCACGGCCTTGAGGCCGGCGAGGCCTTCGGCTGTCGTCTCCGGCCGCGGGCCCTCGTCCTGCGACAGCGTGATGTCCTTGAACGACACCGCGCCGGTGGCCTTGTCGACGACGCCCATCTTGGTCGCAATCGGCGCGATCTCGTCGGCGAACTTGCCGCCCTGCTGCGCGGCCGCGGTGCGGCGCTGGCTTTCCAGCGAGTACTCGTCCTGGCGCTCGCGCGAAATGTTGTAGCGCTTGGCGACGGTTTCGGCGGTGTCGAGCATCGCCATGTAGACGTCGCCCTTCATCGCCTCGAGCGCGGGATCTACGGCGTGGAAGGTGTTCATCTTGTCGTTCTGCACCAGCGAGATCGACTCGCCGCCCCCGCCGACCGCGATCTCGACGCCGTCGAAGATCACCGAGCGTGCCGCCAGCGCCATCGCCTGCAGGCCGGAGGCGCACTGGCGGTCGATCGTGGTGCCGGCGGTGGTCACCGGCAGGCCGGCGCGCAGCAGCGCCTTGCGGGCGATGTTGCCGCCGGTGGCGCCCTGCTGCATCGCCGCGCCCATCACCACATCCTCGACCTCCTTCGGGTCGATGCCGGCGCGCTTGACGGCGTGCTCGATGGCGTGGCCAAGCAAGGTTGCGCCCTCGGTGGCGTTGAGGGCACCGCGATACGCCTTGCCGATCGGCGTGCGCGCGGTGGAAACGATAACGGCCTCGGTCATGAGCGGGCTCCTTGCCTGTTTTACGCTTGGGCTTTGAGGTGGGGTGAGATTTGACTACGTAGTTCGTGACGCGACAATTTGCCGACCGGCGTGCGCGGCAATTCGTCGACGAATTCGACGGCGGTGGGCAGCTCGTGCTTGCCGAGCTTGCCGGTGAGGAATGCGCGGAGATCCTCGATCGTGAACGGCGCGGCGCCGTCGCGCAGCTTGACGAACGCCTTCGCGGCTTCGCCGCGATAATCGTCCGGGATGCCGATGACGATCACTTCCTGCACGGCGGGATGCTCATAGATCGCCTGCTCGATCATCTGCGGATAGACGTTGAAGCCGCCGGAGATGATCATGTCCTTCTTGCGGTCGACCAGGAAGAAATAGCCGTCGCTGTCCATATAGCCAATATCGCCGGTGAGAAAACGGTCGCCCACGAAGGATTCCGCGGTTTCGTTCGGCCGGTTCCAATAGCCCTTGGTGACGTTCGGCCCGCGCACGCGGATCTCGCCGACCTCGCCCGGCGGCAGCACCTTGGTGGCATCCTGCAGCGACACCACGTCCATTTCGATGCCCGGCAGCATCAGGCCGATCGAGCCGGGCTTGTCCGGGCCGACCGGCGGATGGCCGGTGCCGGGCGAGCAGGTCTCGGTCATGCCCCAGCCGCTCTTGAGCTGCAGCCCCGTTTTGCGCTCGAACAGCCGCGCGACCTCGACCGGCAGCGGAGCGCCGCCGGAGCCCGCCGTCACCAGCGACGACAGATCGCGGCTCTCCAGCGACGGATCGTTGGCGAGCGCGATCCACATCGTCGGCACGCCCGGGAACGCGGTGGCGCGCTTGTTCTCGATGTCGTGGAAGATCGCCGCGACGTCGAAGCGCTGATGCAGCGACAGCAGCTCGCCGCGCTTCAGGCCGCGCGTCAGGATCACCGTCAGCGCGTAGATGTGGAACAGCGGCAGCACGCAGATCACGCGCGACTGGCCGTCCGGCGCGTCGCGCACCACGCGCCACAGGTCGAAGATCGACACCGCCGAGGTCAGGTTGGCGTGCGTCAGCATCGCGCCTTTCGGCAGGCCGGTGGTGCCGCCGGTGTATTGCAGCAGCGCGATGTCGTGCTTGTTGATCGGCGGCCAGGCGGCGGGCGGCTTGGCATCCCTGACGAAATCGGCGTAGCGGATCACGCGCGGATCGTTCGGGAGCGGCGCCAGCGGCGCGGTCGAGACGCCCCACGCCGCGTCGGCGCAGACGATCAGGCGGTCGAGCAGCCCCTTGGCGAGAAACTTCTCGGCCATCGGCAGCAGCGCGGCGGACTCGGTGGTGATCAGCACGCGCGCGCCGGAATCGCTGAGCTTGTGCGACAATGCCCGCTCGCCATCGAGCGGCGACAGATGCACCACACGGGCGCCGGCTTTCAGCGCGCCGAAGAAATTGATCGGATGATCCGGCGTGTTTCCGAGAAACAGCGCGACCGAGGCGCCGGGGCCGTAGCCCGCCGCGAGCAGCGCCGCGGCGGCGGTGTCGGCGTGGTTCTGCAGCTGGGTGTAGGTGATCTGCCGGTCGCGGAATTCCAGCGCGGGGCGATCGGTGTAGTCAGCTGCCGCCTGCGCCAGCAGATCCGGCAACGTGCCGCTCGCGATCTCTGCATCCCAGCGAAGGCCGGGCGGGTAGTACTGCTCACCGGGATGGGTCATGCGGTCACTTCGCGAGTGGGGATGAAACTAACGGCTCGTCATTTCAGGTAGCGGAGAGCGCTGCGTCATTGGCACCCCTCCTCCTTGCGGGGAGGGGTCGGGGGTGGGGGTCCCCAGGCACTGTGCCTGCGTGGGGGGGGCCCCCCCCCCCCCCCCCCCCCCCCGCGGCGGGGGGGGGGGGGGGGGGGGGGGGGGGGGGGGGGGTGGGGGGGGTTGGGGGGGGGGGGGGG
>NZ_JAJNAL010000006.1 GCF_022271405.1 Rhodopseudomonas infernalis | reverse complement strand
GGGGGGGGGGGGGGGGGGGGGGCGGCGGGGGGGGGGGGGGGGCCCCCGAGGCGGATGAACTGACGGCGACTGGTGGTGTGCATGGCTTCCTCGCTGATGTTCCCGGCAAGCCACTGTATGTGCGACGCAACAACAGGTGAAATTTATTGTTTATATCGTTTTGATAAGCGGGCTTAATAGAACGATGCTCGCTCCGCTCGATCTTCGCCTGCTGCAGACCTTCATCGTCCTGGTTCAGACTGGCAGCTTCTCGGAAACATCGCGCCGGCTTGGAAGAACCCAGCCGGCCGTCAGCCTGCAACTAAACCGGCTGGAGGAAGCCACCGGCGCGCCGCTGTTCTCAAAGGTCGGCCGCAGGCTTGTGTTGACCAATCACGGCGAGCTGGTGCTCGGCTATGCGCGCACCATCATGGGTCTGCAGGACGAGCTACGCGCACGGCTCGCTGCACCTAAGCTCGACGGCGTCGTCGTGCTCGGAATACCGGATCTATACGCAGCGTATTTGCTTCCCGGCATCCTGGCCGAGTTTCGCAGCGCCTATCCTAATGTCGACGTCGAACTCAGATGCACGCTGTCGAGCAAGCTGATGGCGGCGGTCGAGCGTGCAGAGATCGATCTTGCGATCGTCACCGGCATGCCGGCGTTCAAGGTCGGCGAGTTGGTAGCACAGGAAACGCTGGTGTGGGTGGCGTCCGAGCGCGGTTCGGTCCACCTCGACAATCCGGTGCCGCTGGCGATGCTGCCGCCCGGCAACATCTTCCGCGATTTCGGACTGGCTGCGCTGGAAAGCATCGGCCGGACGTGGCGGCTCAGCTGCGTCAGCGAAAGCATCAGCGGCATTCAAGCCGCGGTGTTCGCCGGGATTGCCGTCAGCGTGGTCGGAAAGAGTTCAGTGCTGCCGGGGATGCGTGTGTTGGGCCGAGGCGACACCTTCCCAGCGCTGCCGAAAGTCGACCTCGTGCTCTATCGGTCTGCTCGCAGTTCCAATGCCGCTGCGGAGGCCTTAGCCAGCGTCATAGTTCGTCACTTTGCCAACTCGGCAATCGCACCCGCCGCGCGGGTCGTGCGAACCCAGGCCGGCAGCGGCTCTCACGACTGATGCTACGGCAGCCGCAAATGCGGAGCGCCGATGACGATTGCAGCGATCAGGCCGAAGGCAGCGCTGACCATCAGAACCTCGGCATTGGCAAGGAACGCCGGCCAGGTCCGCTCACGCGGGGCCGCCTGGGTCTGAATCGGTGAAACCTGCCGTCGCATCGTTCGCACTCCCGTGTTCCAGAGCAACAGAAAAGCCTGAACGCCTGCGTCCGCAAGGCGGCCGCCGTAATAACAATGAACCTGTCGCTCGGGTCCCCGTGCTAGAACGAATTCTCTCAGGGGAACCGGCTTCGGAGATGTCCGTTCTAGCGCGGCTTCAGTTCCGGGCAGGCTTGCCAGGACAGTCGAACCGGTTTAGCTCGGGGCCTTCAATCAGGCAGTTTTGGACCAATGCAGCAGGCCGCAGCGCCAAAGATCAGTTTCGTCTCGTTGGGATGCCCGAAAGCGCTGGTGGATTCCGAGCGGATCATCACCCGGTTGCGCGCCGAGGGTTACGAACTCGCGCGGCAGCACGACGGCGCTGATCTGGTGATCGTGAACACCTGCGGCTTCCTCGACAGCGCCAAGCAGGAGTCGCTGGCGGCGATCGGCGAAGCGATGGCCAGCAACGGCAAGGTGATCGTCACCGGCTGCATGGGTGCCGAGCCCGAGCAGATCGAGCAGGCCTATCCGGGCGTGCTGTCGATCACCGGTCCGCAGCAATATGAGAGCGTGCTCGATGCGGTGCACCGCGCCAAGCCGGCGCTGCACAATCCGCATCTCGACCTCGTGCCCGAGCAAGGCATCCGGCTGACGCCGCGGCACTACGCGTATTTGAAGATTTCCGAGGGCTGCAACAATCGCTGCAGCTTCTGCATAATTCCGAAGCTGCGCGGCGATCTCGTCTCGCGCCCCGCCGCCGAAGTGCTGCGCGAAGCCGAGAAGCTGGTCGCGGCCGGCGTCAAGGAACTGCTGGTGATCTCGCAGGACACCTCGGCCTATGGCGTCGACCTGAAATACGCCGAGAGCACCTGGAAGGATCGCTCGGTCCGTGCCAAGTTCATCGACCTCGCCCGCGAACTCGGCGAGCTCGGCGCCTGGGTGCGGCTGCACTACGTCTATCCCTATCCGCATGTCGACGAAGTGATCGGCCTGATGGCCGAAGGCAAGGTGCTGCCCTATCTCGACATCCCGTTCCAGCACGCCAGCCCCGACGTGCTCAAACTGATGAAGCGCCCGGCCGCGCAGGACAAGACGCTCGACCGGATCAAGCGCTGGCGCGCCGAATGTCCCGAGCTGGCGCTGCGCTCGACCTTCATCGTCGGCTTCCCTGGCGAAACCGAGCGCGACTTCGAGTTCCTGCTCGACTGGCTCGACGAAGCGGAGATCGACCGACTGGGCGCGTTCAAATACGAGCCGGTCGCCGGCGCACCGTCGAACGCGATCGAGGGCCAGGTCAGCGACGAGGTCAAGCAGGACCGCTGGAACCGGCTGATGTCACGCCAGCAAGCGATCTCGGCGCGGCGGCTGAAGCGCAAGGTCGGCACGCGCCAGCAGGTGATCATCGACGAGATCGGCCCCACTGTCGCCAAGGGGCGCTCCAAGGCGGACGCACCCGAAATCGACGGCAGCGTCTATCTAACCAGCCGCCGCCCGCTCCGCGTCGGCGAAATCGTCACCGCCAAGATCGACCGCGCCGACGCGTATGATCTGCACGGGACGGTGGCGGGGTTCTGAGTCGAGTAGCAAAGTCGGGCGATCGCGCCAGCGTCTTCTCCCCGCGGCAGTCGACACACTTTCAGTAGTCATCGCCCGGCTTGACCGGGCGACCCAGTATCCAGAGCGCTGGCGATCGGCCCTCAACTCTCTGCAATACTGGATCCCCCGCTTTCGCGGGGGACGACGACGTCTTGTGAGACAGCCGCTGTGCCTTACGGCTTCAAGATCGACGCACCTGTCGTCACGCGCCCTTCCAGATCGATATGCGCCTTGGCGGCGTCCTTCAGCGCGTAGGCGTGATTGATCGGCACGTGCAGCTTGCCCTCGATCACCGCCGAGAACAGCGTGTCGGCGCCTTCGATCAGTTCCTTGCGGGTGCCGATGTAGTCGTTGAGCTTCGGACGGGTCGCGAACAGCGAGCCGTGGGCGTTGAGTTCGGCGAGCGAGAACGGCGGCACCGGGCCTGAGGCATTGCCGAACGACACGAACAGGCCGCGCGGCTTGATGCACTTCAGCGAGCCCGGGAACGTGGTCTTGCCGACGCCGTCATAGACCACGTCGCAGAGTTCGTTGCGGCTGATCTGCTTCACCCGCGCGACGAAGTCTTCCTCGTTGTAAAGGATGACGTGATCGCAGCCATTGGCGAGCGCCAGATCAGCCTTCGCCTTGGAACCGACGGTGCCGATCACATGAGCACCGAGCGCCCGTGCCCACTGGCACGCGAGCAGGCCTATGCCGCCAGCCGCCGCATGGATCAAGACGCGATGGCCGGACTCGACCTTGAAGGTCTTGTGCAGCAGATACCACACAGTCAGCCCCTTGAGCATGAGCACGGCGCCTTGCTCATAGGTGATATGATCGGGCAGCTTGACCAGCCTCGCGGCCTCGATGTTGCGCTCGGTCGCATAGCCGCCGAGGTTCGAGTAATAGGCGACGCGGTCACCGGGGTGGAAATTGGTGACGTGCGGACCGACCGCCACCACCTCGCCGGCCGCCTCGTTGCCGGCGACGAACGGCATCGTCGGCGCCTTGTACAGGCCGGTGCGGAAGTACACGTCGATATAGTTCAGCCCGACGGCATGCTGGCGGATGCGGACTTCGCCATCGCCGGGAGGCGTCAGTTCGACGTCCTCATAGACCAGCGCCTCCGGCCCGCCAACCTGATGCACCCGCACCGCTTTTGTCATTCTCGTCCCCTTGGGAATAAATCTGCCCGGCAACCGAATGCCATCCCCATGGCATTGTCAACCGACCGTCGTTGGGGAGGAGCGGCCTCCGCAGCAGGCGTCAGAGCGCTTTGCTGCGGTTGCGTTTCGCCAGGACGTTGAACAGTTCGACCGCGGCCGAGAACAGGATCGCGAAGTAGATGTAGCCGCGCGGAATGTGAAACTCGAAGCCGTCTGCCACCAGCGCGACACCGATCAGCACCAGGAATGCCAGCGCCAGCATCTTCGTGGTCGGATGTTCGGAGACGAACCGCGCCACCGGGCCGGACGAGATGTACATCACCGCCATCGCGATCAGCACCGCGGCGACCATGATCTCGATATGCTCGGCCATGCCGATCGCCGTGATGATCGAGTCGACCGAGAACACCAGGTCGATGATGACAATCTGCACGATCACCCAGAAGAACGCCTTCTGCACGTCCGAGGTCTTGTGCTCGGCGTCGCGTGCTTCGACCTCGGCGTGGATCTCGTGCGTCGCCTTGGCGATCAGGAACAGACCGCCGAGGATCAGGATGATGTCGCGCCATGAGAAGTCCTGCCCGGCCAGACTGAAGACCGGTGCCGTGAGCCCGGTCAGCCAGACCAGCAGGCTGAGGAGAATCAGGCGGAAGATCAGCGCGAGCGCCAGACCGATCCGGCGGGCGCGAGTCGCCTGCGGTTCGGGGATGCGGGACACCAGCACCGAGAGGAAGATGATGTTGTCGATGCCGAGCACGATCTCGAGCGCGGTCAGGGTCAGCAGTGCAGCCCAGGCTTCCGGGCTGTAGATCAGGTCGATCATCTTCGGACTCGTTGATAGATGCGGATTGCGGCGTCAGCCGCGACTATATAGAGCGCTATCGCACAAAGCGTGATGGTGATTGGGGCCGGCACGGCGAAGTGTCGCACGAGGGCATAGGCCGCCAGCACACTCCAGAGCGCCATCAGCGTCAGGTTGAATTCGCGTAGTCGCGCTACCCGAACCGGGTGCAGTACATGCACAGGAACAAACGTCAGCACGATCAGAGCGGCAATGGCGAGACTTCCGATCAGCGCGGGCGGATGCAGCAGGAACAGGTAGAACGCCGCCGCATTCCACAACGCAGGGAACCCGCGAAAGTGATTGTCGTCCGTCTTCATCCGCCGGTCGGCGAAATAGAGTGCCGAACTGACCACGATGCCGACACCAAGCACCGGCGCGGCGATCGGCAGCAGCAGCCCGCTGGCCGCGATCGCGTAGGCCGGGACGAACACATAGGTCAGGAAGTCGACAACGAGATCGAGCACGTCGCCCGACCAGTCTGGCTGCAGCCGGCCGACGTCGAGGCGGCGGGCGAGCGGACCGTCGATCGCGTCCACCAGCAGCGCCAGCCCGAGCCAGCCGAACATCGCGGCCCAATGGGCGCGGACAGCCTCCAGCATCGCCAACAGCGCAATGCCGGCGCCGGCGGCGGTCAGCAGATGCACCGAGAACGCGGCCAGGCGGCGGGTGCGCGTGGCCGGCGGCGATGGCGTCTGGTCCAGCGGATTCATCTGATCATCGGCATATCAGGTTCGCAGCGGGTCTGCCTATCCGTCCGCCTGAACGGCCGCGCCAAACCGCAGCAGCGTTAATGTTCCGGTACGGGCTTGAAATCGGCGCGGCGACTGACGATTGTCTCCAGCATGACCCAGAGCCTGATCGAACCCAACCGTTATGATGTCATCGTCGTCGGCGGCGGCCCCGCCGGACTGGCGGCCGCGCTCGCGGTGGCCGGCACCGGTGCCTTGACCGCCCTGGTCGCCCGCAAGGCGCCCTACGCCGACAACCGCACCACGGCACTGCTCGGCGATTCGATCGACCTGTTGGAGAAGCTCGGCGTCTGGGGCCGCTGCGCCGGCAAGGCCGCGGCGCTGCGCACGATGCGGCTGGTCGACGACACCGGCCGGCTGATCCGCGCCCCGGAGGTTCGGTTCACCTCCGCCGAAATCGGCATGGACGCGTTCGGCTATAACATCGAGAACCGCAATTTGATGGTGGCGCTGGAAGCGGCCGCCGAGGAGATCGGCAATCTCGATCGCTTCGACGACGAGGCCGAGTCGGTCGCGCCGCGGGACGACTCCGCTGTTGTCCGCACCCGGCAGGGCGAGACGATTGCCGGCCGGCTGGTGATCGGCGCCGACGGCCGCCACTCGCCGTGCCGCAAGGCCGCCGGCATCACGGTTCGCAGTCGCGCGCTGAACCAGTCCGCCCTCACCTTCAACATCACAACGTCACGGCCGCACAACGAGATCTCGACCGAATTCCACACCGCCGAAGGCCCGTGCGTGTTCGTTCCGCTGCCCGGCCGTCGCATGAGCATCGTCTGGGTCGCCGCGCCGAAAGAAGCGCAGCGGCTGATGGCGCTCAGCGACGACGAATTGTCGGCCGCCGCCGAGAAACAATCGCATTCGATCTTCGGCAAGGTCAGCGTCGAGCCGGGGCGCAATCTGTTTCCGCTCGCGATCGAAAAGCCGAGCGCCTATGGCCGCAACCGTATCGTTCTGGTCGGCGAAGCCGCCCATGTGGTGCCGCCGATCGGCGCGCAGGGACTGAATATGGGCCTACGCGACGCCGGCGACATTGCCGACATCGTCGAGGACGCGATGGCGCGCGATCAAGATCCTGGCAGCGACGCGGTGATCGCGCGGTTCGGCCGTGCCCGCGGCGCCGACGTCGCCAGCCGCACCTTCGCGATCGATATGGCCAATCGCACGCTACTGAGCAATCTGTTGCCGGCGCAGGCGGCTCGCGCGGCCGGCATGCAACTGATCAGTTCGGTCGGACCGCTGCGGCGGATGGCGATGCGCGAAGGTCTGTCGCCGTTCTGGCGGTCGCTCTGATCGTTACAGCAGCGGCATGTGGCCGGTCTTGATCAACCACATCACGGTGGTCAGCGTGATGACCGACACGAACGTGCCGATCAGCACTGCGACCGACGCCGGCTCGACCCAGGTGTTGTACTGACGCGCGATCACGAAGACGTTGAGCGCAGGCGGCAGCGACGCCATCAGCACTGCGGTGCCGGCCCATTCCGGCGTGAACGGTCCGAACGCCAGCATCAGGCCGAGCGCGATCACCGGATGCAGCAGCAGCTTCACGCCGATCAGTGACGGAATCTCCCACGGCACGCGACCGAACGGGCGTAGCGCGACGGTGACGCCGAGCGTGAACAGCGCCACCGGCGCGGCGGCGTTCTGCAGAAACTGCAGCGTGTTGTCGACCGCTGCCGGCAAATGCAGGTGCAGCGCGGCGGCCGCGGCGCCGAGATAGGCCGCGACGATCAGCGGATGCAGCACGATCTCGCGCACGACGTGCAGGATCGTCGGCAGCAGCGGCCGCCGCTGGCCCGCGGTCAGCGCCATCGCAACCGGGACGATCGAGAACAGGAAGATGCTGTCGAAGCAGAAGATCAGCGCCACCGGCACGGCGGCCTTGGGCCCCAGCACCGCCAGCGCCAGCCCCGGCCCCATATAGCCGATATTGCCATAGCCGCCGGCGAGGCTCGCCATGGTCGCTTCGCGGATCGACAGCCCGCCGATGATCCGGCCGAGCGCGCCGGATAGAAAGAACGCGATGGCGGTGCCGAGCGTCGTCGCCAGCACGAACGGCAGGTTGTTCAGTTCCTCGAACGGCGTCTTCGACATGATGCGGAAGAACAGCGCCGGCAGCGACACGTACAGCAGGAAGAAGTTCATCCAGGCCAGGCCGTTCTCCGGAAGCCGTTTCAGCCGGCCACAGGCGAAGCCGACGAAGATCAGCCCGAAATACGGAAGCGCCAGATTGAGGATATCGATCATGTGCGGGGGATCACGGTCAGAGCGGCAACGACGGCGGTGCTGGGACACCGAAAATTCTGGACTTTCGAGCCAAAGGTCTGTGGCACATCGGACTATGGTCCAATCGGCCGTTGAGAACACTAGGCAATTTACCGAAGCACCTCTCAGGCCTCTCCGGCAAGATGCGGCTGCAGCAAACGGCCTCGGCCTTTCCCTGCCAGTATCTTTCCGCCAGGGCCGCCAAAGCGGCAGTTTGCTTCCAAATCGATTGACAGGCCGAAGACTCTATCGTCCCGCGCTACCCCCGCTTCGGCGCTGATTAAGACAACGCAAGAACATCGCAGGAACATTGGCGTGCGATGGTCCTAGCACGTAGAGCGTGTTCTGAGGTTTTGAAGAATTGTCTCGAGGAGAACAAGCGTGAGGCTTTGCAAGGCGATGGTTTTGGCTTCCTCCCGACACCGAAGGAAGAGCCCAGAAACATTTGCCTCGACCAGCTGATCACGGCCGCAGAGGCGATGCCCGAACGACTATTCGATCAAGCTCGGCGTTTTCGGCCGCAAATTCAAACGAACGAACCGCCTCAATACAGGTTTCGCTTGGCGTCCTGGCCGATCACGAAGTCGATCAGTTTGGCCGGCACGAATGCGCGTCCCTGCTTTCGCAGCATCTGCCCCCAGGTCGGCAGCACCGATCGATCGATGCGCTTGTCTGGATTCCACAGCTCGGACCGCTTCAGCGCCTTGCTACAATGTAGATAGACTTCGACCACCTCCACCACGATGACCGAACGCGGCAGTTTGCCATCGGCCATAAAGCGCTCCATCAGTTCAGCATCGGTTGTGATCGAAGCCGTCCCGTTGATGCGCAGGGTCTCCTCGAAGCCGGGGATCAGGAACAGCAATCCTGCCGCTGGCGCATGCACGAGGTTGGTCAGCGTATCCAGCCGGTTGTTGCCGGGCCGGTCCGGAAATGCGATCCGTTTGTCGTCGAGCACATGGACAAAGCCCGGCTCGCCGCCGCGCGGCGACACATCCGCGAGGCTGTCGGGTCGGCTCGATCCGATGCAGAAAAACGGCGAGAGCGCGATGAACTGCCGCGCGAAGTCGTCGATATGATCAATCGCCTTGTCGCGCACCGGATTGGACACTTCGGGATACACCGTGCGTAAAGCTGCCTCATCAGCGATGACCTGTCCCGCGCGCGGGCCCTTGAAGCCGAATCCCATGCTGATGCCCCCCTGTATGAACGCGCTCACGACATGCGGCGCGGCCGAAGCAGAAAGTAAGCGAACAACGCAATCGCAAGGCCCAGCGTTAGCCACGACACGCCATCCCATACGTCGTCGCCGACCAGCGCGGACACCAGGCCGATCGAGCTGAGCACGCCGATCACAGTCGGCATGCGGAAGATCTGCCCGATGGTCTGACGATCGGAACGCGCGCTGTGTTGCGGCAACGCCGGATCCGTCATGACGAGAGCACCTGCTCGGCTTGGCTCGCCTCAGCATGCGATCGCGTGCGAGCCCTGACCGGTTGTCGTCGCCGGAGCCACAGATAGAGTCCTGTGATCAGCACCACGATGGTGACGATATCGAGGATTGCCCAGATGATCCGCAGCGGCAGTCCGCCATAGTCGCCGAAATGTAGCGGCTGCGAGATCAGCAGGGTTTTGACATACCATGGCAGGTCCCTGGTCTCGGTAAAGGCGCCGGTCTGCGCGTCGATCAGCACCGGCCGGGCAAGCCGCGACGTCAGTGGCGTGTTGCCGCGCATGAAGACGGCATAGTGCGCGCGGCTGCTGAAGATCGAACCGGGAAATGCGACAAAAGCCGGCTTCATGTCTGGCGCGATCTTGCGCGCAAGATTGACTGCGGCATCGATGGACGCGGGATTCACCGGCAGTGGCCGATCCTTGTAGGGCGCCGTCATTTCGCCGAGCTGGCCGAACTCCCACACCTTGAGCACGAGATCGGCCCAGGTGTTGATCACCCCGGTGAAGCCGACCACCAGCATCCACATCACCAGCAGGATGCCGGACAAATTATGAATATCGAGCCATCGCACGATCCGCGGCCGATCCCTGCGATAGGCCCCGAAGCGAAGCTTCCGCATCGAAGGCGCATACACAACGATGCCGGAAACGATGGCGATGCAGAACAGAAAGCCCATCAGACCGAGGAACAGCTTGCCCGGCAGCCCTGCGAACATGTCGGTGTGCAGTTTCAGCATGATGTAAGTGAAGCGGCCCGTGACATCGGGCGCTTCAAGATAGGTGGCGCGATAGGCATCCACTTTGGCGAGGCGATTGTCGGCCGGGTCGCCGTCGATTGACTTGCCGATGCTGACCAGCACCGTCGCAGCATCATCCGGATCCCAGATCAGGAAATGCGGGACATGGCCGGGCTCATGCGCAAGCGTGCTCGCGATCACCTGATCGAGATTGGCCAACGGAGTTCCCGCCGCCACCGGCGCCGGTTTCACTTGCTCATGCAACAGATCATCGATCTCGTGATGGAAGATCAATGGCAGTCCGGTCACGCACAGCATCAGCATGAGGGTGGTGCAGATGATGCTGGACCATTTATGCACCCACATCCATTTGCGCAGCGATGAATGACCGGACGTCAAGCCAGCGCTCCCTTAGTTCCAGGCATAGGTCAGCGTACCGAGCACCGCGCGGCCGGCGCCCAATCCGCAATAGGCCAGACCACTGCGACAGGACGTGACGTAATAGGTGTTGGCCAGGTTGGTGGCGTTAATCTGCGCCCGGAAGCCCTTCAAATCCGGCCGCAGATAACCGAAATCGTAGCTGATGGCAGCGTCGACTACCGTATAGGACGGGATATAGAGCGCATTGGCGGAGTCGCCGTAATTCTCGCCGACATAACGGACACCGGCACCAAGGCCGAGACCTGCCAGCCCGCCATCGTACCAAGTGTATTTGCCCCAGAGCGAGGCCTGGTCGCGATTGACGTTGGGCAGATACTTGCCGCTATTGCCGGCAATGCTGTTCGTCACCTTCGGATCGAGGTGGCTGTAGCCGGCGACGACCTCGAATTCGCGGGTGACATTGCCACGCGCCTCGAATTCGATGCCGCGCACGCGCGCCGAGTCCGTCTGCACGTTATAGAATGGATTGCTGGGGTTGGACGTCAGCACATCCTTCTGCTCGATATCGAACAGTGCTGCGGTGAACATCAGGTTGGTCCCGCGCGGCATGAACTTGATGCCGATTTCCTTGCCTTCGCCCGTCGTCGGCCTGAACGTGCTACCCGTGATGGTCGCGCCCGAATTCGGGACGAACGAGGTCGAGTAATTGGCATAGGGCGACAGGCCGATGTCGAACAGATAGTTGAGACCGACGCGTCCAGTCATCGCAGAATCGCTCTGCACATAGCGTCCCGGCGGCGGGAAGAAGCCGTCGATGCTGTTGACGTTGCTGCTGGCCCAGTCCTGCCTGCCGGTCAGCGACAGCGTCCAGCGGTCGAGCTTGATCTGGTCCTGCAGATAGATGCCGGCCTGGCTTGCCCTGCTGTCGAAATTGATTGCTTGGAATAGCGAGCTGACCGGCGGGATCGGGCGGCCATAGACGGGATTGAAGACGTCGATCGGCGATACCGGCGCGCCGTATTTGCTGTCATTCGTGCTGCGCGTGTTCAAATAGTCGAATCCGGCAAGCACCTTATGCGTCATCGGCCCGGTCCGGAAATCGGCCTGCAGCTGATTGTCGATGGTGAAGTTGCTAGCCTTGGTGTTGACGAGGATCGGCGTGCGCAGAAAGGTGCGGGGCGCCATGAAGGCATCGCCGCGCATCGCAACCATGTCGTTCGACACTTCCATGTAGCGCAGGTTCTGGCGGAACTGCAGATTGTTGTCGAAACGATGCTCGAATGCATAGCCGACCGACGACTGCTCCAGCACGTAACGGTCGTGGCCGGGCTCACCGAGATAAGTGCTGCGCGACAGCCGACCGGCTGCGCTCGGCAACAGCGTCACCTGGCCGGGCACATATTGCTGATAGCCCTTGTTGTCGATCTTCTGATAGTGCGACAGCACCGTGAAGCTGGTGTCCACGGACGGCCGCCAGGTCAGGCTCGGCGCGATGAAGAGCTTGTTGTCCTGGACGAAATTGGTCTGGGTGTCGCTCTGCCTGGCTAGACCCACGATGCGGTAAAGCAACTCGCCATTCTTGTCGACGGGACCGCCGATGTCGAACGCGCCCTGCAGACGATCGAACGATCCGAACGTGCCCTGCACTTCGTAGTGCGCGCGATCCTGCGGCCGCTTGCTGATCATGTTGAGAAGGCCGCCGGGCTCGGACTGGCCATAAAGGCCCGACGACGGGCCCTTCAGCACCTCGATCCGCTTCAGGCCATAAGTCTCGATCCGCGGCACTGCGAACATCGAGGAGTCCGTGGGAATCCGCAGGCCGTCGAGGTAGCGCGGCGCATCGAAGCCCCGGATCTTGACCGAGTCGAAGAAGGCGCCGTCGTTGTAGGACTCCAGCGACACCGCAGGCGTGTAGTGCAGCGCCTCCATCACCGTCTGCGCCCCCTGCGTCCGGATCTGGTCACGGGTGACGATGGAGATCGCCTGCGGCGTTTCGAGCAGTGGCGTATCGGTCTTGGTGCCGCTGGCGCTGCGGGTGGCGAGATAACCTGCCACGGGCCCATTGGCGCGCTCGCCCGCCGTATGCTCCCCGGTTGGCGCAACCGGCGCAGCGATGCCCGCATTGCGACGCACCCTGCTCTGTCCGGTCGCGGCCGTGGGAGCGCGCCGCGTTGCCTGCGCCGCTGGGCGTGACCGGTTTGGCGCATCGACCATCACGGCTGGAAGCGCTGTTCCTGATGCCCTCTGCGACGACTGCGCCCATGCCGGAGCGACCTGCAAGCCAAGCCCGACGGCAGCCAGAGTGAGTGCCGCTTTGAACGTGTTCGGCGCCAGGTCGCCTGATCGCAGTGTCATCGAAATCCCCATCGCGACCACAGTGGCCGTGCTCAGGGAATAACCAAATTTGACAGAGACTCGCCTTTGCGCTTGCGCCGATTATCTTTGATCGCGTGTTGAAGCGTTCGAGATCCGGCAGACTATGACCCGCGGATCACGTGCGGCCGATCAAGCCATCTTCTCGTCCCGACATTGGCTCGGCGCGCAGCCGAAACGGCGTCGGAATGCGGTGGCGAAGTTGGCAGGATGGGTATAGCCGACGTGATAGGCGGCATCCGCAATCGACATGTTCTGATGCACCAGGGCATCCCTGGCCGCGTCGAGCCGCAGTGCACGTAGATAGTCGCTGGCGCTCACCCCGTACGCCGCGCGGAACTGCAGATTGAAGGTGCGGCGGCTAAAACCGGCGCGATCGGCTAATTCCGCAATACTCCAGGAGTGTCGCAGATCTGACTGCACCAATTCCCGGATCGCCTGCAGCCTGTCGCGCTTGTTCCCGGTCGGGCCGTCGAGGTCGATCTGATGCCGCAGCACGAACATCGATCGGGTCAGAATCTCGGTCGCCTGCGCCCCGAGCAGCAATTGCCCGGCGTGCCCCCCGATAGTGGGCTTCAGCATCTCCGCGGCGACAGCCTGCACGCGCGGCGGCGCTTTTGCCTTCGTATAGAGAAGCGTCTGATCGGTCTTGCTGAACAGGTCCATGAAATCGGGCTCGAGCCCGAGCGCGCTGATCGAGGTCAACGGAAATGCGACCCCGATCGCGCGCATATGCGCGCCCCGCACGGCCGCACCACCGCATCGCGTGGCTTCACGCAGCGCCATGGCGATCAAGTCGTTCTCACCGTAACGCTGCCGTCCATCGCCCTCCAGCGGACCACCCTCGCCTGCGCCCTCCAGCACGATCGACAGATAGAGACCGGGTTTCAGGACACCGTCGGTGCGCATGTCGCCCGGCAACTCGAAATCCGTGCGCTGGATCGCGCAACCCGGTTGGTCGAGCCAGAGCGCATGTTGGGCGAAGACATCCTCGATGAGCTGATTGTTGCTGTCGAGGATCCGAAAACTATCGAAAATTCGGTCGTAAGCGTGATGCATCATGCTGTTCCATCGAGAACACATTATGCTGCAGTTCAAAGATCGACGGAATGCCAGCGAATTAGAACGCTTTCAAATCCCCCAGCCTGCGGACGAGGCGACCCACAAGAACGATTATGTCATTTTCTTCGCTGTCCGCTTTGCGCCGAGCGGTAAGAAGTTAGCCCGCGAGGGCTAACAGCCAACCGACCGTCCGGGCACGGGATCGTGACATGGCAGCCCGGCGCGCCGGACGAGCTCCGAAAAGCCCGGCGCCGGCGGCAAGAAAACGCACGAAAACAACGTTCTAGCACTTCAGTTGAAAGATCGTTCAAACCGAGGCACTAGCATCGGCAGCAATCCTGGTCTATGCGACTCCGATGATCAAAACGCGAACCGCCAAATTCCAGATCGGACAGATCGTCCGCCACCGGATATTTTCATTCCGCGGCGTGGTGTTCGATATCGATCCTGAGTTCAACAACACCGAGGAATGGTGGCTGTCGATCCCGGAAGAGGTCCGGCCGCACAAGGACCAGCCATTCTATCACCTGCTCGCCGAGAACGCGGAGTCGGAATACGTCGCCTATGTGTCCGAGCAGAATTTGCTGCCCGATGATTCCGGCGAGCCGATCCGGCATTCGCAGGTCGCCGAAATCTTCGTGAGGGACAAGGGCGGCGGCTATCGGCCACGCAACTCGTCGCTCAATTAGTTCGCACGGATTCTGGCTGCGCGCCGCGGACCTCGCTGCTGCATCGACCTTACCCACCTCCACAAACACAAAGGGCGCCCGTTGGGGCGCCCTCTTTTATTCGCGAAAGACCCGCCGTTACTTGGCGGCCGGATTGGCGCCGGCAGGCGCCTGCGCTTCGAGCTTCTTGCGCTGCTCTTCGGCACGCTTCTGCAGCTCTTCCTGCAGCTTCTTCTGGGTCTCTTCGAACTGCTTCGGGTCGGTCGGCGGGCCGTCATAGGCCTTGGCGAACTCGGCCAGCGGCAGCGGCAGCGTCAGCGGCGCGCCGTTGGAATTGATCGCCTGAACCACGAGGTTCTGGCCCTTCTTCATGTTGGCGATCATTTCCGGCGTGGCTTCGTAGTCTGACATGCAGCCGTTGGCGAAGCAGATCACATAGGGGCTCTGCTGCGGCGGGTTGTTGTCGACGATGATGCGGGTGCCGTGCACGAGCTGCATGCCGAGCGGCAGCGTCACGCGCAGGATCTTCTTCGGCTCGCCTTCCGGCTCGATGATCACGGCGGCGATCACCGGCTGGCCGGACTCGATGCGGCCGTCCTTGCCGGTGAAGCAGACCTGCTTGGCGTTCGCGTCCTGGCCCTTCAGACAGAACTTGGTCCAGGGCGCGTAGATCAACTGAACCTGCTGCTGTTCCTGCGCCTGACCGGCGGCCGGCGCTCCAGCGGCCGGCGCCTGCGCGGCAGGACCGCCTTTCGGCGCGGCCTTGGGTGCCGCCTTCGGGGCGGGAGCGGCCTTTTGGGCTGCCGGCGGCTGCGGGGCTTGCGCTTGCGCGGCGGAAGCGACGGCCAGGGCGGAAACAGCCGCCGCCGTCAGCAGAGCTAATGCCCGCCCGCGCGGCCCGGCCGACGCGACCAAGTTGCAAGACTTCATTGCGGAAAACCCTTTCTGAAACGGTCGCGCCCCCCGCAGCGTCGCGGGGGCCGGAATCTGGCCGTTGGGCCGGTGTCTCTGAGCCAATTGAGGCAGTTACGTGACGATCCGGTCAGGCGTCGCCGCGTGCTCGCTTTCAATACAACGGCATACGAAAAGATCAATGGCGGCAATCATCCGCGACCCGTTCGATCACTCCCTTGTGGTAAATCCTTTTGGGTGGACGACACCGAATCACACAGCCGATTCGCGACCGGCGCACGCCTGCTGGCGGCCGCGCTGGCGATTTTGATCGCTCAGGTGATGGCGAGTGTGCCCGGCAGCGACGCCGAAGCCGGAACGGGCGCAGCCCAACCCTCGCATGCGATGGCGATGCACGGCGAGCCGGCCCTGCCCGCCGACTTCACCGCGCTGCCCTACGCCAACCCGGACGCGCCTAAAGGCGGCCGGCTGGTCGAGGGCGTGCTCGGGACCTTCGACAGCCTCAATCCCTTCATCGTGCGCGGGCTCGCGGTGCAGCGTATCCGCGGCTATGTGGTCGAAAGCCTGATGGCCCGCGGCAATGACGAGCCGTTCACGCTGTATGGCTTGCTCGCACGATCGGTCGAGACCGACGACGCCCGCAGCTACGTCACCTTCCACATTGATCCGCGCGCCAAATTTTCGGACGGCATGCCGGTGACGGCCGACGACGTGTTGTTCTCCTGGCAATTGCTGCGCGACAAGGGCCGCCCTAACCATCGGCTCTATTACGCCAAGGTGGTCCGGGCCGCGGCTCCCGATCTTCGTACGGTGCGGTTCGATTTCGGCGACGTGCCGGATCGCGAGCTGCCGCTGATCCTCGGGCTGATGCCGATCTTCCCCAAACACGCGGTGAACACCGAGACGTTCGAGGACACGTCGCTGACGCCGCCGATCGGATCGGGACCGTATCGCGTCAGCGCCGTGAAGGCCGGCAGCAGTGTCACGCTGACGCGCAATCCGGATTACTGGGGCCGCGAGCTGCCGATCAATCGCGGACTGTGGAACTTCGACGAGGTCCGCATCGAGTATTTCCGTGAGGCGAACTCACAGTTCGAAGCGTTCAAACGTTCGATCTACGACTACCGCGTCGAAACCGAGCCGCTGCGCTGGCACGACGGCTACGACTTTCCGGCAGCGCGCAGCGGCGATGTGATCCGCGACGTCATCAAGCCCGGAACCCCGCAGCCGACGGAGTTCCTGGTCTTCAACACCCGCCGGCCGGTGTTCGCCGACATCCGCGTGCGCGAAGCACTGATGCAGATGTTCGACTTTGCCTGGATCAACCGCAACTACTTCTTCGATCTTTACAGCCGCGCCGGCGGTTACTTCGCCGGCTCGGAATTGTCCGCTTATGGTCGCCCCGCCGGACCCGAGGAATTGAAGCTGCTTCATCCGTATCTGGCGCGGCTGCGGCGCGACTTCGTCGACGGCAGCTACCGGCTGCCGGTCAGCGATGCGTCCGGCCGCGACCGCACCGCGCTGCGCCGCGCGCTGATGCTGCTGTCCGAGGCCGGTTATCAACTCGACGGCACGGTGATGCGACGGCGTGACACGCATCAGCCGCTGAGCTTCGAGATCCTCGTCACCAGCCGTGAGCAGGAACGCATCGCGCTGGCTTTTGCGCGCGACGTCAAGCGGATCGGCGTGCAGGCCACGGTCCGTGTGGTCGATGCGGTGCAGTTCGACCAACGACGGATCACGTTCGACTTCGACATGATACCGAACCGCTGGGACCAATCGCTGTCGCCGGGCAACGAGCAGTCGTTCTACTGGGGGGCAGAAGCTGCCGACATCCAGGGAACGCGTAACTACATGGGCGTCAAGGACCCGGCGATCGATGCGCTGATCGCAACGATGGTCGCTGCGCGAGGCCGGCCTGATTTCGTGGCGGCGGTGCGTGCGCTCGACCGCGTGCTGACCTCGGGCTTCTACGTGATCCCGCTCTACAACATCCAAGAGCAATGGATCGCCCGCTGGAATCGGATAGAACGACCCGACGCAACCGCGGTGACTGGTTATCTGCCCGAAACCTGGTGGGCGCGCCCGACGGCGCCGTAGCGTTGACGCAGCAAGGTGATGCAAGCAGAGGTGATCCATTGAGCCAGCCCAACGCTTCACCGACTCTAGACGGCTTGTTTCGGCGCACCCTGGCGCGGCAGCCCGATGCGATCGCGCTGATCGACCCGGCCGACAAGCAGCGCATCACCGGCCAACAACCCGCCCGCCTCACCTACGCACAGGCCGACCGGGCGATCTCCGCGCTCGCCGCCCATTTCACCGCGGCCGGTCTGCCGGCCAATGCGGTGATCGCGATGCAGCTGGCGAACACCATCGAATTTCCGCTGGCGATCCTCGCCGCCCACCGCGCCGGACTGGTGGTGGCGCTGTTGCCGCAGCTGTGGCGCCAGGCCGATATCACCACCGCGCTGAACCGCACCGGCGCCAGAGCGATCATCTCGTCGCGCTGGATCGACGGAGTCAGCCATGCGGATCTGGCGATGAATGCCGCAGCCGAGGCGTTCGCGATCCGCTATGTCGGCGGGTTCGGCGACGATCTGCCCGAGGGCATGGCGTCGCTCGACGTCGCGATGACCGATGAGGTGCCGGATACCGAACCAGCCGCGCAGGATGCACGCCGCGCCGCGATCATCACCTTTGACACCACGCCGGATGGCGTCCGGGCGATCCCGCGAACACATCTGCACATGATCGCCGGCGGTCTGGCAGTGTTCCTCGAAGCCCGCCTGCCGCAAGGCGCGATGCTGATGTCGGCGCAAACCTTGTCATCCTTCGCCGGCCTCGCGTCCTCGATGGTGACCTGGCTGCTCAGCGGCGGCACGCTGGCGTTGCATCATCCGTTCGACGAAGCGATGCTGGAATCTGATATCCAAGAACTCGGCTGCGACACGCTGGTCGCGCCGGCGCCGCTGGCTCTGCGGCTGGGCGATGCGGGGCTGCCGTTTCGGGCGCCGACGCTGCAGAACGTGATCGGGATGTGGCGCGCGCCCGAGCAGGTCGCGGCCAGCCCCGCCTGGACCGCTGGACCATCGGGCTTCACCGACGTCTATCTGTTTGGCGAGGCCGGCCTGTTCGGCGCACGACGCGGCGCGGATGGCGCAGCGGTGCCGATCATGCCTGGCCCACACACCGCTCCGCGAGGTCAGCCCGGCGGCAGCATCGCCGGCGAGGTGCTGATCACCGCGAAGGGCACGCTGGGACTACGCGGTCCCATGGTGACGTTGGCGGCCTACGTGCCGCTGCCGCCATTGAACGGTGCGGCAAAGCCTCTGCCCGCTCCGGACTTCGTCGACACCGGTTTCGCCGCACGGCTCGACCGCACGACCGGCGCCGTCTGCATCACCGCGCCGCCATCCGGCATCATGGCGGTCGGCGGCTATCGATTCCTGGCTCAGGATCTCCAGGAATGGGCCAAGCGGCTCGGCCAAGGCGCCCTGCTGACCGCGCTGCCGGATCGCTGGAGCGGATACCGGCTCGCCGGCCGCGCCCAGGATAATCCACGAGCTCGCGAAGCACTTTCAGAACTCGGGCTAAATCCATTGATGGTCGAGGCCTTCCGGGATGGCCCCGCACGCTCCGAAGAATCCGCGGGTTCACATTGACGCTGCGTTAACAGTGCAGAACTAGGGTCGACCGCTGTGACTGCGGAGAACCGGCTTTCGTCGATGTCGTATCACGCGCCCATTCTCGTCATCTCCGATGACGACAGCTCGCCCCTGCTCGCGGCGCTTTCCGAGGCCCGGCTGGAACCTTCGGCGATCGCCGGCTGGCACGACGCGGTGGATGCGGTAACGCGGCTGCGGCCGTCCGCCGTTGTCGCGACCGCTGGGCATGATGCCACGCTCCATACGCTGGCTCGCCTGGTCGCCACCATTAAGCCCTACGTCCCGCTGATCGCGCTCGGGCCGCGCAGTGATCTTCCTGAAAACGCCATTGGGTTCGACGGTATTGGCTTCGACGGCGATGATCTCGCCCGCCTCACCGCCCGGCTTCGTGCGGCGCTACGGGTCCGCACCCTGCACGCTACGACGCTGCGCCGGCTGATCGAAGACGGCGGCGTCACGCCCACCCAGGCTCACGACCCGGCGCAGGACGCGACCGTGCTGCTGATCGGCCGCGGCGCCGCCTACCCGGCGCTATCGGTCGCGCTCGGCGAGCGCGTCGGCGTGGTCGGCGCGCTGTCGATCGAGGCCGCCGCAAAGCATCTCAACGCACGCGAACTCGACGGCATCATTTTGGCCGAAGGCTTCAGCCCCCGCGTGGTCGATGCGTTTCTCACCGTGCTGTCCGAGGACGCGCGGTTTCGCAATCTGCCGATCGTCGTCACCGCGCCGCCGCCGGAGCGGCCGATCGATCTGCCCAATCTCGATTTCGCACAGGGCGAACCGACGCGCATCATCACGCGAGCGCTGCCGCTGATCCGCCAGCACGCATTCGAGGCCCAGCTCGGCCGCGTGTTGCGGTCGCTCGACGCCGGCGGTCTGCTCGAACCGCGCACCGGTCTGCTCACGCCCGCCGCGTTCGAACGCGATTTCGCCGCCGCGGTGTATCACGCGCAATCGCGCGGCGACGGCCTGTCGGTGGCGAAATTCGTGCTGCACCGGGCGGACCCGCGCTCGCGCTTCGACACCGCCCGCATCGTCAGCCGCCTGATGCGCAAGATGGACTTCGGCACGCTGCAGGACGACGGCAGCATTCTCGTGGTGTTCGCCGAAACAGATCTGCGCGGCGCGCAGACCATCGCTAGGCGGCTGATGGCGGTGATGAAGCAGACCTCGCATTCCGCACGTCGCGAGACCCGCATCGACCCCGACGTCTCCCTTGCGACGCTGCAGCCCGACGACTCCGCCCGCGCCATCCTGTCCCGCCTGACCAAACTCGACACCCGCCGCGCGGCGTCGTAGGCGACCGCTATTTTCTCACAGCCCTTTCCCCGTCATTGCGAGCGAAGCGAAGCAATCCAAAAGCGCCGTGGACGGAGCTGGATTGCTTCGTCGCGGAGCCTGCTCGGACGGCGCGAAGCGCCGATCCGAGTGCTCCTCGCAATGACGGGGGGAGGTTGAGGCGTCAGTGAGCCAACTACGTCCCTACGCCGCCTTCTTCGTCCCAGCCAACTCCGCCAGCTGCTTCATAATGTTGGTCGTCCCGGCAAGCCGCTCCTCCGGGGTCTTCCAGACCTGGAAGAACACCACTTTCATGTCGGGCCGCACCTTGGCGGCCTCGCCGTGGCGCTTGATGAAGAACACCAGCTTGTCCGGATGCGCGAAGGAATTGTCGCGGAAGGTGATCACGACGCCCTTGGGGCCGGCGTCGACCTTCTCGACATTGGCGTGGCGGCAATACGCCTTGATGGCAGCGACCTGGAACAGATAGCGGACCTCGTCCGGCGGCGGGCCGAAGCGGTCGCGTAGCTCGGCGCCGAAATTCGCGATCTCCTCGTCGGAGTCGAGATCCGCCAGTCGGCGATACAGCGACAGCCGCACCGCCAGATCCGGCACGAACTCCTCGGGGATCAGCACCGGCATGCCGATGGTGATCTGCGGCGACCAACGGTCGGAAACAGGCTCGTCGACGATGCCGGCCTTGAGGTTGGTGATCGCCTCCTCGAGCATCTGCTGATACAACTCGAAGCCGACTTCCTTGATGTGGCCGGATTGCTCCTCGCCGAGCAGATTGCCGGCGCCGCGGATGTCGAGATCGTGCGAGGCCAGCTGGAAGCCGGCGCCGAGCGTCTCCAGCGACTGCAGCACCTTGAGCCGGCGTTCCGCCTGCGCGGTGATGCCGTGCTGCGGCAGCGTGAACAGCGCATAGGCGCGCAGCTTGGAGCGGCCGACGCGGCCGCGGAGCTGATACAGCTGCGCCAGACCGAACATATCGGCGCGGTGCACGATCAGCGTGTTGGCGTTGGGAATGTCGAGACCGGATTCGACGATGGTGGTCGACAGCAGGATGTCGAACTTGCCCTCGTAGAACGCCGACATGATGTCCTCGATCACCGTCGGCGGCATCTGGCCATGCGCGACCGCGACCTTCATTTCCGGCACGTGCTTGTCGAGGAAGTCCTTGACCTCGGCGAGGTCGTCGATCCGCGGCACGACATAGAACGCCTGGCCGCCGCGATAGCGCTCGCGTAGCAGCGCTTCGCGGATCATCAACGGATCGTGCGGCGCCACGAAGGTGCGTACCGCAAGCCGATCGACCGGCGGCGACGCGATGATCGACAGGTCCCGCACGCCGGTCATGGCGAGCTGCAGCGTACGCGGGATCGGCGTCGCGCTCAGCGTCAGCACATGGACCTCGGCGCGCAGCTGCTTCAGCTTCTCCTTGTGGGTGACGCCGAAATGCTGCTCCTCGTCGACGATGACGAGGCCGAGATCCTTGAACTTGATCGACTTGCCGAGCAGCGCGTGGGTGCCAACGACGATGTCGAGCGTGCCGTCGGCGATGCCCTTCTTGACCTGCGTCAGCTCCTTCGGCGACACCAGCCGCGAGGCTTGGCCGACATGGACCGGGAAGCCGCGGAAGCGCTCGCTGAAGGTCTTGGCGTGCTGCCGCGCCAGCAACGTGGTCGGCACCACGACGGCGACCTGCTTGCCGTCGAGCGCGACCGCGAAGGCGGCGCGCAGCGCCACCTCGGTCTTGCCGAAGCCGACGTCGCCGCAGACCAGGCGGTCCATCGGCGCGCCCTTTTCGAGATCGCCCAGCGCGGCGTTGATCGCGGCGAGCTGATCCTCGGTTTCGTCATAGGGAAAGCGCGCGCAGAATTCGTCGTAGAGATGCGGCGTGACAGCGAGCTTCGGCGCCTGGCGCAGATGCCGCTCGGCCGCGATCTTGATCAGCTCGCCGGCGATCTCGCGGATTCGCTTCTTCAGCTTGGCCTTGCGCGCCTGCCAGCCCGAACCGCCGAGCTTGTCGAGTTCGACATTCGTGCCGTCCGAGCCGTAGCGCGAAAGTAGTTCGATGTTCTCGACCGGCAGAAACAGCTTGGTGTCGTTGGCGTAGTGCAGCTCGACGCAGTCGTGCGGCGCGCCGCCGACCTCCAGCGTCTGCAGCCCGATGAAACGGCCGATGCCGTGTTCGACATGCACGACGATGTCGCCGGCCGACAGGCTGGTGACTTCGGAAATGAAGTTGTCGAGCTTCTTGCTGGCCTTGCGTTGCCGGACCAGCCGATCGCCGAGCACGTCCTGCTCGGTGATCACCGCGAAAGCGTCGGTCTCGAAGCCGGATTCGAGGCCGACCACCGCCAGCATTGCTTCGTTGCGCGGCGTCGCCTGCACGGTGCGCCAGGAATTGACGCTGGTGAGATTCACCAGCTTGTGATCCTTCAACATGCTGGCCATGCGGTCGCGCGAGCCTTCGCTCCACAGCGCGATCACCACCTTCTTGCGCACCGCCTGGAGGCTTTGCACGTGGGCGACCAGCTTCTCGAACACGTTGATATTGGCGTCTGCGCGCTCCGGCGCGAAGCTGCGCCCAGCCCGCGCGCCGGCGTCGATCACCGCGCCGCCTTCGGTCGGCACGTCGAACGGCGTCAGCCGCGCCAGCGGCCGGCCCTCCAGCCGCTCGCCCCATTCCTTTTCGGTCAGATAGAGCTGATCCGGCGGCAGCGGCTTGTAGATCGCGCCGGAGCCCGGGTGATCCATCGCCTCGCGCCGCGCGTCGAAGTAATCGGCGATCTGCTTGAAGCGCTCACGCGCCGCGTCCTCGCTCTGCGGCTCGATCGCCACAGGCGTGCCGCCGAGATAATCGAACAGCGTGTCCATCCGCTCCTGGAAGAGCGGCAGCCAGTGCTCCATGCCGGGATGGCGGCGGCCTTCGCTCACGGCAGTGTAAAGCTGGTCGGCGGGGTTGGGCGCGCCGAAGGCGGCGACGTAGCCCATGCGGAAACGGCGGATCGTTTCGGTGACGAGCTGGAATTCCGACACCGGGACGAGGTCCAGGCCGCGCATCGTGTGCAGCGTGCGCTGGGTCTCGGCGTCGAAGGTGCGGATCGATTCGAGCTGATCGCCGAAGAAGTCGAACCGCACCGGCTGGTCGAGGCCGGCCGGAAACAGATCGAGAATGCCGCCGCGCACCGCGTATTCGCCGGCCTCGCGCACCGTCGAGGCGCGGCTGTAGCCGTTGTGCTCGAGCCAGGCGACGATCGAATCCATCGGCACGATGTTGCCCGGCGCGACCGACAGCGCCTGCGCGGCGATGATCTCGCGCACCGGCACGCGCTGCACGGCGGCGTTGACGGTGGTCAGCACGATCAGCGGCTTGTCGCTGCCGGTCAGGCGCGACAGCTTCGCCAGCGTGGTGACGCGCTGCGCCAGAATGCCGGCATGCGGCGAGACGCGGTCGTAGGGCTGGCAGTCCCAGGCCGGAAACTGCATCACGCCAACGTCCGGCGCGAAGAATTCCAGGCTTCGGGCGAGCTGCTGCATCCGCGGGCCGTCGCGGCAGATCACCATCAGGCTGACTGCCGGCGGCTTCGGCCGCGCCGCGACCGCGCGGGCGAGATCGGAGACGATCAGCCCCTCGGCGCCCTCGGCGACATTGGCAAAAGTCAGCGCCTTGCCGGGCGCGAGCAATTCCGCGGGCGACCGCGCCGGGGTCTTCATGCCGCGCCGCCCTGGTGGCCGTAGGTCCGGACCCGCTCGAACAGCCCGCCCTTGAACTCGGCGGGCAGCGTGTCGCCGCCGGCGACGGCCGCATAGAGGTCGTGATCGTTCAGCTCGATCAGCCCTTCGAGCTCGTCCAGCTCGGTATCGGTCAGGGTCCCGATCTCGGCATCGGCGAACTGGCCGAGAATCAGGTCCATCTCGCGGGTGCCGCGGTGCCAGCAGCGGAACAGAAGCCGCTTGCGACGCTCATCGAGCCCGCCGCTCGATCGTGTGGTGCCGGTCATTGGGGAAACCCTCGGTCAACGACGAAAGCCCGGACGTGCCGGGCGGGATCGATATAGCGGTCGCCGGGACGGCTGTCAGCCCGCCGCAACGCATTGCAATCCGCGCGAAATGCATTCAAGCCTGCTGCAAACCTCCGTTCACCCGAACCGGTTCGATGCGCCCCGCTCTGCTCAATCCCCTGTTCGCAGCGGTCACCACCCTCACCGGGGTCGGACCGAAGCAGGACAAACTGTTCCGCTATCTGCTGGACCGCGACGACACCCCGCGGCTGGCCGACCTGCTGCTGCATCTGCCGGTCAGCGTCATCGACCGCCGCTCGCGGCCGACGATTCGCGACGCCCAGCCCGGCACCGTGGTGACGCTCGAGGTGACGGTCGACCGCCACCGCCCGCCGCCGCCCGGCCGCTCGCGTGCGCCGTATCTGGTCTATGCCAGCGACGACACCGGCGACGTCATCCTGGCGTTCTTCCGTGCGAAGGCGGAGTACATCGAGAAGCTGCTGCCGGTCGGTGAAAAACGCTACGTCTCCGGCACCGGCCAGCTCTATGACGGCACGCTGCAGATCGTGCATCCGGACCGCGTCGTCGACGAGGACGGCTTCGCCAAGTTGCCGAAGATCGACCCGGTGTATCCGCTCACCGAAGGGCTGGCGATCGGATCCCTGCGCCGCGCGGTGGCGCAGGCGCTGACCAAGCTGCCGGCGATGCCGGAATGGATCAGCCCCGAGGTGCTGCGCCGCTGCAGCTTTCCGCCGTTCGCCGAGGCGCTGCAGCGCGTCCATATCCCGAATGACCCGACCGACATCCTGCCGGCGGGCCCGTTCTGGTCGCGCCTCGCCTATGATGAGCTGCTCGCCGGCCAGTTGGCGTTGGCGCTGGTCCGCGCGCAGCTCCGCCGTCCCGCCGGCGCCCGCAATGCAGGCGACGGCAGGTTGCGCCACAAGATCATCGACGCGCTGCCCTATGCGCTGACAAATTCGCAGCGCGACGCCGCCGCGGCAATCGCCGAGGATCTGCAGCAGCCGGTGCGGATGCTGCGGCTGCTTCAGGGCGACGTCGGCTCCGGCAAGACCGTGGTGGCGTTGCTCGCCGCGGCCGCGGTCGCCGAGGCCGGCAAGCAGACGGCGCTGATGGCGCCGACCGAAATCCTCGCCCGCCAGCACATCAAGACCATCGCTCCGCTGGCCGAGCGCGCCGGCATGCAGGTCGCGATTCTGACCGGCCGCGAGAAGGGCAAGGAGCGCCGCGAGATTCTGGCGCGGCTGGAAAGCGGCGAGATCGACTTCCTGGTCGGCACCCACGCGTTGATCCAGGACGATGTTATCTACAAATCGCTGGCGCTGGCGGTGGTCGACGAGCAGCACCGTTTCGGCGTCCGCGAGCGGCTGGCGCTGACCAGCAAGGGCGCGGACGTCGACGTGCTGGTGTTGTCGGCGACGCCGATCCCGCGCACGCTGGTGCTGACTTATTTCGGCGACATGGACGTCTCGGAGCTGCGCGAGAAGCCGGCCGGCCGGCAGCCGATCGATACCCGCGCCCTGTCGGAGCAGCGTCTGCCCGAAGTGATCGACGGCATCGGCCGCGCGATCGCCTCGGGCAAACGCGTTTACTGGATCTGCCCGCTGGTGGAGGAATCCGAGAACGTCAAACTCACCGACGCCGAGCAGCGCTACGAGTCGCTGCGGCAGCGCTTCGGCGACCATCAGGTCGGCCTCGTGCACGGCCGGATGAAGGGCACCGAGAAAGACAGCGTGATGGCGCAGTTCGCCAGCGGCGAAATCAGCGTACTGGTCGCCACCACCGTCGTTGAAGTCGGCGTCGATGTGCCGGAAGCCAGCATCATGGTGATCGAGAACGCCGAGCGTTTCGGGCTGGCGCAACTCCATCAGCTCCGCGGCCGCATCGGCCGCGGCAGCGAGGCATCGACCTGCCTGCTGCTCTACAAGGAGCCGCTCGGCGAGATGTCGGCGGCGCGGCTGCGGGTGATCCGCGAGACCACCGACGGCTTTCGCATCGCCGAGGAAGATCTGAAGCTGCGCGGCGAAGGCGACGTGCTCGGCACACGGCAGAGCGGCCTGCCCGGCTACCGCATCGCGCGCTCGGAGGTTCACGGCCAGCTGATCACCCAGGCGCGCGACGAAGCGCTGCGCATCCTGAAGGACAATCCGAAGCTGGGCGGCCCGCAAGGCGAAGCACTGCGCTGCCTGCTGTATCTGTACGAACGCGACGAAGCGATCCCGCTGCTGGGTGCGGGGTAGAAACACCGCGTGATAATCACCTCGTCTTCACCGCAACGTTCGACGCCGTAGGGTGGGCAAAGGTCTGCCGAAGGCGCGCCGTGCCCACGCCGAAGCGCCGCGCGTGGGCACGGCGCAAGAGCGCCTTTGCCCACCCTACAATTTCAATTGACGATTAGGATGCACACGCCAACCGGTCCGACACGCCGACCTAATCGACCTTGTCGGCCGCCTTGATCTTGCGCCGCGCGAACGCGGATTCCGGCTCGCCAGTGGCCTTCTTGGCGGCCAGCGCGGTCGCGGCGAGTGCGGCGATCTTCTTCTGCGGGTCGGAGCCGGGCTGCACCACACCGGCCGACATGATCAGCGTCGCGGCTTCTTCGGCGCTGAGGTCGATCGGGATGACCTTGCTGCGCGGCACGTAAAAGAAGAAGCCGGTGGTCGGGTTTGGTGCGCACGGCAGAAACACGGAGATGTGCTCGTCCTGGCTCGGAATCTTGGTCGCGACCTCCGGATTGGGCGGCAGCGAGATCAGCACGATCGACCACATTCCCGGCGACGGAAACTCGACCAGGCCGACCTTGCGCAGGCTGTTGCCGTTGCCTGAGAACAGCGTCTCGAACACCTGCTTGAGGCCGCGATAGATCGCCCGCACCACCGGCATCCGGCCGAGCAGTCGCTCGCCGAGATCCACCAGCGACCGACCGATCAGGTTGGCCGTGAGGAAGCCCAGCAACGTCAGCGCGACGAACGCGACCACCAGACCCGAGCCGGGAACGGCGAACGGCAGATAGGTTTCGGGCCGGTAATCCATCGGCACGAACGGACGGACGAAGCCGTCCACCCAGTTCACGAACCACCATGTCAGATAGAAGGTGATCGCGACCGGGCCGGCAACGATCAGGCCGGTCAGAAAGTAATTTCGGATTCGTCCCATGAATCCGCGCGGCGGATCCTGGACGGTCTCACCGGGGGGCAGATTGGGCGTATCGTTCATGCGGCGTCCAGGTCGGCAACATTCAAATTCGCGGCGAAGCGCCTGCGCGCGGCCAATCTAGTGCAGTTTGAAGTCCAATGGCATTGGAACCACACCTCACAACCAGGTTCGGAGGCCTTTTTCCACGCGATCCGCTGCCGTCGTCTATGCGACAGAAGGGTATGGACAGGCTTCCTTGCGCCATCGGTCAAGCCGCGAGGCCCGCGCCGATGCAACGAGATATAGGCGGTTCGAACCGTCCCGCCAACAGCCGCTTGGAACAGATTTCCGGCGGCGCCTATTCGACCGTCACCGACTTCGCCAGATTGCGCGGCTGGTCGACGTCCGTGCCCATCACGACGGCCGTATGGTACGCGAGCAGTTGCACTGGGATCGCATACACCAGCGGCGTGAACGCTGCCGCCATATCAGGCAGCACGATCGTCACCAGCGATTCGACCGTCGCCTCCTCGGCGCCCTTGGCGTCGGTGATCAGGATGATGCGGCCGCCGCGGGCGGCGACTTCCTGCATGTTCGACACCGTCTTTTCGAACACCCGGTCGTAGGGCGCGATCACCACCACCGGCATCTTCTCGTCGATCAGCGCGATCGGGCCGTGCTTGAGCTCGCCGGCGGCATAGCCCTCGGCGTGAATATAGGAGATTTCCTTGAGCTTCAGCGCGCCTTCCAGCGCCAGCGGATAGGACGTGCCGCGGCCGAGATAGAGTACGTCCTGCGACTTGGCGATGTCGCGCGCCAGCTTCTCGACCTGATGCTCGGTGGCAAGCGCCGCGGCCATCAGTCGCGGCAGCTCGATCAGGCCACGAACCAGCTTGGCCTCGTCCAGTTCGGACAATTCGCCGCGCGCCCGCCCGGCAGCCACGGCTAGCGCAGCGAGCACGGTGAGCTGGCAGGTGAAGGCCTTGGTCGAGGCGACGCCGATCTCGGGGCCGGCCAAAGTCGGCATCACCGTTTCGCTGTCGCGGGCGATCGTCGAGGTCGGCACGTTGACGACCGACAGCGTGTGCAGCCCCTGCTCCTTCGCGTAACGCAGCGCGGCGAGCGTGTCGGCGGTCTCGCCCGATTGCGAGATGAAGATCGCCAGATCGCCCTTGCGCAGCGGCGCCTCGCGATAGCGAAACTCGGATGCAATATCGATCTCGACCGGCAGCCGCGCGAACCGCTCGAACCAGTACTTGCCGATATAGCCGGCGTAGTTCGCGGTGCCGCAGGCGGTGATCGAGATCCGCTGGATGTCCTTGAAGTCGAACGGCAGCTTGGTCGGCAGCGACACGCACTCGTTGCCCATATCGAGATAGCGCGCCAGCGTGTGGCCGACGACTTCCGGCTGCTCGTGAATCTCTTTCGCCATGAAGTGGCGATAGTTGGCCTTGTCGACCACGAAGGACGACGCACCGGACTTCATCACGCCGCGCTGGACGACATCGCCCTTGGCGTCGCGGACCTCGGCGCCCTTGCGGGTCAGCACCACCCAGTCGTCGTCGTCCAGATAGCTGATGTCGTCGGTCAGCGGCGCCAGCGCGATGGCGTCGGAGCCGAGATACATCTCGCCATCGCCATAGCCGATCGCCAGCGGCGAGCCCTTGCGGGCGCCGATCATCAGGTCGTTGTGGCCCTTGAACAGGAACGCCAACGCAAACGCGCCGCGCAGCCGTGGCAGCGCCGCCTTCACCGCGTCGACCGGCGATGCGCCCTTGCGGATGTAGCTGTTGACCAGATGTGCGACGACCTCCGTGTCAGTCTCGCTGGCGAATTGGGCGCCTTCGGCCTGCAACTCGTTCCGCAGCTCGCGGAAGTTCTCGATGATGCCGTTATGCACGACGGCGACGCCGTCGGCGGCGTGCGGATGCGCGTTGGTCTCGTTCGGCTTGCCGTGGGTCGCCCAACGGGTATGGCCGATGCCGGAATGGCCCGACAACGGTTCGCGCGCCAGCCTTGCCTCGAGATTCTTCAGCTTGCCTTCGGCGCGGCGGCGTTCGAGCTGCTCGCCCTCCAGCGTGGCGACGCCGGCGGAATCGTAGCCGCGATACTCCAAGCGCTTGAGTGAATCGACCAGCTGCCCAGCAACAGGTCCGCGTCCGAGAATGCCGATGATGCCGCACATGCGGTTGAAGTTCTCCCGACGGCCGGCGGGTCCGGCCCTGCTGCTATCTAGCGAGTTCGACGAAACCGAAGGTAGTCAATAATTATTGCCGATTGCGACAGGGTTAAGCATCACAGCGTTAACCAGCCCGCATCGTCACTCCGGCTTCGGCTTCTTGGCTCGCGCCTTGGCTTCGCGGAAACGCTTGGCCCAGCCTTCGCGCATCGACTGCACGTTGCGCTCGACTGCGAGCGCATCATCCGGCACAGGCTTGGTGATCACCGAGCCGGAACCGATATAGGCGCCCGCGCCGATTTTGACCGGCGCCACCAGCGACGAGTTGGAGCCGACGAAAGCGCCGGCGCCGATTTCGGTCTTGTGCTTGTTGAAGCCGTCGTAATTGCAGGTGATGGTGCCGGCGCCGATATTGGCGCCCGCGCCGATATGCGCGTCGCCGATATAGGTCAAATGATTGACCTTGGCGCCGGCGTCGATCTGCGCCGCCTTGGTCTCGACGAAGTTGCCGATCTTGGCACCATCCCCGAGCGAGGTCCCCGGCCGCAGCCGGGCATAGGGGCCGACCGACGTCTTGCTGCCAAGCGACGTCTCGACGATATGCGAGAACGAGTGCACCATCGCGCCGTCGCCGATCGAAACGCCGGGGCCGATCACCACGAACGGCTCGATGGTGACGTCGCGGCCGAAGGTCGTATCGGCCGCCAGATGAATCGTCTCCGGCGAGATCAGCGTGACGCCGGCGGTCATCGCCGCCTGACGCAGCCGGTTCTGCATCACCGCCTCGGCTTCGGCGAGCTGCGCCTTGGTGTTGATGCCGCGGACTTCGTCCTCGTCGGTCTCGATCACACTGGCGGTCAGATGGCGCGCACGCACGAGCCCGACCGCGTCGGTCAGGTAGTACTCGCCCTTCTTGTTGGCATTGCCGACCTGGCCGAGCACATCGAGCGCGATCTTGCCGTCGACCGCCATCACGCCGGCGTTGCACAGCTTGATGGTCAGCTCCTCGGCGCTGGCGTCGGCCTGCTCGCGGATCGCCGCCAGTTGGTCGCCCTCCACGACCAGCCGGCCATAACCTGTCGGGTCGGCCGCGCGGAAGCCGAGCACCACCAGCGACGCGCCCTGGCTGAGCGGCGCGCGCAGCCGCGCGAAGGTCGCGGCGGAAATCAGCGGCGTATCGCCGAACGCAATCAAGAGATCGTCGGCGCCCTTGGCAATGGCATCCTTCGCGGCCAGCACCGCATGTGCGGTACCGAGCCGTTCGCGCTGCACGAATATCTCGGCATCGGGGCGAACGCGTTTGACCTCGTCGGCGACCGCCTGATGGTCGGGTCCGATCACCACGGCGATCCGGTCGCCGGCGCCCTGTGGCGCTGCGGCCAGCACATGCGCCAGCAGCGGGCGGCCCGCCACCGGATGCAGCACCTTCGGCAGCGACGATCGCATCCGCGTGCCCTCGCCGGCCGCAAGGACGATCGTCAGGCTGGATCTCGTGGTCATATCAAATCCCGTCAGCTCGATTTGCTGCCCTCATAATGGGTTTTGTGCTGAAGGGGAAACGGCTTTGACGCCGCCAAAGTGACTCCTCGGCGACAGCGCCCGGACATTTCCCTGATAATGTTGGAGGCCTGATTCGTTCGGGCGACAGGGGCTTTTAGGCGTTCGGATGGCGAGGAACAGCGACGATCTGGAGGACAGCTTCGCCACCGATGAGCACGGTGGCTGGCTGGCACGTATGCTGGCGGACGACGAGGAATTCGACGGCCGCACTAAATGGCGGCTGGCGTCGTGGGCGGTCGGCTCGCTCGGCGCGCTGGTGATTGCGATCCTGGCCAGTCAGAGCTCGCTCGAGCGCCGCCGCGATCAGGTCGCCGCCGCCGATCTGGCGCGGCAGTCGCAGCAGCTCCAGCGCCTCGCCAGGGACAGCCAGAGCGAAGCCACGCGGCTGGCCGCGGCGATCGAGACGCTCAATGCCGACCGTGACCGGCTCTATACGAGGCTGGGTTCTCTTGAACAAAACCTCGATTCGGTGACGGGCTCGATCGCAAAGGTGCAGGCCTCACCGAAATCGCAAGCCGCCAGTGATAAAGCGATTGCCGCGTCGCTGCCGGAAATCCCCATCAAGGAAGCCCCACCGTCGGTGGCGAACGTCATGTCCAAAGCGTCGGCGCCGCAAGCCGCAGGCTACGCCCCCGCTTCAGTTCCCGCTCCCGCCAAGCGTGCCGCCGAAGCTACGCCACTCGGCGCATCGGCGGAGTCGTCGACGCCAAGCGCGGCCCAGCCGCCCGCCGCCGCGCCGCAGGCGGTCGCAGCGGCTCCGCTATCGGACCCGACCGAGTCCAAGCTGGAGCCAAAGGGGGCTGAAAAGCCTGGTCTCGGCGCCATCGCGTCGATGCCGCCGCGCACCCAGCCGCTGATGGCGTCGCGCTCGATGCTGGCACCGCCCGATGCAGGCGCCAGCAAGCTGAGCGTGCCGGCGGCCACTGCCGCACCTGCGGCTCAGGACGCCGAGCCGGAGCCCGATGCGCCGGACGAAAAACCGGTGGCCGTTCCGCGTACTTCATTCGGCGTCGAACTCGGCGGGGCCAATTCGGTCGACGGTCTACGCGCTCTGTGGCGCCGGGTGGCTAAGGCGCACAAGGAACTGAACGAGCTACGGCCGATCATCATGGTCAAGGAGAACGCCGCTGGCGGGCAGCTTCGGTTGGTGGCCGGACCTCTCGATAACGCTGCGGCGGCAGCGAGGCTGTGCGCCACGCTCGGCTCTGCCGATCGGAGCTGCGAGACGACTTTGTTCGACGGTCAGCGCCTGCCGCTGGCTTCGACCGCGCCGCCACGTCACTCGCGCAAGCGGCCGCCGAAGCTGACGGCCGCTCCAGCCGAGGCACCCGCCGCGGCCGAGGTGCCGTCCCCGCCACCTCAGCCGAAGCCGGGCCCGCTGTCGTCGCTTCTCGGCCTCCGCTGAACGCCGGCCGGGCCTCACCCATCCTGACGGGTTGTTCGCAGCTGCAAACCGCCGCATAATCACGCCATGAAGAAAGAACCCTTCCGTCTCTCCCCGTATCAGGTGCAATGGCTGCTGGTGGTCGGTTTCGTCACGGTCGGCTACGCGCTTTATCTGCGCTATCTGGCGATCGAATTGTCGACCGTCGCGCTCGCCTGCGATGCAGGCCAGCAGTCGATGCTGTGCAACACGCGGCTGCTGATAACCTACCTGTTCCGCAATTCCGTGTTCGGAATTGCGGCGGTGGTGATCGCCGTCCTGCACTTCATTCGGCCGTCGATCGTGCTGCTCACCGCCGGCCTGGTGGCCGCCGGCTTCGGCATCGTGCTCTACAATATCGGCCTGTCGGGGATCGCTATCGGGCTGCTTATTTTGGGGTTTGCGCGGCCCGCGCCTGCCACAGCGTGAGCGCAAGCATCACATAGACCGCGCAGGTCCACATTGACTGCCAGTTCTTCGGCCCTTCGTTGAACCCGGTGTAGACCGCGCAGATCCCGAAGATGCCGGCGAACGCCGCCTCGGCGATCGGCCGGACGCCATGCGACGGCCGATTCAGCAGCATCAGCAGAAACAACGGCAGCACCGCCATGGTCAGCGACGCGAACGGGAAATCGCGGTACCGCGGATCGAAGGTGAAGCCGAGCGCGGTCTGGGCGCCGATCAGCACCGTCACCGCCAGCGACAGCCCGAGCGCATAGGTCAGGAACGAGCGGTCTCGCATTTCGCGCGGACCGAACATCTCCAGGAAGGTCGGTGCCGGCCGCCCCACCATCAGCGCGTAGGCGGCCAGGATCGGCGTCAGCACGCCGCTGGCCAAGAGCAGCCCCCACTGCAGCCAACGGCCCCAGCCGTAGCTTTCCACCAGCATCTTGTCGACCGCGATGCCGAACAGCACGCCAGCCGCCGTCGCCGACGCACCGACTGCCAGCCACGACACCAGCCGCGGCGCCCACGGCTTGCGGCGAAGCGACAGCATCGCGGTGGCGAACACCAGAAGGCTCAGCCCCATGCCGGCCGCCATCGAAAGCTTCCATTGCGGGAAGTTGCTGATCGGCACGCCGGCCGGATATTTCAGCTGGCGATTGTCGGCATCGATCAGCCCCCAATAGCCGCCAACGGTGCCCTCGAGGTCGCGTTTCCACGGCTGGTCGTAGGCTTCGATCAGATTGACGCGGAAGTTCTCGATCTTGGCGAGTTGCAGGATCTCCGATACCACCCGCGCCTGGTTGGCACGCGACGGCAGCGCGCCTTCGCGCATCCGCCCGGCGCTCGGCCAGCCGGTTTCGCCGATCAGGATCTCCTTGCCCGGGAACGCCACGCCGACGCGCTTGCGGATCTGGTCAACATGGGCAGCGGCGTTGCGGGCGCGAATCGGGAGATCTTCCCAATAAGGCAGGATGTGGATCGTGACAAAGTCGACCGCGTCGTAGATCTCGCGATTGCGCAGCCAGTACTCCCAGACGTCGGCGTAAGTCACCGGCGTCTTCACCTGCGACTTCACCAGCCGGATCGTCGCGGCGAGGTCGCCGACGGTCAATTCACCGCGCAGCAGCACCTCGTTGCCGACCACCAGCGCGGTGATCACGTCCGGATAGTCCTTGGCGAGTCCGACCGCGACGGCAATCTGCGCCAGGTTCTTGGCACGCTCGTTGCCGAGCCAGATGCCTTGAATGACTTTCAAACCGACCCTGCCGGCGATCGCCGGCAGTTGCTCGAGACCATTGTCGATCGAATAAGTCCGCACGCATTTCGAGATTTTTGCGAGCTGGACCATGTCCTGCTCGATCTGCTCGGCCGGGATGCGTGTGGTCGGATCGAGCGGCGTCTGGGCGCCGCGGAACGGCGCGTACGAGACGCATTCGAGCTTGGCGCTCGGGTCGATCGGAGCGCGTGACAGCGTGACCGGCGTGGCGATCCACCACCAGACGCCGAAGATGATGCCAAGAGATATCGGGAGAAGCGCCAATGGCGTGCGAAGAGAAATGGGTTCCGTCCTCCAGAAGGACCGTCGATTACCCGCTCGCAGCCGATCTGCCAAGACCATAAGAGGACGCACGATAATATGCGACTCGCGCGCTGCCGGAATGAACGCGCATTAAGCTACATGAATTCGTCGCCATCTCCGATCCGATCAATTGTCATTGCTGGACAAATCCCGAAATGTCCGTCATGGGAATCGTGCAGGGTCACGCCGCAATGGCGACGACTTAAGGTGGCATCGGATGGATGGGGACCGACGCCGCCATGGCCCGGCCAACCAGATCGGGGACGCTATGCGACGAGTATTCCTTGAGTTCCAGAACGCGCTGTTGCGTGGCCTGGCCGCGACCGGACTTGCCCTGCTGATCGGGATCGGCGGTGCGATCGCCCAGAGCGGCGATCTACGCGCCCAGGATCAGAACGCCAAGCAGCCGGCGAATGCCAATCAGCCGGCGCAGGCCCCCGCCGATGCCCTCAAGGAAAGCCAGCGCAAGACCGACGAATTCGTCGAAGCCGCGCAGGCGATCAACGGCCCCGCCGGAAACCCGGAATGCGTCTGGCTCGGCCGCCGCGTCGTGGTGCTGATGTGGCGCGACGATCTCGACACCGCCTTCCGTCATCTCGATCTCTACGATCGCTTCGGCTGCCCGACCGGCCACATTCAGGCGGCGTTCCGCTGCCTCGTTCGCTCCGGCCCGATCGACCCGAAGGTGCCGGAAGGCCTGAGCGGCCGCGTCCATGCCTGCTGGATCAATCCGAGCGCCCAGCCGCAGCCCGCCGCTGCCACCGCGGCGCCCGCTGCGCCGTCCGGCAAGCCGGCCGGCGCCCCGCAGCAGCAACCTGCAACGCCTGCGCCCGCTCCGGCCACACCGGCGCCAGCGCCCACGACAGCACCTGCTCCCGCGCCGGCTAAATAAGCCGGCGCGTCCGAGGAACGTCTGCAAATCTTCGCGGTTTGGGTTGCAAACCGCCCTCAAATCGCCACGGCGTCGTATGATTTGATCGCTGACGGGGCCGAGCTTGATGCTTGAATTGCTACCGCCTTGGTCGGACCTCGGGGACGGGTCCGTTGACCAGCCATCAGGGCCCCGTATGGTTTAGTTGCGATGCGCGCCGTCGTCGCCGTTCTGCTGTTCGTCACTGCCGCTCACGCCGGTCTCTGGGGGCTCCTCCGAGACAAACAACAAGCCCCCGACTTCTCAGGCATCCTGCCGAGCGTGTCGTACGCGCCGTTCGACGGCTCGGCGCATCCGGACGTCGACAACATCCCCACCGCCGAGCGGATTCGCTCCGACCTCAAGACGCTGTCGCCGCTGACGCGCGCGATACGTCTGTATTCGTCGACCGGCGGTGTCGAACTGGTGCCGCCGATCGCCAACGAGGTCGGCCTCAAGGTCACGGTCGGCGCCTGGATCGATAAGTTCAACGACCGCAACGAACGCGAAATGCAGGCGGCGGTCGAACTCGCCAAGCGCAACAGCAACGTCAACGGCATTGTCGTCGGCAACGAAACCATCTACCGCGCCGACCAGAAGGTCGAAGACCTGATCAAGCTGATCCAGCGGGTGAAGAGCCAAGTCAACGTCCCGGTTACCACCGGTGAGATCTGGAACATCTGGCTCGAGAACCCTGAACTCGCCTCCTCGGTGGACTTCATCGCCGCGCACATCCTGCCCTATTGGGAAGGCTTCTCCGACAAGCAGGCGGTCGATCAGGCGCTGATCATCTATCAGAAGCTGCGCGATGCCTTCCCGGGCAAGCGCATCGTGATCGCCGAATTCGGCTGGCCGAGCTCCGGCTACAACCTCAAGGCCGCTGTGCCCGGCCCGTTCGAACAGGCGGTGACGCTGCGTAATTTCGTCAGCCGCGCCGAAGCGATCGGGATGGAATACAACATCGTCGAAGCGATCGATCAGCCCTGGAAATACTTCGAGGGCGGCGTCGGTCCGTATTGGGGCATCCTCAACGCCTCGCGTCAGCCGAAATTCGCCTGGACCGGCCCGGTGCTCGATCCGGCCTACTGGAAGCTCGCCGGCATCGCGCTTCTGGTCGGCATCCTGCTGTCGCTGCCGATCCTGCAGCTCGCCGCCCCGACCGTGATGCAAACCGCGCTTCTGTCCGCTTCCGCGCATGGCGTCGGCGCCTGGGCCGCGACCGTGTTCTCCTATTGGGCCGGGCATTATTTCGTATTCGGCTCGGCATTCGCGCTAACGCTCGGCATGATCCTGCTGACGCCGCTGGTGATCATCGCGCTGGCCCGAATCGAGGAAATCGCCGCAGTCGCGTTCGGCCGCAAGCCGCGTCGGCTGATCACCCGCGCGCTGACCGATGCACAGCAGGCCAAAGTGAAGGATGACGGCACGGCGCAGGTTCCCAAAGTCTCCATCCACGTCCCGGCCTATTTCGAACCGCCGGAGATGCTGAAGCAGACGCTGGATGCGCTGGCGCGGCTCGACTACCCGAATTTCGAAGTCGTGGTGATCATCAACAACACCCCCGACCCGGCTTTCACCCAGCCGATTCAGGACCATTGCCGCGAACTCGGCGAACGCTTCAAGTTCATCAACGCCGAGAAGGTCAAGGGCTTCAAGGCCGGCGCGCTGCGGATTGCGATGGAGCGCACCGCGGTCGACGCCGAGATCATCGGCATCATCGACGCCGACTACGTGGTCACCCCGGACTGGCTGAAGGACCTCGTCCCCGCCTTCGACGATCCCCGCGTCGGCCTGGTGCAGGCGCCGCAGGAGCATCGCGACGGCGATCGCTCGCTGATGCACTACATCATGAACGGTGAATATGCCGGGTTCTTCGACATCGGCATGGTCCAGCGCAACGAATACAACGGCATCATCGTGCACGGCACGATGTGCCTGATCCGCCGCGCCGCGATGGACATGGCCGGCGGCTGGTCCAGCGACACGATCTGCGAGGACAGCGATCTCGGCCTCGAGATCATGGAGCACGGCTGGCTGACCCACTACACCAACACGCGCTACGGATTCGGCCTGCTGCCGGACACCTACGAGGCGTTCAAGAAGCAGCGGCATCGCTGGGCCTATGGCGGCTTCCAGATCATCAAGAAGCACTGGCGGCGCTTCCTGCCCGGCAACAGCCGTCTGTCGCAGGACCAGAAGCGTGAGTTCGGCCTCGGCTGGTTGAATTGGCTCGGCGCTGAGAGCCTCGGCGTCGTGGTGGCGATCCTCAATCTGATCTGGGTGCCGATCGTCGCCTTCGCCGATATCGCTATTCCGGACCGGATCCTGACGCTGCCGATCATCGCGTCGTTCATCGTCACGCTGGCGCACTTCCTGACGCTGTACAGGCTGCGGGTGAAGATCAACGTCTGGCAGATGCTGGGCGCGATGATCGCCGCAATGTCGGTGCAGTGGACGGTGTGCCGCGCCGTCGCCCAGGGCCTGATCACCGAGCACCTCGCCTTCAACCGCACCTCCAAGGGCGGCCTGACGATGATGTCGGTCGAATTCCAGGCGTTCTGGGAGGCGGTGATCGGCGTGCTGCTGCTGATCGGCGCTGGCGTGCTGGTGGCGTCCAACAGCTTCCGCCAGATCACCGAAATCTACATATTCGCCGGCGTCCTGGTGCTGCAGAGCCTGCCGTTCCTGGCCGCGGTAGCGATTGCGATCCTGGAGAATTCGCGAATCAACGCGTTCCAGTGGTGGACCGACACCCGCATCCGCACCGCCGAACTGATCGGCCTGCGCCCGGTCCCGCTGCCCCCCGCCATCCCGGCGCGGCAGAAGGTCACCCAGGAGATCCACACGGACGCGGCGTGAGGGTCGCGAGCCTGCTCCACAACGCTCCCGCCGCGCATTTTCGCCGCTGCGGAGCCGGATGAGCATCCCCCCGCAAATCCCTGTGCAAACGAGCCAATCGGGACCAAACACGGAACCGACGCCGCTCCCGGCCTATTGACCCGCGCGCGCGCGCCCCCTACACAGCGCCCCACGTGAGCGCGTAGCTCAGCCGGTAGAGCACGTGACTTTTAATCATGGGGTCGAGGGTTCGAGTCCCTCCGCGCTCACCATGAAATCCATGTCCGGCACCAATGGATCCGCCGAGGGTCGGCTCTGCTGACGGATCGCTTCGTTGCGGGTCACGCCAAGCCGGCTTGGCGGTCGCGCAAGCTTCGTTCTGACGCATGGCTTTCGGGGCCCGCGCTTGCCATCTCCTCCGTCTGGGATGCCCTGAGGAGGGTGCGCATGCTTTGGGCTCTTTTAGCCATTCTGGTCGTCGCGGGTGTGGCGGCGGTCGTCAATGACGGGGTCTATTCGGGCAATCTGTTCGAGACCGACCTCGTGGTTCGAACCGCGGTGCTGATGGCGCTGGCGTTGTTCATCGGCCGCGGATTGTTCCGACGCGGGACGTCGACGAACTGGCTCAAGCACGGCGCGATCTGGCTAGCGATCGCACTCGGGATTGCGCTGCTGTATCGCTGGAGCAATTGACTGGCCCTGCGACGGTGCCCCTCAAAAACGCCTGACCACCCACCTGCCCGTTCCGCGCGAAACGCCATGCGCCAGTCGAGTCGTGTTCTGATGCGACGCGTTCGTACTTGCGCAGCAGCACATTTTCCTCATCAGCCATTCCGCCTCGCACGCGAAGTTTCATCCCGGCGCGCGGCCGAGGGATATCGACCTTATTTTTCGGGCCGCGTTGACTTGCCGTGCGCGTCTGGCAGAGTTTGCCTCGTTCGATCCGGTTTCGGGTCGGATCGCGGGATTTGACGGAGCAGCTTGCGCCGCGGGTTTAATCGCTAAAGCGCCACGACATGGTCGTGGGCTCCTTGTTACTTGGAGAACGACTCATGAAAGCCATCGTCTCGACGGCCCTTTCATCTCATCGCATCGCCCCCGGACTGATCACCTCCTCGTCGCGGTGTTGTTGTTGCTGTCCTCGCGCGCTCGACTGATCTCGGCGCTCACCAGCACATCGAACATCACCGATCTTCAGGAGGCACTGGCTTCGCCAGTTGAGAACTCATGTCCGACGCATACGTCATCGAAGTCTACTCGCGCACCGCCGGCATCGTCGTCCGGGAAGGCCGCAACTACTGCTTCTTCGCTTCGCATCGCGACTTCAACAGCCTGGAGCGCCAGGAATTCGGCTCTTTGGTCGCGGCCCAGAAGGCGGCGACGCGCTGCGCGAAAGAAGCACGCCCGCGGCTGCAATAGGCCCGGCACCGCGCTTCGGCGCTGAACCACGCGGCCGCCTCCGCCTCGTTGGCGGCGGCCGCCGGTTCCGAGCGATCTCTCACCCTCGCAAAACGAAAATCTCCCGGCGGCATCGCCGGGAAAACATCAGCCTTGTTTCAGGGCCGAATTCAAAATGGCCGCTGGCTGCAGCGGCTTGTAGTTTCCGTCCACCTTGACCACCGCGCTGGTCACCACTCGAAGGTTCGCATCACATGACACGGAAGTTTGGTTTCGCCGCCGCCGCGCTCGCCGCGCTGTCGGCCCTCTCGCCCGCCTGGGGCAGCGAAGTGGTCCGCATCGGCACCACCGCCGGCCCCTATGCGGAGATCCTGCGCTATGCCGGCGATCTCGCCGCCAAGCAGGGCATCGAGCTGAAGATCACCGAGTTCACAGACTACACGGTGCCCAACGCGGCGCTGGCGCAGGACGATCTCGACATCAACAATTTCCAGCACCAGCCCTATCTCGACAACCAGGTGGCGCAGCGCGGCTACGACATCGTGTCGATCGCCAAGAGCATCATCGTGCCGATCGGGATCTACTCGAACAAGGTCAAGAGCATCGCCGAGATCAAGGACGGCGCCACCGCCGCGATCCCGAACGATCCGTCGAACGGTGCACGCGCGCTGCAATTGTTCGAGAAGGCCGGGCTTATCAAGCTGAAGCCGGGCATCGGCATCAAGGCGACGCCGGCGGACATCGCCGAGAACCCCAAGAAGCTGAAATTCATCGAACTCGACGCCGCACAGCTGCCGCGCTCGCTGAACGACCTCGACATCTCGGCCGTCAACCTCAACTACGCGCTGAGCGCCGGGCTCGATCCCAAGTCCGCGCTGCTGCTGGAAGGCGCCGACACCAACTGGAATCTGGTGTTCGCGGTGCGGGCCAAGAACAAGGACAATCCGACGCTGAAGAAATTCGTCGAGATCTATCGCTCGCCGGAGGTGAAGGAATTCACCGACAAGCGCTTCAACGGCAGCATTCTGACGACCTGGTAACAGCTCCCTCGCCACATCGTGACGACCGGCCGCCGCTGCGCGGCCGGTCTGCGTTCAGGACAAATATATGACTCATTCCGCCGACGATCGTCCCTATTGGGACGCCAAGCTCGAAACCCAGTCGCGCGCCGACTGGGACGCGTTGAAACTGTCGCTGCTGCAAACCCACGTCGCCCACGCCTATGCGGGCTCGCCGGCCTATCGGGCCGCGTTCGACGCCGCCAAGGTGACGCCGGGCCAGATCAAATCGCTCGATGACATCCGCCGCTTCCCGATGATCGACAAGCGCACCCTGCGCGACCGTCAGCTTGCGTTGCCGCCGTTCGGCGATCTTGTCGCCGTGCCGGAGCGCGACATCGTCTACATCTCCGCCTCCTCCGGCTCGACCGGCGTGCCGACCGCCTCGCCGTTTACGCAAGCCGATTTCGACGGCTGGATCGACTACGAAGCGCGGCAGTTCTGGTCGTCCGGGATGCGGCCGTCCGATCGTTACGTGCATTCGCTCAACTTCTCGCTATTCATCGGCGGCCCCTGCGTGCTCGGCGCGCAGAAGCTCGGCGCGCTGACGATCCACGCCGGCACGCTGCCGTCCGACCGGCTGCTGCAGATCCTCAAGCAGTTCCAGGCCACGGTGATCTGGACCACGCCGTCCTATGCCTGGTACCTCGGCGAGACCGCCATCAAGGAAGGCTACGATCTGCGCAAGGACCTCGCCGTCCGCCGCATTTTTGTCGCCGGCGAGCCCGGCGGCTCGATCCCGGAGACGCGCGACCGCATCGAGCAGCTCTGGGGCGCCTCGGTCTACGATTACTACGGGCTGTCGGATATCTTCGGCTCGTGCGCCGGCATGTGCGAGCACAAGGACGGGCTGCACTGGGCCGAGGATCACATCCTGGTCGAGGTGATCGACCCCGATAGCGGCGAGCCGGTGAAGCCCGGCGACCGCGGCGAGATGGTGCTGACCACGCTGCAGAAGACGGCGCGGCCGATGATCCGCTTCCGCACCGGCGACATCGTCAGCTTCAATCCCGAGCCGTGCCGCTGCGGCCGCACCGCGATCCGCCTCAATGGCGTCCACGGCCGCCGTGACGACATGCTGATCATCAAGGGAGTCAACCTGTTCCCGAGCGACGTCGAGGCGGTGGCGCGGCAGGACCACGAGCTGACCGGCGAGTACCGGCTGGTGGTCGACCGCATCAACCACCTCGACAGCCTCACCGTCGAGGTCGAGCACATCCACGGCTACAACGGCGCGCCCGAGCATCTGGCCGACCGGTTCGGCCGCAAGCTCAAGGCTGTCACCGGCGTCTCGGCCGCGGTCTCGGTGCTGAAGCCCGACACGCTGCCCCGCGCCACCCACAAGGCCAAGCGCGTCGAGGATCGACGCAGCGGCGTCTGGAACTGACGCCGCTGCTCGGCGCAGACAACGTGCGCCCGGCCTGATCGGTCGGGTGCGCGCGCGGCTCAGGCCCGCTGCTTCGGCGCGGCGAGCTGCGTCGCAGTACGCTTGATGGTCTTGGCCACCAGCAGTGCCTGCTCCTTGGTCAGCGCGAAGTCCTGCACGCCCTTCTGCGTGGTCAGCGACAGGATCATCACCTCGGGCTGGTTCTCCGGCCAGCCAGTGGCGAAGCCTTGGACGAAATCGGCCGCGGTGGAACGCTGGGTCATGGGTCGAACTCCTTGCAAGCTGGCGGGCTTGTTGGCCGAAACCCGCCGGCCTTGCAAGCCGCTTCGCCGTCCGGGACGCCCCTAGCGCGCCGGCACGAAAGCGGTGACCTCGATCTCGACCTTGGCGCGGGGATCGACCAGCCCGGAGATGTACAGCAGCGTCGACGGTGGGAAATGCCGCCCGAGCGTCTCGCGCCACGCCGCGGCGATGCCTGCGCCCGCGGCGGCGTAGTCCTCGCGGCTGGTCAGATACCAGGTCAGCCGCACGACGTGCTCCGGCCCTGCCCCCGCCTCACGCAGCAGCGTCACGATACGCTTCAGCGCCGCGCTGACCTGGGCCGCGAGATCGTCCGATTCGTATTCGCCCTGATCGTTGGTGCCGGTCTGGCCAGCGAGCACCAGCCACTGTCCCGGCCCGATGAACGCCACGCCGTGCGAAAAGCCCTTCGGCTTCGCCCAATCCGCCGGCTGCAAAGTCCGCATGCATTTCCCCCTTTGTTGAGCCGACTTCAGCGGCTCTTTTTGACTTGAAGATCGACATCGGGACACAGGACATCGCGGAAATCAACCGCGCGGATACGCGCAGCGGTTGCCAAGCGCGGCGCTGTCGCCGATAGAGCAGACGGAAACGCCGCGGCGATCAGAACAGCAGAAAAAGCCACCGCCCATGACCCGACAACCTTCGAAGAGCATGGCCGCGCTGTGGATGGCCGGTTGGCTCGGCCTGATGGTGATCATCGCCGTCGCCGGGCGCGAAGCAGCGCGTGGGCTGCATCTATTCCAGGTCATGGAACTGCGCTCGACGATCGGCTTCCTGCTGCTGTATCCGCTGATTCACGCCGCCGGCGGCTTCGCCGCTATGGGCACAGCGCGGCCATGGTCGCATGTCGGCCGCAACGTGGTGCACTATGCGGCCCAATATTGCTGGTTCGCGGCCCTGCTGATGATCCCGATCGGCCAAGTGGTCGCAATCGAGTTCACAATGCCGATCTGGATCGCGATCCTCGCCGCGTTGTTTCTGGGCGAGCGCCTCAACCTCGGCAAGATCACCGCTGTCGTGCTCGGCCTGATCGGCGTGATCGTGATCGTGCGTCCCGCGACGGGCTCGGTCGAACCCGGCCAACTGATCGCCCTTGCGGCGGCGTTTGGCTTCGCGATTTCGATCACGCTCGTGAAGTCGCTGACCCGGATCGACAGCACCCTGACCATCATGTTCTGGATGCTCGTCATCCAATCTGCAATTGGGTTCCTGCCGGCGATCTATGTCTGGCAGTGGCCGTCGACGATCGGCTGGATATGGATCGTGGTGATCGCATTCTGCGGCACGTTCTCGCACTACTGCATGGCGCGGGCGCTGACCTATGCGGACGCGACGATCGTAATTCCGATGGATTTCCTGCGCGTACCGCTCACCGCGACCGCCGGCTGGCTGATCTACGGCGAGCGGCTCGACCTCTACACCGTGCTCGGCGCCGTTCTGATCCTGTCCGGCAATCTGCTGAACCTCCGCAGCGCACCTCGCTCACCGCCCGCCGGCAAGGCGCCATAAGCGACGCGGCAGCACGACGTCGCGCGATCGTTACAACCCCGCGGCCTTGCGTAGCGCGACATTGATGCGGTCTTGCCAGCCGGGGCCGTCAGACTGGAAGTGTTCGAGCACGTCCTGATCGATCCGCAGCGACACCATTTCCTTGACGCCGGGCAGCGTCTGCCGCTTCAGCATCGGCGCTTCGACCGGCTTGGTGGTCACCTTCTTGAAGGCGGCCTCCGCTTCGGTTCGGGCGTCGTTCAATGTGCGGGGGCGGCGGGGCAGTTGAGCCATAGTGTCCTCTCGGCGTAGTGTGTGTCAGCAGCGCTGACAAATAAACGAAAATCGTCGGACGTTTGAACTCAAACAAAACCGGCGCGAGTTGGTGACTAACCGTTCACCACGCAGGCATGCGACACGCCTCATGCGCGGCCGACACGCGCGCGAACCGTGCACAGAGCCGAGCGCTGCGACGCATGCGCTGCATTGCAAAATCGAATTTCTCGAAAGCAACGCATTTCTGTTGCGACATCGTCAGAGTTCCAGGTGTATAGTTAGGGCAACTCGGAAGATCAGTCCCACAGGATGTGAGGAGGTCACGATGCCAGCGCTTGCTGAATTCCTGTCGACCAAAACCCCTCGTCCGGCGCCGCGTGGTTGCGATCTGCCGGCCTGCCCGGTCTGCGCCGACTCGATGATCGCGGCCGAAGCCTCTGCGTACCTGACCGAGAACGTCATCAGCTATCTGTGGACCTGCGACACCTGCGGGTTCGGCTTCGTGACCAAGCATGCACTGAAGCGGTTCGCCTGCAATTGATGGGAAGCCGACAAAGCCGGCCATCTGGGTGTCCTGTTTGACCATCTTGCAACGTGTCCGATGACCAGCGGAATCGGATGCTTAAACAATATGGGCAAAATAGCCAGATCAACATGGCCGGCTTTTGAATCAGGGCGCCGGATCGTTATCCGCACCCTCCCCACGCGTGTCGCGCGAGACCATGACGGCCGGATCGGCACCACGACTGCTTGATATTTCGGATGTTGCTGACGATCCGATTTCTAATGGTCGGACCGTTGACGCGACGCAGCCCGTTTCCGCGCCTGCCCAATTGCACCTACTGTTGCGTCGGCACCTGCTCTTGCGTCCGCATGGACTCGGGTTTTGCGAACTTCCGGCCCACGAGAACGTGGGCGCCCTCGGCTTCGATCCACTCGTCGTGCAGTTCGCCGTCGGCCACGGCGAAGACCTGTCCCGAACGATAGACGACGGGCTCGCCGGCCTGCCGCACGACGAACACGCCCGAGAGGACAAGCCCGCGGATTTCGAAGTGATGGCGATGCCGCCCCTTACCGGGACGCGGGTCGAGCTTCTGATACTCGATTTCGTCGAAGCCGTCCGCCTTCAGCTGCATCTCGAAGTCTCGCGCGTCCATGCACCTCGTCCTTCCCATGTGGGCGGTTGCGTCACGCAACATCAAACCCTGTTCTAGCGGAGTTGTTTCTGAGCGATCCGGGCATCTGCTCCGCGAAGCGTGCGATAGGCAAACTCCGTGAGATAATCATTGAGCGCCAGCGATGCGGCGGCAGCGGCTTCCTCGTCGCCCTCGCTGATGGCCCTCAGGGTCGCCGAATGTCTTTGGGATGCGGCCCTTAGTTCCTTCCGGCGATCCGAAATGTTGGCGAACCAGAAGCGGCGCGACAGGCTTTGCAGCGGCGCCATGCTGGACGTCAGATATTCGTTCTGTGCCGCCGCAACGGTGATCTGGTGAACCCGCTTCAAGAGGTCGCCGTACAGGACGACGTCGTCGGCCTCTGCGACTTCATCAAACTCCCGGGCCAGTTCGAGCATCATCTGCTTCTGCACGGAGGTGGCGCGATGCACGCATGTTCGCACCGCAAATTCCTCGACGACCCGGCGCAGTTCGAGAAGCTTGAGTTGCACCTCGACCGAGATCAACGGGATGAAAGCGCCCTTCCTGGGATGGATCTCGACCATCCGCTCCCATGCGAGACGTTGCAGGGCTTCGCGCACAGGCGTTCGGCCGAAACCGGTCGCCTCCATCAGCGTCACCTCGCTGACCATCTGGCCGGGCTTCAGCTCCTGGAACGTGATCATGCGTTCGATCACGTCGTAGACCTGTTCGGATTTGTTCGTGTGCTCGGTCATCGATGGGCCGTCCGGTGGGAAACTGTCGCCTGGTTCCGCCTTGGCGTGAGGCCAGACCGCAGGGCGTCGGCCCGCGAGCCGCTGAGGCTGAATGATTCGGTGCCGCTGGTCAGCGAATCATCAATCCGGGCGTCGCACATTTGGCCGAAACGGATGTCGCCATCGGCTGCCTTCCGCAAGCGCATGAATGCCGACGGCGGAGGCTGCGAACGCACGTGACTGTTCGCAGGCCGTCCCGGCTCATTATCTGGCTCGCCATTGTCCCCCTGCCGCTCCCAGTGCCGGCTCCGCAATCCACACGCGAAGCGCAAGCGAACCGCTTCAACGCGCTGGACTCTACTGCCATATCTGTAATATATCAGCATATATCATTGATATATCAATGAGCGATGAACCGATAAGTCCGTCGAGAAGGGGGAACATCCATGGCTGAGGTTTTACAGCGCCAACACACTGTTGGCAGAGATCAGAAATCGCGCAGGGCGGCGCTCGCCGCTTTGATCGGCACCGTGCTGGAGTGGTACGACTTCATCATCTACGGCACCGCCGCAGCGATCGTCCTGAACAAGGTCTTCTTCCCATCGAGCGACCCCTATGTCGGAACGCTCGCCGTGTTCGCGACCTATGCGGTCGGCTTCCTCGCGCGGCCCTTGGGCGGTCTGTTCCTCGGCTATCTCGGCGATCGATATGGCCGCAAGCTGGTTCTCGTGCTGACGCTCGTCATCATGGGCACCGCGACGTTCCTGCTGGGCTGCCTGCCCTCCTACGCGCAAATCGGAATCTGGGCCCCGGTGCTCCTCGTCGCCTTGCGCCTTCTGCAAGGGTTCGGTGCGGGCGGCGAGTACGCTGGCGCCGTGGTCCTCTCGGTCGAACACGCTCAGGACGGTAAGCGCGGCGCCGCCGGCGCGTGGGCTCCGATGGGCTTCGCGCTCGCGACCTTGCTGGCCAACGCCGTGTTCTTTTCCGTCATTGCGTTGATGCCCGAAGATGACTTCCTGCAGTGGGGCTGGCGCATTCCCTTCCTGTTCGGCGGCGTCTGTGTGCTGGTCGGTTACTTCATCCGCCGGGGTGTCGAAGAGCCGCCGGTCTATGAACGCGCGGTCGAGCAGGCCAAGACTGAGAAGATCGGTCTGTTCTCGTCGATCAAGCGCAACCCGCGCAGCTTCGTGATCGTCCTTCTGACGCGGATGGGTGAGAACGGCTTTGCGTATCTCTATCCGGTGTTCTGCGTCTCCTATGTGATCACGACGCTCGGGCAGCCCCGCTCCACGGCGCTGTGGGCAGTCATCATCGCATCGATGATTCAGGTCGCCACCATCCCGTTCTTCGGCGTGCTGTCCGACCGCTTGGGCCGCAAGACGGTCTATCTGGCCGGGACGCTGCTCTCGATGGCGTGGCTGGTGCCGTTCTTCCTTCTGCTCGACACCGGCGGCGCTGCGGCCATCATCCTGGGATTCGGAGTCGGCCTCGGCATCGCGTATCCGGCGATGCTCGCACCGCAAGCCTCCTGGTATGCCGAACTGTTCGACACGCAATTCCGGCTTTCGGGGTTTGCGTTCTCCCGGGAGCTCGGTTCGTTGCTCGCGGGCGGCGTCGCCCCCTTCATCGCCACGGCGCTTGCCGCATGGGCACATCATTGGTGGCCGATCGTTGCCTACATGTGGCTGCTCGGCATCATCACGCTGATCGGTTTGAAGCTCGGGCCGGAAACGGTCAGCAAGAAACTGGGATGAGTTCGGACGCGTTCCGGCATCGCGCCGGAACGCTCCTGCTCCCGCATCTTTGGAGATTTCGCGATGAACGAACTCAGAAGCAACTTCGAGCCGGGTTCGACCCGGTGGGCCGTGCGGCGTGCGCAATGGCTGGCGATGGGCATCAAGGAAGAAGATTTCCACAAGCCCAAGATCGCGGTCGTGAACTCGTCCAGCGGTCTGTCGGTCTGCTACCAGCATCTCGACGGGATCTCCAAGACGGTGCAGCAGGCGATCCGCGACGCAGGCGGGCTTCCGTTTGAAATCCGCACCGTCGCGCCGTCGGACTTCGTCACCTCCGCCGGGCGCAAGGCGCGCTATCTGATGCCGTCGCGCGATCTCCTCGTGAACGACGTCGAGGTCCAGGTCGAAGGCGCCGAGCTGGACGGCATGGTCCTGCTCGCCTCATGCGACAAGACCACTCCCGGCCAGCTGATGGCCGCGGGTCGCTTGAACATTCCGTCGATCGTGCTGGCCTGCGGTTATCAGCTCGGCGGCCATTGCGCCGGCAAGGACGTCGATATCGAAGACCTCTACAACAGCGTCGGCACCTACAAATCGGGCCAGATCAGCTTGCAGGATCTGACCGACATGTCCTGCGTTGCGATCAAGGGACCCGGCGTTTGCGCCGGTCTCGCAACCGCCAATTCCATGCACTGCCTCGCCGAGGCACTGGGCATGGCCCTCCCCGGCAATTCACCGATCCGCGCTGGCGGAGAGCGGTTGGCCGACTACGCGTCGCAGGTCGGCCAGGCGATCGTCCGCCTCATTGAACAGGATCTGAGGCCGCGGCAAATCCTGACCAAGGCGTCGATCCAGAACGGAATCCGAATCGCGCAGGCGCTGGGCCTTTCCGTCAACACGGTGCGGCATTTGACGGCGATCGCCATCGAAAGCCGCATCGAGATGGACGTCGTTGCGGAATACGAAGCGCTGTCGAAGGGCGCCGTCCAGATCACGCATGTTCGTCCCAACGGTCCCCATCGGATCGAGATGCTGGAAGCCGCCGGCGGCGTCCGCGGCGCGATGAAGCAGCTCGCCAGCAAGCTCGATCTCACGGCGATGACGGTCACCGGAAAGACTCTCGGCGAGAATCTGGATGAAGCTCCTGCACCCGACGAACGTGTGATCCGGCCGCTGTCCAATCCGTTCCGGAGGGAGCCGGGTCTCATCATCATCCGCGGCAACCTCGCGCCGGACGGCGCCGTGGTGAAGCTCTCCGCGGTCCCGAGCTCGATCCGCCGCTTCGAGGGCGTGGCGAAGGTGTTCGAAGACGAGGACCAGGCGATCGCAGGCCTCAGCGACGGCTCGATCCAGAAGGGCCAGGCTATCGTCCTGCGGCACATGGGCCCGAAGGGCGGCCCGGGCACCGTGTTCGCCTGCTCGTTCATGGCGGCTCTGGTCGGCGCCGGCCTCTCGAGCGGGGTCGCGGTTCTGACGGACGGTGAGTTGTCCGGCCTCAACTCCGGCATCACTGTCGGCCAGATCATGCCGGAGGCTGCCGAGGGCGGCCCTCTCGCGGTGATCGCCGATGGCGATCGCATTACGATCGATCTCGCGGCCGAAACCATCGAACTGATGATTTCCGCCGACGAACTCGCCACCAGACTGGCCGAATGGACGCCGCGCACCCTGCCCGCCGAATATGGCTGGCTCGCGCAATACGCCCAGCTCGTCCAGCCGCTCTCGAAGGGAGCCGTGCTCGGCGATCGGACCACGCGCCGATAGCCGAGACCGTGCACCCCCCGGGACGTTAGTTACACGCGAGGTTATTCTGATGGACTCCACATGCGTCAACATTCCGGCCTGGGAAATCCGAAACCGGATATCCCTTGATGAAGCCAGTTCGTTACCGTGTCTTGCGGAGACCGATGTCCTCGTCATTGGTGGCGGCGCATCCGGCGTGGCTGCAGCGACCATTTCGGCAGAGTCCAACTGCTCCACCATCCTAGTGGAGCGCTACGGGTTCTGCGGCGGTGCGGCCGTTGCAGGCCTGTCAGGCACGATCTGCGGACTGTTTCTCGCCAGCGACCAGAGCAAGCCGAAGCAGGTCGTGTTCGGATTTTCCGAGCGCTTCAGGTCCGAGCTCGCCAGGCGCGGCGGCATCACCGCGCCGCAGAAATACGGCAAGACCTTCGTCGTCACGCACGACCCCTTGAAATGGCGCGAGACCGCCGACTCCCTGCTGATGATGTCGGGCGTGAGAATCCTGTTCCACACCGTCGTGGTCGCGGTGATCATGGACGGCGATCGCCACCTCGGCGTGGTGATCGAATCGAATGCAGGTCGCTCGGTGATCCTCGCGAAGCGCACGATCGACGCATCCGGCGATGCGGCGGTCGTGGCCCGCGCCGGTCACCCATGGCGCTTCGGCGATCAGGGCCGCATCCAGAATCCGACGATGTTCTTTCGACTCGGCGGCGTCGACGTCGAACGGTTTGTAGCACATTGGGGCGAGGACACGATCTCTCCGCCGGACATCGTCGAGGCGCTCACCACGGCCGGGCGCAGGAACTACGATCTTCCTCGAAAGAAGATCTGGATCTTTCCGACCACGCAGCCCGGTGAACTGCTCGTCAACGCGACCAGGCTCTCGGCGCGCAACGGCTCGATGCTCAATGTGATCAACCCGGAGGATTGGACCGTCGCCGAAATCGACGGGCGTCGTCAGGTTCGCGAATACGCCCGCTTCCTGGCGGCTCACGTCGAGGGCTGCGAACGCAGCTTCGTCATCGACACCGGCGTCGAGTGCGGCGTTCGGCAGACGCGATCCATCGACGGGCTCGAGACCTTGAAGAACGAAGACGTCGTCGAGGGGACGAAGCGGCCGGATTCGATCTGCCGCTCGCCCTGGCCGATCGAGCTGCACGCCGGCGAGAAGCCGAAGCTGCATTGGCTGCTGGACGATTACTACGACGTCCCGTTCGGAACGCTGGTGCCCGCGGTCGGGGAAAACATCATCGTCGCCGGCCGCTGCCTGTCAGCCGAACATGAAGCTTTGGCCTCCGCGCGCGTGACTGCTCAATGCTTCGAATACGGGCACGCCGCCGGTGTTGCAGCAGCCCTTTCGATCTCCAGCGACGTTCCGCTTCATGCTCTCGAGCCTCGCTCGATCGCAGACCAGATGAAGAAAAGCGGCAGCGCACTTTAGTTGAAGAAAATGCTGAGTCGTCATCCTGAGGTGCGCGCGTAGCGCGCCTCGAAGGATGCGGCCAAGGCTTGATGCTCATCCTTCGAGGCACGTAGCGCCGAGCAGCGTCAGGATGTGCTGTCCCGGGGTGCGATGTCGCCGCGGGCCCACCCGTCCCGCGTCTGCGCGCGAAATTCCTCGAAGGTGCCGGCCGCGATCGCGCCGCGCATGTCGCGCATCATGTGCTGGTAGTACGCGATGTTGATCTCGGACAGCAGCATCGCGCCGAGCGTCTCGCCCGACTTGATCAGGTGATGCAGATAGGCCCGTGAACAGCTCCGGGTCGACGGCCAGTCGCTGGTCTCGTCGAGCGGACGCGGATCGTCGGCGTGGCGGGCGTTGCGCAGATTGACCGGACCAAATTTCGTGAAGGCGACGCCGTGGCGTCCGTTCCGGGTCGGCATCACGCAGTCGAACATGTCGATGCCGCGGGCGACGGCTTCGAGAATATCCTCGGGCGTGCCGACGCCCATCAAATAGCGGGGCCGGTCGGCCGGCAGGATCGGGGCCGCCTCCTCGATCATCGCCAGCATCACCTCCTGCGGCTCGCCGACCGCGAGGCCGCCGATCGCGTAGCCGTGGAAGCCGAGCTCGATCAGGCCCCGCGCCGAGGCGTGGCGCAGCTCCGGCACGTCGCCGCCCTGGACGATGCCGAACAGCATGTGGCCGTCGGGCGCGCGCTCGAACGCGCGTTTGCAGCGCTCCGCCCAGCGCAGCGACAGCTGCATCGCGCGTTCGATGTCGGCATGCTCCGCGGGTAGACGCACGCATTCGTCGAGCTGCATCGCGATGTCGCTGCCGAGCAGCAGCTGCACCTCGATGGCGCGCTCCGGCGACAATTCGATCGCGGCGCCGTCGATATGCGAGCGGAAATTCACCGCCTTCTCGGACACCTTGCGCAGCTGCGCCAGCGACATCACCTGGAAGCCGCCCGAGTCGGTCAGCATCGGCCCGTTCCAGGTGGTGAAGCGCTGCAGGCCGCCGAGCGCGGCGATCCGCTCCGCGCCGGGGCGAAGCATCAGGTGATAGGTGTTGCCGAGCACGATATCGGCGCCGGCGTCGCGCACCTCGCGCCAGTGCAGGCCCTTCATCGCGCCGGCGGTGCCGACCGGCATGAAGGCCGGCGTGCGCACCACACCATGCGGCGTGGTCAGCCGGCCGGTGCGCGCCGTGCCGTCAGTCCCGAGAAGTTCGAAATGGTTCGGCACGCTCATGCGGAGGCAGGCTCCCGGAATAGCAGGCTGGCATCGCCATAGGAGTAGAAGCGATAGCCGGTTTCGATGGCGTGGCGATAGGCCGCCTGCATCGTCTCGAGCCCGCAGAACGCCGATACCAGCATGAACAGCGTCGAGCGCGGCAGATGGAAGTTGGTCATCAGGATATCCACGGCGCGAAACCGATAGCCCGGCGTGATGAAGATCGAGGTTTCGTCGGCGAACGGCGCGATCGTGCCGTCTGCGCGCGCGGCACTCTCCAGCAGGCGCAGCGAGGTGGTGCCGACCGCAATGATGCGGCCGCCCTGCGCTCGCGCCGCGTTGAGCGCGTCGGCGGTGGCTTTGCTGATCGTCCCCCACTCGGCGTGCATCTTGTGCTCGGCGGTGTTGTCGGCCTTCACCGGGAGGAACGTCCCTGCCCCGACATGCAACGTCACCCGGTGCACCGTCACACCCTGCGCCGCCAGTGCGGCGTCGAGTTCGGGCGTGAAGTGCAGCCCCGCGGTCGGCGCCGCGACGGCGCCCTCGTTGGCGGCAAACATGGTCTGATAATCGGCAGCATCCTGCGCGTCCGGAGCGCGCTTCGACGCGATGTAGGGTGGCAGCGGCGTCGCGCCGAGTTCGGCGATCGCCTGATCCAGCGCGGGACCGTGGAAGCTGAAGCTGAGCGTCACCTCGCCGGCGTCGCCCTTGGCCTCGACGGTGGCGTCGAGATGGCCGAGCAGGCAGACCCGGCCGTCATGGCCGAACCGCACCACATCGCCTTCGCTGAGCTTCTTGGCCGGCTTCACCAGCGCCTGCCAGCGCGAGCCATCGAGCCGCTTGATCAGGGTGGCGTCGATCTTGGGCTCGGTGGCGCGGCCGATGCGCCGCCCGCTGAGCTGCGCCGCGATCACCCGCGTGTCGTTGACGACGAGCTGATCGCCCGGCTGCAGCAGCGCCGGCAGATCGCGCACGACGCGATCCTCGAGCTGCGCACCGGGACGCACCACCAGCATCCGCGCGGCATCGCGCGGGGTCACCGGCCGCAGCGCGATGTTGTCCGTCGGCAGATCGAAGTCGAACAGGTCGGTGCGCATGATCCCAGTACGTCATTGCCGGGCTCGACCCTGCAATCCATCCTCTTCAAAAAGATGGATGCCCGGGTCCAGCCCGGGCATGACACCTTCTTAGTTGAGACGGCGGCGGCGACAGCGTGCCAACGCCAGCAGCAGCTTACGCCGCCGCGTCGGCGGCCATCGAGGCCTTGACGATCTTGTCGGGGTTCTGCACTGGCTCGCCGCGCTTGATCTTGTCGACGTTGTCCATGCCTTCGATCACCTTGCCCCACACCGTGTACTGATTGTCGAGGAAGCGGGCGTCGTCGAAGCAGATGAAGAACTGGCTGTCGCCGGAGTCCGGATTGGCGGCGCGGGCCATCGAGGTGGTACCGCGGACGTGCGGCTCCTTGTTGAACTCGGCCTTCAGTTTCTTGCCCGAGCCGCCGGTGCCGGTGCCCTGCGGGCAGCCGGTCTGCGCCATGAAGCCTTCGATCACGCGATGGAACACGATGCCGTCGTAGAAGCCCTCGCGCACCAGCTCCTTGATCCGGGCGACGTGGTTCGGCGCCAGATCCGGGCGCATCTCGATCTTGACCGGGCCCTGGGTGGTTTCGAGGATCAGGATGTTGTCGTTGTCAGCCATGGTGTCTTCTCATCTGGTTTGGGGAATGTCCTGCGATCGAAGAACCGCAGCGTGCAGGCGCCGTCGTCCCGCGACGGCGTGGCCGATGCCGTCTTGCGACGACACAAGCGTGAACGGAGCTATCTGTTTCTATCAACACGATCGGCGTCGCCGCGCCGACGTCAAGTCAGCACGGCGCGTGACTGCCGATTACTTGATGTCGGAGGCGACCTGCACCTTGACCATTTTGTCCGGGTCGGTCACCGAACCGCCCGGCGAACCGGCCGAGGCCTTCTTCAGCTTGTCGACCACGTCCATGCCCGACACCACCTGCCCGACCACCGTGTACTGGCCGTTCAGGCTCGGGCCGTCGTCGAACATGATGAAGAACTGCGAGTTGGCGCTGTCGACGCTGTCGCCACGGCGGGCCATGCCGACCACGCCGCGCTTGAACGGCACGTTCGAGAATTCCTGCTTCAGGTTCGGATATTTCGAACCACCGGTGCCGTTGAACTTCTCGCCGTCGCCGGTCTGCGCCATGAAGCCGGCCATCACGCGGTGGAACGGCACGTTGTTGTAGTAGCCCTCGCGCGCCAGCTGCTTCAGCCGCTCGGCATGCTGCGGCGCGATATCCGGCCGGACCTGAATAACGATGCGCCCCTTGGTGCTGTCGATGACGAGGGCGTTGGCCTTGTCGAGATTGGCGGGCAGCGGCTGCGCCAGCGCCGGCACGGCAAACAGCAGCGCGGCGAAAAGGCCCATCAGACGGATCATGCAAACTCCGATCGGAAAAACGCAGCCGGCTCAGCCGGCCACTTTTGATTTCAGGGCGACCGCGACCTCCGCCGGCACAAACGCCGAGACGTCACCGCCCATGGCAGCGATCTGCCGCACCAGTGTGGCGGTGATCGGGCGGACCGCGACAGACGCTGGCACGAACACGGTGTGGATCGCTGGCGCCATGGTCTCGTTCATGCCGGCGATCTGCATCTCATAGTCGAGATCGGTGCCGTCGCGCAGACCGCGGATCATGATGGTGGCCCCGACCTGCTGTGCCGAGGTCACGGTGAGGTTATCGTAGGTGGTACAATCGAACTCACAGCCGGCCTGCCGGGCAACCGGCTCGAACACCGCGCGCACCATTTCTAGCCGCTCGTCGGTGGTGAACAGCGGCTTCTTGCCGGGATGGATGCCGATCGCCACCACAAGTTTGTCACATAACGCGACCGCTTGGCGGACGACGTCGAGGTGACCATTGGTGACGGGATCGAAGGAGCCAGGATACAGCGCGATACGGGACATACCTCCGTCTAGCGCGGTCGCAAGACGCCCGCAAGCCGGTCTGGTTCCGGCGTTAAGGCAGCTTTTATTTCGCACTGCGGATCGAACCGAATACCGGGCCTGCGCGTCTACCTCAGCACAACGGGAGCGCTGAAATATCTACGGTTTTTGATCGGATTGTTTCATCGGCCTTGGCGGACAAACAATTCGGCGGCGCGACGAAACCATATTGGGCGGCGACGAAGACGTTCTGAAACCGGCTTTGGCTAAACCACCCTCACTGAGAAGCGACGAATACGTCCGGGACCACCATCTAGGCAGCCCGGGGCTGGAACACAGGGGACCGCTATGATCAAGGCTTTTTCTGCAGTGGCAATTGCAGCCTTCGTGGCCGCCGCCCTCACGATCTTGCCGGGCTTTGCGCCGCGCGTGGAAGCCAGCGTGCCGGTCGCACTCGCCAAGGGCGACCGCCTGGACATCCGTCCGCTCGGCACCAGCTGTTCCGAGCAGGCCTGGCCGAACTTTGAGCCGTCCTGCCTGCGTAACGCCAATCGCCGCACCGCCCCCATCAATCAGGCCCGCCTGGTGACGGCGGAACGTCCGTGAGATTTGTGCGTTAAGACTCTGAGTTCACCAAGCGCCTTCCCTCCAGGAGCGCTCTTCGAAGGCCCTCGGTATGCCCACCGGGGGCCTTTCGATTCGTACAGCCGAGCGGCGGCTCAGCCGCCGTTGCTGGTCTCCGCCTCTTCGGCTTCCGGAATGTGCTCGACCGACACCACCTTCTCGTCGTCCGCGGTGTCGAACACGATCACGCCCTGAGTCGAGCGGCCTGCGACGCGGATGCCTTCGACCGGGCAGCGGATCAGTTGGCCAGCGTCGGTCACCAGCATGATTTGGTCCGAGTCCTCGACCGGAAACGACGCCACCAGCTTGCCATTGCGGCTGTTCACCGACATCGCGCCGATGCCTTTGCCGCCGCGGCCCGTGGTGCGGTACTCGTACGACGAGGTCCGCTTGCCGTAGCCGTTTTCCGAGATCGTCAGCACGAACTGCTCGGAGGCCGACATCTCGGCGTAGCGGTCCTGCGACAACGACGTCGGCACCTCGCCCTCCTCGGCTTCCACCTCGGGCGTCTCGACGACTTCGGCTTCCTCGCCTGTCGCGGCACGGCGGAAGGCGCCGGATTGCTTCAGATAGGTGGTTCGCTCGGCCGGGGTCGCTTCGAAGTGACGCAGGATGCAGAGCGAGATCACCTTGTCACCGGAGGCGAGCGCGATGCCGCGCACGCCCATCGACGTACGCCCGCTGAACACGCGGACATCCGGCACGGGGAAGCGGATGCATTGGCCACCGGAGGCGGTCAGCAACACGTCGTCGCGTTCGGTGCAGATCTGCACGTCGACGATCGCCTCGCCCTCGTCGAGCTTCATCGCGATGATGCCGGAGCGGCGCACGTCGACGAAGTCGGAGAGTTTGTTGCGGCGGACATTGCCGCCGGTGGTGGCGAACATCACGTCGAGCGCGGCCCAGGACTCTTCGTCCTCCGGCAGCGGCATGATCGTGGTGATACGCTCGCCCTGCTCCAGCGGCAGGATGTTGATCAGCGCCTTGCCGCGGCCGTTCGGCGGCGCGATCGGCAGACGCCAGACCTTCTCCTTGTAGACCTGGCCGTGCGACGAGAAGAAAAGCACCGGCGTGTGCGTCGAGGCGACGAATAGCCTGGAGACGAAATCCTCCTCGCGGGTCGCCATGCCGGAGCGTCCCTTGCCGCCGCGGCGCTGCGCCCGATAGGTCGACAGCGGCACGCGCTTGACGTAGCCGGCGTGCGACACGGTCACCACCATGTCCTCGCGCTGGATCAGGTCTTCGTCTTCGACCTCGCCTTCCTGCTCGATGATCACGGTCTTGCGCGGCGTGGCGAACTCCGCCTTCACAGCACCGAGTTCGTCCTTAACGATCGTCTGCACCCGCGCGCGCGAGCGCAAGATGTCGAGATAGTCGGCGATCTCGACGGCGAGCTTGTCGAGCTCTTCGGAGATCTCCTCGCGGCCCAGAGCCGTCAGGCGCTGCAGCCGCAGATCGAGAATGGCCTTCGCCTGCTCGAACGACAGCCGTGCGGTGCCGTCTTCGTTGAGCTTGTGACGCGGATCGTCGATCAGCGTGATCATCGCCGCAACGTCGGCCGCCGGCCAGTCGCGCGACATCAGGGTTTCGCGTGCCGTGTTCGGATCGGGCGAATTACGAATGACCCTGATGATCTCGTCGATATTCGCCACCGCGATCGCGAGGCCGACGAGGATGTGGGCGCGGTCGCGCGCCTTGTTGAGCAGATACTTGGTCCGCCGCGTGACGACCTGCTCGCGGAACGCGACGAACAGCGTCAGCAGATCCTTGAGGTTCATCAATTGCGGACGGCCGGCGTCGAGCGCCACCATGTTGGCGCCGAAATTGGTCTGCAGCGGCGTGAAGCGATAGAGCTGGTTCAGCACCACGTCCGGCACTGCATCGCGGCGCAGTTCGATCACCACGCGGAAACCGTCGCGATCGCTCTCGTCGCGCAGGTCGGAGATGCCTTCGATCTTCTTCTCGCGTACCAGGTCGGCGATGCGCTCGACCATGGTGGCCTTGTTCACCTGATATGGGATCTCCGAGACGATGATCGCTTCGCGATCCTTGCGGACCGTCTCGATCTCGACCTTGCCGCGCATCACGATAGAGCCGCGGCCGGTGTTGTAAGCAGAGCGAATGCCGGCGCGGCCGAGAATGATGCCGCCGGTCGGGAAATCGGGACCGGGTATGATGCCGTTGAGATCTTCGATCGATAGCGCCGGATCGTCGATCAGTGCGATGCAGGCGTCGATCACCTCGCCGAGATTGTGCGGCGGGATGTTTGTGGCCATGCCGACGGCGATGCCGCCGGCGCCGTTGACGAGCAGGTTCGGGAATTTCGCCGGCAACACCTGCGGTTCGCGGAACGAGCCGTCGTAGTTGTCCTGATAGTCGACGGTGTCCTTGTCGAGATCGTCGAGCAGCAGTTGCGCGATCTTGGTCAGTCGCGATTCGGTGTATCGCATCGCGGCCGGCGCATCGCCGTCGACCGAGCCGAAATTGCCCTGACCGTCGATCAGCGGCACGCGCATGGAAAAGTCCTGCGCCATGCGGACCATCGCGTCGTAAACCGACTGGTCGCCGTGCGGGTGATACTTACCGATGACGTCGCCGACGGTGCGCGCAGATTTCCGATACGGCTTGTTCCACTCGAAGCCGTTCTCGTACATGCCGTAGAGAATGCGCCGGTGCACCGGCTTCAACCCGTCGCGGGCATCCGGCAGCGCGCGCGCCACGATCACGCTCATCGCGTAATCGAGGTAGCTCCGCTTCATCTCATCGAGAATGGAAACGGGGCGGATATCCGAGGGGGCCTGCGGCTCCCCGGTCTTCTCGTCGTCTTTGTCGGACAAGGGTGAGTTCCGGTCAGAATCTGATGCGACTCATATACCGCATCGGGCCGGGTCAAGCCACCCTGACGGGCTCACCCGAGCAGGTTTTTATTGCCGTTTTTCCAATGACTTAGCGGCCGCGTGAGCAGAGCTCTCAAACACTCGCTTGCGGCGACTCCGGCTGCGCCCGGAAACGCCCCGCTAATTCTCGCGCGGCAGCGCGCCGAAGCGTTCGATGATGGCGTCGCGCTTGGTCTCATCGGCCCGCACCGTCATGGCGTAGCGGCCGTCCTGCAGCTCTTTCGAGAGCACCTCGGCGTTGCGATGCAGCCAGCTGACGCCGGCGCCGTCGGCGGCGTCGATGGTCAGATCGAGCACCGTGCGGGTCGCGGCGAGGCGCTGCTCGATCGCGTGTAGCAGATCATCGACGCCTTCTCCGCTGACGGCGGAGACCAGAAACACCGGACGATCCGGATCGCGCCGAGCCGCGATATTGGCCAGTTCCTCGCGCTTTTCCGGCTCGAAGCGATCGATCTTGTTCCAAACTTCGAGGATGCGGCCGCCGCTCGAATCGACGCCGAGCTGACGTAGCACGGTGTCGACGTCGTTCTCCTGGGCGTCGGCGTCTTCGTGGCTGATATCGCGGACGTGCAGGATCAGGTCGGCTTCGAGAACCTCTTCCAGCGTGGCGCGGAAGGCCGCGACGAGCTGGGTCGGCAGGTTGGAAATGAAGCCCACCGTGTCCGACAACATGGCTTTTCCACCATGAGGCAAACTCAAGGCACGCAGCGTCGGGTCGAGCGTGGCGAACAGCATGTCGGCCGCCTGCACGTCGGCGCGCGTCAGGCGGTTGAAGAGCGTGGATTTGCCGGCATTGGTGTACCCGACCAGCGCGACAACCCGGTACGGCACCCGCTGCCGGCCTGCACGGTGCAGCCGGCGCGTCGCCTGGACCTTCTTCAGCTCGTTCTCGAGCCTTGTGATGCGTTCGCCGATCAACCGGCGGTCGGCCTCGATTTGAGTCTCGCCGGGGCCGCCCATGAAGCCGAAGCCGCCGCGCTGGCGTTCGAGATGGGTCCAGGACCGGACCAGCCGCGAGCGTTGATAGTTGAGGTGCGCCAATTCGACCTGCAGCGAACCTTCCTTGGTCTTGGCGCGGCGGCCGAAGATTTCCAGAATCAGGCCGGTGCGATCGAGCACCTTGGTATTCCAGGCCTTCTCGAGGTTACGCTGCTGGATCGGCGACAGCGCGCAGTCCATCACCACCAGATCGACGTGATGCGCCGCGATGAGGCCGACGATTTCCTCGACCTTGCCTTTGCCCAGATAGGTCGCCGGCCTGATCTGGCTGATCGGCGTCAGCACCGCCTCGGCGATCTCCAGATCGATGGCGCGCGCCAACCCCGCCGCCTCGTCGAGGCGTGCGTCGTTGTCGCGCACAGCGCGGTGATCGACAGCGTCGGGGTCGCCCTTGCGGACACGCAAATACGGCCCGACGACGATCACGCGTCCGGTCTGGCCGTCTGCCGACGCCTGCGGGCGGTCGGCGCCCCCGTCGAAGCTACGGGGTTCCAATCAGAACCGTCTCAAGCTGGAGAATCCTCACCGCCCTCGAACAACTGGATCGGGGCGCCGGGCATGATCGTCGAGATTGCATGCTTGTACACAAGTTGTGAATGACCATCGCGTCGCAGCAATAGGCAGAAATTATCGAACCAAGTGACAATGCCTTGCAACTTGACTCCGTTCACAAGAAAAATCGTCAAAGGAGTCTTCGTCTTACGAACATGGTTGAGGAAGGTGTCTTGTAGATTTTGTGCGCGGTCTGCCGCCATTTTTATTCCCGCAATTGGAATTGGTATTTTCTTGCCACAGCGCATCTCTCTTCGGAGCTTCGCCGCGGTTGCCGTCTTCCCTGAGATCCCCCTCCGGAAGCCGAGAGTCGATTAGAGGGTACGCGTGCTTTTTAGGCAAGCAGCTAAATCGGACACGCCGCCTTCCGTGAGACGAAAAATCAGGAAAAGACCGCGAAGCGGTGAAACTGCTCGCGGAGCCGGAGCGCAATCGGTCCGGGCTGGCCGCTGCCGATGGCCTGGCCGTCGATCGCCACGACCGGCATCACGATCATGCTCGCCGCGGTGGTGAAGGCTTCGGCTGCGCCGGCGGCCTCCTGAGGCGTGAACGGGCGTTCCTCGAATCGGAGCTGCAGCGCTTCCAAGGCTTCGATCAGTACGCCCCGGGTGATGCCCGAAAGAATGCCCGAGTTGTCGGAGCGCGTGACGACGCGGCCTTCCCGGGTGACGATCCAGGCGTTGCTGGACGAGCCTTCCGTCACGAACCCGTCGCCGTCGACGTACCAGGCCTCGTAGGCCCCCGCCTCGCGCGCGGCCTGCTTGGCCAGCACGTTCGGCAGCAGCGCCGTGCTCTTGATGTCGACCCGCGGCCAGCGATTCTCCGGCACGGTGATCACCTTGATGCCGCGCGCCGCATTGTCGGCGCCCTTGGCCGGGTCGATGCTACGCGCCGTCACCACCACGCTCGGCTTCACGGTGCTCGCCGGAAAGCCGTGATCGCGCCGCGCGACGCCGCGGCTGACCTGCAGATAGACGATGCCGAACCGCACGCGGTTGCGCCGAACCACTTCGTGCATCACCACCGACAGCGCCGCCAGCGGCATCGGCTCGGCGATCCGCAATTCGCCGAGCGAGCGTTGCAGCCGGGCCAGATGCCGCGGCATGTCGACCAGCTTGCCGCCGCGGATCTCGCAGACTTCGTAGACGCCGTCGGCGAACTGATAGCCGCGGTCCTCGATATTCACGCTGGCGTCGCGCATCTCCTGATAGCGGCCGTTCACATAGGCGATACGCGACATCGGTTCGGTCCAATGTTGATTATTGTTCGAGACGACGATCAGCCGACGCCGAGCGCCTTCAGCTTGCGATGCAGTGCCGAGCGCTCCATGCCGACGAATTCGGCGGTGCGCGAGATGTTGCCCGAGAACCGGCTGATCTGCGCGATCAAGTAATCGCGCTCGAACACTTCGCGCGCCTCGCGCAGCGGCAGCCCCATGATGTGCTCGCCATTGTTGCCGGTCGGCATCGTCGGCACCATCGAGCCGACGTCCTGCGGCAGCATGTCGGCAGTGATCACCGCGTCGGGCCCCCCGCCGGCCAAGATCATCACCCGCTCGACGTTGTTGCGCAACTGGCGGACGTTGCCGGGCCAGACGTGCGACTGCAGCACGGCCATCGCGTCCTGCCCCATCTGCCGTTTCGGCAAGCCGGTCGCGGCCGAGATCTGATCCATGAAGTACTCGATCAGCTCGGGAATGTCTTCGCGCCGCTCCGACAGTGGCGGCACCCGGATCGGCACCACCGAAAGCCGATGATACAGATCTTCGCGGAATCGCCCAGCCGAGATCTCCTCTTCGAGGTTGCGCGCCGTCGACGAGACGATGCGGACGTCGACATTGAGCTTTGCGGATCCGCCCGAGCGCTGGAAGGTCTGCTCGACCAGCACGCGCAAAATCTTGTTCTGAGTTTCGCGTGGCATGTCGGCGATTTCATCGATGAACAGCGTGCCGCCATGCGCCTCTTCGAGCGCCCCCGCCTTACGCGGATGTTCGCCGTTCGGCTCGATGCCGAACAGCTCGACCTCCATTCGTTCCGGCGTGATCGCCGCAGCGTTGATCACCACGAACGGGCCATCGGCGCGGCTCGACGCGTTGTGCAGCGTGCGCGCGGCCAATTCCTTGCCGGAGCCGGACGGGCCGACGATCATGATACGGCTGTTGGCCTTGGCGGCGCGCTCGATGGTCTGCCGCAGCTGATTCATGCAGGCCGAGCGGCCCATCAGCGTCGAGGCCGATGGCGCCTGCTGCTTGAGCTCGCGCACCTCGCGCTTCAGCCGCGAGGTTTCGAGCGCGCGGGTCGCCACCAGGATCAGGCGATCGGCCTTGAACGGCTTTTCGATGAAGTCGTAAGCGCCACGTTTGATCGCCGCGACCGCGGTTTCGATGTTGCCGTGACCGGAGATCATCACCACCGGCACTTCGGCATGATCCCGCTTGATCTGCTCCAGCAGCTGCAGACCGTCGAGCTTGCTGCCCTGCAGCCAGATGTCGAGGAAGATCAGGTTCGGCCGACGCGTCGCGATCTCCGCCAACGCGGAATCGCTGTCGCGCGCGGTCCGCGTGCTGAAGCCCTCGTCCTCGAGAATGCCGGCAACGAGATCGCGGATGTCCGCTTCGTCGTCGACGATCAGGATTTCATTCGCCATGTGTCACGCCTGTCAGTTCAGCCGCTGCTCGCGACTTCTCTCGTTGGTTCGTTGCCCGCTTTGGCTTTTGGTTCACCGGCTGGCGGTGCCACGGGCTGGCCGGACATCGCGAACCGCAATCGCATCCACGCCCCGCGCTGGCCGGGCCGAATATCGGATGCGTCGTTGAGTTCAATTCCGCCGCCATGGTCGACCAGCACGCGTCCGACGATCGCGAGCCCGAGCCCGGTGCCCTTCTCGCGCGTGGTCACGTAGGGTTCGAGCAGACGCGAACGGCTTTGTTTGGGCAGACCGATGCCATTGTCGATGACGTCGATGATAATATCCTCGCCGTCGCGTGCAGCGACGACTTCGATCTTGCCCTTGCCGAGTTCGTCCTGCGGCACTGCTTCGATCGCCTCGGCGGCGTTCTTGATGATGTTGGTCAGCGCCTGCGAGATCAATCGGCGGTCGAACCGCGCGCGTAGCGGATCGTCCTTGATATCGGCCTCGATATCGACGTCGGGATGACCGACGCGCATCAGGAACACCACCTGCCGCACCGTATCGGCGACATCCTCGCCCTCGATTACCGGCTTCGGCATCCGGGCGAAGCGCGAGAACTCGTCCACCATGCGACGGATATCGTCGACCTGGCGCACGATGGTATCGGTACACTGTTCGAAGATGCCCTTATCCTCGACGATGACCTTGCCGAACTTGCGTTTGATGCGCTCCGCGGATAGCTGGATCGGCGTCAACGGGTTCTTGATTTCATGCGCGATACGCCGCGCGACGTCGCCCCACGCCGAGGTGCGCTGCGCCGACACCAGCTCGGTGATGTCGTCGAGCGTGATGATGTAGCTGTCTCGGGTGTGCCCGGTCTGCTCCGGCGTCACCCGGACAGACAGGATGCGCTCGCGACCTTCGCGATTGATCGTGATCTGGCCCTGGATCAGACGCTGCGACCCTTCGCGCGCATTGGCCATCATCTCGTCGAGCTCGGGAATGACCTCCGACAACGGATGGCCGAGCGTCTCCGACTCCGAATGGCCGATCAGCTTCTCGGCCGAGCGGTTGAGGATGCCGATCGAGAGCGAACCGTCGACCCCGATGATGCCGGCGCTGGCCGACGACAGCACCGCCTCGATGAAGCGGCGACGGCTGTCGATCAGGTCGCTGGCGCTGACCAATTCGTTGCGCTGGGTCCGCAGCTCCTGGGTCATCTTGTTGAAGGTTTCGCCGAGCTGCGACAGGTCGCCCTCGGATTTGAACACCGGCACCTGCACCTGCAGGTCACCGGTCGAGACCAGCTTGGCGGCGCCCATCAGCCGACGGATCGGCGCGACCAGCCAGTTGGCGAAGTTCAGACCGATCAGCACCGCCGACATCAGCACCGTCAGCGCGATCACCGTGAACATCAGCGCGAAGGCGACCTGCACGCCGAGCCGGCGCGATTCGATCTCGGCATATTCGGCGACGCTCGCCTGCGTCTGGCGCAGTTGCGCCACCACCCGCGGATCGAGCAGCCGCGCCACGTAAAGGAAGGTGTCTTCGAAACCGCGCAACCGGATCACCGCGGCGACGTAGTTGGCCTCGATGAACACCGCGATCTGCGGTTCGTTGTCGTCGACATTGCTGAGAAATTCCGGCGCCGGCGTATCGAACTCGCGTTGGATGCCGGTCTGTGCCGAGGCCAGGATATGGCGGTCCTTGTCGATCAGCATTGCGCCCGGCAGGTTGCGGGTCTTGGCGCTGGCAGTCAGAAATTCCTGGAACGACTTGCGGTCCTGATCGAACAGCGGCCGCGCATGCGAAATATCGTTCGCCATCCCGAGGATGTCGCCGCGGATCAGTTGGCCGTGCTCGTGCAGATAGGCGTTGGCGACGATCAGCGAATTCTGGATCACCGCGCGGGTCGGACCGGAGAACAGCCGGTCGAGGCCGCGGTCGAGCGTCACATTGGCGACGATCGACACCAGCACCGCCGGCAGAACGGCAATCACGGAAAACAGGCTGACGATCTGGACGTGCAGCCGCGCCGCCGCCCGGCCGCGCCGTCGGGCCTGGATGATCTTCCAGACCTCGTGGACGATGATCCCGACCAGCAGCAGGATGGTGGCGCCGTTGATCAGCAGAAAGGTGACCACCACCTCGCGGCTTGGCGAGATCGGCGTCAGTCCGGTCAGGACCACGAAGGTCAGGAAGGCCGACAGCAGCGCCAGCCCAACGGCGATCGGCGCCAGCAGCTTGCGCCAGGTGGCGGTGCGCGGCTCGGCGATCGACGTGTCTTCAACGGTTTGGGCCGAGGCCTCTGCGCTGGTCATTCTGGCAATGGATCAGTGAATGCGATGCGAACAGCCGCCCTATCAGGCAACCAGGTGATGCATTCCTACAACATTGTTGCTCAATTGCGACAATATCGCGGCGCGTCGCCCAAACCACCTCGGGCGACTACGCGGTCCACAGCCAAAAGACGGGTCACCTACGCGCTTACCCGACGTTTATTCGATTGATTAAGGCAGGACGGCCGTGCGCCCTTGTGTGGGGCAATCCGCCTCCACACGTCATGCCCGGCCTTGTGCCGGGCATCCACGCCTTTGCTGAAGGCGACGCAGAAAAGGCGTGGATGGCCGGGACAAGCCCGGCCATGACGGAAACCGTGAGGAATCTGTCCGAAGTTAAATCCAGTATCCTCAGAACACGCCGTTTCTCAGCCGCCGGTCCGGTACACCTGAATGTCGAGATCCCGGATCTTCTTCCGCAAGGTGTTGCGGTTCAGCCCGAGCAGATCGGCGGCCCGAATCTGGTTGCCGCGGGTGGCTGCCAGGGCGGCCGTGAGCAACGGCACCTCGATCTCGCGCAGCACGCGGTGGTAGAGGCCCGGCGGCGGCACGCCGTTCGGGAAGCCGGAGAAGTGCGACGCCAGATACATTTCGACCGCGCCGCCGAGATTATCGACGGTGTGCGAGACGCTGCCGCCGGAGACGACCGCCGGCGGCGCCAGTTCGCCGTCGATCACCGAGGCGGTGATGACGTCCTGCGGGTACAGCGCCGCAAGCCGGCGGGCGAGATTCTCGAGTTCGCGGACATTACCGGGCCAGCGATGCTGCTTCAGCCGCTCCAGCGCCGCGGCGTCGAGCTTCTTGGCCGGCAGGCCGTCCTTTTCGGCCAGCGCGAAAAAGTGCCGCACCAGATCCGGCAGATCCTCGATGTGCTCGCGCAGCGGCGGCAACCGCAGCGGCACGACGTTGAGGCGGAAAAAAAGGTCTTCGCGGAACAGACCCTGCTGGATCAGGATCCGCAGATCCTTGTTCGAGGCCGCCACGATCCGCACGTCCGTCTTGATCGGGGTGCGGCCGCCAACCGTGGTGTATTCGCCCTGCTGCAGCACGCGCAGCAGCCGGGTCTGCGCCTCCATCGGCATGTCGCCGATTTCGTCGAGAAACAGCGTGCCGCCCTCGGCCTGCTCGAACCGGCCGGACGCGCGGGTGTTGGCGCCGGTGAAGGCGCCGCGCTCGTGACCGAACAATTCGGATTCGATCAGGTCACGCGGGATCGCCGCCATGTTGACGGCGACGAACGGGCCGTTGCGGCGCTTGCCGTAGTCGTGCAGCGCGCGTGCGACCAACTCCTTGCCGGTGCCGGACTCGCCGGAGATCATCACCGTAAGGTCGGTCTGCATCAGCCGCGCCAGTACGCGGTAGATTTCCTGCATCGCCGGCGAGCGGCCGACCAGCGGGATCGAGTCGAACTCGCCTTCGTCGTTCGCGTTACTGGCACGCTCCTTCGGCTCGGCCAGCGCGCGGCCGACGATCGCGATCAGCTCCTTGAGGTCGAACGGTTTCGGCAGATACTCGTAGGCGCCCTTCTCGGACGCGCGGATCGCCGTCATGAAGGTGTTCTGCGCGCTCATCACGATGACCGGCAAATTCGGCCGCATCTTCTTGATACGTGGCAGAAGGTCGAAGGCGTTTTCGTCCGGCATCACCACATCGGTGATCACCAGATCGCCCTCGCCCTGGCTGACCCATCGCCACAGCGTCGCCGCGTTGCCGGTCAGCCGCACCTCGTATCCGGCGCGCGACAGCGCCTGGTTGAGCACCGTGCGGATGGCGGTGTCGTCGTCCGCGACGAGAATACTACCTGCAGGCATTAGTTAGTCCTCATCTTGAGTTCTGTGAGGCCGACGACGACGCCGGCTCGTCCTCGCCGCTACCCTGATTGTAGGCTTTTGCCGTGTTGTACATCGGCAGCAGCACGCGGAACGTGGTCTTGCGCGGCTGCGATTCGCATTCGATGATTCCGCCGTGGTCGCCGACGATCTTGGCGACCAGCGCGAGGCCGAGGCCGCTGCCGGACGCCTTGGTGGTGACGAACGGATCGAACAGGTTTGGTAGCAAGTCCTCGGGCACGCCCGGGCCGTTGTCCTTGACGCAGAACTCCAGCGGCAGTGACACGCGGGTCTTCTTGCCCGGCACCGATAACCGCACCCCGGGGCGGAACGCGGTGGTGAGCTGAATTTCGCCCTCAGTGCCGAGATCGACGAGTGCCTCGGCGGCGTTTTTCACCAGATTGAGAAAGACCTGAATCAGCTGATCCTGATTGGCCAGCACCGGCGGAAGCGACGGATCGTAGTCCTCGACGAACTTGATATTGCGCGCGAAGCCGGACTGCGCCAGCCGCTTCACGTGATCGAGCACCGAATGGATGTTGACCGGCCCCCGCGCCACCGGGCGGTCGTCGCCGAACACTTCCATGCGGTCGACCAGCGTGACGATGCGGTCGGCCTCGTCACAGATCAGCCGCGTCAGCATACGGTCTTCCGACGACGCCTGCTGTTCGAGAAGCTGCGCCGCACCGCGAATGCCGGACAGCGGATTTTTGATCTCGTGCGCCAGCATCGCCGCCAGCGCGATCACCGAGCGGGCGGCGCTGCGATGAGTGAGTTGACGATCCATCTTGTCGGCGATGGTGCGCTCCTGCAGCATCACCACGATGTGGCCCGGCCGCTCGTTGAGCGGCGCGACGTGCAGATCGACCTGACGGTCGGCACCGATGCGCGGCGTGCCGAGATCGACTTTGTATTCGTTGACCGGCGAATTGCCGCTGCGCACCTGCTCGATCAGCGCCAGCAGCGGACTGCCGAACGGCACCAGCTCGGTCAGCGACTGCCGACGTAACAACTGCGTCGAGATTTCGAAAAACGATTCGGCCGCCATGTTGGCGTCGATGATCTTGCCGTCCGGGCCGACCAGCAGCACCGGGTTCGGCAGCGCGTTGAGGATCGCATCGCTCTCGTTCGGCTTGGATGCGCGCGGTTCGAGGATGGCGTTCATGCTGCGGCTCTCCAGGCAAAGTCATCGTAGGCATCGGCAAGCGCGCGATGCACACGGGCCGGATTGTCTTCAGTCAGGATCTGCGTGCGCCACTGCTTCAGCGTCGGCGCAGGTGCACCGCTGGCGGCGGCGGCGACGTCGAGCGACCAGCCGAGATGTTTTCGGGCATGGCGCAGGCCGATGCGTTCGCCATACAGGCCGAGCACACCGTCATAGAGCTCGCGCAGATAAGCGAACTGATCGGCGAGCGGCGGCGTCGCCTCGGCGGCGCCGCCCGCGAGTCGCCGGCCGATCTGGCCGGGAAGCCACGGCTGCCCCTGCGCGCCGCGGCCGATCATGACCGCGTCGGCGCCGGATTGATCGAGCGCCGCGACCGCGGCCTCATAGGTCGTGATGTCGCCGTTGACCACGAGCGGGATGCTGATCGCCTCGCGCACCGCACGAACCGCAGCCCAATCGGCATCGCCCTTGTAGAACTGGCTGCGGGTGCGGCCGTGCACCGTGACGAGCTGCACGCCGGCATCCTGCGCGCGGCGCGCCAGCTCCGGCGCGTTGCGCGAGCGATCGTCCCAGCCGAGTCGCATCTTCAGAGTCACCGGCACGCGGACGGCGCCGATCGTCGCCTCGATGAGCGTCAGCGCGTGATCGAGATCACGCATCAACGCCGAGCCGGACTGGCCGCCGGTCACATGACGCGCCGGGCAGCCCATGTTGATGTCGATGATGTCTGCTCCGCTGCCCTCGGCAATCCGGGCCCCCTCCGCCATCCAACGCGGTGCGCAGCCGGCAAGCTGAACGACATGCGGACCGCCCTCGATCGCATCACAGCGTCGGATCGACATCGGACGACCGTGCACAAGGTCTTCGCTGGCAGTCATCTCTGAGACGACCAGACCGGCTCCAAGTGCTGCGACCTGGTTGCGAAAAGGTGCGTCGGTAATCCCGGACATCGGCGCCAGCAGAACCCGGTTGGCCACCGCAATTTTGCCGATTTTCAAAGGCGGCGAACCTGTTATTGTGGAGCGGGTCACAAGCTGCTCATTCTGTCGCCAGCGCTCCATTGCGACTGGCCTAGCTCAATGTTTGAGCATCATATGCCATTGCCTACAGTTTAGCCAGTTATAGCAGACATGCAAGTGCGTTGCAGCATTCGTCCCCAGTGGACACCGGCCGAAACCTGCTGAAACCCGTCACGGCGTGCTAAGGGGTTGCCCGCCTGCCGATTTGTCCCCCTTGCCTTGCCCCCCTGTCTTGCCCCTTGCCCCTTGCCCTTCGCCCTTCGTCCCCTCGCCTTGCGCTCAGCTGACCCCGAGACCGATGTCTAACTCTCCCCGTACCGTCGCCATCATTGTCGCCGCCGGCCGTGGCCTGCGCGCCGGCGCTGGCGGCCCCAAACAATACCGCACTCTCGCCGGACGGCCCGTGATTGCGCGGTCTTTGCAGCCGTTCTGCAGCCAACCGGAAATCCTGGCGGTGCAGCCCGTGACCAACCCGGATGATACCGCGCTGTTCAATGAGGCAGTCGCCGGCCTCAGCTTCCGTCCCGCCGTCGGCGGCGGCGCGACCCGGCAGGCTTCGGTCCGCGCCGGGCTGGAAGCTGTTGCCGAACTCGCACCGGACATCGTGCTGATCCACGATGCGGCGCGTCCCTTTGTCACGCCTGCGCTGATCTCACGCGCAATCGCCGCCGCAGGCTCGACCGGCGCGGCGCTGCCGGTGGTGGCGATCAGCGACACCGTGAAGCAGATCAACGCCGCCGGCGAGGTCGAAGCCACCCCGGACCGCGCCACATTGCGAATCGCCCAGACGCCGCAGGCCTTCCGCTACGACGTCATCCTCGACGCCCACCGCCGCGCCGCGCAGGACGGCCGTGACGATTTCACCGACGACGCCGCGATCGCCGAATGGGCGGGATTGACGGTTGCAACTTTCGAAGGCGATGCTGCCAACATGAAACTGACCACGCCGGACGATTTTGCCCGCGAAGAGAGCCGTCTGACGGCGATGCTCGGTGATATCCGCACCGGCACCGGCTACGACGTCCACGCGTTCGGCGACGGCGACCACGTCTGGCTGTGCGGCCTCAAGGTGCCGCACAATCGCGGTTTCCTGGCGCATTCCGACGGCGACGTCGGACTGCATGCGCTGGTCGACGCGATCCTCGGCGCGCTGGCGGATGGCGACATCGGCTCGCACTTCCCGCCGACCGATCCGCAATGGAAGGGCGCGGCGTCCGACAAGTTTCTGAAGTACGCAGTCGACCGCGTCGCCGCGCGCGGCGGCCGCATCGCCAATCTCGAAGTGACGATGATCTGCGAGCGGCCGAAGATCGGTCCGCTGCGCGATCCGATGCGCGCCCGCATTGCCGAAATCACCGGCCTGCCGGTGTCGCGGATTGCCGTGAAGGCGACGACCAGCGAGCGGCTCGGCTTCACCGGCCGCGAGGAAGGCATCGCCGCCACCGCCAGCGCGACCATCCGGCTGCCCTGGGGCGCCGACGGACTGGCCGGCTGAGATGGCCAGCAACGACGCCCGCACCCTCGCCCGCGCGTTGCTCGATCTGTGCCGTTCGCGCAAGCTGATGATCGCGACGGCTGAATCCTGCACCGGCGGCCTGGTCGCCGGCGCGCTCACCGACATCCCCGGCTCGTCCGACGTCATCGACCGCGGCTTCGTGACCTACTCGAACGCCGCCAAGCACGACCTGCTCGGCGTCGAGACCGCGACGCTGAATACGTTCGGCGCCGTCAGCAAGGAGACGGCGATCGCGATGGCGGTCGGCGCGCTCGAAAAGGCCGACGTCGATCTGGCGGTGTCGATCACCGGCATCGCCGGCCCCGGCGGCGCCGTGCCGGGCAAGCCGGTCGGCCTCGTGCACTTCAGCGTCGCCGCGCGCGACGGCCGCATCGCGCATCGCGAACACCGCTTCGGCGCGATCGGCCGCAGCAACGTCCGCCAACGCTCGGTAGTGGAAGCGCTGCGGATGCTGCTGGAACTGGCGCGCGGCCCGAAGCCGCCGGCCAAACCCAAGCCCACTCCCACCGCCGGCGTCCACAAACGCGTCGCCCGCACGCCGCGACGAGCAGCGGCCGTCAAACGCGTCGCGCCGAAGCGGACGGTGAAGCCGAAGAAGACTTAGCGACGAAGGTCATTTGGCGGAAACGCCAGTCTTCGCGACGAAGCCAATCTTGGGGGAGCCTGAGATGCACGGCATCTCCCCACCACCGCCGTCACCCTCCGCGGAAGCGGAGGGCCCAGTATCCCAGAGCGCTCGTTACTGAGCCGCAGCCGCTCCGGAATACTGGGTCGCCCGGTCAAGCCGGGCGATGACGACGGAGTGTGTGGATCATTCAGTGCTCAACCTCTCCGTCATTGCGAGGAGCACTCGGATCGGCGCTCTGCGCCGTCCGAGCACAGGCTCCGCGACGAAGCAATCCAGCGCCGAGCACTGGGGCTGGATTGCTTCGCTGCGCTCGCAATGACGGCGGGACTGGTGGCGACGGAGACTAACTACGCCCGCGACAGCTTCGGGGCGCCGCCATAGACCTGATCGGCGCGCGTTTCGAAAGCCGCGGCGAAGCGGTGGAAGGCGGTGTCGAACATCGCGCCCATCAGGGTCGCCAGCATCCGGCTCTTGAATTCATAGGCGAGGAAGAAGCCGACCTCGCAGGCGCGCTCGGTCTTCGGCACAAAGGTCCAGCGGTTCTCGAGATTCGAGAATGGCCCCCGCAAGTACTCGACAAGGATTTTCAGGTTCGCGGGATCGAGCGTGACGCGGCTGGTGAAGGTTTCCTGCACCAGCTTGAACGACACCGTCATGTCGGCGATCACGACTTCGGTGCCGTCCGGCTGCACATTGCGCTCGCGGATCTTCAGCGCCTTGCACAGCGGCACGAATTGCGGATAGCGCTCGACGTCGGCGACGAGGTCGAACATCTGCTGGGCGCTGTGCGGCACGCGGCGCTTGCTGGAAAACTGCGGCATGGTCGAAACTCAGCGCGCCAGCGCGGCGCGGGCCGCCTTCAGCTTGGCAAAATCCTCGCCGGCATGATGCGACGAGCGCGTCATCGGCGACGCCGACACCATCAGGAAGCCCTTGGCATAAGCGGTGGTCTGATAGCCGGCGAACTCGTCCGGCGTGACGTAGCGCATCACCGCGTGATGCTTGCGGGTCGGCTGCAGATACTGGCCGATGGTGAGGAAGTCGACGTCCGCCGAGCGCAAATCGTCCATCACCTGCAGCACCTCGTGGCGCTCCTCGCCGAGCCCGACCATGATGCCGGACTTGGTGAAGATGGTCGGATCGAGCTCCTTCACGCGCTGCAGCAGCCGGATCGAATGGAAATAGCGCGCGCCGGGCCGCACCGACAGATAGCGCGACGGCACGGTTTCGAGATTGTGGTTGAACACGTCCGGCTTGGCGGCGACGACGACTTCGAGCGCGCCGTCCTTGCGCAGGAAGTCCGGCGTCAGGATTTCGATCGTGGTGGTCGGGCACGCCGCACGCACCGCGCGGATCGTCGCGGCGAAATGCGCCGCGCCGCCGTCGGCGAGATCGTCGCGATCGACAGAGGTGATGACGAGATGCTGCAGGCCGAGCTTGCGGGTCGCCTCGGCGACGTAGGCCGGCTCGTTGGCGTCGAGCGCGCCGGGCATGCCGGTCTTGACGTTGCAGAACGCGCAGGCCCGGGTGCAGGTGTCCCCCATGATCATGAAGGTGGCGTGCTTCTTGTCCCAGCACTCGCCGATATTCGGGCAGCCGGCCTCCTCGCACACCGTGACGAGGCCGTTCTCCTTGACGATGCTGCGGGTCTCGCCATAGCCGCGGGTGGTCGGCGCGCGGACGCGGATCCAGTCCGGCTTCTTCGGCGACAGCGTATCCGGCCGCGCCGCCTTCTCCGGATGCCGGGGGCGGACGGGATTGGCGGAGACGGTATCGACGAGAACGACCATGCTGGCCCCGATTGGATGCGAGAACCCTACCTAATCCCCCCGCCAGCGTCCCGCAACCCGCCGCGCTTGCAGGCCGTTATCCCTTGGAATAATGCTCGAATTCTCGGCAAATTGCGCTGCCGACGTCTCACACCGCACCCTGCCCGGCATGATGGCCCGCCTCCGCGTTCCCGCCGCACCAACCGAGGCGACGCCTGCCCGTCTCGGCCCGTTGCTGACGAAGAGATTCTTCGCCCGCAGCGTGCACGAGGTCGCGCCGGACCTGATCGGGGCAACGCTGCTGTTCGATGGTGTCGGCGGTGTCATCGTCGAGGTCGAGGCCTATCACCACACCGACCCGGCGGCGCATTCGTTCGGCGGACAGACGCCGCGCAACGCGGTGATGTTCGGCCCGCCGGGCTTCGCCTATGTGTACCGGTCCTACGGCATCCATTGGTGCGTGAACTTTGTCTGCGAGGCCGAGGGCTCCGCCAGCGCGGTGCTGATCCGCGCGCTGGAGCCGACCCACGGGCTGGCCGAGATGCGCACGCGCCGCGGCCTCGACGAGGCCCGCCTGCTCTGCTCCGGTCCCGGCAAGCTGACCCAGGCACTCAGCATCACCATTGCCGCCAATGCCGTGCCGCTCGACGCGCCGCCATTCGCGATCCATCGGCGCACGACGACGCCCGAGATCGTTACCGGCCCGCGCATCGGCATCACCAAGGCAGCGGACTATCCGTGGCGGTTCGGGCTGAAGGGCTCGCGGTTTTTGAGCAAGCCGTTTCCGCGATCAATTTGATCGAAGCTGGCCCCCAACAAAACCCGTCATCGCCCGGCTCGACCGGGCGACCCAGTATTCCAGAGCGCCGCGGCTAAATAACGAACGCTCTGGAATACTGGGCCCTCCGCTTTCGCGGAGGGTGACGGTTGGTTGTGGGGCGACGCCCTTCACTCGCTGAGCAGCGCCTACGACGCGTTCTTGATCCGCAGCAGCGCTTCGAGGATCTTCATTTTACGGGCGAGCGCGGCTTCGCGCTTTTCGCGTTCTTCCTCGACCACCTCTTCGGCGGCGTTGGCGACGAACTTCTCGTTCGCCAGCTTGGCCTCGGCACGCTTGATGTCGGCTTCGGCCTTGCCGAGTTCCTTTTCGAGCCGGGCCTGCTCGACCGCGAAGTCGATCACGCCCTTCAGCGGCAGCGCCGCGACGTCGCCGCGGACCAAGAGCTGCACCGCGCCCTGCGGCGCCGCATCGGCGAACGAGATATCACCGACGCGCGCCAGCCGCTTGATCACGTCGCTCCAACGCTCGGCGCGGAGCTGCGTCTCGGCGGGCACGCCGGCGAGCACCAGCGGCGTCAGCGTCGACGGCGCGATGTTCATCTCGGCGCGCACCGAGCGGATCGCGGTGACGAGATCGACTACCCAGCCGATCTCGGCCTCGGCCGCATCGTCGGTGAAGTCGGGCTGCTCGGTCGGGATGTTGAGCAGCGCCGGCGCGACCATCGGATCGCTCGCCGCAGACGCGGTCATCACCGCGAGCTGCTCGTCACTGAAGCCGGCCTTGCGCGACCACGGCGCCAGCACCAGCAGGTTGTCACGCGGCGCCGTGACGGCCCACAGCTCCTCGGTGATGAACGGCATGAACGGATGCAGCAGCTTGAGGATCTCGTCGCGCGCCCACGCCACCATCGCGCGGGTCTCGGCCTTGGCGGGGCTGTCCTCGCCCATCAGCACCGGCTTGGCGAGTTCGAGATACCAGTCGCAATACACGTTCCAGACGAACCGATAGGCCGCGCCCGCAGCGTCGTTGAACCGATAGGTCTCGATCGCTTCCGTCACTTCGCGCACGGCACGTACCGTCTCGTGCGCGATCCAGCGGTTCAGCGTTTCCTTGGCCGATGTGTAGTCGAAGCCGGCCGGCGTCGCGCAGCCGTTCATTTCGGCGAAGCGGCATGCGTTCCAAAGCTTGGTGGCGAAGTTGCGATAGCCTTCGACGCGGGATGAGGCGAGCTTGATGTCGCGGCCCTGCGCCGCCATCGCGGCCAGCGTGAAGCGCAGCGCGTCGGCGCCGTACTGATCGATCAGGTTCAAGGGATCGATGACGTTGCCCTTCGACTTCGACATCTTGGCGCCCTTCTCGTCGCGGACGAGGGCGTGGATGTAGACGGTCGGGAACGGCACGTCGTCCATGAAGTGCAGGCCCATCATCATCATCCGGGCGACCCAGAAGAAGATGATATCGAAGCCGGTGACCAGCACGTTGGTCGGGTAGTAGCGCGCAATCTCCGGCGCCTCGTCGGGCCAGCCGAGCGTCGAGAACGGCCACAGCGCCGAGGAGAACCAGGTGTCGAGCACGTCCTCATCACGGGTGATGAAGCCGTCGCGCTTGCCGGCGTCCTGCGTCATCTCGTGCGCCTGCGCCGGCGTGATGACTTCCTGCTCGACGTAATAGCCGAGCGCGTTGCCGATCGCCTCTTCCTCGGTCTCGGCGACGAACACCTTGCCGTCCGGGCCGTACCAGGCCGGGATCTGATGGCCCCACCACAGCTGGCGCGAGATGCACCACGGCTGGATGTTCTCCATCCACTCGAAGTAAGTCTTCTCCCAGTTCTTCGGCACGAAGGTGGTGGCGCCCGAGCGCACCGCGGCGATCGCCGGCTGCGCCATGGTCTTGGCGTCGACGTACCACTGGTCGGTCAGGAACGGCTCGATCACCACGCCCGAACGGTCGCCATGCGGCACCATGTGGACGTTGGGCTCGATCTTCTCCAGGAAGCCGAAATCGTCGAGCCGCTGCACGATGATTTTTCGCGCGGCGAAGCGGTCGGTGCCTTCCATCTCATCGGCGAATTCATGGGCGCCTTCGGGCAGGCCTTCGAGATACGCACTATTGTCGGCGATCGAGATCTTGCCCTCGATATCGAGCACGCTGATCTGCGGCAGATGATGCCGCTTGCCGACCTCGAAGTCGTTGAAGTCGTGCGCCGGCGTGATCTTCACCGCGCCCGAGCCCTTCTCGGGATCGGAATACTCATCGCCGACGATCGGAATCCGCCGGCCGACCAGCGGCAGGACGACGTGCTTGCCGATCAGATGGGTGTAGCGCTCGTCCTCGGGATTCACCGCGACCGCGGTGTCGCCCAGCATCGTCTCGGGCCGCGTGGTCGCGACGACGATGAAGCTCGACGGATCGGCGGGATCGAAGCTCTTGCCCTCGATCGGATAGCGCAGGTGCCAGAGATTGCCCTTCACCTCGATCTGCTGCACTTCGAGATCGGAGATCGCGGTGAGCAGCTTCGGGTCCCAGTTGACCAGCCGCTTGTCCTTGTAGATCAGGCCCTGGCGGTGCAGCTCGACGAACACTTTGACGACGGCGCGCGACAGCCCCTCGTCCATGGTGAAGCGCTCGCGCGACCAGTCGCACGACGCGCCGAGCCGCTTGAGCTGGTTGACGATGACGCCGCCGCTCTCGGCCTTCCACTGCCACACCCGCTCGAGGAATTTGGCGCGGCCCATGTCGCGCCGGCCCGGCTCCTGGCGCTCCATCAGCTGGCGCTCGACCACCATCTGGGTGGCGATGCCGGCGTGGTCGGTGCCGGGCTGCCACAGCACGTCGCGGCCGCGCATCCGCTCGAACCGGCACAGGATGTCCTGCAGCGTATTGTTGAGCGCGTGGCCCATGTGCAGCGAGCCGGTGACGTTCGGCGGCGGGATCACGATCGAATACGGTTCGGCGTTGCGGCGGTCGGGGCGCCCTGCCTTGAAGGCGTCGGCTTCGTCCCAGGCGCGCGCGATGCGGCCTTCGATCTCGGCGGGCTGATAGGTTTTCTCGATCATGGCCATGCAATCAGATAATGCGCGTGCGGGCGGCAGACGCGCGGTAGCGGCTAAAAACCTTCCGTGGCGCCGCGAGTCAACGGCGCAAGTCAACGGCACAGGTCGAGGCTGCCGGTCGGAGGGGCCCCGGAGACGTTCTGCAGCGGGGTGAGAGCGAAGTCCCGGCCTAGCGTCCCCGAGACACCCGCTCGATTTCCTGGCGAACGATGCGCTCGACCAGGGTCGGCAGATTGTCGTCGAGCCAGGACTTCAGCATCGGCCGCAGCATCTCCTTGACGAGATCCTCCAGGGTGCGGGCATTGTTGCTGAGCACGGTATTGGCAAGCGAATTGAAGGCGGATTCAACCGCCGACATCGTCGCGTTCGACATGATCGCCGCCTGCGGCTCCTCCGACCAGGCGGCCTGCGACGGCGGCGAAACCTGAAAGGCCGGCTCCGGGGCGCGCGGTTCCGGTGGGCGTTGGTCCTGCACGCGCGGTTCCGGGGCACGCGGCTTCGGCGCGGCCTCGGCGAATTCCAGATCGTCGGGGCGCGCCTTGTTGAATTGGGCGTGCGGCAACGGCGTCGGCGCGGCAGACGGCTCGGGCTCCGGCAGCGCCATCTCGTCGGTCAATTCCAGCACATCGCCGTCCGGCTGCGGCGGCCGCACCTCGTCCTCGGCGGTGGCCGCGTCGAGGCCGGCAAGCAGCGCGTCGATATCGTCCTGGCTGTTGCCCTCCGCGGCCGGCGGCGGCGCGGGCACGGGCTTCGGCGCATCGGGTTTGGCAGCGACGGGCTTCGGCGCGGCGGGCTTCGGCGCAACGGCTTGCGGAGGAGCGGAAGGTGGTGTCATGGCCGCGGGCTTGCTCGGCGGAGGAGCCGGTTTCGGCGGCTCGGGCTTCGGAGCGACCGCGGCGACCGGCTTCGCCGTGTTCGCAGGCTTGGCTTCATCATCCGCGATGATACGACGGATCGACGCGAGAATCTCCTCCATCGAGGGCTCTTGGGCCTTTGCAGGCTGCGTCATTTCCGACTCCACATCATCACGCTGTCTTCGGCGTTGTACACCAAAGCGCTGCAGGATTGCCCAGTTCCGGATCGACCCGCGCGACTTTCAATCGCGAACGCCCGACTTGTCCCCAGCAGAAGTGCCACGCCGCGGACGCCCCGGTTGGTCAGCGCCGCAGCGCGCAATGCACACGCATAGCGACACGAATCGCCCGCATCACAAACGATACGCTACGGCACAGGGCGAACAGCTGGCAAGGAACGGCGCGCAAGGACCGATAGCCTGGAAACGGATAGCCGGGAAACCGATGCTCTGGAAGCGCACGGCCAAGAAATGAGCGGCAAGAAACCAGGCATTAACTACGCGCCGATCGGCGCGTCGCCAGTGGATCGATCAGCGGCCGTCCGGCGTCCGGACGCCGACCCAGGAGTCACGAACCTGCTGATAGTGAACGCTGGGATCGTAGACCTCAGTCTTCAGGTTGAGGACCTGCGGCGACAGCCGGCCCACCGCGTTCAACACGGCGTAGGACGCGACCACGCGATCGTGCTGCGCGGTGACCAGCGACACGCGGGCATTCACCAAGGCCTGCTGCGCGTTCAGCACGTCGAGCGTGGTGCGCTGCCCTGCCCGCGCCTCTTCGCGCACGCCGTTCAGCGCAATCTCCGAAGCCTTCACCTGGGACTGCGCCGAAAGCACCTGCGCCCGTCCAGCCTGCAGCTGGCCCCACGCCTGCACCACCGTGGCGCGGGCCTGGTCGCGGACCTGCTCCAGATTGAGACGCTGCTGCGCCAGCGACTCTTTGGACTGGCGGATCAGCGCGTATTCGGCGCCGCCCTGATAAATCGGAACCGTGACCTGGGCGAGCGCCGATGCGGTGAACTGGCGCGGCGTGGTGATCGACTGCTCGTAGCCTTGCTGGGCATTGGCCTGCAGCGTCACGACCGGGAACAGCGCACCCTCGTTGATTTTGACGTTCAGGAAGCTGACGTCGATCCCGAACATCGCCGCCGTGACGTTCGGATTCTGCGTGAGACCAAGCTCGACGGCCTGCGCCAGCGTCGAGGGCAGAAAACGATCGACCGGCGACCCGGGTGCCAGCGCGGTCGGCTCGCTGCCGATGATGCGACGGAAATTGGCGCGGGTGGTGGTGAGGTTGGATTCGGCGGTGAGCAACTGGGTGTTGCCGGCGGCGAGCTGGGCCTGCGACTGGGCGACGTCGGTGCGGGTCACCTCGCCGACATTGAAGCGGTCGTTGGTCTGCTTCAGCGTCTGCTCGAGCACCCGAACGTTGGATTTCTGCACTTCGACGGTGGCCGAGTCGCGCAGATAGTCCATGTAGACCGTCGCCGCCGCGAGCAGCACCGACTGTTCCAGCACGCGCAATCCCTCGCGCGCCGACGACACCTGGCTCTCGGCCGCGCGCGTGCGGTTTGCGGTCTGATTGCCGTTGAACAGCGTCTGCGTGGCGGTGACGCCGACGGCGCGCGGATAGTTGCTGCCGTTGAGATGGATATTGTTGCCACCCACCACCGAATTGACGTCGGTGTACTGATAGCCGCCGCTCGCGGTGATCGACACTTTGGGCCTGTATCCGGACAGCGCCTGGGGAACCGACTCGTCGGTGGAGCGCACCGAGGCGCGTTGGGCATTCAGCTGCGGATTGGTCTGGTAGGCGCGGACCAGCGCCGCTTCCATGGTATCGGCCAGCACGGGCACCGGTCCCAGACACGCCAGAATGAGGCCGGCAGTGGCGAGGCCCGAGAAGCGCTTCATCCGATTCATACTGGAGGTCCAATCTGCATTTACTAAACCGCGCGGCTCACGGGCACACGCCATATAACGCGACGTGCAGAGGCCGACGTGAGTCCCCGCTCACCATAAGGGAGGGCACGCGGCGAAGGAACCACCCGCGGGACCGGCATGAACGAAACTTGTGGGCTGGGACCTCTAAGCCACACTTCTGATTCAACACAGAAAAATGGCCCCGCCGGACCATCTGGGAGGTTCCTCGGCGCGCACGCTGCGCCACTCCTCAAGCCCTCGCCCGGGGCAAGGGCCGGTGGCCGCTAGAACACGAACGCGGGCGCGCGATGCAGGCCCGGCAACACCGGCGCCGAGGTATCAAACAGGACCCGCGGTCCGAAATCGTGCGGAGAGCGGGTGACAACCGTCGCCTTCTGCGGACGGGTCATGGCGAATGCCCCGACCAGCCGGCCGCCAAGCTTGAGCTGCTCGTACAGCTTCACCGGCTCGATCTCGGTCGCGCCGTTGAGCACGATGACGTCATAGGGCCCATCTGCCGGAGCGCCGTCCGGATTCGGCGCCACCCGCACAGTGATGTCACCCAGGCCGAGCGCCGACAACGTCTGGCTGGCCCGCGCCGCGATCTCCGGGTCGTCCACCGTGGTGACCACCGAGGCGCCGATCTTCGCCACCACCGCCGCCAGATAGCCGGTCGCGCCGCCCACCACCATCACGCGGTCGCCTTGCGCGATATCCGCTTCCTGCAGCATCCGCGCGGTGACGGTCGGATTGAGGATGACGTGGCGGAAGTCGCCTTTACCGCCGAGATCGATGTCCTGGTCGAGATAGGCCAGCGATTCCTGGCCCTCGCCGACGAACAGCTCGCGCGGAACCAACCGCATCGCGTCGATGATTCGCCAGTCGGTCACGCTGTGCGGCCGAATCTGACCATCGACCATGTTCAGGCGAGCGCGCGCGAAATCCGACATCGGTGTTTCCTGTGGAGTGAAGCCGCGCCATCCATGATGCAATGCGGCTAAAAACGCAACATCCCGGGATCTTGCGAGGCCCAATGCCCACGGCCCTTTTCACCCTGTGGATGTTTGCTACATGGAGCAGATCGAGGCCGCGGCCAACAAAGCTGTCGCGGGACATTCACGAAGCGTGGATTTCCCCTTCCCATCCCCGAACGGCTTTGTTATACGCACCCCGCGAAGCAAGCTTCGCGCTCGTTCCCTGGTAGCTCAGTGGTAGAGCAACCGGCTGTTAACCGGTTGGTCGCTGGTTCGAATCCGGCCCGGGGAGCCATTTCAATTCAGGCACTTATCTAGCGTCGTGCTCGTTCTAAAACGGACGAGCTTATAGTCTGGGCAACATCCCGGGCAACAACAACGCTCACAGATTTCCGAGTTTGAGCGCCTCCTGATCGCGGACGCGCTAGCAGCTCTCCTTCGGCGGGTTTTCTGCAGATGAGCGCGTGCTTGGTGGCTCTCACCCTGCCCGCCCCCTCAGTTCACCAGCACCGCGCCGTCGCACCGGATGCCGTTGACCGAAACGTCCGCCTGGCCGACACCGACTCCGAGCGCCGCCAGCACGCTCGAGATCGACAGATCGATCGACGGCAACGTGGCGAAGAGCAAATTGGTGACCGAGGACGTCAGGCCGCCAATCGGCAGGCCGATGCCCGCGACGCTGAGCGACAAATCGCCGAGCAGGCTCGCCGTCAATGACGACGTGAAGTTGCGGGTGCTGACGGTCTTGATCGTGGCGGGATTGATCTCCGAATAGCTGAAGCGCGTCGGCGTCGGCGACGTATTGGCGATCTGCGCATGGGCGATGCCGTTGACGTTCAGTCCCGCGACGCTCACCAGCGTCGCCGGAGTTGCGGTCGGCTTGCTGGCGAAGTTCATCATCTGGGCGGGCGCGACCGTGCCGATCCAGGCATCGACTACGCCCGGCGTGACGCCAAGCGTCACCGACGAATTGGACACATCCGGCCGTGTGCAGGAAACCGAATCGAGCGTCGCCGTGCCCTGCGCGACCTCGACATACAGCGGCAGGTTCACCGACGGGATCAGCCCCGATCCGCCGATCTTGAGCGTCAGGAGCAGCCGCGTCTGCGCCGTATGAACGGTCGCGCCCTCGTTCCCGACGGCGATCCAGCTCGATCCGGCCGGCCGCTCGCCGATCGTCGCCATCAGGCTCGCGGATGTAATGCCGGGAAGACCAAGATCGACCGCCGCCGCAACCTGGTTCTTGCCGTTAGCGACCTGGGCGATCGCTGAGACCAGATCGAACAGCGAGACCTTGACGCCGACCTGCGGCCTCTGGTCCGTCGTCATGCCGCCGTAGGGCCCGAGATCCACCAATGAGCGCAGACTTGCCTTCGTCGACAAGCTCGATGCGGCGCGCGACAGCGACGACAGAGCGGTCGTCGCCGGGCTCGCCCCGTTGGTCGCCTGTTGAGTGGCGAGCGTCGCGGCCAGAATGTCCGAGACCTTGAGATTGGCCGAGAGCAAGTTGTCGTAGCTCCCGCCGGTCACGTTCGCGCGCGTCGCCACCCCGGACAGGAAGTCGAACGCATCGATCCGCGCATCGGCGAGCGCCCTATAATCCATCGCCGACAGCGACACCGACGTCCCCAGCAGAGCGCCCAGCATCGCGTTCAGCAGCCCGCCATTGAGCGACGCCAGACGCGAACCGATCCAGAAAGATGCGATCGCCGTGTTCGACGCGGTCGCGCTCGTCGTGATGGTGAAGGCATTGCTGCCCGTGAACAGCCGCGCAAAGTACAGCGGCGTCTGCATCTGCACGCTAACGCGGGCCGCATTGGTCACGCCCGCGGCCGGCGCGACGAACCGGGCCTGCGGAGCAACGCCGCTGTTCGCCGTATAAGTCCCGAGATCGACCGCAAGCAGCGCGCTCGCCGGAAGCTTGTTCTGCACGACCGTCGCCGACGCGGCGTTGTAAGCGTTGCCGAGATTGCTCGCGGCGACGATCGCAGCGAGATCGGCCACGCTCTGGGCCTTACGCCTGTCTGCGAAGATCGTACCGACATCGACGCCGAGCGCCGTGCATCCGAGCACGAGCGTCATCACGCCCGCCCCCATGATGGCAATATTGCCGGACCGATCGCCAGCGAAACGACGCAGCAGCTGCCAGGCCATCTTAGAATCCTCCGTATGGAATCACGGCCGAGCGTGTGACCGGAAACGGAGGACGCGGCACAAACGGCAGGCTGAAGAGGAAATCCGAAGACCCGTCGTACTTGATCGTCACGATATAGGCGTTCGCAGGGGCAGGCGATGGTCCGGCGACGACGTCGATCTTGGCCGGCTCCAGGAGCGGATAGCTGCCCACGCTCGACGTCACATACCCCGTCGCCAGCTGGCTCCGCTCGGCATCGGTGAGCCCGGCCACCGACTTGCGCGCGGCTTCGGCGGCAAGCTGCTGAACGCCGTGCACGATGGCCAGATACGAGCCGAACGTGACGATGCCAAACACGATCGTCAGAAAGACCGGCAGGATCATCGCGAATTCGACCGCGGTCGCGCCGCGATCGTCTTGATCGAACCTCATGGGACCGCCTCGGGTGTTACCGTGGAGGCCGGACCATAAAAGGAGCGTCTTGACAATGAGTCGACGATTATCGTCGGCCGCGTGATGGCGCTATCGCATTCTATATGGCCATAAACACCGGGACGAGCCACGCCCGGCAGATTGCCCGCAACTCTCCACTTAAGTACACAGTTGAACCCGATTTTGGGCTCCCCTATACTGACACCGATAATTAATTGCATTTCAGTGAGGCGAAGATGCTTCGCAAGCCGGCCGCGAATATTCCGATCGATGTCGTACGCACGGTTGTTGCTATCGCGGAGACCGGCAGCCTTTCAAAGGCCGCAGCACGACTCAACCTGACGCAGCCGGCGATCAGCGCCCAGATTAGACGGCTGCAAGGCATAGTCGGGGGTGAGTTGTTCATCCGAGGGGCGAACGGCACGATGCTCACGGAGCTCGGCAAACTCGCGCTGCAGCACGCCCGTCGAATCCTCGAATCAAACGATCAACTGCTTCGACTGTGCGGGTCCGATTTAGCGCCGGTGCTCAGGCTTGGCATGAGTCAGCTCCTGGCTCCGCTTCTGTTCGAAGATTTGAAGCGGGAGCGTCTGTCTAACGTCTTCCTACTGGCCGAACGAGCAAATGAGATCCAGCGCGGTCTGACCGAGGGGTTCATCGATGTCGCCTGCCTGTTTCTGTATGACCGCTATCAGCCCGAGGTCGACCGCATGATTGTCCGGCAGGCTGAAATCGACACCTGCTGGATCAAATCGAAAGCTTTCGTTCTCAGCCCTGGCGCGCCAGTGCCTCTCGTCACCCATCCTGGCGACGAATGGATTGTCGGATCCCTCGATCGCGCTGGAACCGGCTATCGGGTCATTATGAGCAGCACGGACTCGGCGGCGCGACTCAGCGCCGTTCGCGCCGGGCTCGGAATTACCGCGATCCCAAGTCCCGCTCTCCCGCCGGATTTGGTCAAAGCGCACGATTACTATCTGCCGAAACTGGCGCAGGCGCGGTTGGTGGTTTGCAAACGGGACGGACTGTCCGATCCGTCCGCCGAGCAATTGATATCGTGGCTCTGGCAACTGTTCGGCCGCTTCGTTGGAACCGATGATTGCATTATCGCCCCTGCGCCGGCAATCGTACCCTGCCGGTCGACCCGGGGCCGTTCGGGCTGACGGGCGCCGGTGCCGCCTTCCCCAACATAGCGCTCACCCCGCAGGTCGCCGCTCTCACGGCAGCTCGCAGCGCCTGCGAAGGCTTGCTTACCTGCCCGACGAACCACAATCGGCGGATACGTGACAGACAGGACGGGTGACGGTTGCAACGTCAGCTCAAGGCTGACCGAGGCGTAAGTCCGGGACGTGCCGCGCCAGGCACCTTTAGCCGCGTAGAGTGCGAGATGGGCGGTCTGCAGCAGTTCGCTCGGCGATCCGCAACCGGTCCTAGGGCGCGGCCGAGTTTCAGATTTATAAAGGGCGAGGTCGAAATTCCAAGCGATTGGGCGGGCATAATCAACGAGCGCGACGACGATCTGAACGGTGCTTGGAAGCTTTTACTTGCCCGCGAACTTCGAGCGGCGAAGTACGACGTCGACGTGAACAAGATCTCCTGAGTTCTACCAAGCCAGCTAATGATCAAGCACTGAACGAAAGGTGACGGCGCGTCCACACGAGGCAATTAGATCCAGCGTCCTGCATAATCCGGCTAAGGGGCATATCACCCCTTCATAGAGGGCATGTAGTTCAAGACAGACGCAACGCCTTTCGCGCCGGCGGGACGAGCGGTACGTGGCGATCTCATCGGCCGTGTAGAAGTCGCTGCGATTTGGATCAGACGAGATCGACTTCATCGACGATCCCACCGGGAGCCGAAGCCAAAGGTCCTCAACGCGGTGGCGCAGGATGTGCGCTCGCGCGACCGCAATCGCGGCAGGCGGTCACGCGGCACTTGCCGCGCTTGTCGGCCTTGCCTTTCGCTCCACATCCCGGCGACGGGACCTCGGCCACCACGGCCGGGCCGAGCAGGATTTCCCTTGCTTCGGTCGGCACGATGACGGCCCCGAGGACGATGGTCTCGCGGGTTCGGCTGCGCCAGTCCCAGGGCGGAATGAAAGCTCCGGCCCAGAGCCCGGACCGTGCCTCGCGGGCGACGGCTTCCGGCTTCTCGTAGTTGCGCGTGTAGCGGGTGAACGCCAACGCCCAGCCTGAGCCTGCCATCCACTCCTCGACACTCTCGGATTGCACCAGACACGTCCCGAGCGATCGGCCGTCTTCGTCGGCACCGGAGACCCTGCAGGTCCAGGGTTTGTCGCCGAACCGCCGCGCAAGCTGGTCGCGCGCGGCGATGCCGCAGCTCCAGCGATCGCCTTTGGCATCGAAACACAGCTGATCCATCTCGGGCGCGTCGATCCCCCGCAGCCGAATCTTCGCGCCGCTGATCTCGACCGTGTCGCCGTCGACGATCTGCGGGACGCCGGCGACCTCGATGGCCTCGTTGCCGTGCAGGCAAACGTATTGGGTGTTCCGCATCCCGAGGCATCGCGCCGCGCCGGTGGCGAAGTCGATCTTCACGCCGACCTGCCGCGACTTTCCGTACGGGCCGCGATCATTGACGCGGATGCCGCAGGTGCGCCCGTTGACCGGATTGGTGACCATGACGGTGGTGCCGAGCGGATAATCGTGGGACGCCGCGGTCAGGGCGTCGCGGGTGAGCGGTTCGCCGCTCGCCGTCCGTGTTCCGATCGAGTACATCGACGCCAGAACTTCAGTGTGCGGGCCGCATCTGTTGGTTTTGTGCACATACCGATGCACGGTGTCCCAGCCGCCGGCCTCGGCCCGGCCGCCGGCGAAACAGCAGATCGCCGCAACCACCGCGCAACTCGTCAGAATCCACAGGCGTCGCATCACATCCATTTCTCCACCGCGGACCGTCTAGCACAGACGTTCGGAGAAATGGACATCCGACAAACGCGGCAATGCCGAGCCGAAATTGCGGCATTCCCAGCATGGAACTCGCGCCAGCCGACCAAAGACGCCACCTGCCCGCACTGGCCTTGATGCGCATGGCCGTCATGGCGACATTTCAGGAAGGTCGAAAACTCACGCCTGATCGAAGAAGGTCCGTCGTCGACGCCGGATGCGCTTCGCTCAAACTGCGAGCGCCCACACGGGCCGCAGTGTCCGACTCGCGGAAAGGACCGCAACCGGGTCGTTATTTCAGCGACCCGAGCCTCCGCGACGCGCGGGTGGCCGATGCCTTGACCAGTTCGCAAAGCTCTTCGATCGCGCGGGACGATAGGCGTTGGCGTGGCACGGCGCCGCTGAGGGCCGCGATGATGCCGCCGGTCGCGTCACGGATCGGAGCTCCGACGGCGAAGACGTTATCGAGGTTCTCCTCGTCGCAGATGACGTAGCCGAGCCGACGACCTTCCTTGAGATCCTTGAGGATCGCGGAGACCGAGCGTTTTGTCTTCTTGGTGAGCTGTTTGAGCGGAGCCGCGCCGATCAGCGCGTGGACCTCGTCGTCCGGACAGTCGAACAGCAGGGCTTTGCCGAGCGCCGTCGAATGGATGTAGGTCCGCGAGCCCGGCGCATTGGTAATCGAAATCGGGCCGCCGCTTTGCACCGCCGCCAAATACACGACGTCCGGCGCGCGCAGCACGCCGAGGAAGCTGTTGACCTGATGCTGCTCGGCTAGCAGATGCAGTTCCGGCGCGGTGGCGGCGTTGAGATCGGTCGATGCCAGAAATGCCGAACCGATCTGAAAGGCCTTGTAGCCGATCTTCCACTTCGAATTGCCGAGCGACTTCTCGACGAAGCCGGCTTCGGCCAGGGTATTGATCAGCCGCTGCGCGATGCTCGGCGCGACGCCGAGCTGACGGCCCAATTCGCGCACGCCGAGTTCGCCTTCGCGGCCGAGCAACTCCAGCACCGCCAAGGCACGCGCGACCGTCTGGCTGCCGGTCGAGGTCTTTCCCACGCTGATCATTCGGATTGCCATCCCCGTGACAAACGGTTGCCGCGCCCGCGATCCAGCCGCTTCGACGAGCGATGCGGATACTCGGTTGCCGGGATCATTTCAAAGCCTATTTGGTCGAGGCCGGGGCCGCTTCCGCACCGGGTGTTCGGGGCAGCGTGCGGGCGAAGGCAAGGCAACTGCCGGCCAACTCCACCCGATCGGCCTTCGAGCGCATCACGGTCGGCACCACGTGAACGGCGATGCCGAGCGCGGCGATCTCCGGCGCCAGCGCTTCATCGCAGCTGTCGATGACGATGCCGTCGGCGAGACCTTGATAATGCGCAGCGACGCCGAGCGCCGACACCGGCGCGTCGAGCTCCTGCATGATCTTGGCCGCCGGGCCCTTGATGGCAGCGCCGCCGACGATCGGCGACACCACCACGATCGGCACGCCGAGCCCCTTCAGCCAATCCCGGGCGCCGGGCACTGCCAGGATCGGATCGATGCTGAGATAGGGATTCGACGGGCAGATGATCACGGCCGCCGGCCGAGGCAGCGCGCCGATCGCAGGATTGAGCTGCGCTGCCGCGGCGCCGGCAAACGCGATGCGATCGACCGGGACGCCGCAGGCCAGCCGGACGAAATATTCCTGAAAGGCGATACTGCGGCCGCCGCTGTGGATCACGGTCCGCACCGCATCGTCCGACATCGGGAGCAGGCGCGAGGTGACGCCGAGTGCGGCACTCAGCTCGGCGGTAACTTCGGTCAGCGTCGCGCCCTCGCGGAGCCGATTGGTCCGGTAGGCATGCGTCGCGAGATCGCGGTCGCCGAGCTTGAACCAGGCCGGCCCGCCGAGCCGCGCCAGCTGCTCCATGAAGCGCCACGTTTCGCCTTCGAGCCCCCAGCCCTGCTGGCTGTTGGCGACGCCGCCGAGCGTGTAGGTGACCGTGTCGAGATCGGGGCTGATGTGAAATCCGAGGTGCTCGAAATCATCGCCGGTGTTGACGACGACGGTGAGCTTGTCGCCAAGCAGATGCGACAGGCCGTCGGCCAGCTTGGCGCCGCCGACACCGCCGGCCAACGCAATGATGCGATCGTTCGCTGCGGTCGTGGTCATCTGAACATATCCATGCGCTTTGGCCGCAACAGATCACGCGCGGTGCCGGAGCCGGCGAGATCGATCCCGCGGACCACCACCACTGGCGTGGCCTCGGCGGCCTGACCCATCACCAGCGATGCGGCTGCCGCGACTTCGTCGGCGGCGCCGACCTCGGTGGTTTCGAGCTTGCGGCCGAACAGGTCGGGCTGACCGCGCAGGTCGCTCATCGTGACGATGCCGCTTGCGCCGATCGTGGTGCCGATCGTGCCGTTGCGCCAGGCGCGGCCGATGCTGTCGATGATCATCACGCCGACCGCCGCGCCGGTTTCGGCGACCAGCCGCGCGCGGATTTGTTCGGCCGAAGCGTCGGGATCAAGCGGCAGCAGCAGCGCGGCCTCGCCTTCGACATTGGAGCGGTCGATGCCGGCATTGGCGAGCACCAGGCCCAACCGATGCTCGACGATGATCACGCCCGGCCGAACGCGCAGCACCTCGCTCGACTCCGCAAGGATCAGTTCGACGACGCGCGGATCCTTATGCGCCTGCGCGGCGATCTCGACGGCGCGCGGTGACGGCGTCACCGCCGCCAGATCGACGCTGCGGCCCTCGGCCTTGGACACCACCTTCTGGGCGATGACGACGATGTCGCCGTCTTGCAGCCGCGCCTCGGCCGACGTCAATGACTCCAGGATCAGACCCGCGAGGTCATCACCCGGGGCCACCATGGGCAGCCCCTCTACGGCATAAAGCTCGACAGCACGTCTGACCAAGATGGCCCTCCTCAGGGGAGGCCGGTGATCCGCACTCCCGCGTCGGGAATCTTATAGAACTTGTTGATCCAGATCAGCGCCGAAGTGAGGCTCTCCGACACCACCGAATTCGCCAGCGGCCCGATGTCGATGCCGCGCAGCCCGGCGTCGACGGCAAGCTGCATCACGGTGGCGCGCGCCTCCTTGTCGTCGCCGGCAACCAGCACGTCGCAATCGATGGCGTAGTCCGGGTCCTTGAGCTTGTGGGCCGACACGTTCTGGAACGCCGACACCACCCGCACGCCCTCACCGAGCAGCGTCTGCACCGCGACGACGCAGGAATCGGTTTCCGGCAATTGCACCCGCGTGACCTTCGGCGGCACCAGCGGCACCGTGACGTCGACCAGGATCTTGCCCTGCAGCGCGTCCTTCAGCCCCTGCACGGTCGCGATCTGTGCCCGGTACGGCACGGTCAGCACCACGATATCGGCCTGCGCGACGCCGGTCGCGCTGTCGGCGCCTTCCGCTGTGCCGCTGCCGAGCCGGGCATTGAGTTCGTCGGCCGCCGCCTTGGCCTTCGCGGCGTCGCGCGAGGCGATGATCACGCGGTGGCCGTGCTTGGCCCAGCGCAGCGCCAGGCCGCCGCCTTCGGCGCCGGTGCCGCCGACGACACAGATCGTATGAGTTTTTGTAGTCATGGCATCCTCTGTTCTTGACGCCGGCAGCGCAGGCTGCGCCGGCCTTTACACCCCGACGATGTCGCCGAGCCGCACGTAGTTGCGGCCGCCGATGCGGGCGACCGGGGCATAGGCCCTGGGATCGATCTTGTGGTTCTGCGTCAGCCCTGCGGCGACGTGCATGTCGACGATCCGTCCCACCACCAGATGGTTGGGCGCGTCGCCGAAGGTCAGTACCTGGTCGAGCGTGCACTCGAACTGGATCTTGCTGCCGGCGAGCCGCGGCGTCCGGATGTGGCACGACGGCAGCGTCGTGAAGCCGAGCAGATCGACCTCGCTGACATCCGGCGGATACTCCTCGCTCGCCTGCTGGACGATCTCTTCCCAGCCCTCCGGCACCATGTTGATCACGAACTCGCCGGTGCGCTGCACATTGGCGAGCGTGTCCTTGGCGGCGTCGCTGCCGGTGCGCGGCCCGACCGAAAATCCGAGCAGGCCAGGATCGACCGCGAGGATCACGAATTGACTGAACGGCGCGGCGTTGACGATGTCGCCCGGGCCGAGCGAGGTGACGAACGCGATCGGCCGCGGGATCACCGCGCCGGTCAGCATCTTGTAGCGGTCGGCGCGGCTGAGCGCGGCGAGATCGATCTGATCGAACCGCTGCTCGTCTGCCGCGCCTGCCGCCGGATCGCTCATGCCGGCACCTTGGCCATCACCTCGGTGCCGAACCATTCGATCTGCTCGTTCATCTCCTCGACCGTGTCGGCCGGGAACATCAGCGCGCTGCAATGCTGGATGCCGATCGCGCGCAGCTTCTCGATCTTCTCGAGGATGACGTCGGGCGAGCCGACCAGATTGGCGACGACCTGATGGCTGAGGTCGCGGCCGGTGTAGGCGAGCGACACGCGGTGCGCGACCAGACCGCTCTCCATATAGCGCTTCTCGGCCTCTTCCATCGTCTTGGCGATGGTGCAGGAAAACTGCGGGGCGATCTCGATCGAGTCCGGATCGCGGCCGAGCTCGGCCGCCCGCGCCTTGAGATCCTTGATGCGCTGCTCCATTTCGGTGAGCGGCCGCCAGCCCGGCAGCCAGCCCTGGCCGTAGCGCGCGGCGCGCTCGATCGCTTCGAGATTGTGTCCGCCGATGTACAGCGGGAACGGCTGCGCCCTGCTCTTCGGGAACATCTCGACGTCCTTGAACGAGTAGTAAGCGCCCTCGTGGCTGGCGCTCGGCTCGGTGAACAGCATGTCGAGCGCCTTCAGCCCCTCGTCCATCATGTCGCCGCGCCGCGCCTTGGCGGCGCGCGATCCGCCCCAGGCGAGAAACTCTTCGCGATACGCGCCGAGCCCGACCGCCATGATGAAGCGGCCGTTGGACATCTGGTCGAGAGAGATCGCCTGCTTGGCGAGATACACCGGATCGCGCATCGGCAACACGGTCAGCGCGGTGCCGAGCTTGATGGTCTTGGTGGCGCCGGCGATCGCGGCCAGCACGATCAGCGGCTCGTAGAAATTCGGCGGCTTGCCGGGAAACAGGTCGCGGACGTAGTTCTGCGTGGTGATGTGATCGTTGCCCCACACCGAATCGTAACCGAGCCGTTCGCAGAGCTGCGCCTGGGCGATGAAATCCTCGGGTCGCGCGAACGGGATCGGATACATCACGCCTTCGAAACCGGTCGATAGACAGACACTGAACTTCATGCGTTTCCTCATGACGATTTTAGGATGGCTTTGATCTGGGCGCCGTCTCGCACCCCGGCGATGACGATCTCGTCGAGGCCGGAGGCGTGATACTCGGCGAGCCGGCGGCGCAACTGCTCGGGCGTGCCGCTGGCCGCGTGGCGCGCGACGATGTCGTCGCCGATCAACGCCTCGGCGCGGCTCCAATCCTCCGCCACCACGGCGGCGTTGAGCGCGCTCTGGTCCAGCACACTGCCGGCGAGATCGAGATTGGCCTTATGGTGCGCGCCGCGCAGCAGGATCGCCAGGATGCGGCGGACGCGGTCGTTGGCGCGCTGCTCCTCGGCATCGACCGACGCATAGACCAGACCCGAGGTCTTGACCTTGCGACCCTTGGCGCCGCGCGCGACGCTGCCCAGCGTCTGCTGCACGAACGGCACCGACGCTCCGGCGCTGATCAGCACGCCGTCGGCTTCGGCGCCGGCGAGCTCGAGCATCTGCGGCCCGGACGCCGCCAGCACGATCGGAATGTGGGCCGCCGCGGCCGCAAGCCGGCGACGATCGACACGAAAGCTCTCGCCCTGAAACGTCACGCTCTCGCCGGATAGGAGCGCGCGGACCAGCTGCAGTGCCTCGCGCATCGCCCGCAGCGGCTTGGCGCCGTCGACGCCGATCGCCGAGAGATCGGCCGGCGCGCCGACGCCGAGGCACAGCTTGACCCGCCCCGGGAAGCGCTCCGCCAGCGTCGCCGTCGCCATGGCGATCTGCACCGGATGCTGAGTGAGCGGGCTCACCGCCATCAGCGCCACTTTGAGACGCTGCGTCTCCGACAGCGTGAGTGCACCGAGCACGGACGGATCGCGCAGAAAAAGATGGTTGGCGATCCAGATCGTGTCGGCACCGCCGGCCTCGCCGGCCGCGACCTTGTCACGAAACACGGCCGGATCGTCGCGGCCGTCGCTGGAGATGGAGAGCTCAGACAAGGCTTTTCACCGCTTCGAGAATCTTGATGTAGCCGGTGCAGCGGCAGATGTTGCCGCGCAGATAGTGACGGATCTCCTGCTCGGTCGGATGCGGATGGCTCTCCAGCAAAGCCGTCGTCGCCAGCACCATACCCGGCGTGCAGAACCCGCACTGCATCGCCGCGTGATCGACGAACGCCTGCTGCACCGGGCTAAGCTCGCCGTGCTGCGCCAGGCCTTCGACCGTGATGACCGATTTGCCGTCGATGTCGGCGGCGAGCGACGTGCAGCTGCTCACCGGCAGGCCATCGACCAGCACCGTGCAGGCGCCGCACACCTGCACGTCGCAGGAGCGCTTGGTGCCGGTCAGCGCCAGATCGTCGCGCAGGAAATCGATCAGCAACGCGAACGCCGCCACCGTACGGGTTTGCGGCGCGCCGTTCAGTGTGAAGGATATGTCGAGCGAAGCGGAATCGGCCATGTCAGCGCCCTGCCTCGACGCCGGCGCTTTCCAGCACCGCGCGCTTGATAAAAACGGCGGCGAGATGCCGCTTGTAGTCGGCGCTGCCGTAGATGTCGTCGGTGGCCGGCAGGTCCGCCGCCATCGCATCGGCCGCTTGCGGCAGAACGTCGGACAACGCACCGGGCGGCACGCCGTCGAGCGCGGCCTCGACCGCTTCGGCTTGGATGGGATTGTCGCCGATGCAGCCGATCCAGACGCGGTAGCGCCCTTTCGCCTGCGCGCGATACGACGCCGCCACGCCGACGGCGGGATATTCGAGATGACCGAAGCTGCGATAGCAGATCCGCTCATCCGCGGCCGGCAGCGGAATGCGGATCGCGGTGAGGATCTCGTCGTCGGCGCGCGCGGTGGTGAACGGGCCGAGGATGAATTCGGCCATCGGCACGCTGCGCTCGCCGTCCGGCCCGTGCAACATCAGCGTTGCGCCGAGCAGGCAGAGCAGCGCCGGCGGATCGGCGTGCGGCTCGGAGAAACAAAGATTGCCGGCGAGCGTGCCCGATGCCCGCACGCGAATGTTGCCGACGTTGTCGGCGAGCTTCGCATAAGCGGGAAGCCGGTCGCGGATCAGCGGATCGGTGGCCAGCCGCAGATGCGTCACCAGCGGCCCGATCACCACTTCGTTGCCGTCGAGGGCGAGCCGGTCGAACCCGGCGATCCGCTTCAGATCGATCAGATGGTCATAGCGCAGCACACGCGCCTTGAGCGCCAGCAGCAGCTCCGTCCCGCCCGCGTAGTAAGCGCTGTCGTCGCCGAATTTTTCGCGCAGCGCCAGTGCAGCTTGCAGCTCGTTCGGACGATGCAATTGGAACGGGGCCAGTCGCACGATCAGATCTCTTCCAGCCGCTTGCGGAAATTGGTTTCGAATTCGGCGAAGTTCTCCTGCGCCTTCTTCTTGATCATCGAGTGACCGAGCGACGCCAGTCGGCCGGCGATTTGCAGATCGGCCGTCACCGCCAGCCGCGTCAGCTGCGCTTCAACCGCCTCGAGCCGCAGGTCGAAATTGACGCGCAGCGTCGTACCGGTGAACTTGTCCCGGCCGGTTGCCTGCGCGATCACGAATTCGAGCTCGCGATAGTCCTCGACCACGATCTCGGCCGGCACCTCCAGCTTGAACGGCCCGATCTTCTGCTTCATCAGCGCCGAATAGGCTCTGAGCCGCTCCTTCTCTTCGATCGTCTCGATGCCCGGGATGCAGCCGGCCATCTCCCGGATGTCGAGCATGATCGGCCACAGCCGGTCGGGCGCGCAGGGCAGATCGGCCTCCATGCGGAATTCCATCTCAGCTGTCCTTCTTGTCCTTCAGCGCGCGCCAGACACGCTCCGGCGTCAGCGGCAGCTGCTTGACGCGGATGCCGAAGCCGGTGGCCAGCGCATTGGCGATCGCCGGCGCGATCGGCAAGATTGCGCCCTCGCCCATGCCGCGCATGCCGCCCGGTCCGGGGCCGCCGCCGTTTTCGATCAGCACGGTCTCGAACTGCTCGGGCACGTCGTCGATGGTGGGGACGTGATAATCGATCATGGTGCCGTTGACCGGCTGGCCGTCCGCGTAGATCAGTTCTTCGAATAGCGCGTGGCCGAGGCCCATGATCGCGGCGCCTTCGTCCTGACCTTCGGCGCCGCTGCGATTGATGGCGCGGCCGATGTCGGCGACGCTGACATAGCGCTTCACCGCGATCTCGCCGGTGTCCTCGTCGAGCGTGATGCCGCAGCGCCCGGCAGCGGTTTCCCAGAACAGCGGTGCCCTGGCGAGCGCGCCGCCGCGCGACCGCGGCGAGATCCGGCCGATGCCAATCAGTTCGCCGCTGTCGATGCCGACGTAAGCATGCAGCAGATCGGCGAAGCTGTAGCGCTTGCCGGCCGCGGTGAAGCCGCCCGCGACCAGCGCGATGCCGGCCGGATCGAGATTGAGCGTCGACGCCGCGATGTCGCCGATCTGCGCCTTGATGTCGGCGGCGGCGTCCTCGATCGCCAGCGCCATCATCAGCGATGAGCGGCTGGCGCCGGTGCCCCAGTCGAACGGCGCGATGGCGCTATCCGGCGTCAGCGCGCTGACCATGGCAACCGGCTGGTTGAGTTGCTCGGCGGCGACGCGGCACAGCACCTCGCGAATGCCCTGCCCGACCTCGATGCTCGATGAAATCACCGCGATCGAGCCGTCGATCTTCAGCCGCAGCAGCACGCCGGCCACCGGCGAGTTCGCCGGGTCGGCGACGCCGAGCGCGGTGCCGTGGATCATCCGGGCTTGCGGATGCTGTGCGTCGAGCCGGCTCATCGCCTGCGACGCCAGCCCCATCGCCTCCGCCATATCCACGTCGATCGGCGTCAGATCAGGCCGGACGTGCTCGCCGCGCTTGAGCATATTGCGATAGCGCAGCTCGGTCGGATCGATGCCGAGTGCCTCGGCGATGATATCCATCTGGGACTCGGTCGCCCACACGCCCTGCGGGCCGCCGATCGAGCGAAATGCCGCGCCCGGCACAGTGTTGGTGTAGACCGCCGTGCTGCGAAGCCGCAGGTTCGGGATCTTGTACGGACCGATCGCGCGGATCGCCGCCTTGATCGCCACCGCCGGTCCGGTGTCGGCATAGGCGCCGCCGTTCATCAGCACGTCGACCGACTTCGCCTGCAGCATGCCGTCGGCGCTGACCGCGGTCTTGACGCTGATCGTCGCACTGAGCCGCCGCGCCGTCAGCATCGACTCGGAGGCCGAAAAACAGATCCGCACCGGGCGCCCGACCTTCCACGCCACCGTGGCAACCAGCGGATCGATCTTGACCGAGGCCTTGCCGCCGAAGCCGCCGCCGATCAGCGGCGTGATGATCCGCACCCTGGCGATCGGCAAATTGAAGATCCGCGACAACACCTTCTGCACCGCGGTCGGAGCCTGGCCGCAGCTCCACACCGTCAGGCCGTCGTCGCCGAACGACGCGATGCCGCAATGCGGCTCCATCGCGTAGTGATAGACCATCGGGAAGTCGAAGCTGTCCTCGAACACGCGGTCGGCCGAGGCGAACGCCGCTTCGACGTCGCCGGTGTCGTAGGCGTAGGACTGGAAGATGTTGGTGCCGGGGACCGGCTTGGCTTCGCCCTTGAAGTAGAAGTCCTTCAGCGGCTGGACCGCGTCGTGCAGCAGCGGTGCATCCGGCGCCAGGGCCTCAGCCGCCTCGGTGACGTAGGGCAGCGGGTCGTAGTCGACTATCACCGCGTCGAGCGCCTCCTCGGCGGCGGCTTCGGTCTCGGCCACCACCACGGCAACCGGCTCGCCGACATAGCGGACGCGGTCCATCGCGATCAGCGGCCGATCCTTCAGCGATACGCCCCAGATCGGGTCGATGCCGCCGAAATCCGCGCCGGTGACGACGGCGATCACGCCCGGCATCGCAAGCGCGGCGTCGATGTCGATGCTTACGATCCGCGCATGCGGCATCGTGCTACGCAGCACCTTGCCGTGGACCATGCCGGGGACGGCCAGATCGGAGATGAACGCGGCGCGGCCGGTCACCTTGTCGAGGAAGTCGACGCGATCGGGACGCTCCGCGGCGGTCATCTCAGCTCTCCGACGGCACGGTGCGGACGCGGGTGCGGCCGAAATACGACCACAGCTGCCCCACCAGGATGAGCATTGCGACCGTCAGGATGGTCAGCGACAGCGGCCGCTGCAGCACGATCATCAGGCTGCCGTCGCCCATCAGCATCGACTGCCGCAGCGCGGTGTCGAGGATGTTGGCGAGGATGAACGCCATGATCAGCGGACCGGCGTCGAGGCTGGCCTTGCGCAGCAGATAGCCAATGCCGCCGAACAGCATCAGCGTCGTCACGTCGGCGAAATTGCTGCGCAGGCTGTAAGTGCCGAAGATCGCGATCAGCAGGATGGTGGCGCTGAGCAGCCAGGATGGCACGCGCAGCAGCTGCACCCACAGCCCGACCAGCGGCAGATTGAGCACCAGCAACATGATGTTGCCGACATACATCGACGCGATCACGCCCCAGAACACGTCGGGATTCTTCACCAGCATCAGCGGACCTGGCTGCACGTTCTGGATCAGCAGGCCCGCGAACAGCACAGCGGTCACCGCATTGCCCGGCAGGCCGAGCGTCAGCAGCGGAATGAACGAGGCCGTCGCCGCCGAATTGTTGGCTGACTCGGGTCCGGCGACGCCGGCGATGGCGCCGTGGCCGAACTGCTCCGGCGTCTTCGACAGCTTCTTCTCCAGCGTGTAGCTCATCAGCGACGCCAGGATGGCACCGCCGCCGGGGATCAGGCCGACGAAGAATCCGATCACCGAGCCGCGCGCGATCGGACCGGCGGACTCGCTCCAATCCTGACGGCTCGGAAACAGCCGGCCGATCTTGGTCGACAGCAGCGAACCGCGCGACTTGTCCTCGAGATTGTGCAGGATCTCGGCGACGCCGAACAGCCCCATCAGCATCGGCACCAGATCGATGCCGTCGGTGATCGCCATGATGTTGAAGGTGTAGCGCTCGACGCCGGTGATGGTGTCGATACCGACCAGGCCGAGCAGCAGCCCGACCAGCACCATGGTGATGCCACGCACCGGTGAGCCGCCGGATAGCGTCGCACTCAGCGACAATCCGAACAACGCCAGCGCGAAATACTCGGGCGGTCCGAACGTAACCGCGAATTTGGCGAACAGCGGACCGACCAGCGCCAGCGCACACACCGCGACGGTGCCGGCGATGAACGAGCCGATCGCTGCGATCGCCAGCGCCGGACCGGCGCGGCCCTTCTTGGCCATCTGGTAGCCGTCGATGCAAGTAATCACCGAGGCGGCTTCGCCCGGCACCTTGAGCAGGATCGAGGTGGTCGACCCGCCATACATCGCGCCGTAATAGATCGAGGCCAGCATGATGATGGCGCCGAGCGGCGAGCCGGCGTGATAGGTGAGCGGCAGCAGCACCGCGATGGTCGTCACCGGGCCGAGCCCGGGCAGCACCCCGACGAGTGTGCCGAGCACCGAGCCGATCGCCGCATACAGCAGGTTCGACGGCTCGAGCGACAGCGAGATTCCGTAGCCGAGTTTTTCGAGGGCTTCGAACATTACCAGGCGGGCCCCAATTGCATCGGCACCTTGAGCAGCAACGGGAAGATCACGAGCCCGCTGGCGGTCAGCCCGACGCCGGCGACGACGGCGCGCAGCATGCTCTGGCGATAGAAGCCGCGAATCCAGACGATCAGCAGCGCCAGCGTCGCGATCACGAAGCCGGTGTAGGGAACGACGATCGCGTAAACGATCGTCGCCAGGATCGCCGCGGCCGGTGCGAGCGCGAACGCGCTCTCATCCGCCGGCAGCGGCTCACGCACGACCAGGACCAACAGGACCAGCAGCGCGATCGACACCGCCAGCGGCAGCACGCCCGGGCCCGGCGCGTCGTCGACCCAGAAGCCGAGGCGGAAGGCGCCGAGCCCGAAGGTCAGCGCCAGCACCAGCAGCATCAGGACGGCGACGTAGGTCGGCGTGGTGAGCCGTACCATGGCGACAGGGCCGCTCATTTGGCCTTGCCGATTTCCTGCAGGATCTCACGCGCCGAATTGTACTCGCCTTCGACCAGCTTCTTGACCTCGGCGCCCGGCAGGTCGAGCGGCACCATGCCGAGCCGGTCCATCGTGTCCTGGAAAGCCTTGTCGCTCATCGCCTTGCGGAACGCGGTTTCAAGCTTCATGCGGACGTTCTCCGGAATCCCGGCCGGCCCGATGATCGCCTGAACCGAGCGCAGCGACTTGAGGCCCTTCTCGGACAGGCTGGGAACGTCCGGATACATCTTGGAGCGCTGCGGCGTGGTCACCGCCAGCAGCCGCACCTCCTTGCTCTCAATAAAGGGAGCCCAGACCGACGTCTCCATGATGAAGTCGACATGGCCACCGAGCAGCGCCGGCACCGAAGCGGCGGAGCCCTGCTGCGGCACATGGACGAACTTCGCCTTGGTGGCGAATTGCAGCGCTTCGCTGGTGAGATGCTGGGTCGTGCCGACGCCGGCGGTGCCGTACTTGATCGCGCCCGGCTTCGCCTTGCCCTCGGCGATCAGATCGTCGATCGTCTTCCAGCGCGCATCGGCCTTCACGGCGATGCCGATCAGATTGTCGCCATAGTAACTGATGTACGAAAACGCGTTGATCGGGTCGAACGGCAGCTGCCGACCCTGCAGCGCGGCCAGATAGCTGGTGCTCGACAGCGTGCCGATGGTGTAGCCGTCCGGTGCGGCCTTGGCGAGCGCGGCCATGCCGATCGAGGTCGAGGCGCCCGGCTGGTTGATCACCACGATGGTCTGGCCGAGCGAGGCCTCGGCCGCTTTGGCCAGTACGCGCGCGGTCTGGTCCGTGCTGCCGCCGGCGGCCCACGGCACGATCAGCGTGATCGGCTTGTCGGGATACTCCGCGGCCGCGGCTTGCGGCAGCAGCGCTGCGATGACCAGACCAACAGCTCCGATGATTTTCGACTTCATATGCATCTTCACCTCGCCCCCTCAGATGATCGGAAACACTCCCGCGGACTGCAGGATTTGCGTGGCCGTCGGAAGATCCGACGGCACCTGAATCGTGTCACCCTGCGTCGCCGCGGTGACCGCCGGGTCTTTCAACCCGGACGCCGTGAGAAGCGAGACGACAGTGTCATCGCTCTTGATCACGCCCGCTCTGACCAATCGCTCGACCGCAACCAGCCCTCCGGCAGAAGCCGGCTCAAGATAGCGACCTTCGCGAGCTGCCAGAAGCTGCTGCCAGCGCATCGTATCATCGTTCGAGATCGTCACGGCGCGGCCCTGAGACGTCCTCACGATCTGCAGCGCCTGATAGGTCCCCTGCACTGCGCCGATCGAACCCGACACCGTATCGAATGTCTTGGGCATTGCTGGCGGCGCTTCGAGGTCGTGGTCAATGGCCTGGCCGATCGAGCCGTAGACTTCCGCCGCGACCATCTTCGGCATGCGGTCGATCCAGCCCGCCGCCATCATCTCGCTGAAACCGCGCCACATCCCGATCAGGGCGTCGCCGTAGCACACCGGCAGGATGCACCAATCCGGCGCGCGCCAGCCGAGCTGCTCCACGGTTTCGTAGGCCAGCGTCTTGTAGCCCTCGATGCCGTAAGGGTTGGAGCCGACCGCGGGGCCGAAGAACGGCGAGGTCGGGAACCAGCCATACTGCCTCACGGCGTGTTCCATGAACCGCCAGCGGTCTTCCTTTTCCGGCACGGTGACGACCTTGGCGCCGTAGGCGCGCATCTGCGTCACCATCGGCCCGGCAGCCCAGCCGAACGTGAAGACGACGCAGGGAATGCCGGCCTTCGCCGCATAAGCGGCGGCGGCCGCGCCGGCGTTGCCAGAGGAACTCGACACGATGGTCCTGGCGCCCATCTGCTTGGCGACCGACACCGCCATGCAGGCGAGACGATCCTTGAACGACCAGGTCGGATTGCCGCTCTCGTCCTTGCCGTAGAGTTGCTTGAGGCCGAGCTGCTCACCAACGTTCCGCAGATGATGCAGAGGCGAGCCGCCCTCGCCGAGCGACACGGCTTCAGCCTCGCTCACCGGCAGCACGTCGCCGTAGCGCCACAGCCCGGTCGACAGCCCGGCGCCGGCCGCGCCCGGCTTGCGCAAGGCGATCGGCTGATCATAGGCGACCACCAGATTGCTCCGCACCACCGGCCGGCACACCGGGCAGTCGTCGGCGTAGTGATCCGGGGGATAAAGGGCGTCGCAGCGCAGGCACTGCAGCCCTTTGACCTTCGCCATCAGAGCACCCGCAGCGCCGTGTCGGACAGCATGAACGAATCCACACCGTCCCTGGTGACAACCAGCGTGTCCTCGACCTGGAGGCCCGCATAGCCGATCTCGTAGTACGGCGTCTCCACGCAGATCACCATGCCCTCCTCGAACACGTCCTTGCTGGACGGCGCGATGTTCGGCGCGTCGTAGCCGTCGAGCCCGATGCCGTGACCGACATGGCTGCGCTGATAATGCGGAATGCCCTCGCGGCGCACGGTCTCCACCGCCGCGTTGAACACATCGGCGGCCTTGACGCCCGGCTTGATCATCTCGATGGCGCGGTCGAGCCCGACGCAGATCGCGCGATGATACTTGACGGTCTTCGCGTCCGGCTCGCCGAGCACGCCATTGCGCGCGATGTCGGCGCGGTAGTGCTTGTAGCGCCCGCCGACGTCGAAGCGGATGATGTCGCCGGCGATCAGCTCGCGATCGGTCGGCTGCACATTGGTGCCGGCGCTGCGCGCGCCGACGCCGATGCAGCCGAGCACGGGCATTCCGCCCTCGACGATGGTCTTGGTGTGAAACGCCCGCGCCAGATCGTTCTCGGTGGCACCAACTTTGGCGACCGCGAGCGCCGCACTGATCGACATGTCGGCGATCTGCGCGGACTTGCGCAGCCGCACGATCTCCTCCGTCGTCTTGATCGCCCGCGCGTAGCGGAAGATGTCGGCCGCCCGCACCAGCGTCGCGCCCGGCAGCGCCTCGGCGAGCTGATCCCAATATTGCGGCAGGATGCCGATTTCGTCGACGCCGATGCGCGCGTTCTGCAGCCCGCGATCCTTGATCACCTTGACCAGCGCCTTGACGGCGTCGCCGTCGTCCTGCTGCGCCAGCAAGGCGTCGATGCGCTGATCATGCGGCTCGAGCTCCACGCCCTCCGTCTTGTTCACCGAAAATCCGCCGAAGCGGCGAATGTCCTTCACCCAGACTTCGGCGTCGGCGACCAGATCGATCAGGCCGGTCGAGGCGATCACCGCCGGCTCGCCGCTGCCCGGCGCCGGCAGCAGCGCGTAAGCCTGCGGGCCGCGGCGGATCCACTGGCTCATCGCCCAGAACCCGCTCGCATAGGTGACGTTCTCCGGCATCGTCGCGACCAGCGCCGCGAGCGACGCCTGCTTCATTCCCGCATTGAGCCGATCGATATTGGCGAGCATTGCAACGTCCATACTTTGATACGTTCCGTTTTTCGGAACGTCGTTCCCGTAGCAAGAACACTAAAAGATTTTGGGCGGCGCCGTCAAGTTCGCGCACCAGCTTTCGTTGGTGATGAGTTGTGCAAGAATATGCTGCAATCGGCAGCAGTTTCGCCACCCAAGCGGCGGCAACGACGGAACGGCGCGGCGCAACCGCACACTCGCTTGTCGTCGCGCGGGGATGCGTAGCGACGATCAGCTCCGCCTTCTGTCAGGCGGCGACGTGCTCAGCCCACTGTCGATAATCGTCGGGCAAGTCGAGGTCGAAGGCGAGACGCTGATCGACCAGAATGGCGGGCGTCACACCGAGCCTGCGCGCTGCGCCGAAGTGATGCTGAAAACTGCGCGGGCCATAAGCGAACGGAAATGAAGCCGCGGTGCGCGCGTCGACGCAAAGCAGATTGGTGCCATCGAATTTGCGGTCCGGCACGATCACGACCGCGGCCTGCTCGGCGGCGACGCGGCGCAGGATGACGGGCTCGACGTAAGGCAGATCGATCGGCAGGATCATCAGGCGCGTGAGCGTCGCGATGGTGCGCTGCAACTCGTGCCGCGCATTGCCCAGCGCGCCGTTGAGATCATGGGTCCTGTCGTCGATCACGCCGACGCCCCACGTCGCCGCGACGCGGCGGACCTGCGCGTCCGCGCTCACCACCCTCACCTGCTCCGCCCCGAAAGCCGCCGCGGCCGCCGCCAGCGTCTGGCGCAGCATGCGCTCGCACAGCCAGCGCCGGCCGCTCGGATCGAGCGCACCGGCCAGCCGCGACTTGCCGCAATCGAGCGGTTTGCAGGGGATCAGGACGTGGGTCATCGCGCCACGGCCATCTGCTTCGGCACGAACGGCGTCATCACCAGATCCTGCAGCTCCGGCGCGGCGAAGCTGGCATCGCGGCGCTCGGCGTCGACCGCGCGATACAGCGTCGTGCGCTGCTCGACGACGCGCCCGGCTCGCGTGATCAGCGCTTCCATCGCCTCCGGCGGCAGCTCCTGACCATGCTGGGTGCCGGCGGCGCGCGAGATGCTCTCGTTCATCAGCGTGCCGCCGAGATCGTTGACCCCGGAGCGCAGCAGACTGGCGACGCCGGGCTCGCCGAGCTTCACCCAGGAGGCCTGGATGTTGGTGATCAGCGGATGCAGCACCAGCCGCGCCACCGCGTGCATCAGCCGGACCTCACGCCAGGTCGGCCCGCTGCGCGCCTGGCCGCGCAGCGACATCGGCGCTTCCATGTGGATGAACGGCAGCGGCACGAACTCGGTGAAGCCGCCGGTCTCTTCCTGCAAGTCCCGAATCCGCAGCAGATGCGCGGCCCAGCTGTCGGAGCCTTCGACATGCCCGAACATGATCGTCGCCGTGGTGCGCAGACCGACCTGGTGGGCACTGCGCACGATATCGAGCCAGATCTGCGTGTTGAGCTTGTCGGCGCAGATGATCTGCCGCACCTTGTCGTCGAGGATCTCGGCAGCGGTGCCGGGCAGCGAGCCGAGGCCTTCGTCGCGCAGCATCGCCAGATAATCGACCACCGGCATGCCGAGCGTCGCGGCGCCCTGGCTCACTTCCAGGGGAGAGAACGCGTGAACGTGCATCTGCGGCACTTCGTTCTTCACGGCGCGCAGCAGGTCCACATAGGTCCGGCCGGTGTAGTGCGGATTGATGCCGCCCTGCATGCAGACTTCGGTCGCGCCGCGCTCCCACGCCTCGCGGGCGCGCCGCGCCACCTCTTCGAGCGACAGGTCGTAAGGCCGCCCGCGCAGATGGTCGTGGGTCTTGCCTTTGGAGAACGCGCAGAATTTGCAGGTGTAGCTGCAGACATTGGTGTAGTTGATATTGCGGTTGACGACGTAGCGCACGATCTCGCCGCTCGATGCCGCGCGCACCGCGTCCGCCGCCTCGCAGATCATCTCGACATCGCCGCCGCGGGCGCCGAACAGCGCCTGCACCTCGCTCTGCGCCAGCCGCGCGCCACCCGCGGCCCGGGCAACGAGGGCATCCAGTGACATATCGCTGCGACGCGCAGCGCGGGCCGCCGGGATCCCGGCCAATCCGCCCGGCATCCAGCCGTCGTCGCGCGCGAAGCCGTCGGCATCGACGGCTTTGAGGACCTTGGGTCGCAACGCGGGATCGATCCAGTCCGCCGCACCACGGACATAGGCGGGATACACCGCAAGTCGCGGCTGCAGCGTCAGCCCGGCGGCCTCGGTCGCCTGCCGCAGCCGCTCGATCTCCGGCCATGGCGCCTCCGGATTGACGTGATCGGCTGTGACCGGCGAAATCCCGCCCCAGTCGTTGATGCCGGCTTCCAGCAGCCGTGGGAAATCCGCGTAGCTGAGATTGGGCGGGACCTGGATGTTCATCTGCGGCCCGAAGATCAGCCGCGTCACGGCCGTGGTCCACAGCAGGTCGTCGAGCCCCGGCTCGTGGTGACCGGCAAACTTTGTATCCGCTTTGGCGCGGAAATTCTGCACGATGATTTCCTGCAGATGACCATAGCGCCGATGCAGAGAGCGCAGCGCCAGCAGCGATTGCACCCGCTCGAGCCGGGTTTCGCCGATGCCGATCAGAATGCCGCTGGTGAACGGCACCCGCAGCCGGCCCGCGGCCGCGATCGCCTCAAGCCGCACCTCCGGCAATTTGTCCGGCGAGCCGAAATGCGCCTCGCCGCGCTCGCACAGCCGCTCGGAGATGCTCTCCAGCATGATGCCCTGCGATACGCTCACCTTGCGCAGCCGCGCGGTCTCGGCCTCGCTCATCACCCCGGCATTGACGTGCGGCAGCAGGCCGGTCTCGGCAAGAATGAGCTTGCAGATCTTCTCGACATACTCGGCCGTGGTGGCGACGCCCTGCGCGGCGAGAAACTCGCGCGCCGCGGCGTAGCGCAGCTCCGGCTTGTCGCCGAGCGTCAGCAGCGCCTCGTGGCAGCCGGCGGCCTGCCCGGCGCGCACGATCGTCAGCACCTCCTCGGGCGACAGATACGCCGCCTCGACCTGGCGCGGCGTCTTGGCGAAGGTGCAATAGCCGCAGCTGTCGCGGCACAGCCGCGTCAGAGGCACGAACACCTTGCGCGAGTAGCTGATCACATGGCGATGGCCATCGCGCGCCAGCGTCGCGGCCTCGGCGAGCAGGTCCGCCAACGGCGTCGCCTCATAGGTCCGCAACAGAGCTTCGGCGTCCCCGGTGTCCCACAGCATGTCGTCGCCCTCATTTCACGCGCAGACGCACCAGGGATGCGTCCTGCAGATCAGTTCACCTGCGGTCGCTTCGCCGCTCAATAGCGAGCGCGAACGGCCCATTCTTCGGTCGCCCCGTCAGCCGACACGGCGTGCAGTCGGCTGAACAGATTGACGGTCGGATCGCAATGCGTCGCTCCGATCAGCACGCGCTGCCCGGGCTGCGGCGGCGCCGTGCCCGCCGGCAGGCTGATGACGCCGTGCTCATCGCCGGCAAAGCGATAGCTCGATCCCTCCGGCAGGCCGCCGAACACATCCGGCAACGGTCCGTTCAGCGCCAACGCCTTCACGCCTGCATCCACCGTGAGCTCACCCGCCCGGTTGACCGAGGTCACCGTCGCCAGCACGTACAGCGTGCGCCGAAACGGCAGTGCCTGACCGTCGTGGTTTTGCACGCGGCCGTAGTCTGCGTCCATGAAGATGTAGGAGCCGACCTGCAGTTCCGTGAACGGCCCCGCGATGTCGAATTCAAAAGTTCCTGTTCCGCTGCCGGTGACGTCAGCGCAAGCGAAGCCGGCCTCGCCGAGAGCCTGCGCATGATCGCACAAGGTCGCCGCCACCGCCGCGTTTCCGGATTTGCGTTCCGCCGGATCCAGAACGTGCTGGACCTGCCCGGCGAAGCCTTGCAGGCCGCCGAAGACTGCGTCCGGCCAATCGCCGATCAGCCTGGCGAGAGCGACACTGTCTGTGGCACTACACACGCCGGTGCGACGCTGACCGACATCGACGTCGATCAAAATCGTCAGCGGACGACCGCCGGCCTGCATCTGCTCGCGTAGCAGCTCGATCTGGCTCGGATGATCGACGACGACCGACAGCTTTGCCAACCGCGCGGCGGCGATCAGCGCCGACGTCTTGGCGACGTCCTGCATCGGCGAAGTCAGCAGCAGATCCTGCACGCCGCCATTCGCCATGGCGAGGATTTCCAGCGGCGTCGCACAAGCGATGCCGCGCGCACCGGCGGCGAGTTGCCGGCGTGCGATCTCCACGGTCTTATGCGTTTTCGCGTGCGGGCGCAGCAGCACGCCGGCATCGCGCGCCTGCGCCGCCATGGCGTCGATATTGGCCTGCAGCGCGTCGCTATCGACCACCAGCGCCGGCGTCGGGACGTGCCTCAGCACCTCACAAACAATGGCCGAAAAGCCAGCGGCGTCGCGGATCCCGGCCATCTCAGCTCCCGGCAGGGCGCAGCGCGTCGCCGAGCAAGCGCATCTGATCGGTTTGGGTCGGCCCGGAGAAAGTCAGCGCCAGTTCGGTGACGCCGGCGGCCGCGTACTCCGCGGCGCGCGCCAGGCAGGACTCCGGCGTGCCGCACAGCACGAACGCGCGCGCAATGCGGGCGTCGAGCTGTTCCGGCGAACCGCCGGCTTGCAGCTTCTGCACCGCGCGCTCGTACTCGTCGGCCGACACCGTTCCTTCCGACAGGATCGCATCGCGCGCCGAGGGCACGCGCTCACCAAGCCGCCAGAACGACGTCAGCATCTCGGCCACCGCGAACTTCGCCCGGCTCACCGCCTGCTGCTCATCCGCGTCGACCGAACAGGGCATGTACTGCACCGCGTGCGCCGCCCCGGATCGTCCGCCCGCGCTGCGGCCGGCATTGACCCGCTGCGCCGTGCGCGACGCAAACGGCAGCGAGCACATATTCGAGATCAGAACGCCGTCGGCGAGTTCGCCGCTCATCTTCGAGGTGATCTCGCCGCGACCGGCGACGAGGATCGGCAGGTCGGCGCGGGTCGGATGTTCGAGCTTGACGCCGCGCGCGGAGAATTGCGCGCCGGGGTGATCGACAGTCTCGCCGGCGAACAGCTTGCGCAGGATGACGACGGTGTCACGCAGCGCCGGTGCCGGTTTCTCGGGATCGAGGCCGAGCTTTCGCACCGCCGATGCGATGCCGGCGCCGATGCCCAGCATGGTGCGGCCGCCACTCAGCTCATCGAGCGCGGCGACCTCCATCGCCATCAGCGTCGGGTGACGGCTGAACGGGTTGAATACACCCGCCCCGATGGCGATCCGCCGGGTCGCCACCGCACAGGCGGCCGCCGATGGCAGAATGCCGCGCGCGAACGCGTTTTCGGCGAACCACAGCGAGGCGAACCCCGCCGTCTCGGCCACCTCTGCGAGTTCGACGCACTCCCGCGCGGTCAAGCCGCCGTGCAAGCGCACGGACAGCTTGGGGAGATTTCCGCCTGTCGGCATCGACCTCATCCGGATCACTTCATCTTGCTGATGTCGAACGCCACCGCCTGCTTGCGAACCTCGTCCTTGTCGAACTTGTTGATCTCGGCGATCAGATCGTTGGTGTAGATGCGATTCAGCGGAATGTCGGTCTTCAGCACGCCGCTGGTCTTCATGTAGTCGAGCAGCCGGCGCCAGTCGGCGTCGATGAAGGTGCCGAGCATGCCTTTGGTCTTGGGCGAATCCCAGATTTCCATGCGACGCTTGTTGACCATCACGCCGCCTGCGAGCGCTTCCTTAGGATCCATGTTCTTCGGTTCGGATTCCGGAAACAGCTTCCAGCTGATCTTCACGGCCGCCTCCGGATTGGCCAGCGAGAACAGATAGCCCTTCGCCACCGCCCGGGCGAAGCCGACCAGCATCGTGCGGTTGCTATCGAACGCCTCGCGGCGGGCCAGCAAGCCGACGTCGGGAAGACTGGCGAAACCCTCGCCCGTGTCGAGATATCGGATTTTGAAGCCGTTGGCCTCGAACTTGGAGGTCTCCTGCGAGGAGAACACCAGCGCGTCGACGACCTTCTGGTTCAGCGCCGTCATCGCCTGCGCGCCGCTGCCGACCGCCACGAACGACACGTCGGTGTTCGGGTTGAGGCCGGCTTCGGCCGCCATCGCCTTGCCGAAATTGCTGCCGGCACTGCCCATCGCGGCGATGCCGATCCGTTTGCCCTTGAGGTCCTTCATGGTCTGGATCGGGCTGTCGGGAGCGACGGTGACGGTCCAGATGCTGCGATAATTGCACTCGTAGAAGTACTTCAGATTGAGGCCCTGCTCCGACTGCAGGCCGACCAGCGCCTGACCGGGCGACGCGGCGCCGACATCACCGGCGCCGGAATTGATCGCGAGCGCCACTTCGTTGGAACCGCCGACGGCGATCAGATTGACATCGAGACCTTCCTGGGAGAAGTAGCCCATGTACTTGGCGACGCTGAATGGCGAGAACGCCTCGTTGATCAGCTTCGCGGGGATCAGCGCTTTCACCGGGGTGTCGGCCTGAGCCGCACCAACCGTCAGTAGCAGGCCGACAAGCGGCATGGCGACTCGGCAAAGTCTTGACGTCCGTTTCATCTCACCTCCTTACGATGGGCTTCACTGGAAGAATGCATCAGATGCCACAGGCGGGGTGGCGTGAACGGCAGGTGGCAAGGCTCGCAGCCGAACGATCGCAGCGCGCCAGCGATGGCATTGCCGACCGCGCCGCCGACCGCAATCAGGCCGCCCTCGCCTGCGCCCTTGGCGCCGAGCGGATTATTGGGTGACGGCCGCAATTCGAGCGACACCGAGCGAATGTTCGGGAAGTTCGCGACACTCGGCAGCAGATATTCGGCCAACGAACCTGTCAGCAGCTGTCCGTCTTCGTCGTAGTGGATCTGTTCGAGGAACACGCTGCCGAGTCCCTGGACGACCGATCCGATCACCTGGCCGTGCAAGGTCGCAGGATTGATGATCTTGCCGACATCCTCGACCGTCAGATAGTCGAGGATCTCGACCTGTCCGGTGCGCGGATCGACAGTCAGGTGCACCGCATGCGAGCCGTAGCTGTAAGTGTGCTTGGTGTTGCTGAAGGTCGCCTCGGCGCTCACGCCCTGACGGGCCAGCTCACTGAAGCTCAGTTTGCGGCCGCCGAAGGCCGCCGCGCCGTCGGCAATGCCAACCTGCTCCGGCGTACAGGAAAATGCCGCCGCGGATACCCTGGCGATCTCGCGCTTCAGCGCCTCCGCCGCGAGTCCGACGGCGTTGCCGCCCATCACGGTCGAGCGCGAATGAAACGATCCAAACCCCTCTTTCACCAGCGTGGTCGAGCCGTGGCGCACCCGGATTTGCTCGATCGGCACCTCGATCGCGTCCGAGGCGATCTGCGCCATCACGGTCTCGAGCCCCTGCCCGATGGCCGACGATCCGACATCGAGGTCGACGCCGCCGTCCGGCCGCAGCGTCATCCGCGCGCTCTCGCGCGGCCCCGCGGCGCCGCCCTCGATGAAGCAGCCGAGTCCGAAGCCGTGATACTTGCCGTCGATCAACCGCCCCTGATCGGCGACGCGCCGGTGCCAGCCGAATTCCTCCAGGCAGCGCTCGAACACGACCGCATAGACGCCGCTGTCACAGGCCGTCTCGCTGCTCGGATCGACATGCCGGGTCCGCGGCATCTTGTACGGCATCTCGTGCTCGGCGATCAGATTGCGGCGACGGATCTCGTCGGGCGCAATGCCGAGGTCGGTCGCGGCCATCTCCAGCAGCCGCTCGAAGAAGAACGCCGCCTCGAACCGGCCGGGGCCGCGATAGGTGCCGGCCGGCGTCTTGTTGGTGACGAACACTTCGGCATCGACGCCGACATTGGCGATGCTGTACGGCCCGCTGAGAAACTGCGCGACGTTGCGCGGCGCGGTGAAGCCGTTGGTGCGGACATAGGCGCCGATGTCGACTTCGATCGTTCCGCGCAGACCGACGACCTTGCCGTCGCGGCGACAGGCGATCTCCAGCGCCGCGGCCATCTCGCGCGCGTGGTTCATCGCCATGAAATGTTCGCGCCGATCCTCGGTCCACCTCACCGGACGAGCCAACCGCTTCGCGGCGAACGGGATCAGGAAATCCTCGGGATAGAACTCGCCGCGGGCGCCGAACCCGCCGCCGACGTCGACCTCGATCAGATCGACCTGCGTCTCGGCGAGCCCGAGCATGCCGGCGAGCGTTCGCCGATTGAAGAACGGCACCTTGGCGGCGCCCGACAGCGTCAGATGCTCGGCGGCCGCGTCCCACTGCGCGAACAGGCCGCGCGTCTCCATGGTCATCGCGGTGTGGCGCTGTGTGCTGAAGCTGGCTTTGCGGACGTAGTCGGCGTCGCGAAACGCGGCCTCGACGTCGCCCTTCTCGGCCCGCATCAGAATCGCGCGGTTGCTGCCGGACGCGGCGAACAGCAACTGATCGTCGTTTCGTGCGGCCTCGACACTGGCCACCGCCGGCAGCGGCTCGATCTCGACCTCGACCAGTGCCGCCGCATCCTCGGCCAGCGCAGCGCTCGCCGCGACCACCACGGCGAGCGGCTCGCCGACATAGCGCACCACCTCGTGGGCGATCACCGGCTGCAGATACGGCTCGCCTTCCGGCAACACCTGCTGCCGCAGCGGGATCATCGGCACGCTGCCGATATCGCGTGAGGTGAGCACCGCGACGACATCCGGATGCGCAACAGCCGGGTCGACGTCGATCCGGACGATGCGGCCGTGGGCGACGTTGCTGCGGACGATCACCGCATACACCGTGTCCGGCGTGGCGAGGTCGCCGACATACTGGCCGCGCCCGGTGAGAAAGCGCGCATCTTCGAGGCGCTCGACCGCGCGCCCGACCATGGTGTTAGACCGCTGCATCGGCGCCGCCCTGGTAAGCCGGCTGTGCCACGCACGCCGCCTCGACGATCGGCAGATAGCCGGTGCAACGGCAGGCGTGCCCGCCGAGGGCCTCCTTGATCCGGTCCTCGCTCGCGTCCGGCTCGCTGCTGAGCAGCGCATGCAGCGTCATCAGGATTCCGGGCGTGCAGAAGCCGCATTGCAGCGCATGGCAGCGTTTGAACGCGGCCTGCAACGGCGACAGCGCCGCGGGCGAGCCGAGCCCTTCGACGGTGGTGATCGTGCAGCCGTCGCTCTGCACTGCGAGGGTCAGACAACCCCGAACCGGCGCGCCGTCGACGATCACCGTGCACGCGCCGCAGACGCCGTGCTCGCATCCGAGATGCGTCCCGGTCAGCCGCAACTGATCGCGCAGCAAATCCGCCAGAGTCAAGCGTGGCTCGACGTCGAGCTGCCGCGCTTCGCCGTTGACCGTCAGGGCGATCTTCATGCCGCGCCCCCTCGGGCGTGCGCCTGGGCCAGCGCGTCTTCGAGTATCACCCCGAGTAGCGCCGTCCGATACACACGATCCGCATTCAAATCATCGACGCAGTCGACCTCGCCTGCCAGCACGTCCCGCATGTTCGCGAGGTCAACATCGTCCACACGACGGCCATCGAGACAGCGCTCGACCGCAAACAGCCGCTGCGGCATTTCCACCGCCGCGAAGGCGACGACGCGGCTATCGCCAATGACGCCGGCGGCGTCGACCGCATAGTGCAGACAGATGCCGGCGAGCGCGAAGTCGCCGGGACGACGCGCAAACTCCGCAAAGCCGTAGCGCCGCCCCGCCATCGCGGGGATCCTGATTTCGGTGACGATCTCGGCAGCGTCCAGCGACGTCTCGAGCGGCCCGGTGAGAAACTCGGCGATCGAAATCAGGCGCGGTCCCGACGGCCCGACCGCGACAACGCTCGCATCGCAAGCCAGCGCGACGGCCGGCAACTCGGCCGCCGGATCGGCATGCGCGATGCTGCCGCCGATGGTGCCACGGCTGCGGATCTGCAGATGCGCGACATGGCCGATGGCTTCGACCAGCAGCGGATGCACCTCAGCCAACAGCGCCGACGCTGCGATCTGGCACCAGCGCACGCCTGCGCCCAGTCTGATGGTGCCGTCCTCGACAACGATCTGGTCGAGCCCCGGCACCCGCGCGATATCGACCAGCAGCCTCGGCGCGGCGAGCCGGAACGCCATCATCGGCAGCAAGCTCTGTCCGCCGGCCAGCACCTTGGCGTCGTCGCCCTGCAACAGGGAGATCGCCTCGGACAACGAGGTCGGGCGCGCATAGTCGAATGCCGGCAGCTTCATGGTGTCGATCCGTCTAACCGAGGATCGGTGCGGGATCAGACCGCAGCCAGAAGATCATCCGCTTGCGAGCGAACTTCACTACACTGTGCAGACTGAGACCGATCGCCGCGAGGCAGAGCAGCACGGCGAACATGCCGGCGACATCGAGATTGAAGTTCAGCGAGGTGATCAGGTAGCCGAGCCCGACCTGGGCGCCGACGAATTCACCGACGACGGCGCCGATCACGGCGAGCACCGACGCAATCTCGAAACCGGCAAAGATCAGCACCAGCGCCGACGGAATGCGCAATCGAAACAGCGTCTGCATCGGCGTGGACCCGAACGCGCGCATCATCTCGAGCTGGTTTTTGTCCACCGACTGAAAACCAGAGACGACGCTGACCAGGATCGGGAAAAAGCAGAGCAGCGCGGTGATGACGATCTTCGATGTCAGGCCGTAGCCGAACCACATCACGAACAGCGGCGCGATCGCGATCTTCGGCACGGTCTGCATCGCCACCACGTAGGGATACACCAGCCGCTCGACGGCCGGCATCAGCGAGATCGCGCTGCCGACGACGAGGCCGGCAATGCCACCCGCGGCCAGACCGGTCAGCACCGACGTCAACGTCGCGACGAAATGCGGCCACACCTCGCCGGTCGTCACCATCTCGTACAACCGCACGATGACGGCGCTCGGCGCCGGAATGACGAAGGGCGAAATCGCGAAGATCCGGACCACGCCCTCCCATGCGGCGAACACCGCGAGCAGCAGAGCCAGAGATTGCAGTTTATGAATGGTCCTGCTGCGCATCGTCTGGCTCACATGTCCTGTCCGGGCGCCGACGCTGCACCGAAGTGCCGCCGCACGCGATCGCTGAGCTCGGCGAAGGCCGGCGTGCCAAGCGTGCGCAGATCGCGCGGCCGCGGAATATCGACGTCGAGAATTTCCGAAATCCGCCCCGGCCGCGGCGACATCACCACGACACGATCACCGAGCAGCACGGCTTCCGGGATACTATGGGTGATGAACAGGACGGTCTTGCCCTCCTGCGAACACCAGCGCATCAGCTCGACATTCATGGTCTCGCGCGTCATCGCGTCCAGCGCGCCGAACGGCTCGTCCATCAGCAAGATCTTGGGATTGCGCACCAGCGCCCGGCAGATCGCGACGCGCTGCTGCATGCCACCCGACAATTCGAACGGATATTTGCGCTCGAAGTCCTTGAGCCCGACGAGATCGAGCAACCCGTGTGCGCGCTGTTCGATCGCCGGCGAACGATCACCCTTGAGGTGGGCCGGCAGCAACACGTTCTGCAGAACCGTGTACCAGGGAAGTAGCGTCGCCTGCTGGAAGACGACCGAGACGTCGTCATTGGGGCCGCGAACTTTGTTGCCGCCGACCACGATCTCGCCGGAGGTCGCCCCCTCGAGGCCCGCCAGGATCCGCAGCAACGTGGTCTTGCCGCAGCCGCTCGGACCGACCACCGAGACGAACTCACCCTGCGAGATCTCCAGGTCGACGTCCTTGAGCGCATGGACCGTCTCGTCCGACCGCGTCCGATAGATCTTGCCTGCCCCGCGCACCGAAATCATCGACGCCTGCTCCCGCAGGCTCGTTCGACCGTCTGTCTTGCGTAACGCGGCGATCGCCATTTGCGGGTTCTCAAGTCCTTCACACTGTGCTCAATATCGGTACGCCGTTCCACGTATTGAGCTTATTCTCCGGTTCGCCGATTAGTCAACGTCGAATGTCGGCATGGTGGTCGCATGACGAAGCGGTGGAGGCGCACTACACGTGCGGAAGGATGACAAGCTAGGCAGCTCGCGCTTGCGGAAACGGCAGAGTGCGCCGATCATGAGCAACTCGCTCGCCCATGCGCAAAACGCGGACGCGACTGCAGCCGCTGAAGATCGAAGGATGGAAGTAAAGATGACTCAAGAGACCGGTTCCGGCGCGGAGAATCAGTCGGTAGCGCGGGCGATCGCTATCCTCGATCTGCTGGCGGACTCGCCTCCGCTCGGCGTCCGCGAGGTCGCCCGCCAACTCGATATCGCGCCGAGCATCGCGCTGCGCCTGCTGAAGACGCTGAGCCGCGCCAACTATCTGGAGCAATCCGGCGAGAACGCGCGCTACACGATCGGCTACCGTGCCTTCCGCACCGGCAATGCCTTTCTCGGTCAGAGCACGATCCACTCCGCCGCGATGCCCGAGCTGCATCGACTGGCCGATCAGCACATCAACGGCTTTCTCGGCGTATTGCGCGATCATGCGGTCGTCTATCTGGCGACCGTGCCGAGCAGCGGACCGATCGCGCTGAACCATCGCCCCGGCGCGCAGACCTATCTGCACTCCACGGCTCTCGGCAAGGCGATCCTGGCCGAATACTCGGACGCGGAGGTGAAGCAGCTACTCAGCGAGACGCCGCTCCCGAAGCTGACGCCGCAGACCAAGGTCCACATCCCCAAACTCCTCGTCGAACTGCAGGAGGTTCGGCGTTTGGGATATGCCCTCAACGAGGACGAGAACCGGGTCGGCGTGTATTCGGCCGGCGCCGTGGTGCGCAATGCCGACAACAAGGCGATCGGGGCGCTCAGCGGCGGCGTACCCAGCGCCGGCCTCACCGACAAGGAACGCGCCCGCGTGATCAAGCTGGTGGTGGACGCCGCGCTGTCGGCGTCACGCAAGCTCGGCGCCAGCATCGCGGGCGATTTCGCCGGTGCCGGCCGATCTTTCGACCGCTCCGGCGCATCGTCCCGCAATGCGGGGCGGGTGACAGAGCCGCAGCCGCGCCGCTGAGCCGGCGCGGCGCGGGTCCGCATCATTGCACGTGCGGCATGACCTCCTCGGCGAACCAGCGCACCTGGTCGTCGTATTCCTGCAGCGAATTGACGGCGACGACCATCGCGGCGCAGTGGTCGACGCCGATCGCCTTCAGCTTGTGGATCTTCTCGATGATCGAGGCGGGAGAGCCGACGAGGTTCGCGGTGACCTGGTGCACCGGGTCGCGGCCCGTATAGGCCAGCGACACACGATGCGCGACCAGACCGCTCTGCATATAGGTCTTCTCCGCCTCGGCATCGGTCTTGCCGATCAGCAGCGAGAATTGCGGTGCGATCTCGATCTCGGCGGGATCGCGGCCCAGCGCCTCGGCGCGCTGGCGGAGCTGACCGATCCGCTCCTCGATCTCGTTGAACGGCCGCCACCCCGGCAGCCAGCCGCGCCCGACAGCCGCCGCCCGCTCGATCGACTGCATGTTATGGCCGCCGATGAACAGCGGGAACGGCGTCTGCGCCGGTTTCGGAAACAGTTCGACGCCGTGGAAGGAATAGTACTTGCCGTCGAAGCTTGCCGATTTCTCCGAGATCAACGCCAGGAACGACTTCAGCCCCTCCTCCATCATCTCGCCGCGGTGGAACGTCTTGGCCTTGCTGCCGGCCCAAGCCTCGAACTCCTCGCGATAGGCGCCGAGCCCGACCGCCATGGTGAAACGGCCGCCCGACATCTGATCGATGGTGCAGACCTGTTTGGCGAGATACACCGGCTCGCGCATCGGCATCACCAGCAGCGCAGTGCCGACGCGTAGCTTCGTCGTCGCCTGCGCGATCATCGCCATCACCACCAGCGGCTCGAAGAAGTTCGGCGGCGTGTCGGGATACATGTCGCGCACGTAGTGCTGCGTCGTCATGTGGTCGTTGCCCCAGACGCCGTCGTAGCCGAGCTGCTCGCATAGCACCGCGGTCTTCACCAGATCCTGAGGGGCACAAAACGGGATCGGATAGGCCAGACCCTCGTAGCCGGTCGCCAGGCACACGGAAAATTTCACATTGCTCTCCTTCGAGGTGCAGTTCGGGGATTTTCGCGGGGTCAGATCGCCAGAATGCGCAGCCGTCCGTCGCGCGCCATCAGGGATTCGCTGCCGTCGCGGGTGATCAGGATCATGTCCTCGACCTGAAGGCCGGCGAAGCCGAGCTCGTAGTATGGCGTCTCGACGCAGACCACCATGTTCTCCTCCAGCACGTCGCTGGAGTCGGCTGCGATGTTCGGCGGATCGTAGCCGTCGATGCCGATGCCGTGGCCGACATGGCTGCGCTCGTAGTGCGGAATGCCGTTGCGGCGCACGGTTTCGACGACTTCGTTGAACAGAGTGGCGACGCGCAGCCCGGGCTTGGCGATGTCGTGGGCGCGCTGCACGCCGAGCCACAGCGCGTTGTGATAATCGCGCACCTTGGCGGTCGGCTCGCCGACCGCCGCGATCCGCGAAATGTCCGAACGATAGTGCCGGTAGCGGCAACCGACATCGAAGCGGATCACGTCGCCGCGGCGCAGCTGCCGCGACGATGGCTGCACGTTGCTCATAGCGCTGCGATCGCCGAAGCCGATACAGCCGGTCACCGGCACGCCGTCGAGACTGGTCGTGGTGCTGTGGAACACCCGGGCCATTTCGAGCTCGGTCATCCCCTCTGTCGCGGCGTCCAGCGCCCGGTCGATCGACCGCTCAGTGATCGAGCACGCCATCCGCAGCCGGGCGATTTCCTCGGGCGTCTTGATCGCGCGGATTTTCTCGAACAGCTTGAACGACCGAACGAATGTGGCTTGCGGCAGGCGCTGGATCAGCTCCTCCATGCATTGCGGCGTGATGCCGAGCTCGTCGATGCCGATCCGCGCGGACCCGCCGACGTCATCCGTGAGCGCCGCGACCAGCGCGTCGACCGGCCCCTTGTATTCGCGGTCGGAAAACAACGCGACCTGCCGCTGATCTTCCGCGCTGAGCGTCGCCGACGGATCGACGTCCGTGCGGAAATACGAGAACCGCCGCACCTGGCCGCCCGGGTTCTGGTCCGCCACGAGGTCGAGCAGCGATGTGCTGGTGATGATGCAGAGCTCGGCCTTGGTCCGGCTGTACATCACGTAGGCCTGCGGCCCGCGCCGGACCCATTGCGACATCGCCCAATAGCCGCCCAGGTAGAGCACATTCTCCGGCGTCGTCGCGACCAGCGCGTCGAGCCCGTTGTCTTGCATGATCTCGGCGGCGCGGGAGGCATTCAGCAGCATGACAGCCCTGTTTCTATTATCGGCACGGTGTTTCTAATTTTGACGATGCGCCGCCGCCCTGTCAATTCGCGCGCAGCTCTGATTTTGAATTTAAACGCGGCGGCCTGCTCAGAAGGCGGGCAGATCGGCGAAATAGTCAGCCGCGCCGTCCGCCCGAAACCGGGATAGAGACAGCGTCAAGGCGATCGGTGTGAGGGGCAGGAACCGGTGAAGCCGGTCAGCAGCGAGCTGAGCCGGAGATGGCGACTGAGCTGATGATGCAGCCCCGAGGCCGCTGATTGCGGCCCGCGCTACCAGCGCCGCGCAGCGCCGAAGTTTTCCGATGCGGCCGGTCGGAAATAGATTTGCGTCACCGCCGAGACGAGATTGAGCGCGATGCAGAGGGCGACGAGGACGGCGGCGAAGCGGCGCGCCTCGATCCGTGCCGACAGATAGACCACGTAGAACGGCAGCATGAAGATCAGGTAGCGCTGCGCCGGCCGGCTGAACGACAGCACCACGACGAACAGCGCGATCACGCCGATCATCGCGCGATCGCGGACCGTGTGCGGCTGGTTGAGCAGGCTGAGGACGAAGACGGCGAACAGGCCGGCGAGAACGACGCCCGAGACCCCTGCCCCGACCCAGCGATCGAACGGACCGAAATTCATCTCGCCGCTGGACGACGGCAGCACGGCGCCAACGAGGCCAGCGAGTGCAATGGCGGCGAGCTTGAGCATGCGACCACGGGGATCGGCCATCGTGCTCTGCAGCGAGAACGGCATCGCCAGCAGCGCGAGGAAGCCGCCATAGTGCACGACGTTGGTCAGCACGTGCTGCGTGGTCAGGCCGTGCTCGGTGACCCATTTCGGCGCCGTGAGCCAAAATCCGAAGGCCTTGAACACGGCGACGTTATAGACCGCGAGGACGCAGCCGGTGAGGGCCACCACGATGCCCAGCATCACGCCTCTGAATTTGACGGACTGAGTCCCCGTCGGCGCGAGGGCGATGAGCGGCAGCAACAGGACGGCGTGGTACTTCAAGGCCGCAGCGAAAGCGAAGACGCCGGCGCCCGCCAGCACCATCGCCGGCCCCTGTGCGCGCCAGCAGATCGCGATCGCAGCCAAAGCAAACGCCATCGGCGGAAAGTCGGCCGTGCCGCGGCCGGCGAACACCCAGATCAGCGGATTGAGCATGATGGCGGCGGAAATCAGCCAGCCGCCGATCCGGGCCTGCGTGACGATCGCGTGCAGCCCGGCAGCCATGACGGCGAAGCCAATCAGCGAAACCAGCCGGCACCCCCAATCCACGCTGATACCGAGGACATGCGCCAGCGCAGCCCCGACGGCAGCCAACACGAGCGTGTTCGCATCGGATTCGAAGTAGGCCTGCACCAAGGCGGCGTCGCCGGTCTGGAAATAGCGCGCAGCCGAATTGAACGCGCTCTCCTGGTTGACGAAGGGCAGCCACAGAGTCCCGAGGTGCGCGACGACGAGAACGCCCAGGGCAAAGGGGCCAGCGTGTCTGGAAGGCGACCGATCGTGTGCGGAGGCTGATAGCGACATGGGAACCGCTTAACAACTCTCGCCGAAGCGCACAAGTAATCGCAGCGGCGATCGGCGATTGCGGCAGGCGAAGTTGGGGCGTGAGACCGAGCGGCTCATGATGTCCGCGGACATCCGATCTTGCGACAGCTTCCTAACACTTCGGCCAGCGCAGGGTGGCCGACTTCCTTCTCGCGCCCGCCACACAACCATCGGGGCGATCGCTCAAGTTCGAATCGATCCGTCTCGTCCGCGTTGTACTTATTGTGCCGTTGCAACTACGCGCCTCACAGCGCTGTGAACCAGGGATGGTTCGACGCCGGAACAACTCTCTGCGGACCACGTTTCGTCGTCATCGAATTCGACGCTTCATGAGATCACCAACAGGGAGAATTACCCGATGATTCGCACGATCGCCCTCGCCGCCGTGGCGGCCACAGTCGCGTTGTCTGCCGCGTCCCCGGCTTCGGCCCAGCAGCGCGTCAAGCACATGAAGAACACCGCCGCCTGCTCGCAGATGGATCCGAATTGCCGCTACGACAGCCAGGCGCGCTCCACCGATCGCGACCAGTGGGGTGCCGGCGGCTGGCGTGACAGCAACGCGGCGTTCTGGCCGGCCGACGTCGCCGCCGGCGTCGTGGGCGGCGCGATCGGCACTGCCGGCGCCATCGCTACCGCGCCGTTCCGGGCCGGCTATGACGGGCAGTATGGCTGGAACCAGCCCACCGGCTGGGGTCAGAGCTACGGCTGGAACCAGTCCTACGCCGAGCGCAACGGCTTCGTCTGTCAGCCGGGCACGACCTTCCGCGGCCAGGACGGCCTGATGCATCTCTGCCAGTAAGCAGAACCGCATTTTACGAAAAGCCGCTTCTCCGGAAGCGGCTTTTTCATGCGCGGATAGCGTTCGCGGCGCTCAAGTGATTCGGTTAATGCTCCCGTTCATCAGCAATTAACCGTATGCCAAACGACTAAACGCCGGAACATCCTTCCGCATTGCGGAAAGGCGTATCCCGAACGTCCCTTCTGGCGGTTCCGACCATTCGCAAAAGCGGGGAAAAGCTAAAATTCGAACGATTGGCTCAACCTGACGCCAAACTGCTTGGGGCACAGTGCGGCTCGACAGGGAGCCGACCAATGAGTGAAGCCGAATACAAACGCCTGCTGGACGACGTCAGCCACGCCTTCGCCGAAACCGACCAGGACAATCAACGACCGTCCGGGCTGGTGGCATCGATGCGGCGCGCAGCCAATGACAATCAGACCGAGTGGCCGATGATTCCCTTCCCGACCGGCTGGCACGCGTCCTGAGCGACCGCGCAAGACCACCTTCGCCTGATCAAGGCGGAGCGCGCCGGCGGGCACAAAACGCCATAGTTGCCTAACCGTCTGATCGCCTATAGAAGATCGCCCGTTGGGGCCACGTGGCGGAGTGGTTACGCAACGGTCTGCAAAGCAGAGCGTTTCCGCAATCGGCTCAACAGGCAATCTGAAACAGTGGCCAAAATGGTCACGTTTTCCTCGTTTTTTGCCATTGATCTCTCAGAAGAATTTTTCTTTTCAGAATGGCCAACCACCGCTTGGACGCGTCACAGCCCCTCACCCTCCGCCGCGTTCGCCACCCCATGTCCACGGACAACTACCGCGTGATCTGGCACCGCAATGCGGAGCCCCCGATCGAGGTCGGGTCGATCGGGGTCCAGACCGGCGCCGCCGGCCGGGCATTCTGGGCATGGGGGATCGACACGGTCGTACCTGTGCGGGAGTTCGCGACACACGGCGAGGCGCCGGACCGCGAAGCCTCAATGGCGGCGTTCCGGGAAGCATGGGATAGGTTCACCTGCGACCCGGCGAGACTTGCGCTGTTCGTCGAATGGAAAGCAGCGAGCGCTGGCGGAGACCACAGCGGATAAACCGATGATCTTCGCGCGGATTGGCGTCACCGCCATGCCGAGGCGACATGAGCTGCCCCAGCGCACCAGCCGCGCCGCGACGATAAAATCCAGCGGCATTACCGCCGTCCACCGGCGCCTCCCGATCACAATGGATATCGGCCGCACCAGCGGCCGCATTGCGACAAAGGGGATTGCCGTGACCAAATACGACGATGATCTCGCCTCAATTCTTGAAATTTTAGAACGAGCAGTCGCTGCTGCCGAGCGCCTGAAATTGCCGACGCTCGGCTACCTGCTGTCGATGGCGGTGATGGAAGCCACCGAGCAGATGCGAACTTCTGAAGCCAAGCGCCACAGGGCCTAAAACGCAAAAAAAAAGCCCCGCCGACATGCCCCATTGCGGGAGCGGTCGGCGGGGCCAGTTTTGGGAGGGCCCTTGGCGGGCGAAGTGCCGGCGGCGGGAGGCGAGCCGTCGGCGTCATTGCGGCGCGGGCACGCGCCGACCGGGTTAGCGCCGCCGGCGGTCGCTCATTGCTTCATCGATCTTGTTGGCGAGATCCTCGAGCGCGTTCGTGGTCTTGACGTCGTGCTGCCGATCGAGCGCGGCCGCGTGGCAGTTCATTGCGATCGCCAGCTTGTCGAGCACCTTGATGTAGTCGCCAAACTGGTTGGCCTCGACGATGGTCCCCGCGATGCTGACGAACGGAGCAGATTGCACTGCCCTGGTCTTGGCGGCATCGCCCTGGCTGACGCCCCGCCATGCGGCGAGCGCGGCCAGCACCATCATGCCGAAAGCGATCGCGTCAGGGGTTGTGATACCGAGCATCGAAAGCCGCCCTGTTGATGGAGAACAGTTCAAAGGCTGACAGCAGGGCGTACACTGCAAAGCCCGTGGGGATCGGCATCTCGTTGATCGCCGACGACTGGTAGAGCAGGATCGACACCTGCCCCCAGGACAGCGCTCCGAACAATGCTCCGAACATCCGGATATGCGGCGACCGCGGCCAGCGGCCGTTGATGTAGAGCGCGACCAGCCGGCCGGCCCCGATGAAGGCGAACGCGAAAGCCCAGAACGTTTCAGTCGTGCCGAACCGGCTGAAGGCGACGAAGCCGGGCTGCGCCAGCGTATCGCCAGGCATCGCAAGCGTCGCCCCCCAACCGACCATGACGAGGGACGAGAACCACTCGATGGTTCGGTCGGAGAGGCTCTGGAGGGCCACCCTCATTTCCTTCGACCTGCCACCGCCGTCGTCACGGCCGAGACGACGCCGCCGACCGGCTGCCCGGTGATCGCGGTCTGGCGCTCGTTGCTGCCGGTCCAGACGTGCACGCCGAGGACGCCGAACCGCGCGCCCCACCACACGGTGAGAACCGAAGTCGCCCCCACCAGCTCGTTGATCTTGCCGGCGACGACGCACCAGACGATCAACGCCGCCCAGAACGGGCATTCGATCGCGAGCTCGTAGGCCATCCATGTCCGCCAATGGCCCCACCATCGGTCCGGCGTGGCCGCCTGCGCGGCAGTCTCTGCCCGGATGGTCTCGTTGACCTGGTCGATCTGCTCCTTGGCCACGTCCGCCTGCACCTCGACGATCCGCGTCAGGTAGGCGTACTTCGCCGCAACCTCGGACTCGGCAGCCGACAGCTGCGCCTTGGCCACGTCCGGATCGGCGGCGATTGCGTTGCTGACGTCTTCCGGCGATGCTTTCGACGAAAGACCGAGCGCCGACTTGATGCGCGAAGCCGCGAACTCCGACACCGGCCCCGGCATGCCGAGCGCAGTGCCGAGGATCGGAAAGCCGAAGTCGATCGCCGTCTTGGCGATCCACGCGTATCGTCCGAGATCGATCGCCATCTCAGGCCGCCTTTCGCTTGGAGGTTTTGCGCTTGGGCGCGGACGTCTTCGCGGCGGCCGGCCGGCGCTTGCGCCGCGGCTTCGCCGCCGGCGGCATCGGGGCATCCATTGCGGGCGCATCCGCCACCGTCTGGGACGCCGCCAGCGACGGAGCCGGCAGCGTTTCAGTCGCCGCGGCCTTGCGGCGCCGCCACCACCACCACGCCGCGCCACTGAGGGCCGCCACAGCGACCAGCACCAACGCCGCGACCAGCCAGGCTTCCCAGCCCCACCCCTGCTGCACGCCGGTCGCGACCGCAGCCGAGGTCGTGCCGACGGCGCTGCCCACCAAAGCCTCACGCTTGCTCACCGGCGCCGCCTTCGGATCCGGGATCGCCGCAGCCTGGTCGGACACCACCTGCAGCCGCTTGATGATCGGATCGTTGCCGGCCATCTGCGCCTTTCGGTCTGCCATGCCGTTGGTGCCGCCATTCCAGGCCTTCACGCAGCCGACGAAGTCGCCCGCGTCGGCGAAGCGATTGAGCCCCTTCCACTGCCAGAACGCCGCGCAGATCTCCGGTTGCAGGTCGAGCCGCGACGCGATCTCCGGGCTCATCACAGCCGGCAGGCCGGTGATCCGCTCCAGCGCCGCGTAGCCGTCGCGGCCGGTCCATTGCGGTCCGCCGCGCCCGATGTAGCGCGAGCCGTCCGACGTGCCCGGCCGGTTGCCCATGCGGCCGCCGTAGATGTCGTTAAACGCCTTGGTCTGCCAGCCCTTGGACGTGCCGAATTTGGCCTGCACCGCCGCAGCGCTCTTGAACCGGTTCGGCCACACAGCCGCCATCCGCGCGGCCGTGTAGTTGATGTTCTCGGTCAGGTTCGGGATGGTGAACCCGCCGCACTCATGCTCGATGTTGGCGAGGAAATACGCGAGGCGTGTCTTGGTCGCGGTGATGCCGGCCTTGTCGAGCGCGGACTGCTTGACTGCGAACGCGTCGATCACCTGCTGCGGCGCGCGCGGGAAGATCGCCCGCCAGTCGGCGGCCGTGAGTTTGATTGGCATCTTGTTCTCCATGATCGGCCGACATCGGGAGCGTGGTGGCCCACGCTTGCGTTGAGGACTACCAGTCCCATGCACAGTCCATCTGCGCCGCGCCGCCGAGCCGGAGCGGCGACTAACAATGGTCGGCGCTGCTAATTCTACAGCCCAAGGTTGATGATTGGCGCCCCGTTCCCTACAAACTCGGTGAAAGCGGCTCCTTCCGCGAATGCTGGCATCGCATTGTTGTAGGTAGATGCCACACTCAGAGCATTGGCTGCGAGAGAAGCAGCTCCCATGAAAGCAGCCATGAACTGATCCGCGCTTGGGATGGAGAGCATCGTGGGGGGCGCCCCCGTGCACTTTACTCCCATCCAATACCAGCCAGTCGGCAGAAATCCAAAGAACGCTAAAACTGCGTTCGAGTTGTTGGTTGCGGTCGACGCGCCGGCGTTGTCCACAAGCACTGGGCTTCCAAGCGGCCGATTGGACAAAGCGCTATTCCGCCAGACTGCCGCCTTTATCGATGAGCCGGCACCGCCTGTGACCACCCTGCCTGATCCGGACGTGACTTTCCTGGCATGGTCGACATAGAACGGGTAAAGATAAATAGTGTCCGCCCCCGGGATAGCGACTGTAGAGATGACAGTTCCTGTCCTAGTTGCGTACAGGCGACCGGTGATTAGTTGCGACCCTTCATAATCGACGATTGCACCAGACACGGCCGAGACTTCAAGTCCAGTGTTGCCAACGCCACGAACATTCTTCAGCGAAATAAAGTTGTTATTTGCGGCGCCGATTTTGACAATGTCAGTGACAAGCGAAGAAGTGTCGATCACTCGCACTTCGGAAATATCAGCAGAAAGCCCGAAGTTCATGTTTCTGAGGTCAACGGCAAATGGCTTAGTGACAGTGCGCTGACAAATGTCTTTGCCATGCAGATCGCGATACTCGAGATTGCCGCCAACCCCGTTCCGGCCGGTTGTAACAATGGGGCCTCCGACTTCTCGCGCGCTGATACCTCGCAATATTGTTTCTCTCGCATCATCCACGATGGCGCCGTATTCCCGGTAATCGGTGCCATCAAACGTGACGCCGGAGTTGGTTCTAACTGCAGAAAAATTTGACACTTCGCTGCGATCACCGCAAGTTCCAGTCGACCCGGAATAGCCGCCCCTGATCCAAGCCCCGGCGCCGATAGTATCGGTTGCGCTGCAACCAAGGACCCGCGTCGCTCTCGATCGTATCTGGAAGCCTACAAAATGCCCTCCGATGGTGTGGCAATTGCTGAACGTGATACCATCACCCGTCTGATGTGTATCAAAGCCAGCGTTCTTTGGGGAGATATGCTGGCTGTTCGAGATGAGTGAATTCCTCGGACACCCATAAGACCAGCCGTAAGCTGCGACAAGACCGTAGGTGGTGTAGGCGTGACGCAGACGCTCGGCATAAAGCCGGTCAACTATCAGGCCCTCATTGAGGTTTCCCTCTCCGATGCCGTACCCAAAACCTGACGCCCCTTCTGACGATTCCGGACTGCTCGTCCCGGTCGTAGCCGACCCGCCATCGTACGCGCGATAATCCGAAATCAGCGCCCCGCGACATCCGATCAACTGAACTCCCGTTGCGATTGGGCCCTTTACGCGCACCCCCTGCACGAGCGGACGCCGGCAAAATCGCAAATCGATCGCGCTCCGCTCGGCATAGGTCGTGCTCAGTCCAGTCAGTGAGCTGTCCATCACGAAGGCGACGTCGCTGTAAGCCACACCATCGGTCAGGGACACAGGCAGCAGTCGTGCCGTCGCTGCGACGAGGTAGGAGTCCTTGAGTGGTTGCCAAAATGTAATCGTGTCGCCGCTAACGCCAAGAATATCGACGAACTCCGCCTTCTTTGATGGCTGGCCGGCATCGATAGCGGTCTCGCTGATTATAACGCAGGTTTGCCCGACTGCGTAGCTCGCCCCCAGTCCAGATTGCATGACCACGCTGACACTGCCGACCAGAGCATCGAGACCGATGAGCCCGCCAGAAACCTCCGGCGGCGCGTTATGCGTCTGGAAAACGTTGCCATCACCATACTTGGTGATGACTGTCTTTCCATACTCGCCACGGACGACTACACCTGGATTAGAGAGAGCGGCGGATGAACTTGTGAAGTTTCCAGCCGGGATTAGTATGGTACCGACCCCGCGAGCTGAAGCGTCAGCCACAGCGTCGCCCCACACAGTTTCAATACCGACGTCGCCATTCCTGATTGCAGTCCGCTGCGAGCGTGACACGGCGTAGTCCAGAACGCTAACTACATCCCTCAAACGGTCGCCAATTCCGAGGGCCAGCAGGATATCGTCCGCCGTGGCAAGGCTGATGAGATCCCGACCGAACTCCGTCAGTTTGGCTACGCTCGGATCACCATTTGGCTTGACATAGGGGAAGGTCCCGGGGGTCGCGTCTAGACCAGACAGCGCGCCCAGCATGCCGTCGATCTCGTGCTCTTCGTTCCAATCGGAAGGCTGCACGATAGTGCTGTCTGCGGTGTCGTTCCGCGGAGAGTGCTTCTTGTGCTTGATGCCCATGGCAGTCCTCAGACCTGCGCCAGCGCGGCGTCGACTTGCGCCAGCGTGGTGATCTCGCCGGCTTCAATCGTGGCGAAGATCTGCGGGAGGGCATCGAACGTCGACTGAACCCAATCAGCGACCTCGGTCGCGGCGGTGACGAAGTCAGCAGCGTCAATCGTCGCAAACTCGGTTGCGCCGATCTGCCAAAGCACCGTTTCCGGCGGATTGGCCTGCGCCAACCTCGAGACTTTGCCGTTCATCAGGGTCAGGCCGTCGAGATTGCGGCCGTCCGTCGACGTCGCGAACAGGATCTCCTGCTCATCGACGGTCACCGCCTTCCCTGCGGTGACGAGCGACCACTGCGCGGCGTTGGCGTAGGCGATCAGTTCGCCCTTCGTCGGCTGCGGCGCGACCGGCGGCGACGACGTGCCGTCTTCCGCCAGCACGTCGCCGACAGCGGCCCCTGGAGGACAGGCATGGAACGCAGCAGCGATGTCGGGATGGAAGGCATCGGCCGGCGTGATGCCGTCCGGAAGCTGCACGAGCTCGAGGATTGCGCCGGGGACACCGGCGCAGCGGGCGTAAGTCGTCATGGTCATTTCTCCGATCACGCGTATTCGTCGATGTAGATGACGCCCTGACCGCCGTTGCCGCCGGAGTGCGAGGGTGCACTGTTGCCCGCCGATGCGCCGCCGCCGCCAGCGCCGAACGACGTGGCGTGATTGCCGTTCGACCCACCCCCTGAGATGAACACCGAGTTTCCACCACCACCGCCGGTGACTGGCGACGACGCACCAGGGCCCGAGACCAGGTTGACGGCGGACAGCGCCGTTCCATAGACACCACTCGATCCGTTGCTGATGTAAATGTTGCCGCCGGTGCCGGCCCCACCGGCCCCACCGGTCTGCATGGATGCGATGGAGATGTTGTCCGGGGAGGCACCACCCCCGCCTCCCGTGGCAGAGCAGAAGGCGCCGAAGGAAGACGTGCCACCAGTGGCCCCACCGACACCTGCACCGCCGCCACCGCCGCCACCGACGGTGATAACAGCACCAGAGAACCCGGAAGCGATCTGCGAGATGGCGACGCCGCCGGCACCACCCCCGCCCGCCACACCAAAGCTGGATCCGCCCATGGCCGGGGATCCTCCGCCACCACCCCCGCCACCGAGCACAGTCACGACGATGTAGCTGGTGCCCGGTGTCGGGTCGTAAGGCGTCGATCCGACCGTGCTGAACACGCGGCGCTTGATGAAGCCGCCGGGCGCCTTGCCGGACGCGTTCAGATTGTTCTGCACGACGAGCTTCGTGCCGTCGTAGATCATGTCGACGACGGAGCCGGCGCCGTAAACGCCGGCGACCAGATCGGAGCCGTCGCGGTTCTTCAACGGAACCGTACCGACTCCGACGATGGTGACCGTCGCGGCTCCAGTGATCGCGTTGGCGAGCTTCGTCCTCAGCGGCAGGCCGGCAATGAGTTCGATGGGCGGCACCCACATATTCAGCACGATCGCGTTCGTGCTGCCGGTATCGGGCGCGTAGTTGGTCTTGCCCCGCTGGACAAGGTTGTAGACGGCCCGGTTCAGACCATTGTCGCGATCTTCTACGCCGTTGATCGGCGTGACCCCGTCGAGGCGATTACCATTGATGCGGTACAGGCCGCGAAGGACGGCAAGGACGCCGTTGAAGAACGCGGCGCGGACGTCCGTCCCGTCACCCGCATCGATACTGGTGCAATCTTCGAACCACGTATCTAACGCACCAAAGGTCCGATCATCATCGGGCCGCGTTGTGACTGCGCCTTCGGCATTGGCAGGACCGAGAATGTCGAACATTTAGAACACCTCGTAAGTGATCTTGATTTCAGCGTGGACAACTCGGGCGAGCAGACATTCCAACGGGGCAATGTCGGGAGGACACCACAGCCGCCAACCAGCTTTGAACCGCCCCACTTTTGGTGGAGCGCGATGCCGCCCAGAAAACGAAGGACTAGCTGCAAGGTCGACAACGATCACGAGCTCGCTGCTGCGGCGCTTCCCTGTCCGCATTCTACCGACTTTGGTGCCAACACCGAGCCGCGATCCGCAGGTCAGTTCATCGTCGAGGCAGGTGATCGACCAGCCGGCGCGTGCCGCGATCGCCGCGTAGTATTCGCAACGCGTACCGCCAATCGCGGCCACCTTGGCGCACAGATCCGGGAACGGATCGCAGGCATCCGGAAGGCCGTATTCCTCCATCCACAGATCGTGCGTCTCGCTGTGGGTCGCGCACCAGAATTCAAGGCGCAGCGCGCAGAGCCGCTGCGTCAGGAAGGCGAACACCTCGGCCGCGCTTTGCCAGTAATCGTGCAGGATGGAGCCCGGCTGCGGACCGCTCTCATGGGTCTGCCAGGCGCGGCCACGCGGCAGCGATTTCATGGCGGCCTGTGTGAGATCGTCATGCGTCAGGCACCGGAACGTCGCCGGATAGGGGTCGCGAGCCGCCATCGCGATCACACGAAGCTGACGGTGCCGAGCACCGCCATCTCACCCGGGTCAAGCGCGACGTCGGCGGACGGCGAGGTGATGACGTGGCGCTCCTCGCCGCTCGCATTGGCCACCGATTGCCAGATCCACGAGCGGGAGAACGACGCCGGATAGGCCAGATACGGCATGTTCGAGATCTCGCTGTCGGTACCGGCGACGCGGGAGCGACGACGGAACACATCGCGTAGTTCGGCGCGAACCGCTTCGCGGACGTCGCTGCGATCCGGCGCCAGCCCGCTGATGACGACATCGACCACGACCGCGGTCGGCGCCGCGACGGCGACGCGCGCGCCGGCCGGGCGCAGAGCCTCGATATGATCGCGGACACGCGCGACATCGCTCGGCGACGGGATGCCGTTGTCGTAGAGATCGAACATCAGCGGGAACACCCGCACCGTGCCGTTGCCCGACCACAGCCGCTCGACATAGACGGTCGGCCGATCGGCGTAGAACGACACACCCGGCACCTGGCCGGCCCACATCACGTAGTCCGCGGCCGAGCCGCCGTGCGGCGGATTGCGCTTGCGAAATAGGATGCGGGCCCGGTAGCTCTCAATGTCCTCGACGTCGGCGCCGTAGGCTAGCCCATCGCTGTCGACCTCGGCCAAGGCGTCTGGATCGCCGGTGCCGCCAGAGACGATTTCGAGCGGCGTGCCGGCTTCGGTTGTGCCGGCCTTTCCGTCCGCCGAGGCTTCAACCCGGACCGTGAACGAGCCGGCTCCTGTGGTGGAGCCGGCATCCTTCGAGATGAACTCGACGCCGTCGGCCCGGCGAAACACCGCGCCCCCGGCGAGCACAAAAGCAGCCGCCGTCGTGACAATCACCTTGCCGCGCGCCGGCGCCGCCGGGTTCTGACTGATGCCGAATTCCTCGCCGTGCAGCTTCAGGCTTTCGAGGTCCGGCGCCGTGACGGCGAACTTCTGCCGGCTGATGTAGGACGCGAAGCCGAACACTTCGAAGGTCATGCCGGCCATGACCTTCGCCGACACATAGACGTTGTTCGGCCATACCCATGCATCGCTGCCCTTCAGGTTGGCGCGGAAAGCCTTGCGGGCGCGCGCCATCAAGTCGCCGAGAGACGGGACCGCATACATCAGCAAAACCTCTGAAAGATCAGGCCGCACCGAACGGAAGCGGCCGGGGCGACGTCAGGCTCTGACGCCACAGGTCATCGAACTTGAAGTCGTAGACCTTCGACCCATCGCGGCCGTAGATCTGGATTGCGAGCTCGACGCGGTTCGCCGCGAAGTAAGCGACGGCCTGCGCTTCGATCCGCACGGCGACGCCCTGTCGGATCAACGTCGCGAGCGCCTCGATCGCCAGCGCCTCGACCCAGCGGCGGATCTCTTCGGTGAGCGGCGCCCGCGCCAGCACCCACAGCAGCGATCCCATCTCGCCTTCGCCGAGCTCGGCATGGATATCCTCGCCGTCTCCCCACCAGCCGCGCGGATCGCCGTCCTCGACCAGGTAGGCGAGCGGGTGGTCCTTCTCGATCCGCCGATCGGTGAACAGCGAGATGATGATCGCGGTGTGCAGCGCGGCCTTGGACCGCAGCCCGCCGCGGTTCTGCGGCTCATCCGGCCCGGCCATCGCCCAATCGGCGAAGCCGCTCCACGGCTGCCAGACGCTGTCCCACAGCAGGATCGGCTGCTCGTCCGACCCTTCGTCGATCCTGACCCGAAGCGAAGAACCCATCAGCCGACCTTTGCCTTCACGTTCACGGACGGGCCGTCCTCGGTCATCACAAACGAATAGGTTCCGTCGGTGCCATCGCCGCCGAGGAAGACCATCTTCCCGTCGCCCGGCTTGACCCACACCTTGCTGTCGCTCGACCGCAGCTCGACCTCGCCCTTCTGCGACGTCACGTGGACGCCGTCGCCGGACTTCATCCAGACGACGTTGCCCTTGTCGTCGTAGAGGACCGCGTTGCCCTCCTTCAGGTTCTTCGGTCGGTCGTCCTTATGCTCGCCGCCGATGAACAGCGTTCGGTCCGACCGGCCGCCGAGCTGGATCATGACGCCCTCGGCGTCCTTGCGTGGGTATGAGCTGATCCCGTGCTGCTGGACGCGGACGACGTCCTTCATCTGCTCGTTCTTGAGTCCTCGGAAATCGACCTTCTGCTGCGTGCCGCTGTCGTCGAGCTTGAGCAGTCGGCCACGCCGGAACATCGATCGCAGTGCATCGTCATGCTCCCACGACATCGCCTACTGCTCCCAATCCTTGCCCGACTTGTTGCCCTTGCCGCCTTCGCCGCCATAGCTGCGCGGATCCGTGAGCCCGAGCGTTGCGAAACTGCCCTGCTCGCTCTGCTCGTAGTCGACGCTCTCGATCAGCATGTCCTGTGCGATGTCGAGAAACGGGCTTTCGGTCCAGACCAGGTTGCCGGGCTCCCAGAGCTTGCCGCCTTGATCGTGGAAGCCCTGCACGGTGATCGTCGCCTTCAGGGCATCGCCGGCGGCGCGATCCTTGCGGTTCTTGGCCCGCTTCTTGGCGCGCTTTTTGTCGGTGTCCTCATCCTGCACGATGATGATCGGCCGATGCCGCTTCACCGCGGAGTCCTTCTCCGTTTCTTCGACCTCCAGCGCATCCTCGCCGTGGCCGAACGGACGCTGCCCGCGCACGATGATCTCGGAATGCCGGTTGCGGCCGTTGTGGCTAGCCGACCCCTCGAGGATGTTGTCCCCCTCGACCAGCGCGCCGCTCTGGCGCTTCGAGCCGGCCTTGGTGATGTTGATGTCGCCATCGGCGGTGCCGGCGAGCGTCAGGCCCTGCTGGCGCGCCATCTTCTCGACGCAACGGAAGACGCTCTCGCCGGGCGTCAGCTGATACTGGTCGATCTTCTCCAAGGGCTGGTCGGACCGGAACTTGGCGCCGTATTTCTTGCAGACCTCGTTGCCGATTTCCTTCGGGTCCTTCTTCTTGAAGCTTCCGGTGTCGTGTTCGGCGGAGCCGTCGATCAGGTCCGCCGATTTGGAACGGCCCGAAACCGAGATCTGTGCTTCGTTTCCCTTCAGACTTGGCTTTCGTTCGTCGATGTGACCGCTCAGCAGCAGGTCGCCATTGGCCGAAATCGTGATCGCGGTCCCGACAGCGAAGACGCGGTTCGTCGCCGAGGCGCCAAGCTCGGCGGCGACATCAAACGAGAACGATCTCGCCGCCTCGTTGAAGGCGGCCCGTACGCTGACCTTCTTGAACGCCGTGTAGTTCATACCGCCGACGCTGACGGTGACAACCTCGATGCCCATGGCCTGGCTACCGCGCCAGAGCTTCGAACGCAGGCGGCATAAACGAGGGATGCACCACCCGGTTGCGCGCGACCAGCTCGCCCGACCGAGTCGGGTCGGCATAGAGACGCCACGCCCAATACAGCGACGGCATCGACATGTTCGCCGCGACGTTCATCACCGGCGCGAGGTCGAGGATGACGCGCGACAGATAGTCGATTACCGCGTCGCGGATCGCGCCGACCGCGTGCGAAAGGTCGATATCCTCGGCGCCGATGCCGAGCAGTTCGGCTTCGAAGAACTCCGCGGTGTCGGCGCGCAGCCGGATGCCGGCCTGACGATCCGAGAGTTGCACGCGCGCGACCGCCTCCGCATAGGCCGCCAGCGCGGCGATCCGCAGTACCTGGTTGGCAGCCTGCCGGTTGCGCGCCGCCGCGGCCGCGGACGGCGTGCCGTAGAACACGGGGCCGGCCGGGAGCGCGATCGACGGCTCGGTTGCCACTTCGCCGAACGCCACCACAGCCGCCTCGGGAGCCATGCCGTCGCCGAGCGCTCGTGCGATCGACACGATCTGCACCGGGATGTCGGCCAGCGCGGCCGGTTCGGCGATCATCGCCTCGGCGCCGTCGAACAGGCGGTCGATACGAGCACGCTGAACCGTACTCACCGCCAGGTCGATCGATCCGCCGGTGCGGATCACCTCCAGCGCGGACACCGCGTCGAGCGTCGCCCCGACCGCCTCATCCACCACGAAGTCGGCGCCGGTTGCCACCACCGTCGACGCAAACACCCGCGATAGGGCGACTGACGCGTTCTCAGCAGCGAGGAACACCATGTTGGCGAGCTGTGCGCCCGACACCAGCGCCGAACTGGCACCCTCGCGCACGAACATCAGCGCGAGAGCGATGAAGCCTGCGCGATCCTTCCTGCGATCACGCCGGAAGGTCAGGCATCGCACCAGGATCGGGCCGTGCGTCGGCAGCACCAGAATGCCAGCGCCACGCGTCGCGCAGGTTGCGATCACCGCCGCGGCATCGGCATCCGCGCTGTCCGACGCCACGTAGGCCGTGACTTCGAACTGGCGGCTCCGCTCGCCGAGATCCTCGAGGAACGGATCGTCCCGCATCGGGAACTCGTGAATGACGATGCGACGCGCTCCGTCGTCGCCGTCATCCTCGACCCAGAACGGCACGCCCTTGTAGGACGCCATCCACAGCGTCTTGGTCCAGTCGCGCGCTAGCGCCATCGGGAAGCCTCAGTAGCTGATCGGCGGCGCCGGCGCGGCCGCGTCGGGCGACGACTTGCCGGTCGACCCGGGGCCGTTGGTGTTGAGCTGACCGCGCATTTGAGCGGTCGTATTCTTGGCCGTGGCGATAGCGTTGAGCAGCTCGCTGGACGGCTTCACCTCGACCTCGACTTTCACCGTCGTCTCGCCGCTCACTTCGGCCGATCCGGTCAGCTCGGCCGTGACGGACTTACTCGGCAGGTCGAGGATGTTGTTCTCGCCGGCGCGGCCGTCGTTCGGAGCTGGCGTCTTCCAGCCCATCTTGCCCGTTGCCGTCACCCTCTTCCCGGTCTTGTTCTTCCCCATGTCGGACAGGGCTTGCCCACGCCGCCGCTCGCGATCCACCTCCTGCAGAACCTCGAGCTCCTTTTCGCTGAAGATCGGGCCCATCTCCTCGGGAGTCTGCGCCGATAGCGCGCCATCGATCTCGAACTTTCGCAACCGAAGCTCGCCAAGGATCTTCTCGCGATCGGCGCCGGGATGGCCTCGCATACGCTCGCGCCATGTCGGGTTCTTGCTGTCGCCGGCCTTTTCGATCACGTCGATCTTCTGGTCGATCTCGCGCCTCTCCCTCTCCAGCGGAGCGCGGCGGCGACGAGCCAACGCCTCGCGAGCCTTTTGGACCTCCGGCTTTTCGTCTTCCTCGATAATCTCCCGCAGAATGCGATTAGCACCGCCGACCACAGCGCTGCCGCCGTTGGCCCATAGCTTCGAGCCGAGCTTCTGAAGCACGACGTCGAGGGTCGCCGAAAGCTTGTCGAGCGCAACCTGCGGCCGGTCCAAAGCCCGCTCCAGGTCGGTCGCGCCAGCGCCGCCTGACGTCTTGAGCCGATTGGTCACATCGTCCAGGACGTTCTTGTATGACAGCAGCGCCAGCACAGCGCGCCGCATTTCCTTGTCGCCGGCGAGCAGCGGCAGCTTCGACAGGTCGCCTTTCAGCGCCTTCTCCGTCATTTCGACGAACGTCTGGATCAAGTCCTTGCCGGACTTGCGGGACTTATCCATCTCCTTGCGGATGTCGATGCCGAACTTCTTGAACTTGTTCGCGGTCTCATCCGTCTCCATCTTGCCGAGCAGATCGGAGAACGACGACGCAGCCTCTTCCGTCGTACCGGATCCGGCACGGATCGTTTGCAGCACAGCAACGATGCGCTTGAGCCCCTCTTCGCCCTTCAGGCCGATCGCCGCAGCCTGCGGCGCCATCGACGCCATGTAGCGGGCCATGTCCTTCAGTTCGAACTTGCCGGCCTTGCCGCCGACAACCAGCGTATCGAATGCCGCGTCCATCTTGCTCGTGCTGATACCGAGAGCCTGATTGAGCGCCAGCGCAGTCGTAGCCATATCCTTGACCTCGGCGCCGGCCGCCTGCGCGGTCTTGGCGATCGCCGGAAGCGCCGGCAGCGCCTGCGGCAAATCCATGCCGCCGGCCACCAGGCTTTCGAGGCCGCTGGTAACATCGTCGAAGCTCTTTCCGGTCTGCGACGAGAGCCCACTGATCGATCTATTGAGCTGCTGAATTTCGGCGTCCGTCGCATCGGCCGTGATGCCGATGCGCGTGATAGCCATGTCGGTTTCAGCGTAGCGGCGAACGCTCTTCTGGCCGAGATAGACGCCGCCAGCTGCCGTAGCCAGGCCGCCGATCCCCGCCATGCCGAGGCCCGCCCCAACTCCAGCCGCCCCGAAGCGAGCCGCAGCAGCGGCCGCGGCAGCTGCCCGGCCAGCCGAAACGGACGCAGCCGCGGAAGCTCGTCCGGTCGCGCGCCCGGCACCCGCAGCAGCCGCTTCCACAGCGCCCGCCCGCCGCGCCGCTCCAGCAGCCGCCGTGTTGGCATTGCGCGCCGTCGCGGTCAGCCGGGAGATCTTCTGCGCAATCGCGCTGAAGACCATGCCGGTCGCGTCCCTCGCCGAAATGACGGCGCGGGCTTCGATCGTTCGCATCAGCGGTTCTTTCGTGGACGTTTCGAGTACCAGGCCACGGCTCGCTCGAGCCAGTGGATGATCTGGTCTGGAGTCATGGCCTCGACGGACATGGCGTCGAAGCCGAGCGAAAAGACTAACTGGTCGGCGGCTTTGAGGAGCTCGTCAAAGCCGCAGGCTTGAAAAAATCAAGGACCGCATCCTTCAGCGCGAGGGCATCGCGATAATCGACCTGCCCTAAAAGGCCGGGGTCGATCTTGTTGCCGGCGTCATCGGTCGCCAGGGCGGCGATGTACTTCTCGATGATGCCCATGTCTTCGTGCGGCAGCATGGCGTTCTGCAGCACGATCATCGCGGCGGGGTCGCCGAACGACATGATCTCGCGGTAGCCCGGCTGGCGAAGGCGGATAAGCTCGATCTTGCGTTCGCCATGCGCTTCGATCGGCTTGACGAGCACCCGGAGGCGGCTGCCGTCCGGTCCGACTGTGAATGTGTCCGACATCAGGTGATCGTCTTGTAGTTGTCGGCCGCGATTTCGAGGTTCGACACCTCGCCGGTCGAAAGATCGATGTCGGGATCGCCAGTGAAGCAACCGTTGGTGAGCAGGTGCGTCACGCCGGTGTCCTGCTCGATGAACGTGAACGGGATGTTGATCATGAGCATGATGTTCTCCGACCATCGCAGCGGCGTGCCGTTGTCATCGACGAACCGGTCGAAGGTGCACTTGGCCTTGCGGGGCTTCGCCTTGTTGGTGCGGAAGTTGCTGCCGTCCTGATTGCTGTCGACCTCAACGGTGATGTTCGAGGGCTGTAGCGAGATCACGCCGCGCGCCGAATACGCGACGCCGTTGATGACCGTTGAAACACGGCCGCCGGAAGTGTGCATGGTGGTGATCCTCGTGTGAGAAGCTCAAGGAAGGGCAGCCTGCGGCGGGCGCACGGCCCGCCGCAGGCGATCAAGCCGCGTACTGCAGGAAGGTCGTCGCGTTCGCAGCGAAGACGCGGAACTGGTTGACGACGTCGACCGGCAGGTAGGCGTTGACCCGGTTCGGATCGCTCGACCGCTCGACGATGAGCGACTTGGCGAACTGCTCGGAATTGTCGACGAGGCCACCCTGCTCCAGCTCCGTGTAGATGTGGACGCACTCGGCCTTCAGGATCTTGACCGTGACGATGCCGGGATTTCCGGTCGGATTGTCGTCGGCGAGCGCGCAGCGGCCGTACTTCTGCGTGATGCGCTGCCGCATGTAGCGCACGAAGTACACCATCTGCAGCCGGGTCTCGACGTCCAGCCAGGTGATGTCCGGCTGGTTATAGGCGTTGACCTGATAGGTGGTCACCGAGCGGTCGATCAGCACAGTGCCATCGACCATCACGGTGAAGCTGGCGATGCCGTCCTGATAGAGCTGGTTGCGCTGCAGGGTGGTCGGCCAGTTGGCACGATTGAGCGGCGGGCGGATGCCGACGAGGTCGAGCGTTTGCACAGGGCGACTGATCCGGTAGGCCTGATCGACTTCGCCCCCGATGTTCTTGTCGGACGCGATGCGCGCCCCCCAGGCCGCGGCCCAACGCCACGGCGGCGATGTCGTGTCGGGCGTGACCCCCACCAATGTGACGTTCGGATCGTTGCGGAGCACGCCGAACGCCGCCTGGTTCGAAAACGTGTCGAACATGACGGTGAAGTAGTGGCCGTACAGCTGTTGCATCGGCGACCACCGGCCGGAGGTGCCGCCCAGGAAATCCTTGATCACGTCCAGCGACGTCGTGTCGGCATAGGGCGCGCAGATGAAATCGAATTCGATGTCACCCAGCGCCGCGAGCGCGGAGCCGAGCGCCGGCGTGCCCGTCCCGGTCGTTGTGGCAGCGATGGTCAGATAGTTCCGCAGGGCGCTCTCGTCGCCGACCAGGCGGGTGATGATCGTCTGCTTGCCGGCGATCGCCCCGACGTTGCGGGCCGTCAAGGTCACCACGTTGCTGGCAACCGTCGCAATCACCGAGAACGACAGCGGACGGCCGAACTTGAAGTACCCTTGATTGATCGCCGCGGCGAGCGCCGTCGCGACGTTCGCGTTCGTGTCGGTCGGGTTGACCGCGACCTCGACCTTCTCGCCACCGATGTAGAGCACGAGGCTGCCGGCGCTACCGAGGATGCCGGGCGCGACGGTGATGGTGTGGGTCTGCGCGACGCCGGCCGGATCTGCCACGGGCAGACACCAGATCTCGCCGAACGGATGGTTCTGCCGCGCCCACACGGACATCTCGGACAGCATCGAGCCGGCGCCGAACAACGCCTGCGGGTCGCCGTCGAGACGAATTGCAGTGTCCACTGCCGCGCTGCCGCCCGACGTCTTCTGGCCGACCACCAGCGTGCGGCTGGGCCCCTGGTAGGCGTTCGCGCCGGCATTCACCTCGGCATAGAACAGCGGGACCCGGAGGGTCGGCGGGATGTTGTTGAACAGCACCGACATGGATCAGGTCTCCTTCTGGGCGCGATGGTGCGGCGGCTTGGACGGCGGGGGCTCGGGGGCACCCGGCATCGGCGGCTGGGGGTCGGCGACGATCACGTCTCCGACCCTGATGAGGCGCTCGTAGTGCACGGTCCGCGGCACCCAGGATCCGGCCGCGGCCATCACGGTCGAATTGCGTTCGGGCATGCGGACGCGAGCGCCCTCGGCGGGCGTCACAAAGACCATCTGCGTCATTGGCTGTCCTTCAGGATGGATCGGAGAAGTCGAGTTTCGCTTTGATGGACGGCGCGTGGTTCGCGTTCGTCAGTTCGATATCGATCCGCTTCATCGCGGGCCTCGTCAGGATCGACAGGGAGGCGGCGATGGCCGCGCAGACTTCGGCACCGTGCGACCCTTCCGGCATCGCCTTCGCCACCTTCCGCAGCGGGTCGGGCAGCACATCGAGCCCGGTCGGCTCCGAGCCGATCGCGGCGTTGCGGACCTGCACCTGGTCGTCGCTGATCTCGCAATGAAGCGTGAGGATCCGAACGGCGATCCTCGTCCCGGCATCGTCAACGACCTGGCGGTGACATTCCGACTTTCGGATGCGCGCGATGCTGCGGAACAGGAACGGCAGCGGCGCCGGGTCGTAAGCCAGCCGGCGCACCGCCTGAAATTCGAGAACGTCGAGCGAGGCTTCATGGCGGGCGTCGGTGTCGGGATAACCGACGATGAAGTCCGCTCCATCCTTCACCGACTGGATCATCCCGAGCTCGAGCACCACCTCGATCATGCGGCGAAACGGCGGCCCGCCGTTCTGCTCGGATAATTGGTCGCCCTCGTCATTGTCGGTCAGGACGACGATCGTCGGCAGCGCGTCGCCGGCGAGCGCCTCAGGCGCGAAGTCCGACATCCTGCTGTCGTAGACTCTCTCGGCGGCGATCGTCGGGCGCGGCCGCGGCGTGTCCGAAATCGAGAATGCTCCGCTGAAGCCTGCCGGTTCGAAGCTGTGCTTGCCGCCCTCATCGCCCTTCAAGCACTCGGCGACGCAAAGCCTCAAGGCTGTCCGCGCCAGCGTCATCGTTTTCGGTCCGTCAGCGGGATGGTGGTGCGAGCGACGCCATCGGGCCGCGGCGGCTTCGTGATCTCGTAGACCGCGCCGGTTTTGGCGCGCGTGATCCGGTCACCCGGGCGCGGACGCCACTGCAATCCGGCATCATTGACGGTGACGAAGGGTTGCCCGAGCGTCCAGGCATGTGCGTTGTCATCCTGCACCGATCCTCGCGCCTTCGGCGTGATCGAGCTCGTCGCATTGTGCCAAGCCGCCACGGCCATGAAGGACGGGCGAGACGGATCCGCAACCTTCGGAAGATCGACGTCGGCGCCAACCGTGAATGCTTCGAACAGGAATGTCTCGCCGTGCACTCGGTCGATCGCCCGAGAAGCTTTTGCGGCAGCACGCTCGAAGGGAGTCATCAGGATCAGTCTCACTCGATAGCTCGCGGGCTCGCGGTCCGCATCTATCCTATGATGCAAAAAGTCCGGCGCTGGCGGCGCCGGGCTCTTGCAGACGCTTAGGCCGCCCGCGCCAATTGGCGCAGCCGGATCACTGCTGCTTAGCGCGGAGCAGCATCTCCGGGCGGGTGCAGGCGAACAGCGGGTAGCTGTAGAGTTCGACCCGGTCCCACTGGTCGCGACCGGACTTATCCTCGAGGATCAGCCCGACCTTCTCCTCCCCCCGCTTGTTGAGGTAGGGCTTGAACTCGCTGGCGGGGGCCCAGCCGACCTTGAAGGCCCCCCGCGCACCGATCGGGAAGAACCGGGCCTTCTGGCTGCCGATCGCAATCGTCGTACCGTCGTCGGTGCCTTGATAGTTGATGAAGGTGATGCCCTCGATCTCGATCGACGAGAACCCTTCGATTTTTTCGAGCAGCGGCGCACGCTCGGTGCCGAGCTTGGTCTCCTTGATCTGCGGGTGGTTCACCAGCATATCGAAGAACTCGTCGCCGACCAGCGCACCGACGCGCGTGCTCGGAGTCCAGACGCCCTTCGCGGCCTTCTGCATGGTGCGCTTGACGTCGCGGCATTTCTTGCGAACGTCGGTCGTATCGACGTTGAGATTGAAGTTGATCTCGGCCGGTTCGGCGATGCCCCATTCGCTGAACCAGTCATACAGCACCGTGGTGCCGTCCGCATCGAACACCTTGCCCAGGATGGCGCCAAAGCGGTGATACTCCCAGGTCAACTCCAGATCGTCCGTGATCTGCGCAGTACGGTCGGAGACTTCCTGCGCGATGTCCCGGGTCTGCTCATCGAAGGGCAGCGCAAGGACGCCCGCCAGCTCGATCGCATAGATCGTCGAGCCCTTGGCGAGACGAACGGCATCGAACTTGCGGACCTTCGCCCCCTGGGGGATCAGCTCCTCCGGCGGAGCGCCCATCTCCGAGGTCGGGATGAGCGACAGCGTGCCCTCCTTGCTGGCGATCGCGATGGTGCGGGACCGCGAATAGATCGGCTCGAACAAGTTGAGCGAGCCGAGCAGCTGGGGTTTGAAGGCGACCTTTTCCACGACGTCCTCGTGGAATTCGATCACACCCCAGCCGTTCGCGTTGAAGACGTCGGTGACGAGTGCCATTGCTGCAGCCCTCCTTAGCGGCCAATGATGCCGAACGTCGCCAAAGAGGCGAGCGCAGCAGTTTTCTGATCGCTCGTGACGCCTCCGGCCCAGACCAGCAAGTCGATCTGAACCTCGGAATCGCGAGCCGTGATGGTGCGTCGGACGGCAGCAGAGGTCGCGTCGCAACCCTCGTAGAGGATCGCGCTGGCCGGCTTGCTGCCGTCGAAGGGTGCGTAGACGGCATCGCCCGGCTCGATCACCACGTCGACGTAGAACTTGTCCCCGACGACGTTGGCCGACGCGCCGGCCGTGATGGCGAACTTGACGCCGCCGCCGGTGAAGGCCGCGCCGTGGGTCGATACGCCGATCGCTTTGCCTTGCGGATCTTCCCAGCTCACCTTGGTCGCCGCCGATGCCACGCCGACATAGCGGCCGCTCTTGGCGGTCGCGGCGATCGGCGTTGTGGCGTCCATCGCGATGGTGCCGGAATTGGCCGTGTTGGCCGCATCGGCGGCTGCCGTCGCGGCGACGCTCGCCGGCACGACCTCCGGCGAAAGCACGGCACCGGCCTTGAGAACACCGGAAGCGGCCTTGATGAACACCTGCTCGCGCGAACGAAACCCGTGCGCCTCGGAAACGATGTAGCCGGCCGTGCGGTTGAGGTCTTCCGTCAAAATGGGCATGTGAGCCTCCCCTTACCGACGCTTGTTGGTGGTGGCGACGGCCGCCGCGAGCGGCGAGCGATCGCTCCTGCCGTCCGTCTTCGCCTGAGGCTGCGCCAGAGCGGAGGCCGAGGCGCGAGCGGCAGCGTAGTCGGCGGCGGACGTGGCGGCGGGCTTGGCCGCGGCGATATTCCCCGTCACGAAGGTCGCGATGTCGCCACCGGACATGCCGGGCGACTTCACCGCGAGATCGAGCGCGGCGGCCATGCGGCCGGCATCGCCCTTGATGCCTTCGGCGCCGAGCGCGGCAGACAGACGCTCGGTCGCGGCGGTCGCGCCGGCCGTGACGCCCTCGGCGCGCGCGGCGGTGACCGCGGCGTCGTGCGCGGCTTGCGAGATGCCGGGATTGGGATCGCCCCCGGCGGGCGGGCTGTTAGTTGCCATGCTTCCGTTCCTCATCGTTGCATTGAGCGCCGGGGCGCTGGTGTCGTCCTCATTGAGGACATCGTCGACCGCACCGGCCACAGCATTGTGGACGGCGGCCAAAAGGCTTTTCGCCATGATCAGGATCTCCGGTTGACTTCCTTGACGAAGGCCGCAAAGGCCTCCTGCCCGTCGCCGACGGCGTCGATCAGACCGAGATCGAGCGCCTCGGCGGCCGTGAAGGCCTGCGCCTCGGTCTTCAGCGCCTGTGCCTTGGTGAGCCGCTTGCCGCGACCTTTGGCGACGACGGCGGCGAACTGATCGCGCACCTCATCGACCTGCGCTTGCCAGCGATCGCGCTGGCCGTCCGGCAACGGCTCGTAGGGATTTCCCTCGATCTTGTGCACGCCTGACTTGATGATGGTCACTTTGATGCCGTCCTGCTCCAGCGCGCCGGAGTAATCGGCATGCAGCATGACGCAACCGATCGAGCCGGCACCACCGAACTGCGGCGCAATAATCTGGCGGCATGGGCTCGCCTGCAGATAGGCAGCCGAGTAAGCGAAATCCGTCAGGATCGCGATCGTCGGCTTGGCCTTCGACAGTGCCGCAATCATCGCCGCGGTTTCGAAACCGCCGTTGACCATTCCGCCGAAACTATCGATCTCGAAAACCACGCCCTTGACATCGGCATTCCGTCCGGCGCGCGCGATCTGCGTCTGCAGGCCCTGATACGAAGTCTCGCCCGACGGCGCGCCGATCCAGCCGCCCTTCTGGATCAGCGACCCCTCAATCGGGATGATCGCGACGCCGTCGACCATATCGAACGGCGCGTATCCGCTGCGATCAACGTCGCGCCCCATCCTGTCCCCGATGACACCGGCGGACGGGCGGCCGTTGGCGAAGGCGACGTGATCGACGCCGCCGGCGCCGTTCATGATAGTGATCGAATGCCCGGTGAGCTGCGGCCCGATCGCGCGCAGCACGACCTCCGCCTTGCGCGGATCGTACATCAGCGGCTGTTCGAACAGCTGGCCGCACAGATGCGGATAGGCGATGCTCATGCTTTTGACCTCAGACGAACCGCATCCGCTTGGCGTAGCGGGTGCGAGTGCCGTTCTTGACGGCGCACTGCCGCTCGTAGTTGGCGATCAGATCACGCAGCTGCGCCATGTTGGTGGAGCTCCACCTGACCTCGTGATCGTCAAAGCGCGTCATCACCACGCCGCCGCCAGTCGAGACCTGCAGCTCGACCTTGCGCAGCGCGCGGGCAACGGCGCAGGGATCGTCAAAATCGATCTCGACGCCGTCGATGCTGACGATCTCAACCATCAGGCGTTCTCGCTTTTTCGGACCCGCGGCGCATCAGCGACATCGTCTGCAGTATCATCCTTGGCCGCACTGGCGCCCCTGGCTCGTTCGAACGGAGACGGCATGCCTTCGGCGACATAGAGACGATGCTCGCGGCGACGTTGTTCGAACACCTCGTCCGCATCCTTGCCGAGTTCGGCACATTCGTCGGCCAGCGTCGAGGAGCCGTTCCAAAGACGCTCGCTGGCTGCCTTCGCGCTTTTGCCATCGTCGGCCGTCGGCTTCGCCGGCCCCTGCCAGAGCGCCCAGCAGAAGCGGTCGCGGTTCTCGCGGAACAGATCATAGCCGCCCTTGACGACGATCCGCCCCTCGCCGACCTCCTCGTCAAACCAGCTTTCGTAGGCTGCCTGCGACGGCGGAGCCGCGATGCGTTCGCGGCGCCGCGTCACCACAGGCCAGATCGACGAATTCTCCATGCGGGTCGACGAATATGTCGCGCCTTCGTAGTTCATCGTCATGCCGCCGAAGGTGATGCCGATCGCCCGCGCCATGGTTCGCGACAACCGATCATCGACTGGCAGGAACTGCGGCCCAGGCGTCTGCGCCGACAACAGCTTGAGCTCCTCGTCGGGCGCCAGATGCGAGACCTGCGGATCGCTGCCGATCGCGATTTCGCTTTCGGCCGCGCGCTCCAGCTGCGCCATGAAGTAATCGCGCATCTCGGTCGCATAGGACAGCGGCTGATCGGAGCCTGGCGCTGCCGGTATGTCGTCAATGATCTGCGTGATCGCCTCGAAGGCTTCCTTCGAAGGCGACTTTGAGGTCAGCGTCGCGGCGAACACCGTCTGCAGGATCGCGGTCTGGATCGTGGTGTCGACCAGGACCTCCTGCTGAATGTGCTCGCGGAACGCTGCGGCGAGCCGGCTGATGCCCCGGACGTCGTCGCAGTCCATCGGATCAAAGACATGCACGATCAGTTGGCGGCCATCGACATCCCGCGCCCGATAATCGCGCTTGCGGCTGATGCCGGATTCCTTCTCCTCGATCCGGTAGGCGATCGGCCGGCCCGATGGATCGTGGATCACGCCCTGGAACAGCCCCTCGATCACGCTGGTGTCCTGTACCAGTTTGGTCGGGTTGACCATGCACAGCTTGGTGCCTGAGGCGATGCCGTAGCGCTTCCGCTCAGACGGGCGCATGTAGTCGATATTGAACAACGCCTCGCCATAGGCCATATCGTGGCGCAGCGCGATGTCGATCATCTGCGGCACAGTGAACTTGCCGCGCGCGTCGCATTCCTGCGGAGACCACGCCCAGCGCTTCCAGCGCCGCTTGATGGTGCGCACAAGCTGCGCCGTCTCCTCCGGGCTGTAGCCCAAGTCCTCGAGATCCGGCTGCGGGTTGAGCACCAGCTCGACCCCGACGGTGTCGGCGATCACCTGATCAGCCGCTCCGCGCAGCCGACCGGAATTCTGGATCAAATCCATCGCCAGCGCCGCGGTCCGGCGCCAGGCAATCCGCACGTCGTCGCGATGATCGCGCAGCGATGTCTGCCGCGTTGAGAAGATCTTCGACCGCGTGTCGCGCAGATAGCCGGCCCGCGCCCGCGGCGGGACGGTGCTTGCGCCAATTGGCGCAGCCTTGTTGCGGCCGAGGATGCGGGAAAGGAGGTTCAATGCGTGGCCTATTGGTCCAGAACTTCGCGGATCTTGCCGACCGTCAACGACGGATCGATTTCACCTAGAAACAGCAGGATCGTCTTGCGGGCAGTGAACGCGAGCGTGTTCGGCGCGCCGTCGACCTACCGCTTCTTCCACTTCTCACGCCGCGCCGCCTTGGCCTTCTCGCGATCGGCGGCGCTCACCAGCACCGGCTTGCGCTCGAACGGTCCGGCCGCGGCATCGAACAGATCCGGCGTCGCAGGCTTGCCGTGCACCATCAGCAGCAGATCGGCCCAGCGCTGTTCGTTGAGCCGGCGCTTGTGCTCGAGGTGCCAGCCCAGCGCCAGCGCATAGACCGTGGCGTCGAACCAGTCGTTTTGCCGCCCGGGCAGCTTCGCCCATTCGCGCGGTGCGTTCGGCTTCACCAGCGCCCGCGTCCGCTTGTTGGCGGCGTTGGCGCGGCTTTCCTGCTCCGGATCGACCAGCCGTTCGGCGGTGAGCTCCTTGACGAAATGTTCGTCGGCAAGTTCGCTCGTCAGGTGCAGCGTGTTGCGCGGCCAGCGACCCGCTTTGTCCGGGCCGTCGACCAGGTTGGCGAGGCCGGCCACAACCTCGGTCTTCACGTCGTACAGGCCGACCGGATAGAGCATCACCTTGCCCATGACCCGGTTGTTCCGGTCCTTGATGTCGCGCTTCTTCGGCGTGCCGAGCCATGGAAGCCCATGCTTGTGCTGGCCATCGAGCGCGTAGCAATGCGGCCGGTTCGAACAGAACCGATAGACGCGATCGGTGATCCAGCCGGCATCCACGCCCGACAGGTCGATCCCGACCTCGCCGCCTCCGGCGGTCGGATATTTCCGACCCAGCGCATCCGACAGCGCGATCCAGGGTTCGTCGTCCTGGTCGGGCTTGCCTTCGAACACTTCGCGGTCGATCAGCCAGCGTTGGCCACGCGGACCGAGCGCGTAGCATGTCCACTTGATGCCGTAGCCCTGCACGTCCGCCGATGAGACGAGTAAGCCGGCACCCGCCGGCACCTTGCCGCGCGGATAGGTATGCGCTTTTGCGGCCTCGAGCAGATTCTCCCATTCCACCGCAGCGCCGCCGGGCTCGTAGGGCTCGGCAAGATCCTGCTGATAGAACGCCTTCAGCTTCGTGGTGTCGGTCTGCGCACCTTCCCAGCGCTCCCAGATATCGGCGAAGCTCTCGCGCGGCGCATAGGCCGCCCACAGATGATAGCTCGGCTGCCAGTCGGCGCAGCGGCCCTCACAGGGATCGCAGCGCCAGCGCGGCAGATCGTCCGGCTTGATCACCAGCGGCACCGGATCGGCGCCGTCCGGCACGCGTCGCGGAATCCAGACGTCGCTCGCCAGCATCTCGTGCTTGTGGCCGTCGAGGATCACGCCGTCGCAGGCCAGGCACCTGAAATGCACCGGAAGCTTGGCCGCCTCATCGGGCGGCCGGAGCTGCTCGATCATCAGCGGCTGATAAGCGGCGCAATGCGGACACGGCACGTAGTAGTAGCGCTGATCGCCCGCCATGAAATCGGCGGTGATCATGCATTCGCCGGCGATGCCTGGCGTGGAGCCTTCCCACTCCTTGCCGAGGTTGCCGTACATCTTCTGCCGCGCGCGGGCCTGATCCCGTGGGCTGCCGCGACCGTCGACGTCACGCGGATAGCCGGTGACCTCGTCCATCGCCAGATACTTGATCGACACCATCTGCAGGCCCTTGGACGAGCCCGCGTTGACGATGATGCAGTAACCGCCCGAGAACCGCTTGTAGGCGGTCGTCGATGCCTTCTCGTCGCGGCTGTTGACCGGCGCGACCTTATGGTTCCACGCCTTCGAAGCCGTGATGGTCGGGTCGAGCTTGACCCGGTTGAACTTGGTCGCCTCCTCGAGCGTCGGCAGCACGATCATCATCGGGCCCGGCGCGCGGTCGACGACGTAGCCAAACCAGTTCTCGATCGCCGTCGACTTACCGAGCTGCGCAGCCCAGCGCGCCGTGACGCGCCGCGCCGGATGGTCCGGGTGCAGACAATCCTGCGGCTCGCGCAGATACGGCACCCGATCGGTGCGGAACTTCCCCGGCCAAGGCGAGCCAGACTCGGCCGAAACCTCGCGGTAGCGATCAGACCACTCGCTGATCGTCAGATCCTCGACCGGCTTGGACGCCGCAGCGAGACTGCCGAACAGAACCTTGGCGCCGGGCGGCAGATGCGGGAAGCGCAGCCGCGGATCGTGGAAGCTCATTGCAGCGGCGCCACGACGGCGCTGTCGTCACCCTGCTCGGCAGCCATCTCGGCGCGGTTGATGCTGTCGAGCATCTTCAGAACCTCGCCATGGAATACTTCGACGCCGCGCCGCGCATAGGACTTCAGCACCAGGCGGACGATGCGCTCGTCCCAATTGTATTTGACCGATGCCGATGCGGCCTCGCTGTCGACCGCGCGATCGAAGGCGCTCTGCATCAAAGCGACCGCATCGCGGCCGGCCCGGTCAACCTCCCCAACCGGCGTCAGCTCGCCGCGCCGTTCGGCGAGGTCGAGCTCGCGCAGCTCGGCGTCGGCATTGACCTTGCGGGCGGCACCATCGGCCTGGGATCCGGCGAAGCTGCTGCGGCCAGGCGAAGACACTGGCGACTTAGCGCTCTGCGCCGGCACCGCCGACCTGCGTAGCCTGACGTTCTCGGTGCGGTGCAGTTGCAGCGCATTGAACTCGACCAGATTGGACTTGCCTTCGCGCCGCGTCTTCAGCGCCTCGGCATGCTGGCTCACGTAACGCGACAGCGTCGAGCGATCGACGGCATCCCCCGCCGCCGTCAACCTCGCCGCCGCATCCGTGATCGAAATCCACTCGCTATCGACCGTCATCCGTGCACCGACACGTGCGCCGTGCAGGCGTTCACGTGTACCGAATTACAATTGAGCAACTACGCGAACCCCGGGCCTCTCCGCGCCGTCCGCGGCGCAGCAAAAGGAATACGGTCCCTTTTTGTGCGCCGCCGCAGGATTTCAGTCAGGAACCGAGAACGCGGTAGAGCTCGTGAGCGATGCGTCCGGGCATCTCGCGCTGGACGGTCGCGTAGAACACGGCCTCGGAATTGCCGGTGACCATCTCGGTCGGGATGTACAGGCCGGAGCGTGGCGCCGCGGCGAGCGGCAGCCGCGCCTTGCCTGCGCGTTCCAGCACGGCCCCGTTGGTCTTGAGGGCCACTCGCTTCGGGAAGAGGCCGCCCTTCATGAACGTCCCGGGGTAGACGGAGCGCTTGTTCCAAGGCGCAGCGCTCACACCCTTTCGGGTTTCGCGCGGTTTGAAGAACACAAGCCGGACATCGCCGCCCTTGGCCTTGATCTCAAAGTTTGAACCGTTGAAGGCCTTCTTCGCCTTCAGGGCTTTCGCCATGGTCTTTCGCTTCATCCCAGTCTGAGGGACGAGCGCGCGGATCATCGCGGTACGGGCTTTCGCACCGGTGTGGTTCTGAGCCCGGACCATGACGAGATCGAGCTTGCTGCTGGCAGCCTTCAGGGCGTTCGAGATGCGCTGGACCTGCCCGACGTCGAAGTTGAGATCAACGCTCATCGCCGGCTCGTCAGGCGCAGACGCGCCAAGGCGATGCTGACGGACTGCGCCGTCGACCGCAGATCTTCAATCGACGACTGCGCCACGAATTTCAGCTGCTCGGAGGCATCCTTGGTGTCGCCTCGCGCGATGGAGCGCGCGCCGATCTTCAAGGCTTCCCGCCGTTCTTTGCATCGGCACATGGTCGATCACCAATAATCGCAGCGGGCCGTCAGCCTGCAGGAGACTGACGGCCCTTCACAATCGAGCCCTCGCGGGAGGACCGCAGCTTACGCCTCGGTTCGTCGGGCTGGACGACGGGCCGGAAGCGATGCCACTGACCTTAGCTGAATGAAAAACGCCCGCCGCATCGGCGCGACGCAGCGGGCGAAGTCTAGGGAGGAAACGCCCAAGGAGGGCAGCGATGACGAATGCCATCGCACACCCTATGACGCAAAACGCCCCAGCGTTTCCGCCAGGGCATTTGACAAAATGCAAAGCTTCGCTTTCGTTGCGCCCCGAGCAGCGGGGGCAACTGCGCGGCGGGGGCTCTTGGCCTTGCCACCGTCAGCCACTCCAGCGGCAGGGTCCGCTACAATGGCTCGACTTGGTCCTGTGACAGGTGCACGCGGACCTTGCGCTTGAAGATGTCCATCAACAGCGTGATTCGCCCATGGTCGTCAATCGCCTCGATGGTGCCATTGTGCCCGCCCAGCAGCTCGCCCACAGCCGCACGCACCTGATCACCGATGGCGAAACGCACATTGGGCCGCCCCTTTTTCTCCAGATACGCCTCGCGCTCGGTCACTTCGATGCCGTGGATAATCGCCATAGCAGAGGGCCTGACGATCGCGACCTCCTCGCCAAACCTCATGAACGGCCGCGACGTCAGCACTCCGTAGGTCGAGCGGATCAGACCTTCCTTGGCTGCGACCTCACGCTCAGGGACAAAGACAATACCGGGGAAGATCGGCTTCACCACATCCGGATGATCCTTGCCCTGCTGGTGCTGGCGCGCCGGCAGCTTGGCCGCATGCAACTCGGTCGGCACATAGAACGCCACCTTCCGCAGCGTCAGGTTTGCCGTCACGGTGAACACCCGGTTCGGTTCGGTCATCAGCACCAACCATCGGCAATCGCTCGTCGGCGCGATGTCGATCGGCTTTTCGATCGCGACGTAGTCCACGAACTGCCCGATCTTGAATTTGTTGGCTTCGATCATCGTCATCCTCACCCTCTCCCGCCTTCGCTCGCAAATGCTTCGTCGTCGTCCGCCGTCATCTCCGGCGGCGGCGGATCGGCCCCGTGATCGCGCTCGCTGGTGGCGATCGAACCGTCCGCCTTCGGCGGCCATGGCCACGGCGCGCGGATGCCGCGGCGCTCGTTCTCGCCGACGCCGCGCGCAACGATCAGCGGCGGCCGATTGCCGAGAACCCGATCCTTCAGAAAGTTCGCCCAGGCGCCAATCTGGTTGCGGTCTTCTATCCACAGCCAGGCCGAGCTTTCCGGCGCATCGGCGAACACCTTGACGCGCGCCGACATCTCGCCGCGATAGACGATCCGGCCGCCGCTTTCGAAGGGCCGCACCCGCGCAACGGCGTACATCGCGTTGATCGCCCGCGCCTCCGGACTACCAACCTGATAGGTCGATGTCGCCGAGTGGACCTTGCCGTCCGCGGCCGGGACGTAGCGCAACCACTGATCCCAGCCGGCTTCATCGCGGATGAACGATTGCGCGCTCTGGGCAGTCGGTCGCTTCTGCGGCGGATGTGAGCACAGCCACGTTCGGTAGCCCTTCGCAGCAGCTATCAGCTTTGATCGCCTTCCCGTCTCGACCCGATCGAACACGGACCGCGACAAACCGAGCTTGGGGATCGGCTCACCCCATGAACCGACGAACTCTTCCCATTCCGGATCGGACGCACGCTCCCCCCCGGAGGGGGGTAAGGGGGGAGTCTTGGAATCCAGTAAGGAATCCTTTTGCAGTCTCAGGACTGGGAATGGATCAGTCCCAGGCCTGGGAATGGCGCCGGAATTTCCAGTCCCCACGGGAGACTGGCCGGCCAGCGCCGAATTATCGGCTTCCACGGCGTTGATGTTGCTATCGTTTTGAACGCGCTCGCTTTCTTCATCGTCGCCAGTCTCCACGGGAGACTGGAAATCGCCAGTCTCCGCCAGAGACTGCGCATCGCCTGCGCGCGCGAACACGCCGTCGTAGCGCGCGCGATCCTCTTCGCAGTCGATATCGAAACTGGCGCCGAGATTGAGCCGCACCGTCGGCCGCTTCGCTCCGTCCGCCAGCACCAGCGTCGCCCGGTCGCACAGGCCGAGCGCCACCAGGGTGTTGAGGTGTCGAAACAGGCTGGATTTCGGCAGCCGCGTCCGGTCGCTGAGATAGTGCCACCAATGATCGCGGCCCGGCCATTTGACGAACGCTTCTCCGTTCGGGTCGGCGCAGTTGGCCAGCACCAGCAGAACGATCTGCTCGTACGATTTCTTCAACTTCTGTTTGCTGGCCCAAGTAACAGCTTCCCAGCTCATCGCAGGTCGATCTCTTCGTCAGGTGTTTTCAGGAAACGCAGGGACGCAACAGAACTCTCAGTAAACCGGCGGCTGCACCGCCTCGCACGCCGGCGTCGGGCCGGCCGGCAGCTTGTCGCCGCCGCGCCAGAACTCTTGCCAGTGCACGTCGCGCGGCCCTTCGCTCTCGTGCCGCGTGACCTTCACGATGCCGCAGCCGTTGAGGCACGCGCGCTCGGTCTTGAACGGCGGGAAGCGCTTAGGCTCGCCCCAGCGATGGCGGCGCAGGCTCATTTGGTGCCCGCCTGTAAAGTGGCGCTGATGAGAAACTGAGCCAACGCATCGGCCTGTTCGACGGTGAGATTGACGCAGTGACCTTCCACGTGCAGCTCAACCAGCGGCGCGGCGACGAACCCTGATGGCGCAGTAACGACAATCGACGGCCGATGGATGACCCCGACAACGTCTGCGTCGAATCTCGCCACAGGCCGGGCGACGCGAGCGCGTGGAAAATCAACGACGTTTCCTTGATCTATCGTCCTCGTCATGCCTTCCCCCGATCGAGATACATCTGCGCCAGCATCTTCAGGCGCGATTCATCGGTCTGGACGGCCTGCAGGGCACGCCCCGGATCGAGGATGCCGGACGCCTGCGACGCCTTGAGCCCGTGCAGGTTGGCGATCAGCGGGTCGCTGCCGCCGTCGGCGACTACGTAGTATTCGTCGATCGCATCTGTCCGCGCGTGCGGGCGCAACCGGCCGCGCAGCTGCTCGTGCACCTTCGGCGACCAGTCGAGTTCACCGTGAACCACGGTCTTGCAGCGGTGCTGCAGGCCGTCGAGGCCCGCGCCGGAGCGCAGCGACATGATGATGATGTCGCTGCGGCCTTCCATGAACGCCTTTTTGCCGGCGTCCTTTTCGGCGACCGTCTCGCTGCCGGTGTAGAGGATCGGTTTGTAGGGCGCGAGTTCGCGCATCCAGATGTCGTAGACGTCGCGGTGCCAGCCACCGAGAATAAGCGGCGTCCCGGCATCGAGCAGGATCCTGCAGAACGCCGCGACCTGCTGCGCCTTGGCCACGCCGGTCGTGTGGCGTGCCATCATGTCGAGTTCGCGCGCCGCCTGCCCGCGCTCGGTGAACGAGCCCGACAGCACCTTGATCGCCAGCGCCCGCGCCAGCTCCTCGTCGGCCGCGGCCGCCTCCTCATCGTAGGCGACCTCGTGGATGATGCGGTTCGGGGGCGGCCCGCCGCCCGTCTCGCGCAGCACGAAGTTGATCTCGCGCAGATAGGTGCCGAGTGCGTCCGGATCCTTGACGACCATCTTCCGATCGTTAGCGGAGTATTCGCACCACTCCTGCGCAAACTCCTCACGGGTGCCGAGCACACCCGGATCGATGATGTCGCAGATGTTGAACATTTCGCCGCCGTAATTGAACACGGGCGTGGCGGACAGGCCGAGCCGCAGCACGGCGTTGCGGGCGAACACGTCGGCGGCGGCGCCCTTGCTGGTGCCCCGTCCGTGGCGAAGCGACTGCACCTCATCGAACACGACCGAGCGGAAGCGTCCGGTGTTCGCGACGTCGACCCAGCCATGGAAGTTGGAATATTTGAAAATGTAGCAGTCCCGGTGTGGCAGCACGTAGGGGCTCGTGCCGGCGATGATGTGGCCGCTCAGCGTCGTGTATTTGAAGATCTGCTCGTCCAGCCACTGATTAGCGACGTGAGGCTCCACGATCAGCGCGCAGGGCAGGAAGCGATCGTCCATCACCGTCGCGAGCGCCGCCAGCGTCTTGCCGAGGCCGACATCGTCGGCGATCAGCAGCCGGCTCACCTTGCGGCCGACCTCGACGGCGCGCGCCTGGTTCGGCCGCAACACGACACCGTCCCTTAGGCGCGCCGGACGCTCGGACGGCTGCCAGTCTCCGTGCAGCACCTGCTCCAGCTCGCCCCGCAGGCTTTCGAAGCGCATCCGTCCTTCGGACAGCCGCAAGCGATCGTCCGGCGTGATCCGCAGCGGATAGCGCGCGATGAACCATTCCAGCTCGGCGCGGTTTTCGTCGCTATCGGAGAAATTGAAGGTGCCGACCTGCGTCGGATTGAGCCGCGGGAAGATGCGCTTCATGCGGATCGCGACATGCGGCTCGAGGTCGGTGATCACCCAGCGCCCGCCGGCGAAGGCCAGCGAGCCGAAGCTGCGATCTGCGCTGCCATCGCGCCAGGAGAGCCGCGAGACCGCCGCAAGGAAATCGTCGCTCTGCTCTGCGGCAGCGTTCATAGCCAGGCCCTTCCGAGATTGGCAACGAAAGCGGGCTTGCCGCCGATCGTCGCCGGCAGCGTCATCGCCACATTGGTGGCGAGGATGATCTGCTCGACCTCGTCGTGGGCGCAGTAGCGCTCCAGCTGTCGATAGATCGCCCGGCGACTGCCCTTGATCTTCACCTCGATCGCGAGGCCCCGCAGCGGCAGGATGTCGTGGCTGATCACGAAGAAATCGACGATATCGCCGTCGCCGAGATGGACCTCGCGGCGCGCGATCAAACCATCGCCCGTCAGCACGCCGAGCATGTCTTCCTGCAGCCGCTTTTCGTCCGACAGCGGCAGCCGATATCGCTGCAGAAGATCGATGATGCGCCCGGGCGTCATGCCAGCGCCTCACGCACCAAATCGTCGGGCACATCGAACAGTCCGCGCGCGCCGGTGAAGGCGATCGGACGATCGAACAGGCGCGGGTCGCGTAGCACGAAGCCGTACGGGCCGGAGAACCACAGCGAAAGCGACGCCTTCACGCAATCGACGACCTCGACGGTGCCGAGCAGCACCCCACGCTCCAGCTCTTCCGGCGCAGGCATCGTAAGGCCGGCCGGGAACGGCACGGTCATGCCGAGCGCGTGCACCGTCGCAAGGCAGTCCTCGTACTCATCCCGCGTCATTCCCTTGGACGCGTGGATCAGCAGCCGGCCACGAAACCGTGTCCGCCAGCTCCGGTTTTCGATATCCTTGCCGACGTGGAAGATGCACCACGGCCACGGCTGACGGACTGACAAGGCCTTCATGCGCTGACTTCCTCTTTGGTCGCCGGATCATCCGCGGTGAGGATCCTCGTCACGATCTGCTCGGCGGTGAGACGGCGGAACGCGCCGGTCGCGGCCGCGCGATCGAGGCGGCGCAGCCACTGCGGCGGGAACCGCAGGATGGGGAGAGGCTCGGCATTCGGGCGCCGGCCAGGGCGCCATCCGATCACCACTTCGTCGCGCCAGGGGCTTTCGCAGTCGCGTAGTTCGGTCAGCAGCCGGTTGATCACTTCGGCCGCCTTGAACGCCTCCGTCCGGCTGCGCTCGTCGTCGATCGCGCTCCGTTTGAGATCATGCGCAACCGACGGGCGATCTTTCGCCTCCGCCGTGGTGTACAGGACGGCGTTGAGCCGGGCAGCCGGCCCCGGCGCATTGACGGGCGCGGCCAGCAACGCGAGCAAACCGCTCGTCAGCATGCGATGCTCCCGTCTTCGCCGAACCCCGGAAGCGGCGCGATGACGACGCCTTGCGCGCGCAGCAGCTTATCGACGGCCACACACACGATGGTCTGCGCCGCATGGCGGTCATCGCGGGTCAGCGCCCGGGCGACGACCTCGAGCGGCGCGCCATATTGCAGCGCGTGGCTGAGGATGATCGCACTGTCGCGTGCGATCGCCGCGATCTGTTCGCCCGCCTTGCCGGCGTCGATGAAGACATCGCCGACGGCGCCGTCCGGATAGTAGCCGACCGTCACGGTGATCGGCGCGCGCAGCCCTTCGAACTCGAAATCGAACGTGTCGGAGTGCCGACGCTCCGGCAGCCGGCGCCGCACCGGCTGCGGATTGCGCAGATACCAGATCACAGCGCGGACCCGGGCGAGGATGCGCCAATTGGCGGAGCCGGAGATCATTGACGGTCTCCGGTCATCTTCCACCAGAATAGCCGACGCCGATAGACGCCGTCCGGAAACCAGCTACGCGCATCGTTGACGGCATGGTTGATCAGCACCAACGCGACGATCAGATTGAGACTGAATTCGCTCAACGCACCGACACCCATGCGGTTGACGGCAGCGATGCACTGGCTGATCAGTACCGTGCCGGTCAGCAGCGACGCCATTGCGGTCGGGCCTAATACGATCAGGATTTCTCGTTGCATCACAGCACCCCTACGGCTTGGCCGCACACCTCGACATGCTCGGCGCAGGGGCCAGTAAGAGGCATCAACGCACCGATGCCGCCGTCGAAATTGAACTGCAGCGGCCCGCACAGGTTGTTCACCATGTCGTGGATCGCGACGCGAACATCAGGAAGTTCAGCGATCCGGCGCACGTAGCTCAGCCTGAAATAGCCGCCACCGATCTCGGTCGAGATCGGCGATTCCTGATCGATCCAACCACAACCACCGCAGAACTCACATGCGAACTCCGGGCACCCCCTCAGATGTCCTCGGCCATCGCAGAGCAGGCATGGCCCCGTCTCCGGAGCCTCCGGCAGATCGAAGTGCAACGGCACGAACCGCAGCGCACCCCGGCCTTCTAACCGCAGCGGCGCGTCCCACTTACCCTGCACCTGGACTTCGGACACATCGTCCCGCCGCGGCACGCGCACCATGATGTGGCCGTTAGTTGCGTAGCTGAAAGCGCCACAAGAGAACGGCGTTTCCGTCCAGCGCCGGTGCACCTCATGCATGCCCGGATAGGCACAGAACCTCTTCAGATCGATGTCCATCACAGCATCCCCAGCGCTTGCATGTAGGTCTCGAGGATCGTCTCCTGCTCGGCGCGCTCATTGGCATCCTGCTTGCGCAGGCGGACGATGGTGCGAAGCGCCTTGACGTCGTAGCCATTGCCCTTCGCCTCGACGTAGACGTCGCGGATGTCGTCCGCGATGCCCTTCTTGTCTTCCTCGAGCCGCTCGACACGCTCGACGATCGACTTCAACTGATCATTGGCGAACCGCGTCGCCGGCTCGTCTGCAGGCTTCATCTGTGCTGACATGGCTCAGTCCCTCACCGGAATTTCGTCTTGCCGCGATCGAACTTCTCGCCTTCGGCGATCGCGAGCGCAGCGCCCTTGACCAGATCGCGCCGGAACCCGACTGGCTTCCACCACTCATCAGCCCACGGCCACAGCGGCGGCACATGATGAGGCGAGGAGCCGGCGGCAAGCAGATAGACGGCGCCGGCCTGTGAAAGCTTGCCGCGCGGATGATCGTCGTCGTGCTCGACGCTCCAGCCCTCCGCCTCGATCTGTCGAAAGCGTTCGGCGATCACGGCCTGCATGAACGGCGACAGCGGCCGCCGAATACGGAACGCCTCGAATACCCGGCGCAGCAAGTAGCTCCGGACGATCGAGATCACCGTCATGATCAGCGCGAAGATCAGGTTCTGATGGAAGTCGACGACGACGCCGAGCATCGGCAGGAACACGACCTGCGCGCCGAGCGAAATGCCGAAGCCGACGGCGATGTTGATGAAGCTCTCGACGAGAGACATCAGGCGGGATTGTTTCATCGGATCAATCCTCGCTGAAGTCCTGGGTGCACAGCATCGCTGTCCATGCGCCCTGGTCGAACCTGGCGGAATCGCCGCTCCCAGCCGGGAACGGATTTGAGGCCGGGATCTCGCTGCCATCCCAGTGCGCGAACTTGTAGGACATCACGCCTTTTTCGTAGGGCGATGCGGCATCCCAATCGGCCCGCGTCGGAAGCTTCGGTTCAGTGCTCATGATTGATCCTTCGTTTTTTGATGCTGGTCCGCCGCCACCAGGTCGAACAGCTCCGGCACCGCCATTTGCTCTTCGGCCGCATGCAGGTAGTAGACGCCATCGAGGAAGTAGAGGGCGCTCAGCTCGGTCGCGGCGCCGCGGCGTCCCTTGAGCAGCGCGCGATACGGCACCGTCATCAGTCCGCCGAACGGATCGAAGATCAGGTCGCCCGGGTTCGAGTAGCGCTCGATCAGCCGGTCGACGATATCGAACTGGAGCGGGCAAACATGCATCTCGGCGCCCTTGCGCTGCTGCAGCATGTTCAGCGTCCGCATCCGGTTGACGTCGTGCCAGACGTCCGGATCGTGCGAGCCCGGCGCGATCGACATGAACGACGCCGGCAGCGTCCCGGTCTTCTCCAGCCGCTCCCCGATCGTGACATGGGCTTCGTAGTCGTAGATCCGCTCAGCCGTGGTGCGGGCGAACAGCTTGGCCAGGTCCGCCGGGCCGCACAGCGCGAACTCTTCGGCGGTCAAATGGCGGTTGCCGCTGGAGCGCCAGAATGCATGCGCGTCGATCTGCCAGCGCGCGCGGGAGTAACCGGCGCCCTCGCCCGCGGCCGGGTCGTCGCCGTCCCATTTCTCTTTGGTCACCGGAACATCGGCATAGCCGCGGCTGCGGTCGCTCTGCGGCTTGCGCAGCAGCAGCACGTATTCGGGCGAGCCGACGCCCATCTTGGTGCCGTCCTTGCAGACTTCGCTCCAGCCCAGCCGATAGGTCTGATTGTTCTCCCGCACCACGTCGGTGACGACGGTGATCATGCCCATGTACTGAAAGCCGTGCGCCCGGTAGTGCATGATCGCTTCTGCGTGGAACGGCGAGATCGTCGGCACCCCCTCGCCCGTCACCGAGCCGAACAACACCCGGTCCTTGACGTGGATGCAGGCGAGCCGGCCCGGCCGCAGCATCCGCAGCAGCTCGCACGTCAGGAAATCCATCTGACTCCAGAAGTGACCGTTATCGTCGGTGTGGCCGAAGTCGCGATAGCTCGCCGAATATTCGTAGTGATTGGAGAACGGGATCGAGGTCACGATCTGGTCGACCGAATTGTCCGGCCAGGTTCGGCATTCGGCGACCGCGTCATTGTTGATCGCCACGAAGCGCTCGCCGCGGATCTCGACGCGCTTGACGCCCATGGTCCGGAGCAGTGCATCGCGCATCGGCAGCGCGTCGAGGCCGTGGCGGCGGATGATCTCGCTCATCCGGTTTCGCATCTCGGTGTCGCGCGCCCACTTTTCCTCGAGCGCCGCGCGGCCGCTCCGCTCGTCTTCCGAATAGATGATATCGATCTCGACCGGGTGCTGCTGGCCGAAGCGCTGCAGCCGAAACAGCGACTGCAGGAAGTCGTTGAACTTGTAGCCGTAGCCCGGCAGCGCCAGATAGATCGCCTTGTGGCAGTGATACTGGAAATTCGAACCGGAGCCGGACAGCACCGGCTTGGTGGCGAAATACTGCGTCCGCCCCTTCTCGAAATCGGCGAGCCGCAGTTCGCGCTCGTCGATATCCATGCCGGTGCCGGTGATCGTCACCACACCCGGCACCACCTGCTCGATCGCCTCGCGCTCCGCCTCAAGATCGTGCCAGATCAGCCGGTGCGCCTCCGGATCCTGCGCGATGATCTCCGTCATCTTGGCGACGCGCGCCTGCAGGCTGTCGCGCCGCGCCTTGGCGGCTTCGGAGAGGCTCGCGGCGACGTCGCGGAACATCACGCTTTGCCCGTCGCGCTCCGGCTCCGCCTTGCTGTGATCCGCCGGCACTTCATGCCAGCGCAGTTTCAGCGGCGGCAGTTCGTAGCCTTCGTCGCTGTAGCCGAGCTCGCTGGGCTTCTGCAGGAAGGCAGCCCAGGAGTGCACCCACATCCAGAATTCGTCTTCCTTGTGCGGGTAGAGCGTGAGGTCGCCGGCCTTCTCGCTGTTGCGCTGGAACCAGCGCGTCAGGGCAAGGCCGGTATCCATCACTCCGAGGAAGCCGGCGTAGTGGATCAACTCCTTGTAGCGGTTCGGCGACGGCGTCGCGGTCGCCACCAGGCGGAACGGCAGCTTGGCGAACAGCGGCAGGAACTCCTGAAACGTCTTGGAGCCGTAGCTGCGCAGGATCGAAGCTTCATCGAGCGACACCGCGTCGAACTGGTTCGGATCGAGCTTGCCGTCGCGCAGGCTCTCGTAATTGGTGGCGAAGTGCACCACCCCCTCGGCAAGGAGCGTCGCAACGCCGGCATCGCTGCGGACGAAGCGCAGGTCCATGCCGAGTTGTTCGGCCTCTTCGATGAAGCCGTGACGGACGCCGAGCGGCAGCACGTTGAGCGTGAGCCCGCCGGTGCGGCGGTGAAGCTGCCGCGCCCATTCGAGCTGCATCGAGGTCTTGTGCAGGCCGAAGCTGGCGAAGATCGCCGCGCAGCCGAGCCGCAGCGCCCAGACCACGAGGTCCTTGCAATGCGGCTTCAACCACGGATGCAGATCGTCCCGCGCCACCTCGATGCCGCGCATCGGCGCCGAGACGATCTTGTCCTCGAGGAAGGCATCGTAGGACGGCCAGTCGATCGACAGGTCGTCGAGGTCGATGTCGTCGTCAACTTCATCGTCATCGGCGGCAGCTGCGCCAATTGGCGCAGCCGAAGAATGAGGTGCCGTCTCTCCGGCTGTCACGTCCATAAACTCAGACGTTGTAGTCAGGACCGCGCCTGACGCGCCTACTTGCAACCCCGTTCCGGCGGTGGGTTGTCTTACGGGACCCTGGGCCCCAGCCGTTCCGGCTTTGCCTTTGGTTGCTTTCGCTACGGGATCAGTTGCCGGTCTCTCCCGACTGTCACCGCTGGTCGCGATCTCGGTTCTCGTCCGGTTCTCTCCGCATTTGATTCCGCTGCAGGCACCGGCAACCCCGCCCAGAATCTCGGTCTCCGTCGCCGGAGAACTATTGATTTGCACCCCACCATCGCCCGAAGACGCACCAGCTGGCTCACCGCGCCATGCAACCTTGTCGGGCAGGTGATCGAATTTCTGCCAGTGCGCCTCGATGGCCGCATCCATCTTGGCATGCTCGCCCCAGCGATAGCTGATGACGTGGCCGCAGCTGCACGTCCCGATCGTCATCTGCCGGCGGTTGACGACCGGATTGGTCATCGCGACCGCATGGCCGGCCGGCCAGGCCTTGCGGACCCGGTGCGCCGTCACCAGCGCCGCCACGACCGGATCGGCGAGCGCCGCAGCGGGTTGATTTCCTTCGCCGTCCAAAACCTCGGAAAATGCCTGTGCCGCAGCGGCTTCTGGTTGATTTCCTTGCGGCAACTCACCAGCATCGTCATGCCCGGGCTTGACCCGGGCATCCGCCGCAGCGGCCGTTTCCGGCTTCAGCGACAGCGCCCATTCGATGATCCGCCCGGCGTAGCCCGTGCCCCAGCACGTCCCCTCATCTTCCTTGTTGCGCATGTACTTCCGGGCCCGCCGCACCATCCGGGCGATCGCGGTGCGCAGCGCAGCCTCGCGGGTCGAATGCTGCGGCAGCATGACCGACAGGCTCGGCGGCGCCGACAACCAGCTCCCGTTCTCCAGCTCGATCAGCAGGATCCGGCTGGCGCGCGACTGGTACGCCTGCACGGGATGATCGAACACCTCCGCCTGATCGTCGCGGAAGAACTTGCCGCCATCGCCGAGCGGCGGCTCTCCAGCAGCGCTTCGCAGTACCGGCATATCCATGATCGCAGCCGCACCCGCACTCATTCGGCCGCCTCCATAAACTGCTCGACTTCACGAGGCGCGTAGTTCGCGCGCACCAGCGCCGCCGCCATCGGCGGACAGACGCTGTTGCCGCATTTGGCGACCTGCTGGGTCTTGGTGATCGGCCTGCCGGCGGCGTCGCGATCGATGATGTAGCTGTCGGGAAATCCCTGCGCGCGAAACAACTCTGGCGGCACGAACATGCGCAGACCGAGATCCGAGATGACGACCTCGATCCCGGCGATGGTCAGCGTCACGAACTCACGTTCGTCCCACAACCCGAACGAACGCAGCAGATCGGCGACGCGTCGCGCCTTCGCGACATGCTCCGGACCGAACGGCGGGATCGACGCCAACACCTCGGCAAGCCCGAACCTCGCCTTACTGGTCACCGTGTGAAGCGGATCGTCGATCTTCGGATCCTGATCGGCGCCGTAGTATTTCACAACGAAGGCAGTCGACGTCGCGATATGTTCGCCGCCTGCGCACTGCGTCGGTGCAGGCTCGGCCACATCACGGCCGCGTCGATCGGACCCCTTCAGATTGACGATGCCGGCAGAGACGACAGCCTGCGTTGATCCCTTTGCCACGACAGTCGATAGCGGGGTCCGCGCGTCGTGCCCGGGCTCCTGATAATTGTTCTGCGCCAGGAACGCCGCGACCAGGTGCATGTGCGCGCCGCCGCTGGTGATCGTATGAGATGGCCGGTCCGCTTCGTTGAACGGCTTGTCGGCGTGGCGCATCGTCATCAGGTGCGGAGCGACAACCGCATGGCGATTGCCGGTCGTCTGCGTCCGCAGCGGCTCGCCAGGCGATGCCGCCCGAACGTCATCTCCCTCGCCAGCGCCGTAGTAGGACGTCAACACGGGAGCCACCAAACCGATCGGCGCGGCGCCGCCCGGCCGCTTGATGAAGCTGTTCGCCGTGATCGTCGGAGCAGGATCTTCCAGCGAAGCGCCGACGCTGTTCTCGCGAAACTTCGTCAGGTGCGCCGCGATGATCTGATTCTGATCCTTTGGCGACGCCGCGACGGTGTGCAACGGATCGCCAGCATCGCGGACCTTGCCACCATGCTGGGCAGCGCTGACGAATGGCATCACCATCGCCTTTTCGCCGCGGTGCGCAGCGGTCACCGTCGCCAGCGGATCGACGACATCCTGCATCTGGCCTTCGCCATGATGCGTCAGATTGACGATGAACGGCTTGGCCGCATCGAGCACGTAGCGCTTCACGCCCTTGGCGATCCGTGCCAGCGTCGCCGGCTGCAGCGGGCGTTGCGCGCGCAGGCCGTGCTTCACCATGATCTCCACAGCGCTATCGAAGATCGACGGGCACGGCAGCGACCAGTCGATGATCTCGGCGGCCGTGCGCCAGGGCTTCAGGGAGCCGCTACGCACGCCCTCGGACTCCGGAGCGCCGTGCGTCGGCGCCGGCCACACGATCGGCTCACCGTCGCGCCGAGCGATGAGGAACAGCCGCTTGCGGATCGTCGGTGCGCCGTAGTCGCAGGCGCGCAGCTCGCGCCATTCGACCGCGTAGCCGAGCCGCTCCAGCTCACCGACCCATCGCTTGAAGATCAGCCCCTTGCGGGCCGCGCACGGCCGGCCATCGTCACCGAGCGGCCCCCACGTCTGAAACTCCTCTACGTTCTCGAGGATGATCACCCGCGGCGCGACCGTGTTGGCCCAATGCACCACCACCCACGCCAGCCCGCGGATGTTCTTCTCCACCGGCTTGCCGCCCTTGGCCTTGGAGAAGTGCTTGCAGTCGGGCGACGCCCAGAGAAGCCCGACCGGACGGCCGCCGCAGGCGCTCACCGGATCGACCGACCAGATATCCGAAGTCAGATGCACCGTCGCCGGATGGTTCGCCTCGTGCATCGCCAGCGCGACCGCATCGTGATTGATCGCGATGTCCGGCGAACGGCCGAGCGCCATCTCGATGCCGGTCGATGCACCGCCGCCGCCCGCGAAGCTGTCCACGATCAACTCCATCATTCTGCAGTCTTTCCCGAAAAGACCTTGCGGATATCGTCGAAAGCACGATCGCCCTCATGGACCTCGATCAGGATCTGCAGGGCTTTACCGAAGGTCTCCACGCTCTCGGCAGCAAGCTCACGCTGCGCATAAAGCTCAATGCTCTCGACTTCGGGATTCCAATCCTGATCAATCAGTTCAGCCATCTGAGCAGCGGTCATACTCATTCCGCAACCTCCGCGATCGGCGCAGCCTCGTTGCCCCAGACGTCCCAGTCCGGCCATCGCGCGCGCCATGCTGCGGGGTCATCGACGCGGCCGAACAATTCGATCTTCGGCACGCCGGGGAAGTAGCGATCAATCTGGTCGCGGAAGGCATCCGGCTTGGCGGAGTGATCGCCGAGCTCGGCATCGAGGATCGACATCGCCTGTGTGCCCTGCAGCGGAGCCGGCACGTCGCCGCGCACGCCGAGCATCAGCAGCTCGTGGCAGTCGATCCACCAGAAGCCGGTACCGCGATTGTAGTTGCCGGTCGACGCGCGCTTGGCCCAGATCTGATGCGACCGGTACGTTCCCTCACCGGACGGGGGCAGGAGCTGGCCGTCGGGCCCACGCAGCAGCCGGCCATCCGCCCCCCAAGGGCGCCGCGAGGCAAAGCCAAATTCGGCCAGGAGGTCCATCTGGTCGAACAAAGAGCAAGCCCAGCCCCACATCAGCATCGCGCAATTGTCGTTCGCCAGCGCCAGGATCTGCTCGCGCAAAGATGCGAGGTAATCGAACGGCTCGGTGCGGTAGTGATTTTCCGGCGACTTCTCCAGGCCGGTCTCGTCCGAGAACACGTTGAACTTGCGCGGCAAGTCGACATAGATCACGCCGTATTTCTTGCCGGTGAGCAGCGGCGCCGCCTCCGGCGTCGCCATCTTGGCTAGCCGTCTCTCGCGCCCCGCCGCCTGCTTTTCGCTGCGGTTCTTCTTGGCGATCTCCTTGACCACCCTGGGATCGACGGCCGCGACGATCGCGCGTTGCTCTTCGATCGGAAGCGCCGCGATATCAGCCGCCGCCGACACGGCGATCTGCCCGGTCTCGACCGCCTGCTGCAGCTCCGCCGCGCCCTTCTCCTGCACCACGGCCGCGCGCTGCACGCTGCGCCGGCCGACATTGAGCGTCGACGCCGCTTCGGTCTGCGACACCAGAGGCTCCGGCTCGGCACCAGCCGGCGCCGGTGCGACGCCGTTCAGCAGATCCGCGACGCCTGCGCCAATTGGCGCAGCCGCCCGCGTCGACTGGTTGTCGCCTAGCTTCAAGGTGGCGAGCCGCGCCGCCACCATGGCGCGCTGGCTTTCGTTGAGATGGCGGCGCTTGAGGTTCTTGCTGATCACCCAGGCGAGCGCCTCGCGATCGGTGCCGGTGAACACTTCGGTGCGGACGCCGATGCCCTTGCGGGTGCAGGCGGTGTAGCGATTGCGGCCGTCGAGGATCATGCCGCGATGCAGCTTGACGGTTTCGACCTGGCCATGCTCGGCAATATCGGCGCCGAGATCATCGATCTCGGCATCGGCGAGCATCGGAAACAGGTTCGCCAGCGGATGGAATTTCAGCGGCGGATGTCCGGGAGGAAGGAAGGTCATGCGGCACACCTTTCAATTCCACCAGCCAGCACGGCACGGATCAGCACCCAGCCTGCTTCCGACGGCCGGTAGAACGGCCCCTGCAGCGACGGATTGCTATCCACGCCCTGCCGGTACCAAATTTCGATAAGCCCGCGCCGCCACAGCGGCGCCATGGCCTCGCGCTGATCGCGCGTCAGTGCGTACTGACCGCCAGCCGAGCAGCAGACCGCGAGCTGCTTGAGCGTCGCGATCTGCCGGTTGCTGAGGCGTTCGCCCTTCACAGGCACTCTCCGACGATCTCACGACGGAGCGCCGCCACCTTGTCGCCTTCGCTCTGCACCTCGCCGATCAGCGCAACGATCCACCAGCGATCGCCTTTCCACTTCGGCGGAATGAACGTCGCGTGAAGGCCCTGCTTGGTGCAGATCTCAAGCGGCCCTTCGAGCTCTTCCACAGTGCCGGGCTGAACGGGCGACTTCTGCCGTCCCCCGTTGCAGGCACGGCCAGCGCTGTCCGACCGCCAGAACGCGATCGTCGCACCCTCCTTCTCGAGCGCCGCCAGGCGCTCCTGCTGAGAGACTGGCCACTTCCGGGCGAAGCCCGGGATTGTGGCCAGCCAATATTCTTTAGAGCCGTAGCCGTAGCCGGAGCCGTAGCCGTAGCCGTAGCCGGAGCCGTAGCCGTAGCCGTAGC
>NZ_JAJNAL010000059.1 GCF_022271405.1 Rhodopseudomonas infernalis | reverse complement strand
AAATCGGTTCGACGTCACGGACGAGGGGCACCCCACCCTCTTACGTCATCGCCCGCGAAAGCGGGCGACCCAGTATCCCAGAGCATTTCGTTGGTCGGCACCAACATTGCCGCGAGCGCTCTGCAATACTGGATCACCCGCATTCGCGGGTGATGACAGCTTACTTGGGAGCACGGCCGTGCCCCACCCTCCGCCGTCATGCGCGGGCTCGACCCGCGTCCGGGGCCAGAGCCCCTTCGGCACGGCGAAGGCCCGCGCATCCATCGCGCGCGGAGCGCTGAGGAATGCCCACTCGCGAGGAGAGACATCTTGCGAAGAGGATGGATTGCCGGATCAAGCCCGGCAATGACGGGTGTTGTTAGTCCCACGGCCTGCCTCACTCTACCGCGGACGATCCCCCACATGGTCAACATTGACCGCGGTCGTCATAGATTCCGGGTTCGCGCGGAGCCTGTCATCGGGCCCGCCTAAGGCCGGCCCCGGTGGCACACCCCGGAATGACGAACGAGAGGCTGGTGCGATCGGCACTCGACCTCCCCTCGCCCAGCTCATCCTACTGCGTGCGGCGGCGCGGCGGGCGCGGCTGCTCGGCGCGGGCGGCGGCTGGCGGAGCGGCCTGGATGCGCGGCGGCTGCTGCTCCTGGGCGGTGTTGCTCGGCCCGAACAACAGGCGCGTCGGGTTGCGGTCGAGGTTATTCACCGCGCGGCTGATATCACCCAGCGTGCGGCGGCCATCGAGGATCAGCGCGTTGGAGCGCTTGTCGAGATTGTCGGCGAGTTCGCGGAACGACTTCACCGCCTGGAACAACTCGCCGCCGTCCTTGCCGCCGGCCAGCGCGTCGATGCCCTGCATCACGCTGTCGGTCTTGCCGATGACGCCGTCGACCTTGGCCATGATGCTGTCGATCTTGTCCGAGGAGCGCGCCAGGCTGGAGGTGAACACCTGCAGGTTCTGCAACGAATCCTTCACCGACTCGGCGTTCTCGGCCACCACCTTGTTGACGTTGCGCAGCGTTGCCTTGACCGACTCGGAGATGTCCATCAGCAGCTCGGGATCGGCGGTCAGCACCGGCACGCCGTCCTCGTCGAGCGGCACCGGCGGCGCCGATTCCATCCCGCCCTTCAGCGAGATCGCCGCGACGCCGGTGAGGCCCTGGAATTCCAGGCCGACCAGCGTGTCCTTGCGGATCGGCGCGGTGTTCTCGACCATCGCCAGCGCCACCACCCGCTTCGGATTGTCGAGCTTGACCGAAATCACCTCGCCGACCCGGACGCCGTTGAAGTTGACGCTGCCGCCGTTGCGCAGGCCGGACGCCGCGCCCTCGAACACCACCCGCAGCGGGCTGCGCGCCTTGGTGGAGTGCAGGCTCTGAAACCACAGCACGAAACCGAACGCGGCGGCGATGACCGCGAGGGTGAAGATGCCGATCAGGAAATAATTCGCCCGGGTTTCCATTACTCTACTCCGACCTGGTCCGGCGCCGCCGGCACGCTGTCTGTGCGCGCCAATTGCGGGCTGAAAGCGGCACTCGCTGTCGAAACATCCTGAACCACATTCGATTTGCGCATCGCTAACCGACCACCGCGCGTGCCCGCTTGCCGTGAAAATACGATCGCAGCCACGGATGCTGCGAAGCCTGCATATCGGCCATCGAGCCGGCCGCGATCACCTTGCCGTCACCAAGCACGGCAATCCGATCACAGGCGGTGTGCAGGCTGTCGAGATCGTGAGTTACCATGAAAACGGTAAGCCCCAAAGTCCGCTGCAGAGTACGCACTAGCTCGTCGAAATCGCCGGCGCCGATCGGGTCGAGGCCCGAGGTCGGCTCGTCCAGGAAGACGAGTTCCGGATCGAGCGCCAGCGCCCGCGCCAGCGCCACGCGCTTGATCATGCCGCCGGACAGTTCGGACGGGAAGCGGTCGAGCACCTCGGGCTTGAGGCCGACCATCACCAGCTTGGCGACGGTGACCTCGTCCATCAGCCGCTGCGACAGCTTGAGATACTCGCGGATCGGAAACTGGATGTTCTGCCGAACGGTCAGCGACGAGAACAGCGCGCCCTGCTGGAACAACACGCCCCAGCGCCGCTCGACGCCGCGCCGCTCCGCCTTGCCGGCGGCGTCGAGATCGATCCCGAACACCTCGATCGAGCCGCTGAGCTTCGGCACCAGCCCGATGATGGTCCGGGTCAGCACCGATTTGCCGGCGCCGGACGGCCCGACGAAGCCGAGGATCTCGCCGCGGCGGACGTCGAGGCTGAGTTCGTTGAGCACCCGGGTGGCGCCGAACTGCACCGAGACGTCGCGCACCCGGATGATCGGATCGGTCGCTGTCGGCATGCGTCAGATTCCAATCGACGCGAAGAAGATCGCGAACACGCCGTCCATCACGATCACGAAGAAAATGCCCTTCACCACCGAGGCGGTGGTGTGACTGCCGAGCGACTCCGCGCTGCCGCGCACCGCGAGGCCCTCGACGCAAGCGACGATGCCGATCACCGCCGCCATCACCGGCGCCTTGATCATGCCGACGGTGAAGTGATTGATCGAGATCGCATCGCGCAGCCGCAGCAGAAAGGCCTCGGGATCAACCCCGCCGTACAGCCACGCGACCAGCCCGCCGCCATACAGCGCCGCCATCCCGCCCAGGAAGGTGAGGATCGGCAGCGCGATGACCAGCGCGATCAGCCGCGGCACGATCAGGACGTCGATCGGATCGAACCCCATGGTGCGCAGCGCGTCGACCTCCTCGCGCATCTTCATCGAGCCGAGTTCAGCCGTGTAGGCGCTGCCCGAGCGGCCCGCCACCATGATGGCGACCAGCAGCACGCCGATCTCGCGCAGCACCAGCACGCCGAGCATGTCGACAACGAAGACGTCGGCGCCGAAGCGGCGGAAGTGAAAGATGCCCTGCTGGGCGATGATGCAGCCGATCAGGAAGGTGATCAGCACGACGATCGGCACCGCCCGCCAGCAGACCTGCTCGAGGTGATGCACCGTGGACGTAAGGCGGAAGGTCGATGGATGCAGGATCGCCCGCGCGACGCCGGCCAGCACCGCGCCCATCATGCTGATCAGCGCGACGATATCGTCGCCGAACGAATACATGGTGCGGCCGAGCTTCTCGACAGAGCCGCGCAGCGCACCGGACTCCCGCGCCGGCGGCGGTGCCGGCTTCACCTGGCGCACCTCGTCCACCAGGCTCGCATAGTTCGCCGACAGGCCGGCGATGCTGGCCTCGGCGCCGTCTTGAGCGAGATTGCGGCGCAGCCGTTCGATCAGCCAGGCGCCGAAAGTGTCGAGGCGCGCGACCTGAGACACGTCGATGAAGATGTTCGGCTTGGTTCCGGTGAGTTGCTCGGCGTCGGCGACGATGCGCTCCAGCGCCGGCGCGAACCGCGCGGTCCACGAGCCGGCGGCGCACAGCGCGAGACCTTCGCCGCGCGTAATCCGCTCGAGCGTTGGATCACCGTCCAAGGCCAATTGCTGTGCCATTTTGAGCCATCCGGAAAGTCAAACAGCGGCTTGTGGGGAACACCCGCTAACAGCCATACTTAGTTGCGCGGAGCAACCCTTGGCTTCAGTTTGTCAGAAATTCGAATGACTTCCATCAATCCGTCCCAATTTGATGCACGCCTCGAGCGCTGGCCGATCGCCGGTGCATTCACCATCAGCCGCGGCGCCAAAACCGAAGCCGTGGTTGTGGTCGCGAAGATCACGCGCGACGGCAACACCGGCCGCGGCGAGTGTGTTCCCTATGCGCGGTACGGTGAAACGCCCGACGGCGTGCTCGCCGCAATCGAAGCGATGCAGGAGCCGCTGCTGCGCGGGCTCGATCGCACGACGCTGCAATCCGCGATGCCGCCGGGCGCCGCCCGCAATGCGCTCGATTGCGCGCTGCTCGATCTCGAAGCCAAGCTGAGCGGCCGGCGCGTCTGGGACCTGCTCGGCGTCGCTGCGCCAACAGCGGCAACGACCGCATATACGATCTCCCTCGGCACGCCCGAAGCGATGGCCGAAGCGACCGCAAAGGCTGCAACGCGATCGCTGCTCAAGATCAAGCTCGGCGGCGACGGCGATGAGGCACGGATCGCGGCGGTGCGCCGCGCGGCGCCGAAATCGGAACTGATCGTCGACGCCAACGAGGCCTGGACCCCGGACAATCTCGCCCGCAACCTCGCAGCCTGCGCCGACGCCGGCGTCACGCTGGTGGAACAGCCATTGCCGGCCGGACATGACGAGGCACTGGCAACGATCCGCCGGCCGATCCCGGTCTGTGCCGACGAAAGCGTCCACGCGCGCGACTCGCTGCAAGCGCTGCGCGGCCGCTACGATGCGGTCAACATCAAGCTCGACAAGACCGGCGGCATCACCGAAGCGATCGCGATGGCGCAGGTCGCGCAGGCACTCGGTCTCGATATCATGGTGGGCTGCATGGTCGCGACTTCACTGGCGATGGCGCCGGCGATGCTACTGACGCCGCAGGCACGCTTCGTCGATCTCGACGGCCCGCTGCTACTCGCGAAAGACCGCGACCATGGACTTCGCTACGAGGCCAGCACCGTCTATCCGCCCGAACCCGCGTTGTGGGGTTGATCGACCGGCGCCGTCTCGAACCGGCGGCGAGCCAGCAGCACGACCAGCGCACCGGTCAGCGCCATCGCGGCCATCAGATCGTACACGGCGAGCCCGATATGAGCGAACAGCAGGCCGGACAGCATCGCGGCGCTGCTCATCGCCAGGCCCGTGCAGGCCGTGAAGTAACCCTGCGCCCGGGCGATGACATGGCCCGGCGCGTGCCGTACCAACAGGCCCATGGTGCCGAGCTGAGTCAGCCCGAACGTCGATCCGTGTAGCACCTGCACGGCGATCAGCACGGCAAGCGGCGGATCCTGCGCGGTGATCAGCCAGCGCACCACAGCGCTGAGGGCGCCGATCAACATCATCAGCGACGGCGCAATCCTCAGCCGCGGTGACAGCGCGAACACCACGATCTCGGCGAGCACGCCGAGGATCCACAGGCTGGCGATCGTCTTGCCGTCATAACCGGCGCCCTGCCAGACGATCGAGCCGAACGTGTAGTAGGCGGCGTGGCTGCCCTGAATCAGCCCCGCCGACATGATGATCGCCAGGAACGTCGGATTGCGCAGCAGTACGACGCGGCGCAGCGGTGCCGCCGGCCGTGTGCCGGGCGCATCGAGCGGCTGCAAGCCGAAGGCGGCGCAGATACCGAGCGCAGCTGTGGCGGCGATCACCCAGATCAGATGCTCCGGTGCGATCAGGTCGGCCAGCACACCGCTCACCAGCGCGCCGACGACGAACGCGGCTGAGCCCCACAGCCGCAACGGTCCGTAGTTCAGACCGAACCGTGTCACGGCTTTCAGCGCATAGCCGTCGGTCAGTGGCACGAGAGGCGTCCAGGCGCAGGCGGTGAGAACGAACACCGCAAGGATCGCCCATGGCCCTCGTAGCAGACCGAGGCACACAAACCCCAGCGCTGTGAGGCTGGCCGTGGTAATCAAGGCAGCGCGCAAAGCGTGACGCTGCTCGGCCAGCGCGGTGATGAAGGGCAGAACAGTGAAGCGCGTGATCGACGGTGCGGCAACGATCACGCCGATCCAGGAGGCTTCGATACCAATCGCTTTCAGCCACACGGTGAAGAACGGCAGATAGGTGCCGGTGACGCTGAAAACGGTCGCATAGAACACCGCGAGACCGACCGCGAATCGCTTCGGAGGCCCTGATTTTGTGGGGATTTTCGGTTCGGGGAACATCAATTCAATTGCGATTCAGGGCGGATCGTGATGATCGTTATCGTGACGTGCAGTGATTTGTGCAATGAGTCTCCGTGATGGCCGATGAAGCATTCGCACTTTCGCCGATCTCCGCTCGCGCGGCGATGCCGAGCGATGCGGACTATGACGCGATCCGCGAAGCCTTCATGGAGACGTCACGCGGGCGCTGGTTTCTCAGCGAATACGCCAAGCGTAACCGCAACGCCGACACCCGCATGGTACTCGACGCGGTCGCCCGCATCGAACAGAATCTCTCCGCTCAGAAGCAGGCTAACGGCTCGCCGGCAGTCGGCGATTCGCTGGTCGCGATCAGCGCGATCGTCGGCGAGGCGCGCGCCGAGGTGGCGAGAGCCATTGCGGGCCTCGACAACGACGCCACCCTGACGGCCGCTCGCGACGGCGCCCGCATCATCCGCGAAGTGTCGTGGACGCTGCGCGAATGCGGCGCCGATGTGCGCATCTGCAATCTGCTGGACAATCAGGTCACGGCGATCGAAGCGGGGCAGCGGCTGGTCAGCGAGATCGATCGCGAGGCCGTGCTGGCGGCGTTCGACGGCCTGCTCGACCGAGTTCATGATCTCGCCGGCCACGAGCGGCCGCATCGGTCCCAGCCGTTGCCTGCGAGCGATGACCCCACCTCGCCCGCGGCCGATGGTGACTTGCCCGAAGCGGCGATCATCGTGGCCGAGTCGCCGGATGCAGCCGAATCTCCGGTTCCGAGCGCCGCTGCGGCGCCTGAGTCGCAATCTGCCGAAGCGGCCGTGCTTGATCCAGCGCTGACGATCGTCACCGGCACTGCGACCGACGAACTCGAATTCGTCGAGGCTGGCAGCGTAGCAACGGCCGCCCCGTCCAGTTCAGCTCTGGACACGGCCGGCGCCGATGGCCTTGAACCGCCTGTCGGCGAGAACGAGGACGTCGACACCATGCTCGATCTGGTGGCGCTCGAAATGTCGGCGCCGCAACCCGACGAACCGGGCGAACTCGAAGCCGCCATCGAAGCCGCGCGCCTTGAGGCGGAACTGACGGAAGCAGCCGAGCGGGCAGAAGCACAGCAGGCTGAGGCGGTCCAGCGCGAAGCCACCACCGCACCCGACATCGCCCGATTGGTCGCCGAAGTTGCGATGCCGCACGAGCCGGCGATCGATCTATCCGGCGCGGAAACCGAGCAGCCGGGCGACATGCAGAGCTTCGAGATCGGCGAGCGCGGCGAGCCGCTTTACGTGCCCGAGCCGCCGCTTCACCCGGTCGCCGCTCGAATGGTTGAGCCGGCAACGGTTACGGCGCCTCCGGCTCCCTCGGCTGCCGCAGTTTCTGCCGCTCCGACCGCCGGTGCTTCGGCGTCGCTCGGCGCTGCCCTGCTGGCGAGCGGCATGGTCACCAACCCCGGCCAGGCGCGCAGCGATGCGCTTGCGCCGCTGCGGCGGATGAGCCAGCCCGAGAAGATCGCGTTTTTCTCCTGATCGCCGTTCATTCGGCGACGCTCGTTACGCGATCAGTTTCGCGAACAGATCGGCGTCCACATTGCCGCCCGACAACACAATCGCGATGGTCTTGCCGCGCGCATCAATGTGGCCGGCCAGCAGCGCCGCCAGCGCGACCGCGCCGCCCGGCTCGACCACTAGCTTGAACTCGCGGAAAGCGAAAGCCACGGCCTTGCCGACCTCGGCATCGGTTGCCGTTACGCCACGCGACAAAAGCTGCTGATTGATCGCGAAGGTGAGCTCACCCGGGATCGACGCCATCAGCGCGTCGCAAATAGTGCGGCCTTCGGCCTTGTGCGGTTCGCGGCGCCCGGCCGCGATCGAGCGGGCGTGGTCGTCGAACGCTTCTGGTTCGGCCGACATCACCGACGCTTCGGGAAAGCGCGTCGTCACCGCGAGCGCCGTGCCAGCGACGAGGCCGCCGCCGGAGGCGGGCGCGACCACGATATCGGGCGTGATGCCGAGCGCGGCGAGATCGGCCGCGATCTCGCGTCCGACAGTGCCCTGCCCGGCAATTACTTTCGGATCGTCGTAAGGCGGCACCAGCGTCGCGCCGCGGCTGCCGGCGATGTCGCGGGCGATCGCTTCGCGGTCCTCGCGGTCGCGATCGTACAGCACCACCTCGGCGCCGTAGCCCTTGGTGCGCTCACGCTTCGACAGCGGCGCATCGGCGGGCATCACGATGGTGGCGCGCATGCCGAGGATCTGCGCCGCAGCGGCGACGCCCTGGGCGTGATTGCCGGACGAGAACGCCACCACCCCGCCGCCGCGCATGGCCTCCGGGATCGACGATAACTTGTTGAATGCGCCGCGAAATTTGAACGAGCCGGTGCGCTGTAGCATCTCCGGCTTGAGATACACGCGCGCGCCGGTGACGGCGTCGAGCGCCGGCGAGGTCAGCAGCGGGGTGCGCACCGCATAGGGCGCCAACACGGCGGCGGCGGCGTCGATCTCGGCGGCGGTCACGGGTAGTGAGACTGAATCCATCATGGCCGCATCGTAGCGTCGGGGCAGGTCGCGCAGCAACGCACGTTGGCTTGAGGATCAGACCGACCAAGAGCGGTCAGGCGACCAGGCTGCGCGGCTTGCCGGTGTCCTGCGACAACATCGGTTCCGGGTCCATCAACCACACCCGAGTAACGTTGTCGATGAAGGCGAGTGCCGACGCGACCCAGGTATGCTTTGCGGCAAACTCGAGGCAAGCGTCGCGGGAGATCGACAGTGCGCCGAGGCACGCCTGGCGCAGATCCTCGTTCAGGACTCCGACCGGCGCATCGCCGATCACGTCCCGCGGGCCCGTCACCGGAAAGGCTGCGACCGGCACGCCGCTGGCGAGCGCCTCGAGCAGCACCAGCCCGTAGGTGTCGGTCTGGCTCGGAAATACGAACACGTCCGCAGCGGCGTAGACCTGTGCGAGGGCCTCGCCCTGTTTGGCGCCGAGGAACACGGCCTGCGGGAAATCACGTTGCAACGTCACGCGTGCTGGGCCGTCACCAACGACGACCTTGGTGCCTGGCAGATCGAGTGCCAGAAAGGCCTCCAAGTTCTTCTCGACCGCGACGCGGCCGACCGAGAGGAACACCGGGCGCGGCAGGCCGAGATCGACGCCTTGGCGCGGACGAAACAACTCGCCGTCGACGCCGCGCGGCCATAGCACCACGTTGTTGAAGCCGCGGTCGCGGAGTTCATCGGCGAGCGCCGTCGTCGCTGCCATCACCGCGTGGCTCGCGCCGTGGAAACGCCGCAGCAATGCCCAAACCAGCGACTCCGGAATGGGCGCGCGCGCGGAAATATATTCCGGAAAGCGGGTGTGGAAGCTGGTCGTAAAACGCAGCCCCCGCTTGATGCAGTAGCGCCGCGCCATCAGGCCGATCGGGCCTTCGGTGGCGATGTGGATGCAGTCGGCCTGCGCGGCCGTGATCAGGCGGGCGATCTTGGCTGGGTTTGGAATGGCGACGCGCAGATCCGGATAGCTCGGCAGCCGCACCGTCGGAAACGGCTCGGGCGTCAGGAACACCACTTCGGTGCCGAGCGTGCGGGCCGCCTCGGCCATCATCGTCAGCGTCCGCACCACCCCGTTGACCTGCGGGTGCCACGCGTCGGTGGCGATCAGAATACGCATCAGGCGGCACGCCGCTCCGCAACCTGCGGCACCGGCAGGTTGCGCTTCAGCGGATCGGTCCAGGTGATGATTTCGAACCGGCCGTCCTCGTGCTCGACCAGCGCGGTGCAGCTCTCGACCCAGTCGCCGCAGTTCATGTAGCGGATGCCGTGATCGTCGCGGATCGCGGCGGTGTGGATGTGGCCGCAGATCACGCCGTCGGTGCCGGTGCGGCGGGCTTCCTGCGCCAGCGTCTGCTCGAACGCGCCGATGTAGTTGACGGCGTTCTTGACCTTGAGCTTGGCCCATTGCGACAGCGACCAGTACGGTACGCCGGCCCAGCGGCGCAGCGCGGCGACGACCCGGTTGAGGCGGATCGCCAGATCGTAGGCCTTGTCGCCGACATGGGCGAGCCAGCGCGCGTTCTGCACCACGAGATCGAACATGTCGCCGTGGATCACCAGATAGCGCCGGCCATCCGCGCCGACATGGATCGCGCTCTCGGCGACTTCGATGCCGCCGAAATGCGTGCCGTAATACGAACGCAGGAATTCGTCGTGATTGCCCGGGATGTAGACGACCCGGGCGCCTTTGCGCGCCTTGCGCAGCAGCTTCTGGGCGAAGTCGTTGTGTGACTGCGGCCAGTACCAGCTCGATTTCAGCGCCCAGCCGTCGATGATATCACCGACCAGGTAGATCGTATCGGCATCGTGGACGCGCAGGAAATCCAGTAGCAGGTTGGCCTGCGAGCCGCGCGCACCGAGATGAACGTCTGAAATGAAAAGCGTACGGAAACGTCGTTCCGGTCCGTCGTCGCTCATCGTCTTTGTCCCATGCCAGGCTGCCGGCGGCAGCGAATGACAATGCGGTGGCTCTACGCTGCCAGCGACGGGCCGGCTCGTTCGAAGCACACCAGCGTGTAGATGCCGAACGGCTTGATCTTGCGCCGCTCGACCAGGATCGCGTCGCTGTTGGCCTGAGCCCAGGCCTGCAGTCGCGCGAAGGGGAATTCCGGCCGCAGCCCGAGGCCGCGCGTCTTCTGCGCCGCCCAGCGCTCGACCGCGGCGGCAACGCCGACTTCGGAGTACAGATGATTGACCAGGATGATACGACCGCCCGGCTTGACCACGCGGTGACACTCCGACAGCACCTGCTCGGGATTTTCGACCAGCGTGATGACGAACTGCGCGACGACGCAGTCGAAGCTGGCATCGTCGAACTGCAGATGGTGCGCATCCATCTGGCGCACGGCCTTGACCCACGGATAGCGGCCGGTCGCCATCTTGGCGCGGGCCTTCTCCAGCATCGGGACGCTGAGATCGATCCCGGTGATTTCGGTCGACGCATCGTAATCGTCGAACGACAGCCCGGTGCCGACCCCGACTTCGAGGATCTTGCCGCCCTGAACCCGCGCTTCGGCTGCGGCCGCACGCCGCCCTTTGACCATCACTGGTCCGCACACCGCGTCGTAGATCGGAGCCCAGCGGGCGTAGGCGGTCTGAACCAGGGATTTGTCAAGATCGGGAGTCATTGGGGCCGTCGCGAATCTGGAAATCTTCAGTGATTTCCGATTATCAGCGGAGTGCGACGGTGCTGCGACAACCCGCCCCGGGGGCCCCCCGGCCTTCGTCGAAGGCGGGGACAACTATTGTCTGAGACGACCTCCGGGTCCTGCGAGGATCAGCCGCTCAATCGATCCGATAATCGATCGGCTTGAAGGCGTAGTTGTTCGATTGCAGGGCCGAACAGGCCGTCAGGCCGACGATGAGATCCATCTCGGCACGGAACCTGACGTAGCTTCCGGCGCGGCTGAGCGGGGCTTCCACCGTGAAGGCGCCGGTCTCGGGCGCGATCGCCACGTTCATGAAGCAGTTGAACGCCACTGGGATCGCGTCGGACTCGACCCCATACGGCGCGAGCGCCGCTTCCAGATTGCCGAAACAGCCCTGATGCGGATTTTCATCGTGATAGATGATCTTGAAGGTCTCGCGCGAGCAAGGCGTCAGCAGGAAGTCGTGCCGGCCGACCGTGTCCTCGACGATCCTCAACATGACGTTGCTGCGGTTGGAGTAGATCAGATCATTGGTCGTGAGATACAATTTGCTGGCGTAGTCCAGACTGCGCCCCGACGAGATCGCCTCGCGAAGATCCTGCGCATTGAACACGACGAGATCCGCGACCTGCTCGCCCTGCGGGTCGATCACGGTTAGATGTTCGCCCTTGCGCAGCCGGAATGCGGTGCCGGAGCGCGGCGGGATGGTCGCGACGCTCATACGCGTTCCACCGGATGAAACGGACACTTCCATTCCGGATCGGCGATGATCCGGCCGCTGTACTGACGCGCTTCCGAACTCACGCCATGCCGTGCCAGCATCGGGTTCGGAGTTCCAGCCAGAGCGATATCTCGCGCGATGATCTTCTCGCGCATTTTCTCGTAGAGGCCTTGCCGGCGTAGCTGCTCGAACTGATCGTGCAGATTGAACACCAGCACCGGACGCTCGAAGCGCCGGGCCGGACGACTGGCATGCGGATGCAGACCGACGATGAAGAAGGCCTCTTCACCGAAGCTCAACGAGAAATGCGGATTGTCCGGATCGCTGCTGACGCGTTGATCGTGAGGCTTGCCGAGCCAGGTGTCCTTGTTGGTCAGGCTTTCGGCGCGCGCCCACAAATAGGTCTCGAACGTGGGCTCGTCGATCTCATCAGGACCTTCGAAGATCACCGCGAAACTCCTGAACAACGCGCGATCTGCGCGGTAGCTCGCAACGACGTTAGTGATTCCGTCGTAGATGCGACGGTCGTCCCAATTGGACCTGATATCTCGCGCGACCAGCACTTCGAGCGTGCCTTTGGCGAGAGCGGATTTCGCACCGACGCAGGGGAACTCTGACTGATGAATGAAACTACGAAATCGGTCGGATAAACTCGGTGGCGTCATTGGTGCTCCTTGGGCCCCACCAACGCGCAAGGTTCACCTTAGTGCCTAGATTTAGTTTATTTCTGCAGCCTGGCAACTATCGCGCGTGTCAGTGACACGCCGATCAGTCGAACGCATGGAAATGGTGGATCGGACCGTGCCCACGGCCGATCTGCAGCCGATCGGCGGCGGCGATCGCTTCGCTGATCCAGGCCTTGGCGTGCCCGACCGCGATCTCGAGTTGTTCGCCTTTGGCAAGCCGGGCGGCGATTGCGGAGGACAGCGAGCATCCGGTGCCGTGCGTGTTTTTGGTCGCGATCCGCGGCGCCACCAGCGCCACCGTGCCGGCCGCGCTGAACAGATAGTCCGTGCTGGTCGGCCCATCCCCATGGCCACCCTTGATCAGCACCGCCTCGCACCCGAGCGCGAGCAGCTGCATGCCTTGGCGTTCGATCGCAGCCTGATCGGCCGCCATCGGTTCGTCCAGCAGCGCCGCCGCCTCCGGCAGGTTCGGGGTGATGATCCGGGCCCGCGGGATCAGCCGTGTCCGCAGGGCGTCGATACAGTCGTCATCGATCAGCCGATCGCCGGAGGTGGCGACCATCACCGGATCGAGCACCACATTGGGCGGCGACCAGCGTGCCAATCCGTTGGCGATCGCCTCGATCACCTGACGTTGGGACACCATGCCGATCTTGACCGCGGCGACGGCGAGATCGCTGAAAACGGCGTCGATCTGCGCCGTGACGAAGTCCGCCGGCACCGCATGAATGCCGGTGACGCCGAGCGTGTTCTGGGCGGTTAGTGCGGTGATCACCGAGGCACCGTAGACGCCATTGGCGGAAAACGACTTGAGGTCGGCCTGGATACCCGCGCCACCGCCCGAATCGGACCCTGCGATCGTCACTGCGATCGGAATTGCCATATCTTGCTCGCGTGTGGTCCGTGGACGGGCCGGACCGACCCGCAAGGTGCACAATCCGTGGTATCGTGCCGCTCGGCCGGCTGCAAGCTTGCCTCGCACCGCCGTTTTAGGCTTGATGGCCCCCGATCAAGCCTCGGAGAAGACAACGCGATGATCCCGTTTTTCGTTCAGTTCAAATGCGAACTCGGCAAGTCCTACGCGGTGGCGAACGCCATCGCCGAGGCCGAGATCGCGTCGGAGATCTATTCGACCGCGGGCGAGTACGATCTGCTGGTGAAGTTCTATGTCGACCGCACCACCGACATCGGCCATTTCGTCGCCGAAAAGGTCCAGGTGATCCCCGGCATCAAGGACACCCACACCATCATCACCTTCAAGGCGTTCGGCCCCAAATGACGTCCGGGCGACCGCCGCTCACTTGCGCGGCGGACGCGCCGGCCCGTCGACCGGCGGCAGCGACTTCAAATAGACCGCCATCGCGTCGCGATCCTGCCCGCTAAGTTGCGAGGTATTTCGGATCACCCGCGCCATCGAACCGCCGGCGCTGTCGCCTTCCGGCGTCATGCCGGTCTCGAGGAAATAGGCGATATCCTTCTCGCTCCAGTCCTTGAGGCCCTTCTGGGTGATGTTCGCCACCCAGCCCTTGCCCTCGGGATCCGGCCCGCCGGCGAAGCGCTGGGCGCTGACGAGGCCGCCGAGCGCATTGCGCGGGCTGTGGCATTCGGCGCAATGGCCGAGGCCGTTGACCAGATAGGCGCCGCGATTCCACTGCGCGCTCTGCGCCGGGTCCGGCGTGAACGGCTTGGTATCGAAGAACAGCAGTTTCCAAACGCCAACGGCGCGCCGGATGTTGAACGGGAACGGCAGTTCGTGCGGCGGCGCCGTGTTCGAAACGGCCGGCAGCGTCTTGATGTAGGCGAACAGGTCGCGGACGTCGTCGACCTTGGCATGGGCATAGGACGGGTAAGGAAATGCCGGATACAGATGCGCGCCGTCCGGGGCGGTGCCGCGCATTACCGCGGTGACGAATTCGGCCTCGCTCCATTTGCCGATGCCGGTGGTTGGATCAGGCGAAATATTGGGGACGTTGAAGGTGCCGAACGGCGAGTTCATCGCCAGACCGCCGCCAAGCCGGGTGCGGTCATCCTGTCCCGGCGTCGCGTGACAGGATGCGCAGCCGCCAGCGTCGAACGCGACCTTGCCGTTGGCGAGGTCGGGCGTTCGTTCCGGGAGTGCGCTCGCAGCGATCGTGGCCGGAGTGGTCAGTATCCACAGAACCGCGCCCGCGATCAGCGCCAACAGCACGAGAGCCACGCCCAACCTTCTAGCCACAGTCGATCCTTTTCGGCGAAAGCAAAAAGCGTCTCCGCAGGCCGGACCTGCGGGGACGCGGTCATCATCATCGGCAGCACAGCGGCGGATGGGGGCCCGCCGCGCCGCGCGCCGCCTAGCCGTCCTTCAGGCGGAAGCCTTCGTGGCAGCTGCCGCAGGACTTGCCGATCGCCGGGAAGGAGGCCTTGAGCGTGTCGAGATCCTTGACGTTGGCCTTGGCGTCATTGACGGCCTTGGCGAAGGTCGCGATCTCGGCGTCGAACTTGGCGCGCTCTTCCCAGATCTTCGGCGAGGCGCTGTACTTGCTGTCGGTCGCCTTCAGCCCCTTCACGCTCTCCGGAAACTGCTTGGGCAGTTCCTTGGCGGTCTCGTCGAACTGCTTCAACGCGGCGTCGACGGTGGCCTGATCGTAGGGCTTCTCGCCCTTGGCCATCGCGCTGAGCTGCATGATGTTCCGGCCGTTGTCCTTCATCATCTTCTGCGTCTTGTCGACCACGCTCTGCTGCGCGAAAACCGCGCTCGCACTGATCAGCAGGGCTCCCGCCACCACGACTGTTCGCAACATTGCCTCGTCTCCCTGGGCTCAAGTCGAACCAAAGGTCCGACAGCCGGACCCGATTCTTCCAAACACCGATTTGATAGAACTATTCCAACTCGTCAAAGAGATGACAGCCTTGCAGGTGCGATCTCTCACCGCACCTGTCCAAACGCCCCACAGAATCGTACCGCCTCGCGCCGCCGATCACATAATCGTCAACACCGGCGCCGCTTACAGGCGATGCCGCCGCTGGTGCTCGCGGATTGCCATCCATACCCGTTCGGGTGTCGCCGGCATGTCGATGTGGTCGATTTGGTATTCGCGCCATAACGCGTCGATGATGGCGTTGACCACCGCCGGGCAAGACCCGATCGCCCCGGCTTCGCCCGCGCCCTTCACGCCCATCGGGTTGGTGGCGCACGGCACGTTGGCGGTTTCGAACACGATCGGCGCGGCGTCGGCTGCGCGTGGCATCGCGTAGTCCATGAAGGTGCCGGTCACGAGCTGGCCGTCGTTCGGATCGTACACCGCGCGCTCCATCAGCGCCTGGCCGATGCCCTGCACGGTGCCGCCATGGACCTGACCGGCGAGCAGCAGCGGGTTCAACGTCACGCCGAAATCGTCGACGATGACGTAGTTGACGATCCTGATCTTGCCGGTGGCAGGATCGAGCTCGATCTCGACCAGATGGGTGCCGTTCGGATAGGTGCCGTCGGCGCTGGAGAAGCTCGCGCTGGCATTGAGCTTCGACGCATCGACACCCGGACGTTTGGCCAGATCGGCAAACGAGATCGACCGGTCGGTGCCGGCGATCCGGATGAGGCCGTCGCTGATTTCGAGGTCCGCCGCGCTGGTCTCCAGCGCGTCGGCCGCGATGTCGCGGAGCTGCTCGCCGAGCTGGTGCGTGGCGCGCTGCACGCTGACGCCGCCGGACGGGATCGACGCCGAGCCGCCGGTGCCGAGCCCCGTGGCGATCTTGTCGGTGTCACCCTGGACGACGCGAACCCGTTCCGGCGGCACGCCGAACTGCTCGGCGACGATCTGTGCGTAGGCGGTCTGGTGACCCTGCCCGCTCGACTGGCTGCCGATCAGTACGGTGATATCGCCATCCGGATCGAGGACGACCTTGGCGGTCTCCTCGCCCATCGTGCCGCAGACCTCGACATAGGAGGCAAGCCCGATGCCGCGCACCAGACCGTGCTTCTTCGCCGTCTTGGCGCGCTTGGAAAATTCCTTCCACTCGCCCACTTCCATGGCGCGCTTCAGATGCGCCGCGAAGTCGCCGGAGTCGTAAACCTTGCCGGTCGCGGTGGTGTAAGGCAGCGCGCGCGGCGCGATGAAGTTCTTGCGGCGGACCGCGTCGGGCGACATCCCGAGTTTGCGGGCGCAGGCATCGACCAGCCGCTCGATCACATAGGCCGCTTCGGGCCGCCCCGCACCGCGATAGGCGTCGACCGGCACCGTGTGGGTGAACACAGTGCGGATGCGGCAGTGAAACGCCTTGATGTCGTAGAGCCCGGGCAGCATGCCGGCGCCGCCATAGGGAATGTACGGACCGAAGGTCGACAGATAGCCACCGAGGTCGCCGATCAGATCGACATCCATGCCGAGGAACTTGCCATCCTCCGCCAGCGCCATCCGCGCCGTGGTGATGTTGTCGCGGCCCTGCGAGTCGCCGACGAAATGGTCGGAGCGGTCGGCGGTCCAGCGGATCGGCTTGCCGATTTTCTTGGCGGCGACCGCCAGCAGAGCGTACTCGCGATACGGAAACAGCTTGGTGCCGAAGCCGCCGCCGACGTCCGGACAAATCACCCGCATCTTCTCGGTCGGAATCTTCAGCACGTTCTGGCACAGGATATCGCGCAGCCGGTGACTGCCCTGGCTGCCGATCGTCAGCGTAAAGTGATCGCGCTTAGCGTCGTACTCGCAGACGGCGGCGCGCGTCTCCATGTAGTTGGTGACGATGCGCGGATTGACGATCTTGATCTCGGCGACCGCATGCGCCTTGGCAAATGTCGCTTCGGCCGCAGCCTTGTCGCCGATCGCCGCGTCGAACAGGACGTTACCCGGAAATTGCGGCCAGACCTGCGGCGCGCCGGGCTCGATCGCAGCGCCGGCGCCGATCGCCGCCGGCTGCGGAATCCACTCCACCGCGATTGCCTCCAGCGCATCGCGCGCATGCGCCAGCGTATCAGCGACAACGAACGCGATCGCATCACCGACATGGCGGACTTCGCCGCTGGCAAGGATGGGGTAGTTCGGTCCCTGGAACGGCTTATCAGGCAGATTGAACAGGCACGGCAGACCACCCAGATCCTTGACGTCTTCGGCGGTGAGGATCGCCAGCACGCCGGGCAACTGCCGTGCCGCCGCGGCGGCGAGCGTGAAGGTTGCATGCGCGTGCGGCGAACGCAGCACCAGCGCATGCGCCGAAGCCTGCGGTGCGTAGTCGTCGGTGTAGCGGCCTTTGCCGCGGATCAGAGGATCGTCCTCCTTGCGTATGACGCTTTGGCCGACGCCGAACTTGGTGGGAGCCATGGTTCACCCTCCGTGCGTATTGTCGTCGTCATCTTGCAGCGGAACGGCGCGACACGCAAACGCGACTCAGTATCTTCACGAGTGCGCACCAACGGATCGAACACCGGATACGAAAAGAACACCGGATAAGAAAAAAGGTGCACCGGCTACCCGGTGCACCTTCGTCAACTTGATCGCCGCGTCGGGCGATGTGGCCGCAAGCGGCTTAGTAGCAGATCACCCGGCCGTAGACCGGATTGAACATGCAGCGGCCGCCGTAACCCCAGCCACGACCGCGACCGCGACCGCCATAGAACCCGCGCCCACCGCCGCGATAAAAACCGCCGCCGCGCCCTCGTCCACCGCGACCGAAGCCGCCACCGCGACCACGGCCGCGCTGCGCGTCAGCCTTGGTAGTGGTCGCCGTCAGGAACGCGGCCGACGTGCCGACGAGGCTGAGGGCATAAATGCCGGTCAGCGCTACTGCCGCGAGCACGCGCGCGAGCATTCCTTTTCGGGCCTTCGAAACATTTTGAGCCATCTACGTTTTTCTCCCGGTCGGTTGAGCATTGAACAAGACTTCGCCTGGATTGGTGACAGGATCCGCCGTGAGGGTTCAAATGCGTTTGGATCTAACCGAATTTTTGCGGCCTCAATTCGACAAGATTAGGAGCAAGCAACGGCTTGGGTCAAGTTGACGTCGATAAATTCAGTTCGTCGCCACGAGGGCTTGGCCAGGGCGCGAGAAACGCGCGCGACGCTCACGAGTTTCAAATGGTGCATTGCGACATTGACCATCCTAAAACCGTCTCGATCACACCGTCCATGAACACATTCATGTCCCTGATGGGTTTTGGCATGCATTTGTGCGAAGATTTACAACCACAATGAACCACGGCGTCGCGCGCATCGACTTCGAGATGACGATCCACTCCAAGTCGTAGCGCCGGCGCCCGGGCCACGATCCGCTTCCGAATGCTCCTCTGCAGAAACGAGCTCAATGTCCAGACAGCACAGCTATATCCTCGGCCTCAACACCTACGACCACGACGTCAGCGCGTGCCTGCTGCGCGACGGCGAGATCGCATTCGGAATCGAGAAGGAGCGCGTTACCCGTGAGAAACACGCGACGGGCTTCTACAAGGAGGTGATCGACTATTGCCTGAGCGCCGAAGGCATCACCATGGCCGACGTCGATCTGGTGGTGCGCAACTGTTACATCCTGCCGGTCCCGGAGATGGAAGACCGGCTGATGTATCAGGATATGCCGGCGTTCCTGCCCGAGCATGAACGGCCCGATGCCAGCACGCATGCGCTGTTCCGCAGCCAGTCCGACAAGGTGAAGACGATCTCGCATCACCTGGCGCACGCCTATAGCGCGTTCGCTCCGTGTCCGTTCGAGGAAGGCGTGGTGATGATCGTCGACGGCGTCGGCAGCTATCGCTCCGATGTCGACGAGAGCTTTCCCGGCGACGAGGCGACCCCGCTCGCCCGCGAGTCCGAGAGCTACTACAAATTCAGCGGCAGCAAGCTGGAGTGCCTGAAGAAGATCTGGATGGAACCCGAGCGGGGGTTCCTGTCCGACGAGTTCTACAACATGCCCGGTCTCGGCGCCTATTACAGCCGTGCGTCGAGCTACGTGTTCGGTGACTGGAACAAATGCGGCGAGCTGATGGGGCTGGCGCCGTATGGCCGGCCGAACGCCATTCCGCCGATGCTGCAATTCGAGAACAACAAGCTGACCGTGCCGCATTGGACCGCGGAGCTGAATCAGCCCTACATCATGGACTCGCCGGGCAAATGGGAGACCCACCCGGCGATGCAGCATTGGGAAGACCTCGCCTGGCGGGTGCAGGACGATACCGAGCGGGTGCTGCTCGAGCGCGCGCGCTGGCTGCGCGAGACTACTGGGGCCAAGAATCTTTGCATCGCCGGCGGCGTGGCGCTGAACTGCGTCGCCAACGGCCGGATCGCCCGCGAAGCCGGATTCGAAAACGTCTGGATTCAGCCCGCCGCCGGCGACGACGGCATTGCGATCGGCTGCGCCTATTACGGCCACCTCGCCGTGCAGCAGAAGCCGCGCAACTTCGAAATGAAGCACGCCTATATCGGCCGCCCCTATGCGGACAGCGAGATCGAGGAGGCCACCAAGCGCTTCTTCATCAAGCCGCAGATCAACGTCGTGCGCAGCAACGCGGTCTACAAGGAAACCGCCAAGCTGCTCGCCGATCAGAAGGTGATCGGCTGGTTCCAGGGCCGCTCCGAATTCGGACCGCGCGCGCTCGGCCATCGCAGCCTGCTCGCCGATCCGCGCCACGCCGAGATGAAAGATATCCTCAACAGCCGGGTGAAGCATCGCCAGCCGTTCCGGCCGTTCGCGCCGATCGTGCTGAAAGAGCGCGCAGACGAGATCTTCGAAGGCGCGGGCGACTCGCCGTTCATGCTGATGGCCAAGCCGGTGGCCGCGGCGTGGCGCGACAAGATCCCGGCCGTCGTTCATGTCGACGGCACGGCGCGGGTGCAGACGGTGGACGAAGAGACCGCGCCGGATCTCTACTACATCCTTAAGGAGTTCGAGGCACTGACCGGCGTGCCGGTGCTGGTCAACACCTCGTTCAACATCAAAGGCGAGCCGATCGTCGAGACCCCGCGCGACGCGATGGCCTGCTTCCTCACCACCGGCATCGATTATCTGGTGATGCACGACACCATCGTGTCGAAAAACAAGGCGCACCGCTTCATCAACCCGGTGCTCGAAGTGTATTCGGACGTCACCAATCTGGTGCGCTCGACGACGCGGGTGGGGTGACTCGAAAGAACCACGCGTCGTTGAGAGGTGGGAGCGCGCTGTGACCCGACCACGCCGCCTCCCGCACAGCGTCGTCCCCGCGAAGGCGGGGACCCATAGACCCTAGAGTCGCGGCGGAGTGATGACGGTCCTACACATACGTCGACGTTGCGCAGAACTTTAACGCCAGGGGTTATGGATCCCCGCCTTCGCGGGGACGACGGGCCGAGAGGTTGTTCGGATCTCGTTAATCAGCCCCGCACCAGCCGCTTCAGCCAGCGCGGGCCGAACAGCAGGAGCACAGCGGCGCCGTAGACGACGGCACCCACCACGATCAGCAACAGCAGGGCAGCCTCGTCGCGCAGCGTTGGGAGTTGCGCGAGGTACGGCGCGCCGAACCAGGTGGTCGCCCATAAGGCCGCGCCGAGCAGCAAGCCGACGACGACAAACTTGACGATCGCCATAGTCAACGCGCGGTCGAAGGCCAGATAGCCGGCCCGCACCGAGAAGAAGATCACCAGCAACAGGTTGATCCAGGCGCCAGCGGCGGTCGCGAGCGCGAGGCCGACCTGCGCCAAAGGCCCCATCAGCAGCACTTTAAGGATCACGTTCGCCGCAACGCCGGTCAGCGCCGCCTTGACCGGCGTCGCGGTGTCCTTGCGCGCGTAGAACGGAGCCACCGCGCTGCGGATCAGCACGAACGGGATCAGCGCGATCGCGTAAGCGGCGAGCGTCGCGCCGGCGGACAGCGCATCGGCGCGGGTGAAGGCACCGCGCGCGAACATCGCCCGCATGATCACGTCCGGCACCGTCAGGAAGGCAGCGAGGAACGGCATCGAAAACAGCAGCGTGAATTCGAAGGCGCGGCGCTGCGACGCCTTGGCGCCGGCATCGTCGCCGGCGGTGAGCTGCCGTGACATTTCCGGCAGCAGCACCGTGCCGATCGCGATGCCGATCACGCCGATCGGCAATTGATTGAGCCGATCCGCGTAGTACAGCGCCGACAGCGCGCCGGCCGGCAGGAAGGTGGCGATGATGGTGTCGGCGAACAGCGCGAGCTGCGTGCCCATCGAGCCGACCGTCGCCGGGCCGAGCGCGCGGAAGAAGGCGCGGATGTCGGGATCGAGCTTCGGCTTGGCGAAGCGTGGCAGGCCGCCGTGCCGCGACAAGTCGCCGGCGAGCAGGAAGTACTGCAGGAAACCGGAGATCAGCACGCCCCACGCCGCGGCGTGACCGGCGGTCGGAAATAACGCGGCGAGCGCCAGCGTGGCCATCATCGAGATGTTGAGAAAGATCGACGCCGCCGCGGCGCTGGCGAAGCGCTGCATCACGTTGAGGATGCCGCCATACAGCGTCACCAGGGTGATCAGCAGCAGATACGGAAAGGTGACCCGCGTCAGATCGATCGCCAGCCCGCGCTGCGCCGGATCGTCGGTGAAGCCGGGCGCCAGGATGCTCATCATCTGCGGCATGAACGCCAGCGCAACCGCGAGCAGCACCAGCTGCGAGACGAACAGCAGCGTGAAGACGCGGTCGGCGAACAGCTTGGCCGAGGCTTCGCCCTTCTCGCCATGCACATGCGCATAAGCTGGTACGAAGGCGGCGTTGAAAGCCCCCTCGGCGAAGATCGCGCGGAAATGATTGGGCAGCCGCAGCGCCACGAAGAACGCGTCGGCGATCGGTCCCGCGCCGAGGATCGCCGCGAGCATGATGTCGCGGGCGAAGCCGGTCAGTCGCGACAGAAGCGTGAAGCCGCCAACGGTGAAAATGCGCCTGAGCATGCGCCCGCTTCTACAGGAAGTGGCGAGACCGCAAAACCGGAAACGGCTTCCGGCCCTCCCCTTGCCCCTAACCCCAAGCGAGTCATTCCGGGGCGGGGGGGGGGGGGGGGGCGCCGGCGCGGAAACCCAAATTTTTTGGTTTTTTTTTTTATG
>NZ_JAJNAL010000058.1 GCF_022271405.1 Rhodopseudomonas infernalis | reverse complement strand
CCCCCCCCCCCCCCCCCCCCCCCCCCCCCCCCCCGCTTCCACGCGGCCGAGCGGCTCAGGCAGGAGGAGAAGCCCCCTCACCCCGGCCCTCTCCCCGCACGCGGGGAGAGGGAGCAGTTGCCGCACAGCTCTTGTCATTCGCGAAACGCTCCGTCTCAAGCGGATGAATTCAGCTCGCTTTGCCGGGCGCGACTTCGTAGCCGTACTTTTCGATGATGGCACGCGACTCCGGGCCCTTCAGGAAGTTGACGAAGGCCTTGGCGGCCTCGTTGGCTTCGCCCTTCTTCAGCAGCACGACATCCTGGGTGATCGGCTTGTACAGCTTCTGCGGCACCACCCAGCGCGAGCCGTCCTTGTCGTTGATGATCTGCGACAGCGCCACGAAACCGACTTCGGCGTTGCCGGTCTGCACGAACTGATAGGCCTGGGTGATGTTGGCGCCTTCGACCAGCTTCGGCTTCAGCTCGGCGTCGAGCTTGAGCGCCTGCATGGTCTCGACCGCGGCGGCGCCGTACGGCGCAGCGACCGGGTTGCAGATCGAGATCTTGGCGAACTTGGCGTCCTTCAGGGTCTGCTCGCCCTTCACTACGCCGGGCGACTTGCTCCACAGCACCAGCTTGCCGATCGCGTAGGTGAAGACGCTGTCCTTCACGCCGAGCCCTTCCTCGGCGAGCTTCTTCGGCCGCGCACTATCGGCCGACAGGAACACCTCGAACGGCGCGTCCTGGGTGATCTGGGTGTAGAACTGGCCGCTGGCGCCGAACGACAGCACCAGTTCGTGGCCGGTCTTGGCCTTGAACGCCGCGGCGATCTCCTTCACCGGCTCGGTGAAATTCGCCGCCACCGCGACGTTGGTGGACGCGGCGAGAGCCTGCGTGGCGGAAATGCCGACCGCGACAGCGCCGAGCAGCGCGAGTTTGAGGACGTGTTTCAAGGCGAGACTCCTAAGTGTGGACGATGAACTCTGATCCGTCTTTGCGAGGAGGCGCAGCCGACGAAGCAATCCAGCCACTTGCAGGGGGCTCCTGGATTGCTTCGTCGCTTCGCTCCTCGCAATGACGCGGATGCATGGTGATCAATCGATCGCGACGATGACGTGCGCGGCGTCGAACAAGGCGCAGGCCGGATCGCCGGGCGACAGCTTCATGTCGGCGGCGCTGCGCGCGGTGATCGAGGCGGCCAGCGTCTTGTCGTCGCCGATGTCGAGGACGATCTCGGCATTCACCGCCGAGATGTCGGCACGGCGGACGACGCCGCGGACGCAGTTGCGCGCCGACACCAGCGGCGCTTCGGTGCCCGGCGAAATCAGCACGAACGGCGCCTTGATCAGCACGATCGCTTCGCGGCCGACGACCAGGCCGAGGCTGCTTACGCTCTCGCTGGTCAGGAGCGCATAGATCGTGGTGTCGGCCGACACTGCGACCGCGACTTCGGCGCTCAGCGTGTCCGACCGGATGTCGGTGATGGTGCCGCGGAGGGCGTTGCGGGCGCTGGTTTTCATGAAGAACCCGGAGACGAGATTGATCGGGGAGATGCCGGTGCCGGCGAGGTCCGGCTCGAGATTTCGGAACACCCGCGCCATTTCGGCCTCCAAGCGGCCGAACGCCTCGATCACGCGCACACCGGTCGGCGTCAGCATGGCGCCGCCGCCGGCTTTGCCACCGGTCCTCGTTTCCAGCAGCGGGCGACCGAACATGTTGGTCATCGCGTCGAGCGCGTCCCACGCCGCTTTGTAGCTGAGGCCCGCCGCCTTTGCGCCCGCGGTAATGCTGCCTTCACGCGCCACCGCCTGCAACAGGCGGATGCGATCCCGGCCCACGCCGGACAGGTCCTTTGTCTTAAGTGTAATCGTGGCCTCGATCGGCATCGACATAAGAAGGACTCGCGCTGGCTCACTAGCGGTCATATAGATTGACTATATAACGCTAGCCTTGATCGGGCTCGTTCGCAACTAGGAGATTCGACTATGAAGATCAGCGCCCGCAATCAGCTCAAGGGCACCATCATCGACATCCAGAAGGGCGCCACCACCTCGCACGTCCGCATCGAGATCGGCGGCGGCGCGGTCGTCACCGCGGCAATCACCAACGAGGCGGTCGAGGAACTCGCGCTCGCCAAGGGCCAGGCGGCCACCGCGGTGATCAAAGCTTCGGACGTGCTCGTCGCCATCGGCGACTGACCTACCCCGAAATCAGGCACGCCCTTCCGTACCGTCATGCCCGGCCTTGAGCCGGGCATCCACGCGTCCAGACAGGGCGCTGCCACAAGAACGTCAGTGGCCGGGACAAGCCCGGCCATGACCAACCACTGAGTTTGATGCGACGTCTCGCACAGAACTTCAGAACAGATAGTTCAGCCGCAGCATCGCCTGATGGCGCTCGAAGTCCTTGAGGTCGAGACGCCGCGAGTCGCCCACTGCCTTGCCCGCCACCTGCGTGCTCCAAGTGCCCGACATGCCGATTTTTTCGGTCAGGTGCATCGAGAAGGTCGGCCCGAGATACACCGCGTCACCGACGAAGCGGTCGAGGCCGAGGCCGTCATAGGCCCGCAGATAGCGCGCCTCGACGCCGACGATCAGATCGGCGCCGACCTTGTAGGATAGCGCGCCATTGACCGAGAGTTCGGAATCGCGCGTCCATTGGTCGGTGAGCTCGCGCGACGCGCCGCCGGAGTACCAGACGTTGACGGTGGCGAACAGTATGTTGTGGATCAGCTCCTTGTCCATCAGGGCGGCGAATTCGCTGCCATAGGTCTGGATGTCGAAGCCGGTCACTTCGTCGAACCTGTTCCAGCTCGGCGCGGCGTGCAGCGTCAGGCCGAACGGCATGACATCGCGATCGAGCAGCTTGTAGCGGAATTCCAGCGATGCGCCGGCGAGCGCGGTGCGGCGATTGTCGATCATATCCGGCACGCCGCTGACCCGTGTCGAGGCAAGGCTGACGCCCGGCGCGACGCGGAAATTGTCGGTCAGCACGAACTTGACCTGCGACAGCACGCCGACGCCGGTGTAGGAGCCGAAGCGTCTGCTGAAGCGGCCGACATTCTCGATCTCGAGTTCGATCTCGCCCTTCTTGCCGATATCCGAGCCCATACTGAAGCCGAAAATATGCTCGGTATCGACACCGTCATGCTGCGCCTGGGCGTCGAGCAGGTCTGTGCGCGGCTTCATCGCGCGCAGACCACCCGACGAAGCCGAAGCCGAAGCCGCGGACAGCCAGGACGGCGCGTCACCGGCTTGCGCGCCGGCCGGGCCGAGCATCAGCACGCCGAGAGTAACAACAAAACAAGACGTCATGTGGCGACCGCACGCCACGACAGATTGCAAAATCATTTGGTCCCCGAATTTCTAACGCGACTAACTCTGGGAACTAATTGCAATCGACAACCGGCCGCGGTCAAAGATTTTGTTTTGTAGGATCAGTAAGTTGGAAGCCGCTTAGATTTGACCCAAAGCAATGACAGGGTAGTTAGTTACCAAAAATAATAGCAACGTTGTTCTTTTGTCGAAGCCCGCGACGCGCCGTTCTCGCGCGTCGATCGATCCAATCGCGGCAGCGCGTGCTAATAGCGCCTGCTCTGCGGCCGATGCGCGTCCGGCGCTCCATTCGGCCGCACAAACCGAGGACATGGAATGAAGAAGGCCCCCCAGATCAATATCGGTATTTCCGAGGAGCATCGCGCCAAGATCGCCGAAGGGCTGTCGCGGCTGCTGGCGGACTCCTACACGCTGTATCTGATGACGCACAATTTTCATTGGAACGTCACCGGCCCGATGTTCAACACGCTGCATACGATGTTCATGGCGCAGTACACCGAGCAATGGACAGCGCTGGATCAGATCGCCGAGCGGATCCGCGCGCTGGGCTTCGCGGCGCCCGGCACCTACAAGGAGTTCGTCAAGCTGGCATCGATCGCCGAAGTCGAAGGCCAGCCGAAAGCGCTGGACATGGTGCGTCACCTGGTGTCGGCGCAGGAAGCCACCGCCCGCACCGCGCGCGAGCTGTTTCCGATCGTCGACGAGGCGAACGATCAGCCGACCGCCGATCTGCTGACGCAGCGGCTCGACGTCCACGAAAAGACGGCGTGGATGCTGCGCAGCCTGCTGGAAGACTAAGTCACGCAGAGGACCAATCGCGGCGATCCGGGGCCTCGCGCGCCGGATCGCTTTCTGCAGTTCGGAATGACATTCGACTTTCGGCCGAGCTTCGTCGATCACCGCACGACATCGCCGAAAAGCGGAACAATGCCAGATATTTAGAAGAGACCGCCCGAGCTTCGCGCGGCTCCGCGATTGACTCCGATCAAAGCCATCAGCTGCGAATAAGAATTACTCTAGTGACGTTCCGCATCGGGGCGGCGTGACCGTGGGTCGCCCTCACGATGCGCGTCACTCTGGGGATTCACTCATGAAATTCGCGACCATGCTGCTGCTGGCGACAGCCGTCTCGCTGACGTTGTCGCTGCCCGCCCGATCTGCCGACGAGCCGATCTCTCCGATCAAACCCGCCGTGGTGAAAGACGCCAAGCTGGTCGAGCTCGGCAAGAAGCTGTTCTTCGATCCGCGGCTGTCGAAGTCGGGCTTCATCTCGTGCAACTCCTGTCACAACTTGTCGATGGGCGGCACCGACAATCTGAAGACATCGATCGGCCACAACTGGCAAAAGGGTCCGATCAACTCGCCGACGGTGCTGAATTCCAGCCTGAACGTCGCGCAGTTCTGGGACGGCCGCGCGCCCACCCTGAAAGATCAGGCCGGCGGCCCGATCGCCAATCCGGGCGAGATGGCGTTCACGCATGATCTCGCGGTCGATCTGCTGAAGTCGATCCCCGGCTATGTCGGCGAATTCCAGTCGGTGTTCGGAAAGTCCAGCACGATCGACATCGAGGAAGTCACGCGCGCGATCGCGGCGTTCGAGGAGACGCTGGTGACGCCGAACTCGCGGTTCGACAAATGGCTGAAGGGCGACAAGAAGGCGCTGACGCCGACCGAACTCGCCGGCTACGAGCTGTTCAAGGATTCCGGCTGCACCGCCTGCCACAACGGCTCCGCGGTCGGCGGCAACACCTTCCAGAAGATGGGCCTGGTCGAGCCCTACAAGACCGACAATCCGGCCGAGGGCCGCATCGCTGTCACCAAGGAGGAAGCCGACCGCTTCAACTTCAAGGTGCCGACGCTGCGCAATGTCGAGCTGACCTATCCCTACTTCCACGACGGCGCCGCGACCACGCTGTCCGACGCGGTCGACACCATGGGTCGGATCCAGCTCGGCAAGAAATTCACGCCGGCCGAGAACGCCAAGGTCGTCGCCTTCCTGAAGACGCTGACCGGCGATCAGCCCGACTTCAAGCTGCCGATCCTGCCGCCGTCGACCGACAAGACCACGCCGCCGAAACCGTTCGACTGACGACGAGGCCGATCATCATCGGTGCACGGAGGTTTCGAGGGCGGACGGCGGCGACGCCGCCCGCCCCTTCGTTGCCGGCAGCAGGCGCTGTCGCCGCCCCCCCCCCCGCCGGCGGCGAGGAATGAGCAGATGAACGTCAAATGGATGCGATCGCCGTGGTCGCTGGCGCCGGTTGCGGTGTTGGCGGCGATTGCAGGCGTCGTGATCTGGGGTGGCTTCAACACGGCGATGGAGGCCACCAACACGCTCGGCTTCTGCGTCTCGTGTCACGAGATGCGCGACAACGTCTATCAGGAGTACAAGAAGACGGTGCACTATCAGAACCGCACAGGCGTGCGGGCGACCTGCTCGGACTGCCACGTGCCGCGCGACTGGCTGCACAAGGTGACGCGCAAAGTGACGGCGACCAAGGAACTGTATCACTGGGCGATCGGCAGCATCGGCACGCAAGAGAAGTTCGAAGCCAAGCGCCACGAACTGGCGCGCCACGAATGGGACCGGATGCGCGCGAGCGACAGCCGCGAATGCCGCAACTGCCATTCCTTCGAGGCGATGGACTTCCACAAGCAGAGCGCCAAGGCGGCCAGCGCGATGACCGCGGCGATGAAGGCCGGGAAGACCTGTATCGATTGCCACAAGGGAATCGCCCACAAGCTACCGGACATCACCGCCCGGCATCGCGCCGCGTTCGCGCAGCTCGCCGCGGAAGCGAAGACGCTCACACCCGCCGCTGGCGCCACGCTCTACGCCATCGCCCGTACGCCGTTCCGGCTGGCGCGGGCTGAGGGCGAGCCCGACGGCGAGATCGCCCCGGCGGCGGCGGTGACCGTGCAGCGTCTCGACGGCGACGCGGTCGAAGTGGAGCTGCAAGGCTGGCAGCGCGAAGGCTCGCCGGAGATCTTGTATCAGCGCCCGAGCCAGCGCGTGCTCGTGGCGACGCTGAACGAGACCGCGGTGGAGAAGCTGACGACGCTCGAAACCGTCACCGACGCCGACACCGACCAGCTTTGGACCCGCGCCCGGCTGGTGCTTTGGGTCGCCGTCGGCGGCTTTGCGCCGTCGCGCGATCCGCTGTGGCGGATCGGCGCCCGGATCAACGACGACAATTGCACGATGTGCCACGCGCTGCGCGCACCGAACATCGCCACCGCCAATCAGTGGATCGGCCACGTCAACGCAATGAAGCGATTCACCGCGCTCGACTCCGACGAGGTCGCGCTGCTGCAGTCCTATCTGCAGAACCACGCCCGCGACGCCGCGCCGGAGAAGCGCTGACTTTCGCCGCTGGAGCCGCGCGCCGATCGCTTACTTGTAGGCTTCGCATATCGTGGTATGGCCGCTCGATGCGGCCTTGCCGCGTGGGGACAGATTGGACCACCACGCCTCGAGCGCGCGGCGCTCGCAGGGCAGCCGGACGCTCATGCCATCGGCGAAGCGAATCCACGCATCGAAGCGTTTGCTCGGCACCGCGATCACCACCGGAATATCGGCGCTCAGCGCACGCACGATCAGATGCAACAGCCCGCGGCCTTCGCTCTCCTGCTGGCCGAAGCGGTTGATGATGACGATGTCGGCGCCCTCGTCCATCGCCGAGCCGACGCGGCCGCCGGCCGCGAGCAGCTGGCCGGGGTCGAGCCGGCAGCCGGTCGCCTCCGCCCCGAGGTCCTGATACAGCGACACTTGCTCGCCGCTATGCACCAGCGTCGCCGACAGCCGCGGCGCGCCGTGCAGCCGATCCCCGAACTGCACCAGACCGACCGCGCGCGTGCCGCGCGCCTTGAGATCGTCCGCGAACGCCCGAAGCAGTTCGTCCGGATCGTCACCCGGCTCGTACACCAGCGCCGCGAGATCGCATTGGGAATCGAAGGTCATCGGCCACTCGTCGGCAAAGCCGACGCTCCTCGCACGGACCCGGCAGATAGGCTCCGGACACACCGTCGTATAGGTACGTATATAACGATGCCGCTCGGGCGACAATTTCTCCTTTAGGTGCAATGCAACATGGCTTCGCGCGGGCGCCCGTATCATCAAACCTGCAGATGCTTCGCAGAACCGATATTGAAATTATATTTCTCAAACGACCACGAAAGCTTTGCTTTTGATGCGCGTCAAATCGACGGTTTCGCCCTCGTGCTAGTGCACCGCACACAGGGCTACGGCTTTACCATCGCGGAGGTTCATCCCCGCCGGAAGCCAATTCTGAAGATCAAGACGAAGTCCGCCGTCCGCTGCCGAGCAGCCGCCGCGGCCAGGAAACGCTTCTCTCGAGCACAGCCGCGACACGCTTCGCGGCGCCGCCACTCAACGAAATGGAACGACCCATGAACGCAAAGTATCCCGGCATTCCCTCCGTCATTCATGGCAACGGCGCAGTGGCGCAGGTCATGGGGCATGTCTGCGGCGGCGTCATCGGCTATCCGATCACGCCCTCGACCGAGATCTCCGAGATCTACGAGGCGTTCCGCTCCTCCGGCGGCTGCAACGTCTGGGGCAAGCACCCGTTCTTCTTCGAGCCCGAGGGCGAGCATTCGGCGCAATCGGGCGCATTGGGCGCGGCGCTGACCGGCGGCAAGTTCATCTCCAACGCCTCCTCATCCCAGGGCATCCTGTACGGGCTGGAATCGCACTATGTGACGGTCGGCAAGAAGGTCGGCGGCTTCGTGCTGCAGGTCGCCGCCCGCGTGGTGTCGAAGCACTCGCTCAACGTGATGGCCGGCCATGACGACGTCTATGCGCTGCTGTCGTCGGGCTACACGATTCTGTTCGGCTCCAATCCGCAGGAAGCCGCCGACCTCGCGGCGATCTCCTACAAGGTGGCCGCGACCTCGCTGATCCCGGTCGCCAATGCGATGGACGGCTTCGCTACCTCGCACATGCTCAGCGAAGCGCTGATGCCGGAGCCGGAGCTGCTGCGCGAATTCCTCGGCGACCCGTCCGGCCGCATCAAGTGCCCGACCGTGGCGCAGGAGATGCTGTTCGGCGCCAAGGGCCGCGTGTTCCAGCTCAAGCAATATCTGCTGCGGCACGACACCGACTTCGTGGCGACTGATCTGGCGTCGCTCCAGAAATTCCTCGACGACAATGCCGACGCGATCGAGACCGACAATGACGGCAAGATCGTCGCCGAGACGCTCGCTTACGTGCCGGAAGAACTGCGCGGCCCGTGGAAGCGGCAGTGGATCAACGCACCAGAAAAGGGCACGCGGCAGCTGGTGCCGGCGCTGGTCGACATCGACAATCCGGGCCTCACCGGCGGCGTGCAGAACCAGCCGGATTTCCAGGCCGGCGCGGTCGACCACCGCACCCACTTCGCCAACGCGGTGCCGCGCTTCGTCAAGGAAGCGATGGACGAATACGCCGCGCTGACTGGCCGCGAATACAAGCCGGTGATGACGTATCTCGCCGACGACGCCGAGCATGTCGTGGTCGGGCTGGGCTCGGTCACCGACGATGCCGAAGCGGTCGCGGCGTATTTGCGCTCGCAGGGCAAGAAGGTCGGCGTGGTGTCGATCAAGATGCTGCAGCCGTTCCCGGAAGCCGAGCTGGTCGAAGCGCTGAAGGGCAAGACCGCCGTCACCGTGCTGGAACGCTCCGACGTCACCGCGCTGACCCAGCTCGTGACGCAGGCGCTATGCAAGGCGCGCGAGAACGGCGACGCCGGCGTGCGTCATGCCGGCATCCCGGCGCTCGACAAACTGCCGAAGATCACCACTGCGATCTTCGGCCTCGGCGGCCACGATCTGCAGCCGCGCGACATGATCGCCTGCTACGCCAATATGGAGAAGCAGGATTCGGCGCCGTTCGTGTATCTCGGCACGCGGTTCTTCACCGAGAATGCGTCGCCCCGCATGGAAGCGCTGCAGAACCGGCTGAAGGCGGCCTATCCGGAAACGCAGTACATGGCGCTGGAAACCGGGACGAACCCGAACCTGCTGCCGCCCTCCGCCTTCCGCATCCGCTTCCACTCGATCGGCGGCTACGGCACCATCGCGTCGGGCAAGCTCTTGACCGATATTCTGGCCGGCGCACTCGACATGCATTCGAAGTCGGCGCCGAAATATGGCTCGGAAAAGAGCGGCGCGCCGACCAACTACTACATCACGCTGTCGCCCGAGCCGGTGAAGATCACCAACGCCGAGCTGGAAGACGTCGAGATCGTGATCTCGCCGGATCATAAGGTCTTCGTGCACACCAACCCGCTGCGCGGCCTAGTGCAGGGCGGCACCTTCATCCTGCAGACCAACCTGACGGCGCTCGAAGTCTGGCGTGACCTGCCCGCCAAGGCGCGGCAGACCATCCGCGACAAGGCCATCAAGTTCTACGTGATCGACGCCTTCGCGGTGGCCAAGCGTCACGCGCCGACCGCCGAGCTCGAAACCCGCATGATGGGCATCGCCTTCATCGGCGCGGTGTGCGGCAATGTCGACCGCGTCGTCGCCGACGCCTCGCAGGACGCGATGCTGACCAAGATCCGCCAGCAGATCAGCAAGAAGTTCGGCGCCAAGGGCGGCGACATCGTCGACGGCAACATGGCGGTGATCCGCGAAGGCCTGGAAGCCACCCACCGGGTCGACGTCGACGCGCCTGAATTCAGCGAAGACGCCATCAAGGCCGCGCCGAAGAAGAAAGCCGACGCCGCGATCTCGGCCTCGATGTGCCGCGCCGCCGCGCCGGCGCAGGCGTCGGGCTTCCTCGATCCGGAGTACTACGACGACGTGCTGGCCGGCCCGTTCCGCGACGGCACCATCGCGGATGCGCCGGTGCTGCCGGGCATGGGCATGTTCATGCCGGCCGGCTCCGCCGCCGCCAAGGACAAGGGCCTGTTCCGCCGCAACGTGCCGGAGTTCAACGCCGACCTGTGCACCGGCTGCATGGAATGCGCGCTGGTCTGCCCGGACGCCGCGATCCCGAACGCCGTGCACGACATCCACGAACTGCTCGGCACCGCGATCAAGCAGCTCGACATCGCGCCCGCGCAAGCTGATGCGCTCCGCGAAAAAGTGCCGGCGCTGAGCGAGGCGATCCGCGAGGTGTATCGCGCCGCCAAGGACGACAAGCCGTTCGCCGACGTAGTCGCCCAGGCCGCCGAAGCGCTGAACGTCGACAACGCCACGCTGAACCGCAACTTCGGCAAGTTGTCAGCGGCGCTGTCGGTGTATCCGGTGGCGCGGACGCGGCCGTTCTTTGACGCGATGGAGAAGAGCCAGCCGGGCTCGGGTGGCCTCTACTCGGTCAGCGTCGATCCGTGGAAGTGCTCGGGCTGCCTCGAATGTATCGACGTCTGCGGCCCCGGCGCGCTGGTCGATCGCGAGCAGGACGAGCCGCTGCTGGAACAGCTGCAGGCCCGGTTCGAATTCCTCAGCCGCACGCCCAACACCCCGGCTAGGTTCACCGAAGGCGCCACCAAGCCGGACGGCGAGACCAAGCGGCTGATGCTCGATCGCGCCAATTATTACGCGACCACCGGCGGCCACGGCGCCTGCCGCGGCTGCGGCGAAGTCACCGCGATCCGGCTGGTCACCTCGACCAACCACGCGATCCACGACAAGCGTCGCAAGGACCACACCCGCGAACTCGAAACCCTGATCGACCAGCTCACCGCCAAGCGGGCGGACGTCGCCGCCGACGCGGAGCGCACCGCGCGGATCGACGCGACGCTGAAGACGCTGGAGAAGCGGCTGTACACTTACGAGAGCGGCCCGACCGGCAACGGTCCGTCCGGCATGGTGATCGCCAACGCGACGGGTTGTTCGAGCGTGTACGCCTCGACCTTCCCGTTCAACCCCTACACCGATCCGTGGGTCAACAGCCTGTTCCAGGACACGCCGGCGGTGGCGAAAGGCATCTTCGAAGGCCTCACCGCGCAGGCCTCCGACGATTTCCGCGCGCTGCGGGTCGCCAAGCTGGAATTGGCCGACGCCTATGATCCGGCCAAGCACGATGGCTACTTCCGTTACTTCGGCTGGGGCCAATTCACGCCGGAAGAACGCAGCCTGCTGCCGACCGTGCTGAGCATGGGCGGCGACGGCGCTACCTACGACATCGGCTTCGGCGCGCTGTCGCGGCTGCTGTCGACCAAGACCCCGATCAAGGTCGTGGTGCTGAACACCGGTGCGTATTCCAACACGGGCGGCCAAACCTCGACCGCGAGCCTGACCGGTCAAGACTCCGACCTGTCGCGGTTCGGCGTCGCCAATCACGGCAAGCAGGAGTCGCGCAAAGAACTCGGCCTGATCGCCTCGTTCCATCCGAGCGTGCTCGTGGTGCAGACCGCGACCGCGCTGCAGGGCCACTTCCTCAAGAACGTGATGGAGTTCCTCAACCACACCTCGTCGCCGGCCGTGCTCGACGTTTACACCCCGTGCCAGGCCGAGCACGGCATCGGCGACGCCGTCGCCAACCGCCAGGCGCGCCTCGCGGTCGAGAGCCGGATGAATCCGGTGTTCGTCCACGATCCGCGCAAGGTCGGTAAGCTGGAGCGCGCCTTCTGCCTCGACGGCAACCCGGAGGCCGATCAGGACTGGGCCAGCAAGTCGATCGAGTATGTCGACGACGCCGGCGCCACCCAGCTCCTGAAGGCCAAGCTGACGCCGGCCGACTTCGCCTACACCGAAGTCCGCTTCCGCAAGCAGTTCAAGCTGCTGAAGAAGGACGAGGGCGCCCTGCCGATCGACGAATACGTCGCGCTCGACGCCGCCGGTCGCGCCGGCAAGACGCCGTTCATCCACGTCGCCGACGCCGACAAGAAGCTGGTCAGGATGGCGGTCGGCGAAACCGTGGTGGCGCTGGTCGAGGAGCGGCGCAAATACTGGCGCACCCTGCAGGTGCTCGCCGGCTTCGACGTCCGCGCGCTCGACGACAGCCACCGCGTCGAACTGGAAGCGCTGCAGCAGCAGTACGAGGAGCAGGTCAAGGCCCGCGAATCCTCGCTCGATACGATCGCGCGCGGCATGAGCGAACTGGCCGCGTCGTCCAACGCACCCGCGGCCGGCTTCGGCGCCCTGATGAACGGCTTCGCGCCGGCCCCGGCGGCGGCTCCGACCAACGGCGCCAAGGCGGCGAACGGCAATGGTGCCGAGCCGATCCACATCGAGGATGCGGATCTGGACAAATGCACCAACTGCAAGAGCTGCTACCAGGACGTGCCTGAAGTGTTCGAACTCACCAAGATCGTCGTCGGCGGCGCCCCCAAGGACGTCGCCCATGTGATCCCCGGCGTGTTCGGCAAGCTCAAGGTGACGCCCGAACTGTCGGCCAAGCTCAGCCGCGCGGCGGCGAATTGCGACGCGGAGATCATCCGATGAGCGTGACCGGGACGATCTCCAACGATGTGCTGCGCTACCAGCAGGCGCGCAGCACGCTCGAAAGCTCCAAGAGCGAGCTAGAAGAACTGCAGGCCAGCGAAGCGGTCGGCGTGTTCCAGAAACAGCTCGCGCTGCTGCAGAAGCGCCTGGTCAATGACCCGGCATCGCTGCGCAACATGTTCATCGCCGACGGCACCAGCGCCATCGTCTGGGAATTCCAGCAGGCAGAGCTGGGTGAAGCCTTCACCACCACGCTGTGGAATCTGCTGGCCCGCGGCGATGATATGAGCATCATCCTGCAGCGCTTCATCTGGGCGCTGCCGCTGAAGTTCAAGCGCAAGTTCATCAAGGCGATCGACGTGCATCTGCGCGGCCGCTACCCGATGTTCGAAAACCTCTCGGAAGGCTGGCCGGGCGAGGCGTTCATCCCGCCCTACATCCGTCCGGCGGAGCAGCGCGCGGTCGACTTCGAGCTCGTCAACCAGGGCTATCTCGGCTACCAGTCGATCGGCTACTCGCTGCGCGAGTGCGAGCTGTTCGTCTGGCTCGAAGTGATGCGCGACAAGCAGTGCGACGACAAGCCGTGCGAACTCGGCGTGCTGATCCACGGCAAGAGCGAGCCGAAGGGCGGCTGCCCGGTCAAGATCCACATCCCCGAGATGCTGGACCTGCTCGGCAACGGCAAGCATCGCGAAGCGCTGGAGCTGATCGAAAGCTGCAATCCGCTGCCCAACGTCACCGGCCGGGTCTGCCCGCAGGAACTGCAGTGCCAGGGCGTCTGCACGCACACCAAGCGGCCGATCGAGATCGGCCAGCTCGAGTGGTACCTGCCCGAGCATCAGAAGCTGGTCGACCCGAACGCCAATGCGCGCTTCGCCGGCCGCATCAGCCCGTGGGCCGCGGCGGCCAAGCCGCCGATCGCGGTGGTCGGCTCCGGTCCGTCCGGCCTGATCAACGCTTATCTGCTGGCGGTCGAAGGCTTCCCGGTCACGATCTTCGAGGCGTTCCACGACCTCGGCGGCGTGCTGCGCTACGGCATTCCTGAATTCCGCCTGCCCAACACCCTGATCGACGACGTCGTCGAGAAGATCATCCTGCTCGGCGGCCGCTTCGTGAAGAATTTTGTGGTCGGCAAGACCGCGACGCTGGAGGATCTCAAGTCCGAAGGCTTCTGGAAGATCTTCGTCGGCACCGGCGCGGGTCTTCCCACGTTTATGAACGTGCCCGGCGAGCATCTGCTCGGCGTGATGTCGGCCAACGAGTTTCTGACCCGCGTCAACCTGATGCGCGGCCTCGACGATCGCTATGAGACTCCCTTGCCGGAGACCAAAGGCAAGAACGTGTTCGTGATCGGCGGCGGCAACACCGCGATGGACGCGGCGCGCACCGCGAAACGTTTGGGCGGCAATGTCACAATCGTGTATCGCCGCACCAAGAGCGAGATGCCGGCCCGCGTCGAGGAGCTGCATCACGCGCTGGAAGAAGGCATCAATCTCGCGGTACTACGTGCGCCGCGCGAATTCATCGGCGACGACCACACCCACTTCGTCACCCACGCGCTGCTCGACGTCAACGAACTCGGCGAACCCGACAAGTCCGGCCGCCGCAGCCCGAAGCCGACCGGGCAGATCGAACGCGTGCCGGTCGACCTCGTCATCATGGCGCTTGGCAACACCGCCAACCCGATCATGAAGGACGCCGAGCCCGGCCTGAAGACCAACAAATGGGGCACCATCGAGGTCGAAGCAGGTTCGCAGCGCACCTCGATCAAGGACGTCTACACCGGCGGCGACGCCGCGCGCGGCGGCTCCACCGCGATCCGCGCGGCCGGCGACGGCCAGGCGGCAGCGCGCGAAATCGTCGGCGAGATTCCGTTCACGGCGGCCGAGATCAAGGACCGCGTCGAACGCGCCGCGAAGTACACCGAGCTCGGCCAGATTGCCCAGACCATCGTCAACAAGGTGCCGCTCGCCGGCGGCATCGTCGAGTTCACCGTGCGGGCGCCGATGGTGGCGCGGGCCGCGCAGGCCGGCCAGTTCGTCCGCGTGCTGCCGTGGGAGAAGGGTGAGCTGATCCCGCTGACGCTGGCGGACTGGGACGCCGAGAAGGGCACCATCGATCTCGTCGTGCAGGGCATGGGCACCTCGTCGCTGGAGATCAACCGGATGGCGATCGGCGACGCGTTCTCCGGCATCGCCGGCCCGCTCGGCCGCGCCTCGGAGCTGCATCGCTACGACGGCAACCAGACCGTGGTGTTCTGCGCCGGCGGCGTCGGCCTGCCGCCGGTGTATCCGATCATGCGCGAGCATTTGCGGCTCGGAAACCACGTGACGCTGATCTCCGGCTTCCGCGCCAAGGAGTTCCTGTTCTGGACCGGCGACGACGAGCGCGTCGGCAAGCTGAAGCAGGAGTTCGGCGACCAGCTGTCGCTGATCTACACGACCAATGACGGCAGCTACGGCGTCAAAGGCTTCGTCACCGGCCCGCTCGAGGAGATGATCAAGGCCAACCAGCAGGGCATCGGCCGCAGCATCGCCGAAGTGATCGCGATCGGCCCGCCGCTGATGATGCGGGCGGTCTCCGACCTCACCAAGCCGTATGGGGTCAAGACCGTGGCGAGCCTCAACTCGATCATGGTCGACGCCACGGGGATGTGCGGCGCCTGCATGGTGCCGGTCACCATCGACGGCAAGCTGGTGCGCAAGCACGCCTGCATCGACGGTCCGGAAATCGACGCCCACATCATCGACTGGGACAAGTTCCTGCCCCGCTTCAACGCCTTCAAGGCGCAGGAGCTGGAGAGCAAGGCGAAGCACGGGTTCGCGTAAGCATCTGCAAGGCGACGCCTAGGTCAAGAGTGACGTCGCCCTAATCTCCGATCCACTCAGCCCAATTGATAACTAGACTCTACCGCACTGCACAACTCGATCAATTGCACACAAAGAACATACGAAGGAGATTCGATGCCGGACGCCTGCCCGATTTTGATACAAGCAGCATCGGCCGCGCCCACGTGGTGGGGGCCATTCTTGGGAGGAGCCGTTGGCGCTTTAGCGGCAGCACTTGCCGCAATCCTCTCCTTCAGGGCAATGAGCAAAGCAACGAATGCTTCCCTCCTCACTAATTCATTACTCCTCTTAGAGAAGAAGGAGAGCTTGAAGCGGGAGGCATTCTCAGAGCTACTAGCGATAACGTACAATCAGAAGACACCGGCCACGGTATCTGACGCGCACCGAACTATCGCTAGACTGAAATTGCTAATAGATCCCAAGAATAAATCCAGTTCAGATTTATTAGATCACCTTGATAGCATCTTTGTGAGGCCGGACTTTACCGATTGGCGGGCGCGACTTATTGAGTTGGCATTCACAGAATTGGAACGCAAAAACTCTTTCAACGCGGGATAATGCAATGCTCTCTAAAGTTACAAAACTAACACCAACTGAAATCGCAAAGACACTCATCGAGTTCACTCAAACCGCTTTCACAGAAGAAGTCCGAAATACCAGATACATATCCGCGATCGCCCTTCTTCGACGAAAAGAAAACTACAAAGCTCCATTACTGGAAGAACTAGTAGAAAGCCGCAAAGCTCTATCCCACTTGATGCAATCAACGTTTCGGAGCTTGCCCGCAAATCCAAACAAGACGTCGGACATCTTGAAATTCAATGCAACCTATTCTACTAGCGCACCCCGGACATCGAACGAGCATCGCGGTTTTGAAGCGATCAGCGACCTCATCACCGACTGCGTCAATAAGCATGATTACATCGCCCTAATTGGATCTCGAGGCATTGGTAAGACGGCACTTTTGAATAAATGGCTTAATGATAACACCAAGACAAAACTAGAAGTCGACCTCAACTTGGCTTGGTTCCGAATTGACGCAACAAAAGTATACCAACTCAGAGAAGGACAGAGGTTCGATTCCGCAAAATCGAACTTAGGTAATTATTTTAAAGTGCACTCCGCGTATGTCTTTGCGAAATACAGTGGACTTCTTCAGAATGCTGCCGCTGACAGCCAACAATTTGACAGAGTGAGAACGTCACTTGCGAAGACGCTCGAAGGAGACAAGCGCGTCAAATTTGACGCAGCCATCTCAATTCTTCAGGGACACCAAGAACGGGTCGTATCGATAAACACCGGCTTCTGGAGCGAGCGCTTCATTGACAGCGCATTCGAAGACTCCAACTCGGAGGTGTTCGGCGCGGCGCTAGATGTTTGGGATGCATTGAAACCCATCCTCTCAAAGGAAAAGATCGGCGTTCTCTGCATCGTTGACGGAATAGACAACGTATCTTGGAGCAAGGATAACAAACTATACATCGAGATGTGCTCGGACGCGAAGGAGTTTATAGACGCAATTCACACTATTACGGGCAACAAGAAGGCAAAGATTTTACTGGTTGCTCGTCCTGAGACGATACCGGAGCTGGAGGTTTTAATTCGACCACATGGCTCAAGCGCTCCGATTGGCCCGGAGGTGCGATTCGCCTCTATCGAGTTGAGCAGTCCAAATGCCCGCGTCGTATTAGAAAAGAAAATCGCCGCAACTATCGAGAGCGCAGAATTCGGACCCGAGCGGGAGAGATTCGAAGAAAAAGTGATCGAACTGCAAAAGATCGATCCTGAGATAGAAAGTCCACAAGCGCTACTGAATTCTGTCAGACAAATTGGACAAGGCTATTTACCGCGAATTGTTGACGACATCAATCGCATCTATCGCTACATAAGCAATGCTGGCGGGACCGGGACGCGCCCGTTTGCTGAAGAGCGCACAATCGCAATACTTTTTGACAACGACTTGCGCGCTCTCCTGGAGTGCTTTGTCATGATGAACAAAGCCCAGAGCATTGCCTCCCGGCAGAAGGTTACAGGCGCCGAAGAGCCCAGCCGGTACCTGGAGTACCTACTTCTTTCCGGACGAAACTATCTGGAGTCGACACCTCATTCTCGTCGAAGGCGATATTATCGCATTCCAGATGGCGAGGTCTTTCCGAACATCTTCTGGTACGACCCAGTAAATGCGAGAGAACATTCACTGCGTTGGCACGGGCTTGCGGGTTATCGCATGCTACAACTTGCAGAAAAAATGGACACTGTAGCCGGTGCTGATTTAATTTTCATACTCCAAGAAATGTTCGGATACTGCTCGCCGGTGCTGATGGAACAACTCGAAGCGTTTGTTGCCTACGGCTTATTGAATGTCGAATTCAATGAACGTCGAGAGCCAATTCACTGCACAGATGCAGACACTTCATTCCAGCACTACGATGCCCTTGTGTCGCTTAGCGAGAAAGGGCGGATGATTAGGACGCTATCCTTTGCATACATCGACTGGCTCTTCTTTCTGGCTCTTGATACCCCCATGCATTTTTCCGAGGTGGACGACTCCAAGAGGACGCGCTTTTATGTGCATCCATTTTCTCTCGACGGCAATAGGGTGCATTTCTTTGATGCATACTGTCCAACCCTTACAACATTCTCACGTCACATAATGTATTACTCTGCCCAAGAACTGCAGAGTATTAAGGCGAGATTTGGTGAGCTTGATGCAAAGTTCCCGGGACTTGTTACAAGTGATAAAGCTCTTTTGTCCTGGTTTGAAATACCTAATAGCTTCCTTCCAATCCTTCAATCTGAACTGACGGGAGCCATCGCGGCTAGACGAGCCCAATTGAATTCGAGTGGCACTCCCGGTGTGTGGGGTGAGCGTTACGTACTTGACCTATTGGGAGCGTTCGGCCTAGAGGGCAGAAGGCCTGAACCGCATGGGATTGTGAATTGATGAATCGGTAATTTCGTTTTCTTTCCGAGGTTGCACGATATTCGGCCCCGCGCCCCGATGGTGGCGCGCTCGGCGCAGGCCGGACAGTTCGTCCGCGTGCTGCCGTGGGAGAAGGGCGAACTGATCCCGCTGACGCTGGCGGATTGGGACGCCGAGAACGGCACCATCGATCTCGTCGTGCAGGGCATGGGCACGTCATCGCTGGAGATCAACCGCATGGCGATCGGCGATGCGTTCTCCGGCATCGCCGGCCCGCTCGGCCGCGCCAGCGAGCTGCACCGCTACGAGGGCAACCAGACCGTGGTGTTCTGCGCCGGCGGCGTCGGCCTGCCGCCGGTGTATCCGATCATGCGCAAACACCTGCGGCTCGGCAATCACGTCACCCTGATCTCCGGCTTCCGCGCCAAGGAGTTCCTGTTCTGGACCGGCGACGACGAGCGCATCGGCAAGCTGAAGCAGGAATTCGGCGACCAGCTGTCGCTGATCTACACGACGAACGACGGCTCCTACGGCGTGAAGGGCTTTGTCACCGGCCCGCTCGAGGAAATGATCAAGGCCAACCAGCAGGGCATCGGCCGCAGCATCGCCGAGGTGATCGCGATCGGCCCGCCGCTGATGATGCGGGCGGTCTCCGACCTCACCAAGCCGTATGGCGTCAAGACCGTGGCGAGCCTCAACTCGATTATGGTGGACGCCACCGGCATGTGCGGCGCCTGCATGGTGCCGGTGACGATCGACGGCAAGCTGGTCCGCAAACACGCCTGCATCGACGGCCCCGAAATCGACGCCCACATCATCGACTGGGACAAATTCCTGCCGCGCTTCAACGCCTTCAAGGCGCAGGAACTGGAGAGCAAGAGGAAGCACGGGTTCGCGTAAGCGGCCCGAGTGGGCGATCCACACTTTGAACCACGTCATGCCCGGGCTCGGCCCGGGCATCCACGTCTTTGGGCTTCGTCACCGCTCAAGGCGTGGATGGCCGGGACGAGCCCGGCCATGACGGCTGGACGCGCATCGCAACAAACGCGGGCCTGTGGAGGGGTGCCAAATCCTGCAAAAGCCCTTAAGTTGCGGCCATGCCGAAAACGCCAAAGTCCGCCGCTGCGACGCCTGCCGCTTCCTCCGCCACGCCCCCTGCCCCCGTCGGCGTCAAGCCGCCCGGCAAGGGCGACCATGTGTTTCTGGTCGATGGCTCGTCGTATATTTTCCGCGCCTATCACGCGCTGCCGCCGCTGACCCGCAAGTCGGACGGGCTGCAGGTCAATGCCGTGCTCGGCTTCTGCAACATGCTGTGGAAGCTGCTGCGCGACATGCCGCCGGAGAACCGGCCGACCCATCTGGCGATCATCTTCGACAAATCGGAAGTCACGTTCCGCAACGCGCTGTATCCCGACTACAAGGCGCACCGGCCGCCAGCGCCGGATGATCTGATTCCGCAATTCGCGCTGATCCGCGAGGCGGTGCGGGCGTTCGACCTGCCGTGTCTGGAGCAGTCCGGCTTCGAGGCCGACGATTTGATCGCCACTTACGTCCGCGAGGCGTGCGAGCGCGGCGCCACCGCGACCATCGTGTCGTCCGACAAGGACCTGATGCAGCTCGTGACCGACTGCGTCACGATGTACGACACCATGAAGGACCGCCGCATCGGCGTGCCCGAAGTGATCGAGAAATTCGGCGTGCCGCCGGAGAAGGTCGTCGAGGTCCAGGCGCTCGCCGGCGACAGCGTCGACAACGTGCCGGGCGTGCCGGGCATCGGCATCAAGACCGCGGCGCAACTGATCACCGAATATGGCGATCTCGAAACGCTGCTGGCGCGCGCCACCGAGATCAAGCAGCCGAAGCGCCGCGAGGCGCTGATCGAGAATGCCGAGAAGGCGCGGATCTCGCGGCAGCTGGTGCTGCTCGACGACAAGGTCAAGCTCGACGTGCCGCTGGCGGAGCTGGCGGTACACGAGCCGGACGCGCGCAAACTGGTGGCGTTCCTCAAGGCGATGGAATTCACCACGCTGACGCGGCGTGTCGCCGACTACGCGCAGATCGATCCGTCGGATGTCGAAGCGGAGACGGCGCTGAAATCGGCCGTTCCGCCACTGGCGAAGAGTGGCGCTGCCGCGGGCGGCGACCTGTTTTCGGGGCAAGAGCCCTCACCCCAGCCCTCTCCCGCAAGCGGGAGAGGGGGCGCGCCGCAAGCGGGGCAAGGTGGTCCGCTGAACGCGGGGCGCGGGCGCGACGGCAAAGCGGGCGTGGTGTTGTCGCCGGAGGCGCTGGTCGCCGCGCGCGCAGAGGCGGCCCGGAAAGTCCCTGTCGATCGCACCGCCTACAAGACCCTACACAGCCTCGACGAGTTGCACGGCTTCATCGCCCGGATTCACGAGACCGGCGTCGTTGCGCTGGAAGCTGCCGCGACGTCGATCGATCCGATGCAGGCGGAGCTGATCGGCCTCGCGCTGGCGGTCGGGCCGAACGACGCTTGCTACATCCCGCTCGCCCACAAGCAGAACGGCGATGGCGACGGCCTGTTCGCCGCCGGGCTCGCGCCCGATCAGATCGGGACGCGGGACGCGCTGGATGCGCTGCGGCCGATTCTGGAATCCGCCGGCTTTGCCAAGGTCGGCTTCGCCATCAAGTTCGCCGCGGTGCTGCTGGCGCAGCACGGCATCAGCTTACGCAACATCGACGATCCGCAGTTGATGTCCTACGCGCTCGACGCCGGCCGCGGCAGCCACGCGCTGGATGCGCTGAGCGAGAGCAATCTCGGCCACACGCTGCATACGCTGAGCGAACTGACCGGCACCGGCAAAAACAAGATCGGCTTCGACCAGGTGCCGATCGACCGCGCCACCGCCTACGCCGCCGAGCGCGCCGACGTGGCGCTGCGGCTGGCGCGCGTGCTCAAGCCGCGGCTCGTCGCCGGCTCGATGACTGCGGTGTACGAGACTCTCGAACGCCCGCTGGTCGGCGTGCTGGCGCGGATGGAGCGGCGCGGCATTTCGATCGATCGCCAGGTGCTGGCGCGGCTGTCGTCCGACTTCGCCCAAACGGCGGCGCGGATCGAGGCGGAAATCCGCGAGCTCGCCGGCGAGGACATCAATATCGGCAGCCCCAAGCAGCTCGGCGACATCCTGTTCGGCAAGATGGGCCTGCCGGGCGGCAGCAAGACCAAGACCGGCGCGTGGTCGACCTCGGCGCAGGTGCTGGATGAACTCGCCGAACAAGGGCACGAATTCCCGCGAAAAATTCTCGAATGGCGTCAGGTGTCGAAGCTGCGCTCGACCTACACCGACGCGCTGCCGAATTACGTGCATCCGCAGACCCACCGCGTCCACACCACCTACGCGCTCGCCGCCACCACCACCGGGCGGCTGTCGTCGAACGAGCCGAATTTGCAGAACATCCCGGTGCGCACCGAGGACGGCCGAAAGATCCGCCGCGCCTTCGTGGCGACGCCCGGCCACAAGCTGGTGTCGGCGGACTACTCGCAGATCGAACTGCGGCTGCTGTCGGAAGTCGCCGACGTGCCGGCGCTTCGGAAGGCGTTTCAGGACGGCATCGACATTCACGCGATGACGGCGTCGGAGATGTTCGGCGTGCCGGTCGAAGGCATGCCGTCGGAAATTCGGCGCCGCGCCAAGGCAATCAATTTCGGCATCATCTACGGCATCTCGGCGTTCGGCCTCGCCAACCAACTGAGCATCCCGCGCGAAGAAGCCGGCGCCTATATCAAGCGCTACTTCGAACGCTTCCCCGGCATCCGCGCCTATATGGACGAGACCCGCGATTTCTGCCGGGCGCACGGCTATGTCGAAACGCTGTTCGGCCGCAAATGCCACTACCCGGACATCAAGGCCTCGAACCCGTCGATCCGCGCCTTCAACGAGCGCGCCGCCATCAATGCCCGGCTGCAAGGCTCCGCCGCCGACATCATCCGCCGCGCCATGGTGCGGATGGAGGACGCGCTGGCGCAGAAGAAGCTCAGCGCGCAGATGCTGCTGCAGGTCCACGACGAACTGATCTTCGAAGTCCCCGAAGACGAAGTCGCCGCGACGCTGCCGGTGGTCCAGCACGTGATGCAGGACGCGCCCTTCCCGGCGGTGCTGCTCAACGTCCCGCTGCAGGTCGACGCGAGGGCGGCGGACAATTGGGACGAGGCGCATTAGTGGCGCTGATCGCTATGGGTTGCTGATCCGCGGCGGGCACTGCGCACCTCTCCCGCCTGCGGGAGAGGTCGGATCGCGAAGCGATCCGGGTGAGGGCACTCCTCTCCGCGCTTGCTGAGTCAGTGCC
>NZ_JAJNAL010000057.1 GCF_022271405.1 Rhodopseudomonas infernalis | reverse complement strand
CCCTCGTCGCCCTCACCCCAACCCTCTCCCGCAAGCGGGAGAGGGAGCGCGCTGCGATTGGGGCGGAGTCATCACTCACCAATGGAAGGTCGTCTTTGACCGCTGCCTCACCGCGGGAGAGGTCGGATCGCGTAGCGATCCGGGTGAGGGCTACGGCGGTCCGACAAATCGCGAACTCACTGCCTGGGGCGCCCTCACCCCAGCCCACTCCCGCAAGCGGGAGAGGGAGCGCGCTGCGACCGGTTTGAGTCCGCGCCGAAACTCGCCACATCGTCATGACAGGGCTGGCGCCAATTACTCCACCGTCCCCAGGAACTGCAGCACCAGTTCGCGGCGGTGCGGGCGGCGGCGGTGTTCGATTAGGTAGATGCCCTGCCAGGTACCGAGTGCGAGCCGGCCCTGCAGCACCGGGATCTGCAGCGAGGTCGCGGTCAGCATCGATTTGACATGCGCGGGCATGTCGTCCGGGCCTTCGGTATCGTGGACCCAGCCGGCGTTTTCCGGCGCAAGGTGGTTCAACACCGTGGTGAGATCGATCAGCACCGTGGGGTCGGCGTTTTCCTGGATCGTCAGCGACGCAGAGGTGTGGCGCACGAACAGCGTCAGCGCGCCGTCACGCCCGCCCGCCTCCGCGACGAACTTGGCGGCTTCGCTGGTGATATCGACAAAGCCGGCGCCGCCGGTCTGCACCGTCAGCAGCGACGAGGCCACATGGGTGACGGCGGAGGTGCTGACCGGCGCTCGCGTCATCGTGCGGGATGAGCTCATCCGAACCTCGTGGGAAAGTCTGGGTCTGGCGTTGTCTCGAAGCTCACAGCCGCTCAGCGGAGCCGCCGCTCTCAGGTCTTGCCGTCGCCGATGGTCTCGCGCTGGATGCGGTTCGCCATGTCGATCAGCCGCCGCCAGGCGCGCTCGAGGAAGCCGACCACGCGGTCGACGTCCTGATCGCTCGGCAACGGGATTTCCAGCCTGCGCTGACCGTCCTTGGTGGTGACCTCCGGCGTCAGCACCTTGTCGCTCTTGGGCATCGGCTCGTCGATCTTGCCCGACACGGTCGGGCCGCGCTGCGCGAGCTGGATCTTCAGGCTGTCGTTCTCGACCCGGAGTGCCTGCGCTTCCTTGGTCAGCCGGTCGACATCGCCCTGCAGCCGGCCGATCTCGGCCTCGAACGCTGTGCGGTCGTCGGCGACCGCTTCGCAGGCCCAGCCGTTGCCTTTGTCCCGGCAGGTCGAGACCTTGCCGGTGCGGGTGTCGAGCCGGGTCACGCCGTCGGCCGTCGGGGTGAAGGTGTAGCGGCCGTTCTCGCTGTCCGGAAGCGTTTCGGCGAGCGCGCCGCCGCCGCACAACGCGACCATCAGGGACAAGGCAGCGACCCGCAGCCGCCGCCGTGCCGGCGCGGCGAAGATCGCTTCAGGGACGGCGAGACTCATCGGCGTGCTCCGCTGACGGATGAAGACCCAATTGATATGGGGGCTCAGCTCGGCGGACGGTACGGCCCGCGGCCGGATTTCAACGCATCGCCCAACAGTTCGATCCGGTCCTGCCCCCAGAACACTTCGCCGTCCAGCACATAAGATGGCGAGCCGAACACATCGGCGGCGATTGCGTCCTGGCGGTTCTGCTCGTAAGCGGCGCGAATTTGATCCGACGCGGCGTGCGCCACCAGCTTGTCGCCCGGCAAGCCGGCCGCATCGGCGAGTTCGATCAGCACCGCGGGATCGGCGAGGTTGCGCTCGCCCTGCCACACCGCCGGATAGGCGCGCTGCAGATACGGCTCAGGATCGAGCCCGGCCGCAAGCGCCGCCAGCACCAAGCCATCGGCCAGCCGCGCATCGAATGGCCAATGCTTCGGCCACAGTTTGAGCTCGACCCCACGCTTGTCGCGCCAGCGCTGCATTTCGACCAGGCGATAACGCTGCCGTGCCGGATGCCGCTTGGCCAGCGGCAGGCCGCCGGTTTCGGAGAACAGCCCCGTCAGCAGGACCGGCTTGTAAGTCACCGCGAGCCCATAAGTCTCGACCAGTTGCCGAAACGGCGCATGGCCGAGGTAGGCCCAGGGGGATTGGAACGAGAAATAATAGTCGATCTGACGCGACATGCGCACTCCGGCTGCAGGCGGCCGAAGAGGGAATGCGAAGCGGTCGCCACGATCTCCGCATCGGATCAGAGCCGATCCCGCCGCGCAAGCCGGATCGTCGCGCGACACGCCGCGAAACGCTGCGGACAAGTTATCGCAGCGAGTCGCGAAACCTCAATAAAATCAGCCAAAACAACAATGTAATGGGCTGCGACCGAATCTTGACTTGCCAACAGGCGATCAGTATGGTCCGCCCGGCTTTTAAGGGTCACGGGGCGTTTACTTCACTATCGACGGCACCTTTTTCGGGTCTCCACGACATGGCGGACGACACGCACAAGGGCAGCCGGAGGAGTGACGAGAGCAGCACCGGATCGCCTGAGGAAGCTGCGCTTTCCGCTAGGCTCGGAAGCCTGGAACAACGGCTCGCTCATTCGCGAGAGAGCCGGAAACTCCAGACGGACCAATCCGGATCAAGTGAAGACGGACCTGCCAAAGCTTCGGCGATGGCGCTCGGTTTTCGCCTGTCCTCCGAATTGGTCGCGGGCGTTCTCGGCGGAGCGGCTCTCGGCTGGGGTTTCGATCGTTTGTTGTCGACCTCTCCCTGGGGCCTCATCGTGTTTTCACTGCTCGGCTTCACCGCCGGCGTGATCAACGTGATGCGGGCGGCGGGAGTGATGGCGAAACAGTCCGAGCGGCTCTGAACGGGACCGAAGTGCACGCAATCGTTCGAATCCCGCGCAAGCTCGCGACACCGACAGACTGAGAAACGAATGGCCGCCGATCCGATCCATCAGTTCCAGATCACCAAGCTCTTCTCCCTCGGTCACATTGGCGGACAGGAAATCGCGTTCACCAATTCGTCGGCCTACATGTTCGGCACAGTCGCGGTCATCGCCGTGCTGATGCTGGCGCCGAGCCGCCAGCTCGTGCCGGGCCGCTTCCAGTCGATCGCTGAGCTGTCCTACGAATTCGTCGCCAACATGATCAGGTCGACGGCCGGCAAGGAAGGCCTCAAGTTCTTCCCGCTGGTGTTTTCGCTGTTCATGTTCATCGCAGTGTCGAACCTGATCGGCATCATCCCCTACACCTTCACGGTCTCCAGCCACCTGATCGTCACCGTCGCGCTGGCGATGCTGGTGTTCCTCACGGTGCTGATCTACGGCCTTTCCAAGAACGGCCTGAAGTTCTTCAAGCTGTTCGTGCCCTCCGGCGTGCCGATCTACATCCTGCCGCTGGTCGTGTTCATCGAAGTCATCTCGTTCTTCCTGAAGCCGGTTTCGCATTCGGTGCGTCTGTTCGCCAACATGCTGGCGGGCCACATCGCGCTCAAGGTGTTCGCGAGCTTCATCGCGATGCTCGGCGCGCTGGGCGTCATCGGCTGGTTCGGCGCGGTGCTGCCGCTCGGCCTGACCATCGCGCTGACCGCGCTCGAACTGCTGGTCGCGTTTCTGCAGGCTTATGTGTTCGCCATCCTGACTTGCATCTATCTCAACGATGCAATTCATCCGGGTCACTAACGGCCCATTCTTCGACGTCAAACCAAAACCCCAACAGGAGTTCTTTACATGGATCCGATTGCCGCGAAGTACATTGGCGCTGGTATTGCCTGCATCGGCATGGGCGGCGCTGGCGCTGGCGTGGGCATCATCTTCGGCAACTATCTTGCCGCTGCGGTGCGTAATCCTTCGGCTGCCCAGGGCCAGTTCGGCAACCTGATTTTCGGCTTCGCGGTGACGGAAGCGCTCGGCATCTTCTCGCTGCTGATCGCGCTGCTGCTGCTGTTCGCCCTCTAAGAATCAATCCGGTCGCGCCTTTCATCAGGCTGTGACCGGCCCGAACAGGAGAAGCCCGTGGCTCAAGGTCATGGCGACACCAAGGGAACCACTGCTCACACGGCAGCGGACGGGGGCCACAAGGCCCCGTTTCCGCCGTTTCAGCAGGAAACCTTCGCTTCGCAACTCGTGTCACTGGCGATCGCGTTCGTCGCGCTCTACCTGATCGTCTCGAAGATCGCACTGCCGCGCGTCGGCGGTGTGATCGAAGATCGTCAGAAGGCTATCGAAGGCGATCTCGCAGCCGCGCAGAAGCTGAAGGCCGAATCGGACGAGGCCCTGAAGGCTTACGAGACCGAACTCGCTCAGGCCCGTGCCCGGGCGCAGGCGATCGGCGCGGAAACCCGTGAAAAGCTCAATGCGCAGGCTGAAGCCGAACGCAAGACGCTGGAAGAACGGCTGGCGGTCAAGCTCGCCGACGCCGAGAAGACCATCGCGGCGACCCGCGCGACCGCAATGGGCAACGTTCGTGGCATCGCCGCCGACGCCGCCTCCGCGATCGTGCACCAGCTGTCGGGCGTGACGCCGGACAGCAATGCGCTGAACAGCGCGGTCGACGCGTCGCTCAAAGGTTGAGGCTGATGGAAATTTTCGCTGAAGCAGAAACCTGGGTCGCCGTCGCGTTCGTCATCCTGATGGGCCTGTTCGCCTATCTGGGCGTGCATCGGACCGTCATCAAGGCACTCGACAATCGTCGCGACCGGATCAAGGCCGAGCTCGACGAGGCCCGGAAGCTCAAGGACGAGGCTGCCAAGCTTCTCGCCGACTACCGCGCCCGCCGCGCCCAGGCCGAGCGGGAAGCCGAAGCGATCGTCGCGAGCGCCAAGGCCGACGCCGAACGCATCGCGGCCGAATCCAAGGCCAAGCTGGAAGACTTCGTCGCCCGCCGCACCAAGACCGCGGAAGGCAAGATCGCGCTGGCGGAGGCTCAGGCCGTCGCCGACGTGCGGGCTGCCGCGGCCGAAGCAGCCGTGTCCGCCGCGGCGTCGATCCTGTCGCAGTCGGTCAAGGGCCCGGTCGCCGACGACCTGCTGACCAAGGGCATCCAGGACGTCCGCAGCAAGCTCAACTGAGCTTCCTGGTCCCTGAAACAATCAAAGCCGGCGCGAGCAATCGCGCCGGCTTTTTTATGCGTTCGGTGGTCCGTCCGCGCACTACGCGACCTCTCCCGCTTGCGGGAGAGGTCGACGCGCGAAGCGCGGCGGGTGAGGGCACTCCGCTCCGCGAGTCGCTGAGTCAGCGGCTGGGGCGCCCTCACCCCGGCCCTCTCGCGCAAGCGGGAGAGGGAGCGCCTCGCGCTCCCATCACATGACGGCCGACAGCCATTGCGCGTTTGCCTTGTGCGGGGCAGATTGTGCTTTGCGGGATCCTGGCAAGAGCAAGAACAACAAGGGAGCAACCATGGACGCCAAGGTTGAGAACGCGCATCCTTTCGACGTGGCGACGCGCGTGGAACAGCGCGACGGCCGCTGGCAGGGCGCGACCAGCGACGATTATCACGCCTTCGTCGGCCAGTTCGGCGGCGCCACCGCGGCAACGCTGCTGCGGGCGCTGATGATGCAGCCGGAGCGCGCCGGCGATCCGCTGGCGTTCACGGTGAATTTCTGCGCGCCGATCGCCCCCGGCAGCTTCGAACTGACGCCGCGGCTGATCAAGGCGACACGCTCGACCCAGCATTGGGGCATCGAGCTGACGCAGCCCGACGCCGGCGTCGCGGCGTTTGCCACCGCGGTGTTCGCGCAGCGGCGTGAAACATGGACGCATCGGCCGACCGAGATGCCGCAGACCACGGCCTATGGCGATGCACCCGTGTACTCCCGCGAAGGCGTTGCGGCCTCGTGGGTGCGACAGTTCGAATTCCGTTTCGTCGAAAACGAGCCGAGCTTCGGCAGCGCCGGGCAGCAAATCCCGGCAAGCCCCCACACCAAATCCTGGATCGGCCACAGCGTGCCGCGCACGCTCGACCTTTTGTCGCTGTCGGCAATCGCCGATGCGTTCTTCGCCCGGATCTTCCACGTCCGCGGCGAACTGCTGCCGATCGGCACGGTGTCGATGACGACGTACTTCCACGTCGACGCCGCCGATCTTGCAAACGAACCGATCCCCGCGGTGCTCGGCGTGGCCGACGCCAACGTGTTTCACAAGAGCTTCAGCGATCAGACCGGCGAACTGTGGTCGCCGAGCGGCAAGCTGCTGGCGACGACGCATCAGATCACCTATTTCAAGGCCTGATAGCAGCGCCGATCGACGCGCTAGCGTCACGCGGCGCTGCTAACGACGTCGCTCGAACACCATGGCCCTCCCGCTCGAAAGGCGCCGCGCATGACGCCGTCCAGCTCCCTGCTTCCGCCCGACCCTGCCCGCCGCGTCGCACTGCTCGGCGTGCCGATCGAGATCGGCGCCGGCCTGCGCGGCACGGTGATGGGCCCCGCGGCGCTGCGCACCGCCGGCATCGGCCGCGTGCTCGAACAGCTGCGCTTCACGGTCGAGGATCACGGCGACATGGCGCGGCCGCCGGTCACGCGTAGCGACGACCCGGCGCCGGCCAACGCCAATTACTACGACGAGGTGAAGAGCTGGACCGGGGCGATCTCGGCGCGCGCTTACGAGCTGGCGCAAAGCGGTGCGGTGCCGCTGTTCATGGGCGGCGACCACAGCCTGTCGATGGGCTCGGTCAACGGCGTTGCGCGCTATTGGCAGCAGCAGGGCAAGCCGCTGTTCGTGCTGTGGTTCGACGCCCACGCCGACTACAACACGCCGGCGACGACGCTGTCGGCCAACATGCACGGCATGTCGGCGGCGTTCCTGTGCGGCGAGCCGGGACTCGATCACCTGCTCGGCGCCGAGCCGCGGGTGTCGATCCCGGCGGCGCAGCTCGACCTGTTCGGCATCCGCTCGATCGATCCGCTTGAGAAAGAGCTGGTGCGCGCTCGCGCGATTCCGGTGGTCGACATGCGGGCGATCGACGAGTTCGGGGTCGGCGTGCTGATCCGCCGCGTCATCGACCGCGTCCGCGCCGCCGGCGGCGTGCTGCATCTGTCGTTCGACGTCGACGTGCTCGACCCGTCGGTCGCGCCCGGCGTCGGCACCACCGTGCCCGGCGGCGCGACCTATCGCGAGGCGCATCTGGTGATGGAGCTGCTGCACGATTCCGGGCTGGTACGCTCGGTCGACGTGGTCGAGCTCAACCCGTTCCTCGACGAACGCGGCCGCACCGCCCGCGTCGCGGTGGAACTGATCGGCAGCCTGTTCGGCATGCAGATCAGCGACCGCGTGACGCCAAGCAACGCGCTGCTGCCGGAGGGGTAACGCCCTCCCCGCGGTCGTCATTCCGGGGCGCTCGCCCTTGCGAGCGAACCCGGAATCCCGAAATTGTGGAAACGACGGAGTCGCAGAACTCTTCGAGATTCCGGGTTCGCGCAGCTTCGCTGCGCGCCCCGGAATGACCGCCGTGGATCGGGCGTGTCTGGCGCCTTGCGCCTGTTTGGGCTAAACGCGCCGCAGCATTTTCCTCGCCGCGTGAGCCCATGATCCGTCTCGACAACATCTCCAAACAGAACGGCCACCAGATCCTCTATATCGAGGCCTCCGCGACGCTGCTGCGGGGCGAGAAGATCGGGCTGGTCGGGCCCAACGGCTCGGGCAAGACCACCCTGTTCCGGATGATCAAGGGCACCGAGACGCCCGACGAGGGCCAGGTCTCGATCGATCGCGGCCTGACCATCGGCTATTTCAGCCAGGATGTCGGCGAGATGGCCGGCCGCAGCGCGGTGGCTGAGACCATGGAGGGGGCCGGCCCGGTCAGCGAAGTCGCGGCCGAGCTGAAGCAGCTCGAGGACGCGCTCGCCGATCCCGACAAGGCCGACGAGATGGAGCAGATCCTCGAGCGCTACGGCGAAGTGCAGCACCGCTTCGAGGAGCTCGACGGCTACGCGCTGGAAGGCCGCGCCCGCGAGGTGCTGGCCGGCCTGTCGTTCACCCAGGAGATGATGGACGGCGACGTCGGCAAACTGTCCGGCGGCTGGAAGATGCGCGTGGCGCTGGCGCGGATTCTGTTGATGCGCCCCGACGTGATGCTGCTCGACGAACCGTCGAACCATCTCGACATCGAAAGCCTGATCTGGCTCGAGCAATTTTTGCGCGGCTTCGAGGGCGCGCTGCTGATGACCTCGCACGATCGCGAGTTCATGAACCGCATCGTCAACAAGATCATCGAGATCGATGCCGGCACGCTCACCAGCTACACCGGCAATTACGAGTTCTACGAACAGCAGCGTGCGCTCGCCGACAAGCAGCAGCAGGCGCAGTTCGAGCGTCAGCAGGCGATGCTGGCCAAGGAAGTCGCCTTCATCGAGCGCTTCAAGGCGCGCGCCTCCCATGCGGCCCAGGTGCAGAGCCGCGTCAAGAAGCTCGACAAGATCGAGAAGGTCGAGCCGCCGCGGCGCCGCCAGACCATCGCGTTCGACTTCCTGCCGGCGCCGCGCTCCGGCGAGGACGTCGTCAGCCTCAAGCGTGTCTCCAAGCGCTACGGCAGCCGGACCATCTATGACGGCCTCGATTTCCAGATCCAGCGCCGCGAGCGCTGGTGCGTGATGGGGATCAACGGCGCCGGCAAGTCGACGCTGCTCAAACTGGTGACCGGCTCGACGCCGCCCGACGACGGCAGCGTCGCGCTCGGCGGCAGCGTCAAGATGGGCTACTTCGCGCAGCACGCGATGGACTTGATCGACGGCGAACTCACCGTTTTCCGGTCGCTGGAAGAATGGTTTCCGCAGGCCGGACAAGGCTCGTTGCGCGCGCTCGCCGGCTGCTTCGGCTTCTCCGGCGACGACGTCGAGAAGAAATGCCGGGTGCTGTCGGGCGGCGAGAAGGCGCGGCTGGTGATGGCCAAGATGCTGTTCGACCCGCCGAACTTCCTGGTGCTCGACGAGCCGACCAACCATCTCGACATCGCCACCAAGGAAATGCTGATCAAGGCCCTCGCCGACTATGAGGGCACCATGCTGTTCGTGTCGCACGACCGACATTTCCTCGGCGCACTGTCGAACCGCGTGCTGGAGCTGACTCCCGACGGCATCCACAAATACGGCGGCGGCTACACGGAGTACGTCGCGAGGACCGGCCACGAGGCGCCGGGGCTGCTGAGTTAGTTGTGAGCGGATTGCTCCCGCTTGCGCGGTCTGTCACCTCTCCCGCTTGCGGGAGAGGTCGACGCGCGAAGCGCGGCGGGTGAGGGCACTCCTCTCCGCGAGTCGTTGAGTCAGCGGCTGGGGCGCCCTCACCCCAGCCCTCTCCCGCAAGCGGGAGAGGGAGCGCGCTGCGGTTGGGGCGACGCTTACTCCATCAAAAGAGCGCTCAGAACAACGGCTTCATCTGCGCGACCTTGATCGGGCCGAGCATCACGGCGCCGTCGACGAAGCGCAGCGGGAAGGCGCGGGCGGGGCGGCCTTCGAGGGTGGCTTCCTGGCCGAGCGCGTTGATGCCGGCAGCGACGCCGACATTGGCGTTCTGGCGGACGACGCGGCCGAGGCCCGGAATGGCGCGGTCGAGTGCGCCGAGCACGTTGTTGACGTCGTTCGCGCGCACGCCGGGCACGAGGCGATCGAGCGTCGATTGCGAGACGCCCTCCTCCAGCACCTTGTCGATGCCGAGCTTGGGGATCACCTTGTCGAGCCCCGCCACCACCATCTGCAATTCGCCGTCGACATTCCCGGCCGGCGTCAGGCCGAGCGCGCCGATCGCGGTGGCGATCATCTCGCCCTGCTGGATCCGCGCCTGGGTAATCTCGATCCGGCCGCCGGCGGCCTGCAATTCGCGGAAGCGCTGCGGCCACGGCTTGGGGCGGAAATCCTTCAGTCCGCTCAGCACCACGCGCAGATGCGAGTCGAACAGCTCGGCGAGCAGCGGGTGGACGTCCTGGACGCTTGCGCCTTCAAACTGGAAATCGGTCTCGATCCGCGGCGCGGCGCCGGCCGGGCCTTCGAGCTGGCGGGCATGCATCTCGACGTGGCGGGCGCGGGCCATCGGCACCGGCGCGGCGCCGCCGAGCCGGTCGAGCGCGGGCGCTTCGAACACCAGCGAGACGCGCTGCGGCGGACCGGGCAGCCCGGCGGCGCTGCTGCGCGCGGTGGCCCAATTGAGCTGCATCGACGGCGGCTGGCCACGATCGGCGAACGTTGCCGGGCCCTTGAATTCGGCGATGAGCAGGCTCGGCTGATAGATCTGCGACACCACCAGGATTTCGGCGAGCTTGGCGGTGACCGGCGTCTGGCTCGCCACCTGTTCGGCGGTCTGCGACGTCAGCGCCACGCTGGCGTCGGTGCAGCGCACTTCGAGGCGGAACGGGAAGCCGGCGATCGAGCGGTCGCCGCAATCATAGGCGCGGCCGGCCGCGGCTTCGCGCGCGCGCCAGGAATCGACGATGCGGTCGACCTGCGCGACGGAGAAGAACCAGAAGCCGCTCCAGGCGATCGCGGCGACGAGCAGCAGTGCCGGCATCAGGAACAGTGGCCACAGCCGGCGGCGGGTGGGGAACGTGTGATCGGTCATGGCGCCTACTTAGAGTGTGTGCCCGAAAAGGCAAATCGCGGACACGGCGGCGCCGTCCTGCAGGAACCCGCGCGAAAGCGCTGACATCGGCCCGCCCAATGGGGTAGAGACCGAATTTGTCATTTGCGCGAAACCTGACCGTCATGTCCGCCAAGATCCTGTCCGATACCGAGCTAGCCGAGGGCGACCTGTGGGTGTTCGGCTATGGCTCGCTGATGTGGCGGCCGGGCTTCGATTTCGTCGAACAGCTGCCGGCGCGGCTGATCGGCGAACATCGGGCGCTGTGCGTGTATTCCTTCGTGCATCGCGGCACGCCGGAGCAGCCGGGGCTGGTGCTCGGGCTCGACCGCGGCGGCGCCTGCCGCGGCATCGCGTTTAGGGTTGCCGACAAGCACCGGACGCAGACTGTCGCCTATTTGCGCGAGCGCGAGCAGGTCACCAGCGTGTATCGCGAGGTCAAGCGGTCGGTCTGGCTGGAGGACGACGCGCGGCGGCGGGTCAGCGCGCTGGCCTATGTGGTCGACCGCGGCCACGCCCAATATGCCGGCCGCCTGACGCCGGCCGAGCAGCTGCGCCTCGTCCGTCAGGGCCACGGCCGCTCCGGCCCCAACCGCGATTACGTGCTCTCGACGGTGCATTCGCTCGAAGCCCAGGGCTGCCGCGATCCGCAGCTCCACCGCCTCGCTGAATTCTTGCGCGACGATACGCCGCCACATCGGTGAGTCACTGCCTGGGGCGCCCTCACCCCAGCCCTCTCCCGCAGGCGGGAGAGGGAGCGCGCTGCGGTTGGGAGAGGTGAATTACTGATTGCTGGCGGTGCGGTCGAGCACGACGGGCGCTGCACTCGGCACGCCGCCGAACAACGCTTCCTGTTCGCGGCGGCCGGCCTCGATCAGGCGACTGCTGGCGGTTTCGATCTGCTCGCTGACGGTGTCGAAGAACTCGCGCCGTGACATTCCGGCGGGCAGCGGGTCGAGGAATTCGACCACGATCGTGCCGGGATAGCGCATGAACTGCCGGCGCGGCCAGAACAGGCCGGAATTCAGCGCCACCGGCAGGCACGGCACGTTGCAGTCGGCGTAGATCTGGGCGATGCCGGCCTTGTAGTGCGGCGTCGCGCCGACCGCGGTGCGGGTGCCTTCCGGGAAGATGATCAGCTGCCGGCCGCGGTTGACTTCCTCACTGGCGCGCCGCGCCATTTCCATCAGGATGCGGCCGCCCTTCTGGCGGTTGATGGCGATCATGTCGGCCTTGATCAGAAACCAGCCGAAGAATGGAATCCAGGTCAGCTCGCGCTTGAGGATGTACAGCGGCGCGTCGAAGAACTGCAGCAGCGCGAAGGTCTCCCACATCGACTGGTGCTTGGGTGCGACGATCAGCGGGCCCCGCGGGATTTTCTCGAGGCCGCGGAATTCGACCCTGGTGCCGCACACCATGCGCATCAGCCAGATGCTGCTCTGGCCCCACATCTTGGCGACCTTCATCAGCGCGCGGCGGGGCAGCAGGAAGGTAGGGATCGCGACAAGGATCCAGAACACCAGCAGCAGGTAGAACAGCACGTTGTAGATCAACGAACGGACAAAAATACGCGTCATCAAACGATCCGGTCAGTTGGCGAGCGCCGTCGTCGGCTTGTGGGCGGCCGACTCGGGCGTCTGCTCCGAGGCCTCGGGCGCGATGTCGATGCCCAGCCGCGCCAGCCGCACCCGCGCTTCGACGGCGAGATATTTGGCGTATTCGGATAGCAGCAGCCGCATCGTGGCGCCACTGCTCCACCACACCTCGTCGCGCCACTTGTCGCCGATCACCGAAAACGGAATCAGCTCGATGTCCGGCATCGCGTGCGACATTTCGACGATCGCACGCGGCATGTGGTAATTCGAGGTGACGACAATCAGCGAACGGAAGCCGCGTTCGTTGGCCCAGCGCCGCGTCTCGGCCGCGTTGCTACGGGTGTTGAAGGCGGAGCGGTCGAGATCGACGCAGCAGCCGAACCAATCCTTGCTCTCCGGCACCGAACGCGAGATGTCGCTCGCCCCATTGGTCCGGTGCACGCCGGAGATCAGCAGGCGCTTGCCATAGCCCGAGGCCAGCAGTTCGACCGCGTCCGACACCCGCGACGAGCCGCCGGTCAGCACCACGATGCCGTCGGCGACGCGGGACGGCTTCGCCTCCTCGACCCGCAACTGCATCAGGAACGCCACGAAGCCGCCAACGCCCACCAGGCCGAGCGCCAGCACAGCCAGCGCGGCGGCGCGGAGCACCCCGAACCGACGCGTCGACCGGGCTGGTCGCAGATCAGGCTGAAGCTGGGCAGAACGCGGATCCATCGGATGCCGGTATAACCTCGGTTGCGAGCTTTAGATGCGGCTCCCTTCGTCGGACATCGCGAGGTCGAGCCGACCGGACTCTAGTGCGTTTTCGGGCGAAAGGGAGTCCGGCGGGCGGCCAAAGTGGGCCGCGCCGAGGTGGCGTTCAGGGCCATCATTCGATCGAATTCAGCGTGTTGAACAGGGTGCGGCGCGATGCCAGCGCGGTGATGGCGGCGATCAGCACGGCCTGCCCGGCCAACGCCAGGTAGCCGCTGGGGCGCAGCGAGAAGGTTCCGAGCAACGCGGCGAACTGGTCGCCGACCGGCGTGCCGGAGAACCACGTAGCCACCGATTCCGAAAAGCCGAATACGAACACCGCGGCGCCGCCGCCGATCAGCCCGCCCTGCAGGCCGAGCATCAGGAAGTGGCGGAAGAAGCGGTCGGCGATGAAGCGGTCGCTGGCGCCGACGAAATGCAGCACCTCGACGATCGGCCGGTTGGCGGCCATCGCGCCGCGCGTCGCAAATGACACCGAGATGATGGTGGCGATGATCACCAGCGCCAGCACCCCGATGCCGGCGAACACCGTGGCGCCGGTCATCGAGCGCATCCGCTCGATCCAGGCGCGGTGGTCGTCGATCGTGGCGGACGGCACCGCCTGGCTGATACGCCGGCGCAGATCCTCAAGGTCGAGCGCGGTGCCGGGCGCGATCCGCGCCACGATCACCCGCGGCACCGGCAGATCGTCCAGCGACAGGCCGCTGCCGAGCCACGGCTCCAGCAGCTTGGCGGACTCCTCCTTGGTGAAGGGCCGTACGTCGACGATGCCGGGCTGGCTCTGCACCAGGTCGGCCACCGTGGCGGAATCGCGATCGAGGCTGCGGCCCTGCACCGGGCGCACCTGCACGGTGAGCTCGCTAGCGACCTCGGACTGCCATTCGGCCGCCGATGCGCTGATCAGCAGAACGACGCCGGTGGTCATCGAGGCGAGGAACGCCATGATCGCCACCACCGCCACCAGCGCGCGGCCGGCAATCGACGCTCGCGGCACGATTGGCGAGGCATTGCGGGCGCGCGCCGGCACCTGCGGCCGTTCATCGCCGAGATCGACCATCACCTCGCGGGGGTCGGCCGCTGGGCGCGGCGGCCTGTTCGGCGGCGGCTTATTCATAGACATGCAGCCGGCCCTGATGCAGCACCAGGCGACGCGCCTCGTACTGATCCATCAGGGTAATGTCGTGCGTGGCGATCACCACCGCGGTGCCCGACTTGTTGAGCTCGATGAAAAGCCGCAGCAGACGGCGGCCGAGCGTCGGATCGACATTGCCGGTCGGCTCGTCGGCGAGCAGCAGCTGCGGCCGGCCGATCACCGCGCGGGCGATCGCGGCCCGCTGCTTCTCGCCGCCCGACAGTACCGGCGGCAGCGCGTCCATGCGCTCGCCGAGCCCGACCCATTTGAGCAGATCGATGACTTCCTTGCGATAGCTCGCCTCCTCGCGCCCGGTGACGCGAAACGGCAGTGCGACATTCTCATAGGTGGTCATGTGATCGAGCAGGCGGAAATCCTGCAGCACGATGCCGATGCGCTGGCGCAGTGCCGAGACCTCGTCCTTGGTCAGCAGCGAGACGTCGTTGCCGAACAGATTCACCAGCCCCCGGGTCGGCCGCAGCGACAAGAACAGCAGTCGCAGCAGCGACGTCTTGCCGGCGCCCGAGGGGCCGGTGAGAAACTGGAAGGAATGCGCCGGGATTGCGAAGTTGAGATCGCGCAGGATCTCCGGACCAAGCCCATAGCGCAGGCCGACATTTTCGAAGCGGACCACAGTTCAGCTCCGACACCGAGCGACACACCAAGACAGGGCATCGCGCGCCGTCTGCCCTGCTGCTGGTTGTGAGGCGGTTATGGTTTCCGGTTCGTTAACGGACGCCGCATAGGATCCTGCGAGGACCATAGCCAGCGATTCGTCATGCATATCGTTTGCCCTCATTGTACGACATCCTATGCGATCGATCCGGCGAAACTGGGCGACACCGGCCGGACCGTGCGCTGTTCCCGCTGCAAGGAAGTCTGGCTGGCCCGTCCGGAGGACGTGATCCAGACCGATCTGCGTGTCGCGGCGATGACGGGGGAAGAAAAGCACCCGGATGACGATCTGGCAGACGATCCGGGCTGGGGCGTGGCCTCCGAGGACGAACAGGACACGCCAGTGGTCGAAAGCCCGCCGATCGCGGCCGAGTTTCCCGCCGTGGACGAGCGCAACGTGTTCGGCCAGCGCCAGGAACCTGCCGCCGAGCCCGAATTGCCAACCGAACCCAAGCGCAGCCAGCGCTCTTTCGGGTCGCGCCGGGCGCGCGGCTTCAGGGCGCTGATCGAGCCGCTGAAGCAGGACCCGCTCGGGGCCGTCAAATCGGTGATGACCGCCTCGACCGCCTGCGCGGCGTTCGGCGCGCTGGTGATGGCGCTGCTGATCTGGCGCGTCGATGTCGTGCGCATGCTGCCGCAGACCGCGACGTTCTATCGGCTGGTCGGCTTCGAGGTGAATCTGCGCTCGCTGGCCATCAAGGACGTCAAGATTACCCGCGAGACCGTCGAGTCGAAGCCGGTGCTGGTGATCGAGGGCATCATCATGGGGCTCGGCCGCAAGCCGGCGGATTTGCCGCGGCTGCGCTTCGTTGTCCGCGACGACAACGGCACCGAGATCTACGCCTGGAACGCCGTTCTGGAGCAGACCGTGCTGCGCCCCGGCGATCAGGCCTGGTTCCGGTCGCGGCTGGCGTCGCCGCCCGCCGAGGCCCGCACCATCGACGTGCGCTTCTTCAACCGGCGCGATATCGCCACCGGCGGCGCCTAGAGGTTTGGGTTCGGATTGAATCGAGCCGAGCTCCTGATCGTTGTGATGGAGCCGACCGGCCGCAGCAAGGGCAGTAAGCCTAGGACACTGGAATGTCGCGAATCCTGATCGCCGATGACGAAGAATCCATGCGCCTGCTGGTGGCGCGCGCCATCGCCATGGACGGCCACGACATCACCACCGCCGAAGACGGCAGCGAGGCGCTGGAGATCCTGGTGGAGAATGCCGGCCGGTTCGACCTGCTGCTGACCGACATCAAGATGCCGATCATGGACGGCATCGCGCTGGCGCTCACCGCCGCCCGCGACTACCCGGACCTCACCATCCTGCTGATGACCGGCTACGCCGACCAGCGCGAACGCGCCTCGGGCCTCGACGCCATCGTCCACGACGTCGTCACCAAACCCTTCTCCGTCGCCGACATCCGCACCGCAGTGGCAGCCGCGCTGGCGTCGAAGAAGACGGTGTGATCGCCAGCGCCGCCCCGCATTACAGCGCGCTCCCTCTCCCGCTCGCGGGAGAGGGTTGGGGTGAGGGAGCCCCAAGCGATGACTCAGCGACTCGCGGAGAGGAGTGCCCTCACCCGGATCGCTTCGCGATCCAACCTCTCCCGCAAGCGGGAGAGGTTGCGCGGTGCGCGGGGTGAGCTGATCGCTTAGTAATCCTTCAGCAGCCGCTCGATGTAGTCGAGTTCGATCTGCGGACGATTGGCGTCGCCGAGGCGGCGGCGGAGTTCTTCGAGGATGCGGCGGACGCGCTGGACGTCGATCTCGCCGGGGATCTTCACCGACAGATCGTCGCCGAATTCGCGGCCCTTCAGCGGCCGGCCGAGCGGATCGGTGTCGTTGCCGCTGCTCTGCTGACGGCCCGGGCGATTGCCGGGACCGTCGCCCTGGCCCGGCTGGTCACCCTGCTGCATCGCTTCGGCGAGCTTCTGCGCGCCCTTGCGCAAGGCGTCGAGCGCGCGGCCCTGCGAGTCGACGGCGCCGTCGGCATTGCCATCACCGAGCCGGCCCTCGGCATCGCCCATCGCGGAGTCGGCCTGATCGAGACCGCCTTCACCCTCGCCCTGCTCGCCTTGCTGACCCTGGCCTTGTTGTCCCTGCTCGCCCTTCTGGCCGCGCTGACCCTGCTGGCCCGGCTGCTGGCCCATGCCGCGTTTGGCGAGTTCCTGCTGCAACTTACGCAGGCGCTCCTGCAGGTTCTGCTGATCCTGCTGCAGATCGCCGAGATTCCGCTCGCCCTGCTGCCCGCGCATCCGGTCGCGTCGCTGATCCTGACCCTGCTGGAAGGTCTTGTCGCGAAGCTGCTGCTGCTTGCGAATCATGTCGCTGAGCTCGTTCATCGCCTGCTGCATGTCGTCGTCGCCGCCCTGGCCGGGCTGCGCCATCTGCAGGTTCTCGAGCATCTGGGCGAGCTGTTCGAGCAGTTGCTTGGCGGCCTCCTTGTCGCCGGAGCGCGACAGCCGCTCCATGCGCTCGATCATATTGTTGAGGTCCTGCTGCCGCATCACCTTGGTGTTGGGATCGAGCGGCCGCGCGAGCTGCTGCGGGTTGTTCTTCATCTGCTCGGCGAGCTGACGCATGTAGTTGTCGAGCGCGGCGCGCAGGTTCTCGGTGAGCTTCTTGATTTCCTCGTCGGAGGCGCCGCGTTCGAGCGCCTGCTTCAGCGCATCCTGCGCGGCGCGCAGCGCCTTCTCGACGTCCGACGTATCACCGTCCTCGATGCTGAGCGCCAGCGACCACAGATTGGCCACGACCTCGCGCAGTTGCTCGTCGGTGCGGGCACGCTCGAGCTGATCGGCGACGGTGTAGAGGCCGAGATACTGACCGGCGTCCGGCGTGAATGCCTCCGGCGCGATCATCAGCGCGTCGAGCGCGGTGTAGACGTCCGCGTTCCTGTTCGCGTCGAGCGCCAGGATGCGGCGCTGTTCGATCAGCGCGCGGGCGAGCGGCTTGGTGAACAGCCGCTCCGGCAGCCGCATTGTATGCGGCTCGCTGCGGCCCTCGTTGCCGGCCTCGTCCTTGGCGGTGAGCGTCAGCGTCACCTCGGCGCCCGCATAGGGATCTTCGCTGAGGTCCCGGACGGTCTGACCGACGCCGGCACGGGTGCGCGCGTTCGGCAGCGTCAGCGGAAACTGCGGCGGCTCGAACAGTGGCCGCGGCGTGCCGGCCTTCTGATCGGCGGTCGCGGGTGCGATCATCGCATAGGCGGCGACGACGCCGTAGTCGTCCTCGAGCTTGTAGGACAACTGCACCGAGCCGCGCGCCTGCCGCTCCGGCTCCTTGGCGAGCGCGATCGACGGCGCATGGTCCGGCGTCGCCTTGAAGGTCCATTGCGGCTGGCCGGACGGCGCCCTGACCTGCGCGGTGCCGTCGCCGGTGATGGTGTAATGCCGCTCCGTCGTGCCCTTCGGGGCTTCGCCTTCGGACGCCGCCTCGGTGACACCGCCGCTGACCGTGACGTCGAGATTGCCGCCGCTGGAGCGCACCAGCAGCTTCGAGCCGGCCGGCACCGGCAGCGCCTCGTTGGCGGCAAGATCGCGGTTGGCGGCCGACAGGATGATCGGCGGCTTGTTGGTGTAGACCGGCGGCGTCACCCAGGCATCGACCCGGACGTTCGGGCCGGCCAGCGCGCCGTTCCAGTCGAACGCCGCTGCGACCCGCGCGCGGCGCTCCTCGCCGGCGGCGATGAACGTAGCGACCAGCAGCACGGCAACCAGCGCGCGCAGGCCCCAGGGATCGTGCCGCGGCAGCCGCGGGGTCGGCAGGCCGGCGCGGATGCCGCGCAGCGTCGAAAGCGTCCGCTCGCGCTGCACGCGCCACAGCGCCTGAGCGACCGGATCGGTCGAGGCCAGCGTGTCGGTGAGTGCCGTGGCGGGGCGATGCTTCAGCCCGGTGTTGCGGTCGAGCCGGGCCAGCGCGTCGTCGCGGCTCGGCCAGCGGAACTTCAGGACGGGGTACAGCGCAATCAGCCCCAGCACGGCGAACACCGCGAGGCCGATCATCCGTCCGGTGAACGGCAGCATCAGCCACAGACCGGCCCAGGAGGCGGCAAGGAAGAGGCCGACGACGCTGAGCACGCGCACCAGCAGCGGCCAGCTCCGCTCCCAGGCGATGGCGAAACTCGCGCGCCGGAGCGCCGTGGCCAATCGCAGCCGCGCCAACGCGTCTGGATCCTGCGGGGTCAGTGACGGGTCGGGGCTGCGGCCGCTCAACAAGCTCTCCGGGTTGTATGGACTGCAGCCTACCACAGCGGCGGCAATGAGGCACCTCACGGCGGCGCTCGCGCTCCCCCCGCCGCACCACACGAATGCGTGACGGCGCGGCCTACATCATGCGCGGCAGCACGTCGGCCTTGGGGTTTTTGTCGACGAAGCGGTGCTTCAGGGCGCCCGCGACATGGAGCGCCACCAGCCCGAGCAGCGTGTAGGCCAGCACCTTGTGCAGGAACTGAAACACCCGAAACGCCGTGTCGTTCTTCGGCAGCAGTTCGGGAACATGCAGGCCGAACAACGTGACGCCGTCGCTATGGGCGAAGCTGCTGGACATCGCATAGCCCATCAGCGGCACGATCAGCAGCAGCGCGTAGATCGCGACGTGAACGACCTGCGACAGCACACGCTCGTGCTTCGGCAATTCGGCCGGGCCCGGCAACCGCGACAGCGCACGGATGCCGAGCTGAGCCAGCACGATCAGCAACACCAGCAGGCCGAAGGATTTGTGCAGCGGATAGAGCTGGCCGAATTTCTCGGCGGTCTCGTCGTCGAGCGACGTCATCGTCCAGCCCGCGGCGATCAGGCCGAAGATCAGCAGCACGCGCAGCCAATGCAGTACCCGCAGCGAGGCCGGGTACTTGTGGGGCGCACTGGGCGCCACTGGCTCAGCTTGGGTCATCGGTCTTCCTGCGTCGAAATCGCCGGCAGCGTGCCGCCGATGCGGCGTGTTGAGCGGGAGACCGATGGCGAATGTAAGGCTTCCGCCCAGCTTGCAGCTCACCATCGCGGCGCCCGCGGAGACGCGCGTTAAGGTTGATTGGTTAGGTTAAGAAGGAGTTGGCGTTGCTCGGCGGCATATCGCCGATAGGTTGTATCCGTCGCGCGTACCCGGCCGGACGCCGCACGTTTCCTGGCCGGAATTGCAAACGTGTGATCGGGACCGCCAGATTTTGTCCGCCGCGTTCTGGCGGTCCCACTTCCAGCTATAGGTGAGCCGCCGCGACCAGTTGAGTGGAAGACAACGCGTACAGAGGTATTTTCATGCCCAAACGAGTAATCGTGACTTGCAAGCAAGGCTACTTCGACGACCTCGTCGTGTACCTTTTTGCCATCCAAAACTTTGTTCACGCGGTGGAGGTCCATAATAGCGGCACAAGTACTCCTTGGCCGAACGAAGACACCTCTGTAATGGACGCCAAACAGGCAAACATGCGCCTTTGCTGGCACCCAAGCCAAATGGCCTCAATAATTTGCAGGAATAGCTGGCCACAATCCATTGAATTCCACGAAGAACCGAACCCCCTTGAGGAAGCCGGCTCCCTAGAACTTGGAGCTATAGGACGACTACTTTTCAGCTTCGGACAAACGCTAATCATCAACTACTACGAACGACACCTCGACGAAATAAAAGCGCACTACGGCAAGGCGCCTGCAGATTGGCCATCTATTTGGAATTTCGCCAGAGTAGTCCGCAATGCAATGTCACACGGCGGACACCTAAATTTCGAGAATCCGAAGGCCTCATCCGTGAGCTGGGGAGGCTTGACTTACTCCCCCTCGGACAATGGCCGCCTTATTTTACATACAGATATTTGGCCGGGCGACCTATATTATCTTCTGCGCGATATGGAAAACTCCCTCCCAGCTCACAGCCAAGGCGCCGGCTGATCCATCGCGATCAGTTGCTCGACCTCGATGCGCGGGCGGACCACGGCGTAGCGATCGTCCTTGACCAGCACTTCGGGCACCAGCGCACGGGTGTTGTAAGTACACGCCTGGACCGCCCCATAGGCGCCGGCCGTCATGATGGCGATCAGGTCGCCGGCCTTCAGCTCCGGCAGCTTGCGGTCGAGCGCCAGATAGTCGCCGGTTTCGCACACCGGGCCGACGACATCGGCGGTGATCAGCTTGGCGCCGGGCGAAGGCTCGGCCACCGGCAGGATCTCGTGATACGCCTCGTACAGCGTCGGCCGGATCAGATCGTTCATCGCGGCGTCGATGATCACGAAGGTCTTGCCGTCGCCGTGCTTCACATAGATCACCTGCGCGACCAGGATGCCGGCATTGCCGACGATCATCCGGCCCGGTTCGAACAACAGCGCGCAGCCGAGATTGTGGGTGACGCGCTTGACCATCTCCGCGTAGGCGAACGGCTCCGGAGGCACGGCGCGATCCTCGTAGTAAGGAATGCCGAGGCCACCGCCGAAGTCGACGTGGCTGATGGTGTGGCCATCGCCGCGCAGCACGTGGACGAACTCGGCGACCAGACGAAACGCCGCCTCCATCGGCGCCAGATCGATGATCTGGCTGCCGATATGCACATCGACGCCGCTGATCTGAAGGCCGGGCAGCTTCGCGGCGCGCGCGTAGACGTCACGGGCGTGGGCGAGCGGAATGCCGAACTTGTTTTCGGATTTGCCGGTCGAGATCTTGGCATGGGTGCCGGAATCGACGTCGGGATTGACCCGGATCGAGATCTTGGCGGTGCGGCCGGTCTCGACCGCAAGCCGCGAGAGCAGTTCCAGCTCAGGCTCGGATTCGACGTTGAGGCACCTGATGTCGTGACTGAGCGCGGCACGTAGCTCCGCCTCGGTCTTGCCGACGCCGGAGAACACGATCTTGCTCGGCGGGATGCCAGCAGCCAGCGCGCGCTTGAGCTCACCACCGGACACCACGTCGGCGCCGGCGCCGAGCTTCGCCAGCGTGCGCAGCACCGACTGATTGGAGTTGGCCTTCATGGCGTAGCACACCAGCGCATCGGTGCCGGCGAAGGCCTCGCTGAAGACGCGGTAGTGCCGCTCCAGCGTCGCGGTCGAGTAGCAGTAGAACGGCGTGCCGACCTCGCGCGCGAGCACGGCAAGGCTGACGCCTTCGGCGTGCAGCACGCCGTTGCGGTAGTCGAAGTGACGCATCGCGGATCAGTCCAGCAGCGGGTCGAGAATGATGCGCTTCTTTTGGCCCTTGCCGGCGACCGGCGGCGCATTGGTGCCGTAGGACGGGTCGAACACGTCGCCCTTGGCGGCCGGCGCGGCGGATGCCGTCGGCGCGCCGGGCGTGTCGGCAGCCCCGGCCGGAAGATCAAGTCCGCCCTTGCGGCCGCAGCCCGCGAGGGCCAGCGTCGCCGCGGCGATCACAACAAGCGCCCATCGGGATGGGCCGGCAGTGCGGTTCACGTCGAAATCCCCAATTGTGGCCGCATCCTACAGAGAACGCCCGGCCCTGGCGAGCCCCAGCTTCAGCGCGCTTTACGCTCTTTTTCGAGACGCTTCAGCCAGCCTTTGGCCTGGGCGCGCACGTTTTTCGGCGCGGTGCCGCCATAGGAGGTGCGGCTCTTCACCGAGGAGTCGACGCTGAGCACCGCCAAAGCCTCCTTGGTGATGCGCTTTTCCACGGCCTGCATGTCGGCGAGCGGCAGCTCGTGCAGCGCCACGCCGGCCTTGGCGGCGAGCCCCACGATGCGGCCGGTGACGTGGTGGGCGTCACGGAACGGCATCTTGAGGGTCCGGACCAGCCAATCGGCCAGATCGGTCGCGGTGGCATAGCCTTCGCCGGCTGCGGCGCGCATCCGTTCGGGCTCTGGCGCGAGGTCGCGGACCATGCCGGTCATCGCCCGGATCGCCAGCGACAGCGCTGCGAAGCCCTCCATGGCGCCCTGTTTGTCTTCCTGCATGTCCTTCTGATAGGCCAGCGGCAGGCCCTTCATCACGATCAGCAGGCCGTTGAGCGCCCCAATGACGCGGCCGGTCTTGGCGCGGACCAGCTCGGCAGCGTCGGGATTGCGCTTCTGCGGCATGATCGACGAGCCGGTGGTGAACTTGTCGCTGAGCCGCACCAGCCCGACCAGCGGCGAGGTCCAGATCACGATCTCCTCGGCGAAGCGCGACAGATGCACCGCGCAGATCGACGCCGCCGACAGCGTCTCCAGCACGAAGTCGCGGTCCGACACGGCATCCAGCGAATTGGCCATCGGCCGGTCGAAGCCGAGCTTCTGCGCGGTCGCATGCCGGTCGATCGGAAACGAGGTGCCGGCCAGCGCGGCGGCGCCGAGCGGGCTTTCGTTGAGCCGCTTGCGGGCATCCTGGAAGCGGCCGCGATCGCGCGACGCCATCTCCACATAAGCCATCAGATGGTGGCCGAAGGTCACCGGCTGCGCGGTCTGCAGATGCGTGAAGCCCGGCATCACGGTGTCGGCCTGCTCCAGCGCCCGCTCCGCCAGCGCCTGCTGGAAGCTCGCCAGCGCCGCGTCGGTCTGGTCGAGCACGTCGCGGACATACAGCCGGAAGTCGGTGGCGACCTGGTCGTTGCGCGAGCGCGCGGTATGCAGCCTCCCGGCGGCTGGCCCGATCAGCTCGGACAGCCGGCTCTCGATGTTCATATGGATGTCTTCGAGCGCACGCTTGAACGTGAATTTGCCGGCGCCGATCTCTGACAGAATCGTGTCTAGACCCTTGCCGATATTTTTCGCATCGTTTGCGGTGATGATGCCCTGCGCGGCGAGCATGGCGGCATGGGCCTTGGACGCGGTGATGTCCTGGGCATAAAGATGCCGATCGACGTCGATCGAGACGTTGATCTCTTCCATGATGGCATCGGGGCTCTCGGCAAACCGGCCGCCCCACATCTTGTTGCCCTGTCCGCCGTTGTTTTGTCCGCTCACTGTTCGCTCACGATCATGCCCGCCCCACCTTGTTCTCAACCGCACCACCCTGCGATCCTGCGCGGCGTGCCGAGTCCGAGTGCCCGATGACCGATACCCGACCCGATTCCGTCCCGCCACGCCGCAAGGGGCGCAAGACGCTGATTCTCGCCGCGATGGCCGTGCTGGTGGTCGCCGGAGCAGCGGGGGTATACGGGATCGGCGCCCTGCAGCGCAATGCAGGCGATCCCACCTGCCGGCCGGCTGTGGCGCTGGCGCAGCAGCTCAAGCCGCTGACGCGGGGCGAGGTCGCCGCCGTGACGGTCGCCGCCAAGCCGCTGAAGCTGCCCGACCTCGCCTTCGAGGACGGCAGCGGCCAGCCGAAGAAGCTGTCGGATTTCCGCGGCCGCACCGTGCTGGTCAACCTGTGGGCGACCTGGTGCGTTCCGTGCCGCAAGGAGATGCCGGCACTCGACAATCTCCAGGCCAAGCTGGGCAGCCCGCAGTTCGAAGTGGTGGCGATCAACATCGACACCCGCGACCCGGCCAAGCCGAAGAAGTTTCTCGAGGACGAAAAGCTGACGACGCTGAATTTCTTCAGCGACGCCTCGGCCCGGGTGTTCCAGGACCTGAAGGGCGTCGGCCGCGCGCTCGGCATGCCGACCTCGGTGCTGGTCGATGGCCAGGGCTGCGAACTCGCCACCATCGCCGGCCCCGCCGAATGGGACAGCGCCGACGCCCAGGCGCTGGTGAAGGCCGCGCTGCCGAAGTAAGCCGCACGCAGTCATTCCGGGGCGGGCGCAGCAAAGCTACGCACGAACCCGGAATCCAGAGATTTTGGAAAAGGAGATTCCGGGTTCGCGCGCCAGGGCGCGCGCCCCGGAATGAC
>NZ_JAJNAL010000056.1 GCF_022271405.1 Rhodopseudomonas infernalis | reverse complement strand
CCCCCCCGGCGGGGGGGGGGGGCCCCCGCGAAGAGTTCATCCGCTGTGCCCGCGGCCCACCCCACCCCGTCCCGCATCTCGCTTCGCGAGCTGCCGGCCGACCCTCCCCCTCCAGGGGAGGGTGGTCCTCGCGGCTCCCGCTTGCTTTCATCGGCGATAATCCCCGCTGTCAGGCCGGAACGGCCAAGCCGGTTGCCTGCTCGGGCGCCGGGCTCTATCACGAGCGGACCGAACTCCGCTGGGCTCGCATGCGTTTCGCTTCCCTGATCATCGAACTGATCCGCGCGCGCCCGCGGCTGGTGTTCTGGCTGGTGGTGTCGGCGCAGGCGCTGCTCTGGATCGTGGTGCCGACGCTGTTTTATGCGAGCCCGCCCGGCGGCATCGCGACGGTGCTGGCCTACGGCCGCGAATACCAGGTGGGTAGCGACCTCGGGCCGCCGCTGGCGTTCTGGCTCGCCGATATCGCGTTCCGCGCCGCCGGCGGTCACATCATCGGCGTCTATGTGCTGGCGCAGCTCTGTTTCGTCGTGAGCTTCTACGCGCTGTTCCGGCTCGCGAGCCGCATGGTCGGGCCGCAGCACGCGGTCGTCGCCGTGGTGCTGACCTCGACCATCACGGCGTTTGCCGCCCCCGGCGTCGAGTTCGGGCCGCTGGTGCTGGCCCGGCCGCTGTGGGCGCTGATTCTTTGGCACGGCTGGGAGGTGATCGGCCGCGGCCGCCGCAGCGCCTGGTTCGCGCTGTCGATCGAGATCGGTCTTCTGCTGCTGACGACCGTGGCGGCGCCGGCGCTGCTGGTGTTGCCGATCGGCTTTGCGCTCGCCACGCCGCGCGGCCGCCGCGCGCTGCTGTCGCTCGATCCGGTTTTCGCGCTGCTGGTGGTGGCCGTGCTGGTGCTGCCTTATGGCATCTGGCTGGTGCGGGCCGATCTGTTCGCATTGCCGCCGCTCCCGGCGGCGGATGCCCTCGGCGCGCGGGCGCTGCTCGGGGCCGAACTGTTCGGCGGATTGCTGCTTGCGGTCGGCGGCGTCGCGCTGCTGGCGCTGCTCAATACACGGCGGTTCGATCCGCGGCCGGACGATGCTCCCTCCGTGGTCCGCGCGCCGGTCGATCCGCTGGCGCGGCAGTTCGTCTACCTGTTCGCGCTGGCGCCGGCGCTGCTCGGCTGCATTGCGGCCGGCGTGTTCGGACTGAGCCATGTCATCGGCGGCGCCGGGATCGCGCTGCTGATGGTCGGGCTCGCGGTGGTGATGGCGACCGGCGACACCATCCATCTGCGCCGTCAGCGCGTGCTGCGGACCGCCTGGGCCGCGCTGGTGGCGGCACCCGCCGCCGTGGTGATGCTGAGCGCGCTGGTGCAGCCGTGGCTCAGCCCGACCAGCCTGCCGACCTCGCTGCCGGCCAAGGACATCGCGCGTTATTTCGGCGATAATTTCGAGCGCCGCACCGGCCGGCCGCTGCCGGCGGTGGCGGGCGATCCGGAGCTTGCCGGACTGATCGCGATGGGCGCATCGCGGCCGCATCTGTTCCTCGACGCCACCCCGGCGCGAACGCCGTGGGTGACGGCCGAGACCTTCCGGGAGCGCGGCGGCATCGTGGTCTGGCGCGCCGCCGACACTGCCGGCCGACCGCCGCCGGAGATCGCCGCGCGCTTCCCCGAGATCGTGCCCGAACTGCCACGCGCGTTCGAACGGACGATCTCCGGAAGCCAGCCGCTGCTCCGCATCGGCTGGGCCATCGTGCGGCCGAGAGCTCAGTGAGTTGGAGCAGTTCGCGCTCTCGCCAAAGCCCTACAGTTCGACGTCCAGCGACAGCAGGAACACCCGTGGCGTGCCCAGCGCGAAGGTGCCGAACGAGGCGACGCTGGCCCAGTAGTTGGTGCCGCCGACGTTCTGAACGGTGCCGCGGAACGTAGTCTTGCGGCCTTCGATCGTGGTGACGTAGCGCGCGCCGAGATCGACGCGTGTCCACGCCGGCAGCATCTGCGTGTTGCTGCCGTTGACGAACTGCCGGCCGGTATGCACCACCGTGCCGGTCAGCGTCGTGCCCTGCAGCATCGGCACGTCCCATTCGCCCGTCATGTTGATCTGCACGCTCGGCACGCCGATCGGCGTCTTGCCGATATTGGCGACGGTCGCGGTTTGCGTCACCTCGGCGTCGAACAGGGTCACGCCGCCGACGGTGCGGACGCCGGGCGCGATCTCGCCGAACAGGCTGAGTTCGGTACCGCGCACCCGCTGCTCGCCGCCGGCCGAATAGACGCCGTTGTTGAGTTCGCCGTTCGGCTTGGTGATCTGGAAGAACGCCAGCGTGGCGCCGATCCGGCCAAGGTCGAGCTTGGCGCCGGTTTCGTATTGCTTGGTCCGGTACGGAGCCAGCACCTCACCGGAGTTGCGCGCCGTCACCGGTGCGACATCGCCGCGGCTGAGGCCTTCGATGAAGTTCGCGTAGAGCGACAGATGCTCGATCGGACGAACCACGATGCCGGCCATCGGTGTGGTTGCCGACTTGTCGTAGGCCGAGGTCTGCGCCCCGGTGGTGGTCGAGAAATTGTGCGCGATCACCTGCTGCTGCCGCACGCCGAGCGTCAGCAGGACGCTCTCGTTCAGCACCGATAGGGTGTCGGCGAGCGCGACGCCGTTGAGCGTCGTGTCGGACAGCCGCGGCCTGAACGACGGGACGAGATAGCTCTGCTCCGGTCGCAGCACCGGCGTGTAGATGTTGGACAGATAGGGCGTGCCGGCCGGGAATACGCGATACTGCTCGTCCTGATAGTGCGATCCCTGAAGCACGACCGAATGCTGGATGAAGCCGGTGTCGAACTTGGCACGCACGCCGCCGTCGACGGTGAAGCGATTGACGTCGAGATTGTAGTATTGCGGCGTCGTCGAGGTATCGCCCCGCGCGTTGATGATGTTCGGAAGGCCGAAGAAGCGTTCCGCATTGGTCTTCGAGCCGCCGACATTGCCGAACACCATGACGCTGTCGGTAAGGTCGAATTCGTTCTTCCACAGCACCGAGGATTCCCGGACGTTCGACCATTCCCAGGGCTGAGTGACGTTGTTGCTGCCGCTCGGCGCCGTTGGGATCTGCAGACCACTCGAGATCGTGTAAGGGCGGACCGGCGCCTTGATGTGCTCGTTCTGGGTGAAGCCATACAGCCAGGTGCGATAGCGCTCGCCCTGATAGTCGAATGCCAGCGAGCCGACCTGCAGGCGGTTGGATTGACGATCGATCGCGGTGTCGCCGCCGCCGATCCGGCCGTTGAAGCGCAGGCCGAACTCGCGGTGGTCGCCGAACCTGCGCGCGACGTCGACATTGGTACTGACGAAGCCGTTCGACACATAGCCGACGCCGATGCGGCTGAGGTCGGCCTCCGCGCGTTTCGGCACGACATTGATGACGCCGCCGACGCCGCCGTTCGGCGACACGCCGGACAGCATCGCGGCCGGGCCTTTGAAGACCTCGATCCGCTCGACATAGTCGTTGAAGGTCCGGAAATTCGGCGCGACACCGTAGACGCCGTCGAAGGCGACTTCGCCCGCCGTGCCTTCGGCGATCGGAAAACCGCGGATGTAAAACGAATCGACCATGCCGCCGAAGGGGCTGGTCACCCGCACCGACGGATCGAGCAGCAGGGCATCGGCGACGGTCGACGCCTGCTGGTTGCGGATCGCGTCGTTGGTGTAGCTCGCGGTCGCGAACGGCGACTTGAAGGTGTCGGCGTTGCCGAGCATGCCGAGCCGACTCCCGCGCGCCACCTGGCCGCCCGCAAAGGCCGCGGGCCTGTTCGCGTCCGAATTGGCGCTCGGCTGAGTGGGAGCAACGGGCGCCTGGACTGGAGGCTGCGTTGCGACACGAGCCGCCGGCCGCCGCGTCGTCGCGGCGCTGCTGCGGCGGGCGACAACAGGCTTGCCGCGCGTCGCGGTTGGCGCGTCGACCGACACTGGCGGCAACATCTGTCCCGACGATGCGGCGGATTGGGCATGAGACGCGGATGGAGCGGCTGTCAGCGATGCGAAAAGGGCAAGCAGGCTCACGCCGCCAAGTGCTCGGCAACGAAACATGGACAATCCTGATACCGGCCGGGGCCGTTACGATGAGATTCGAGTGAGAGGCGCGGTCGCTGGCGCACCGATCGGGCGAAGCTATGCGGTGGCGGACGCCACCTCTTCACCACGGCGCAGCGTTCATCGCGCGCGCCTACGCCGAAGTGCAGACGTTCGCGATGCTGATCAGCGAGGACACACTACTGTATGAGCCCCGAACGAAACGACACCTGCATCGGGTGAATTCGAAGGGCTCGTGCGGTTCGATTTGTTCGCCATCCGACGAACTAATCGTCGCCCCAGCCCCGCGCCTTTGATGCGGTAGCAAGGTACGAACGTCAATCTGCCGCAGGCTCAGCCTAGACAGGTTCTATCTTTTGAGACGAGCCGCGCCTGGCGACCCGAAACGTCGAATCTGCTGGATCGCTTGAGGTTTCGGGCAAGCGCGCGAGCCTGCCGCGATAGGTGCGACAATCGCGCGCGGGTTCGCCGTCAGTTTGCGGGCTTGCCGGGCGCGGCATCGAGCGCCTGCGCGACGGCGCGCAGATCCATCCATGTCATCCGCTTGTAGGCCGGTGAGCGCAGCAAATAGGCCGGATGAAAGGTTGCAATCGCCCGTATGGTTCGCGTGCCGGTGTTGTAGTCGGTCCAGCGGCCGCGCGACTTCATGATGCCGTCGCGGGTCTGCAGCAGCGTCTGCGTCGCCGGGTTACCCAGCGTCAGCACGATGTCGGGATCGACCAGTTCGATCTGGCGCTGGATGAAAGGCAGGCAGATCTGGATTTCCTGCGGCGTCGGCGTGCGGTTGCCGGGCGGGCGCCACGGGATGACATTGGCGATGTACACCTTGCTGCGGTCGAGCCCGATCGCCGCCAGCATCAGGTCGAGCAGCTTGCCGGAGCGGCCGACGAACGGCAGCCCCTCGATGTCCTCGTCGCGACCCGGAGCTTCGCCGACCAGCATCAGCCGCGCCTGCGGATTGCCGTCCGCGAACACCAGCCGGGTCGCCGTCGATCGCAGCGCGCAGCCTTCGAACTGTTCCATCAATGCGCGCAACGCGTCCAGAGTCGGCGCAGTCGCCGCCGCTGCGCGGGCCGACGCGATCGCCGCATCGGGCGTCGGTGGCGCGGCGCCGGGTCGCTGCGCCGGAGCGGGCGCGCGTTTCACCTCGGCACGCTCAGCGCGCGCTTCGCGCGGCGCCGAATCGGCGGGTGCCGCGATGATCTCGTTGTCCAGCAGCCGGTTGACCGGCTCGTCGTTGAGCGCGCAGTCGACCCCGGCGTCGAGATAGAACGCCAGCAATTGTCGTAGGCTCGGCGCGGGTTCAGGCGTCATCATTCAGCGATCGATGCGGAGAGGGGAGGGCCGGCACGTCGCGCCGGCAAGTTTCGCACAGCGAACTCTGCCTGAGAAAATCGGGCCGTGAAAGCCGGAACCATTGCCTGGCCGGTACATTTGGGTGGTTGTCCTTCCGGGAAAAATAAGAAAGAACACGACTGGAAACGTTCAAGACTGTCCCTGCGAGAAAAATTGATGAGCGACGAAACGCTGCCGCCCCGCGAATCCATGGAATTCGACGTCGTGATCGTGGGTGCAGGGCCCTCGGGATTGTCGTCTGCAATCCGATTGAAGCAGCTCAATCCGGAGCTGTCGATCGTGGTGGTCGAGAAGGGGTCGGAAGTCGGCGCGCACATCCTCTCGGGTGCAGTGATCGATGTATCGGCGCTCGACAAGCTGATGCCGAGCTGGCGCGAGGACGAGAGCTGCCCGCTCAAGACCCCTGTGGTGGACGACCATTTCTACGTGATGACCTCGGACAAGGCCTTCAAGGTCCCCGAGATCATGGTCCCGCCGATGCTCAACAACCACAAGAACTTCATCGGCTCGCTTGGTGATCTGTGCCGTTGGCTCGGACCCAAGGCCGAGGAGCTCGGCGTCGAGATCTATCCCGGCTTCGCCGCCACCGAAGTACTGTACGGCGACAACGGCGAAGTGCGCGGCATCGCCACCGGCGACATGGGCATCGGCCGCGACGGCCAGCCCAAGGATTCCTACACCCGCGGCATGGAGCTGCTCGGCAAGTACACGCTGTTCGCCGAAGGCGCGCGTGGCAGCCTGTCGAAGCAGCTGATCGCCAAGTACAAGCTCGACAAGGACAGCGACCCGCCGAAATTCGGCATCGGCCTGAAGGAAGTCTGGGAGATTGATCCGGCCAAGCATCGCAAGGGCCAGATCGCGCACTCGTTCGGCTGGCCGCTCAGCAACAATGTCGGCGGCGGCTCGTTCCTGTATCACTACGGCACTAATCTGGTGGCGGTCGGCTTTGTGGTGCATTTGAACTACGACGATCCGTATCTGTCGCCGTTCGATCAGTTCCAGAAGTTCAAGACCCACAAGTCGGTGGCGCCGCTGTTCGAAGGTGGCAAGCGCATCTCCTACGGCGCGCGCGCGATCACCGAAGGCGGCTGGCAGTCGGTGCCGCGGCTGACGTTCCCGGGCGGTGCGCTGATCGGCTGCGCCGCGGGCTTCGTCAACGTGCCGCGCATCAAGGGCGTCCACAACGCGATTGGCTCCGGCATGCTGGCGGCGGAGCACGTCTCGGCGGCGCTCGCCGCGGGCCGCGCCAATGACGAAGTCAGCAGCTACGAGGACTCCTGGCGCGACTCCGCGATCGGCCGCGATCTTTTCAAGATCCGCAACGTCAAGCCGCTGTGGTCGAAGTTCGGCACTGCGGTCGGCGTGGTGCTGGCCGGTTTCGAAATGTGGTGCTCGACTCTCGGCTTCTCGGTGTTCGGCACGCTGTCGCATGGCAAGCCGGACAAATCGACGCTCGATCCCGCCAAGTCGCATCAGCCGCATCCCGGCCCGAAGCCGGACGGCAAGCTGACCTTCGATAGGCTGTCTTCGGTGTTCCTCTCGAACACCAATCACGAGGAAGACCAGCCGGTGCACCTCAAGGTCGCCGACATGGAACTGCAGAAGAAGTCGGAGCACGACGTCTTCGCCGGCCCATCGGGCCGCTATTGCCCGGCCGCCGTGTACGAGTGGGTCGAGGAGCCGACCGGGCCACGCTTCGTGATCAATGCGCAGAACTGCGTCCACTGCAAAACCTGTGACATCAAGGATCCGAACGGCAACATCACCTGGGTCCCGCCGGAAGGCGGCGGCGGTCCGAATTACCAGGGGATGTGAGCGCCAAAGCGCTCGCCCACGAGGACGTGAGCGACGCTGGCGCATGCGGCGTGCGCCGGTCACGATCCTGCCATGTTGCCACCGTCTCAATCCGTACCAAGGCCGTGCCGCGACACTTTGCGGGACAGCTGAACTGATGCGCGTCGGGGCCGATCCTTGCGGTTGGTCGTCAAAACCGGCATTGTTGTCGGCCAGACGCTGCCGGCTCGGCGGCCCGGACATCCGAGCCCTTTCCTGGAGCTAGGCAACTTGATGCTTCTTCATCGATTCCGTCGCTCGATGGCCGTCGCCCTCACCGTGGCGGCGCTGCCGCTGGCCGGGCCGGCGCTGGCGCAAACCCCGGATCATCCGGGGGACAATTCTGCGCAGTTTCCGACCAGTCAGGACCTGCGGTCGATGACCACCGCCGGCAGCTACCTGGCGGCCCGACACGCCAGCGTCGAGCGCGACGCAGCGTCAGCTGCGGCGTTCTATCGGTCGGCGCTGCGCACCGACCCGAAGAACAACGAGCTGCTCGATCGCGCCTTCATCTCTTCGCTGGCCGAAGGCAACATTGATGAGTCGGTGAAGCTCGCCGACCGTATCCTCAAGGTCGACAAGACCAACCGCGTCGCCCGCCTGGTGCTCGGCGTCCGCGATCTCAAGACCAAGAAATACGCCTCCGCGATTCAGAACGTGAACCTGTCGGTGCGCGGTCCGATCACCGATCTGGTCGCGACGCTGCTCGCCAGCTGGGCGATGGAAGGTGCTGGCGACGTCAAGGGCGCGGTTGCCAACATCGACAAGCTCGCCGGTCCCGAATGGTATCCGATCTTCAAGGATCTGCATTCCGGCATGATCCTCGAACTCGCGGGCAAGCAGAAGGACGCCGGGCCGCGGTTCGAGCGCGCCTACAAGCTCGATGATTCGGCGCTGCGGGTGATGGACGCCTATGCGCGCTGGCTGTCGCGCAACAAGGACGAGGCCTCCGCGGTCGCCGTCTATGAGAATTTCGACAAGAAGCTGTCGCGACATCCGCTGGTGATGGACGGGCTGCGCGAGGTGCGCGCCGGCAAGAAGCTGCCGTCGCTGGTCGACAGCCCGCAGGCCGGTGCTGCCGAGGCGCTTTACGGCATCGGCGCCTCGCTGACCCGCCGCGGCGGCGAGGATCTGGCGCTGGTCTATCTGCAGCTCGCTTTGTATCTACAGCCCGACCATTCGCTGGCGCTTTTGGCGCTCGGCGATCTGTACGAGTCGGTGAAAAAGCCGGCGATGGCCGTGAAGGTCTACGAGCGCGTGCCGGCGGATTCGCCGCTGAAGCGCAATGCCCAGATCCAGCTCGCCACCGATCTGGACGCGGTCGAGCGCAGCGACGAGGCGATCAAGATCCTCAAGGGTGTGATCGCCGAAGACGGCAAGGACCTCGAGGCGATCATGGCGCTCGGCAATATCGAGCGCGGCCGCAAGAAGTTCGCCGATTGCGCCGTGACCTATTCGCAGGGCATCGACGCGCTCAGCGGCGCCGAGAAGAACAGCTGGGTGTACTACTATTTCCGCGGCATCTGCGAGGAGCGTTCCAAGCAGTGGGCGAAAGCGGAAGTCGACATGAAGAAGGCGCTGTCGATGCAGCCCGAGCAGCCGCACGTGCTGAACTATCTGGGCTATTCCTGGATCGACCAGGGCATCAACCTCGACGAAGCGATGAAGATGATCAAGCGCGCCGTCGATCAGCGGCCCGACGACGGCTACATCGTCGACTCGCTGGGCTGGGCTTACTACCGTATCGGCAATTACGAGGATGCGGTGAAGACGCTGGAGCGGGCGATCGACCTGAAGCCGGAAGATCCGACTATCAACGATCACCTCGGCGACGCGTATTGGCGCGTCGGTCGCACGCTGGAAGCGCGCTTCCAGTGGGCCCACGCCCGCGACCTCAAGCCGGATCCGGACGAATTGCCGAAGATCGAAGCCAAGCTCGCCAACGGCCTGCCGGACGACACCTCGTCGGCCGCCGCGGCCGAGAAGAAGAAGGAAGACGACAAGGGCGGCTGAGCCGCCCGGCCGTCACTTTCGACGATGGCGTCGGTCATCGCCGCGCGATCGGTGAGTGCGTCGAACGTGCGCGCCGACCATGCATGCCGAACATCCGCATAATGGCCGGTTGCGTCGTGCCCCCGGTTGTGGTCGGACAGCCAGCAGGCAGCGCGACGCAGTGATAGCTTGCTCGCGTGCGGTCGCTTTTTTTGGTGTCGATGGGTAGGGGCCTGTAGAGGTGAGTGCAGCTTCCATGGTCGCGCTGAGCGATGCGGCGCGCGCTAAAGTCAATCTGACGCTGCGTGTCGTCGGCCGCCGCGTCGATGGCTATCACGACCTTGAAAGCGTGGTGGCGTTCGCCGATTGCGCGGACCGGCTGACGCTGCATCCGGGCGATGAGCTCAGTCTCGTCACCTCGGGGCCGGGCGCGCAGGATTGCGGCGACACCGCCGACAATCTGGTGCTGAAGGCCACCCGCCTGCTGGCCGAGCGCGTGCCGGGGCTGCGCGCCGGCGCGTTCGTGCTCGACAAGCATCTTCCGGTCGCGGCCGGCATTGGCGGCGGGTCGGCCGATGCGGCCGCGGCGCTGCGCCTGCTCGCGCGCGCCAACCAGATCGCGACCGACGATCCGCGTCTGATCGAAGCGGCGCGCCTGACCGGCGCCGACGTGCCGGTCTGCCTGCCGTCGACCCCCTGCGTGATGACCGGCGTCGGTGACAACCTGTCGCCGCTGCCGCTGCCGCGGCTGCCAGCCGTGATGGTCAATCCGCGCGTGCCGGTCGCCACCAAGGACGTGTTCACGGCGCTTGGCCTGCGCGCCGGGCAGCTCAATGTCGGGATCGCCGACGTGCTGAGCTCAACCGGCTGGCCGAAGGACGGAGCATCCGCGTCCGCCTGGATCGCCGCGCTGAAACGCGGCACCAACGATCTCGAGGCGCCAGCGCTGAAGGTCGAGCCGGTGGTCGGGCAGGTGCTGCAAGCTCTCGGTGCTTTGCCGGGCGTGCAACTCGCCCGCATGTCCGGCTCCGGCGCGACCTGCTTCGCGCTGTTCGCCAGCGATGAAGATGCCGCCGCAGGCGCCGAAGCGCTGAAAGCCGCGCACCCGGGTTGGTGGGTGCACGCGGGCGCGTTGAGCTGAACTGAACTCAGGGCATTTTCAAACCAAGCAGCCGTCATTCCGGGGCGCGCGCAGCGCGAACCCGGAATCCAGAAGTTCAGAGCATCTCGGGATTCCGGGTTCGCTCGCGTTGCGAGCGCCCCGGAATGACGGAGCAGGGGACCGACGTTCAGCGCGGCGTGTCGCTCAGTGCGACCGCGCCAGGCAGAACGCGACGACCTGCTCCAGCGCCGTCTTCAGCGGCGAGGACGGGAACAGCGCCAGGGCGTCGACCGCCATGGCGCCGTAGTGGTGGGCGCGCTGGATGGTGTCTTCGAGGGCGCGGTGCTTGGCCATCAGGGCGATCGCCTGGTCGAGATCGGCGTCGTTGATGTCGCCCTTTTCCAGCGCCCGCACCCAGAATTCGCGCTCGGCATCGTTGCCGCGGCGGAACGCCAGCACCACCGGCAGCGTGATCTTGCCTTCGCGGAAATCGTCGCCGACGTTCTTGCCGAGCTTCGCGGCCTTGCCGCCGTAATCGAGCACGTCGTCGACCAGCTGGAAGGCGATGCCGAGGTTCATGCCGAACGAGCGGCAGGCCGACTGCTCGGCCTTGGGACGCTCGGCGATCGCCGGGCCGACTTCGCAGGCGGCGGCGAACAGTTCGGCGGTCTTGCCGCGGATCACCGCGAGATATTCATCCTCGGTCGTCGCCGTGTTCTTGGCGGCGGCGAGCTGCATCACTTCGCCCTCGGCGATCGTCGCCGACGCTGCCGACAGGATGTCGAGCGCGCGCAGCGAGCCAACCTCGACCATCATGCGGAACGCCTGGCCGAGCAGGAAGTCGCCGACCAGCACGCTGGCCTCGTTACCCCACAGCATCCGCGCCGACTTCTTGCCGCGGCGCATCTCGCTTTCGTCGACGACGTCGTCGTGCAGCAGCGTCGCGGTGTGCATGAACTCGACCGCGGCGGCGAGCTTGATATGGCCGTCGCCGCTGTAGCCGGTGAGGTTGGCCATCGCCAGCGTCAGCATCGGCCGCAGCCGCTTGCCGCCCGAGGAGATCAGATGGTTGGCGACCTCCGGGATCATGGTGACGTCGGAGCCGGTCCGCGACAGGATAGTGGCGTTGACCCGCTCCATGTCGGCGGCGGCGAGCCCGACCAGTTGGTCGATCGACGCTGACGAAGGGCCTTCGAAGGGGACGATTACGGCCACGCTGGGTCTCCACAGTGACGGAGGTTTTCGGCACAGCGAGACCGCGCGAAAACCTCATCTATTTCGGTGCTCGGAGGCGAATTCGGGCGCCGGCGCGCAGCGGCCCGGCGATTTCGCTCTTCGACGTGGCTCCCCTATAGCATGGGAGTGGATCGGCCGCGAAACGTGCCGCTCGCCCGCGACGATTGCGGGGAGCTATAATGCAGGGATCAGGGGAGGCGCAAGATTGCAGGAACTGGTACGGACCAACGACGTGGTGCTGATTTCGGCGATCGGGGCGCTGCTGGACGGCGCCGGGATCGACTATTTGGTAATGGACCAGAACATGAGCGTGCTGGAGGGCTCGGTCGGGGTCATCCCACGACGCATTCTCGTCCATTCGGATGATGTCCGCAGCGCCCGCCAGGTGATGACCGACGCCGGCCTTGCCCACGAACTCCGCGACGCATGACCTCGGCTGACCCGGGAACGGCCGGGCCGGCCGCGGCCGAGCCGGTTGCGACCTCCGAGGACGGCTTCCTCGGCGGGCGGCTGCGGCTGCGGCAACCGATCGCCGGCCACCGTGCCGGCCACGATGCCATCCTGCTGGCTGCCGCCACCGCGGCCCATGCGGGCGACCGGGTGGTGGAATTCGGCACCGGGGTTGGCACCGCCGGACTGGCGCTCGCCCACCGGGTGGCCGGCCTCGATCTGGTGCTGGTCGAAATCGAACCGCGCCTTGCCGCGCTCGCCGAGCATAATGCGGCGGCGAACCGGATTGACGCCCACTTAGTGGTGCTCGACGTCGCCGCTGGCGCCGCCGCGCATGTCGCGGCGGGTCTCGCGCCCGACGGCGCCGATGTGGTGCTGATGAACCCGCCCTTCAACCATCCGGCGCGGCATCGCGGCTCGCCCGATGCGGCGCGGCGGACCGCCCATGTCGCAAATCCGACCACGCTGGAATGTTGGGTTCACGCCGCGCGGCGTACCCTGCGGCCGGGCGGCGTGCTCAGTCTGATCTGGCGCGCGGACGGCTTGGGCGACGTGCTGGCGACGCTCGGTCGCGGCTTTGGCGATATCGGAGTGATCCCGGTCTACGGTCGTCCGCAGGCCCCGGCGATCCGGGTGCTGGTACAGGCCGTGAAGGGCAGCAGGGCGCCGCTGCAGATCCATCCGCCGCTGATCCTGAATGGGGATGATAGGCGTCCAACGGCGCAGGCCAGAGCTGTGCTGGATGGAGAGCAGATTTTGCCGGTATCGCTCGGCTCCGGCTAGCAGATCGGCAAATTCTGCAGGCCAAGGAGCATCACATCTCTCCATGACGAGCCGGCCGGGACATCAAGACGCAGCGTGACAAACCCGTTTTGTTACTTCGCCGCGCACCTCCGCTGGCCCGCCGGCGAGGCAGAATTGTTCTAGCGCGGCAGCGTCTTGCGATCGGGGGTGGCGGTGAAATGCACCGCCGCCAGGATCGCTCCGATCAGCAGCATAATCAGATAGATTTTCATGATCTTCTCCGCTGCGTCGTTGCAGCCAGCTTCCTATATGAACTGTGCTTTGCAAAACGCGTTCCAGACCAAGATGAAATTCAACTATCGAATATGAGCAACATTAGGGTGACTGCATGAACGAACCGGTGGCTGATAGCCGCGGTCCTTCCGGGCTGCTCGGCGGTCTCGGCAAACTCATTCCCGCGCGGTTTCGCTCGGACATTCCGGTGGTTCCGGTGGTTCGGTTATCGGGCACGATCGGCGCGGTCACGCCGCTGCGACCGGGGATGAGTCTCGCGGGCGTCGCCAAGCTGCTCGATCGCGCATTTTCGACGCGCAACGCCAAGGCGGTGGCGCTGGCGATCAATTCGCCTGGCGGCTCGCCGGTTCAGTCGCGGCTGATCTACCTGCGCATCCGCGCGCTCGCCGCGGAGAAGAAGCTGCCGGTCTATGCGTTCGTCGAGGACGTCGCGGCGTCGGGCGGCTATATGATCGCCTGCGCGGCCGACGAGATCTATTGCGATCCGTCGTCGATCGTGGGTTCGATCGGCGTCGTCGGCGGCACTTTTGGCTTCACCGAACTGATCAAGAAGATCGGCGTCGAGCGCCGGCTCTACACCGCGGGCGAGCATAAGGCGCAGCTCGATCCGTTTCTGCCGGAAGATCCGGACGACGTCGCCCGTATCAAGGCGCTCCAGCGCGAGATCCATGCGCTGTTCATTTCCTTGGTCAAGGAGAGCCGCGGCACGCGACTGAAGGGCGATGAGTCGAAGCTGTTCTCCGGCGAGTACTGGGCCGGCGCGACCTCGGTGTCACTCGGCCTCAGCGATGCGATCGGCGATCTGCGGTCGGTGCTGCGCGCGCGCTATGGCGACAAGGTACGCACGCCGGTGATCGCGGCGCCGACCGGCCTGCTGTCGAACCTGATGCGCAAATCATCGGGCGCCGGTGCGGAAGCGTCGCTCGACGGCGTGGCGGCGCTGCCGGAGCAACTCATCTCGGCGCTCGAAGCCCGCGCCATCTGGGCCAAATACGGCTTTTAGACGGCCGACAGCGCGCCGTTTCGCCCCGCCGGACGGCATTGCGGGCCGGCAGCGAGTCAGCGAAACTGCTGTCGGGGCGTGACCCAAGATGAGGATCGACCAATGCCGCCGCTGCTCGTACTCGCCGGGACTCTCGTGGGTATCGCTGCTGTGCGCTGGGCCTTCCGGACGGCCGGGCGGATCAACCAGGAACTCGATGAGGTTCGGACGGCGATCTTCGCCGAGCCGCAACCGGCCGATATTCCGACCCTGCGACGCGATCCGGTGACCGGCGCCTACCGGCCGGGCTGAGCGCGGCCGCGCGTCAGGTTTTCCAAGAATTCAGCGCCGGCCCCGGGGTGGGGCATCACCCTCAGGGCCGGCAGGCAACCTTGGAGGTTGCGAAGGGTGTGGCACGACCGTGTCCGACCGCGCCGAAGCGCTAGTGCCGCCGGATCTGGCCGCCGAGCAGCGGCGCCACGGTGAGCGCCACCATCAGGGCGCCGAGCATTTGAATCGTCGTCATGGAGGTCTCCCGTCTTCTTTGCGCGCCCGGCTCCCCAGCCGCACGCCATCCCACCCCGGTATGGTTAGGTAGAGATTGCTAACGAAAGTTAATTGCCGTTAGGGACCCGCAGGGCATGGTTAACCGCGCGTAAATCCGGTCCGGCCGGCTCGCGCCGGGCCGTCGCAGGGCACAGCGAAGCGATTTGGCCGGATCGCCTTGATTTGCCGGGGCCCTGCCGATACGGTCCGCCCGCTTTCCAAAACCCCTGTGAATCCAAAGCCGATCATGGACTCGACGCCTCCGCATATGCGCCCGGAACGTTCCTTCCAGGGCCTGATCCTGACGCTGCAGCGCTTCTGGGCCGACTACGGCTGCGTCATCCTGCAGCCCTACGACATGGAGGTCGGCGCCGGCACCTTCCATCCGGCCACCACGCTGCGGGCGCTCGGCCCGAAGCGCTGGAATGCGGCTTACGTGCAGCCGTCGCGCCGGCCGAAGGACGGCCGCTATGGCGAGAACCCCAACCGGCTGCAGCACTACTATCAGTTCCAGGTGATCCTGAAGCCGTCGCCGCCGGATCTGCAGGATCTCTATCTGAAGTCGCTGCAGGCGATCGGCGTCGACACCGCGCTGCACGACGTCCGCTTCGTCGAGGACGATTGGGAGAGCCCGACGCTGGGCGCCTGGGGCCTCGGCTGGGAGTGCTGGTGCGACGGCATGGAAGTCAGCCAGTTCACTTACTTCCAGCAGGTCGCCGGCGTCGAATGCGCGCCGGTCGCCGGCGAACTGACCTACGGCCTCGAGCGGCTGGCGATGTACGTCCAGGGCATCGACCGCGTCTACGACCTCAACTTCAACGGCCGCGACGGCGCCGACAAGGTCACCTACGGCGACGTCTTCCTGCAGGCCGAGAAGGAATACTCGAAACACAATTTCGAGGTCGCCGACACCGACATGCTGTTCGAGCAGTTCAAGATGGCCGAAGCCGCCTGCAAGAAATATCTCGACGCCGGCTGGGTGAGCGACAAGCACGAAGCCCACGCCATGGCGCTGCCGGCCTACGACCAGTGCATCAAGGCCAGCCACGTCTTCAATTTGCTCGATGCCCGCGGCGTGATCTCGGTGACCGAACGCCAAAGCTACATCCTGCGCGTCCGCGAACTGGCGAAGGCCTGCGGCGAAGCGTGGCTGCATACGGAAGCGGGTGGTTCTTCACCCTCCCCTTGAGGGGGAGGGTCGCTCGCGTTGCGAGCAGGTGCAAGACAACGAGGACGCTCCTGCTCCCCTCCCCCTTGCGGGGAGGGGTCGGGGGTGGGGGTCCACGGATGCTGACTTTGATTTCTGGATCGCCAGCGATGACCACAGATCGCCAGCATTACTTCGCGCACACGATGCGCCAGAACCCGACTGAGGCCGAGCGTGTGCTGTGGCAGCGCTTGCGGCACGACGTGGTGCTGGCGAACTCACACTTCCGCCGGCAGGTCGCGATCGGCCCCTTCATCGTCGACTTCGCCAGCCGCGGCGCCAGACTGGTGATCGAACTCGACGGCGGCCAGCACGATGAGCAGCGCGCCGCCGACGAAGCACGTAGTCGCTTCATTGAGGCTCAGGGCTATCGCGTCCTGCGCTTCTGGAATCACGACGTTCTCGGCAATTTGGATGGCGTTCTCGCCGAGATTCAGTCCGCGTTGCCCCCCACCCCCGACCCCTCCCCGCGAGGGGGAGGGGAGCCACAACCGCGCGCTCCCCGCAAGCCGCGCCGCTCCCGCACCAGGATTTCAAACTAAATGCCCGATCTTCTCCTCGAACTGTTCTCCGAAGAAATCCCGGCGCGTATGCAGGCGAAGGCTGCTGATGATCTCAAGCGCCTCGTCACCGACAAGCTTGTCGCCGAAGGGCTCGTCTATGAGGGCGCCAAGGCGTTTGCGACGCCGCGGCGGCTGACGTTGACGGTGCACGGCATTCCGGCGCGGCAGCCGGATCTGAAGGACGAGCGCAAGGGGCCGAAGATCGGCGCGCCGGATGCGGCGGTGCAGGGCTTCCTCAAGGCGACGGGGCTCACCTCGCTCGACCAGGCCACGATCCAGAAGGATCCGAAGAAGGGCGATTTCTACGTCGCGCTGATCGAGAAGCCGGGCAAGCCGGCGATCGACGTGCTGGCCGACATCCTTCCGGTGATCGTCCGCACCTTCCCGTGGCCGAAATCGATGCGCTGGGGCGAGCGCTCGGCCAAGCCCGGCGCGCTGCAATGGGTGCGGCCGCTGCACTCGATCGTCGCGACGTTCGGCATCGACACCGAAGAGCCCGAGGTCGTGGCGTTCGAGATCAGCGGCATCAAGGCCGGGCAAATGACGCGCGGCCATCGCTTCATGGCGCCGGACGAGATCAGCGTGCGCCGGTTCGAGGACTACGAGGCGAAGCTGTACGCCGCCAAGGTCGTGCTCGACCCGCAGCGCCGCAAGGACATCATCCTGGCCGACGCCAAGACGCTGGCGCAGGCGCAGAACTACGCGCTGGTCGAGGATCAGGGCCTGCTCGACGAAGTCTCCGGCCTGGTCGAATGGCCGGTGCCGCTGATGGGCTCGTTCGATCAGGACTTCCTGTCGATCCCGGGCGAAGTGATCCGCGCCACCATCCGCGCCAATCAGAAGTGCTTTGTCGTCTCCGATCCCGCGACCGGCAAGCTCGCCAACAAATTCATCCTGACGGCGAACATCGAAGCCAGTGACGGCGGCGCCGCCATCACCGCCGGCAACGAGCGCGTGATCCGCGCGCGGCTCAGCGACGCGAAGTTCTTCTACGACACCGATCTGAAGACCAAGCTGGAAGACCGGCTGCCGAAATTCGACCAGATCGTGTTCCACGAAAAGCTCGGCACGCAAGCCGAACGCATCGCCCGTATCGAACGCTTAGCAGCCGAAATCGCGCCGCTGGTCGGCGCCGATGTCGAGAAGGCCAAGCGCGCCGCCAAGCTGTGCAAGGCCGATCTGCTGACCGAAGTCGTCGGCGAATTCCCCGAGCTGCAAGGCCTGATGGGCAAGTACTACGCGCTGGCGCAAGGCGAAGACGCGTCTGTCGCTGCGGCCTGCGAGGAACACTACAAGCCGCAAGGCCCGACCGATCGCGTGCCGACCGATCCGGTCAGTATCGCGGTGGCGCTGGCCGACAAGCTCGACACGCTGGTTGGATTTTGGGCGATCGACGAGAAGCCGACGGGGAGCAAGGATCCGTATGCGCTGCGACGGGCGGCGTTGGGGGTGATTAGGTTGATACTCAATGGAAAATTGCGATTGAGTCTTGATGATCTTCTAGACAGTGCTGCAATTGAAATTGAGGCCGATCGTGAGTTTAAGAAGCTGCAAGGGACTGTTGAGAAGCTCCAAGACCTTCATTTCGAACGAGATGCGCTAGCTCGAAGCGAATACAAGCGTATTAGAGAGCGAATAGTAAGGCGTAGTCATGGCGTGCAGAGCTCAATGGAAACGCGAGAAAGGATCGATGAGTACCTTCCTGATCTGCTTTTCTTTATATTTGATAGGTTGAAAGTGCAGTTGCGAGAACAAGGTGCGCGGCATGATTTGATAGATGCCGTTACAGCCGTCGACGCTGGCGATGAAATTGTGGAAGTGCAGGATGATCTCGTTGCGCTGGTGAGCACCATTGAAGCCCTCGCCGCGTTCCTCGCCACCGACGACGGGAAGAATCTGCTCGCGGGTACCAAGCGTGCGGCCAATATTCTGCGGATCGAGGAGAAGAAGGACGGCCGTTCGTTCAACGGCGCGCCGGATGCGTCGCTGTATGCGCAGGACGAGGAGAAGGCGCTCGCCGCTGCGATCGATCGCGCCAAGGCCGAGGCCGGCGCCGCGGTCGCCAGTGAAGACTTCGCTGCGGCGATGACCGCGATGGCCGGCCTGCGGCCGGCGGTCGATGCGTTCTTCGACAAGGTCACGGTCAACGCCGACGACAAGGCGGTCCGCGAAAACCGCCTGAAGCTGCTGGGCGAAATCCGCGCTGCGACCCGCGCGGTGGCGGACTTCTCGAAGATCCAGGACTAACGAGGTCGTCATTCCGGGGCGCTCGCGCAGCGAGCGAACCCGGAATCTCGATGTGCCCCGAACCTCTGGATTCCGGGTTCGCGCTTCGCGCGCCCCGGAATGACGGGGATCGGGGCGTGAGCGACCATGGTCCCCCCGTGGTCATTGCCGGGCTTGACCCGGCAATCCATCCGCTTCGCAACGACTCATTGCAGGTGCGCGACGCGCGCGATGGATGCGCGGGCCTTCGCCGCGCCGAAGGGGCTTCGGCCCCTGAGGCGGGTCAAGCCTGCGCATGACGGTCTTGCTTTGGGAGGCTCTCTGCGGTGCTTGCTCCGGCAATCTTCAGCAACATTTACGTTCCGTTAACCATGTCCTGAGAGGGTGGCGGCCGGTAAGGGTTCCTTAATTCTTTTCGGACGGCGGGCCGCGCCATGACGTCGATTTCCAATCAGTTGCCCGGCTACGCGCAATACGGCGCCGCCTATGCGCGTGCGGCCGGGTCGCAGAGCTCGCTGGCGACACTCCTGAACGGCAGCAGCGACGACACACTGCTGGGCGCGAGCAGCAATGCGGCGACCAATCTGACGCTGTCGGCGCAGGCCAGGGCGCAGCTCGCCAGCGCCGCCGCCACCAAGGACTTCAGCTCCGTCGTCAGCGACAGCCGCGCCGCGCTCGACAAGCTCTACAAGGCCGCGGGCGTGACGGCTCCCTACGACGACAGCGGCAAGCCGACGATCGATCTGACGTCGCTCGATCGCCGCGCGCTCTACGCAGTCGCTTCGAACGCGGGCGGCCAGTTCACCGAGTCCGAACAGACGCTCGCCGCCGTGACGCGGATCGCCGGCTTCAATGCGGCGCTGTCGCCAGCGACGCAGACCGCCAAGCTCACCGGCAACTACAATGCCGTGTACAAGGCCGCCGCGGATTATCTGGACGGCGCCAGCAATGAGGAAAAGGCGACCTCGACCTGGCAGGCCGAGCGCGCGGCGATCGGCAAGGGCATCACCGCGACTCAGAACGATCCGACCAAGATCCCGTCCGGTATCAGCAACGATCCGGTCGCGGCCTATCTGGCGCAGTATCCGTCGGGCAGTCCGACGACGACGCAGGATTTCGCCAGCGTCGCGAAGTCGGCGCGCGCCGCGCTCGATGCGCAGGCCAAGGCGGCGTCGGCCGCCGGCAAGGAGCTGGTGTACGATCCCGGTCGCAAGGTCGGTCAGCAAGCCGATCTGTCGGCGTTGAGCAACCGCGACCTGTCGGCGATCTCGCTCAACAAGGACAGCTTGTTCTCGACCGAAGAAACCAGCGCGGCCAAGCGCGAACTCGACAGCCGCAACCGCGCCAGCATCCTGACCGCGCTCAAGCAGAGCCAGACCTCCGGCAACCCGGCGGACTTCAGCCTCGGCCTGCTCAACACCTATTCGGCGATGAGCGATGAAGAGCGCACCGCCACCAACTGGACCCCCGCCTTCCGCGACAACGCGGTGCAGAGCTACAAATCCACCACGACGCTGCTGTCGCTGCTGAAGAGCAGCTAGACGCGGGCGAGCAGCAGCGCCAGCGCGACGCCGGCGGCCGCGAGCAGCAATAGCAGCAGCGCGCTTTGCAGCGTCTGCTTTCCGCCGAAGAACAGCGCGTAGGTGGCCTTCAGCAAATTGTTGGACGAGGCCGCGAGCAGCACCGCGATGGCGACCGCGTGCTCGCCGATGCCGGCGATGCCGCCTTGCGCCATGTTGAGCACGAACGGATCGATATCGGCGAAGCCGACGACCGCCGCCAGCCAGTAGATGCCGGCGGTGCCGAACTGCGTCTTCACCCAGGTCGAGGCCACCGAGATCACCACGAACATCACCGCGAACACCGCCGCGGTGCCGAGTTCAAGGGGGTTGCCGCGCGGAGTCTGGTCCTGAGCCTGCGCGGCGGGGGCCTTGATCAGTATGTATTGCAGCGTGGCGAGCGCCAACGCGGCGGCCGCCAATCCGCCCATCGGCGCCAGGAGTTCGCGCGCCAGCGCCATGTTGAACACCGCGATGATCGCCAGGATGCGCAGATACATGATGCCTGTGGCGAGTGTGATGCCGGCCAGCGCCTGGCGCCGGGCCGCCGGATCGGCACCCGCCTGCCGCGACAGCACCACGGTCGTGGCGGTCGACGAATACAGCCCGCCGATCGCCGGCATCCACAGCCCGCGAGCCGCCGGCGGCCAATAGCGCTGCGCCAGATAGCTGGCGTAGGAGAGGGTGCAGACCAGGATCAGCGACAGCCAGACCTGCCGCGGCGTGATGCTGGTCAGTGTCGTCACCGGCTCGCTCGGCAACAGCGGCAGCACCACGCCGGTGAGGATCAGGAATTGCCCGGCGGTGGTGATCTCCTTCATGTCGACGCGGCGCGCCAGATTGTGCAACCGATCGCGCCCGGTCAGCAGCAGCACCGCCACCACGGTGCTGCCCACCGCGACCCAATGCGGCAGCGCCAGCGCGACGGCGCCGAGCAGATACGCGTGGACGTTGAGCAGCAGCACCACGAGGCCGGCATTGCGCTCGCCATGCTCGTCGCGTTCGCGCAGATGGACGCTGTAGAAAATCGACAGCCAGACGCCGAGCACCAGCAGGCCGCCGGTGAATGCGATCAGCCGCGTCGGATCGAACAGATACAGCATGCCGCCGCTGAGCGAGAGCAGCGGAAAGGTGCGGATCCCGCCCGGCCGCGCCGAGCTCGCCTTGGCGAAAAAATCCTCGAATGCAAAACCGAGGAAGAAGCTCAGCAGCAGGAGCAGACCGAGGCTGTGGGCGGATGGCGTCGCAATCATCACGTGAGATCCGGCCGATGCTGGCACCGCGCACATCGACGGCTGACGCATCCGGGATCGGCGCGACAGTCGCAAACTCTATCAGGTCACAGGATCATCGAGAAGGCATTCGCGCCCGCAATGCGCGAGCGTTGCGTACAAGCGACGCGAACCGAACCCAAAATGCACCCCCAAACAGGCGAACCCCGCCCGGGCGGGGGACGGGGCGGGGTTCTCTGGTCGGTCGCAAGAGATGCGCCCGATCTTCGTTCAGTGACGAGTTCATCGGCCTGAACGATTATGTCGCGCGGGCCAACCGTTGGCTGGCCTGCGCAGTCATGGAGAAAATACCGACAGCGCGGCGATGTTCCGCAGAAATTTCGTCGCAGGTCGGATGAATTTGTTGGAACGCGGCCGGATCGGGGAACGTCTTGCGCGATGACGCTTGATGAGGGACCGGTATCGCTCGCCTGCCGCGACCGCTACAAACCCGTTGCGATCCTTCTGCGATTCGATCCCCGCTTTCTTCAACCGGAGACGCCTGCCATGACAATCACCACTGCCAACATTCCCGCCATTGTCGCGCTGATCGCCGGCATCCTGATCCTCGTGATGCCGCGCCTTCTGAATATCGTGGTTGCGGTCTACCTGATCTGCATTGGACTGATCGGCATGGGCGTGCTGCGCTTCTTCCGCCTTTAGTCGGCCGTATCGAAGCCGAGGGCCGGCTGCCTTGCTTGCAATCGCCAAAACGTGGTGTATAGCGGCCAAAATCCTCCCTCCTCTTGCGGACCGTTGACAGCCATGGCCAAAGCCGCTTCCAAGACCAAGAAGACCGCCGCCAAATCCAAATCGTCAGCAGCGAAGTCTTCTGCCGCGAAGCCCTCCGCCGCCAAGGCGGCGAGCCTGCGCGGCAAACCGGCGGCCAAGGCTCCGTCGAAACCGGCCCCCAAAACCGCAACCAAGGTCAGCAAGGCGGCCAAGCCGGCCGCCAAGACCATCGCGCGCGGCAAGCCGGCGGCGAAGCCCGCCATCGGCAAGCCGTCGGCCAAAACTTCGGCCAAGACTTCGGCTAAGGCTCCCGCCAAGTCGTCGTCCGCCAAAGCTCCGGTCAGCAAGGCTTCGTCGAGCAAGGCTTCGGTGAGCAAGGCGGTGGCCGCAACCGCGCCGAAGGCCGGCAAGTGGGTCTACACCTTCGGTGACGGCAAGGCCGAAGGCCGTTCGGAGATGCGCAATCTTCTCGGCGGCAAGGGCGCCAATCTGGCCGAGATGGCGAATCTCGGCCTGCCGGTGCCTCCCGGCTTCACGATCCCGACCTCGGTCTGCACCTACTTCTATGCCAACGACAAAACCTATCCGAAGGAGCTGAAGACGCAGGTCGAGCGCGCGCTCGCGCACGTCGGCAAGCTCACCGGCAAGGGCTTCGGCGATCCCGCCAATCCGCTGCTGGTGTCGGTTCGCTCCGGCGCCCGCGCGTCGATGCCTGGCATGATGGATACCGTGCTCAATCTCGGCCTCAACGACGACACCGTCGAGGCGCTGACGAAAAAGTCCGGCGACCGCCGCTTTGCCTATGACAGCTATCGCCGCTTTATCACGATGTATTCCGATGTGGTGCTCGGGCTCGATCACCATCACTTCGAAGAAATCCTCGACAGCTACAAGGACTCCAAGGGCTATACGCTCGACACCGACCTCGACGCCGACGATTGGGTTCAACTTGTCGGCCAGTACAAGGAAGCGGTGGCGCGTGAGACCGGTTCGGATTTCCCGCAGGATCCGAACGACCAGCTGTGGGGCGCGATCGGAGCGGTGTTCTCATCGTGGATGAACGCCCGTGCGGTCACGTACCGCCGCCTGCATGACATTCCGGAGTCCTGGGGCACCGCCGTCAACGTTCAGGCGATGGTGTTCGGAAACATGGGTGAGACCTCGGCGACCGGCGTCGCCTTCACTCGCAATCCGTCGACCGGCGAGAGCCGGCTGTATGGCGAGTTCCTGATCAACGCCCAGGGCGAGGACGTCGTCGCCGGCATCCGTACGCCGCAGGACATCACCGAGCACGCCCGCCTCGAATCCGGCTCCGACAAGCCGTCGATGGAAGTGGCGATGCCGGACGCCTATCAGGAGCTGACGCGGATCTACACGCTGCTCGAGAAGCACTACCGTGACATGCAGGACATGGAATTCACGGTCGAGCAGGGCAAGCTGTGGATGCTGCAGACCCGCGGCGGCAAGCGCACCGCCAAGGCGGCGCTGCGCATCGCCGTCGAGCTCGCGCATGAAGGCCTGATCAGCAAGCAGGACGCGGTCGCCCGGATCGAGCCCGGCTCGCTCGACCAGCTGCTGCACCCGACCATCGACCCGCAGGCCAAGCGCGACGTGATCGCCACCGGCCTGCCGGCGTCGCCGGGCGCCGCCTCGGGCGAGATCGTGTTCTCGTCGGACGAAGCCGCCAAGCTGCAGGCCGATGGCCGCAAGGTCATTCTGGTCCGCATCGAGACCAGCCCCGAAGACATCCACGGCATGCACGCCTCGGAAGGCATCCTCACCACCCGCGGCGGTATGACCTCGCACGCCGCCGTGGTGGCGCGCGGCATGGGCAAGCCCTGCGTGTCCGGTTGCGGTTCGATCCGCGTCGATTACGGCCGCGGCACGATGACGATCGGCAGCCGCACCTTCAAGACCGGCGACATCATCACCATCGATGGTTCGATCGGCCAGGTGCTGGCCGGCCGCATGCCGATGATCGAGCCCGAGCTGTCGGGCGACTTCAACACGCTGATGGGCTGGGCCGATCAGGTCCGCAAGCTCAAGGTCCGCGTCAACGCCGACACCCCGGTCGACGCGCGCACTGCCATCAAGTTCGGCGCCGAAGGCATCGGCCTGTGCCGCACCGAGCACATGTTCTTCGAGGAGACCCGCATCCGCACCGTCCGCGAGATGATCCTCGCCGAAGACGAGCAGGCCCGCCGTGCCGCGCTCGCCAAGCTGCTGCCGATGCAGCGTGCCGACTTCGTCGAGCTGTTCGAGATCATGAAGGGCCTGCCGGTCACGATCCGTCTGCTCGATCCGCCGCTGCACGAATTCCTGCCGCACAGCCACGCCGAGATCGAGGAAGTGGCGCGCGCCATGAACGCCGATCCGCGCCGGCTCGCCGATCGCGCCCGCGACCTCGCCGAGTTCAATCCGATGCTCGGCTTCCGCGGCTGCCGTCTGGCGATCGCCTATCCGGAGATCGCCGAGATGCAGGCCCGCGCCATCTTCGAGGCCGCGGTCGAGGCTGAGAAGCGCACCGGCGAACAGGTCGGGCTCGAAGTGATGGTGCCGCTGATCGCGACCCGCGCCGAGTTCGATCTGGTCAAGGCCCGGATCGACGCCACCGCGCACGCGGTGAACCGCGAAACCGGCAGCCAGCTGAAGTATCAGGTCGGCACCATGATCGAGCTGCCGCGCGCCTGCCTGATGGCCGGCGACGTCGCCGAGAGCGCCGAATTCTTCTCGTTCGGCACCAACGACCTGACCCAGACCACCTTCGGCATCAGCCGCGACGACGCCGCCAGCTTCCTCGGCACCTACATCGAGAAGGGCATCTTCGCGGTCGATCCGTTCGTGTCGGTGGACCGAGACGGCGTCGGCGAACTGGTCAAGATCGGCGTCGAACGGGGCCGCAAGACCCGCCCCGACCTCAAGCTCGGCATCTGCGGCGAACATGGCGGCGACCCCGCCTCGGTGGCATTCTGCCACGAGGTCGGCCTCAACTACGTGTCGTGCTCCCCCTACCGCGTTCCGATCGCCCGACTGGCGGCGGCGCAAGCCGCGCTCGGCAAGGCGATCGCCAG
>NZ_JAJNAL010000055.1 GCF_022271405.1 Rhodopseudomonas infernalis | reverse complement strand
CCAGGCGATATATCTCAACGCGCTCCTCGAGGCTGAGCTGGCCATAACATCGTCCCATCGCACCAACACCTTAGCAGGTGTTGCACTTGTTCCGTGAACTCAGGGGTGATCCAGTATTCCAGAGCGATGACTATTTAATCGCCGACGCTCTGCAATACTGGGTCGCCCGGACAAGCCGGGCGATGACCTGCGGAGGCGGGGAGAGACCATCCCGCATAGCTGAGAGCGGCTGATACTTCATCAAGCGCGAGACGGCGTACGCGTGCAGTGCAACTACGGCGCTGCACCATCGCACTATCAATTCGTGCGGGGCTCGCCCGCCTGATGCCCCCACGAAAATCGATTTTCGATTTTGATTGACGCTTAGCGGTATGATGTACATTCTTGCCGCATGAACGGGATGGGACTGCGCGTTTCAGAGACCGTCAGCGGTGGGCCACGAAGCCTGACGTCCGCGCTGCACGAGCGTCTTCGTGCCGACATTCTCGCGACCCGGCTGCTGCCGGGGCAGAAGATCAACATCGCCAGCCTCGCCAAACAGTTCGAGGTCAGCCTCGCCGCCGTTCGCGAGGCGCTGTCGCGGCTGACGGCCGACGGGCTGGTGCAGGCATCGGACCAGCGCGGCTTCCGCGTCACGCCGGTGTCGCTCAGCGATCTGTCCGACATCACGCGCACCCGCATCGATATCGAAGGTCTGGCGCTGCGCCGCTCGATCGAGTTCGGCGACGAGCGCTGGCTGATCGCCGTGCAGCAATCGTGGGAGGCGCTCAAGGCCGTGCCCGCACACGATCCCGACCAGGCGCCTGCGCATCACGACGAGTGGATGAGCCGTCACCGCGTGTTTCATCGCACGCTGGTGAGCGCCTGCGGCTCGCCCTGGCTGCTTGGCTTTCGCGACGTTCTGCACGAGCAGAGCGAGCGCTATCGCCGGCTGTCGATCCGGGGCGAGATCGGCAAGACGCGCGACGTCGAGGCCGAGCACGCCACCATCGTGGCGGCGGTGCTGGATCGCGACACCGAGGCTGCGGTGCGTGCGCTGGCGCTGCATTTCAGCGTCACCAAGGAATTCGTCGAGCTCGCGGCCTTTCGCATTGCGGAGGTGAGCGCGGCGCACTGATCGACCGGAGAAAACTCCGGCGACCGAACAACATTGGGAGGAAACACAATGAAGATGTCTCGCCGGCTGGCGCTCTCGTCACTCGCCGCTGCAGTCCTGTTCGCCGGTCCGGCGACCGCTGCCGAAACCATCCGGGTCGGCCTTCCCACCAAGACGTTCTGGCCGACCACCGTGGCCGAGACCGCCGTGCGGCAGAAGCTGTTCGAGAAGGAAGGGCTCAAGGCCGAACTGACGATCTATCGCAGCGGCGCCGAGACCTTCGAGGGCATGGCGGCCGGCGCCTCCGACATCATCCTCGATCCGCCGTCGCTGGTGTCGGCCGGCCGCAAGAAAGGCGTGATGTCGCGCGTCGTCGGCAACGCCACGATGGGCAATTTCGGCTGGCAGCTGATGGTGCCGGCCAAGTCGTCGCTGACCGTGAATGATCTGCAGGGCAAGAAGGTCGGTATCACCGCGGCCGGCTCCGGCTCCGATCTGCTGGCGCAGTGGACCATCCAGGACAAGAAGGTCGAATTCAACCGCGTGCCGGTCGGCGGCGGCGGCCTGGTACCAAACCTGCTCGCCGGCAATATCGACGCCGCCGTGGTGTATTCGCCGCTGAGCTTCCAGATCGCCAAGGCCGGCGAAGGCAAGACTATCCTGGACTACGCGACCGCGGTGCCGCCGAATCTCACTGCCGGATGGATCGTGCTCGACCGCTTCGCCGAGGCCAAGCCGCAGGTGGTGCAGAAGGCCCTCAACGCGCTGTATGGCGCCGTGCATTTCATGCGCGCCAACCGCGACGTCACCATCAAGCTGATCTCCGAGCTCTACGAGATGCCGGCGGAAATCGCCGCGCTCGAATACGAAAACACCATCATGAAGCTCGAGACCGACGGCAACATGGCCGCCGCCAACGTGCCCGCCGCGGTGCAGCTGTCGCTGGACCTCGCCCGGCTCGGCGGCCTCAAGGATCTGGTGCCGGTCGAGGACGTGATCTCGACTAAGTTCAAGCCGGTCCCGACCAAGCCGTAACATGGCGAGCAAACTCTCCATCCAGCTGACCAGGATCGCCATCGTGGTGGCGATCCTGGCGCTGTGGGAAACGCTGTCGCGCACCGGCCTCGTCAACCCGCGGCTGCTGCCGCCGGCGTCCGAGACCTTCGCGACGCTGCTCGACCTGTTGCAGCGCGCCAGCGTGCAGAAGGATCTGATGGTGACGGGCAGCGAAGTGCTCACCGCCTTCGCGCTCGCGGTGCCGGCCGGCGCCATCATCGGCCTGCTGATGGCGGAGAACCGCTATTTCGGCGAGGTCGCGAGGCCGCTGCTGTTCTTCGCTTTCAGCATCCCAAAATCGATCTTCCTGCCGATGTTCATTCTGGTGTTCGGCGTCGGCTTTGCCCAGAAGGTCGGGTTCGGCTTCTTCTCGACGATCTTCATTGTCATCATGTCGACCGCCACCGCCGTCGAGTCGGTCAAGGTCGAGCACCTCACCGTGGCACGCTCCTATGGGGCGACGCCGGCGCAGACCGCGCTGCGGGTCTATCTGCCGAGCATGCTGCCGGTGCTGCTCGAAGCACTACGGATCGCGATGATCTTCAATCTCACCGGCGTGATCCTGGCCGAGATGTACGCCTCGCCCGACGGCATCGGCCATCAGATCGCGATCTGGGGCGAGAACTTCCAGATGAAGCAACTGCTCGCCGGCGTTGTCATGGTGGCGGTGATCGCCATGACGTTCAACGAACTGATCAGATGGGTGGAAACGCGATGCAGCCATTGGCGAACGTGACACCGCTGCGACCGGCACGCGCCGGCGCCATCGACGTGCGCAATGTCGGCCAGGTGTTCAAGACGCGCTCGCAGGACATCGTCGCGCTCGACGACGTCTCGCTGACCGTCAAGCCGGGACGCTTCGTGGTGCTGGTCGGGCCGAGTGGCTGCGGCAAGTCGACCCTGCTGATGATGATGGCCGGGCTGCGCCGGCAGACCAGCGGCACCATCCTCATCAACGGCGCGCCGATCACCCAGCCGGACCCGAACCGCGTCGGCGTGGTGTTTCAGGAAGCCAGCCTGTTTCCATGGCTGACGGCGGAAGAGAACGTCGAATTCCCGCTCAGCCTGCGCGGCGTCACCAAGGCCGAGCGCCGCGCCAAGGCGCAGGATGCGCTGAAGCTGGTCGGGCTGGAGAATTTCGGCAAGCGTCACCCGCACGAGCTCTCGGGCGGCATGAAGCAGCGCGTCTCGATCGCGCGCGGCATGGTGCAGGATCCGCCGGTGCTGCTGATGGACGAGCCGTTCGCCGCGCTCGACGAGCAGACCCGGATGACGATGGGCGACGAATTGCTGCGGATCTGGGCCGCGACCGGCAAGACCGTGGTGTTCGTGACGCACAGCCTGACCGAGGCTGTGTATCTCGCCGACGAAGTCATCGTGATGTCTGCGCGACCCGGCCGCATCGTCGATCACCTCGAGGTGCAGCTGCCGCGTCCCCGAACCTACGAGATGCTGAGCGGGGACGCGTTCGGTGCGCTGCGCGACCAGATCTGGCGCCACATCCGTAAATCGGCCTGACCCGATGCGCGCCGCTACGCTTCGCCGTCTGATCGTCCTCACGCTGCTGGTGCTGTGGGAGCTGTTGCCCCGCAGCGGCCTGATCGCCGAGCTTTTCCTGCCGCCGCTGTCCAAGACGCTGGTCGCCGGCTGGACCGACGCGGCCGAATACGGCCATGCGCTCGCGGTGACGCTGTACGAGGTGGCGATCGCCATGATCATCGCCTGCGGTGGCGGCATCGGGCTTGGCGCCGTGATCGGCAGCCTGCGCGGTCCGCGCATCCTGCTGATGCCGATGGTCTCCAGCCTCTACGCGGTGCCGCTGGTGATCCTGTATCCGGTGTTCACCGTGTGGCTCGGCATCGGGTCGGAATCCAAGATCGCCTTCGCGGCGATCTACGGCCTGCTGCCGACGATGCTATCGACGGCCGCCGGCATCCAGACCATCGATCCGCAACTCATCGTCGCGGCGCGCAGCATGGGCGCGACGCCGAGCCAGCGGCTGCTCCGCGTCATCATCCCGGCCGCGATCCCGACCGTGCTGTCGGGGCTGCGCGTCGGCGGCGCGCTGGTGATCGTCGGCGTCGTCGTCTCCGAGATGCTGATCTCGTCCGCGGGCATCGGCTTCCTGATCTCGCGCTATCGCACCGTGCTCGACAGCCCGCACGTCTTCGCCGGGGTGCTGCTGGTGCTGGCCATCACCGTCGCGTTCAGCGCCGGCGTGCGCTGGATCGAGCGCAAGGCCGCGATCTGGCAGACCGGCACCCGCGGCGGCCAGAGCGCAGCCGACGACGTCAGCGACGGCCGGCTGCAGCCGGCGACGTGAAGGCTGACCGCAGATGCAGTCGAGAATATTGGGGACTGTCGTCTCAACTCGTCATGCCCGGCCTTGTGCCGGGCATCCACGCCTTGCTGACGAACCTGCAGAAAAGGCGTGGATGGCCGGGACAAGCCCGGCCATGACGAAGCTCATTGCTATTTGGGCGAGCCGTCCCGCGTTTTGGTCAAGCTTGAAGGAGATTCCGTGTTCGACCTGACCCTTTCGTTCGACAACGGCCCCGAACCCGGGGTCACCGAGCCGGTGCTCGACATCCTGCGCGAGCGCGGCCTGAAGACGACCTTCTTCGTGATCGGTGAAAAGCTCGCCGACCCGGCGCGCCGCGCGCTCGCCGCGCGGGCGCATGCCGAGGGCCACTGGATCGGCAACCACACCTACACGCACGGCATCCCGCTCGGGCAGCAGACCGATCCCGCCACTGCGGAAGCGGAGGTCGGCCGCACACAGGCGGCGATCGGCGAGCTTACGCATCCGCAGCGCTGGTTTCGGCCGTTCGGCGGCGGCGGCAATCTCGACGACCGGCTGCTCAAGCCATCGGTGGTCGATCATCTGGCGCGCCATCACCACAGCTGCGTGCTGTGGAATGCCATCCCGCGCGACTGGGACGATCCGGACGGCTGGGTCGATCGCGCGCTGGCACAGTGCCGCGCGCAGCCCTGGACGCTGATCGTGCTGCACGACCTGCCGACCGGCGCGATGGCTCATTTGCCACGTTTCCTCGACGCCGCGCAGGCCGAGGGCGCCGTCTTCCACCAGGACTTCCCGCCCGCCTGCGTGCCGATCCGGCGCGGCGCGATCGCACTTCCCATCGACCTCTACGTATCCTCGATCGAACAAGGCAGCACCTCATGAAGATCGCGAGTTTCACCGCCGCCGGCCGCGCCGGCTACGGCATCGTCAGCGAGGCGGGACTTATCGACGCCGGCAAGCGGCTGACGGCCTATCCGACGCTGAAATCATTGCTTACCGCCGGTGCGCTCGGCGAATTGCACAAATTGGCGGGCGAACGCGCCGACTACGCGATGGCGGACGTCGAGCTGCTGCCGACGATCCCAGATCCGGACAAGATCTTCTGCATCGGCGTCAACTACGCCAGCCACCTGGCCGAGAGCGGCCATCCGACGCCGCCGCATCCGATGATCTTCACCCGCTTCGCCAACAGCCAGGTCGGCGCCGGCCAGCCGATGATCCGCCCGCTGGAGTCTGAACGCTTCGACTACGAAGGCGAGATGGCGGTCGTGATCGGCCGCGGCGGCCGCCGCATCGCGCGCGACGCCGCGCTCGGTCATGTCGCCGGCTATGCCTGCTACAACGACGGCAGCATCCGCGACTGGCAGCGCCACACCTCGCAATTCGCGCCCGGCAAGAATTTCGCCGGCACCGGCGGCTTCGGCCCATGGATGGTGACGACGGATGAGCTGACCGACATCAGCCGGCAGACGCTGATCACCCGGCTGAACGGCCAGGAGGTCCAGAAGGCGCCGATCTCCGATCTGGTGTTCGATGTGCCGGCGCTGATCGCCTACTGCTCGACCTTCACCGAACTCGCCCCCGGCGACGTCATCGTCACCGGCACCACCGGCGGCGTCGGCGCCTACCGCACCCCGCCGCTGTGGATGAAGGGCGGCGACGTCGTCGAAGTCGAAATCACCGGCATCGGCACCCTGCGCAATCCGGTGATCGACGAGACCTCGGCGGCAGCCAGCCGCGCTGCCTGAGCGCAGCATCGGCGGCTCCACGACAACAACAAACAACAACAAGGACCATCGCATGCCCATGCCGTCGCATCTGCTGCCCACCACCGTGGTCGGCAGCTATCCGCAGCCGGACTGGCTGGCCAATCGATCGCTACTATCTGGATCGGTGCCGCGCACCCGTCTGCACGAGCTGTGGCGGGTGCCGGCGGAGCATCTGCCGGAGGCGCAGGACGACGCCACGGTGGTGGCCATCCGCGACATGGAGCGGGCCGGCATTGATATCGTCACCGATGGCGAGATCCGCCGCGAGAGCTACTCCAACCGTTTCGCCACGGCGCTCGAAGGCATCGACGCCGACAACCCGGCGATCATCGTGGCCCGCACCGGCAACGCCAAGACGCCGGTGCCGCGCGTGGTCGGACCGGTGCGGCGCACACGGCCGGTCGAACTGCACGACATGCAGTTCCTGCGCAGCAACACCGATCGGGCCGCCAAGATCACGTTGCCGGGCCCGTTCACGATGAGCCAGCAGGCCGTGAACGAATACTACAAGGACGAGGAAGAACTGGCGATGGCGTTCGCCGACGCGGTCAATGCCGAGGCGCGCGAGCTGCAGGCGGCCGGCGCCGACGTGATCCAGCTCGACGAACCCTGGGTACGCAACAATCCGGACGTCGCCAAGCGCTATGCCGTCAAGGCCATCAACCGCGCGCTGCAGGGCATCACGGTGCCCACGGTGGTGCATCTGTGCTTCGGCTACGCGGCGGTGGTGCCGGGCTCGAACAAGCCGGCCGGCTATTCGTTTCTGGCCGAACTCGACGACACCATCGCGGACCAGATCTCGATCGAAGCGGCGCAGCCGAAGCTCGATCTCGGTGTCCTGAAGGATCTGTCGTCGAAGAAAATCATGCTCGGCGTGCTCGACCTCTCCGATCCCGCGGTGGAAAGCGTCGACACCGTCGCCGGCCGCATCCGCGACGGCCTCAAATACGTTGCTGCCGACCGTCTCGTTCCCGCGCCGGATTGCGGCATGAAGTACATGCCGCGCGCGACCGCGTTCGGAAAACTCAAAGCGATGTGCGACGCCGCGCGCATGGTGCGCGCCGAACTCGGCTGACGGCGCCGCGGCGGCCGGCCGGCGGCCACCGCGGCGGCGGTGTCCGCCTGCCGCGCTACGCCCCCGGCTTCAGCGCCGCGTATTCCTGCTGATAGGCCGCATAGGACTCTTTCAGGATCGCCGAGTTGAGCAACATGGTGGCGACCAGGCGGCCGCTGCTGTCGAACGCTTCGGTGCGCGCCCACAGGCTTTCGGTGCGTTTGCTGCCCGACAGCGCGACGACCTTGCGCTGGATCCGGTAGCTCTCGCCGACGAACAGCGGGCCGGCGATCAGCCGGATTTCCTGATCGGCGAACAGGCCGACAGCCGGGCCGCGCACCGGCAGGCCGTCCTGTTTGCTGACGTGCTGGAACAGTACGCTGAGCATCTCCATCGGAATGATCGGCCGCCCCCATGGCGACGACGCGTGATAATACGGCGACGGCTCGGTGATCACCTTCAGCTTGTCGGCCAGCGAGAACGGATAAAGCTCGCCCATGTGCTGGTCGGCATCCATCTTCACGGTCTGCGGCGTGGTGACCATGCCGACCGTGACGTCGCGCAGGATCACCGCGTCGGTGAGCGGCTTCAACTCGGTCAGCCGCTGATCGAGCGCCGAGGGCGGCGCATCCGCGCCGACCGACGCGCTGCCGCGCAGCACTTCGGTGCCGTCGCGCTTGACCATGCGGATCGACGTCGAGCGCGCACCAGACGACGGCTTGTCGACGATCGCCTGGACGTCCTGGCCCTCGAAAGTCGCGTTGCGATAATGCGCCGAGAGGCAGCCAGTCTCGAACCACGCCTTGCCCCACAGCCGCTCGCACAGCGGTGCGAACTGGCTGAAATGCGTCGGCCCTTCGATCGTGCCGCCCTTGAAGCCGAGCTTCTGTGCGGTGGCGTCGTCGTGGATCGACGCGTGCGAGTCGTAGACCTGCGCGTGCAGCATCTGCCGCGGCTGCCGCCACGGTCCGACCAGCGCGGCGCCGGTGTCGTCGATCGGCGTGTTGAAAGCCGCTGTGCTCATTGCTTGCTCCATTACCAGGTGTCGACGCAGGGCCGCTTGCGTTCGGTGCGTTCCGGCGGGGTCGGCACCGAGCGCAGGCCGGCCATGATCCAGCGCCGGGTTTCGGCCGGGTCGATCACGTTGTCGATCTCGAACACCGACGCGATCGAGGTCGCCTTGCCGTTGGCGTACATCTCGGCGACCTTGTTCTTGTAGTAGGTCTCGCGCTCGACCGGATCGGCGATCGCCTCCATTTCCTTGCGGAAACCGAGCCGGACATAGCCTTCCAGCCCCATGCCGCCGAACTCACCGGTCGGCCACGCCGCGGTGAAGAACGAGGCGTGGAAGCCGCCGCCGATCATCGACTGCGCGCCGAGGCCGTAGCCCTTGCGCAGCACGATGCCGAACAGCGGCACCGTCAAGCTCGCACCAGTGACGAACATCCGCGCGACGTGGCGGACGATCGCGGTCTTCTCGGCTTCGGGGCCGACCATGAAGCCGGGAGTATCGCACAGCGACACGATCGGAATGTCGAACGCGTCGCACAGTTGCAGGAAGCGCGCCGCCTTGTCGCCGGCCGGCGCGTCGATCGCGCCGCCGAGATGCTTCGGATTGTTGGCGATCAGCCCGAACGGCTTGCCCTCGATCCGGATGAACGCGGTGATGATGCCGACGCCGAAGTCGCGGCGCAGCTCAAGCACCGAATCCTCGTCGGCAATCAGTTCGATGACGGCGCGGATGTCGTAGACCCGCAGGCGATTTTCCGGGATCGCGCGGCGCAGCAGCCGCTGATCCGCCGCGCGCCAGTCGGCGATCGGTCCCTGGAAGTAGGACAGATATTTCTGCGCGACCCGGGTCGCCTCTTCCTCGTCCTCGACCAGAATATCAACCACGCCGTTCGGCGACTGGAACGACACCGGGCCGACTTCGGCCGGGTGATACACGCCGAGCCCGCCGCCCTCGATCATCGCCGGGCCGCCCATGCCGATCGAGGCATTTTGCGTCGCGATGATCACGTCGCAGCAGCCCAGCATCGCGGCGTTGCCGGCGAAGCAATAGCCGGACACGACGCCGACCACCGGCACCAGACCCGACAGCCTGGCGAACTGCACGAAGGACGGACCGTCGAGGCCGGTGAGGCCGAGCCGGTCGGTGTCGCCCGGACGGCCGCCGCCGCCCTCGGCGTAGAACACCAGCGGGAGCCGCCATTGCTCGACCAGCGTCAGCATGCGGTCGATCTTCTTGTGGTTCATGTGGCCCTGCGTGCCGGCCAGAACCGTGTAGTCGTAGGAGATCACCATGCAGCGCGCGTCGTGCTCGCCGAACTGCTTGGCGTTCACCGTCGCGACGCCGGCGACGAGGCCGTCGGCGGGCGTGTTCTTGATCAGGTCGTCGAGCGCGCGGCGGCGGCGCTGGCCGGCGATCGCCAGGCTTCCGTATTCCATGAAGGAGCCGTCGTCGACCAACTGCGCGATGTTCTCGCGCGCGGTGCGCTGATTGGTCTTGCGTCGCCGCCCGACCGAATCCGGGCGGTTCTCGTCGAGCGTATTGCCCTGCCGTGCCATCACCTCGGCGAGGTCGGGACGGATATGGTCGAGATCGATCTCGGCTTCCTCGGCCGCCTGGTCGCCCTCGACGTCGAGCGGTTCGAGATACAGGATCGCCTCGCCCTGCATCAGCGTCACGCCGTCGGCGGTGACGATCCGGCGGATGCGGCCGCCCTGCTCGGCCGCGACCAGATGCTCCATCTTCATCGATTCGAGCACGGCGAGCTGTTGCCCCGGCCGCACCACGTCGCCCTCCGCGACGGTGATCGCCACCACGGTGCCCTGCAGCGGCGCGACGATCGACACCGCGCCCTCGGGCACAGCCTCGGCCGCCGCCTTGGCGCCGCCCTGCTGAGCGTCGCCGCCCGGCAGCGCGACCAGCGTCCCCGCGTAGTTGGCTGCGGCTGCAACGAGGTCGGCAACGTTGCGGTCGATGAACGCCGTGCTGACGCGATCGGCCTTGAAGTCCGGATGGGCGAGGATCGCCTGCAGCAGTGAACTATTGGTGTCGACGCCGGCGATCCGGAACTCACGCAACGTGCGCGCCGCCTTTGCGACCGCATCCGGCCATTGCCCGGACGCGTGCACGATCACCTTGGCGAGCAGCGAGTCGAACGCCGCGCTCGTCTTGTAGCCGGCATAGCCGAACGTATCGACACGCACGCCCGGTCCCGCCGGCGGTTCGAACACGCTCAGCGTGCCACCGCTCGGACGCGTAGCGCCGCTCGCGTCCATCGTCTCCATGTTGACGCGGAGCTGAATCGCGAAGCCGCGCGGACGCGGCACGCTCGCCTGATCGAGTCCGAGCGACTTGAGCGTCGCGCCGCCCGCCACCGCGATCTGCGAGCGCACCAGATCGACGCCGAGTACTTCCTCAGTCACAGTGTGCTCGACCTGCAGCCGCGGATTGGCCTCGATGAACGCGAACGCGCCGTCGCCGTCGCCACCGTCGCCATCGACCAGAAACTCGAACGTGCCGAGACTGTCGTAGTTCGCCGCCTTCGCCAGCTTCACGGCCGATTCGAGGATGCGCGCCCGCAGCACGTCACTCAGCGACGGGCTCGGCGCGATCTCGACCAGCTTCTGGTTGCGGCGCTGGATGGTGCACTCACGCTCCCACAGATGGCTGATAGCACCATGCTGATCGCCGATGATCTGCACCTCGATATGCCGCGCATTGCGGATCAGCCGTTCGGCATAGACGCCGTCACTGCCGAACGCCGCCTTGGCTTCGGACTGACAGCGCGCGTAAGCTTCGCCGAGATCCTCGGCGCGTTCGACCACGCGCATGCCGCGGCCGCCGCCGCCGGCCATCGCCTTGATCATCACTGCGGCGTTGTCACCGAGCGAGGCGAAAAACGCCTGAACGTCGTCGAGCGTCGACGGTCCCTTCGTGCCGGCAATGATCGGCACGCCGGTTTTCGTCGCCAGTTGCCGTGCCGCAACTTTGTCACCGAATAGCCTCAAGGCTTCGGGCGACGGACCGATGAACCGGATACCTTCCTCGGCGCAGCGCCGGGCGAGATCCGCGTTCTCGCTGAGGAAGCCGTAGCCGGGATGCAGCGCGTCGCATTGCGCCGCCTTGGCGGCTTCGATCACCGCCTCGATGTCGAGATACGCCCGCGCTCCGCGTCCCGGAATCTCACGCGCTTCGTCGGCGATGCGCAGATGCAGCGACGCGGCATCATCGGCCGGATAGATCGCCACACTGGCGAGCCCGGCATCGGCCGCAGCCCGCGCGATACGGATCGCGATCTCGCCGCGATTGGCGATCAGCAATTTACGAAACGACATGCGACTTTCCTCATCCCCAATCATCAGCAGCGGCGTAGCGCCGCCACTGTGGCGCGCTTCAGCGCGCGTTGGCGTCCAGTTCCTGCTTCTTCACTTTGCCGGTCGCGGTCATCGGCAAAGCGTCGATGATCCGGATTTCCGGCACCTTGTAGACCGCCATCCGCTCGGCACACCATGCCTGCAGCTCGGCCGGCGTGATACTGCCTTCCGCCTCCGGCTTGAGCTGGATAAAAGCGACCGGCACCTGCCCCTTGCCCGGGTCATCGCGTCCGACCACGCCCGAGCCGAGCACTTTCGGATGCTGACCGAGCAGCGCTTCGATCTCCGGCGGAAACACGCTCATCCCCTTGACCTTCAGCATCTCCTTGCGCCGGCCGAGGAAGTGCAGAAAGCCCTGCGGATCGATGGTGCCGATGTCGCCGGTGCGCAGCCAGCCGTCGACCAGCGACTGCTCCGTCGCCTCCGGCTTGTTCCAGTAGCTCTTCAGCAGCGACGGCGTCCGCACCCGGATCTCACCCTCGCCGCCGAGCGGCACCAGCTCGCCGGTCTCAAAATCGGTGATCTTGAACTCGGCGCCCGGCACCGGCAGGCCGACGAAGATCGGCTGCGACGTCAGATCGAAATCATCGTCCTGGAAGCCGACCGTGAAGGTGTTGGACGTATGGGTCTCGGTCATGCCCCACGACGCCTCGGTGAGGATCGTCCCGTTGAGATCCTTCCACCGCTTGCGATAATCGGGATTGAGCTTCTTGACGAACGAGACCACCCGCACCTGCTTGAGCGAGGACAGGTCGAACTCCTTGAAACGCGGGTGATCCATCAGTTCGACCGCGCCGTCCACCGGCATCGCGGTGACGCCGACCTTGTAGCGGTCGATCGCCGACAGCACGCCGAGCGCATCCCAGCGCGCCAGCAGCACCAGCGTGGCGCCAGCGAACAGCGGGAAGATCAGCCCAAAATTTTCGCCGGCGATCCAGAACTCGGGAAAGAACGACAGAAACACGCTGCGCTCGTCGGCGACGACCGAGATGCCGTGATTGGCCGCGGCGGTGTACACCATGTCGCCTTGGGTATGGACGCAGCCCTTCGGCATGCCGGTGGTGCCGCCCGTGTAGTTCAGTGCCGCGACATCGTCGAGCGACGCTGGTGGCAGCGGCTCCGGCGTCGGCATGGCCGCCAGGGTCGGCAGCAGATCGGTCGCGCCGGCGACCGCGACACGCGGCCCGCCGACCGAGTCCGGCACCGGGATCGTCGGTGCCGCCGGGATCACGTCGGCGAAGCTGGTGACGATCACTTCGCGCAGCTTGGTCTCGCCGCGCACCTGATCGACCACCGAAGCGAGCTGATCGAGCGCCACGATCACTTCGGCGTCGGTGTCGTTGAGCTCGTAGGACAGCTCGAACGCGCGCGACAGCGGGCTCACCGGCACATGGATCGCGCCGAGCTTGAGGATGCCGAAGAACACGATGTGGAACTGCGGGCAGTTCGGTAGGAACACCGCAACGCGGTCGCCCTTGCGCACCCCCTTCTGCATCAGCAGCGCAGCGAAGCGGTCGCTGAGCTGATCGAGCTCACTGTAGGTCGTGACGTGGCCGTAGAAGATCACGGCGGGACGCTCCGGCGCCCGCTTCGCCCAGGCGCGCAGATATTCGCTGAGCGCGATCTCGCCGTGCGGATATTGCGGCTTGGTCGGCAGTCCTTTCGGCCAAGCCTTGGCCCACAGATCGTGCAGGGTCGCGAGATAGTCGGCTTCGGTCACGCTGGCGCTCATGTCGTCGTCCTTGTTATTCTTGCTTGTCTCAATTGCGCTTCATCGTCGGGTCGAGCGCGACCCGCAGCGATTCTCCCAGGGTGTTGTAGGCGAGCGCCGTGAACAGAATCGCCAGCCCGGGCGGATACATCTGCTCCGGCGCGATCTCCATGTTCTGGTACGCGCGCGCCAGCATCGCGCCCCAGCTCGGATCCGGCGGCTGGATGCCGAGACCGAGGAAGCTGAGGCTCGCTTCGGCCAGTAGCGCAGCGGCGAGCAGCAGCGTCACCTGCACGATCACCGGCTGGATCGCATTCGGCAGCACGTGCCGCCACAGGATGCGTCCGGTCGAGCCGCCGAAGCAACGCGCGGCGTCGACATAGAGCTCGTGCCGCACCACCAGCGTCCGCGCACGCACCAGACGAGCGAGCTGCGGCGAGAACACGATGCCGACCGAGATCATGCCGTTGGTGAGTCCGATGCCGAGCGCGCCGGTGACGGCGATCGCCAGCACGATGGCGGGAAACGACAGAAAGCTGTCGATCACGCGGCTGATCACGGTGTCGACCCAGCCGCCGAGATAGCCGGCGAGCACGCCGACCGGCACACCGATCAGCACCGCGATCGCCACCGCCAGGAAGCTCGCATACAGCGACGCCATGCCGCCATAGATCAGCCGGCTCAGCGTATCACGCCCGAGATCGTCGGCGCCGAGCCAGTGTTCGGCCGACATCGGCGCCAGCGCGGCGTCGACGTCCTGCGCCAGGGGATCGTAGGGCGACAGCCACGGCGCCAGCACCGACACCACGAACAACACGAGCAGAAACGTCAGGCTGATCGCGCCGCGAATGTCCGACGCAAACCAGCGCGCGAACTTGCGCATCCGCCGCGGCCGGTGCGGCGCCGTCATCGCCAGATCGGTCATGAGGCGATCCTCGGATCGAGTACGCTGTAGAGGATATCAGTCAGCAGATTGAGCGACACCACGATCAGCACCATGGTGAACACCACGCCCTGCACCACCGGGAAGTCGCGATGCATCGCGGCGTTGACGATCAGGCCGCCCATCCCTGGAATGGCGAAGACCGCCTCGACCACCACGGTGGCGGCCAGCATCCGGTTCGCCAGCAGGCTGATCACGGTGAGCAGGTTGACGCTGACGTTCTTGAGGCCGTGGCGCCACAGGATCGACGACGGCGGCAGTCCCTTGGCGTGCAGCGTGCGGACCTGCTGCGACGACAGGATCTCGACCAGCGACGAGCGGAGTTGCCGCGCCACTTCGGCGATGCCGCCGGAGGCGAGCGCCACTGCCGGCAGAATGGCGTGACTGAGCGACGCCCAGGGGTCCTTGAAGAACGACACCGCGCCGGTCGCCGGCAGCCAGCCCAGCTGCAGCGAGAAGAACGCGACCAGCAGCATGCCGAGCCAGAAATTCGGTACCGCGACGCCGAGCGACGCGATCGCCATCACGGTGCTGTCGATCCACGAGCCCGGCTTGGTCGCCGCCGCAATGCCGAGCGGCACGCCGACGATCAGCGCCGTCAGCAGCGCCAGCACCACGATCAGCAGCGTATGCGGCAGGCATCGCTGAATCGAAGTCAGCACCGATTCGTTCGACACCAGCGAATTCGACAAGTCGCCCTGTACGGCCTTGCCGAGCCAAGAGCCGTATTGCAGCAGGAACGGCTGGTTTAGCCCGTAGAGTTCGCGGATCTCGGCGATCCGCTGCTCCGAGGCGTTGTCGCCGGCGAGCGTCACTGCGACGTCGCCCGGCACCAGCTTGAGCAGGCCGAACACGATGAAGGTGGACAGCACCACCACCGGAATCGCCTGCAGCAGCCGGCGGCCGATGATGTGAAGTCGTGCGGCATTCAACATGGGCTCGATCCGGCTCGGCGCCTGCGTGTCATGCCAGGGAGATGTTTTCGAACTTCGGCTTGCCGAGCAGATTGGGCTTGAAGCCCTTCACCTTCGCCGACAACGCATCGAGCTCGAACTGGAACGCCAGCGGCGCCGACAGCGCCTGCTCGACGGTGATGCGCTGAATCTTGGCGAACACTTCGGCCCGCTTGGCGAGGTCCTCGCTGGCACGGCTCTCCTGGATCAGCTTGGACAGCTCCGGATCCGCGGTGCGCCCGGCGTTGTAGTAGGCGCCTTTGTCGAAGCCGAGCCCATAGGTCATGCTCGGATCGGGACGTCCGGTCCAGGCCGAGACCAGGAGATCGAACTTCTTCTCCTGCGCAAAGAATTGCGCGCTGATCTCCGCGATCGTGCCGCGCGTGAACTTCACGCGGATGCCGGCCTTGCCGAGCTGGTCCTGGATGACTTCGCCGCGGCGCACCGAATCCTGATCGGTGTAGCCGCCGATCGTCAGATCGATGCCGTCCTTGTAGCCGGCCTCGGCCAGCAGTTGCTTTGCCTTGGCGATGTCGTGCGGATAGGTGTTGGCAACCTCCTTGTTGAAGGCCCAATGCGAGCTCGGCAGCGTCATCCGCGCCGGCTCGCCGAGGCCGCTCAGCGCCGCCTTGACGAAGGTGTCGCGATCGAACGCGAAGTTGATCGCCTGACGGACCTTGAGATTGTCGAGCGGCGCGCGAGCGTAATTGAAATACACCTGAATGCAATACAGCGTCGGCGAACTGACCAGGGTCAGATCCTTGGCGCGTTCGATCACCGGCTTGAGGCGGGCCGGCAACTGGAACGCCATGTCGTTCTGACCGGCCACCACCGAACGCAGCGCCGTGGCATTCTCCGTGATGATGTTGAATTCGATGCCGTCGAGATAAGGCCGGCCCTTGCGCCAATAGTTTTCGTGCCGCGTCACCACGATGATCTCGTTGTCGTTCCAGCGCACGAGCTTCCACGGTCCGGCGCCGACCGCCTTGCGATCGGTCTCGTTGCCCAGCGCCTTGAGATTAGTCGGCGACGCCATCATGCCGGCGCGGTCGGACAAAATTGCTGGCAGTGACGTATCCGGATTCTTCAGTTTCAGCTTCACCTGCAGCGGCCCGCTGACCTCGATCGACTCGATGCTGGCGAGATCCGGCTTGATGTTGGAGCGTTGATCGGAGCGGTTGCGATCGAGGTTGAACTTCACCGCCTCCGCGTCCATCGGCGTGCCGTCGTGAAACTCAATGCCGGGCGTGATGTCGAGCACCATCGTAGTGGCGTCGGGATACGACCATTTCGCCATGCCGGGCTTCGGCTTCAGCGTTTCGTAATCCCACTCCACCAGCGTGTCGTACATCGTCCAGAGTATGCTGTGATCAGAGCCGGCGCCGCCGGTCGCCGGATCGAGCGACGACGGGTTGGCTGGCGCCGCGACCTTCAGTACGCCGCCCTTCTTGGGCTCCTGCGCCAGCGCCGGCAGGCCGAGCGCACCGGCCGCGACGCCGCCGCCGATCAGCGCCAGAATGTCACGGCGCCGCAAGGTTCGTCCGCCCAGATCGAATACGCGCATAGTTGTCCTCCCGATCGTGATTATGATGCGGCTTGCGCCGGCTGGTTGTTTGGCGGCGGCCCATCGGCCGTGGCGAAATGGCAGGCGACGCGATGCCCGGGGCGAACCTCGCGCCAGGCCGGCACGTCCTCCGCGCAGCGCGGCTGCACCGACGGACAGCGCGTGCGAAAGCGGCAGCCCGACGGCGGCGCGACCGGGCTCGGGATCTCGCCTTCGAGGATGATGCGACGATCGACCCGCAGATGCGACGGCAGCGGAATCGGCTCCGCCGACAACAACGCTCGCGTATAGGGATGCATCGGCCGCTCGATGACGGCTTCGGCGGGCCCGAGCTCCATCAGCTTGCCGAGATACGTCACCGCGATCCGGTCCGAGATGTGCGACACCACTGAGATGTCGTGGGTGATGAACACGTAGGTCAGGCCGAACTCGCGTTGCAGATCGGCAAACAGGTTGAGCACGTCGCCGCGGATCGAGACGTCGAGCGCCGCCACGACCTCGTCGCAGACGATCACCTTGGGCCGCAGCATCAGCACCCGCGCAATGTTGACGCGCTGCTTCTGTCCGCCGGACAGTTGGTGCGGATAGCGATCCGCCGCTTCGGCCGCGAGCCCCACCCGCTCGAGCATCGCGACACCACGTCGCCGCCGAGATGCGGCGTCGCCTTCGCGGAGAATTTCGAGTGGCTCGACCACGCTGTCGATGATCGTCATCCGCGGATTGAGCGCCGCGTTGGGATCCTGAAAGATGATCTGGTAGTCGCGTCGATGCTGGCGGAAAGCCCGCGCCCCGAGTTTTTCGGGGTCGGTTCCGTCGTGCAGGATCTGCCCCTCGGTCGGCGGCAGGAGCGACACCAGCGCGCGACCGAGCGTGGTTTTGCCGGAGCCGGATTCGCCGATCACCCCGAAGGTCTCGCCGGCCTGCACGTCGAAATCCATGCCGTCGATCGCCTTGACGGTGTCGCGGCCGTCGCGCGACGGAAACAGGATACGCAGATCGCGCACCGCCAGGATTCCGGCTTCGGACACATCGGGGCGAGGAGCAGCCATCAGTTCACCGCTCCCGGCAGGACGAGGTCGGCCGCGCGCCAGCAGCGTGCGGCATGATCCTGCGCCAGCGCGATCATGTGCTGCTCCTGCTCGCAGCCCGGCGCCGCGTGCGAACAGCGCGAGCGGAAACGGCAGCCGGCCGGCATCGCCTGCGGCGACGGCACGCGGCCCGGGATCGAGGCGAGCACGCCGCGGCGCTTGCTCAAGCCGGGCAGCGAGCGCAGCAACCCCGAGGTGTAGGGATGGCGCGGGCGCGTCAGCACGTCGTCGACCGGCGCGTCCTCGACCACCTGGCCGGCGTACATCGTGATCATGCGGGTGCACGTCTCGGCGACGACGCCGAGGTCGTGGGTGATGAAGATCAGCGCCGTGCCGGTGCGTTCGCTCAGCGACCGCAACAGATCGGTGATCTGGGCCTGCACGGTGACGTCGAGCGCCGTGGTCGGCTCGTCGGCGATCAGCAGCTTCGGCTTGCAGATCAGCGCCATGGCGATCATCACGCGCTGGCGCATGCCGCCGGAGAGCTGGTGCGGATACTCGTCGCAGCGCCGCTCCGGCGCCGGAATGCCGACCTCGCGCAGCGCCGCGATCGCGCGTTCGCGGCCTTCCGATTTGCTGACCGGAAAATGGACCCGATAGGCCTCGCTGATCTGATCGCCGACCGTGAACACCGGATCGAGCGCGCTCATCGGCTCCTGGAAGATCATCGCGATGTCGCGGCCGCGCACGGCCCGCATCCGCCGCGGCGAGAGGTTGAGGAGATCGGTGCCGTCGAACAGCACGTCGCCCTCGATTCGAGCCGATTGCGTCGGAAGCAACCGCAGCAGCGACAGCCCGGTCACCGTCTTGCCGCAGCCGCTCTCACCAACCAGTCCGACGCGCTCGCCTGGCGCGATGGAGAAACTCACATTGCGCGTCACCGGCAGCGCGCCCTGCGCGGTGGTGAACGACAGCGATAGATTGCGCACGTCGAGCAACGGCTGCGCCGCCGCAACCGGGCGCGCATGCGGCGACGAGTTGGGCCGCGGCGCTTGGGGTTCGACCAGCGCCGTCATTCGGCGCGACAATTCTGAGAAGGAAGGAAGCAGCACGATGGACGCGGCGAGCAACCGACGACGACAACGCCGTCTACATCGGCCTTCAAGCCTGACCGGACAAGCGCCGGCGCTTTGGTGATCGCCATCATCATCCTCCCGTCCGCAGCTGAGGGCCGCGGTTCGTCGCGTTTTCGGCTTGGCGCCCATTGGACGCGACGCCGCAATCAAACGGCACCAATTGTCGATTGTCAACAATTGACGATCGCGCTACTTTGTCCCGCGCCACGGAAGCACCGACGGAGGATGTTTTGGCAGCGACGTATCGCAGTCCATCGGCTGCGAAGCAGGGCCACACCGAGCGGCGGTTCGCGCCGCGGACGCTGCCTGATCAGGTGGCGGAAGAGCTCGGAGCCGAGATCGTGTCGGGCCGTCGCAAGGCCGGCGAACGACTCGTCGAGCTGGATCTGGCACGGGACTTCGGCGTCAGCCGCGGCCCGATCCGCGAGGCGATCCGCATTCTCGAGCGGCGGCGGCTCGTCGAATTGCTGCCGCGGCGCGGCGCCTATATCAAGCCGGTGTCGCTGAAATCCGTCGCGGATCTGTTCAATGTCCGCACTGCGCTGTCGGCGCTGGCGGTACGCACCATGGCGACGTCGCCGGTCGAGAGCTACATCGACACGCTGGCGCGGCGTTGTGACGAACTGAAGGCACAGGTCGACATCGACGATCCGATGGGGTTTGCGCGGACGACGACGCGCGCGGTCAAGACGATCGCGCGCGGCTCCGGCAACGACCTGCTGGTCGAGCTGCTGACCGACCTCGCCAATCAGACGGTGTGGACGATGATCTGGAAATCGCCGCTCGATTACCAGACGCGGGACATCCGGTTGATGTCGGCCAACCTGATGGCGTCGACCTTGAAGGCGATCCGGCAGCGCAAGCCGAACGCCGCCGAGACGCATTTCCGTCAGTTGCTGGAAGGCGACCGCGACCGGGCGCTGGCGACATTGTCCGAGATTCGCGGCGAAGCCTTCGACTTCAGCGCGCAGGCTCGCGCCGACGCGCCCGACGCTGCGCTGCAGACGCCGGCCGCACGGCCCGCCTAATTCTCACTGCGGCCGACGACAGACCAGATCGATCTCGATCAACGCGTCGTAAGCCAGCCCGGTGACGCCGACGCAGGTGCGCGCCGGCAGCCGATCTTGCGGGAAGTAGCCGCGATAGGTCTCGTTCATCTCGGCGTAGTCGCGTTTGAACTCGGTGAGATAGATCCGGCTCATCACGATGTGCTCGAGGCCGAGGCCGACGCCGGCCAGCACGACGCGCAGATTTTCCATCACCGCGCGGGTCTGCGCCGCGATGCCGTCCGGCAGGACGCCCGGGGTCTGCGGCGTATCGGGCATCTGGCCGGTGACGAACACGAAGCCATCGGTTTCGACGGCGTGGCTGAACGGCGCGACCGGCTTCGGTCCGCCGGAGATCATGTGGAATTTCAAGAAAGGCCTTTCGTGAGATGAAGATCAGGCGCGCGCGTCGGCGAACACCTGTTTGCTGAGGATGGCGTGGACGCCCCAATTGCCGTCCACCACCTGGGTGACGCCGAAATCGACCGCGACCGACATCAGCGCGATCGCCTCGTCCTCGGTCAGTCCCTTGATGCTCATCAGGAAGCGCCGCATCTTGCGAAACGCGTCCTTCATGGCGAGATCGAGCGACGAGGTCGCATAGACCTCGCTCTGGCCCTTGGCGCCGAATTCTGCCAGATAGTTCGGGTGGCTGAATCCCATCAGCACCCAGTCGGTGGCGGTTTCAATCAGCGGATAGGTGAGATCGGCGAACGGCTTGTCGGCGAACTCGCCCTTCTTGTGCAGGATCACCTCGAAGGTGCCGGTCATCGAACATTCGATCGCGGTGCCACCAAGCTCGCCATCGCCCTGCGCGGCGTGCGGATCGCCGACCGAGAGCAGCGCACCCGGCACCGACACCGGCAGATAAATCGTCGACCCCTTGCCGAGCCGCCAATTGTCGAGATTGCCGCCGAAGTAAGCGGGCGGCACCGAATCGACGAAATCGGCCTCACGCGGGGCCAGCGCGATCACGCCGAAATGCGGCCGCAGCGGAATCCGCACGCCTTCGAGCACATAGTGGCGGCGCCGCACCGACGACGGCTGCACCGGCACGCCCGGATAGTCGTAGGTCGCATGAACGGTGCCGAACGGATCGACCTGCGGCGCCCAGCGATACGAATACGCGGCGCGCGCATAGGGCGCCGCGTCGTCGTTGAAGATCTCGTAGATCGTCACCGCCTCGTGGGCGTGCTGCTCGGCGAGAAACTCCTTGTAGTGATAGCCCCACCACGCCGCGACGCTGCTGCCGAACACCCGGCCGTCGAAGTCGGGATTGCGGCTGGCGCGCGGCACGATGTCGAGAATGCGGATTTCGAGTACATCGCCCGGCTGCGCGTCCTTCACGGCGACCGGTCCGGTGCAGATGTGCACGCCAAAGCCTTCGCCGGCGCCGCGGCCGTAGATCGAGGCGTCGATCGGGCCGGCGCCGCGGCGGTCGACGTTCTTCTGATCGTGCGTCCAGTGAAACACGCTCTCGGCGCCGGCATCGCCGAGGATCATCCGCTCGGGATCGTCGGAGGCGTGCTGCGTCAGCGTCTCGATCGTGATGGTGTCGCCCGAGGCGATCTCGATCTGCGGCGCCAGCGAGCGGCTGAAGTAACCCCAATGCACTTTCGATGCGTCGGCGCCAAGGTGGTGATGCTGCGGCATGGTCTCAGCGCCGAACGACGGCGCCGGGAAGTCGGCGGCGGGCCGGCGCATCGCCGTTGCGGCCGGCTGATTGCGCAGCTGCACCAGCGCCTGCTGCGGCCAGCCGCGCTGGGCGGTGGCGGCCGCGGTCGCGGCGTGACGCTCCGCTTCGGCCTGCCGATACTCGCGCGGCGACACGCCGAAGCGATGGCGGAAGGCGCGGCTGAAATGCGCCGAATCGTTGAAGCCGGCGCGGAACGCGATCTCGGAGATCGAATGATGCGCCTGCGCCGGACTAGCCAGATCCGCGCAGGTCCGCTGCAGTCGGCGCTCGCGCAGATAATGCGTGAAACTGGAGCCGGTGCCGCCGAACAGCTTCTGCAGATAGCGCTCCGAGATGCCCTCGGCGGCAGCGACTTTCGCCGGTGTCAGATCCGGATCGTCGAGCCGGCGCTCGATCGCCTGACACAGTCGCTGCAACGTCGCCGCCTTGCTGGCGGTGCCGGCATTGAGATCAGTCGTTGCCGGGGGCTGACGCATCAGCGCCGGCAGCAGATCGGCGAGGCCCTGGGCGGCCGCCGGCCACTCGGCATCGGAGAGCGTTTCGAGATGCCGCGCGGCGGACTCCATCATGCGAACGAACAGCTCGCCGAAGCCGCTCGGCGCGATCTGCTGAACCTCCGCGATCCGCGGCGGAACGGTTGTCCGGCTGCGCGCGGCGTCGCATGCCACCGACAGCACCACCGCGCGGAGGTCGCGCGGAAACGACAGGCTCCAGCCGCTCGCCCGCGGCAGCAGCAACAAATGCCCGGCGGCGACGATCTGATGGCCTGTGGCGGTCTTCAGGGAGACGCCGTCCTCGAGCGGCAGCAACACCAGCGGGTGATCGCCATGCGCATCCGCGTGAGCCGTCACCGCTTGCGGCCCGGCCGCCAGCGTGGCCAGCATGACGCCTTCGGAACTGCGCCGCACCGCCATGGCGTGCCCGGCGTGACTGGTTGCGGCAGCGGACGGCTGCAAGCCGAGCGACGCGAGCACATCCCGCCAGGCTTCCGGGCGCTCGCCTTCGCAATACGACTCGCTGGAATAGGGACGCAGACTCATGGCTCGACCTTCATGGTCGAAACCAAGCAACCCCCGTGCCATCCCGAAGCAGACGGCGCACTGTCCGACCACCATCCGGCTCATCGCGACGCCGCGGCCCGCTTAGTCGCAGCGGAATACATTCTTGCGGATGGTGCCGTGCACGCCCCAGTTGGCATCCACCACCTGGGTGACGCCGAAATCGGCGCCGACCGACATCAGCGAGATCGCCTCGTCCTCACTGAGCTTATGCACCGTCATCAGGAAGCGCCGCATCTTGCGGAAGGCGTCGCGCATCGCGCGCTCGAGGCTGGAGTGGTTGGCGATGTCGAGCTGTGCATTGGCGCCGAGCTCGGCCAGATAGTTCGGATAGGTGAAGCCGTAGACCGACCAGGCATCCGGCGTCTCCAGCATCGGATGGGTCAGGCCTTCGAGCGCGGTGCCGCCGAGGTCGTTCTTCTTGTGCAGTATGAATTCGAAATCGCCGGTCAGCGAGGTCTCGATCGCGGTGCCGCCGAGTTCGCTGTCGCCCTGCGCGGCGTGCGGATCGCCGACCGAGAAGAACGCGCCCGGCACCGCGACCGGATAGTACATCTTGGCGCCCTTGCCGACCCGCCAGTCGTCGATATTGCCGCCGGTGTAGCTCGGCGGGATCGAGGACACGAAGTCCTCCTCGGATGGTGCCAGCCCCATGGTGCCGAAATGCAGCCGGGCCGGCAGCTTGACGTTACTCAGAATGTTCTCGCGCTTGATGATGGTGCGGTGATCGACCGGCACGCCCGGATAATCGATGGTCGGATGCACGATGCCGTCCGGATCGGTCTGCGGCGTCCAGACGTAGTTGTAAACCGCCCTGGCGAACGGCTCCCCCGAGGTGTCGAGCTCGAAGATGGTGATCACCTCGCGCGGCTTCGGCTCCTCGATCAGGTCGTGGTAGTGAAAACCCCAGTTCGCCGCGACATTGGAGCCGAAACATTTGCCGGCGTGGCAGGCCTTGCAGGCCGGCCGCGGCCGGACATCGAGGATGCGGACTTCCAGCACGTCGCCCGGCTCGGCGCCTTCGATCGCCACCGGGCCGGTGAGCAGGTGCACGCCGACGCCTTCGCCGGAGCCGCGGATGAACGGCCCTTCGGTCGGGCCGGCGCCGCGGCGGACCATCGCCTTGTGCTCGCGGGTCCATTTGAACACGCTTTCGGCGCCGGGATCGCCCTCGATCATGCGCTCGTAATCGTCGTTCGCGTGATGCGTCAGCGTTTCGATGGTGGCGCGGTCGCCGGACTTCAGCGTCAGAGCCGGCGCCACCACCTTGCTGAAGTAACCCCAGTGGACGGTCTTCGGCGACACCGGGAGAAGATGATGCTTCATGCTGAGATCCTCGACGGGAAGAAAGTGAGAGAGTGGAGCGGATTCACGAGACTTCGGCCTCCATCGCTTTGAGGAAGCGCTGCGCGACCGGATTCTTCGGATGATTGAGGACCTGGTCGGCTGGGCCTTCTTCGATGATAGCCCCGCCGGCGAGCAGCACGACGCGGTCGGCGACCTCGCTGGCGAACCGCAATTGATGCGTCGAGATGATCATGGTGAGGCCGTCTTCGACCGCGAGGCGGCGGATCACTTCCAGCACTTCGTTGATCAGTTCGGGATCGAGCGCGGAGGTCGGCTCATCCAGCAGCAGCACGCTGGGATTCGGCGCGATGGCGCGGGCGATGGCGACGCGCTGCTGCTGGCCACCGGACAGATGCCGCGGCAGCGCATCGGCGCGGTGCGACAGCCCGACCCGTTCCAGCAGTTCGAGCGCGCGGCGCTCGGCTTCGGCCGGCGCGACGCCGTGCACCCAGCGCAGCGGGCCGGCGATATTCTCCTTGGCGGTGAGATGACCGAACAGATTGAACTGCTGAAACACCATGCCGACGCCGACTTCGGCGCGGGCCTGCGCGGCCATCCGCGGCGACAGCGGCGTGCCGAGATGGTTGAAGCCGAGCCGGCGGCCGCCGACCTCGATGGTGCCGTCGTTCCACAATTCGAGATTGTTGATACAACGCAGCAGCGTGCTCTTGCCGGAGCCCGAGGGGCCGAGCAGCGCGATGACTTCGCCATTGCGAACGGTGAGGTCGACGCCGTCGAGCACGTTGTTGGCGTCGTAGTTTTTGCGCAGCGATTTCACCGCCACGGCCACGTCGTTGTGGACCAGCGTCTTGGCGCGCTCGGCGCGATCGGCGCGGCTTTGAGCCACGCGCGGCGGCGGCAGTTCGGCGACGCCGCCGTCCGGCAGGATTTCCGGCGCGGGCGCGCGGCCCTGCAGCGGATCGTCGATACCCTGGGCACGATACCAGGGCAGGAAGCGCATCAGCTTGACCTGCTTGGAAGTGCGGTCGAGATCGAACAGCCACTCCAGGAAGATCTGCAGCGCCGAGATCGCGGTGGTCAGCAGCAGATAGATCAGGCCGGACGCAAAGAAGATCGAGAAGAAATCGAACGTCGAGGACGCCAGCTGCGTCGAGCGCAGCGTCAGCTCCTGCACGGCGATGACCGAAGCCAACGATGAGTTCTTCAGCGCGCTGACGGCCTCGTTGCCGAACGCCGGGATCATGGTGCGGATCGCCTGCGGGGCGATGATCCGGCGCATCAGCACGCCGGGCGTCATGCCGAGCGCCTGCCCGGCGAGGATCTGGCCCTTCTCGACGCCGAGCACGCCGGCGCGTAGCATCTCGGCGATGAACGGAGCTTCGTTACAAGCCAGCGCGAGACCGGCAGCCAGGATGGCCGGCAGCTTGATGCCGATATGCGGCAGCGCGTCGTAGGCAAACACCATCTGCAGGATTAGCGGCGTGCCGCGGAAGATGACGGTGTAGATCCGGGCGGCGGACGACAGCAGCGGAAAGCGGCTGAGCTGCATCGCCGCCAGGATCGTCCCGAGGATCAGTCCGCCGCCGAGACCCAGGGCGGTGACCTGAAGCGTCACCTCGATGCCCTGGATCATGTACGGCATGCTGAGATAATGGAGGAAGAGCTCCATGGCGGACTATCCTAGCTTTGTAGGGTGGGGCAAAGCCCGCCCCCCCCAGCCCCCCCCAAAGGGGGCGGGGTTGGGGGGTGG
>NZ_JAJNAL010000054.1 GCF_022271405.1 Rhodopseudomonas infernalis | reverse complement strand
AGCGTCCATCGCCCCCCGCCCCGCGAACCGTGACGATCGCGTGTCGCCCCTCTCCTTGGGACGGGATGGACGGACTATAGTCCTTGTAGGAATATTGTCAAGGGAAGCTGTCGATAGTCTGTAGCCCGGATGGAGCGAAGCGTAATCCGGGGAGCGTTGTCGATGCCATCCCGGATTTCGCTTCGCTTCATCCGGGCTACTGACGGAGTCAGTGCTCGCGTCGCCCTCACCCCAGCCCTCTCGCGCAAGCGGGAGAGGGAGCGCGCTGCGATGCTGGAGATTAGCGCGCTGCTAGGCCGCAGGCCGGGCGCTCATCGTCAACAGATCGTAGCGCGCCACCGGCTCGTTGTTCTGGTTCACCACCTCGACGTCCCAGCGCACCTCGCCATATTCGGGCCGCCGCGCCGACGACTTGTGCTTCACCGTCAGCTTCACCTTGATGGTGTCGTCCGGCGACACCGGCTTGAGGAAGCGCAGATTGTCGAGCCCGTAATTGGCGAGCAGCGGGCCCGGCGCCGGATCGACGAACAGGCCGGCGGCGAAGGCCAGGATCAGATAGCCGTGGGCGACGCGGCCGGGGAAGAACGGATTGGCCTTGGCGGCGGCCTCGTCCATATGCGCGTAGAAGGTGTCGCCGGTGAAGTGGGCGAAGTGCTCGATGTCGTCCAGCGTGATCGGCCGGCTCGCGGTCTCGATGCTCTGGCCGATCTGGAGCTCGTTGTAGTTCAGCTTGAACGGGTGCACGGCTGCGGCCGCCGATGGCGCCCCGCGCGTCCAGGTGCCGGTGAGCTTTGCGAGCCGGCGCGGCGAGGCCTGGATCGCGGTGCGCTGCATGTAGTGATACACGCTGCGCAGGCCGCCGAGCTCCTCGCCGCCGCCGGCGCGGCCGGGCCCGCCATGCAGCAGCGCCGGCAGCGGCGTGCCGTGGCCGGTGGACTCCGCCGCATCGTCGCGATCGACGATCAGCAGACGGCCGTGGAACGGCGCGAGGCCGAGGATCACCTGTTCGGCGACGGCATCGTCATAAGTAAACAACGACGCCACCAGGCTGCCCTCGCCGCGGCGGACCAGTTCGATCGCTTGATCGACGTCGTCATACGCCAGCACGGTGGCAACCGGGCCAAACGCCTCGGTGGCATGGACTTGTTTTACCTGCATCGGCTCGCGCGCGCGCAGCAGCACGGGCGAGATGTACGCACCGGCCTGCGTGTCGATGCCTTCGCCGTCGCAGGCGCTCGGATCGCCGAACACGATTTCGGCCTCGCTCTGCAGCGTCGCGATCGCGGCGCGCACCGCGTCGCGCTGGCCGCGGCTGACCAGCGGGCCCATTGCCTTGTCGTCGCTGCGCGGATCGCCGAGCTTGACCTCGGCGAGCTTCGCCTTGAGCGCGTCGATCACCGCAGCTTCCTGCGCGCGCGGCACCAGCACGCGGCGGATCGCGGTGCATTTCTGCCCGGCCTTCGCGGTCATCTCGCGCACCACTTCGCGGACGAATAGGTCGAACTCCAGATCGGCCGGCGTGATATCAGGCCCGAGGATCGCGGCATTGAGCGAGTCGCGCTCGGCGATGAAGCGGATCGAATGCCGCGCGACGTTCGGATGCGCGCGCAGCTTCTCGGAGGTCTCCAGCGAACCGGTGAAGGCGATCAGATCCTGACCGCCGAGATGATCGAGCAGATCGCCGATCCCGCCGCAGACCAGTTGCAGTGCGCCTTGCGGCAGCAGCTTCGACTCGTCGATCAGCTTCACCAGCGCCTCGGCCACATAGGCGGTCGCGGTCGCCGGCTTGGCGATCACCGGCACGCCGGCCAGCAGCGCGGGCGCGAGCTTCTCCAGCAGGCCCCAGCACGGGAAGTTGAAGGCGTTGATATGCACGGCGACGCCATGCAGCGGCGACAGGATGTGCTGGCCGACGAAGCTGCCGCGCTTGCTGAGCGCTTCGACCTCGCCTTCGGTGATGAAGGCTGCATCCGGCAAGTCGCGGCGACCGCGCGACGCGAAGGCCGCGAGCGTGACCAGACCGCCGTCGATATCGATGGCGTTGTCGCGGCGGTTGGCACCGGTGTCGGCGGCGAGCGCGTGGAGCTGCTCCTTGCGCTCCGTGAGATACGCGCCGAGTGCCTTCAGCATGTCGGCGCGCTGATGAAAATTCATCGCGCGGAGATTCTTGCCGCCGACCTCGCGGGCGTGCCGCACCATCGCGGCGAAATCCAGCCCGGCGCTGGACGCACGGGCAACAACGCGGCCGTCGATGGCGTTGGGAATGTCGACCAGCCCCTGCTCAGGCGTCATCCATTGGTCGCGCGCATGGCTTTGCAGCGTGTGGCTCATGGTCGTCCTCCCCGTTGATGCGGCCTTGTTGGTGCGCGGTTTGACGCCCGCGCCGGCCGTTGACACGATGATGCGTTGGCATAATAATTGACTGACCGATCGTTCAATTCAAGAGGCTTTCGAAGCCCGGGACGACGAGGGAGAGAAACGTGACCGACGCCCCGACCGACTCCGCGGGTTTGTCGCCCGACGCTCTGGCGCGCGCCTGCGCGGACGCGATGTGGGCGAACGATCACGCCAGCAAGGCGCTCGGCATGGAGATCGTCGAGATCGGCGCCGGCTGCGCGACGCTGGCGATGACGATCACCACCGAGATGGTCAACGGCCACGGCATCGCCCATGGCGGCTTCATCTTCACCCTCGCCGACAGTGCCTTCGCCTACGCCTGCAATTCGCGCAACGACAACACCGTCGCGGCGCAAGGCCAGATCACCTTCATCCGGCCGAGCAAGCTCGGCGCGCGGCTGGTCGCCAACGCGCGCGAGATCAATCGCGCCGGCCGCTCCGGCATCTTCGACGTGACCGTCACCGCAGCCGGCATCGTGATCGCCGAATTTCGCGGCCACTCGCGGTCGATCGGCGGAACGCTGGTGCCGCCGACAGAGCCCCACCCACGCTGAGGGAAACCGCCATGGTCGCAACCGTTCACCAGATCAAACCGGCCGGCTACGCTGCCGAACTCGACGATTCCGAGCGCGCCTCGCGCGACGAGATCGTGGCGCTGCAGACCGGGCGGCTCGCCTGGTCGCTGAAGCACGCCTACGACAACGTCGCGCACTATAGAGCCGCGTTCGACCGCGCCGGCGTGCATCCGTCGGATTTCCGCGAGCTCGGCGACCTGTCGAAATTTCCGTTCACGACCAAGACCGATCTGCGCGACAACTACCCGTTTGGCATGTTCGCGGTGCCGCGCGAGCAGCTGGTGCGGGTCCATGCCTCGTCGGGAACCACCGGCAAGCCGATCGTGGTCGGCTATACGGCGAACGACATCGAAACGTGGTCGACCGTGATGGCGCGCTCGCTGCGCGCGGCCGGAGCGCGGCGCGGCATGATCCTGCACAATGCCTACGGCTACGGCCTGTTCACCGGCGGGCTCGGCGCGCATTACGGCGGCGAGAAGCTCGGCTGCACCGTGGTGCCGATCTCCGGCGGCATGACCGAGCGGCAGGTGCAGCTGATCAACGACTTCAAGCCGGACGTCATCACCGTGACGCCGAGCTACATGCTGGCGATCCTCGACGAGTTCAAGCGCCAGGGCCTCGACCCGCGCGCCTCCTCGCTGCGTTATGGCGTATTCGGCGCCGAGCCGTGGACCAACGCGATGCGCGCCGAGATCGAGCAGGCGTTCGCCATGGACGCGACCGACATCTACGGCCTCTCCGAAGTGATCGGCCCCGGCGTCGCGCAGGAATGCGTCGAGACCAAAGATGGCCTGCACATCTGGGAGGATCACTTCTATCCGGAAGTGATCGATCCCACGACCGGCGCGGTGCTGCCCGACGGCGAGACAGGCGAGCTGGTGTTCACCTCGCTGACCAAGGAAGCCTTCCCGGTCGTCCGCTATCGCACCCGCGATCTCACCCGGCTGTTGCCGGGCACGGCGCGCCCCGGCATGCGCCGCATGGAAAAGATCACCGGCCGCTCCGACGACATGATCATCCTGCGCGGCGTCAACGTGTTCCCCACCCAGATCGAGGAAGTCCTGCTCGCCACCGACTGGTGCGGCGGCCACTTCATCATCGAACTCACCCGCGACGGCCGGATGGACGAGATGACGGTGCTGGCCGAGGCCCGCGCCGAAAGCTGGGACGGCGCGGGACTGGTGCCACATGCCGAGCGCGTCGCGGCGTACATCAAAAACACGATCGGGATTTCGACGAGTGTGAAGGTCGTGCCGCCGGATACGCTGGAGCGATCGCTCGGCAAGGCCAAGCGCGTGTACGACAAGCGGCCGAAGGGGTAAGCGGACGGTCGCGCTCGACTGCGGCTAATCGAAATTCACGCTCTCTCGTCGGTCATTCCGGGACGCTCGCGCAGCGAGCGAACCCGGAATCCAAAACCCCCGTGCTTGATGAGCCGGCAAAGCGTGCGTCGATCTCACTCATGTAGTTCACCGTGAAGCCAGGGCGCAGGGATTCCGGGTTCGCCGCTGCGCGGCGCCCCGGAATGACGAACGAGGGGCCGGTCACCCGAGTGAGAGATTTCGGGTTCGCTCACGTCGTGAGCGCCCCGGAATGACCAACGAGCAGCGAGTGTCTGCTGGAATTCAGGCGCGTCGTGCCACCGCGGGCCGCGCGGTCTTCTTGCGGCTGGCGGTGCCGTCGTTGACTGCTTCGGCGTTCACCGCAGCGATCGCCTGCTCGGCACCGGCGATCATCAGCGTCGTCGCCATCTGCGCATAGGCTTCGCGCGACAGGCCCTTGCCCTCGCGGAACCACAGATAGTGCCAGTTCAGCATGCCGAACAGCGACATCGTCAGCGGCTTCAGCAGTCGCGGCTTGGCCGCGACCGCTGGGATCGCCGCGGCGATGGCGTCCGACATCAGCACCACCAGCCGGCGCTCCAGCGCCTTGAGCTCGTCCTGCTGCTCGGCCGGCAGTAGTTTCAGGCTGGAGATCTGCACCTGATGCTCGGCGTCGGCGCCGCGATAGGCTTCGAGTAGCGCCGCCGCGATCGCGAACAGCCGCTCGCCCGGTTCGGCCTGCCGCGCCGCGTCTTCGACCACGCCGACCAGATGCTGCAGATGATCGGCGAGCAGATCGAACAGCACCGCATCCTTGGAGCGGTAGTAGTGATACATCAGCGCCTTTGAGACGCCGCAAGCATCCGCGATCATGGTGATCGAGGTTCCGGTGTAACCATGCTCGGCGAACAGTTTCGCGGAACGCGCCAGGATGGCGAGGCGTTTCTGATCGTAGTCGGTCGCTCGCGTGCGAGCCATGCGGTGCAATTCCCTGGTGCTGATTCCAGCCGGCGCGGCGCGCCGGACGCACCGCGGATGATCCGGTTCCGACACTTGCATTGACCGTCCAATTGGTCAATTATATTTCCAACAAGGTCGGGCTGCAGGCGCCGGCCGGCGAGGAAACACCGAGGTCAGCCATGTACACACAGGCGCTCAACACCACCGAAGCCGAGGATCGCAACCTCGAGGATGCCGGCCGCGCCGCGCGGTTCCAGCAGCGCATCGACGCCGAGGAGCGGATCGAACCGAACGACTGGATGCCGGCCGCGTATCGCAAGACGCTGACGCGGCAGATCTCGCAGCACGCCCATTCCGAGATCGTCGGCATGCTGCCGGAAGGCAACTGGATCACCCGCGCGCCGACGCTGCGCCGCAAGGCCGCCCTGCTCGCCAAGGTGCAGGACGAATGCGGCCACGGCCTGTATCTGTACGCCGCCGCCGAGACGCTCGGTAGCTCGCGCGAGGAGCTGGTCGATCAGATGCTGAGCGGCAAGGCCAAGTACTCGTCGATCTTCAACTACCCGACGCTGACCTGGGCGGATATCGGCGCGATCGGCTGGCTGGTCGACGGCGCCGCGATCATGAACCAGATCCCGCTGTGCCGCTGCTCCTACGGCCCCTATGCGCGCGCGATGATCCGCGTCTGCAAGGAGGAGTCGTTCCACCAGCGGCAGGGCTACGAGATCATGCTGACGCTGGCCAAGGGCTCGCCCGAGCAGAAGGCGATGGCGCAGGACGCGCTGAACCGCTGGTGGTGGCCGTGCCTGATGATGTTCGGCCCGCCCGATCAGGCCAGCCAGCACAGCGACACCTCGACCAAGTGGAAGATCAAGCGCTTCTCCAACGACGAACTGCGCCAGAAATTCGTCGATGCCACCGTACCGCAGGCGCACTATCTCGGCCTGACGCTGCCCGATCCCGATCTGAAGAAGAACGACGAGACCGGCCACTGGGAGTACGGCACGATCGACTGGGACGAGTTCAAGCAGGTGCTGGCCGGCAACGGCCCCTGCAACCGCGATCGTCTGGCGGCGCGGCGCAAGGCGCATGAGGACGGCGCCTGGGTCCGCGAAGCGGCGGTCGCTTACGCCGACAAGCGCAAGAAGAAACTCGCGGCGTAAACGACCGCGCTAACCTCTCCCCGCGTGCGGGGAGAGGTCGGATTGCGCAGCAATCCGGGTGAGGGGGCGTCTCTCAGAAGCCGAGCCGCTGAGACTCGCAGGGACGCCCCCCCCCCCCCCCCCCCCCCCCCCCGGGGGGGGGGGGGGGGGGCGGGGGGCGGCGCCCCCCCCCCCCCCCCCCGCGGGGGGGGGGGGCACAGCCTCTCGATCCTGACGTGCTACGCCGCTGACTCATCTCCCGTGGCTTCACCCCACCCCGGACGGCTGCCCCGTCCGACCCTCCCCCTCCAGGGGAGGGTGACGATGCCGCGCCCTCATCGTTCTCCTATCGTGAGTTCATCCCGTGGCTAAGAAGACGACCAAATCGCCCTCGCCCGCCCTCACCCACATCGGCAGCAGCGGCGAAGCGCGGATGGTCGATGTGTCGGACAAGCCCGCGACCGAGCGCGTCGCGGTGGCCGAGGGCCGCGTGGTGATGAAGCCGGCGACGCTGGCGCTGATCCTCAGCGGCGACGCCAAGAAAGGCGACGTGCTCGGCACGGCGCGGATCGCCGGCATCATGGCGGCCAAGCGCACCTCGGAGCTGATCCCGCTGTGCCACCCGCTGGCGCTGTCGAAGGTCACCGTCGACATCACGCCCGACAAAAAGCTGCCCGGCTGCATCGTCCGCGCCACCGCCAAGGTCAGCGGCCCGACCGGCGTCGAGATGGAAGCGCTGACCGCCGTATCGGTCGCATGCCTGACGATCTACGACATGATCAAGGCCGTCGAACGCGGCGTGCGCATCGAAGGCATCCAGCTGATCGCCAAGAGCGGCGGAAAGTCGGGGGACTACGTCGCAGACGCGCGCACCAAATAGGCGTAGTCTAGGCGCCGATCCGAACCGAGATCGCGCCGATGCCGACAGCCCCGCTCTCGTCCCTCACCGGCCTCAGCGACGCCGAAGCCGGCGCGCGGCTGAAAGCCGAAGGGTTCAACGAATTACCGCGTTCTGACCGGCGCACCCTGTTCGCCATCGTGCTGGAAGTTCTGCGCGAGCCGATGCTGGCGCTGCTGCTCGGCGGCGGCGTGATCTATCTGGCGCTCGGCGATTTCAAGGAAGCCGTCATCCTGCTGGTGTTCGCCAGCCTGTCGGTGATCATCACCGTGGTTCAGGAGAGCCGCACCGAACGCGTGCTGGAGGCGCTGCGGGATCTCACCAGTCCGCGTGCACTGGTGATCCGGAACAACGAGCGCAAGCGCATCGCCGGGCGCGAGGTGGTGCGCGGCGATCTCCTGGTGCTGTCGGAGGGCGACCGCGTCGCGGCCGACGCGGTGCTACTGCAGGCCGACGACATCGAGGCCGACGAGTCACTGCTGACCGGCGAGTCGCTGCCGGTCCGCAAGATTGCGCGCGACGAGGCCGGCGACGCGATCCCGCGCCGGCCCGGCGGCGACGATCAGCCTGTCGTGTATTCGGGCTCCCTGATGGTCCGCGGCAGCGGCATCGCCCAAGTGATCGCCACCGGGCCGCGCAGCGAGATCGGCAAGATCGGTCAGGCACTCGGCACGATGCAGACCGAGCCGCCGCGACTGCAGACGCAGACGCGCAAGTTGGTGCGGGTGTTCGGGTTCATCGGAGGCGCGTTCAGCGTTCTGGTCGTGGTGCTCTACGGCACCTTGCGCGGCGGCTGGCTCGACGCTGTGCTGGCCGGCATCACGGTCGGGATGTCGATGCTTCCGGAAGAGTTCCCGGTAGTGCTCACCGTGTTCATGGCGATGGGCGCCTGGCGGATCTCGCAAGCCCGCGTGCTAACGCGCCGCGCTGCCGCGATCGAAGCGCTCGGCTCCGCGACCGTGCTCTGCACCGACAAGACCGGCACCCTCACAGAGAATCGGATGTCGGTCGCCGAACTGCGGCTGCTGTCCGGCGAGGCCTTCCACCCGCGCACCGACGGCGATCTGCCGCCGGCATTTCGATCTCTGCTCGACACCGGCCTGCTCGCCGCCGCGCCTGATCCGTTCGACCCGATGGACCGCGCGCTGCATCGCCTCGCCAGCGAGCATCTGCCCGATGGCGCGGGCACGCGCAGCATGGTGCACTCCTATGGGCTGCGCCGCGATCTGCTGGCGATCACCCAGGTCTGGCAAGATCCCGACGACCCTGGCGATTTCATCGTCGCCGCCAAGGGCGCGCCGGAGGCGATTGCGCGCATGTGCGGCCTCGCAACAGCCGACCTCCAGCAACTCTCGAGCACCGTCGACGCGATGGCGGCCGATGGCCTGCGCGTGCTCGGCGTTGCCCGCGCGGATCATCCGAATGACGACTGGCCGGACACTCAGCTCGGCTTCCGGTTCGACTTCCTCGGCCTGGTCGGCCTCGCCGATCCGCTGCGCGAACAAGTACCGGCCGCGGTCGCCGATTGCCGCAGCGCCGGCATCCGCGTGGTGATGATCACCGGCGACTATCCGGCCACGGCGCGAGCGATTGCGCGCGAAGCTGGCATTGCCGCGGACACCAGCCTCAGCGGCGACGAGATCGCACAGCTCGACGACGCCGCGCTGGCGCAGCGCCTGAAGCGCACCACCGTGTTTGCCCGGATCATGCCGGAGCAAAAGCTGCGCATCGTCGAAACGCTGAAGGCCGATGGCGAAGTCGTCGCCATGACCGGCGACGGGGTCAACGACGCACCGTCGCTGAAGGCCGCACACATCGGCATCGCGATGGGCGGCCGCGGCACCGATGTGGCGCGCGAAGCGTCCTCGATCGTGCTGCTCGACGACGACTTTGCATCGATCGTCAAGGCGATCCGGCTCGGCCGCCGGATCTACGACAATCTGGTCAAGGCGATGGGCTTCATCTTCGCCGTGCACGTCCCGATCGCCGGCCTCGCGCTGCTGCCGCTGCTGTTCGGCCTGCCGATCCTGCTCGGCCCAATCCACATCGCGTTTCTGGAAATGATCATCGATCCGGTTTGCTCGATCGTGTTCGAAGCCGAGACCGCCGAGGACGACGTGATGCGCCGCCCGCCCCGCGAGCCCGACCGGCCGCTGTTCAGCGGCGCGCTGATCGGCTGGGGTTTGGTTCAGGGCCTGCTGGTGTTCGCACTGGTCGCCGGCGTGTTTGTCATCGGCCAGTTCCGTGCGATGCCGGAGACCGAACTTCGCGCGCTGACGTTCTTTGCACTGGTGCTGAGTTTCGTCTGCCTGATCTTCGTCAACCGCTCGTTCTCGACGTCCATCCTGGCGGCGCTGCGCCGGCCCAACCCGATGCTCGCGGTGGTGCTGGTCATCGTCGGCGGCGTGCTCGGCCTCAGCCTGTCCTGGCCGTGGCTACGCGAGCTGTTCCGGTTCGGGCCGCTGCACGGCGACGATCTGGCACTGACCGCGCTCGCAGCGCTGGTGGTGCTGATCGTGCTCGAAGCTATCAAGCCGCTGTGGCGCAGCCGGCTCGGCGGCGCACCGTCGCGGCGACCGGCGCAAGCCTGATCGCCGCGACATTTGTGTGCTACGCGGAGAGCCGTTCGATCGCCTGGCGGTCGATCACGAAGCGGCTGATATTGGCGCAGTCGTCGCAGCAATAGATGTGGCGCTCGAACTCAAAGCTACGCCCGACCGGCCGCGGCTCGACGCGCGCGAGCCGCATCGTCGCGCCGCAAACGGGACACCGCGCGGGATCGAACGTGATTTGAGTGTTGCGCCAGACCATAGTGTCTCCTCCCCACTGGCTCGCTGTGCTCGATCGACAGGCTGTCGTCGCGGTGGCCCACGCCGCTCAGCCTGATCGCCGCGCCGCCCTTCGGCGGCGGCTCGCCGTCGTCGAGCCGGCGCAGCGCCGCCAGAATCGCGGCGAGCGGAACGGTCCGGCCCGAACCGGGCACGGCACGCAGCCACGGCTGCTGCTCGATCGCGTTGGCGTCGGACGCCCATGAGGAGAGAATGGCCCGCTTGTCCGCCGTGCTCAGCGTGTCGTCACGCAGCACCTGATCGGGGTGATCGTACCCCGTTGCGGGCTGATCCAGTGCGGGATGGTCGAGGATGCCTGGACTGGTTCGGAGCTCCAGGCCCGTTTTCGTCGTGGTGTGCATAGCAATCCTCCCGAGCTACTCCTTTCGAACGGGACAGATCGGAAATTAGAAAAACCGCCGACGCTTTCAAGTCCCGCCGGAAAATTTTTCGACCCGCCTCATCGGACTACCAACCTGCCCCTTGACGCCAACTGATGCCATCCCAGATCGAATGCGCGCCCGCACGGCGCGGGTGCGCTTCTGGTTTCGAACATCGATTGATCAAGACTGGAATGAGGAGGCATCCATGAACATGCGAGAGATGATTCCCTGGGGCCGCAGCAGTCAATCTGTCTCGCCCTTCAACGGCGACCCGTTCGTGTCGCTGCAGCGCGAAATGAACCGGCTGTTCGACGACGTCTTCCGCGGCTTCGACACGCCGGCTTTGGCGACCCGCTTCCCGGCGTTCGGAACGTCGTGGCCCAAGCTGGAGATCGCCGACAGCGACAAGGCGCTGACGATCCTGGCCGAAGTCCCCGGCTTGGCCGAGAAGGACATCGAAGTCCTGCTCGATGACGGAGCGCTGACCATCCGCGGCGAAAAGACCTCCGACACCGAGGACAAGGACAAGCAATTCAGCGAGCATTTCTACGGCAGGTTCGAACGCAGAATACCGCTGAACTCCGCGGTGGCGGCCGACAAGGTCAGCGCCTCGTTCAAGAACGGCCTGCTGACGGTGACACTGCCGAAGGCCGAGCCGGCGGCGGCTGCGGCCAAGCGGATCGCGATCCAGCCCGGCAAATAACCGCCGGGCAAAAGCGAAGCCGTCTCCGCAAGTGCGGAGTCGTCCTCCTGAGGCGCGCGCGTAGCGCGCCTCGAAGGATGCGGCCAAGCTACTTGCGGCTCATCCTTCGAGGTCCGCAGCGCCGCGCGCAGCGGGCCTATCGGGCGGCGTTTTGATCAGAAGCAGAACCGCACAAATCGGTTGTACGGCGTTCGTCGCTGCTGGCGGGGATCCTGATAAGCCAGACTGGCTGCTGATCAAACAGGCTCGAAGCTGGTCGAGCGCGAGAGCACATCCCAGGCGTCGAGTTCGGTCTTCATCGTCTCGAGCTTCTGTTTGACCAGCCCCAGCGCGTCATCGCCCAGGAACAACCGGGTTGGCGGATTCTCAGCTTCCACCAGCGCGAGCAGGGCTTGCGCGGCCTTTGCCGGGTCGCCGGGCTGGTTGCCGCTCTTGGCCTGCCTGGCTGCGCGGATCGGATCCATCACTGCGTCATAGTCCGCAATGCTGCGCGGCGTGCGGTCCATCGAGCGGCCGGCCCAATCGGTGCGGAACTGGCCCGGCGCGAGCGCCGTCACCCGTATCCCGAGGCCCGCCACTTCCTTGCCAAGCGCTTCCGAAATGCCTTCTAGAGCGAACTTGCTACCGCAGTAGAAAGTAATTCCCGGCATGGTGATGAAGCCTCCCATGGAGGTGACGTTGACGATGTGGCCGCAGCGCCGTTCGCGCATCCCGGGCAGCACCGCCTTGATCATCGCGACCGGACCGAAGACGTTGGCGGCGAACTGACGCTGGAGTGCATCCATGGAGGATTCCTCGAGCACGCCCTCATGACCGTATCCGGCATTGTTCACCAGCACGTCGACGACGCCGACTTGACGCTCGGCATCCGCCACAGCCGCCGGGACCGCGTCAAAGTCTGTCACGTCCAGCACCAGCGGGTGAGCGCGGCCTGGAGCACGCGCGGCAAAGGCTTCGGCGTCATCGGCCCGCCGCACCGTGCCGATTACCCGATGTCCGGCGTCCAGCGCGCCTTCGGCAAACGCGCGGCCCAAACCCGAGCTGACGCCTGTGATGAGAAAAGTCTTGGAGGCAATGTGTGCCATGGATAACTCCGCGTTGAAACGTTACTATATCATGATATAGATATCGGCATGACACAAGACAAGATCAAACCCTCCCCCGCTGGCCTCCGGGGCGAGCCGGTTCGTCAGCGCGTCATCGACGCTGCCGAGCGGCTGCTTCGCGACGGCAAGGCCGATTTCTCGATGCGCGACCTCGCCGCCGAGGCCGGCGTCAGCTTTGCGACGCCGTTCAACCAGTTCGGAAGCAAGGCGGCGATCATACAGACGCTCTCCGCGCGTCGGATCGAGACGATGGAAAGCCGCTTTGTAGCCGCGCCGCCACTGACGGACACCACCGAGCGCGTCATGCTGGCGATCGATACGGCAGCTGCCGTGATGCTGGAGGAGCCGGGGGTCAACCGCGCGGTCATGGGCTGGCTTGGCACCGCCAGTTCTTCGCCCGGACAGGTCTGGGCGCGTTCGACCGCACTCTGGACACTTGCGCTGGGCGCCGGCGACGGACTGATCGCGGCGCGGCGGGATCAGGCGCTACGCAGCTTGCCGGGACAACTCGCCTTCGCGTTTCGCGGGGTGCTTTCGTTCTGGACAGCGGGCGAGCTGCCCGACGAGGCGCTTGCACCGACTGCGCGAGAGCTCGCCAGCACCTTGCTGCTTGGCTTCACGGAAGCGCATGGTGCCAGGTGACCTGGGCTCGAAGCGGCCGGCCCCCAAACACCCACTCTCGTCAGTCGGAAACCTCGGCAAGGCGACATGACACTGCTCCACGCGGTGAACGCAATTCGCGCGGCACGACTGCCGCCGGCGGGTGAGACTCTCGTCTCAATATGGGCAGCTGCCGGGTTAGGAATGGAAGTTTCAGCGCAGCCTGCCGCAATACTCTGTTCATCATTTTCATTGGCACCCGCGGGGCAATCTCGAATTGTTCCTGGTGCCGATCGTCCGAGACAATAGAATTTAACAACTTTCGAGGTGCAATGCGCGGAGTAGCAAGCTCGTAGTGCGAGAGTTGGGGATGGTCCAGGAGCGACGATTTGCGCGAGTGCGTTCGGGCGGGCCGATCTCGAGCGCCGCAAGCCTGATCATCGGCCCCAAGCTGCCGGTGGTGCCGTGTCACGTGGTCGATTACTCGGCCGGCGGTGCCTGCATCGAACTAACCTCCGATGTCACCCTTCCCCAGCGCTTCGAACTCCTGCACGGCGGCACCAAAAAGAAATGCCGCACCGTCTGGCGCAAGGCCCGCCGCGTCGGCGTCGCGTTCTGAATGCCAGCGCGGCGGACTACACGCTGAAGAACGGCACCTATCACCTTCGCACCCTCAGCGCTGCAGATCCGGTGGCAGCGGCGGGTTTTCTCGGAGCAGGCTGATTGTGACCCGGCGGTTGGCCGCCAGCATCGGCGTTTCCGGAAACAGCGGTTCGCCGTCGCCCTTGCCGGCCACCGACATCACCCGGTTCGACGCCAGACCCTCCCGCTTGAGGATCTGCCGCACCGCATTGGCGCGGCTCGTCGACAGATCGAACGCGTCGTAATTCTCGTTGCCGGAAATCGGCACCGAGGCGGTGTGGCCGATGATCGAAATTCGCAGCGCCGTGGCGCGCAATGGCGCCGCCAGCCGCGCGATCAGCAGCCGCGCAGCCTCGTAGGGCGTGGCCGAACCGTCGGGAAACATCGGCCTGCCATCCTGATCGGTCAGCTCGAGATTGAGCCCTGACGGCGTTTCCTCGAACACGATGTTCTTCGACAGCTCGGTGAGTTCCGGTAAATCCATCAGCGCCTGACGCAGCGACGCCGACGCCAAAGCGAACTCACGCTCAGCCTTTGTCTGCGCCGAGGCAGCCGCAGCAGCCGCACCATCGAGCGAACTTGGCGTGGCGGAGGACTGATCGGGCGCCACGTTCATCTTACTTCGGACCTTGCCCTGCATCGGCACGCCATCGGTCTCGACGACTCCCGAATAGCGCGACTCCTGCTGCACGCCGAACGCATCACGCATCGAGCCGGCGACGATCTGCATCTTGTGCAGATCCTGCGTTGAGAACGACACCAGCACCAGGAAGAAGCTGACCAGGAGGCCCATCAGATCGGCGAAGGTCACGAACCAGCCGTGACCGCTCGCCTGATCCTCCTCGATCTTCTTCTTGCCACCCGCGCGACCGCCTCCGCTCAGCATCGCAGACGACCCGGCGACCGACAGATGGCCAACAAAGAATGACTTCCGACGCGCATAGCGATCGCCGCTGATGGATCCGGCAGCGCGTGCGTCGAGCCTGGACGCCCGATGCTGCGCAGCTGTGCTGTTTTAGGCGGCGACGCATGAAAAAACGGTTGTCGTGGAACCTCAATGTTTCTGCACGATAGTAGACTTCCGTCGACATCTCGCCAATGTCCCACGCTCCTGCTAGGCCTTCGGTATGACACCTCCCCTTTCCCCCGGCGCGGCCGATGCGCTGCTCTTCGATCTCGGCCGCGTCGTCATCGATTTTGACCTCGCGCGCACGCTGAAGGCCTGGGCGGTCGAACTCGGCAGCGATCCCTCCGCCACGCTGATGCGCCTGGCGAGCAACGACACGTTCCACCGCTACGAGACCGGCCACGTCACCGACGCCGAATTCTTCGCGGCGGTCCGCGAGGTACTCGGGCTTGAACTGTCCGACGAGGCGCTTCGCGAAGGCTGGAACGCGATCTTCATCGGCGAGATGGCGGGCATCGGCCCGCTGCTCGCGCGCGCCGCCAGGAGCCTGCCGCTGTACGCGCTATCCAACACCAACGACGCGCACATCGCCCACTTCTCCGAGCACTACGCGCATCTTTTGGTGCATTTCCGCGAGATGTTTCTGTCGTCGCGGATCGGGATGCGCAAACCCAATGCCGAGGCCTACGACTTCGTCGTCAAGGCGATCGGCGTGCGCCCGGAGCGCATTGTGTTCTTCGACGATCTGGCCGAAAACACCGAAGCTGCGCGCGAGCACGGTCTTAAGGCGGTGCACGTCCGCTCCAGCGCCGACGTCGCGCAGGCGCTCGATCAACTCGGGCTGTGACGGCCCATTCGAACGACTGCTGAAGACCGCCATGACCGACGCCGCGACCGCCCTCGACTGGGACCATCCGAACCCATTCACGCTGACGATGGTGCCCGGCCCGGCCGACATCGACGGGCTCAATCACACCAACAACTCGGTCTATGTGCGCTGGTGCGACAGCGTCGGCTGGGCACATTCCGAAGCGCTCGGCCTCGCGCTCGCCGACTGGCAGCGGATCGACCGCGCGATGGCGATCCGCCGCGGCGAATACGACTACCTGCTGCCGAGCCATCTCGGCGACGAACTGCTGCTCGGCACCTGGATTTACGGCAGCGACGGCAAACTGTTGATGGAGCGCCGCTTCCAGCTGATCCGCCTGCGCGACCGCGCCACCGTGATGCGCGGCCGCTGGGAGCTCGTCTGCATCGAACTCTCCAGCGGCCGCCCCCGCCGCCTGCCCCCGGAATTCTCCGCCGTGTATCTGCCGGTGATGGTGCAGGGGAAGGATGACGGCAAGTAAGCGGTCGCCGATCGAATGCCCAGCGCGTAGCGCCCCTCCCGCATGAACGCGTACGGTTGATTGCGCGGCCTATGGAGGTCGTCATGGCCGGGCTTGTCACGGCCATTCACGACTTTCTGGCGAATTCTGCTGCAAGGCGTGGATGCCCGGGACAAGGCTGGTCATGACGAGGCAAAACGCATCGTCGATGGCCCGTGCTTCGAGACGGCGCTACGCGCCTCCCGCCATGAGGTCGGCCCCGCGACGGACTATGGCGCCGGCAGCGAGCGGCAGTCCATCGAATACACCAGCTCGCCCTTGGCGGTGCGGCCGATCGGCTGGCAAGGGACGTTGGCACGTGACGCGGTCGGTGCAGTGGTGGCGGACGGCGTCGCAGGCGCGGCCACCGGCGTGCTAATGGCTGGTCCTGGCGCCTGCACCGGTGCCGCTCGGGGAGCAGTGGCCGCCGTCTCAGGCGCGGTCGCCGCCGGCGGCGCGTAGTCGGGATTGGCCGACGGCATCCAGCCCTGGCTCCAGTCGTGCCGGACCGCATAGGTGGTGCCGAACGCGATCAGGCCGATCACCCCGACGATCCGCAGCAGCCATTTGGCAAAATCGTCACCCATCTGCGTTCCTCTCGCCGGCCGGATTCGTCGACCATGTGGTCCTACCGCCGCCGATCCCCATCCGACAATTAGGATTTCGTTGGACCCTGCGGCGCCGCGACGGAGCTTGCGCGAGCGGCCCGGCGCACATAAAGCCGATGTATGAGCTGTATGCATCGCCGCGCGCCACACCTCACCCTTGCCCGCCCTGGAGCCGTCCGATGGCACTGATGCCGGTTGCCGATGCGCTCGCCGCGGTGCTCGACGGCGCCAGCGGGTTATCCGAGGAGATGGCGGCGCTCGACGTCGCGCATGGCCGCGTGCTGGCGCGCGATCTCGCCGCATTGCGGACCCAGCCGCCGCAGCCGATGTCGGCGATGGACGGCTACGCCGTGCGCGCGGCCGATGTCGCCACCGCGCCGGCGCGGCTCACCGTGATCGGCGAAATCGCCGCCGGCAAGCCTGCGACGCTCGGCGTCGGCCCGGGTCAGGCGCTTCGGATCTTCACCGGCGGCGTGATTCCCGACGGGGCCGACACCGTGGTGATCCAGGAAGACACGCAGCGCGACGGCGATCAGGTGACGATCACCGAAGCGGCGCGGCCCGGGCGCCACATCCGTGCGGCCGGCGTGGACTTCACCGAAGGCGAGTTCCTGCTGTCCGCCGGCCATCGGCTCAGCGACCGCGATCTCGCCCTCGCCGCCGGCATGAACCACCCAACATTGCCGGTGTACCGCAGGCCGCGCGTGGCGATGCTCGCCACCGGCGACGAACTGGTGATGCCGGGCAGCACGCTGCAGCCCGGCCAGATCGTGTACTCCAACGGCTACGCGCTGCGCGCGCTGGCCCGCAGCGAAGGCGCCGAGGTGATTGATCTCGGCATCGCCGCCGACACCGTCGAGGCCACCACCGCAGCGATCCGCAAGGCCCGCGATCTCGGCGTGGATCTGCTGGTCACCACCGGCGGCGCGTCCGCTGGCGACCACGACCTGGTCAAGCAGTCGCTCGAAGCGGAAGGCACGCAGATCGCGTTCTGGAAGATCGCGATGCGCCCCGGCAAACCGATGATGCATGGCCGCCTCGGCCCCATGCGCGTGATCGGCCTGCCGGGCAATCCGGTTTCGTCCTATGTCTGCGCCTTCCTGTTCATGGTGCCGCTGCTACGCGCGCTGTCGGGCAGGACCGACGTCATGCATCGCCGCGAGCCGGCGGTGCTCGGCGCAGCGCTGGCTGCCAATGATCGGCGCGAGGATTATTTGCGGGCGCATCTGCAAGCCGGCGACGATGGCCGTCTGGTCGCGATGCCGGTCGATCGCCAGGATTCGTCGCTGCTGGCGCGGCTGTCGGCGGCGCAGGCACTGATCATCCGGCCGCCGCATGCGACAAATGCCGTAGCCGGCGAGACCTGCGACATCCTTAAGTTGCCGCTATAGCGATCGGCGTATTTGCATCCGGCCAATTAAGTGGTTGCGGAACACATGCCGAACAGATAGTGTTCGTTCATGATTTGTTTCGATTCATGTGGTCATCGTTGCAGGCGGTCCGCGCTGCGATGAGTGGAGCCGCAGGCGATCGGCGCCGAATTGGGGAATGGTCGAGATGCTGACGCGCAAGCAATTTGAGCTCTTGAAGTTCATCAACGAGCGGCTGAAGGAGGCTGGCGTCCCGCCTTCCTTCGACGAGATGAAAGACGCGCTGGATCTGCGCTCCAAATCGGGGATCCACCGACTCATTACTGCGCTGGAGGAGCGCGGCTTCATCCGCCGCCTGCCCAACCGCGCCCGCGCCATCGAAGTGATCAAGCTGCCCGATCTCGGCGGGAATAGCGGCGGCGGTCGCCGCGGCTTCACGCCGAGCGTGATCGAAGGCAACCTCGGCAGGGTTCGGCCGCCCAGCCCACAGCCGGCCGAGCACGAGACCGACCGCAACGTCGCCGTCCCGGTGATGGGCCGAATTGCCGCCGGTACGCCGATCGAAGCACTGCAGACCCGCAGCCACACCATCAGCGTGCCGCCCGAGATGCTCGGTGCCGGCGAACACTACGCGCTGGAAGTGCGCGGCGATTCGATGGTCGAAGCCGGCATCCTCGACGGCGACATGGCGCTGATCCAACGCAACGAGAGCGCCGATACCGGCGACATCGTCGTCGCGCTGATCGACGAGGAGGAAGCCACGCTCAAGCGCTTCCGTCGCCGCGGCGCCTCGATCGCGCTCGAGCCCGCCAACGCCGCCTACGAAGTCCGCATCCTGCCGCCCAACCGCGTTCGTATTCAGGGCAAGTTGATCGGGCTGTATCGCAAGTACTAAGGCTCAATCTTCGGCCGCCTGATCGGCCGGCGCAGGCGTCGCATCGACCGGTGCGGGACGTGGCCGCGATCCGCCGGGCGATGGTGAGGTCGGTTGCAAGTTGGCCGCTGCCGCGGCGGTAACCGGCGCAGGCGACCATGGCCGATCCCGACTCTGCGGTCGCACCGCCTCGATGGCGAAGCCGCTGTCGCGGTTTCGTGCCCTGCCCCCAGTTTGCCACAACGCCAGCGCGCCGTTGCTCTTGAGCTGATCGCCACTGACCAAGCGCGCCGCGCAGTCCGGCGGCGGCTGCGCCAGCGTCACCACCACCCTCGCCCTCGCACAATCGTCTGCCAGCCCATCGAAACGGAACGACAGCGCGACCAACCCGCCATCGGCGAGCGCCGCCACGCAACCATCCGCATCGCACGACACGCCATCCCGCAGCGACGCCGCATCCGGCATACGCGAATCCGCATCGGCCGCGAGCCATTCCTTGATCCGGAAGACATCGCTCCCGCTCTGCATCACCCGCAGCCGCCCGTCAGCGCCGCGCAGCGCGACCTGCCGGCCATCGCCGGCGATCAGGATCTCCGGCTGCGGCGTCAACAGCGCCCAGCCGCTCGCGGCAACAATGAGGAGCGCGCCGCCATAGCGTAGCGGCGTGTGCAGCAACCCGAATAGCACGATGCCGAGTGAGGCCAGCAGCAGCGGCCCGGCGCCGAATGCAGCCAACCGGCCGACCGCGCCCGGTAGTGTCGCGACCCACAGCGCCACGACGATCATCCAGTCGATGCCGACCTCCATGATCCGCCAGAATACGCCGTCGAACCCGAACGGCATCGCCGCGAGCCCGAGCAGGCCCGCGGGCATCACCACCGCCGACACCATCGGCATTGCAAGCAGATTGGCGATCACGCCATATGGCGTGATGCGGTGGAAGTGATAAGCGGCGTAAGGCATCGTCGCGAAACCGGCGACCAGCGACGCCAGCGCCAGCGTCACGATTTCCCGTCCGCCCCACAGCGCCGCGCGCGCCGTTGCTGAACTATCGGCGCGCGTAAACAGCGCCGGCATGCCGATCTGCACCAGCGCGACCAGCCCGAGCGTCGCCGCGAAAGACATCTGAAAGCTCGGATGCACCAGCGATTCCGGCGCAATCAGCAGCACGATCATTGCGGCAATCGCCAGCGTGCGGAATGTGATCGCGCGGCGATCGACCATCACGGCGATCAGCACCACCGCAGTCATCAGGAAGCTGCGCTGAGTCGCGACCTCGGCGCCGGATAGCAGGAGATAGAACCCCGCGGCGCCCAGCGCCGCCGCGGCCGCGACCTTCTTGATCGGAAACGTCACCGTCAGCGCGGGCATCAGCGCCAGCAGCGCGCGCACCACGAAGAACACCACGCCGGCCACCACCGCCATGTGATAGCCGGAGATCGACAGCACGTGGCCGAGCCCGGAGATGAACATCGCATCGTTGACCGGCGCTGTGATCGCGTCGCGACGTCCCGTTAGCAAAGCGGTCGCGATGGCGCGCTGATCACCCTCGAGCGAGGTCCGGATACGCGCATCGATCGAGTCGCGCAGCCCCTGCATGATCGCCGCGTAACGCAGCCGCCAACCGCCGTCGCTCGGAGGATCGATCGCGGTGATACTACCAAGTACAAATCCGGACGCCGCGATGTCCTGAAAATACAGATCCCGGCCGAAATCGTACGAGCCCGGACGTAGCGGCGACAGCGGCGGCGACAGCCGCGCCTTCATCGCCACGAAGCTGCCGACCGCCGGCGCCGCACCCTTACGGACCGAGATGCGGACACGGCGCAGCGTCGGCGCTCGTCCGGCGGCATCCATCTCGGTGATACGCAGCACGAAGCGATCGGTGCGCTCGCGCTCCTCGTGAGTTTCGACAAAGCCCTTGAGCGCCACGGATTGGACCGGCTTGTCCAGAACCGGATGCGCGATCCGCTGTACCTTGAGCGCCACGGTCGCGAAGCCCGCCGCGAAAGCCGCGATCAGCAGCACAGCTGGAAATGCGCGGGTTCTACGCAGCAGAATCGCGACAATCCCGAGCGTGGCAGCCGCGACACCGGCGACCCAGGCGATCGGCTCGTGCTCGGCAGCGAAGTACAGCGCGATCCCGGTGCCGAACGCGACCGGCACGTAAGGCAGCAGTCGTCCCGGCCCGGCCTCAGCCTGCACCCAATCCCGCAGCCGGCCGACAATCGCAGCCCAGAACGACGCCCCCCACGGCTCCAGCGCGGATACGCGCGCGGGCCGCGTCGGCCACGTCCTGGCTTTGGCTCGCCCCCGCTCCACCGCACGCATACTCCATCAGGCGAGCATGCAGACTGGAGCAGACTGCGAGCGCCGGCAATCATCGCCGGCGCGAACTATCACTTTTACCGCCGACCTCCTTGGCGAAGGTATCGCGCAACCCGATGGTGCGGGTGAACACCGGCTTGGCGGCGGTCGAGTCGTTGTCGCGGACGAAGTAGCCCTGTCGCTCGAACTGCATCGGCTCGGTCGAGTTGCTCGCCGCCATCTCGGGTTCGAGCCGCGCGTCGGTCAGCACTTCGAGCGATTGCGGATTGAGATCGGCCGCAAAGGTCGCAGCGCTCGGCGCGGGATTCGCGAACAGCTGATTGTAGATCCGGATCTCGGCCGGCACCGAGGTCGCAGCCGACAGCCAATGGATCGTGCCCTTGACCTTGCGACCGTCCGGCGCGTTTCCGCCGCGGGTCTCCGGATCATAGGTGCAGCGCAGTTCCACGATCTCGCCCTGCTCGTTCTTCACCACCTCGTGGCACTTGATGAAGTATGCATAGCGTAGCCGCACCTCGTTGCCAGGAAACAGCCGGAAGAACTTCTTCGGCGGCGTCTCCATGAAGTCGTCCTGCTCGATATAGATCTCGCGGCCGAATGTGATCTTGCGGGTGCCCGCAGAGGGATCGTCCGGGTGATTGATCGCCTCGAGTTCCTCGGTCTGCCCCTCGGGATAATTCTCGATCACCACCTTCAGCGGCCGTAGCACCGCCATCCGGCGCTCCGCAGTCCGGTTCAGCTCCTCGCGGATGCAGAATTCCAGCATGCCGACGTCGACCACGCTGTTGGCCTTGGCGACGCCGATGCGCTTGACGAAATCGCGGATCGCAGCCGGCGGCACGCCGCGCCGCTTCATCCCTGCCATGGTCGGCATCCGCGGATCGTCCCAGCCCGCGACATGGCCGCCGCGCACCAGTTCGGTGAGCACCCGCTTGGACAGCAGCGTATAGGTGATGTTGAGGCGCGCGAATTCGTACTGCTTCGGCTGCGACGGCACCGGCAGCTTCGACAGCAGCCATTCGTACAGCGGCCGATGATCCTCGAACTCCAGCGTACAGATCGAATGCGTGACGCCCTCGATCGCGTCCGACTGGCCGTGCGCGTAGTCGTAGCTCGGATAGATCGACCAGGCCTCGCCGGTCCGCGGATGATGCGCGTGCAGGATGCGGTACAGTACCGGGTCGCGCAGATTGATGTTGCCCGACGCCATGTCGATCTTGGCGCGCAGCACGCGGGCGCCATTCGGAAACTCGCCAGCCTTCATCCGCCGGAACAGATCGAGGTTCTCCTCGACAGAGCGGTCGCGGAACGGGCTGTTTTTACCTGGCTCGGTCAGGGTGCCGCGGCTTTCGCGGATCTCGTCCTGCGACTGGTCGTCCACATAGGCGTCGCCGTTCTGGATCATCAGCTCGGCCCAGGCGTAGAGCTGGTCGAAATAGTCCGACGCGTAGAAGACGTTGTCGCCCCAGTCGAAGCCGAGCCAGCGGACATCGGCCTGGATGGAATCGATATATTCCTGCTCTTCCTTGGTCGGGTTGGTGTCGTCGAAGCGCAGGTTGCAGCGGCCGCCGAACTCCTGGGCGATCCCGAAATTCAGCGCAATCGACTTCGCATGCCCGATATGCAGGTAGCCGTTCGGCTCCGGTGGGAACCGGGTCACCACCGTCCGGTGCTTGCCGGCCTCCAGATCGGCCTGGACGATGTCGCGGATGAAGTCGCGCCCTGGCTCGGTCGTTGCGTCTGCCGTGGTCATCAATCGATCTTTCTTCCTATCGGAACCCGAGGCGGTATCTGCCAAATCCGGGGGCCCGCGCCAACCCCCGTACGGGTCGCGGACCACTTTAGTTATGCGCCGATCCTGCTATACACCCTGCGCGCCGCTCCGGCGCGTTCCAATCCCAGTATCGAATGACCCGTCCTGTCGTCACCCGCTTTGCGCCCTCGCCCACCGGCTTCCTCCACATCGGCGGTGGCCGCACCGCACTTTTCAACTGGCTGTACGCGCGCAAGCACGGCGGCAAGATGCTGCTGCGAATCGAAGACACCGATCGCCAGCGCTCGACTCAACCGGCGATTGACGCCATTCTCGACGGCCTGAAATGGCTGGGCATCGAGTGGGACGGCGACACCGTCTACCAGTTCGCTCGCGCCGCCCGGCACCGTGAGGTCGCCGAGCAGTTGCTTGCCGAGGGCAAGGCGTATCGCTGCTACGCGACCGCCGACGAGCTCGCCGCGATGCGCGACAAGGCCCGTGCCGAGGGCCGGTCCAAATTATACGACGGCACCTGGCGTGACCGGGATCCGGCCGAAGCCCCGGAGGGCGTCAAGCCGACCATCCGGCTGAAAGCCCCGCTCAGCGGCGAGACGGTGATCGACGATCAGGTGCAGGGCCGCGTCGCCTGGCAGAACGAGAATCTCGACGATCTGGTGCTGCTGCGCGGCGACGGTACGCCAACCTACATGCTGGCGGTCGTGGTCGACGACCACGACATGGACGTCACTCACGTCATCCGCGGCGACGACCACCTGATCAATGCGGCGCGGCAGAAGCAGATCTACGACGCGATGGGCTGGGAGCTGCCGGTGATGGCGCATATCCCACTGATCCACGGCCCGGACGGCTCGAAGCTCTCGAAGCGCCACGGCGCGCTGGGCGTCGACGCCTACCGCGCGATGGGCTACCTGCCAGCGGCGCTGCGCAACTATCTGGTCCGGCTCGGCTGGAGCCACGGCGATCAGGAAATATTTACCACGCAGGAGATGATCGACGCCTTCGATCTCCCGGCTATCGGCCGCTCGGCCGCGCGGTTCGATTTTGCCAAGCTGGAGAGCCTCAACGGCCACTACATCCGGCAGAGCGACGATCAATCCCTCGTGACCCTGCTGGAAGACCTGCTGCACTACATCCCGCAGGGCCCGGCGATCGCCGCCCGGCTCACCGAAACCACCCGCGCCCAATTGCTGCAGGCGATGCCCGGGCTCAAGGAGCGCGCCAAGACGTTGCTGGAACTGCTCGACAATGCGGGCTTCATTCTCGCCGGCAGGCCGCTTGCAGTCGATCCCAAGGGACAGGCCGTTCTGACTCCAGAAACCCGGGAGCTGATCGGGCGTTTACGAGCCGCGCTCGAGGACGTTTCCCCCTGGACGGCAGCGACCACCGAGGCGGCGATGCGCGCCTTCGCCGACCAGGCCGGGCTCAAGCTCGGCGCCGTGGCGCAGCCGCTGCGGGTAGCGCTGACGGGGCGGACCACCTCGCCCGGGATTTTCGACGTTCTGGCGGTGCTGGGGCGCGACGAATGCCTGTCGCGACTGGCGGATCAAGCTGCTTAGCGGCTGCAGGAGAGGCCCGCAATCGGGCCGTCTTGCGGTGCACACGGCAATAAGCTACGCATTCCGCGTGTGCTTTTAGGCCAACCAGTCTCGCTCGCATCTTCGGTGCGTCGCCGCTGGTTTCGACAACGACATCGGGGACCACACGATGGACGCAACGACCAACAACAAGACAGCAACGCTCACGGTTGGAAACAACACCTACGATCTTCCCATTCTGACCGGGACAGTTGGCCCCGATGTCGTCGACATCGCCAAGCTCTACGGCCAGACCGGCATGTTCACCTACGATCCGGGGTTCACCTCGACGGCCAGCTGCCAGTCGAAGATCACCTACATCGATGGTGACGCAGGCGTTCTGCAATATCGCGGTTACCCGATCGAACAACTCGCCGAGAAAGGCGACTTCCTCGAGACTTGCTATCTGCTGCTGTACGGCGAGCTGCCGACCAAGGCGCAGAAGGAAGATTTCGATTATCGCGTCACGCGCCACAACATGGTGCACGATCAGATGTCGCGGTTCTTCAACGGCTTCCGCCGCGACGCGCATCCGATGGCCGTGATGGTGGCTTCGGTCGGCGCGCTGGCCGCGTTCTACCACGACTCCACCGACATCAACGATCCGACCCAGCGGATGGTCGCTTCGATCCGGATGATCGCCAAGGTGCCGACGCTGGCCGCGATGGCCTACAAGTACTCGGTCGGTCAGCCGTTCATCTATCCGAAGAACTCGCTGGGCTACGCTGCCAACTTCATGCGGATGTGCTTCGCCACGCCGTGCGAGGAGTACGTTGTCAATCCGGTGCTGGCGAACGCGCTCGACAAGATCTTCACGCTGCATGCCGACCACGAGCAGAACGCGTCGACCTCGACGGTCCGCATCGCCGGCTCGTCGGGCGCCAACCCGTTCGCCTGCATTGCGGCCGGCATCGCCTGCCTGTGGGGCCCGGCACATGGCGGCGCCAACGAAGCCGCCCTGCAGATGCTGAAGGAAATCGGCGACGTCGACAACATCCCGGACTTCATCTCGAAGGTGAAGGACAAGAATTCGTCGGTGCGGCTGATGGGCTTCGGCCACCGCGTCTACAAGAACTACGATCCGCGCGCCAAGATCATGCAGCAGGTCTGCCACGAAGTGCTGGCAGAAACCGGTCACCACGGCGATCCGCTGCTCAAGGTCGCGATGGAGCTGGAGAAGATCGCGCTCAGCGATCAGTACTTCATCGATCGCAAGCTGTACCCGAACGTCGACTTCTATTCGGGCATCACGCTGAAGGCGATGGGCTTCCCGACCGACATGTTCACCGTGCTGTTCGCCGTCGCCCGCACCGTCGGCTGGATCAGCCAGTGGAGCGAGATGATCGAGGATCCGCAGCAGAAGATCGGCCGTCCGCGCCAGCTCTTCACCGGCGCCACCACCCGCGACTACGTCGATATGGACAAGCGCGGCTGAGGTTCACGCACCGCACAACCTCAAAGGACCGGCCTCGCGCCGGTCCTTTTCGTTTGTGGAGTTGCCGCAGTATCAGCAACTACGCACACGGCGACTGGAGCAATTCATCGATGAATTGAACGCTATCGCCCTCTCCACAAGCGCTGCGTCCTCGTCCTGAGAGCCTGGCCTGAAACTCCGACTTCAAATTCGAGCACTTTCCCTATCCACGCGTCATGCCCGGCCTTGTGCCGGGCATCCAGAAAAGGCGTGGATGGCCGGGACAACGATGTCCCCGGACTAAACAACAAGCCCGGCCATGACGGAGGCTATGAGCAAACTAAGCGACTGCAAAATGTGGCCGAGAATGCGGCCTTAGCTTTGAGACAGGCTCTGAGGAGCTCGGCGAAGCCGGGCGTCTCGAAGGATGGGGCCACGCGGCACGAGTGGCCCATCCTTAGAGGCGGCGCGACCCGCC